>NZ_FPBH01000005.1 GCF_900116445.1 Paraburkholderia aspalathi
AGGCTCCCTGCGCGATTGGCACGATGTCAGTGTGCGCCGACGATGGGGAGTCCAATCCGTTAAAAAGAAGCCAATTTTGGAGTTAATCCGTCGCCCCGCATAGGGAGCCAGGAGTTCGGCCTTATGGAAAGCTTCGCATAAGACCGATGAAGGAGCGTTGAAGCAGGCAAGCGCGATCGTCAGTCCCAATACATCCACGTCGTCCACCGCCCTCTTACGCCCGCCTGCCGTGCTGGGTTCCCCGACGCACCACAACCAGGGCAATACCTCCGAGGATTGCTGCCGAGGCCAACACGATTCGGATGGTCACGCTCTCTCCAAGAAATATGACTGCGCCGAGCGTCGCGATCACCGGCACGCTCAACTGCACCGTGGCCGCATTGCCGGCTTTCAAACCAGGTAACGCCGCGTACCAGATGGCGTAGCCAATGCCGGAGGCCACCGCGCCGGAACCCGTTGCGTACCAGAAACCGGCGCTATCAATCGAAGCGTGGGCGGACATGGCGGCGCTGAGCGCTGCGGCAAGTGGGACTGCGCGCAGGAAGTTGCCGGCCGTCACCGCGGTGGGATTTCCTGCGCCCTTGCCGCGCAACGAATAGACGCCCCAAGCGACGCCGGCGCAGAGCATAAGGACCGCACCTCCGAGCGGTGGCGCCGAGAGGCCGGGAAGCAGCAGCCCGGCAAGGCCTGCCAACGCGCATGTCAATCCGATCCATTGCTGACTTTCGAAGCGTTCACCCTTTCGGATGCCGTAGCCGATCATGGTCGTTTGCACAGCGCCGAACAGAAGTAGGGCTCCAGTGGACGCCGGCAGGCTCAGGTATGCGAACGAGAAGGCGGCAGCATAGGCGAACAGCGCCAGCGCCGACAGCCAGTTTCCGGCGCCGCTCACCCTGCAGCCCCGGAGCCGCACTATCAGCGAGAGCGAGAGGGCGCCCGACGCGATACGGATCGACGTAAAGGTCGCTGCATCGATCCCGGTGCCTTTGAGGGCTAGCCGGCATAGCAATGAATTCGCTGCAAACGCGACCATTGCAAGCAGCGTCAGCACAGTGACACGCACGGGTGACACGGAAATCCCCCAAAAAACCTGAATCTTCCGCCAGTATCCGGCCATTGCGCTGCCAGTACGAGCGATGATGGTGGCGGAGCGATCCACATCGACGGTTGGAGCGACTGATTGTGTTTAGAAAGACGGCACTAAATGCGCGCTGATCGACCAGTTGATGGGCGTCAGTGACCAGTCGTCTCTGGCCCGAACGCGGCCTTTTGCAATCGGCTCATGCCGACCCAAAGGAACGCAATCCGTCCGAAACCGTACATCTGTTTAAAACGCGCTGGCCCCCGGGGCGACAGAAATCCGCTTTTGACCAATACATCAGGGGGTGGATTTCGCCTTGTACGTTAGCTATGCTGAACAATACCAGTTCACCCACCATGGCACCTGGCCCTTCACCACACGTCCGCTCTGGGAGTAGTTTATGCAAAGCACACCAAACGCGGGTCGGCAGGAATCAGGCGCTAACGGCGCGTCCCAGCCCGAACTCACGCCTGAGCGATTACTCCAACTGGGCATGGGATTCTGGGCGTCCAAGACATTGCTTTCCGCTGTCGAACTCGGCGTGTTCACGCGCCTGGCGAGCGGTCCTCACAATGCGGCGGAACTCACTGAAGCGCTCGGACTGCATCCGAGATCGGTTCTCGATTTCCTCGACGCGCTGGTCGCATTGAATTTGCTGGAACGTGAAAACGGGACCTACCGCAATACGCCGGACTCTGACCTGTTTCTCGACATGGCCAAGCCCAGCTATGTGGGTGGATTACTGGAAATGGCCAACGCCCGGCTATATCCATTCTGGGGCTCGCTGACCGAAGCGCTTCGCACCGGACAGCCACAGAACGAGGCGAAACAGGGTGGTAACCTCTTCGACTCGATTTATCACGACGAACACACGCTGCGAAGTTTCCTGCGAGCGATGAGCGGGGTCAGTCTGGGTGCAGCCAAGGCGATTGCGCAAAAATTCCCCTGGCAGAATTACGGCACCTTCATCGACATCGGCACGGCACAAGGTGCCTTACCCGTGCAGGTCGCGCTCGCCCATCCCCACCTACGCGGCGGTGGCTTCGATCTGCCGGTGGTGGGCCCCGTGTTTGACGAGTACGTGACGTCGCACGGCCTGCAGGAGCGACTCCTTTTTCATCCGGGCGACTTTTTCAAGGATTCCTGCCCCTCGGCCGACGTGCTCGTTATGGGACACATCCTCCATGACTGGGACCTTGAACAGAAGCTAGTACTCCTGGCGAAGTGCTACGCGGCACTGCCTCCTGGAGGTTGCCTGATCGTCTACGATGCGGTGATTGACGATGACCGCAGGCGGAATGCCTTCGGCCTTCTGATGAGCCTGAACATGCTTATTGAGACGTCCGGTGGCTTCGACTATACCGGCGCGCAGTGCTGCACATGGATGAAGGAAGTCGGCTTCACGCAGATACGTGTCGAGCCTCTTGCCGGCCCGGACTCGATGGTGATAGGAATCAGATAGAAGCGGGGCGGCAGCCCCTCAGCATCCTCCGCTGCGGACGTCGACGCCACGCTGTCAACGAGCCATTGCGCGCATTCCGTGACCGTCCGCAACGGCCGGCGAGTGTAGTTGTCGAACGAAGGTCGGCTTGCCGGACGGGAAGCCGACGTTTGAATGTCCATCCGAGAGCGCCGGCCAGCGGCCGTAGATGGCCGAACTCAGCCGGATGATGAGAGACTCAGTTCGACCCCGAGCAACTCTCTCCGAGCGACTCGAACATGCCCGCCTCAGTGGCGATAACAGCCCCATGTTCACCGCAAGGCCACTGTTGCCAACCGATAAAGCGGCTCGCCAAACCGCACGCCATATCGTCGCGGTTACCTGCAACTTCTCGTTGACTATGTCGACGCCCAAGGATGCGATCGATCAATCAGCCACGAAGTGCACGTGGACTGAAGCGGACCTGCTGGCCGGCGCGGCGTGCAGCATCTATCAGGGCCATGCTGGCGGGCGAGTCTGAGCGAGGAAACGCGTAGAAACGTGCAACCGGCAACTTGGGTAATCCTTGTTCGCGACCCATCACGCACAGGCCTTCGACTCGCTGACTTTCGGCGATGACCGTAACAGCAAAACCCGAGCGCGCCGCCGACAGGCAGCCCGCCATGCTGCTGCTCTCGAACACCAACCGCCACGCCCGGCCCGCCTTGTTCAGTGCTGTAATCGCAGACTCCCGATAGATGCATGGATCGGGAAAGACGGCCAGCGGCAGCGGCTGGTCAGGATCCAGTGGTTGATCCTCCGAGAACACCCAGATTAGCGGCTCTTCCCACAGCAGTTCGCCGCCTTTCTCGACGCGGTTGCATTGCTTGCCGAACACAAGATCCAGACGGCCGCGCTCCTGCTGGCGCAATAGATCGGCCGTGACGCCGACTTTCAGATCGATCGTCGCCTCCGGGTGCCATTGGCGAAAACGCTGCAATACCTTAGGTAGCCACGTTCCAGCAAAGTCTTCCGATGCACCGACCCGCAGCAGCCCGCGCAACGGCGCGCCGCGCAGTTTCGCGCGGACCTCGCGCTCCAGATCCAGGATATTGCGGCCGTAGGCGTACAAGGTGTCGCCGCCCTGCGTCAACTCAAGGCGGCGAGTCGTGCGTGTCAGCAGGCCAACCCCGACGATCAGTTCCAGACGCTTGATATGTCCGCTTACGGCCGACGGCGTCAGCGCCAGACGCTCGGCGGCCATGGCAAAGCTGCCGCTGTCCACGACTTCGAGAAAGGTGCGCAGCAACACGGTATCGAGCGGAACACCGTCGGCGGCAGTCAGAATGTCCATCAAATCATTCGACACGAAAAATTATCAATGGTGAATGATTATTCAGCAATCGACACGATAAGTCGAGCTATCGTGGCACATCCCTGATTGCACGAGGAACACCATGCACACCTATCGCCACGCCGCTACTGAGCGGCTCGACATCGCCTATCTCGAATGGAACCCACAGGGGCCGCGCACAACAGTGCTGCTGCATGGCTGGCCGGACAGCCCGCAGTGCTGGAAGAGCGTAGCGCCGATACTGGCCAGCTCGGGTTACCGTGTGCTCGCGCCGGCGCTGCGAGGCTTCGCGCCCACCCGGTTCCGCGATACGGCCACGCCTCGAAGCGGCCAGTTGTCCGCGCTGGGCCGCGATCTGCTGGATTTCCTGGACGTGCTGGGTGTGGAGCGGCCGGTTTTAGTCGGCCATGATTGGGGCGCACGCGCGGTCGCAAATGCTTGCGGCTTGCGAGACGGCGTGGCTTCACATCTGGCGATGCTATCTGTGGGATACGGTACCAACGCCCCGGACCAATTGTTGACCCTGCAGCAGGCACGCAATTACTGGTACCACTGGTTTATGGCCACGCCGCGCGGCGCGCGCGTAGTGCGGAACGAACGTAAGGCCTTTGCCCGACAGATGTGGGACACCTGGGCACCGGCCGGCTGGTATGCGGAGGCCGACTTCGACGAGGCAGCGCAGGCATTCGAGGGCGACGATTGGGCCGAGATCGTGCTCCATTCTTACCGCCACCGTTGGGGTTTTGTCGACGGCGATCCGGCCTATGCCGAGGACGAGACACGTCTGAATCCCGCGCCGGGGCTATCGGTTGCAACGCTGGTGCTGCACGGCGGGGCGGACACCTGCAACCATCCCGATAGTTCCAAGGGACGGGAGGCGTTCTTCCTCGGGCGCTATGAGCGAAGGGTGCTCGATGGAGTGGGACACTTCCCGCAGCGCGAAGCGCCGCAGGAAGTTGCCGATGCCATTCTGCAGTTCTGTCGATAGGAGACGGCGAACGTCCGCACGCAATCTGCTGAGAGAACATTCGCGGCGATTGCTGCACTCGAGGTATGGATTCAGGACGCGACCTATCACGCGAAAAGTCTCACGAAATCAGCTGGGTAAGTTCGTCGTGGAGTTCCTTTGAGAGCGACACGCCGTGCTCAATGCTACGCTGTCGCGCATCGAATCGTCGCTGGGAGGGCAGACGTGCGCCCTGACCCACGATTCCTTCAAACAGAGTCTCAGCGCGCTGCAGATTGTCTGCAGGGGCAGCGCCAGCGAAGACCGCTGGGTCGAACGCGATGACAATTTCACCATGGCAAGGGGCCGCTCCTACGCCTTCGTCAAAAGCCAGCGACTCCGGGCTGAGCATATCGCTGATCAACGGCCCAGCCAGCAATTCAACCATCGCTGAAAGCGCGGAACCCTTATAGCCTCCGAATGTAAGCATGGCCCCCCGCAATGCTTTGTCGGGGTCGTCGGTAGCTTGACCGTTTTCGTCAATCGCCCAATCGCTCGGAATCCTGGAGCCGGACCGCTTGTGCAGTTCGATGTCGCCACGGGCGATTCTGCTTGTAGCCATGTCGAACACAAACGGAAAGGCGCCTGGACGCGGCCAGGCGAACGCGATCGGGTTGGTTCCAAAGAGCGGCTTGTTTCCGCCAGCAGGTGCTACACAGCTATGGGTAGGCGTCATGGCCAGAGCGGCTACGCCTTCAGCAGCGATGGCCTCAACCTCCGGCCACAAAGCGCTGAAGTGAAAGCAGTTGTTGATTGCCAGAGCGGCGATACCCGATTTTTTCGCCTTTTCAACGAGTACCCGACTCCCCAATTCAAACGCAAGCGGAGAGAATCCGAACCGCGCGTCGACCTTAACAAGCGAAGGCGAGACATCGTTTATCTGCGGTTCAGCATCAGCATTGATTTTGCCCAACTTCAGTGTTTTTACGCACCCAATAAGGCGCCATACACCGTGTGAGTGGCAATCGTCCCGCTGGCCCGCAACGAGCACCTTCGCCATCGCGTCGGACTGATGGGCACTTAGACCATTGGATGCCAATACGTCAAAGGCCAACTTGTGCAAGTGATCAAGTGAAAGAACTATTTCTGCCATGTCTTCTGAAGTCCGTCTCTCATTAGTAGCCGCGCGGCCATGCGCGTTCGATTGGTATCCAGAGTCTGGTGATGATCGGCGGGGACATCGCCGCGGCGATCGCTTTGTCGACGATGGTGGAGTGTTCGAGGCCAGCTAATTGATCAAGCCGGCTCTACTTGGGCGCAATATCTCGCCGCACCCGCTTGATATGCTGCTCCACGTAGAACCCTGCTGCGTCAGCATCACCGCTCACGATTGACTCGTAAATAAGCCGATGCTCGGACGCATACAGACGTATCCGTAAGGGATCGAAGATTCCGTCGTCTTTGAGCCTTTTCCACAACGGTTGATCCATTGTTTTCGCTACTTCGTCTGCGATCTTGACGAGCAAAGCGTCACCGGTCATTACCGCTAGTTGGCGGTGGAACATTCTGTCGCTGTTGTTCCAAAGTGCGCGCTGCTCAGGATTGTCAATGTCCTGGATCGTCTCCATCTCCGCAAGGTATTGCTCAGCGAGGCGGTCGCGCTTGCCTCGTGCGGCGGCTCGTCGTGCGATTGCCGGTTCGAGGATGAATCGCGTTTCGAGCGTTCCCGTTGGACTAAAATCTGGTTCCGCGTTCTGAGCGCCATGATTGCCGTCGTCATTAAGTAAACGCTCAGAGGCCGCAGAGGACACGTAGGTACCAGAATTCCGTTTCGTCACAACGAGGCCTTCATTCTGAAGAGCCCCTATTGCCTCTCGAACAGCAGGTCGGCCGACACCATAGAGCGCCGCAAGTTCGCGTTCCGATGGCAGGCGGGACTCGGCCGCGAACCGTCCCGTGCGGATTTCCTCCTTGATCTTCTCTTCGACCTGCTCATAAATCTGCAGTGGTCTGAAATTCGATTCGAGATCCTGCCGTGTCGTACCCATCTCACTTCCTTTCATTTCCTGACGCCCGATGCGAGGGAGTTCACCTGTCATTGACGGATAATTATCATACGTCGTGGCGACATGATGCCACCTCCTGATGCGGCCACGCGTGAAGTGTTCCCCGTGGCTCACACAAGGCAAAAAGGTGTCACGTCAGTGCGGCAGTTGCCGTCGAAGTGAGCCTGGAATCTGCCCTCTCTAGCGCACCAGGAACCCGTAGGTCAAAGGATCGCGCTCGTCGATCAACCACGTCCCGTAGCCGCAGATAAACGCATTCCCTTCGATCTCTGGAATCACTGCGTCGAATTCACCGCATTTCGTCTCACCAAGCACGCGGCCTCTGAAGATCGTTCCGATAATCGACTCGTTCACGAGCGTTCCATCCGAGGGTAGCTTGCCACGCTGGTAGAGCTGAGCGACGCGTCCTGCCGTGCCGGACCCTGTTGGCGATCGGTCAACCTCGCGATCGGCGAAGATACAGCAGTTCGCCTGAGTCGATCCCGGATGACGGGGCGTATTCGAAATGATCGTGCCGTAGAGCCCTCTGATTTCCGGAATCTCTGGATGAACGATGTCAAACGCTGCGTTGGTTGCCTGTGTGATCTCGTCGCCGAACTGCTTCAGTCGATCAACGTTGCTTTCGCCTACCGCCATATCGTACTGCGCACCGTCGACGTAGAAATAGAACGCGCCTCCGTAAGCGATGTCTCCGGACACGGGGCCGAACGTTGGCGTATTGACGGTGACGTCCTTTTTCCAGACGAACGACGGCACGTTCACAAAACGCACATTCCCTGCATTTTCGCCGTCCCACTGGACGAAAGCTTCGAGGAATCCGCAAGGCGCGTCGATGCCGACGCGCGTTTCCGGCGACGTGCGCTCAATCCACCCCAATTCAACCGCTGCGGTGGCCAGCGCAATCGTCCCATGGCCGCAATGGGGACTGTAGTCTTTATTCTGCGTAAAGATGATGCCGAAGTCCGCGCCTTCGGTTACCGGCTCAGTGAGGAAGCCTCCGTACATATCGGCATGGCCTCGAGGCTCCAGCATCATGGCGCTCCGCAACTCATCCGCATGCCTCTGGATCCACTCCCGCCGCTCCACGATGGTTTTCCCCGCGAGACGCGGAAAACCATTGGTGATAATGCGAAACGGCTCACCACCGGTGTGCATTTCGATCGTGTTAAGTGTCCTGGTAATTCGCATAGATACTCCGTCTTGCTTACTATTTTCGTTGAGACCTTAGTTGCCGTAAGTTACGACAGCGCCATCCTTGAATGTGTACACGGTCGTCGCCGAGCTTTTCAGATCATGATGTACGTCGAACGAGTACTCGCCGGCCACGCCGGTGTAGGTGGACTTGGCGAGTTGCGCACCAATTTTGGCGCGGTCGGATGTCGTGCCAGCCTTCACCATCGCGTCGGCCAACAGCTTCATGCCGTCGTAATAGCTCACGCCGTACACCTGCGTATCGACGTTGAAGGTTGTCTTGTACTTTTTCAGGAACGCGCTACCTGCTGGCGTCTTGTCCAGCGAGACCCCACCTTGTGAGCAATAAGCATTCGTCGCTGCGGGACCTGCGATTTTGGCCATATCAGACGTACAGATTCCGTCGCCGCCCAGCAGCTTCGCCCGCAATCCGAGCTGACGCATCTGTTTGACTAGCGGGCCGCTTTGCGACGCGTAACCACCATAGAAGATGACGTCGGGATTCGTCGCCTTGATCTGGGAGAGGACGCCCTTGAAATCGACGGCCTGACCATTCGTGTATTGCTGGTCGATAATCTTCAGCCCGCGTGCCTTGGCCACGCTCATGAACTCCTCAGCCACGCCCTGTCCGTAGGCCGACCGGTCGTCCATGACTGCCGCTGTTTTCGCTTTAAGCTTATCGATGGCGAAATTAGCCATCGCTCCGCCGAGTTGCCCGTCACTAGCGCCGATACGAAATACCTCGTTGAAACCTTGAAGAGTCAGCGCCGGGTTCGACGCAACCGAAAGCATCGGAATGCCGGCGTTCTGGTAGAGCCGCGAGGCTGGGATTGCGACTCCAGAATTGTATGGACCAAGAACGGCAGCCACCTTGGCGTCGACCAGTTTTTGCGCGACCTGCACGCCAATCCGGGGATCCGCCTGGTCATCTTGCGATACCAATTTGAATGTTATGTTTTTACCGGCGATCGTCGTCCCGGCGCTATTTAGCTCGTCAACCGCCATGCGTGCGCCATTTTCGTTGTCTTTCCCTTCTGACGCTTGGGGACCGGTCAACGGCCCAGAAACCCCAACAAGAACAACCTCTTGAGCGCTCGCACTACCTAAGGCGAGAAGTGCAGCAACCGCCATTACCGAAGAGACAAATTTTTTCATCGCACACCCCAGTGGTTAAAGTACACTGGATTCGATAGTGACCACTTTTGGTTCTATTTTCAACCATTGCAAAATAAAATCTCACAGGGGGTTTCCCTGGGCGTAGGTGGTCGCAGAACAGCGTCTGGGACCACCACCAAGAATGATTGATCATTTGACTATGACTACTTCAGACTCCCAAATTCCCGCGATCGTCGGCTATGTGACCCCGTGGAGCGCACACGCCGGTCAGGAACTGGCGTTCAAAATCAGTTCGCGCGGCAGTCGCACTTTTACGGCAACGGTCGAGCGCATAGATTGTTGTGACCCAAACCCTGACGGGCCCGGGATGAAACTGGTCCCGATTGATGTCCAGTTGGAAAGCACCTACCCAGGAGAGGAGCAGCCAGTGTTTCCCGGCTCCTGCGCCTACGGCCCAATGCCGGTTCTGGAGGGCATTCAGCACGTCAAGCTTGACCTGACGGTTCAGCCCACACTTGAGGACGCCACCCTTCAGACATTGGTCGCTCTTCAGAACCATGATGGGACGCATGGTGTAGCGATTGCTCTCAATCGCGGCGAACTCGTTTTCCAGAGCCTCGCAGCAGGGGAACAGATCACAACTGGCTTAGCAGTCGCCGCCGATTTATGGACAAACTTGCGGATATTGATCGACCGTGACGGGCATGTTCAAGCAATCAGCTCAGGCACGAACGCGCGCGAAGAGGCGTTCAGGAACGTGGCAGACTTTGAAGCGCCGTTCTCTGCTGCCGCGTTTGACGGTTCGACGGTGTGCTTTGCGGCTATCTGGAGAGGACACCCAGAGCATGCCTTCAACGGCTTCATCGAAAGCCCGGCATTGCGTGCGCCCGGCAGCGATGCACGCGGCGATCAGCGCGAGGACAACGTGTTGGCACATTGGGACTTCACGCCAACGCTCGTCCACACGAATGTACCGAACAGGCTTGATAGCGACGCCCCATTGACGCTTGTGAACGCACCAATGAGGGCAGTTCGGTCGTCAGGGTGGACCGGACATGAGCTGGACTGGAAGCATGCGCCAGAGGAATACGCCGCGATTCGATTCCACGCCGACGACCTGTCGGACTGCGGCTGGCAAACGTCCATACATCTAAAAATTCCGGCCGACATGGCATCGGGTGTCTATGGACTGCGCGTGGACAATGGCGAGGGAGTCGATACGATCCCGTTTTACGTCACGGTTGCGTCGGGCGGGAAGCACGCGCGCATTGCGTACCTCGCGCCCACGCTGACTTACCTGGCCTATGCCAATAACGCCCGTGGAAATTTTTCGGGGGCGCTTGCTGCTCGCGTTGAAGCATGGGGGGCGTATCCGCACAATCCGGACGTCGTCACTTCATTCGGCACATCAACGTACAACTATCACAGCGATGGTTCAGGCATAAGCCTCTCCTCCCGCTTGCGCCCGGTTCTCACCATGCGTCCAGGCTATCTGACGTTCCTTGACGAGCATGGCTCGGGTCTGCGCCACTTTTCCGCGGACTCTCATCTGACCAACTGGTTAAGGGAAAAGGGATTTGAATTTGACGTCGTTACCGACGAGGATCTTGATGAGCGAGGCGTCGACGCGTTGAAGCACTACGACGTTGTCCTGACCGGATCGCACCCGGAATACCATACACGCCGAATGCTGGACGCGCTTCTGGCCTATCGGTCTGCGGGCGGAAGCCTGATGTATCTTGGTGGAAACGGTTTCTACTGGAAAATCGGGCGCGCCGTATCAGCGCCACATCTGCTTGAAATTCGTCGAGCCGAGGCGGGCATGCGGGTATGGGAAAGTCAGCCCGGTGAGTACTACAACCAGTTGGATGGCGAGTATGGGGGGATGTGGCGTCGCAACGGATTGCCGCCGCAAAAAGTTGCGGGAATCGGGTTTACAGCGGAGGGAGACTTTCGGGGCACATTCTATCGGCGCACGCCAGCCTCGTTTACCACCGAACATGCCTGGCTGTTCGCGGGGGTTAAAGCAGGAGCAGGAGAGCCACTTGGAAACTTCGGGTTGTCGGGCGGCGGCGCTGCAGGCTTCGAAATTGACCAAACTGCTGCCGATCTCGGCACGCCCGCCTACGTGACAGTGGTCGCGTACTCCGACAATCACGACGCCAGTTTCGTGACCGTTCCCGAGGAGCTACTCTTCAATCGAATGGTCGGCAAACCGAGAGTGCATAGCGGCATTCGAGCCCACATGATCTGCGGCTTCAGCCCGAGCGGCGGCGGACTATTCGCAGTCGGCTCAATCTCCTTTCTCGGAAGTCTTTACTGCGCCGGTTACGACAACGACATTTCAAAAATTGTCGAGAACTGTTTGCGCCGCTTTCTAGCCGTCTCCCTCACCTCCAACTCGAGCAAGTTGCCCGTATAGGAAGTGTGCTTGGAGGCGAGGTCATCAATGAAGGTCATTCCGTGACGCTGGCGTGCACAAGGTCTGGGGATCATCGATTCATAGACAGCGCGCAATCGGAAATAGGCATTACACGCCCGCAACGGCTGTTGCGCGCCGAGCGCCAGACATCCTGGCGTCGGTCACGAAGGTCACTAAATGGCCGACGGCCGTCTTATGCCCGACGGACGAGAGCAGGATCAATTGAGATCCGGCGCTGCTTGAATCAGAGTCCTTGCCACGTAAAGGACTCTCCCGATTGAACGTCGACGCCTATCGGACCGGCCTGGGAGTGGTGACTGAACACGATCGCGCGTGAGTGTGCCCCAGACAACCTTAAGAACGTAAGAATTGCATCGCGCTGCTGCTTGCCACGATAAGGAGAAATCTTCATCTTCTGTTCGTCTGATCGCACGATTACCACGTCGTTATGCTTAACAAGTCTCTCGATTTCATCGAATCTGAACGATGCCACGTTGACCCTCCATTAGCTGCAATCAGCCACATGAATGATCGCTATATCGGTCACCGCTCCAATCAGCTTGAGCGGCCGAAAGTTGCCGTAATGATGTTCTCCGGAGGAATATTCGGACGATCGCGATGGCTTTCTCGCGTCCGCGATACCGGGACGCGGGTGATCCGCAGATCGAGGTTGAAATCCTGATCAAGGTTGCAAGCCACGGCCGCCATACTAGATCGAATTATTCTCGGGGTCGTCGTTCCCCAACTTCCCGATTCTCCGTCACGACTCGGCGAACGGCTTCCAAAAAATCGGGGCGCGCCTCGGGGTCAGGGACTTCGATCAGCTTGCGCGGAGCCTTGGCTTGGGGCTTCAGTGTCACACCGTAAAGTTTTTGCGGCGCAGTCATAGTTCGTCTCCGGCTTCGATCACAGCTAATTCGGAAGGCAGGTTCGGTCTTGCTTCTGGTTTCCGAAAATCAGGCTTTCGGAACTTTACTGAGTTGGGGACTGTGGACTCCGTGCGTCGTGCGTCTCCAGGCTTCGTCGGCACGTTGCTGGGCTGATTTCACGGTATATGCGACCCCTTGCTTGCCCTTCGGACCTGGCGAAAACGCCGAAGTCAGACCGGAAAATGTCCGGCGGACGGTCTTGGTGACCATGGCGCGCTCCGCGTTTGTGTCGGAGTTACAAGTCTAGGTCTTTACGTGCAACCCGCGATACTGTACGTTTACACAGTACTTTGGCGAGCCCACCATCGGCGCGAGACGACGTCTCGAGCGAAACGGCGCCCGTACGATCACTCCGCGCCAGGTGAGTCAGCGCCAATCCACTACGCCCTTAAGAGAGTGCTAATGGAAATCAGGGAAGCGCGCCGGATTATCCGCGGTCTTCGGCATCAGCAACGAGTGCCAAGGCGCACCGAAGTCGCTGGAGCGAGTCCAGTACGAACAGCATGCGTTCGTCCGTCAGGAGGATTGAAATGACAGATGACCTGCGGCGACAACTCGGCGAAGTTGAGCAAGCCTTGGTGGCACTTGAGGGCGTGATTGCAGTGCGACGGGAGTACATCTCGCTGCTTCAGCGTTTGGGAACTCGTGACAAGGAGCTAGCGTCTCTCGACGCGCTTATAACTGCCTGGTCACGTCTGCAGTCGCAGCGAGACCGCCTCGCCGCAGCTATCGCCAACGGGGCGCAATGATAGCGTTGGGGAATGAGGCGATCTACCGACGTTTGTGGAAGAGTTCGCGCCCCGCGTAGACGGCAGAAAACAGGCCGACGATGACGGCCGCTACGGCCAACGATTCATCTTGTCGCCCAGAGGAGGCCGGCGACGTCGCATAAAACCAGAGGCCCATTCCGATTGCCGTCATGAACATGCCAAAGACAAGCCCCCACACCGGCCCCGCCGTATCGGAGCTTCCTAATCTGTGAGACATTTTCATCGCTATACTCCCCGTCCCGCACCGACATTTGCTGATTGCCGCAGCCTGCGAGTTCCGCATTGGCAAGATTTTACGGTAGCGTACGCGACCAAAAAGACGTCATCAACAAGCTAAATAATGATTGAGGTCTTTCAAAGTCTTGCGATCAAACGGACAGACATCCATATTAGCCGCCGCCCAAGGCCTCGGATTGGAGTCAACCGTTATCGTTCGGATACCTACTGATTGAATTCGCAAACCACATTACGCTGGGCTTTGACCGGTTCAGGTGAAATGCGAATGGAGACCATGGCGCTTCGACCGCCGCTCCGTCGTGCTACTCGATGTATTGGTGCCGGATGACGCGCAGGCAAAGCGTCTGGAGGCGTATAGCGCGGCGCTGCTATTCAGCGGTTGCATAAATCAGATGTTTGTAGCGGTCGGCAAATCAGTGAAAAGAGGCCAGAAAAAAGGCCTGTTCGCGATGCAGACGCACGCATATGACCGATAGAATTTCACCCTATACACACGTGACGCAATGTCGCGCGTTCGAGATCTGTCGGATCGCTTTCTCACATCGGATTTCCGGTAATTCAGCATGGCACGGCTTGCACGGCATTACGTCCCAGAACAACCTCAGCACGTTATCTTGCAGGGGCTCACGGGGCCCGCATTCCTGGACGAAGGAGACTACCTGTACTTCCTCGCCTGCCTGGCAGACGCAGCGCGCGTCGCCGATCTGGCAGTCCACGCATGGGTGCTCATGCCTGACGCGATACAGTTCCTCGTCACGCCTTCATACGAGTCGAGCGTGCCCGTGGCGATGCAGGCGGTCGGCCGTCGCTATGTCGAGACCTTCAACCGCCGCCATGGACGCCGCGGCGCGGTGTGGCGTGGCGAGTACCGGGCAACAGTGATTGAGCCCGATCGATATTTCCTGCTCGCGAGCCAGGTCATCGATCATGCGCCGGTGCGCAACCGCCTTGTAGCCGAGCCGGGAAACTATCAATGGTCTAGCTACACGCACCACATCGGGCTGCGTGTCGATAACTTCATCAAGGACCATCCACTCTACCGAGCGCTCGGCAATACGCCGTTCGAGCGCCAGCAGGCTTACCGCGATTTGAGCGCACAGCTTCTTGACGAACGCGAGGTCAATGACCTGATGCAGTCGACGCTCAAGGGCTGGGTGCTCGGCAGCGCCGCGTATTGCGAGTGGGCGGCCCAGACAGCCAACCGGCGTTTGATGCCCCTGCTGCTACGCGACCGGGCGCCCCAAGGTTTGCACGACACGCCCCCTCGCACACGCGGGCTAACCAAAAGATAAACCAGCAAGGAAACCTTGCTCGGATGCCTGATCGCAGCATTAGGAAGAAGTGGACATTCGGATGGGCTACAAGATCGTCGCATTCTCGCCGCCCCGGCGACGTTGAGTCGGTGGTCGGCTAAGCGCTTGGACAGATTTTCTCGCCCAGCAAAGCTCGTGGCGCCAAGGAGTGAGTTAGCCGGGACGCTTCTCAAGCACGTCCTTCACAACTGGAAGCGCCGTAAAAACATTCGGCCAGCCCGCATAGAACGCTAGTTGCGTCATGACTTCGGACGCCTGTGCCTTGGACAGTCCGTTATCCATTGCCCGGTTCAGGTGATAGGTCAGTTGCGCGACCTGTCCGGTGGCGACCAACGCGCTGACCGTGACGAGACTACGATCGCGGGGCGCAAGACCAGGCCGCAGCCACAGGTCGTTGAACAGCGCATCTCGGGTGAATTGAACAACTCCAGGCGAAACGGCGCCGAAGTTTTGCTGAACTGTGCTTTCGCGCTGGGCTTCGGCAGCCTCGTCGAGCGGCAAAAGGTCAACTGCTGCTGGCGGGAGTTGCGCCACCGCAATCCCATGTCTCTCGAAAACGGCATTCGTTACCTTCACAGCCGCGGTCGCGTTGGCCCAACCGGAGTAGAAAGCCAGATGCGTGATGATTTCCGAAATCTCGCCGGGCTTGAGGCCGCCCTCGAGCGCGAGATCGAGATAGAACGGCAACTCCGCGCTCTGATTGCGCGCAATCAATACTGAGAGCGTGACCACGCTGCGATCCCGCACGGACAACTGTGGACGTTTCCACAGGTCGCCCAGCACCACATCGTTCGTATAGCGCTCAAGAGCGGGTGAAACGGTGCCCATTCCGGTGAGCAAGTTGCTGGCGGACGCGCGATCCAGGCTTTCCATATCAGTTTTCCTTTCGAACTGCGAACAGGCAGCGGTACCGAGCGCAAGCGACATCATCGCGACAACGAATATCCTCATCGGCAGTTTCCTCGATAGCGCCTGACTGCATTTAAATGAGTCGATATCCGGAATCTAACGTGTCCACTCATGCTCGACTAGGCGCTAGAATCGGCAAACACCTATGAAATGAGTTCATCAATGCGTCGCGAGAGCTACAACGACCTGCTTGCACTGATTGCCGTCGCGCGCGAGCGCAGCTTCACGCGCGCCGCCGCGCAACTCGGCGTATCGCAATCAGCCTTGAGCCATACCATCCGGGCACTCGAAAGCCGGCTCGGAATGCGACTCCTGACCCGAACCACGCGCAGCGTCGCGCCGACGGAGGCTGGCGAGCGCCTCATTCGGACCATCACACCCCGTTTTGAAGAGATCGATTCCGAACTGGCGGCCGTGACGGAGTTTCGGGACAAACCTGCGGGCACGATCCGCATCACCGCGACCGATTACGCGACGGAAACGGTTCTGTGGCCCAGGTTATCGCCGGTCCTGCATGAATATCCAGACCTCAAGGTGGAGATCATCACCGACTACGGCCTCTCAGATATCGTGGCAGATCGGTACGACATCGGCGTTCGCCACGGCGATCAGGTAGCCAGGGACATGATCGCGGTCCGCCTCGCGCCCGAAATGCGCATGGCGATCGTCGGGACACCGGAGTACCTGAAGACGCGTTCGTTGCCAAGGAAGCCCCAGGATCTGACCGCGCACAACTGCATCAATCTTCGTTTGCCGACGTTGGGCGGCTTTTATCCATGGGAGTTAAAGAAGGGCAGTCGCGAGGTGCAGGTTCGCGTCGACGGACAACTCGCTTTCAACGGGACCTACCAGATGCTGGCTGCCGCGTTGTCGGGATACGGTCTGGCTTACATTCCGGCTGACCTCGCCCAGTCTCATGTCGAAGCGGGTCGCCTCGTGAAGGTATTGGAAGAATGGTGCCCCACCTTTCCAGGGCTGCACGCCTGCTATGCGACTCGACGTGAGTTCTCGCGGGCGATGACCGTGGTGATCGATGCAATCCGTTATCGCAAGGAATAGCCCAGGAACTGGAATGAAATTCATGAATGCAGTTCATGAGGGTTTGCCGTTTTACTGGCTTTATCACTAGATACCATCAACCTATCATCCTCCATACAGACGGCGATCAAAGCGCCCGCTGATGCGCCTTTCCGGCGTGCACGTTCTGTTAACCGCAGGCGCGGCCTGCATGGAGATGATGAGAGTGGACTATGGATATCTGGGGCGCAGCGCCCTCAAGGTTTCGCCCCTGTGCCTGGGTGCAATGATGTTTGGCGGCGAAACGGATGAAGCGACCTCGCGCCGGATTATCGACAAGGCTTTCGACCAGGGCGTCAATTTCCTCGACACTGCCGATGTGTACCACGCTGGCAGATCTGAAGAAATCGTCGGGCGGGCGATTGCGGATCGGCGGGATGACTGGGTCGTGGCAACCAAGTTTGGCTATCCGGCTTCAGTTAGCGCCCGCCCGAACGAACAGGGCCAGTCACGCAAATGGATCAACCAGACGGTCGACGCCAGCCTGAAGCGCCTTGGCACCGACTACATCGACATTCTCTACTTCCACCGGTCGCTCGTTGACGCGCCGCTCGAGGAAGGGATTCGTGCCATCGGCGACCTCATTCGCCAAGGCAAGGTGCGTTACTTCGGTCTGTCCAACTTCCGAGCCTGGCGTATTGCGGAGATCGTGCGCCTTGCCGATCAGTTGGGCATCGATCGCCCCGTTGCGATCGAACCGGTCTACAACATGGTCGACCGTACCGCCGAGGTCGAGCTGATGCCCGCGGCTGGACACTACGGCATTGGCGTCGTGCCCTACAGCCCGCTCGCCAGAGGTGTATTGACCGGCAAATATGCACCCAATGGTGCGCCTCCTGCCGACTCCCGTGTCGCGCGCGGTGACAAGCGCATCCAGCAGACCGAGTGGCGTCCGGAATCTCTCGCCATCGCACAGAAGGTCGCGGCATACGCCGCTGAACGCGGTACCACCTCGGTAGCGTTCGCCATTGCGTGGGTGCTCAGGAACAAGCTTGTGAGTTCCGCTATCGCCGGGCCACGCACGGAAGCGCACTGGGACAGCTACATGGACGCGTTGACGCTGCAACTGGGACCGGACGACGAAAAGTTTGTCGACAGTCTGGTACCTGCCGGGCATGCATCGACGGCTGGCTATACCGATCCGAACTATCCGGTTGAAGGCCGCCGCGTGACCGGTTGATCCGGCGGCAGAGAGCACTGCTGAATACCTTACCTGTACGAATTGAGGGAATTGATTGTGAATATAATTTTTGAGAACAAGGTTGCACTCGTCACGGGTGCAGGTTCTGGCCTTGGTTTGGCGACGGCGAAAGCATTTGCCTTGGCAGGGGCTTCCGTCGTGCTGGCAGACTGGGATAGAGAGAGCGTGGAGTCGGCGGCCGACGAACTGAAGGACCAAGGTTGTGCGGTCCTCGCTGTGCAGTGCGACGTGGCCGACGATGCACAGGTAGAGGCAATGGTCGCGCAAACCGTGTCGACCTTTGGAAGATTGGATATCGCCTACAACAACGCTGGCGTCCAGAATGTCCTTGCTGAAACAGCCGATTCGACTCGATACGACTACGACCGCGTGATGTCAATCAATCTGGACGGTGTCTGGAGTTGCATGAAATTCGAATTGCAACAGATGCGCCGGCAGGGCAACGGTGCGATCGTCAACTGCTCGTCTTTGGGCGGCCTCGTCGGCGGCGCGGAGCGTGGCACCTATCACGCGGCGAAGCATGGTGTACTGGGGCTGACCAAGAGTGCTGCCCTTGAGTATGCGGCACGAGGTATCCGGATCAACGCGATCTGCCCGGGTCTGTTCTGGACGCCGATGTCCGAGCAGATGGCGGCCTCCGGCCAGAGCGAAGCGCTTGATGCACTGCTGAAGGCGGTTCCAATGGGCAGATATGGGAAACCGGAAGAGATCGCCGACGTCGTTCTCTGGCTTTGCAGCGATGCTTCGAGCTATGTCACCGGTCAGTCCATTTCCGTCGACGGTGGCTTCATCATGCGATGAGCGAGGGGCAGCGCTTCAAAGCGCGTACCTTGAAGGTGATCGGCAGCACGCGTCCCTGAGGAGATGGCCGTGCTGCCAGGGAAGTCGGTTACTTTACTTAGGCGGCGGCAGCGAAGGATCGAGCTTCGCCGATTCCTTGACGAGCTGTTCCGTCATCGCGGCCGCAACCGGATTCGAGCCCTTGCCAGGCTTCGTGCTACTTTGGTCCGTGGCGACGCGAGCGGCCGACATATCCGGCGGAGGCAACGATGGATCGAGCTTCGCCGATTCCCTGACCAGTTCGTCCGTTTCCGGTGTCGCGCCTCGAGTCGTTATCGCGCGATGGTCCACGCCGTCTTGTCCACGCTGGGCGCGCTGCGCCGGAGTCACCTTCGGCGCACCCGAGTCCTGTACGTTCACCGACGCGACTGCCGTCGATGGCGCCTGCTTCGGTCGTGCTTCAGGTTTCGGTTGCGCAGTAACTTGTGCGGCGGCCGGGCCGGATGCGGGTGCTACTGCCAAAGCAGGAGCAGGAGCGGGAACCACCGGCTCCTGCGCATTGGCAGTGCTTTTTGTGATCGAACCGGACGGCTGCGATTGGTCGATGCTGCCGGCCGTCACATGATCGCCTGGGCGCGAATCGACGACGGCAGGGGGTGCGGACTCATGCATGGCGCCCGTGAGTTCTGCCATTGAGCGGCGGTCCGCCTGAAGGAGCATCAGGTACGTGACCCCTACTGCTACGAGCAGGAGCCCTCCAACGATCATCAAAATCTTTCGGGTATTCATCATACTTACTGACCGAGCCTGCAAACGACGTGAGATGGTCATGGTAAACCATTGATCGTAGCATTTGTCAGACGAATCAACGTACGAGGAATCCATACTTGAGCGGATCGCGCTCGTCGATGATCCAGTTGGCGAATCCACAAACGTAGGCTGAGCCTTCGATCTCGGGGATCACGGCGGGGAATTCACCGAGCTGCGTTTCACCGACAACACGCGCACGAAACACCGTGCCGATGATCGATTCATTCACGAGTACGTCGTCTCGCCCAATCTCGCCACGCAGATACAGTTGCGCCACGCGGCCTGCGCTGCCCGAACCCGTCGGAGAACGGTCCACTTCCCGATCCGCGAAAATGCAGCAGTTCGCCTGAGTGGATTCGGGAAATCTCGGCGCGCCGTGAATAATGGTGCCGTAGATATGATTGATTTCCGGAATCTGCGGATGCACGAGGGAAAACGCGCGATTAGCGGCGATCTTCACTTCCGCACCGAATTGCTTGAGCGCTTCGACCGACGACTCACGAATCGCGAGGCCGTGCGGTGCGCCGTCCGTGTAGAAATAGAACGCCCCACCGAACGCGATATCTCCCGTCACCGTTCCGTAGGTCGGCGTCTCGACACTCACGTCGCGCTTGTAAATGAACGATGGCACGTTAATGAATCGCACACCGTTGGCGTGCATGCCGTCCCACTTGACGAACGCTTCGATAAAACCACACGGTGCGTCGATGCCGACACGCGTCTCGGGTGATTCACGCTGCACCCAACCGAGCTCCACCGCAGCCGTTGCCAGTGCGATCACGCCATGTCCGCAGTGGTCGCTATATCCTTCGTTATGCAGGAAGATGACGCCGAAATCAGCTGTGGGTGAAACGGGCGGCGTCAGATAGCCCCCGTACATATCCGCGTGTCCGCGCGGTTCGAACATCAGGGCCTGGCGAATATTGTCAGCATGTTCGCGTACCCAGGCACGGCGCTCCACGATCGAATTGCCCTGCAGGCGGGGAAGACCCGAGGTGACGATCCGGAACGGCTCTCCGCCGGTATGGACTTCGACGGTACTGATTGTGCGAGTGACCTGCATATCCTTTATCCTCCACGTGATGTCTGCGCGCCGCTACGAACGCCATGCGGCGTACGTTATGCTGCCACGGGCTCAAGCAGTTGTCCTGCCTGTTTGACGCAGACTCCGGCCTTGATCACCATCGGGAATCCGGGTGGTGGCAGCGAGGTTAGTGCCATGAGTCGTGGTCCTCACCCGGGCGGATGGTAGCGGGAGTATGCACTTCCTGATCCACGAAGCTGGAATCGCATGGAATCTGCAGAAAGTGTTCGTTTCGTGGTCGCGTGTCGAAGATCGCAACGCTGCACGTAATAGCGAGGTGAACGTGCAGGAATTAAAGGTCGATTACCAGTTCGTCAGATTTTGCGCGCGACACGCAGATCATCAGCGATTTGCTGGACATCTGCTCGTGTTCACTCAACACGTAGTCGCGATGCTCGACTTCGCCCGATAACACCCCCACCTCGCAACTGCGGCACAGTCCTTCCCGGCAGGAAAACGGTGGGCAGACGCCGTGACGTTCGAGGCTCTCCAGAATCGACTCGCTGGGTTCGACCACGCATCGCATCCCGAGCTTTGCAAGCACGATCGTGAATGCCCGCTCGCTCCTGTCGGCGACTTGCACGGGCGATGCGGTAAACCGCTCGAAATGCAGATTCTCGCGCGGTATGCCGGACTGCTGGCCGTGATGCGATACGGCGTCCATCAGTCCACCCGGTCCGCAACAATAGACGTGCTCGCCAGGTTTTATGTCACCGATCAAGGTCTGAATGTCAGGCGTCCCACTGGCTGATTCGTCGTTGGCGTGCACATGAACCTTGCCACCGAAAGCGCGCAATTCGTCGAGGTACGCCGCACACATCCGCGACCGCACGCAATAGTGCAATTGCCAGGGTACGGCATGGCGCACACACCATCGGATCATGCTGAGGATAGGCGTGATGCCTATACCGCCTGCAATGAAACGATGAGATGTCGCCTCGCGTGACAAACCGAACAACGTGCGAGGCTCACTGATCGTGAGCAAGTCGCCTTCGCGAAGCGATGTGTGCAGATAACTCGACCCACCGCGCGATGTCGCGGAAAGCCCGACGCCCAGACGATAACGATCTGTTTCTGACGCATCATTGCAGAGCGAATATTGTCGCGTGAGGCCGCCGGCCAGATGGACATCGATATGAGCACCGGGCTCGAAAGGGACAAGCGTTGCGCCGTCTGCTGCCCGCAATTCGATGCCCAGAATCCCTTCCGCTTCGCGCGTCAGCTGCGTTACTTTCACCTGAATCATCTCAGGCTCCTCGCACTGCTTCCGGCATCTGCCGTTTCTCTTCTTCAAGCCGTTGATTGACTGTCCAGCGGAACTGGGACAGTGCAGCGTCGATGCCAAACGGCATCATCCTGAAGCCAGGATCCAGTGCAAGATTCTTCTGCTGCGCAGTGATGATGTCGCGGTCCTCGTCGAATGCATCGACAACCGCCTGATGGATCGCTCGCGTGACCTCGGGCTGATCAATTGCAAAGTTGTGCGGATGGCCGAAGAAGTAGTGAGTGGAGTTTTCCGTTTCGGGCGTGAGCGCCTGGCAACCACGGAATTCTGCTGCGTCGACACGTGCACCCTCTTGCGCGCCGGTACCGACCGGCGCCATGCCGGAATCCATTCGCAGAATCGCTGGAATCGTGAAATCGTAGAAATTCCAACGGTCGACCTTGCCAGGCCAGTTCTTGACGGCCGCGGCGAACGGAGGCGCATCCGTATTCAACGTCCATCGCGTGATGCGAACGCCGCCATCGATCCGCTCAACGTTGGGCTGTACCTTTGCATAGTCTTCGGGGCCGCCTAGCGTGGTTGGATGCACGAACGGCAAATGCGAGAAGTCCAGCAGGTTGTCGCAGATCAACAGGTAGTTCACGTTGTAGTGAATGTAGCCGGGCAAGCTGCGCCACTGCGGATCGTCGAGCCAATGGGTATCAGGAATGCTCTCTGGGTCGGCAAGCAAAGGATCGCCCATCCAGATCCAGATCCAGCGGTGCCGTTCGACAACCGGAAACGTTCGAACCTTCGCCTGCGGCGGAATGCGCTGTTGGGCAGGCGCTTCAACACAGGTTCCAGTGCTGTCGAACTTCAGACCGTGATACATGCAGCGGACGCAATCGCCTTCGCGCCGGCCAACCGACAGCGGCGCGCCGCGATGGCAGCAACGATCCTCGAGCGCAACGACACCGCCGCCTTCCTCGCGATACAGCAGAACCGGGATACCGGTAATGACGCGAGCGAACAGCGCTTCGCTTTCCACCTCATGCGACCAGGCGGCTACGTACCACGTGTTTCTGATAAACATCCTTGTCTCCATCATGTGGGTGCGGCCTATCGTTGGCACGCTTGACCTCAAGATAGATTCGGCACCATCATGCGTCAAGCCAATGGGACTAATGCAAGGAATGCACGCCGTGCATATACGTGATCTCGACCTGAATCTGCTCGTGGTGTTCGACGCGCTGCTTCGCGAACGCAGCGTGACTCGAGCGGCATCCGAAGTGGGGCTGTCACAGGGCGCTATGAGCCATGCGTTGAATCGCTTGCGAGCGTTTTTTGAGGACCCTCTATTCGTCAAGACGCCATCGGGCATGGAGCCGACGCCGAAAGCAACCATGCTTGGCGTTTCGATCGTTGAAGTCATGACGACCTTGCGTCAGGACGTCGTCTCGCAGGCGCGCTTTGATCCCTCGACGGCGCGGCGCACCTTCGTACTTTGCATGACGGACATGGGCGAACTGGTATTTCTGCCACCGCTCATCCGAAGGTTGCGAGAGGAGGCGCCAAACTGCACGCTGCGATCCGTGCAAGTCCCGATCGAACAGATCGAGGGGTTGCTTGCGTCTGGAGAAGTGGATCTCGCGTTGGGGTCGATCCGTGCCGCGCCTGATGATCTCTACCAGCAACAACTCTTCTTGCACTCTTTCGTGACGATGGTGAGCGTGCGAAACAAGCTAATCGGCGAATCGATTACGCGTGAACAGTTCGAAACGATGCCGCAGATTGTCGTTTCCCTGACTGGGCGCGCGGGTGCGGCTTATGACAGCGCGTTCGACGAGTACGGCATCAATCGAAATGTTTATCTGACCACACCGCACTTCCTGGTCGTGCCACTACTGATCGACGAACATCCCGAACTGATCGCCACGGTGCCACTGGAGCTTGGGAATGTCTTCGCCAAACTCGGGACCGTCAAGATTGTTCCGCCGCCGGTGCCGCTTCCACCGTTTGCGCTTCGCCAGCTCTGGCATCCTCGATTTCACGACGAACCGGCGAACATCTGGCTTCGACAACTTATCAAGCGTACGTTTGAGCACTATCCGGACTTACCGGCGAGATAGTGACTGACTGGGGACGCGGGTATTCATGGTTATTGTTGATACTGGATTGTATGGACGGAACGCTCTTGGTCCATCGACGCGATGTCAGCGGCTGTCAACAGTTGGCCTTTCCCTAAAGCGGCCATTCATGCGCTGCGGTCCAGCATCTACTCGGATGCTTTCCGAGCCCTCGACCCTTTCCAGAAGGAAGATCGCACACCGCGCGGTCATCCTTTTGAGGATAAAGGCGCAACCAGCGCGCCCTTGGCGCCATGAGTGCAAATGGCATTGGCCACGAAGCCGCTTTCAATCATTGTGCGCAAGAACACGCTTAGAAACTCTGCACCAGCGGGACGCCCCTTTGGTATGCCCATCGCTTGCTCAATGACCATGAAACGGCCTTCCAGCAATCGCAGCCCGGTCACTCTTTCGGCATCGCTCATTAGCTGCTGCTTCACTCCGGCAGCAACGCCATAGCCGTCGGCAAGCATCATGTCCACAACGCCAGGCGATGTCGGTGACCTGACGAGCGTTGCTTTCGTCATGGTCCGCGTCAAGAACAGGTCATAAGCGCTACCCCTGCCGACGACGACCGTGTTCCAGGATTGATCCACTTCATCGTTCGACCTGATTGGCGAGTCCTCGCGCACGAGGTAAGCCCCTTCGATGATGATGTACGGGAAGGTTTGCTCAATGCCCTTGCCCCGTATCGGGTCTCGCGCGACGAATGCAACGTCCCACTCGTTCTGCTCAAGAGCGGCTACTACCTTGCCTGCCGCGTCGTACGGGACTAAATCAACCGACACACCTAGCTGCCTGGCGAGCGCTCGGGCTAGATCGACGGAGATACCCTTGGGTTCGTGGGTAGCGGCGTCCTTGTTCGCCAGGATGGGATTGCCGTAGTTAATTGCGGCACGAAGGCGACCGTTCGGCGCCAGATCGGCCAACACGTCTTGAGTAACAGGAATCATGGTCGAGGAAAGTAGTGTCTTGAAGGTGAAAGCGCCATCAGCAACTCGATCAGTGCAGCCTTGACAGTACAAGCAGCGTTACAGTGACTGTCAGCGCGCCTCCAATCCGCGTCGCGATCTGTGCAAAAGGCATCAAAGCCATCCGGTTGCACGCCGTCAGGATCGCTACGTCGCCAGTACCACCCTGTCCGCTGTGGCAGGCGTTGACGATCGCTGCATCGATCGGATACATCCCGAGCTTTTTCCCTACTACGAAGCCGGTGGCCATCAAGGTTGCGACCGTACAGACAATCGTGATTACGTTCGGCACGTTAATCGCGGCCATCAATTTGTCCCATGGTGTCATCGCCGTGCCGATCGCGAACAACAACGGATAGGTCACTGCTGTCGAAAAGAACTGGTAGACGATGCGGGCACCGCCTTGCAGATTCGGAGACACGAAGCGCCCGATCTTGATAAAGACCGCCACGAACAGCATCGCAACAGGCGCAGGCAAACCCAGCAGGCGGTGACACAACAGCCCCACCAGGTAGAGCGATATCGCAGTGATCGCTGCCGCCGCGACGGTGTTGACATCCGGCGCACTAGGAATCTCTTCTTTCGGAGCATCGCTATGTCGATCCGCCTCGGGCTGGAGCATGCCGTTGCCAGTCAGGTGCGGCTTTTTTTCACCGAGCCAGCTCAGCAGACCGGAGAACAGGATCGCGGAAAGACTGCCGATCATCACTGACGGCAACACCTGGGCGAACACCGGACCCTGCGCGACGTTCAGAATTTCGGAGTAGCCCATTGACAGCGGTATTGCACCTTCGCCGACACCGCCAGCCATAATGGGAACAACGATGTATAGCAGCGTGTGCTGTGTACCGAGACCCAATGCAGTACCCACTGCCGTTCCTACGATGCCGGCCATCACGGACCCCGTTGCCAGCGGGACAAAGATCTTCACAAAGCCACGGATCAACACATACCGATCCATGCTGAAAATACTGCCAACAATGATCGATGCAATGAACAGATACATGAAGTTGCTGACGTTGGTGAACGTAGTCACCATGGTCAGCAGTTTGACCGGAAGCAGATGGTGAAACGCAAGCGCTGAGGGCAGGAATGTCGCCACGATTGCTCCCGCGCCGATCTTCCGGAAGAACGGCAGGCGCTTGCCAATTTCCGCGCACGTGAAACCACATACAACAAGTACCGCGATTGCCATCGAGATCTCGCCGGGAACCTTCCCCGTAACCACGAACGCGATAATCAGACCGACCAGAAGTACGTAAATAGGCAAAGGAATGATGCCGACGCGCAGCTCCACGATGGCCCACCATCCGTTCGGCCAGAATGGAACGCGCTCTGCTTTCCGAGCTTCCATCGACAATTCACCATTGCGTTCCATGCGGTGTCTCCGTAGTCATACTAAGTATGGATCGGTCTTATGCGCCGATTCGTTAATGTGGACATTGCGGGCGAGGGGCACAGCGCCCACGGGAAGCGCTGTATAAGGGAGAGTTAGTTGTTCGCCGGATCGAGAGAGGACGGCACGAATACGTGGCCTTCCATCAGGCGGCGTGCGCTACGGCTCATGATTGCTTTCGTGACAACCCACGTACCATCGCGCTGCTCGGCTTCTGCACCGACAGCCATCACGCCGGATGGATGACCGAAGCGGATCTGCCCGGACTTCTTGCCTGCCACAAGCTGGTTGACGACTGTGCCCGGAATCGCACCGGCGACAGCAATCGCCACCGCGCCGGTGCCCGTCATCGCATGGTGAAGTTTCCCCATCGAAAGGATTCGCGCGTTGATGTCGACCATCGACGAATCAATGGTCTTGCCACTCGATGCGACATAGCCAGTCGGCAACGACACGAAAGCGAGCTTGGGTGTATGAGGCCGCAGCGCTGTCACTTCTTCGGCCGTAGCAGCCAGACCCATGCGTACAGCGGCGTGCGAGCGAATCGCTTCGCACTTTTCAAGTAATGCCGCATTGCTGTTGACGTCCGCCTGCATCTCGTTCCCGCGCAGGCCGAGGTCTTCAGCGTGAATGAAAATCGCGGGATTGCCGGCGTTGATCATCGTGACCTGAAACGCGCCATAACCAGGAACATCCAGCGCATCGACAGGATTTCCCGTCGGGAACATCCCTCCGGCCGTTTCTTCACCGTCTTCCGAGCCACCCGGATCAAGGAACTCGATCCTGATTTCTGCCGCGGGAAAAGTCACGCCGTCCAGTTCGAAGTCGCCCTCTTCAACGACCTGGCCATCTTTCATCGGCACATGCGAAATGATCTTCGCGTTGATGTTGGCCTGCCAGATCCGCACCGTCGCGATGCCGTCACGCGGCGCATCGACCAGCCCCTGCGCAATGGCGAACGGGCCAACGGCGGACGTCAGGTTGCCGCAGTTGCCCGACCAGTCGATAACCGGCTTCTCAATCGATGCGGCACCGAACAGATAGTCAACGTCGCAGTCCGGGCGTGATGAAGGTCCGACTGCGACCAGCTTGCTGGTGCTCGACGTACCCGCGCCCATCCCGTCAATCTGTTTCTCGTAAGGGTCCGGGCTGCCGATCACGCGCAGCAGAATCTTGTCCCGGAGAACCGGGTCTGAAGGCAGGCTGTCTGCGCGGAAGAAGACGCCTTTGCTCGTGCCGCCGCGCATATAGACGGCAGGAATCCGATATTGGCCCACGTGATGCTCCTATTGAGTTTTGAAGGTGATGCACACAGGACTGCCCGTTTTGACAACACGGCCCGTCGGCGACGGAGTCCCGCTGATTGCATCGATCAGGTATTGAACGATCGAGTCGGATAGCTCATTGGCGACGTAGAGCATGCGAGCGTCATGGCTCAGGCACAGGAACCGTGGGCACTGCCCCTGGGCGTCGGTCCACCTTGTTTTCACTGGAATGCCCGTCGTGCCGTCAAGTTTGACCGTAGTGATACTGTCGTGACCACGGTTCGAAACGTATAGCGCGCGGCCGTCGGGGTGGATCGCAATGCCCGCGGCGCGTGAGAGTTCATGACGCCCGGCCGGCAGAAGGGATGTCGTGTGCAGTGGCTCCAGTGCGCCACTCAACGGCTCGAATCCCCAGGCCGTCAACGTGGAATCCAGTTCGTTTGCAACGTAAACGAGTGGCAGCGCCGGATGGAATGCAGCATGTCGCGGCCCTGCGCCTTCGCGACTCCGACCCGAGGTCACGACCGGCGCGTTGCCAATACCGCTCCATCGGATGGCAAAGACGGTGTCGAGTCCCTTGTCTGGCACGATGTGCCAGTCTGTGTTGTATCGCTGAGTCGCGAAGCGCGCGATATGGTGCGGATGCGACGACACTTGCTCGATACGATGCGGGCCCGGCGTTCCCGGCAGTTCGACGAGAGACGCGACTGGCCCAAGCGCACCGTTTGTCTCGATCGGAAACTGGACGGCAGACCCCGTCGCATAGTTCGCGACGACAAGCGCATCACCGTTGCGCGACAATGCGAGGTGCACAGGATTGCGCCCTTGGCAGGTCTGCCGGTTCAGCAGGCTAAGCCGACCAGATAACGCATCGACCGCGAAACTACTGACCTCCGTACCGTCACCATGCACGGCATATAGCACGTCCTGCGCTTCGTTGAGCGCAAGGAAGCTTGGATTGTCGAGTGTCTCGAATGATTCGACCCGCTCCCATGCGCCCGACGCCGGATCGATCGCATAAACGCCAATCCCCTTGCCGCGCGCATTGCGCTCGCGCGTCGTGCGGCATCCAACATAGGCGAAGACGGAGGCCATGTTTATGCAGCCTCGAGCATTTCGCCAGAGATACGCGGCAGCAGGCCGCCAGCGTTGAAGATCTCGGCTTCCTCTTCAGTGTCGATCCGGCATTTGACGGGGGCTGTGACCACCTCGCCATTTTTGCGTGTGATGCGCAAAGTCAACGTCGTGCCCGGTGAAACTTTCCCGCCCACACCTTCGACTGCATAGACTTCCGAGCCATCCAGTGCCAGCGTCGCGCGATCGTAACCTTCAGCGAATTCAAGCGGCAATACGCCCATGCCAACCAGGTTCGAGCGATGGATACGCTCAAAGTTTTCGCACACCACGGCACGCACACCGATCAGACGCACGCCCTTCGCCGCCCAGTCGCGCGACGAGCCTGAACCATAGTTCTTGCCGGCCACCACGATCAGTTCCTGCCCGCGCGAGACGTAGCGTTCCGCTGCATCGAAGAGACGCATGATCGTGCCTTCCGGCTCCATACGGGTGAACGAGCCTTCTTTGCCCGCGGCCATTTCGTTGTGCAGCCGGTTGTTCGCGAACGTGGCACGGATTGCAACCAGGTGATCGCCGCGACGCGTGCCGTAAGAGTTGAATTCGGCCGGCTCTACGCCATGCTGGATCAGATATTCACCCGCCGCGCTTTCCGGAAGGATTGCGCCTGAAGGTGAAAGATCGTCAGTTGTGACGTTATCGCCAAATACACCGATCGCCCGCATGTCCGCGAAGCGTGCGGCGCTCGTGAGGTCGGACTGCCAGTACGGCGGACGACGGATGTAGTTGCTGTCCTCGCGCCACGGAAACTGTGCCGGCACCGCGCTTTGCCCGTCGGCCAGTTCGCTCTTGCGGAACATCTCCGTGTAGATTTCGAGGTACTGGTCGCCGCGTACGCTTTCCTTCAGTAAGGCATCGATTTCCTCATCGGACGGCCAGAGATCCTTCAGATACACCGGTGCGCCGGACGTGTCGGTTCCGAGAACGCCTGCTTCGATGTCAATGTGAATCGTCCCGGCGATCGCATACGCGACAACCAGCGGGGGCGAAGCAAGAAACGCCTCCTTGACGCGCGGATGAATACGGCCGTTGAAGTTCCGGTTGCCGGAAAGCACTGCCACGGCAAGTACGTCGCGACTAACGATGTCGGCCTCGATCTCTTTTGGCAGCGGCCCCGACATGCCATTGCATGACGTGCAGCCGAATCCGATGATGCCGAACCCCAGCGCTTCGAGCGACGTCATCAGGTTCGCAGACCGGAGATAGCTCTCGACCGGCTTCGAGCCAGGCGCAAGAGATGTCTTGACCCATGGCTTGCGCTTAAGACCGAGTTCAACCGCCTTTCGGGCGACCAGACCAGCGGCGATCATGTTGCGCGGGTTCGATGTGTTCGTGCAACTGGTGATGGCCGCGATCACCACCGCGCCATCGGCCAGCTTGACTGGTCCGGCGGTGTCCGATTCAGGAGCGGCGGCTTCCGACGGACGGGCAATACCCTTCGAAATCAGGTTTGAGAGAGGCACACGGTCGTGGGGATTGGCCGGCCCAGCCAGCGCGCGACTCACGCTCGACAGGTCGAACGCCAGTACACGGTCATATTCGGCATCGGCGAAGTCGTCCGCCCACAGTCCTTGCGCTTTTGCATAGTCCTCGGTCAGCGAAATCTGGGATTCGGTACGACCGGTCAGTCGCAGAAAGTCCAGCGTCTTCTGGTCAATGGCGAACAGTGCAGCAGTGGCACCAAACTCAGGCGCCATGTTGGAGATGGTGGCCCGGTCGCTCAGCGTCATCGCGCGAGCGCCTTCACCGTAAAACTCGATGATGGTGCCGACCACTTTCTCCTTGCGCAGGAATTCGGTGATGGCGAGGACCAGATCCGTTGCGGTGATGCCGGGTTGCCGGAAACCTTTCAGCTCAACGCCGACGATGGTTGGCAGACGCAGCCACACAGCACGGCCAAGCATGACGGACTCGGCTTCAATTCCACCGACACCCCAGCCAAGCACACCCAGCGCATTGATCATCGTCGTGTGGCTGTCGGTTCCGACGAGCGTGTCGGGGAACGCCAGCCCGTCCTTCACCTGAATGACAGGGGACAGATACTCAATGTTGACCTGGTGCAAGATGCCGTTGCCCGGCATCAGCACGTCGAGGTTCGTGAAAGCCTGTTTGCACCACGCGAGAAATTCAAAACGCTCTGCGTTCTTGCTCTTCTCGATCGCCATGTTCTTTGCGATCGCTTCCGGGTCTGTACCTGCCACTTCCACGTTTAGCGAGTGGTCCACCACCAGATGCGTCGGCACGACCGGATTGATGGCGCTCGGGTCGCCCCCCGCTTCCGCCACCGCATCCCGCATACCGGCCAGATCGACCAGGGCCGGCGTGCCAAGCAGATCCTGCAGGACCACACGTGCCGGGTAATACGGAAAGTCAATGTCATGCCGGCGGTTGGCCAGCGCGCGCAGATAGGTAACTGCATCAGCGGCGGGCTGTCTGCGAGCGATGTTTTCGGCGAATACGCGAACGCTATACGGCATCTTCGCGAATTGAGTGGCGTCTATCGCGTCAGTGGCGTCGCGGACACTGACGAAATCAACGGACTGGTTAGGAAGACTGCGGGACATGGGGGCTCTCCGAGGGTCGTGCATGTGGTCATGCGCCTTGCTGAAATGCATTTTATGATCACTAAATGCACAATGCAAAGGCATAAATGCCTAGTGTTAACCCTGGACAATAAATGTTTAAAGGGGACATTTCGCCGATTATAGGGGTTTGCGAGAAGGCTATCCGACAGTGCTTGTATCGGAGCATCTTTGCGTTATATGATAACCAAACGCAATAAAAAGATACGACAGCAAAGTGGATCAGGGACGCAAGCATCGTGAGTGTGAAGCCCTTCACCGACTACCAGCACTGCGTGCAATCCAGACGGGAGCGAGTAATGGCAAAATCACAGATCGACTATTCAGATGCACCGTCGTACCAGGCGGTCGTGAACGGTCATGGATTGCCTTCGCGCCCTATGGATTCGACCGAACAAACATCGACCTCGCTCACGCCGCTGCAAACTCGCGTGACGCGGGAGATCCTGACGCTCGTGCGCCGTGACGATCTGGCACTCGGTGACAGGCTCGCGGAATCGGTGCTCGCCGAACGTATCGGTACTTCACGTTCACCGGTCAATGTCGCGCTCCATCATCTGGCCTCGCTCGGCGTTGTCTATTACGACGCAAACCGCGGCTTCTTCATGGCGCAGGCTGCGCGGGAAGTGACCGACGTGGCAGCACAGTTTTTGGACGAGCCCGAGGAGCCGCTGTACCTGAAAATTGCGGCTGACCGGCTTGCACGACGGCTACCTGACGTGATTTCCGAGGCTGATCTGATGCGCCTGTACGAAGTCTCTCGCAGCGCACTGCGGCGAGTGCTGTCACTGATGCAGGAAGAAGGCTGGCTTGAGCGTCAGGTTGGCCACGGCTGGCAGTTCATGCCGATGATCGATTCGGTGGAAGCCTACGAGGAGAGCTATTTGTTCAGGGCGGCGATCGAGCCGACCGGAGTGCTATCGCCGACGTTCAGTGCCAATCGGGTCGAACTTGAAGGGCTGAAACGTCGGCAGCAGTTCATCGTGGACGGCGGTTATCTCACGATGAACTCGATCGAGCTTTTCGAAGCCAATAGCGAATTTCACGAGACGATCGCCAAATGGTCCGGCAATCGGTTTATTGCGCAATCGGTTCGGCGCATGGACCGGCTGCGCCGGCTGGTCGAGTACCGGCAGGCCAAGGCGCGCAAGCCGCGGCAGGAACAGGCGCTCGAACACCTTGCGATTCTTGACGCGATCGGCCGCCAGGATCTGCTCAAAGCCGCATCCCTGTTGCGCGATCACATCGAAGGCGCACGCCGTGCCAAGGTCCACGCTCAAGAGGTATTCGAAGGCTGACCCAGATTGACAGCCGGGCGGTGTCACACCGCCTTTTTTAGTGCCTATGATTGATTTTTATGATCACAAAACACTATAAACAAGAAAAATATATTACCGAAAATCCATATAAATACTGGATTTGTTCTTTTCAGCGTTGCTTTTTATATTCATTTTAATCAATTCTCAACCAGATACGCATCACGAAGGCGGGCACGCGAGGTCGGCAGCGCGAACAGGGTGTCGTCCGCTCAAGGTACTTTGAATATTAGGAGACAACCATGTCATATCGCAGAGGCTGGATTGCTGTTTTTCTCTTCACGCTATCGATGATCAACTACATGGACCGAATCGCACTATCGATCGCGGCCACCCCCATTGCGCGTGAATTCAAGCTCTCCGCAGTTGGCATGGGTTACCTATTCTCGTCGTTCATCTGGAGCTACGCGATCTTCCTGCTCCCGATGGGTTTTCTCATCGATCGATTTGGCACAAAAAAGATGGCCGGTGTCGGGATCTTCATATGGTCAGCTGCGACCGCACTGACAGGAGCCGCCAATTCGTTCGGCGCACTTCTCATGGCAAGACTGGTCATGGGCGGCGGTGAGTCCGTTAGTAACCCCGTCGGCGCGAAAGTCATCCGGCAATGGATTCCGGCGAACGAGCGCGGCACAGTGACATCGATGTTCAACAGCGGCTCGTATGCAGGGCCGGCGATCTGCTCCGTAATTCTTGGGTCGCTCGTCGCACTGTATGGATGGCGGATGTCGTTCGTGGTCGCTGGAGGGATCGGCTTCGTGTGGCTGGCCGCCTGGCTTCTTTTCTTCAACGCCCCGGAAAAAACCAAATGGCTGAAAGCAGATGAGCGCGACAAGATCATCCGCGAGCGTGACACAAAGACGGCCGGAACCGCCGCGATCAGTCCCGATTCTAGTGGTCTGCTTTCACTGATGCGTACGCCCACTCTGTGGGGTCTTGCAATCACGCAAGGCTGCAATGTCTACACGCAGTATCTGTTCTTGACCTGGCTGCCCAGCTATCTGCAGGCGAGCCGCGGCCTCAGCATCTCGCACACAGGGCTTTTTTCTGCAGTCCCCTATGCTGCGGCCGTGATTCTCTGCATCTTCGTGGGTCGTTTGAGTGACACGTATCTGAAAAAATGCGGCGTAGGCAGCGGCAGGCGCCGTAACGCAGTCGCGCTGACCATGCTTGCCGGCGCGGCGATTCTTACTGTGCCGTTCGTCTCGAACCTGACTGTTCTCCTAGTCGTTTTTTCGATCACGCTGACCGGCATCGCATCAACCACATCACTGAACTTCGCGCTGCTGAACGATCTGCTGCCGAATTCGCGTGACGTTGCGAAGGCGATGGCTTTCGTGGTGATCGGCGGCAACATCTTCGGCATGATTGCGCCGATTGCAACAGGGTATGTCGTGTCTGCAACGGGAAGCTATGACTGGGCATTTGGCATTGCCGGCCTGTTGCTCCTTGCTGGAGCGATTGTCGTTCTCACGATGACCCGCTCTCCGATGACGATCCGATCCCATTCTGCGGGCGCTGGCGCTACCGTCTGAGGACACGTCCATTACGCAGTGGTGACAGACGGTTCGCACGTAGCGTCAAATGTTACGCAACCGGTGCGGTGCTATCCAGTGCCGGTCTTCGGCGCGTAAGAACCAGCAGCAGAATCAATGCAGTTCCGGAACACAGAGTCGTCACTTCTAACAAGACGGTGCTTCCCAACCGGGTGAGTAGTGCAATGAAAAGCGGCGGTGCGGCGGCAGAAATCACGTTGAGAGGGAGTGCGATGCGCGACGCGGCCGATACGTAATCCACCTTGTCATAAAACACAAGCGGGATCGTTGCGCGTGCAACCGCAAGTGCTCCGCTGCCTAGACCATAAAGAACGACAAAGATTGCAACAGCAGTATGCGAGCCGCGGTTCAACATGAGCAACACCATCGACAACGGAAGAACAATTCCCGCAAAGATGCCCGTCGAAATTCCGTCCCACCTTGCGCCACCCAGAAAATCCACTGCCCTCGCGCCCACCTGAATTACTCCGAGTGCAGAACCAAGGGCTACAGCTTGCGTTGCCGGCAAGCCCACTGCTTTGAGTAGTTCGAAGAATATTGCGCTGTACCCGAAGGTGACGAATGCGTTCAACGTGATCGCTGCAGCAATCAGATAAAACGTGCCTTTCCGTGCAGGAGCACTGGCTGTTGTGTCGGCAACCTGGTGCAGATTTTGATTGATTGGTGCCGTCGCCGCCGGAAGCCCAAATACATAGAGTGGGAGGCATATGAACACCATCATCCCGGCATAAACCACACAGGTTGCCTGCCATCCGACGGCTTTCGCCAAGACTGAGGCTATCGGCCAGAAAATACTGCTCGCCAGCCCCGTGATCAACATAAGGCCGCCGATCGCACGCTTTGCATTCGATCCGGCGAGTTCGTTGAGCATGATATAGGCTGCTGTCGAGAGCGTAGCGCTACCCGCTGTTCCAAGCGTCACCCAGCCGGAGAAATACAGCAGGGGCCCGCGACACACCGCCAGCAAGAGGAAACCGAGAGCAGACAGAATCGTGCCGGCGATCATGACGCGCTTCGCACCGAACCGGGCAAAGACTTTGGCCAAAAGCGGAGCCCAAAGCCCCATGACAACATAAAGCACCGAGTTGGCGGCGAAGATGTAAGAAATGTCGATCCTCAGATCCTCGGCCATCTGCCTTCCGACAATCGATGGCAAACCCACGGTTCCCCAGCCGATTATCTGCGTTACAGACAGCACAAAAAGTGGGATCGCGACCTTTCTGTCAGATAAGGATATGCGCATCGACTTGTCCGTCATCAAAGGGGCTGTGGGCCGGCTTTTGGCTTCCCGGTTTTGAGCACGCTCGACACGCATTGTCGACGATCCAGAAAATCGTGTCGAACGACTGAAATCGACGGGTTCCTGCCTGTCGGCGGCCGGCTGCACGCGTCCCGAAGCGGTTGATAAAATCTCTCCAAAGCATTCACTCGGTCACGTTTCAGGTTGAGACCAATCCGCTCATATACGCGCGGCGTCCCTAGACTTCCTGTCGCGTTGCAATCTACGTGATTTGTCTCGATTCGGGCACTCTAGGTGCTTCGAATGCATGGGGATATTCGTGACGAAACCAGTCTTTCACCTGATCGTGATTGAGCGCAAAGAATTCGCGCGATCGCGGTATCAAAACGAAACCGAAAGCGAGCAGACAGGTGGCGAGACCGAAGCATGTATAAACCTGCCCCACCGCCCAGTGCGTGAGCGCCGCGCCTGCGATCATCGGTCCAAGAATGCCAGCAATCTGCGTGGTCATCATGCTGGCAGCAAGAATGCGCACACGGAAATTCTGCGGGATAGCCAATGAGCGGTGAGTCGCGCCAACGAGCCCCATCGATGCATTGGCGAAACCCACACAGGTAAGCGTCAACACGAGAACGATAGGTGAATGGGCCCAGCCGGAAGCAGCAAGTGCCAGCCCTTCGCACATCGCAGCCCCCACCCGGACATTGAATCGGCCAAACCACCTGACCAGTGCGTCAGAACCACGAAAGCTACCGAGTAGCAAACCTACAGATAGGGCCGCTTCGCAACCACCGAGCCAGAGCCCCGACAGCCCCAGTGATTGAACTTTGAGCGGAATCAGCATGCCGACTGCAGGGCCCTGGAATATCCAGACGAGGAAATTGACAAGTGTCCAGCCGCGCTCCAACGGGACGATCCATTTAGCATGCAGTCCGGCGCGCAGGTCTTCCCACCAACGGGCCAAACCGCGAGGATGTTCACGATGCTGAGACCGGGATGGAAGCTGCAAGGTCACGTACGCAGCAACGCCAAGCAGAATGCCGTTCATCCAGAAGGTTGCAGCAATACCACCCAAAGCCAATGCCGCGCCAGCCAGTGCCGGCCCTAAGGCACGTCCAGCCGCTTGCGTCGATTTACGAAGACGAAGCGCTTCGGCCAAACGATTCGCGGGAACAAGTTCGGCCGAAATAGTGGAACTGGCCGGATCGATGAAAGCTTTCGCAATAACAGTGACTACGCCTATGCAGATGATGAGCGTAAGCCGGTAGTCGGACAGCGAGGCGAGCGTAGCGAGGGTAAAGGCGACGACCATTAAGGCGCAGATACCCCATACAATCTGCGGTCTCTTTGCGTACCGATCCCCGAGTGGCGAAAGCAGCGGCATTGCGAAGATCGTGGTGACGGCAATGCTTACGCCGTAGATCGCAAGGTGATGTGCGCCGCCCTGATGAACGATCCACCAAGGGAGCGTGATATAGCCAACCATGTCTGCCAGGATCGTAAAAAGATCGCTGAGAAGCAGACAGGCAAGAGAGGGGGCGATTGCGTTTATGCGAGATTTGATTCCCCAAAGCACCGGTTTCCCCCTGTTGAGTTCGATGATGCTACCTCAACATTTCTCCCAAAACTTAGGTGAATGTTTCCAGACATCGTCGTTTTATTAATGGGGCGATGAACGGCGCGATTCACAAGAGGATCCCGACTGAACGAAAGTAGCCGATCAGTGACGGTCGTCGCTCCGATTCCGTTGGGCCCCACAAGAAGCAGGCGCGAGCACTCAGGGTGCCTTGGATTCGGCGCGCAGCTTGACCGCAGTATTCATCGCCTGAAAACTTCGCCGAGTGTCTTCGACTACGTCTTTCGTCAACGGCCCGACAAGTAATCCAGAGAAACGCTCAGTTTGCTCAAGATGGGTGCCACCGGGCACAGCCGTCAGGTGAATGCAATGTTTGCCGTCGAAGACGCCGCGAATCCACACGCTGCCACGCCAGCAAAGGTCCTGCCCTGGACGAACGAGTAGGACGGTCGGCTTGAATACCATCGAATCCGATCCGCTGCCTAGCACAATGCGAATTGTCGCGCCCTCCCTGAAGTCGCCGTCAACTCGAGTAATGAAGGGATTCCAATCAGGATACGCGGCACTATCCGAAATAACGTTCCAGACATCTGAAGGCGGCCGAGCGATGAGAACATCCGCACGCACACTACTATCTTCGTGCATGATGAAAAAGACTCCAACTATGCCGACCACACTGGCGATGACGCTTTTCAACCACCACTTCGGCAAGCTCATATTCGCCCCGTAATCCGTTGCAGTTCTTTTTCTGCTGCCGGCCATGCACCAACTTATCGATCAATCGCATCGACGAATCGACCCAACAACCTTCGTCATGTGATCAGTTTCCGCAGTCTGGCAAGCGGCAATTTCCATCGGCAAGATGGAACCCCCTCCGTATTTTACCTCGGCGGACTTCTTGCAACTCGCATCGCGTCGCTTCTTCCACCCCGCGATTTTCTTCTCCAAGCGCGCTTTGCAGCTAGGGAATTTTGCGGACTTATCTTCGACGACGTCCTGCAGCTTTTGCTCGGCAACCACCCTGTCGCGCCATGCACAGAAGTTCAGGCTCATCTGGTTCGCGTCGCAGTTCGCGAGCATGCCTCGCACCTCGCTCGCAGGCAGTCCGCTCTGCTGCGAGATGACGTCAGCGGGATCCGGGGCGCCAGCAAATGCGGGCGAGCACGCGAGTGCAAGAAGTACGAGGAGAGCGCGGTGAACGAAGTGCACTCGGCAAATTGGTTTGAATGCAGATCGCATAATGATCCCCTTTCGCGGGAACAAATCAACGTACCGGGTCGCATTTTCATGCGAGCGCGCCACCGTTCTACCGCCACCCGCAAGTGCGTCATCGCATCGCGGCCTAACTCCGTCGGCGCACCAATCCGTAAATGATCAGCAGAACGATAGCGCCAATCACCGACGCAATCCAACCTGCCGCCTGGCCTGGTTGATACCAGCCCAGCGCACGCCCCACATAGCCCGCAATCAGCGAGCCGGCAACGCCGAGCACGATAGTCATAATGAGCCCCATGCTGTCGTCTCCTGGCTTCACCGCCCGTGCAATCAATCCGACGACCAGCCCTACAATTACCGTACCGATGAATGAAAGCATGCTGACCTCCCGAGAGTGTGAGTGCTACGGTTTGCTTTTACTACTGGCTACTGCTCCACTGCGACGCTTTTCGAAGCATACGCGCTAAATGTGGCAGTCGGCCAGTCCCGCATTAGCTCCGCCAGATATCCAGATGCGCATCGATATAGACTCGTTGCAGTACTTCTTTGGTGGCCAAATAGTCCTGCAAAGCCCAATCTGAATAGAGCGCTGCCGCAATACTCGATCTGCCTGGATGCTTCGATACCTCTGCGGCAAGTGTCCCCGCACGTATGCCGGATTCAATCGCGAACCGAAGGCCATCTCCTGAGGCGGGATCGAGATATCCCGCAGCATCACCGCATACGAAATAGCCAGGACCGGCGGCCTGATGAAGATGCCGCCAGCGCCGGCATTGTTGCCACACAGTTCCAATGACGGATATGCCTGAACGCAAGCCGATATGCGTGTTCCGTTGCACGGACAACGAAGTCCACATGTATTGCGCTGATGTCGGCCGTAGCCAGAGCCAGCCGCCCCGCGCGATCTGCCAATAGGTGTCACGCTGCGACGAACATCCGCTCGCGAAACCGCGACGAAGCCAGATGGGTGACGAGTCGACGGTTTCGTCGAGTGAAAGTGCGCGACGCAGGCAGCCGGTGATTCCCGTCGCGTCTATGACGATGCTCGCCCTGCACTCATCGCTTCCGCACGTCACACCGACGACATGTCCGCTTTCAATGCGAGGCAAAAGCGGATACAGACACTTGCGCGTATAGGCTACCCCAGCCGCGGACGCATCGACGCGCAAACAATCGTCGAGTCGATTGCGCACAACCGCGCGGCCCGGACTAGATTCGGAATCGACATCGAGCCATACATCCGACTGCGCGATCACTGCGGGAGCCAGCAACGCGAGTAACTTCAATGCGTTGTTCGATACACACTCCGGCGCCGCATGCGATAGGCCGCGACCCAACATCGTGACATCGCATCCTGCGTTGGCGGCGACAATTGCCGCCGCGCACCCGGCAGGACCATCGCCAATAACCAGAACGTCACACGGACTCATGCCTTGAGTAAAGCCGAAGTGCCTCAGGTCCGGGTGGGCATCGTTGAACGGGCCCTTTCAGCATCGAATCGGTCACGTTACAACTGATCGCCTCGCCGTATCGAATGCGCAAGCGTCCAGGCACATGCTGCACCGGTTTCGCACCGTCTTCGGGAAGAACGAACAGGAAGTGATAGGTCTTCTTGGCCGCGCCTGCCAGCTGATCAACCTCCGTTGCTGATACAAGCCATAATTGGGTCTTTGCGGGAGTCCGCGTTGGATCGCACGCTGCCACGGCGAGGCGCAACGCCTTGATCCTGCGAATGAGTTCGGCTGCGTCGACATGTTCGAAGGCGCCATACAGCATATTGCCGCCCAGCGCGTTCGCGACGTAATCCGATCGCTCGATATCCGCGTAATCAACCGTGCCCGCGGCCGTAAGAAAAGGACCGTACTCGCCGTCCCATCCGGCGCGCGTGTTATGTACAAGGCCGCCTTGCACCAAAGGATGTTGCGGGTGAAATCCAAGTTCGCTGTCCAGCATTGGAATGGCCGTTGGCGCATCGCTCCGGTTGAAGGTTCGCGATGCATCCGGACTGACGGCAGGCCAGAAACTGTTTGACGCTGCGCACAACTTGATGTCTTCCGCGAATGGACTGCCCAGGCCAAACGTTGCGAGATAGATCCCTTTACGATGTCCCCCCGCATAGGTCACGTCCCAGCCCGGCGCAAAAACACTCGATGATGCATCGGATAGAAACGACACCATGCGAGGCAAATGCGCCTTCTCGTGAGACTCTTTTGATGCGCGTGGTGCAAGACTGAATGAAACGGAAATCGTATCTTCGCTGGTCGAAAACGCCTCTTTCTCGCTGAACGAATCGACGTGATGCGGATTGACGGGAAGCCGCTCAGCGCTGAGCGATATAGGTGAGCCGTTTCTAAACTGAGTCTTGGGATCGATGTGATCTTCTTTGAACCAGCGCTGCAATTCGGACTGGTCCGCATAAGGGAAAAAGTCCGGCGCAGCCACGATCGAATAAGCGGGCAATACGCGTCGATTCACAAGCTCCTTGATTCTGATCGTGACTGCGCCTTCTACACAGTGATCAAGAAACAGTTGCGCATCGTAGCCGCCTTTGATCACCTTCTCGACGAATGCCGATTGGCGGATCGGATGCGTACGCATGTCCGCATACGTACCGTTCTTGTCCCTCATATGGCGGATATTCATGTATTCCGGCGAGTTGCGCGGTTCCGGAAAACGCAGCCAGAACCAGTTCTTTGCGATCGTTGGGAAAAACATTTCATGTATCTGCGCAACGAACGCAAGAAACAACCTGTATAGATCAGTGAACAGACGCATAGTCGTATAGCGCCGATTGACGATGTGTATGAGGCGCCATCGCGCCGGCACTGAGAACCCGCCAACGTTATAGTTCGCCGACGTCACAGGTTCAATGAGGGGCCGCGCCGCCGGCATCAACAGTACGCTTCCGCCACAATGCTTGAGCACGATTGATGGAACGCCCGTCGCGGCCGGCTGCGCCAAGTCCGGATACCGGCATACGATCGAATACGGTGGACGGTCGAGATCTCCCAATGGGACCGGAGAAATGCCCCATCGTGCCTTGACGGCGCGCTTCAGTTTTTCGCCGATATGCCAATGGCCGTAATCCAGATTCAACGTCATGTTTGGCAGGCATTCGGCGGAAAACAGCTTGCGCACCGGCTGAATGAATGCACGATGTCCGTCGTCACGTTGTTTTCCCTCGATCAACGCAAGTCCGTCTGGTCCGGATACACGCCGCACAAGAAACGCTCCATACCGCGCCGGCAACACCCGCACATGCTCGATTTCGTTCTCGACGTGCGGAACGTAGCTCCGTGTCCGCGCGTCGTAGAGTGCTTCCGTGTCGCCATTTCGCGCGATGCCGAGCCGCGAGAAAACCATGTCCGCGTGCTGCTGATGTCCGGTACGGCGCGCGGGACGGTACTGGTAGGCCAGCACGGCAATATCGAGTGTCGACCAGTCGGAAGGCAAAGCTGCAAGCGAGTAGATATAGTTTTCGAGCAGGTCTATATCTTCCAGGCTTATTCCGCCATAGGGCGATGGACACTCGGATAGCGCAAGCATGTGATAAAGCAGGCTCCGCGCGGGGTCGCCCGGTTCTATCGCGCGTTCGGTGCTTCGGCAAAGATCTTGAACGCGCCGATCTTGCCAGTCTATTTTCAGTCCTTCACTCAGCAAAACTGCAGTACGCTGCGGCGAATCCGAAGATGAGAGATCGAGACCATGTCGTTTCAGCACGTCCTTCCACGGCGTCGACAATTTGCCAACCAACGTGTGGATTTCATCGATCAGCATCTACCACCTCCCAATGAGTGGCTCACCCAAGGCTGCGCGGAAATGACTTGTCTGCTGCTTGCGTGCTTTCCCTGGGTCTACTGGCGATTGCTGTGTTTTCAGCGATCGCTCCACTTGCCTGTTGCATTTCGGGTTCGCAATCGCCAAATCCAGTGACTAATATAGGTGATTCGAGAAGAAGAAAAGCGTTCGTTTTGTTTGAAGCAACTCACATCTCTATCGTGAGCAACGCAAGATCCCGGCTTCGGCCTTCGCCGACCTCAATACGCTGTAAGAACATACGGTGGACGATGTCATGCTGGCGCGGCGAACCTTTCTTCTGGGTGGTGCCAGTGTGGCGGGCTTGGGTGTGCTCGCGATCGGATGGTCAGTATCTCCGTCAGACGACAGGCTCGTCCCCAAGACGCCACTCGATACACCTGACAGCAATGCAGCGCTCAACGGCTGGCTGATGATCGATACCGGCAACAACGTCACGATCGTCATGAGCAAAGCTGAAATGGGCCAGGGCATCCACACCGGCGCTGCGATGTTGCTGGCGGAAGAACTCGGCGCGGACTGGTCCCAGGTCCGCATCGTCGATTCCCCTATCGATGCGATCTACACAAACCGCGAAAATCTGCCGCGCTCGCTTGCTATCCGTCCTGACGATCACAGCTGGGAAGCGACGACTAAAGAAGATTTCGCGCGGTTGATTGCCCGCCTGCTGGGCACCATGGTGACAGGCGGATCGACAAGCATCGTCGATCTCTGGAAGCCGATGCGCGAAGCCGGCGCATCGGCGCGCATGATGCTATGCAGCGCTGCGGCAAAGCAGTGGAAAGTATCGGTCAATCAATGCGAAGCACGCTCGGGCCGCATTATTTGTGGTCCGGAACAGTCGGTGACGTTTGGCGAACTTGTCGATGCGGCGAAGCTCGAACCGCGCCCCACCCATGTCACGCTCAAAGACAAATCCAGCTTCACGATTATTGGTCAGCGATTCAAGCGCATCGAGGCGCAATCGAAGATCAATGGGAAAGCGATGTTCGGAATCGATGCACAGCCGCGCGACCTGCTATATGCGAGCGTCACGATGTGCCCGACGCTCGGAGGCACTGCGACCGGCTACGATTCTTCGAACGTGAAGAATAAAGAAGGCGTGCACGCTATTTTCAAATTCGATCCATACAACGGCGGTACCGGCGGAGTCGCAGTCATTGCCGAAAACCCCTTTATCGCAATGCGCACGCTCTGCCAGTTGTCGTACACATGGGACCACGGGCCGGCGGCGAAAGTAAGCGATGCAGACATTAGCGCCACCTTGATCAAAGCGCTCGATGACAACACTCATCCCCGGTCTTTCTACAAGACAGGTAGCGTCGATGAGGTTCTGAAGGAATCGAAACCTCTGGAAATGCAGTACAAAGTGCCATACCTCGCGCACGGAACGCTCGAACCCGTCAACTGTACGGCGCAGGTGACGGATGGCGGAGCGACGATCTGGGTATCCACGCAAATTCCAATGGCGGCCCGCAAGGCAGTGGCAAAGTCCCTGAATCTGAGCGAAGACAAAGTACAGGTGCATCAGTACCTGTTAGGCGGCGGCTTTGGCCGTCGGCTCGAAGTCGACTACATCGTGCAGGCGGTTGCGATCGCAGGTCAAGCCAAAGGACGTCCAGTGCAGACCATCTGGCCGCGTGCGCAGGATATGACACACGACTTCTACCGCCCCGCGTGTGTGTCGCGATTCAAAGGTGCGCTTGATTCCGACGGCAACCTGATCGCCTGGAAGAACGAGTCCGCCAGCCAGTCGATCAACGTGGAAGCGCTGCCTCGTGCGTTCGGCGCCCCTAAGTTCATCTTCGAGGTTCTCAAGGACATCACGACCGCGGAGGGCGCGTTCGATCAGCCATACGAATGCAAAAATATTTCCGTCACGCACAATACGGTCTCACTACCTATCCCGGTTGGTAACTGGCGCTCGGTTGGGCATTCCTACCATGCGTTTTTTGTCGAAAGCTTTATCGACGAAATGGCGACGGCCGCTCACAAAGACCCCATCCAGTTCCGGCTCGACATGCTGAAGAAGCCGGAACATCAACGGCATGCCGAAGTACTCCGGCAACTCATCGATTTTTCCGGCTGGCATACGCCACTGAAGCGAGACGGGAAGACCGCGAGAGGCGTAGCGATGCACGAATCATTCGGCAGCATCGTCGCGCAGGTTGCGGAAGTGCAGAAGCATGGTGACAGTTTCCGCGTCACGCGCGTGTTCTGCATGATTGATTGTGGCATTGCAATCAATCCAAATCTCGTAGAACAGCAGATGGAAAGCGGCATTATTTTCGGCCTCTCGGCCGCATTGCAGCAACAGATCACGATCGTGCAAGGTCAGGTTCAGCAGAAGTACTTCTCTGACTTCCCTCTCGTCGATATGTCGACCTGTCCTGAGATTTTCACACGAGTGATCCAGAGCGGCACTGAACCTCAAGGTGTCGGCGAAGCCGGTACGCCGCCCATTGCGCCTGCTCTGGCGAATGCGCTTTTCGCGCTCACGGGAACCCGGTTTCGCAGCCTTCCACTCATGCAGCCGCCTGTGCCTTGCGGAGGTGACATATGGTGTCAATCAGTGTTAACGGGAAAACCGTCGTCATGCATTCCGCCCCCGACACGCCCCTGCTCTGGGTACTCCGGTGCGAACACCAACTGACGGGTACCAAATTCGGTTGCGGTATCGGCGTTTGCGGCGCCTGCACTGTCCTGCTCGATAACACCGCCAGGCCGGCTTGCCAGATACCGATATCCACGATTCTCAAATCGCGTGTCGTCACCATCGAGGGACTGGACAGCACAGAGGCTCGCGCGTTGAAAAAGGCCTGGATCGAATGCGATGTCGTGCAGTGCGGCTACTGTCAAAGCGCTCAACTGATCGCGGCAACAGCGTTGCTTTATTGCCATCGTCATCCAACCGATTCCGATATCGACGAGGCCATGAGGGACATCGCATGCCGCTGCGGCACTTTTCCCCGCATCCGCAAAGCCATTCACCAGGCGGCCCGGTCGCTGCGCCCATAAACAAAGGCTGAGCAGCACGCCCAGCGATTGATCCGCACGCTCGCGGACTCGCAGGCTCTCGGGCAGGAAAAACCGGAAAAAACAATTTTCTCGGATTAAACAAAACTCATCGCTTATAAAAGAAAACTAAAAAAGCGAGGTAAAAAATCCGGCTTTAGTAAAACTAAACCCGGAACTCAAATCAAATCGTTTGTGCGTCACCCCCGTCGCCGCTACTCTGCCCAGCAATGATCTCAGGCAAACATCGCGCTTTGAAGCGGATTTTGCCTCCCACTTCATTTCATGCATTCGACAGAGGACATTCAGAATGAGTCTGGCGCACACCGAATCTCGACCCAGCAAGATATCCGACGTTCAGCTCGGGGAATCCGATATTTCAATCGAGCAATTCATTGCCGTAGCCCGACATGGCGCACAGATAAAGTTTTCTTCCGTGTATCGCGAGCGCGTGTTGAATTCGCGCCGCCTGGTCGACCTGTTTCTGAGCCAGAACCGGCTCGTCTATGGGGTGACGTCTGGCTTCGGCGCTAATTCGACACGCGTTATCAGCCCGGACGACGCCGAGCAGCTTCAGCGAAATATCGTGCGCTCACATGCTGTCTCGGTCGGCGAACCGCTACCGCGTGAAGTAGTTCGAGCCACGCTGCTAATGATGCTGATCAGCCTCGGCAAAGGTTATTCCGGCGTCAGCCTCGAATTGCTGCAGCAAATCGCCGGGCTACTGAACAACGACATCACGCCGTTCGCGCCGGGCGATGGCTCGGTCGGTTATCTCGCGCCCGAGGCACATATGGCGCTCGTGCTGATCGGCGAGGGAGAAGCGTTCTACCAAGGTGAACGCATGCGCGGCGCCGAAGCATTGGAGCGAGCAGGGCTGAAGCCACACTCGCTGCGCTGCAAGGAGGGGCTTTCGCTCACCAACGGCACCACCTCGGTAACCGCGATCGGGATGTTGGCGCTTTACAACGCGCTCGAGCTTTCGAAGGTTGCCGACATTGCCGCATCGATGTCTCTACAGCCGCTTAAGGCCACCACGCGCTCACTGGACGCCCGGTATCACTCCGTCAAGAAACATGTCGATCAGAGGAACACGGCCGATAACCTGCGGCGGCTGCTGGCCGGCAGTGCGCTATGCGAGCGCTTTGTCGATTACAGACTGCAGGACGCTTACAGCCTTCGCGGCATTGCCCAGGTACATGGGGCATCCAAGCGGGCGATCAAGAACGCGTACGACTCGATTCTCGATGAAGTGGGATCGTCCGGCGACAACCCCATCATCCATCCCGAAGGCGAGGACGGTATCGCGATATCCGGTGCCAACTTCGACGGTACGTTCGTCGGCATCGGGTGCGATCTCCTCTGCATCGCCATGACCACGCTCGCGAAAATCTCGGAGCGCCGGACAGACCGCCTCGTCAACCCGTACCTCAGCGAACTGCCCGCGTTCCTCGCAAAGGATCCCGGGCTGAACAGCGGTTACATGATCATTCAGTACACGGCGGCCGGATTGCTGGGCGAGATGCGCACCCTTGCTCAACCCGCGAGCGTCGATAGCGTGCCGACGAGCGGCAACCAGGAAGACCCCGTGAGCTTCGCTTATCACGCAGCGCGAAAAGCCTACACAACTTCACAGAAGTTGCAGCACGTGCTGGCGATCGAGCTGCTCACCGCCGCTCAGGCGCTGGACTTCTTCGATCCCGCCGACGCATCACCCGCAACCGCTGCGGTGTATGCGCGGATTCGGCAGGTTGCCCCGACAGCAGAAGGCGATCGGTTCTTCTATCCGGACATGATGGGTGTCCACCGCCTCGTCGAACAGGGCGACCTGCTGAGCATCGTAGAGAACATCGCCGGCAAATTGCACAGCTGAAGCAGTAGCGCCAGCAATGCAGCGAACTGTGGCAATCCGAGTATTTCCAATCCAAGCACAACCTTGATTCGACACTTTAGAGGTGTAATGTGAATGCGATTTCAACAAGAGTCCTGAAGACTTCTCTCGTCACTTTTCTCGGCATGCTGGCACTGGCAGGAACCGGCGCTCAGGCAAAGGAATGGAAGACCGTAAAGGTCGCACTGGAAGGCAGTTACGCTCCGTGGAATCTGACCTTGCCGAACGGAAAGATCTCCGGGTTCGAACCGGAATTACTCGACAATCTGTGCAAGCGGGCCAACCTGCAATGCGAGCCAGTCGCCCAGGACTTTGACGGCCTCATTACCGGCCTGCAGGCCGGCAAATTCGATGCCGTGATGGATGCCCTTGCAATCACGCCCGAACGTCAACAGGCCATTGCGTTCTCCAAGCCCTATGCTGCAACGCCGGCCGCGTTCGCGACGGTAGATGGGCATGGACTGGCAAACACCGCAGGGAAAACCTCTTCCCTCAAGCTGACTGGCGACCCCAAAACCGACAGCCCCCTGATCGCCCCGCTGCGCGATCAACTAAAAGGGAAATCGATCGGCATTCAATCCGGCACGGTGTACACCAAGTTCATCAACGACAACTTCAAGGACATCACCTCCGTACGCCTCTACAAGACCTCGGCCGAACGTGACCTCGACCTGGTCAACGGACGCGTCGACATCGCCTTCGACGACGTCACCTACTACGCTGGAATCGCCGACAACAAAGACACCGCCCGAATCCGGGTCGCCGGACCCACCATCGGCGGCGCAGTTTGGGGACCGGGAGAAGGTCTTGGCTTTCGCAAACAGGATGCGGATCTGAAAGCAAAATTTGACGCCGCTATCACGGCAGCACTCGCAGACGGTACCGTGACGCGCTTGTCGGAAAAGTGGTTCAAGACCGACGTGAAACCGTAAGCGTGCGGTATTGCATGACGCCGTTGCGCGTCGAGGCGGAGATCAGTCTTTGCTAGACTGGCTTCACGATGGCATTTGCCAGGTCAACGACATGAACCGCCTTCCTCCTCTTCGAGCCTTGCAGATATTCGACGCCGTCATTCGTTACGGAGGCGTCGTAGCCGCTGCCGAGGCGCTTTACGTAACGCCCGGTGCGATTAGTCAGCAGATTCGCGTCCTTGAGGAGTTTCTCGGGGTCACGCTTTTCGAGCGGGAGAACACGGGCCTGCGACCGACTCCGCTTTGCGAGTTGTACCACTCGCACATCTCCCGGGGGTTCGAGTGCTTTCATAGCGCTCAGGCGGCGCTCAAGGCGCAGACGGGCCCCCGGCTCACCCTGATGACATTCCCGTCAGTCGCGACCCATTGGCTCGCCTCCAGATTGGACAAGTGGCACACCATCTGCCCGCACGTGCAGGTTCATGTCGAGGTCGTCGACCACGAAACGAGTATCGCCGCGAGAAGTGCCGACGTCCGGCTAACGTATGGTGCACTACCGAGTGACGGAACGCCCTATAAGGTCGTCTTTACGGACAAGGTTGCACCCGTCTTTGCACCCTCGCTGCTGCAGCCGGAAAAACCGATCGCTCAACCGGCGGATATCTTGCGCTACCCGCTGATTCACGTCGAATGGGGATGGGCAAACTTGTCACCGCCGACGTGGGGACACTGGTTGCATGCGGTTGGCGTGCCTCTACCCGAAGGTCTGGCGCCACTCACCTACTCCGTTTCCGGCATGGCGATCGACGCGGCAATTCGGGGAAGAGGCATTTCGTTGGGACAGGGCTTTTTTGCCATCGACAGCATCAAACGACACGAACTCATCGCGCCGTTCAAGGTCGCCCTACCCATGCCTTTCCCCTACTTCATTTGCTGGAAGCGAACGGCCGCAGACTCCCCCGCAACGAGGCAATTTCTCGACTGGCTAATTGAGGAAGCCGAGCAGACGGGACGCGACATTAAAGCCATGTTTGGTGAGTGAGGCGTCAGTCCTCGCCGGGCAACGGCAGCACCGCTCAGCTAACCGGCGATGAGTCGCGACTCATAACCAGAGCGAGCGACTCGGAGAGAATCGATTTCGCCAGTTTGTCGTCGTCAACGGCGCGCGCAAGCGTAATGGCCCCCACGATGGTCGCGACGATACCTAAGCCAGCCTCTTTGCTATCACTGGATATAGCGTGCGCTATTCGTGACGCCAGTTTGCGCACGTAATCCGTGAGCTGTTCCCTGACATCCGGATTTGCATGCCGCGCCTCCCCGGCGAGCGCACACAGCGCACATCCATTGCCGGGATTCTTCACGTGACGCTCATTGAGGAAAGCTTCGGCAATAGCCTGCAGAGGCGTTTCCCCACGCCTTGCCGCACCGCTTGCGATAGAAGCCATGCGCTTCTCGCTCTGACTCACCGCGTGCTCGAGCGCCTCCAGGATCAACGCATCACGCGACGAAAAATGGCCATAAAACGCACCGTGCGTCAGCCCCGCGCTGCGCATGCACTCGGCGACGCCGAGCGCCTCGATGCCGTTTTCGCGAATCTGCCGTGACGCGTTCTCCAGAACCCGCTGCCTGCTCTCAGCCTTTTGTGCCTGCGAATAACCCATTTTTCCGCCTCATCACGCTTGACAAACTGCATGATGAGCATAATACTGAATTTCTGCATGATGATCAACATACAGAATGAGATGTTGAGGACGTTCATGCCAGCTTGGATGCAGCGGCAATCCTGCGCTGCTTAATAGAGATTTTGCGAAGTTTTTGCTCCGCCAGCACGTGCGACTTGGGACGTGATCTCGCGGCGTAATACATAGGAGAAGGAAATGCGTTTTACTGGAAAGACAGCGCTCGTCACTGGCGGCAACAGCGGCATTGGCTTTACGACAGCGAAGCTTTTGATTGCTGAAGGCGCCCGTGTTGCCATCACCGGCCGCGATCGCGCCAAACTGGATCAGGCCGTATCCGAGCTCGGCGAAAACGCGCTTGGCATTCAGGCCAATCTCGACGATGAAAGCGCGATCGAGTCGACCTTCAAACAGATCCAGGCAGCCTTCGGGTCGCTCGACATCGTGTTCGCCAACGCCGGAATCTCCGGTCCGACGCCGCTCGGCGGCACGACCGCTGCTGCATTTGAAGCGATTCTTCGTACCAATCTCACCGGTGTTTTTCTCACGGTTCAAGCGGCTCTGCCGCTGATGAGCGCCGGAGGCTCGATCGTCTTGAACGGTTCCGTGATGCGCGAACTGGGCTCGCCCGGATCGGCCGCTTATTCCGCAACGAAGGCGGGCGTCACCGGCATGGCGAAGGTGTTTGCGTCCGAACTCGTGCGGCGTGGCATTCGCGTCAACACCGTGATTCCCGGCGGAACACGCACACCGATCTGGACGCGCGGCGCACGGGCCGGCGCAACGCTCGACGCGACCGAAGAAGCGTTGGCACCGGGCATTCCGATGGCTCGCCTCGCGGAACCTGAAGAAGTTGCCAAGGCCGTGCTGTTCCTCGCGTCCGATGATGCTTCGGGAATCACGGCGGCTGAGATCGTTGTCGACGGCGGCACGATCGGCGCGCCGTGGGGAGCGCCGGTATTCCGCAAGGGGTGAAGGCACTCGAGTTTCCAGTAGCGGGTCGACCAGCTTAGGGCCGCAACGCGCAGTCCTAAGCTGCCGGCAAGTTCGCTACCGCCAGATCGAAGGCTCGTTCCGGCGGACCTCCTTTGGGCGCCCCTTTCCAAAGGCTACACGGACGGACGAGCGCCCTCCCAGGCACGCTGTAGCAGTGCTCTAAGCGGCTCCTCCTCAATCGGCCGCGGATTCCAGTATGGATTCGACAATGCCACCTTGCAGGCGTGATCAAGGTCGGCTTCGCCCAACCCAATCTCGCGAAGCCCTCGCGGAACGCCAAGTTCCTCGTTGAGCTGGTAAAGACCATCTGGCGCTGAGTCAACGTTCAACGCCCTGGCGATTCGGCCCATCGCCTCATCCGCAACGGTACTGTTATAAGCGAGAGAATGCGGCAGAACGATTGCGTGCGTCTCAGCATGAGGGAGGTTAAATGTTCCACCCAAGGTGTGGCACAGCTTGTGATGAAGCGCCATGCCAACATTGCCGAGCACCATTCCGCACAGCCACGCACCATAGAGGCACTCGCTGCGCGCCGCTTTGTCCTTGCTGTTCTTCTTCACGCCACGCAGGCCGTTGGCAAGTGAGCGAATACCCTCCTCCGCCATGAGCGACATGACGGGGTTTCCGTCCTGTGCGTACAGCCCCTCGGCAGCATGAGCGATAGCGTTGAGGCCGCTGACAATCGAGAGACGGACCGGGAGCCCGATGGTCAACTCCGGGTCGTACAGGACCGTCTTGGGGATGACTTTGACATCGCGACCGGTTTTCTTCAGGCCGTTTTCAGTTATGCCGTAGATGGGAGTCATCTCCGACCCGGCATACGTCGTAGGTATTGCGATAATCGGCAACGAAGATTCGAGCGCAATCGCCTTGCCGAGTCCAATCGTCGAACCGCCGCCAATAGCCACTGCGCAGTCTGCGTCGACTGACTTCGCGTGTTCGCGCGCGCGGCGAGCGTTCTCGATAGGAACATGCATCTGGGCGCCGTCGAACACGCCTGCGCTCGCAGGTCCAAGAAGAGACGAAACCACTTCAGCCTGGGCCTTTTGCTCGGGCGTGCAAAGAACAAGCGCCCGGCGAGCACCCAACGTCTCCACTTCCTGTTGAATCAGCTTCATGCTTCCAGCGCCGAATACGACTCTCGACGCCTGCGTGGTATAGGTAAACTCATACATGAGATTAGCTCCCTGTGTGGTCAAACGGTACGGCTCGCTTAGACGTAGTCGACCTGGTGGCGAGCGATACGAATGTCACCCACGATCTGCTTCACTCGCAGATGCTCAGGATGCGACGCATACGCGTCGAGCGACTCCTGGCTTTCGAACTCTGTGTACAAGACCACATCGCAGGCGTAATCCACGGCGCTTACATCCAGCCCGACCTCCAGCCTGGTAAGTCCGGGAATCTTTCCGCTCAGACTCTCGAACGCAGTCTTTACGAGCACAGCGGATTCCTTCTTTTGCTCGGGAGTCTCACCGCGAACGTTCCACATCACGATATGCTTGACCATATTCGATTCCATTAGTGTTGCTTATTACCAGGCCAAATGTTCGAGATGCAATCTCATGACTCAAGTATGCATGTCAGTGGGGCCTCGCCACGCACCAGGCCCCGCTGAGTTCTAAATCCGGTCTGCCATAGGAAAGTAGTTACGCTTTGTTCTTGTTATACACGTCGACGAACACGGCCGCGAGCAGAACGATGCCTTTGATAACCTGCTGATAATCCACGCCGATGCCCATAATGGACATGCCGTTGTTCATCACGCCCATGATAAAGGCGCCCACAACTGCTCCGACGACCTTCCCGACACCGCCGGAGGCGGAAGCGCCGCCGATGAAACACGCTGCGATGACGTCGAGCTCGAATCCCGTGCCAGCCTTCGGCGTTCCACTATTCAGACGTGCGGCGAAAATCAGACCTGCCAGCGCAGCAAGGACACCCATGTTCACAAAGGTCAGGAAGCTCACTGCCGGAACGCTGACACCCGACAATCTCGCTGCCTTTGCATTGCCACCAACCGCGTAGATACGTCGACCGATCGTGGTGCGATTCATGATGAACGTGTACACGCCAATCAGCACAGCCATGATGACGAGCACGGTAGGCAGGCCACGATAGGATGCAAGCAGGTAGCAGAAGAACACAATCAGTGCCGTCAGGACGAGATTCTTCGCCACGAACATCGAGAATGAGCCACTCTCGACACCATGTTTCGCCGCGCCGGCGCGATGCCGAAGCTCAATCGCGAAGAAAAGCGCACCGACAAACGCGCCGAGGACAATCGAAGTGATGTGAAGCGTCTGTCCGTGAAAAAGGTCAGGGATGAAACCCGAGCTCACGGCGCCGAATGCATCAGGGAACGGGCCGATGGACTGGCCTTGCAGAACGAGGTTTGTCATGCCACGGAAAACCAGCATGCCGGCCAGCGTCACGATGAACGAAGGCATCCGCCAGAACGCAATCCAGTAGCCTTGCAAGGCGCCAATCAGCGCGCCGGCCAGGATACAGATGATGGTTGCCCAGATGTAGTTGACCTCGAACTGCACCATCAAAACTGCTGCCAACGCGCCCACCAAACCGGCCGTTGAACCGACAGACAAGTCGATGTGGCCTGAAACAATCACCATCAGCATACCAAGGGCCATGATGACGATGTAGCTGTTCTGAAGCACCAGATTGGTCAGATTGAGCGGTTGCATCAGTACGCCGCTCGTCGAGACCTGGAAGAAGGCCATGATGATGACGAGCGAAATGAGCAGTCCGTACTCGCTGCCAATACGCTTCACCACACCCAAAACTTCGCTTTTCTTAACCTCGGCGCCTTCGGCGACCACTGGAGAGAGTGCCTTACGCATTTTCGATGCCTCCGTTTCGCATAATCGCCCGCATAATCTTTTCCTGCGAGACTTCTTCTGAGGTGAATTCGCCGACAAACCGGCCTTCGTTCATGACGTACACGCGGTCACACATACCAAGCAGTTCGGGCATTTCCGAGGAAATCATGACCACACACTTACCTGCCGCGACCACCTGATTGATGATGTTATAAATCTCGTACTTCGCTCCCACATCGATGCCTCGCGTGGGCTCGTCGAGAATCAGTACCTCGGGTTCAGAGAACAGCCACTTGCTCAGCACCACCTTCTGCTGGTTGCCACCCGACAGGTTGCCAACGACGTGGGTAACGCCTTGAGCACGGATCCGGAGCTTCTTTAGAAAATCGGTCGCAACCTTTATCTCCTCGTGCTCGTCGACGACGCCGAATCTCGACACTCCGATCAGGTTCGCCAGCGTGATGTTTCGCTTGATGTTGTCGTCAAGGAGCAGACCGTTGCCTTTCCGGTCTTCTGTCACGTAAGCGATGCCCGCCTTGATGGCCTTCTGTACCGATGAAACGTCGACCTGCTTTCCGTGCATCAGCACCTGGCCCGTGATGTCCTGACCATAGGTGCCACCGAAGACGCTCATGGCGAGCTCCGTACGCCCGGAACCCATCAGCCCTGCGATGCCAACGATTTCGCCCTTGCGCGCTTCCAGATTGACGCCTTTGATGACGGCACGGTCCCTCTGCGTGGGATGCTGGACACGCCAATCCTTCACTTCAAAAATGACTTCGCCGATGTTCGGCGTACGTGGTGGGTACCGGTCAGACATCTCGCGGCCGACCATCGCCTTGATGATGCGGTCTTCGCTCACGCTCTCGGCTTTGCAGTCGAGGGCGTCGACCGTCGAGCCGTCACGGATCACGGTGATTCCATCCGCGACACGCGAAATCTCATTCAGCTTGTGCGAAATGATGATTGACGTCACACCACGCGACTTGAGTTCGAGCAGAAGACTAAGCAGTGTGTCGCTGTCTTTTTCATTCAGGCTTGCGGTAGGCTCGTCGAGAATCAACAGGCGAACCTCTTTAGATAGCGCCTTTGCAATCTCGATGAGTTGCTGCTTGCCAATCCCGAGCGTGCCGACCGGCGAATCTGGCGAGTCCGTGAGGCCGACCTTCGCCAGCAGCGCCTTCGCCTTCGCGCGCGACACCTGCCAATCGATGACACCGCGCTTCGACTGCTCGTTACCCAGATAGATGTTCTCGGTAATCGAGAGCATCGGTACGAGGGCTAGCTCCTGGTGAATGATGATGATTCCGACTGCCTCGCTGTCGGAAATATCGGCGAATGCCCGCTCCTGACCGTCGTAAAGGACGTCGCCAGAATAGGAGCCGTGCGGATAGACCCCACTGAGGATCTTCATCAGGGTCGATTTTCCCGCGCCGTTTTCTCCGCAAATGGCGTGAATCTCGCCCTGACGGACCTTCAGATTGACGTTATTCAGGGCTTTGACAGCGCCAAAGCTTTTCTGAATTCCGCGCATCTCCAGAATGGTATCCATGGTCAAATTCCTCTGATTGGTCACGCTCGCGAGCGTGTCTGCGTGAAGCGAGGCGCTGGTGGGCGTCCCGCCACGCGGACGTTCAGATGCCTTACTTGATTTGGGCCTGCGTGTAGTAACCGCTGGTCACCAACTCCGACTGGTAATTGGCCTTGTCGACGAGGATTGGCTTCACGAGATAAGTCGGAACGATCTTCGTTCCGTTGTTGTAGCTCTTCGTGTCGTTGACAGGCACCTGCTTGCCGCTCAGCGCGTTGTCGACCATTTCGGCGGTCACGCCCGCAAGCTTGCGAGTGTCCTTGAACACGGTCGAGGTCTGGTCGCCGCGAACAATGTTCTTGACGTTCTGGATGTCTGCGTCCTGGCCAGTGACAACGGGCATGGTTTGCTGGGCCGAACCGTATCCGATGCCCTTAAGCGACGAGATAACGCCAACTGCGATTGCGTCATTGGGCGTCCAGACCGCGTCGAGGTGGTCCTTGCCGTAGAAAGCGCTCAGCAGGTTGTCCATCCGGGCCTGAGCCGTCGCGCCATCCCAATTGCGCGTCGCGACTTTATCGAAGGCAATCTGCTTGCTCCGAACCACGAATTTGCCGCTGTCAATGTACGGTTTGATAACTGACATACCGCCCGCGTAGACCATATGGGCGTTGTTATCGTCCGATGAACCACCGAACACTTCGATGTTGAACGGGGTTTTGCTGCCGGCCTTCTGCCAAGCGCTGACGATGCTCTGCCCTTGAAGAACGCCCACGCCATAGTTGTCGAAGGTTGCGTAGTAGTCGACATCCTTGGTCTGGCTAATCAGACGGTCGTACGAGATGACCTTGATGCCTTTCTTCTGCGCGAGCGCCAGAGCGTCAGAAAAGGTCTTGCCGTCGATCGGTGCGATGACCAGTGCTTTGACACCCTTCGCAAGCATGTTCTCGACCTGGTTCACCTGCGTCGGAACGTCGTAGTTTGCGTACTGCAGGTCGGCCGAATAGCCTTTCGCCTTCAGTGCATCGACCATGCTTTTACCATCGGTAATCCAGCGGGATTCCGTCTTGTCGGGCAGCGAAATGCCAATAACACCCTTATCCTGGGCGAAAGCAGCGCCAGACATGGCCGAGAAAGCTGCCGAAGCAGCCAGGATGACCGCGACACTCTTCAGAATTTTCATGACTTCGTCTCCTATTTAGGAATGCGTATTTGTGTTGCCGGTTTATGAAGTACGGAATCCCAGGCCGACGCCCGAAGACGTCAGCCATTCAAACGCTCAACCGATAAAGACCTCTGCACCCGCTTCTTTGGACGAAGCAAACATGGCCTCGATGACACGGCTAATGTTGTACGCCTGCGTAGCCGGCACAACCGACTGCGTGCCGTTGCGCAACGCGTCGAAGAACGCGTTCGACTCCCGGTCGAAGTACACCGGGTTGCCGATTTCGGCGATATCGGGCGAATACTCCGTCTTTTTTGTTGCCCAGATTTCCGGGAAGCTGGTCTCTTGCCACTCGGTCCAGCCCTCCGGATGGTCACCCTTGCCCGCGTCATAAATCTTGTAACTCGCGGGCAGCGAGCGGGAAGACATAATGCCTTCCGTTCCGTAGGCGGTGATGTCCCAGCTCTCGGTCCACGGCAGGACGTCCCACGACATGAAGTCGACCGTGACAATCTTGTCTTCGTAGTTCAGGACCGCGCCTGCTGCGTCTTCACGCGATTCGTCACCGTGGAAGTTCGGAAACTTCGTGATACGCGCGTTGACCGAGCGGGGCAAGCCGAAGTGCAGAAGGATGCGGTCCACCAGGTGACATCCAATAACGAATACCGCGCCGCCAATATCGCCTGGCTGGGTCATATGCGGCGTTCCGGCCTCGTCGTGCGAGCAGCCGCCGTGGGCGCGCACCTGAACGACTTTGCCGAGGCGTCCGCTCTTGAGTGCCGCCTGCATGGCATCGACCGATGGTGCGAAACGCCAGCAATAGCCGACTTGCACGAGTCCGCCGGTACGCTCCACAGCCTCGACGATGCGCTTGGCGTCGACGGAACTGCGGCCAGCAGGTTTCTCGCACAACACTGCCTTGCCCGCTTCGAGCGCTTCAATGGTCAGATCGGCCATCTTCTCGCTCTTGGAGTGGACGAGCACGACATGAACATTCTCGTCCGCCAGGATGTCTTCCTTCGAGCGCGCCTCAAGACCGAGCGCGTCGACGAACGGTGTGAGCAGCGGGCTTTTGTCCCACGCGCCGAGCATCTTTGCGTCGGTGCGACGCTGGATTGCCTTGACCCGCCCCGACGTATGGGGGTGAGTGATGCCAAGACATGCTACGCCGAGCGTTTCGTTGGGACCGATCTTTCGCGTCATGACTTATCTCCTCCAGATTTCCCGTTACACCTTGACGGTTTTGCCCGACAACGCCGACTCGAGCGCGCAGTCCGCCAGACGCAGCGCCTTCAGCCCATCCTGAACGGAGGTCGGCAAAGGCGAATTGGCGTTCAGTGCGTCGACGAAGGCTTCAAGTTCGGCCTTGTATGCAGCCTCGTAGCGCTCGAGGAAGAAGTTGAGCAGCGGCTCGCGGACATCAGTCGCTTCCTTGGACCAGCGTCGAATCGTCGAAGGACGCAGATTTTCTTGCAGGAGCATTCCCTTCGAACCCGACACTTCCATGCGCTGGTCGTAGCCGTACACCGCTTCGCGACAGCAGTTGATGTGGCATTGCTTGCCCGAAGCTGTCCGCAACTGCACCATCACCGTATCGAAGTCAGTCAGCTTCTCAAGCGACTCGTCGACGAGACGGCTGGCCATGGCCATTACCTCGACCGGTTCTTCGCCGAGCAGCCAGCGAGCCATGTCCAGGTCGTGGATCACCATGTCGCGGAAGATGCCGCCTGAGTGTTCGACATAGTCACGCGGAGGCATGCCCGGGTCACGGCTCGAAATGATGACCTGGCGCACTTCGCCGACGTCGCCTGCGTCGATCGCTTTGCGGAAGGCTTGCGATGTCGGGTCGAAACGTCGATTGAACGCGAGCATGACGCGACCGCCCAGTCGCTCGACTTCGTTTGCCGCGGCTAGCGACTTCTCCATGTCGAGGTCGATAGGCTTCTCGCACAGAACAGCCTTGCCGCGCTTGACGGCTTCGAGCATGAACGTGATGTGCGTATCCGTCGGCGTACCGATGACCACTGCGTCGATGTCGTTGCGCTCGAGGACGGCTGCCGCGTCCGTCGAGGCCTCGCAGCCCAAACGGCTAGCCAGCGACTTAGCCGCACTTTCAACGGGGTCTGCCACCACGACCAGTTTTGCGTTCGGGCTCGCGGCGACGTTGCCGGCGTGAATGCGACCAATGCGGCCGGCGCCGAGTACGGCGATTCGAATCATGTGAGTCTCCAGAAATACGTTGTCGGTTAAGGTCGAAAGCTTCAGGCGGAAGTCGCGGCTTTTGCCGAGAACTGGGCGATGGTGGTGTCGTAAGCGCGCTTTGCCATCTCGTCGAGCGGAAATTTCCGGTGCACCTCGGAGATGAGTTCCACGCCGTAGTACGGCAGCGTGCAGCCTGCTTGTTCAAGGGCATCGACGAAGGCGGGGCAGTCACCTGCACCTTCGCCACAAAGCTGGCGGTTAAAGGTCGAGTCGTCGAACAACGATCCCTTGACCTGCGCGCCGACGTCATCCATCTCCACGCCCTTGATGAAGCGCGCGGGGATCTGGGCGACTTCGCTATAGGGGCTACCGCCGCGTGCGACGTGCCAGTGGTCAACCATCAGGCCGCCATTGGGTTGGTTTGCGCCTTGAGCAACCTGCAGCGCTTCCGCGATGTTTCGAATGGGAGAGAAAGGCATGAACTCGATTGCAACCGTGGCGTCAACCATCGCCACGTCCTGGCAAAGCTTCCCGAATTCGTCGGTCATGCGGGGGAAGTCGGCCGGATTCTTGTCGAACGGACTCGCGCCGATTTTCAGATTGCGCATGCCCAGTTCGCCGCCCAGTTCGATGAAACGGCGACGGCAATCGTCCGACTTGGCACGCACCTCGCCGTCGAAGTACCAGTCCATGAGGATCTCGAGCTCGAAGTACTTCATACCCGTGTCGTCCAGAATCTTCTTGACGCCGGACACGCCGTACTTCCCGATGCTGTACTCGAGATCATCGAGAATGAGGCCGATACCGCTCCAGCCGGCACGCGAAGCTGCTTCGCAGCGATCGCGCAGCGGGAACGGGCTGATTTCGTTCGGTGCACACGGATAGACGTCGCCAGCGAGTGTCCAGTACGCAGCCAGCAGTTCTTTCTTCGCGCTCATAGGTAGTACTCCTGTATCTCTCAATGTCATCAGTTTTTTTGGCGGCACGCTCCCGCGCACCAAACGATTACGGGATTGCCCGCGTGGGCTTTGTGGACGTCGCGAGGGTGAAGTCCCACGACACAGACCAAAACGGCGATAAGACCCCGACGCGTTTAGCAGCTTCCGCGTCGTCAATCTTGTTGAATTCAGCGATGAGTTCACGCTTGACGCCGAAGACCGCGTCTTCGGGGAGATACGGACAGTCGGGCGTAAAAATGTGAGTGATGACCGGGTCAAAGCCAGGCGCGGTCACGATGAAGTGCAGATGAGCGGCTCGGTTAGGGTGTCGGCCTATTGCGGCGAGGAGCTTGCCAACCGGACCGTCCGAAGGAATCGGATAGTGACGCGGCTTGACAGACTTGAACCAATAGCGGCCCTCAGCATCCGACGTAAAAACGCCGCGAAGATTTGAGTCAGGCTGAATGCCTTTCTGCTGCACGTCATAGAAGCCGTCGTCGTTGGTCTGCCACACCTCGAGCTTCGCGTCAGGAATCGGGTTTCCATTGATATCGGCAACCCGGCCTTCAACAACCATGAGCTCGCCCTTTCCGTCCAGGCAGATGTTCGCGCCGTTCGGATATTCAGGTGCGTTGGCGACGTAGAAGGGACCCAGAATCGTGTTCGGCGTAGCACCGCTCGGACGACGATGATTGATTGCATCAACGAGCATCGAGACGCCCAGAACGTCGGAGAGCAGGATGTACTCTTGCCGCCAGTCCGTGCACATTTGACCCGTCTCGGTCAGGAAGCGAATGGCGGTGAACCATTCCTCATGCGTCGGCTCAATTTCCTTGACCGCAGCATGAAGATGCTTGACCAGAACGGACATCACCTGACGCAGGCGAGCGTCGGCATCTTCGCTCATACGGGCGTTGACGACTTCGGCCGAGCGAGCCTCATCGAAATAAGGCGATGCGGGCGGAACTGCAGAGGTTGCGCTTTGCATTGCGTGTCTCCATCAATCTCTTCTGTAGCTTTGAGACGAGTCTATATTCGTCGTGACTGGCAAAACAGAGCTAGAAAGGGAAAGTCTTTCGCGCTGAGTGGGAAGAAACCCCAAATGCGATGAGCGCAAGCTCACGCTGTCCAATGACGTTCGTATTCGTTCTGGTGGAACCGCGCCACAAGCGCGTCAATGAACAGTCGCACCTTTACAGGTAGGTGGGAGCGAGTCTGAAACGCGATGTTCATCGTCAGGCGGGGAAGGTCCCAGTCGTCGAGCACCGGGACAAGTCGGCCTGCTTCGAGATCGTCGTAGATGATGTATTTGGGCTGCACCAGAATGCCCATGCCGTCTAGCGCGGCGATGCGCAATATTTGGCCGTCATTCGACTCCACTAACGGCTTCACTTTGACCACGACGTTCTCGCCACCACGTGTGAAAGAAAGCTCGCGTGGATTGTCGGCGAGTTGATAGTTCAGCAGTCTGTGCTTCGCGAGCTCCGCCGGGAAGCGAGGGCGTCCGTTCGCCTCGATGTAGCCGGGCGATGCGGCCAATATGCGGCGTGTCGAAGCCAGTCTTCTAATGGTTATGTTGCTATCTGGCTCAAGGACTTTCGTACGAATCGCGACGTCGATGCCGTTCTCGATGATGTCGCAGTAACGGTTAGCCGCTACCACGTCCACTGTAATGTCGGGGTAGCGCGCCGTGAAATCAGGAAGCATCGGCGCGATGTGAAGCATGCAGAACGATAACGAGGCGGTGACGCGAAGGATCCCGCTTGGCCGCACAACCGCTTCCTTGGTGACAGCCTCTGCTTCGCCAAGATCGGCGAGGATGGATTTGCAACGTCGATGAAACTCGGCGCCCGCCTCAGTCAGGTAAAGGTTGCGAGTCGTCCTGCGCACCAGTTGGACGCCAAGTCTCGCCTCCAACGAAATCAAATACCGACTTGCGGCCGAGATGGAAAGCTCGACAGCTTCCGCAGCACGGCTGATGCTGCCCGTCTCGGCCACCTCGACGAATAGTTGTAGTTCCTTGAACTGATCCATGCCCTTGCACCATTACGCCTCGTTCGCCCACATCCGAGCCGGATACGGGAGCACGCGCGACTTCGCTGAGTCATTTCGTGTGTCGCGTCGGCATCATGATAGTGCTGTAGCTCTATCTTTTAGTCACAAAAACACATCAATAATCTATCAGTTCAGTGGATTCGCCATGCCCTTGACGCCAGGCATGCTTCGCGAGGGCTCGCGCAAACTCGACCGGCCCCCAGTCCTCCCGAAGCGCTCGGAGCATCATCTGGCCTTGGCTCTCCGGCGCGAGTCCCCCGGCGGGCGGATCCCTGTCAAGGTTTGTCGGGAACGCATAGCCTTCGGCGCACGAGGCAATGACTGAAAGGACCTCGAGCCCGCTTATCTTGCCGGTCTTAAATCTGTCCCGAAGGACTGGGTAGAGAGTCTCGGACATGCGCGTTCGATCCACGGCTTCCATCGCCCGACCATAAGCCGACGAGATTTGAAGCAGGTTTGCCATGCGCTGAACGTGGCTCGTTCGATTCGACCCGGCTGCGTGAAATAGCGCCGGATTGAAGAAGATGGCATCGCCCTTGGCAAGCGGCACCTGAACGAAGTTGTTCTCGAAATACTCGCGGAAATCAGATCTACGCCAAGCCACATAGCCTTGAGCGTATCGCTGCGAGTAAGGCAGGAGTTTGGTCGGACCGCTCTCAACTGGCATGTCGCTGTGCGCAACAGCCCCTTGCAGCGTGAGAAAAGGCGACATCCTATGCACGTGCGCTGGAAAAGACGCCGCCATCTCAGCCGTCTGGAAGCCCAGATGGTAGTCACGATGGGCTTGCTGTGCCTCGCCGCCGGGTCTGACAACATTGACCTGCGACGTAACCTGAAAGCACGGGCCAAGCCATGCCTCGGCGGCCGCCGGCAGCCAAGGGTTCGAAAAGTATCTGGCGAAGACATCAGGTGCCGCAAGGCAGAGTTTTTCCTGTGCGTTCCAGATACGATCGTTTGCGCCTGCTTTCGCGAAATGGTCAGCCTTCGAGCCCGATTTCTTCTCGGCTTCAATAATCGATTCGAAGATGGCCGTCGCCTCATCCACGCACCCGGTGTCGTCAAAAGCGCGCTTGAGCACAAAGACGCCCGCTCCATCTCGCAGGACTTCGGCCCACTCCGACAGTAGCTGAAGCCTTTCCGTTTCAGACGAGCGCACTTCTTCCAGCTCACGGCATTCGTATACAGGAATCGCTTGAACCGACTTTGTCGCGTAGCGTAGCCCGCGCTCCCCTGTCGCGTTGAGCGCTCTCACGAAATCGCTCAAGCTGCAGTCGCTTTCGCGATACCAGTTGGTTCGCTCAGCGCGATAGTCTCCGCGTCGGTCGTCCATACGTGCCTCCTATATTCGATGTAGGATAGCTCGCAAAGCACAGATCGAATTATCAGAAACACATCAAAAAACTATCAACGATGGAGGGTCGGATTGGCTCACCGCTTCTTGATCAAGGAAATTGCCCTTCAGGCAGGGCTTGGAGTGGCAACTGTTGATAGGGTGCTGAACGGACGCGCGAACGTCCGGGAGCACACTCGCAATCGGGTTGAGCAGGCGATAAAAGAACTTGAGAAACAGGAGCTAAACCTGGCGACCACGGGGCGCAAGCTCATGGTCGACGTGGTAGTGGAAGCACCAGCGCGGTTCAGCGACGAGATAAAGAATGCGCTCGAAGCGGAACTCGCGTTGATGCACCCGGCGGTTGTTCGTCCGCGCTTCCTGTTGCGGGAGACGATGACGACGCCCGAAGTCGTGGATGCTCTTCGATCTATCGCCCGCAGAGGCAGCCATGGTGTTTTTCTGAAAGCCCGCGACGTTCCCGAGATTGCCGAGGTGGTCCGCGAACTCCAGCATCACGGCATTCCCGTCGTCACCGTCTTCACCGACATACCGCTGTCGGGACGCATCGCCTACGCCGGACTCGACAATCGCGTCGCTGGGGCCACGGCGGCCTACCTTCTGGGCCTTTTGCTGGGCCCCCAGGCGGCTAATGTGTTGATAACGATGAGCGACGAGCATTTTCGGGGCGAGGAGGAGCGCGAGATAAGCTTTCGTCGAGCATTGCGCAAGCATCACCCCCAACTCAGGCTGATTGATGCAAGCGGCGGACACGGCCTTGATTTGCCGACTGAAGAGCGAGTCCGAAGCGTTCTCAACGATGGTACTTGTATCGCTGCCGTGTACTCCATGGGCGGGGGTAATGTCGCGATTCTTCGCGCGCTGGAAGCGCAGCAGCAAGCTCCGGTCTGCTTCATCGGCCACGATCTGGACAAGGATAATGTGCAGCTTCTACGCACTGGAAGGATTCAGGCCATCCTGCATCATGATCTCCGACAGGACATGCGCTCCGCGTGTCATCACGTCATGCACTTCCACAAGCTCCTGCCAGCATCCTCTGTCGCGTCATCTTCTTCGGTCGTGGTCGTGACGCCAGAAAACATTCCGGACCACATCGCCAGTCGTTTCCGCGATTGAATCGACCACTCGTGTTCCTGATAGGTCCGGGAATCAATCGTCACCCGGACCTCTCGACAGCATCAGAACTTCGTCGCCAACCCTGCAATAACGCCAAACTGGCTTTTGCCATAGTTGGGGTTGGTGCTCGAGGTGCTCCCGTTGACGGGGTCGTTGTTGATATTCGCGCCATACAGACCACTGTCGAGGCCGATGTTAGACGACGAGCTGTTTCTCACATACGCCAGTTCCGTGTACAGGAGCGTTCGCTTGGACAGCGAATAGTTCGCCCCCAACGTGTAGAGGGTTGCGTTCCCATTCCCGTTGTTTGCATTCGCGTGATAGACGGCGCCAGTGATAGCAAGCGCAGGCGTCGTTTGCCAGATCGCGCCAATCCACTCATGATTAACGGCTGTCGGGAGGCTCGTTCCTGCCGGCAACGCTGACGGGGTCGCCGTGCCGAAATAGCCCGCATTCGATGCGTTCGGAGCGCTCAGATGCTGGTAGCCAATGTATCCAGTCACAGGACCGAATGCGTACGTCAAGCCCGTGAGAATCGAGCGGGAAGCAAGGTACACGTTGCTGAATTGGCCGTTTCCGTCGCGAACCTCGTCATAGGTCGCCTGCCAGAAAAGGCCCTTGTTCGCGTAAGAGAGTTTGATACCATCCGAGCGCCCCTGCGAGCTTCCGAGTCCGCTAGAAGTACCGAGTTGACCAGGTGCGCTTCCAGGATTTCCCGCGTTCCACGTCGACGAATTCGTCAAATCATACTGGCCTTGCAGGGTAAAGCCGCCAATCGTCGGCGACAGGTACTCCGCGCCGTTCGCTGCCTGCGAAAAGATGCGGCCGCGTACCAGCGTTCCAATCGCATACTTCTTTGTTTGCTGGGGGTCGACGTCGCCCGAGTATTGACTTATCTCAGCCGAACCCATGTTGCCGAACTTGATTTGCCCCCAGGTGTCATTCTGCAGGCCTACGGTCGCCTGCCCCTCGAAGAAACTTCCGTTCGCGAAAGCCCCGGTCATGGTATTCAGTCGGGACTCGAGCGTGAAAATTGCATGAGTGCCGCCGCCGAGGTCCTCACTGCCTTTGAGACCAAATCTCGATTGCGCCCAGCCTCCACTTTGCGCACCGAATACATGCCCCTTCGGTTGATTGGTCTCGTATGCGATACCGTTGTCCACGATGCCGTATAACGTGACGCTGCTCTGAGCCATCGCGGTTGCCGTCGCAGACAATGCGAACATGCCGAACAGAAGTTTCTTCATTGCTATCTCCGTTAATATAGTTGTACTACGTACTTCCCCTGATACAGCAGGAGATCACATCTTTCCCGGCGCCCGTCAATCGTTGATCAAATGCGACACGCCTGAAGGACGTGGAGTCTCAGAGACGCTCGCAAGGAAGGAAATGAGAAGAAAAAACAAGCACTGGAGTAAGGCTTAGGCGGAGGGTAATAACTTCCGTGGGGCACGTCTCCTGAACTGCGCTTGTATTTTTGCCCGAGTGTATATTCCCCATCCACTCGAACAAAGAGCAGAAAGGGGAATCTCTTTCGTGAAATCAGGGAAAATCCGCGTTAGAGCAAGTGCGCAAGAGCCTTTCAGCGTTATGCCTCCTCGCCTCCTCGCGGTTAACCCCTGTATCCCTGTCGACGTCTCATCGATTACGGTTCGAGCGTTCCCCATGCGAAGAGACACGTTCTTCTCAGGAACCAACCCAAATGGACCGTGAGCAGTCTCACGCCGCCTAACGCACCCATACGGAGATACGTATGAAGTTCAAGCAACTGTCTGTTTTTGTTGTTTCAGCAGGTATGGCTTTGAGTCTCCTCTCACTTCCGACGTTGCAAGCTCATGCAGCGACAAGCGATGCCGGCGCCTCCGATAGTGCTATGTCGAAGCAGGAGATGAAGGCGCAAAAGAAGGCCGACCGCAAGGCGCGCCGCGCGAAGAAAAATGCCGAGCTCAGTAAGCTGGAAAAGAACGGGTATAACCCGGCGGGAGATCAAACGAACTATCCGCAGAATCTGCAGAATGCCCAGCAGAAGGCGAATGGTCAAAAGCCTACCAACGCACCTGCGGTCGCACCTTGACGCTTTACGCGTACTGGATCGCACGCGTGGTCAAGCTGATGATGGCTCGAGTCGCGCGGGCGATCGAACAGGATCGTGGGTAGCCGCCGTCGTGTGACGGCCTCCACCTCTGCCCACAAAAAGAAGACTACGTAAGCGCCATCCCTCCTTCGGCCTCACTCCACCTCGCAACCCATCCGGGCAACTCCGGCGACGGCTGCGTAATCTCCGACAGTTCCAGCAACTCGGCAGTCGTCACAACACCGCCACTTCGCTTCAGGAACCGTGCTCGCACAACGGCCAATGCAACCCGCACGTCATCACGCACGAACCCTTGCTCGATGAAAATGTGCTTCTCATCCCAACCGATAACGCGAGTCTGGACATTATAGCGGTCGCCAAGCTCGAGCGACCGATGAAAACGCATCGTTTCCAGCGTGACGACAGGGTACCAACCTTGTGCCTTCAATTGCCGCCACAGACCACTACGCATCATCAGATCGACGCGCGCCAGATCGAGGATCGTAAAGTAGCGGCCGTTGTTCATATGGAGCAAGACATCGAGGTCATTGAGCCACACTCGAAACGGCGTGACACACGTGTCGAGCACCTGCAGCCGGCTCCGGCCACGACTGGTGATTAACAAAAGCAGCAAACGAATTAGTAGGCTCATGCGAAAACCCGGTGGTAGGAACGCGCCGCGCGCGGCACAAAAGCGTGAATGGTAGTCGCGCAGATAAAATCCGGGATGCAGAGGGCGAGGCAAATCTGTAGAACATTCCCTCGAAAAGATGCGGCATGCAGTGGTGAATCACGACGTAGGGATATGTTGCCGGCGCACGCGCTTCGCCAAATGCCCGGATAATATCGCTCTGGCACGCTAATCAAGGGCACCCCAAGATGACAAAGCCTTCAATCGCAAAACGCCGTAACGGCATGGTCAAAACATTGGCGGCCTTGATGGCGTCAAGTGCGGTCTTGTCCGTGCCCGTTCCCACGCCCGCTGTCGCGCAAACGAAAGACGCCGGCGCATCGATGGCAAGCGTGTTCGCGCCGAGCGGCACGCTGCGCGCGTCGATCAATCTCGGCAATCCGATTCTGGCAAATCTTGATCCGGCAACGGGCAAACCGGTCGGCGTGTCTGTCGATCTCGCTACCGAGCTCGCCAAACGACTGGGCGTACCGCTGCAACTGATCGCGGTCAAGTCGGCGGGTGAATCGGTTGACAACGTGAATCAGGACAAGGCAGACATCGGGTTCTTCGCCGTCGATCCGAAGCGCGGACAGGAAATCGCCTTCACCAAACCGTACGTGCTGATCGAGGGCTTTTATCTCGTGCGCGACACCTCGCCGATCACGACTAACGAGGGTGTCGATCAACCCGGCGTGACCGTCGCAGTTGGCAAGGGTAGCGCCTACGATCTGTTTCTGACGCGCGAACTCCATCACGCGACAATCGTCCGGATTCCAACTTCACCGGCGGTTGTGCAGGGATTTCTGGATCAGCATCTGGACGTGGCTGCAGGCGTCAAGCAACAGCTCGAGAAAGACGCCGCTAAAGCCAGCGGATTGCGGTTACTGGACCAGCGCTTCATGGTGATCCGTCAGGCGATGGGTGTGCCAAAGGCCAAGGGCGATGAAGCGGCCACGTATCTGTCGAAGTTCGTTGAAGATATGAAGACGTCGGGCTTCGTCGCGGCGTCATTGGCGCGGCATCACATCGCCGGTGCGGAAGTCGCAGGCAACGACGAGTAGCGCCCCCCACCCTATTCGTTCGCGACGTCCGGCATGACCTGCCCCATCTCCATCGCCTGACTGGCCGGTACGTCCTGAATGCCGATGACAATCTGGTCATCGGGCGCTCCCGTCGCGGTCTGAAACAGTTTCCAAAGACGTTGTATCAGTTCCCGCTTGTACTCAGGTGGCCGCCCGGCCCGCATCAAAAGCGTTAGCGCGGCAGTTGCCGCCGGTTCTCCGGCGGTGAACCCGCTGCCCGGCGCATAGTCCTGAAACACAATATGCACCCAGTTTTTCGGCACGCCCGCGAATTCGGAATGCAGGTTAGTCAGTTCCATCGCGAGCTTGGCCTTGGCGTCACTGCTAAGTGCGCCGTTCTGAGTAGTCAAGGTGTAGAGCGGCATGAGAGCGACTCCAGGACTGATGTTTCACGGGCGCTCGCATCGAAGAAAGCGCCTCTCGTAACCGGACCCTCTGCCAACGCATAGGGGCACCCAGACGATCACTCGACGTAGTTCTTCAGAATGCGCAGGTCGGTCACGGAGTACGCCATACCGAGCCGATAGCCCCGGCCGACGCGCACGGGCGCAATCAGGTTCATATCCTCACCGGCGACTTCGGGAATCTTCAGCTCCGCCGACCCGGTCCAGACATCCACGATCGCAAGATTATCCGTGAGCGACATAGTCAATTCATCGACCGGCGGCTTCTCCTGAAGTCCCGCGGCGAGTTGAGGAAAGTAACGGCGCATTGTTGTTGGCCGGTTGAACACGGTCGTCGGGTCAGCAACAGGTTCCTCGAGCTGGATGCGGGCGGTCGCCAACCGCTCTCCATGCGCTGACACACTCGCGCCGAAGCGGCTTCCTTTAGCAAGCGGCGCCGCTGCCAGACTGGGCGCGGAGAAACTGCGAGTCTGGTAGACGCTGGCGAGCTTCTTTGGAAAGCCCTGCGCCCATCCGCGGGCGATGGCGGCGTCGTTATCGACGAAGATGTAGGGGCAGTAGTTGACCGGAACACCGTCGAAGACCGCCTCGACCAGAACGAAAGCCTCGCGGTATTGATAGCGGGCCGGGTCCGTCACCTCGTCATTGGAACCCGTGAACTGCCAATCCAGAAACCAGAAGAAGGCCCGGCCGCCGGATTTCTCGTCCACCGTGACGCCCGGCGGGAGGAGCGCCGCGATCGCTTTCTGATCGGTCCAGTATTCAATGGCGATACAGTCGCTGGAATAGTGCCACGGCGGCAGCGTCGCCAGTGCGGACTTTCCTTGCGGAGTGATAGGGACCGAAAACGCTTTAGGCATCTCGCTTCTCCTTGATCGGCGCGACGAGAGGTCGCTGTACGTGGAATCCATGCGTTTCCTGCGGACGCCGCGTATCAGTAGTTGACGCAGACCGTTCGAGGACACAACGCGCGGCCAGAATGCGATCCGCCGTAGCGCTCGATCCGGCACGCCGCGCGAGAGCTAATAGTGCCGTGTCCCGCCTGCTACCGCTTTCGAAATCGCACGGCCGCGCAGCAGTTGTGCCCGCTTTCAGGATCAGTTCACGTCGTGCTCGACAAGGAATATCGACATTGCCTCACGCAAAGTCCGCGCTTTCTCCCGCAAACTCGCCGACGCCGAAGCGACGCCCTTCACGTGTTCGACATCGCGCACCAGCATCGCGTCCATTTCGCCCATGCCTTGACTGAACCGATCGACATCGTGGCTCTGGGCCTCACTCGACGCGCTGATGTGCTCGATCAACTTGGCCACGTCTCCCACATTGCCGACAACGTGTTGCATGGCCGTGCCGGCGCGTGTCGCGAGCGTCGAGCCGTGCTCGACACGCTGTAAAGAATCGCCAATCAGGCCTTTGATTTCACGCGCAGCGCTCGCGCTCCGATGCGCAAGGGTACGAACCTCCTCGGCCACCACCGAGAAACCCCGCCCGTGGCTGCCCGCACGGGCCGCTTCGACCGACGCATTGAGCGCGAGAAGATTTGTCTGAAACGCAATGCTCTCGATCATCGTGATCATGTCGCCCATTCGATGCACGGCGTCATTAATCTCAGTCATCTTATCGACGACTTCGCTGACAACCTGTTCGCTTTGCCGTGCCGCGGCTGAAGTTTGCCGCGCGAGGCTGTTTGCCGATGCCGCATGTTCCGCGCTTTCCCTCACCCGTTGCGCGATCTGCTCCATCGCCGTGTTGGTCGCGTTGAGCGTTTCAGCTTGCGTGCTGAATTGCTGCGACAAGGTGTGGTTTTCGGAAGCGATGTCGTCCGATGAAACAGCCATCTGGTCGATCGTCGTGGTGATGCCTCGCATCGCGTCGTGGATGGCGTTGAGTGTGTCCTTGAAGGTGCGGCTGCTGGTACCGTTGAGCTTCATCGGCGGAAGACGCAGGTCGAATTTGCCCTCTTGCTGTGAAAGGTTTTCGCCAAGAACGGCCAGCTCCCGGCCCGTCTGTGCATCGGCTTTCATATGCCATGCAATGAAAATCAGCAACCCGGCCTGGACGACTACATAGGCTGCATGCGTCAGCACGGTCGACCACGCGGGCTCGGTGAAGCAATAGACGTCCAATCCGGCAAGCTGGAGATAGTTGAACGAGAAGTGGTGCACCGCGATGACGCCGGCGGCGCAGAGAATCGGTCGCCAGTCCCGATAGGCCAGCAGGAACGACATCAGCACAAAGACGCCAAAGTGCAATTCAGTCAGACCGTGCACCTGATGAATCTGCAACGCAGCGAATGTCATCAGACTGGCCGCGAGGAAGAGACGCGTCACGAGTGCGCCTGCGCGCCAGTAAGTTAGCGTCGAGGCGATCACGACGGTAGGCAATCCGACCCACAGTACGGCGCGCAAGTTGTAGTCGCGTATCGCCAACAAGCAGGAGATCGCGAACAGGGCCCATACGACAACGAGCATGAGCCTGTCGGCCTTCACGTAAACCGTGTGCAACAACTCGTCTGGCTGTTTCATGCGGGTCTCTCAGTATCTATTTTTATTGGCCTGGTGCGGCCGCGCGCTCGCCGAATATTCTGCGGACAACGGCTTGAGCGCGCGATTGTTGACGTGGGGCCTCGTCCACGCACAATGCACCTGCATAACGGCATGCGTGACCGATTCTTTAGATCAATGGAAACCGTACTCTGGGTTACGTCGGTCGAAAATCGAATCGCTCCAGTGGTGAGGGACGACGTCTTCGAAACGGATCATCTCCACCTGGTCGCCGCGTTCGTTCCATGCAGCTTCACCACTGGGCCAGGAGTGCTGCAGATCGAATAGCAGTCTCACGCGCTGCGCATAATGCGCTGGCGGCCCCGACGGTGCCGTCCATGTCCATGCAAGGAAGCGTGCGCCGTGCACGTTCATGAGTTCGATGCGGGTCGGTTTTTCAGTCAGGCCTTCTTCACGAAAGCTATGGGCATCGTGCTCGATGGTGCGCGCAATGTACTGCAGGCCGAGATCGCGGACACTATGGCGGGACTGGGTGTGCGCGAACGCGCCGTCGACGGCGACCTTGCCCGAGACGATACGCAGCGCGCCGCCCAGATGGGCGACGATGCTATCAGGATCCCTTGTTTCGTCGTAGAGAATCTCCTGTCCTGCATGGGCGCCGTCGGGTAGCCATTTTGCGTAGACTTTTCGAGGGGTGTCCTGGTAGCGGACAACCATGTGATCGGGCCGATCGGACCATCTTCCGGATATCCGCTCCTGGCGGAACATCCTGTATTCGCAGGCGTCGCCGGGAACCATGTCGGACCTCGCGTACTCGACGAAGGCATCCGGCTTCATTGCATCCATTAGCGAAAGGATCTGAGCGTCGGTGAGGGGCAGAAGCGAGCGGCTTTCAATCCACGTTCGCAACGAAGCCGCCTGATCGCGAGCCGCGAGACACCGAAACCGATTGACATCCAAACTCACGGTATCCGACGTGGCGACATCGGCGCATCCCGCCGACGTACGAGATGAAGCCAGTGCAATCGGGCTATTAGATTGGGCGTGAATGTCCGTTGAGACAAACAGGCATGTCAACGCGAACGCGCACAGCAAGGTCCGCACGGTTGCCTGCCAACCTGCGGCAAGCACCGAGCTTCGGCTTGCTGGGTGGTCGGAAATACGCGCTCCGCAAAACATCATGGGTTCAAACCGCCGCTGGTTTCACGGCTTCTGAACGCCCGCCCGAGCATGCTGCATGCGTCGACCGCCATGGATCGCAATTGCACCTCTGAGACGAGGCCAGTCAGCGCGCATCCCGTCCCCTGACTCTCCCAGTAGAACGTGCTGCGATTACCGTCACGAAACAGGCGGAACGCCGTCGCGTCCTTTGGAACCCCTGCAACGTACATCGTGAGCCGGGCGCCGGCCGTGTTCTGATACATGAACTGCGCGGCAGGGCCGGATTCGCCGGGCAGCAAGCGGCCGCCAATCAGCGAAAAGCCGTATTCCCGAAGCGAAGGCACCGACAAGCGCTGACCGAGGCGCCGTGACAGCCAGTCGACCAGTTGATCGCGTTGCGGCGCCGCTACTTCTACGGGGTGGCGTTGCTCAGGCGCGTACACCGCGAAAGCGATGTCGGCGCGCTTCGCGAACACGGGTGAATCAGCCGCGATATTCGTCGACATCCAGCCTGGTACTGAGCCGAGCGCCACGCCCATCGCCACGCACGATGCCGCCACACCGGCCTGTTGCCACCATGACGTACGGTGGCGCACGACGATACAGCGCGCATCGTCGTGCGGTTCTCCGAACAGTGCTGTCAGCGCGGCTTTTTGCGCGCGGTAGTTCGCCACGCGCTCGGCCGCCCGAGGGTTGGTCGTCAGTCGAACGAGCGTGGTCTCGTGCTCCCTGGCGGACAGTTCATCGTCGGCAAACGCCGATAGCGGCCGCAAATCCGGGTCGCCCAGGCCTCGCCTCGTTCGGTCTCCATGGTCGTTCATGGTTCGTTTCAAACTTCCCCCAAGCGGATGCCGCGTGATGATGGAATGTCGCGCAGAGCGCCATGCATCATTTCTAGCGTCGACACCCCGAATAAACGTACGGCGGGGCCGCTATATTCCATCAGGAACTGCGCGCAAGGTGGAATAGACGCCCCTGCAAAATCGTTTAGACGACATACGAACCACCGGTAGACTTCGATGAGCACTCGACAACAGCACGTCATCCGTTCTGTCAGCGCGGGGCTGCTAATTGCACCCGTTGCGTTGTTCGCTGGCTGCGGCGGCGGAGGCGGTGGAAGTAGCACAAGCAGCGTGTCGATGGTTTCGATCGCCGGTACGGCGGCGACCGGCAAGGCGCTCGCGAACGCGACGATCAGCATCAACTGCGCGCGGGGCTCGATGTCGGTCACAGCAGATGCGAGCGGAAACTACCACGCGGCATTCAGCGCAGCGATGCCGTGCATGATCGCTGCGACTTCGGGCGGGACGACGCTGCACTCCGCAGCGTTCGCCGGCGGCACGTTCAACGTCACGCCGGAGACGGATCTGATGTTGTCGTATCTGGCGGCGCAACTCGGTACGAATGAAAGCGGGCTGATCGCCGGCTTCGCGACGAACACGCAATTTCAGCAGACGCTGCAGAATCAGACGAACGTTCTGACTGCGCAGGCCGCTGTCGTCCAGAACCTGCAGCAAAAGTACAGTGTTACGCTTTCCACCGCCAATTTTCTGACCACCGCATTCACTGTCGGTCAGCCAGGCGAGGACAGCGATCTCGAAGCGCTCCTCTCTCTTGGCGCAATCGACGCCAATGGAGAACCGGACGCAGCCGCCGTCTCACTTATCGCGACGACGGGGGCCGCACATCCGATTGCCACATCGCCAAATACCGGCACAAACGGGACCGGTGGGACCGGCGTAGGCGGCACGGGAAGCATGGGCGGCATGATGTGAGGCAACACGACACACGCTCAACCGACACCACTCACGCACAGGTCAGGTCAATTCCACGGTGAAGTCACCCGCAGAATGGCTGCGGCTGGAATCGGGTGAACTCGTGCGAAACAGCGCAGTGAACTCCTCCGCAGGCAGAGGCCGTGAGAAAAGATAGCCCTGTCCCGCCTGGCACGACCATTCCCGAAGCAGTCTTGCCTGCTCACTCGTTTCAATCCCCTCGGCCGTGACGGACAGTCCAAGAGACTGCGCCATGGAAATCACAGCACGAACGATCGCATCGTCTTCCGCACTCGTGCCAATGCCCTGAACAAAGGAACGATCGATTTTCAGCACATCCAGCGGCAGCCTGCGAAGATAACTGAGCGATGAATAGCCCGTACCAAAGTCGTCGATTGCGATTGTGACGCCAAAGTCTTTCAGCTTCTGGAGCGTCTCGATACTCTTTTCGGTATCCCGCATGATCAGACCCTCCGTGACCTCCAGTTTCAGCGAGGCTGCTTCGATGTGAGCGTTGGAGAGCGCCGCAGCCACGTCGGCAACGAGGTGGGGATCATCGAACTGTCGAGGCGAGAGATTGACGCTAATCTGCAGCGGCGGTTCTGTTGGGAACTCCCGTTGCCAGCGGGCGACTTGCAGGCACGCCTCTTCCAGTACGTATCGTCCGAGCGGAATGATCAGGCCGCTCTCTTCTGCAATCGCAATGAACTCGGACGGCGGCAACAAACCTCGCGTGGGGTGCTGCCACCGCACGAGCGCTTCCATTTCCCGGAACCCTGCCTCCTGAAGCTGCATGATGGGCTGGAAGTACACGCGTAGATCGCGATGCTCGATCGCGTAACGCAGGTCCGTTTCAATCTCCAGCTTCTTGACTGCTTCAGCGTGCATGTTCTCTTCGAAAACCACGTAACGACCCTTTCCACCGTTCTTGGCTCGGTACATCGCAACGTCGGCGTCCCGCAACAACGTGTCAGCATCGCCGCGGCCGCGGCCCGCGTGCGCGAATGCCAAGCCGACGCTCGCGCTGACGATGTACTGCTTGTTGTCGAGATCGAACGGCTGACTGAATTGCGCAAGAATGTTGTCCGCGACCAGGGTGCCTTCGCTCGTCGCTTCGCTGCCCAAGTGTTCCAGCAGGATGACGAACTCGTCTCCGCCCAGTCGCGCGACTGTGTCAGTCGGACGAACACATCCTTCGAGACGCTTGGCCGCTGCGATCAGCAGCCGGTCTCCCACATGATGTCCAAGACTGTCGTTCACCCGCTTGAAGTTGTCCAGGTCGATGAAAACGACGCCGATCATCGCGTTACGCTCACGCGCGCGAGCTTCGGCCTGGCTAATACGATCCAGCAGCAGTGCGCGGTTCGGTAACGAGGTGAGCGTGTCGTAGAACGCCCGTCGCGCGAGCTGCTCCTCGAAGTTCTTTCTTTCGGTGGTGTCGCTCGCGGTCGCCACGATTGCGCCGACGGCCGGTTCGTCCAAAAGGTTCGTCAAGGTAAGCTGAATATAGCGCCACGCGTCGCCTTCGCCTCGAGTACGGATCTCGATGGATTTCGTGGATCGAGCCGTCGACGATACGGTCTCCAACAGGCCCTGCAGCGTGGGACGGTCGATGGGATGAATCGGATCGAGCAGACTGGTGCCGACGAGCTGGCCCATGTTCTTCAAGGGGTCCGGTCGTCGCGTCGGCGCCTCGTAAGTCACAGTCCCGTTGACGTCGGAAACGAGTATCGCATCCGACGTGTTGGCGACAAGTGCCTGCAACCTCTGTTCGCTCGTGCGCAGCGCGTTCTGAGCCGCCGCGTCCACGTTCTTGCGAATGCGCCGCAGCATCTGAAGAAACAGCAGCGCGAGCCCCACGCCGATCGCCAGCACTACAGGGGTCGATATCAGGACGACCCGTTGTACGGCAACGAGCCGTTCGAGTTGCTTCGTCGCATCGTCGCGGTGCTGTGCTGCTGCTGCGAGAACCTTTTGCTCGATATCGTCGAAGAGCGGATCGGCCGAGTCCTCGTCGATCTCGTTGGCTCTGGCGATATCGTGATCGTCGACGGCCTTGAACATCGGCTTGGCGAACGATCGATACTTCGCGTGCTTCTCCAGCAGGCCGCGCAGCATCGCGCTGCTGTCAGGCTCAAGGGTCATTGCCTTCTTTAGCGCCGCGTCGAGTGCTTCACCGGCCTCGCGGTGCTCGCGAAGAACCTCCGGGCGTGGGTCCTGGAAGTACTTGCGCTCGGCCGATTCCTCCCATGCAACGCTATAGCGGGCTTCCTCGAAAGCGTTATCCGCCTCGTTGGCGGCTTGCGCGGCGAAACCGGCACTCAAACTTTCATACGCGCCCCAGAAGGCCAGGAGCGGCACACTCAACAGAACGAGGACGAGACCAAATACTGCCGTGCGGCGCGCGGGGGGCACGTTCGACGACGTCTGCTCAACTTGGTCTTCTGCTGCGTTGCGTCGCCACAGATATCGACGCCTTTGGGTGCCCTTCTGTCTGATCACGATTGCTCCGATGTGGAACGGCACGTCGACCAGGTGACCTGTTCGAGCAGGTTGGGCGGAGGGAAACTGAAAGTGTCAGTCCGCCCGTAGACGACGTGCGCATCCGGAAGTCGTGATCCGACGCATCGCTCGGTTCGTTCGTTGACTCCGAACCGAGCAAATGACGGACGACTCCGATCCCGGTCCACGTTATGTCGGACCACCGCTTATTAACGGCACGCTCCGGTTTTTTCTAAAGGTCTCGCGTGGGTGGACTGCAGTGCGCGCGTCAGTCGCGAACTAGAACAGCGGATGCGCTTGCGGATACAGCGCGGTCCTGAGGGCGAGGCCACCAAGGACAACGAAGATGATCGCGGCCAGAATGTGGACCGCCTTTGTTGGCAGGCGATCCGCAAATTTGTGTCCCAGGTAGATGACGGGCACATTTGCCAACATCATGCCGAGAGTCGTGCCGGCAACCACACCGAAAAACTCGTGAAAGCGCGCCGCCAGAGCAATCGTGACGATTTGGGTTTTATCGCCCATCTCGGCGAGAAAGAATGTGAGCGCGGTTGTGCCGAACACACCCATCGAGTTTTTCGTCAGAACCGCGTCGGCGTCGTCCAGCTTGTCCGGAACGAGAATCCACACCGCCATCACGGCGAACGACGCGACAACCGCCCAATTCAGAATGCCTGGACTCAGAACGCTCGCAAGCCACGCGCCGAGTGCGCCAGATGCACCATGGTTGATGAGCGTAGCGGCAAAAACACCAAGGATGATGGGGATGGGCTTGCGATATCGCGCTGCCAGAACCAGGGACAGAAGCTGAGTCTTGTCGCCGATTTCAGCAAGGCCGACCACACTGGTCGAAATGAGGAAGGATTGCATGGGGGTTGTTGTATCCGGGCCGCGCAGAAAAAACGCGATGACGCGCATTCCGGCGACCCGGTTAGGTCGGAATGCGAGTCATCGGTCTTGCCAGGCATTTAGCTGCGCACGCCATAGCGGGTCTTTCGACTCGCCAAGTATGTTGACGTGCGCCCTCGAACATGGCGTTCGAGGCGGCTACTCCCCAATGAGCAGGCGCGATTCTATCGCGCCATGTGTTGCAGAGGCAAGTCGCCACAATAGCGCCTCTCGCAATCGAGCATTGCTGCGTGCGCCAATTATTACGAATGCCTTTCGCGCGCGATATGTTCGCCTCTTTCTTTGCGGAGTCGTCCGCTCCTACCCATAAGCGCCCGCGTCCACATCGAAGCGCGTGGCCGCTGTGACTTCGTCGTGAGGCGCCGCTATTTGAACTTGACGAGGTCCTTGAAGATCAGTTGACCCCAGGTATTCCCTCTGCCTTGGACAAGCAAGCCGCCATCCTTGAGCGGTCCTAGCGCAATCGGCGCGAAACCGAGTTGTTCGGCCAAAGCAGCGACCGGTGCCACCGCATTTTCGTCATCGCTCGACAAAAACACGACGCGGCTGCCGCCATTCACGCTCGGATCAGCGGCCAGAACGGCAGCGGGCAGATGGTTAAAGCCCTTTACGAACCTTGCGCCGGTAAACGCTTTGGCGACAACCGCAGCCGACGGCTGACCTTCCAGATCTTCAACGGGAACACCGAAACCATTTGTCGTGTCGATGATCGTCTTGCCCTGCCAGGTTGGGATCTGCTTCGCGACTTCGCGATGTTCCCAAAACGGAACCGCGAGGAAGATCGTGTCGGACGCGATTGCATCCTGCAGCGTCGCGGGGACAACGGTGGGGCCGATCGCTCGTGCCTGTTGCATCAACGCCTCGGGAGGGCGCCGGCTGGCGACGATCACATCGATGTTCTTTCTTGCAAACGCTCGGGCGAGTGCCTGGCCTATCGCGCCAAAGCCAATAATCGAATAGTTCATGCGAACTCTCCATTCAGTACTGTAAGGAATCCAAATTTATCGACACAAATCAGATCATCTTTGTCGAGTTGAAAGGTCGTTCTACGCGCCTTTCGGCGCGATTTCAGATGGCCGAGAAGCCGCCGTCGACAGACAACTCCACCCCATTCACGAAGCTCGAATCGTCTGACGCAAGAAACAGCGCGACCGTCGCAATTTCCTCAGGACGCCCCATCTTTCCCCGCGGGATCAGGGATTCGAACATCCGCTTCGCCTCTTCGGTGAGAACCTGGTCCTGCATCGGTGTGGCGATCGGCCCCGGGCTCAGCACGTTCACCCGGATATTCCTGCCCCTCAGTTCGTTAAGCCAAGTGCGTGCGAATGAGCGCAACGCCGCCTTGCTCGCCGCATACACGCCATAACCAGGGAAACCTTTCACCGAAGCAACTGACCCGGTCATGAAGATCGACCCGCCATCGTTGAACAGCGGCAACGCCTTCTGAACCGTAAACAGCGTTCCGCGCGTATTCAGACCGAAGGTCGCATCGAAGTGCTGCTCGGTAATCTCGCCCAGTGGGACGGCTTCGCCCGTGCCTGCGCTCGCGAACAGGATGTCGATCTTGCCCTTTTCCCGCTTGACTGTATCGAACAGGCGGTCGAGGTCGTCCAGATTGGCCCCGTCGCCGCGCACGCCGGTCACGTTCCGGCCAATCAGCTTGACGGCCTCGTCGAGCGCCTCCTGCCTCCGGCCCGTGATGAAGACATAGGCGCCTTCTTCAACGAACCGCTTGGCGCTCGCCAGCGCCATGCCGCTTGATCCACCCGTGATGACTGCAACCTTACCCTCGAGCTTTCCCATGACATCTCCTTTCGTGGTGTCGTACTGCGCGTCTGTTCCCATCTGCACGAATGTGCTGTATCTTGTGGATCACTGATCCGGATACAGGTTCATTATATTCGGATCGCTGATCCGTTTGTCAAGGCAATTTATGCGAGCTGACGCCAGAAAGAATTACGACCATCTCATTGCAGTCGCGCGTGACGTCGTCACCGAGCATGGTGCCGATGCATCCATGCGAGATATCGCCCGCCGGGCCGACGTCGGGTTGGCGACACTATTTCGCCATTTCCCGACACGAGAAGCCTTGTTCGAAGCGTTGCTGCGCATGAAAGTGGACGAACTGATACAGCAGGCAGTCGAACTCGAAACGTCGAATCCACCTGACGAAGCGCTGGTGTCCTGGTTTCGCGAAGGGGTTGCATTCGTTCGTACCTATAACGGTATCTGCGCCTTGTTTGCGACCGCGCACGCGGACCCGGACTCCGCGCTTCATGCTTCGAGCACAGCGCTGCGTTCAGCGGGCGCGCGACTACTGGTCCGCGCTCAAGCCGAGGGAACGGCGCGCGCCGATATCGATGGAGTCGACCTGTTCGCCCTGATGTCGGCGTTCGGCTGGCTCGTCGGCCAGCCCGGATTCGCGCCACGAGGGGATCATCTCTTTCACGTTATTACGGGCGCCATCCTGACAAATGGGTCGAGCAACGATGTCAAGAAGGCAGCGTTCTAGCGGCCCTCCTGTCACGCTGGTGACTTAAGGCCCGCTTACATTCGTGGCTCACATTTAATCCCAAAGAGGACACAATCCGTGAACCACTCCTACCGCACTACGGCGGTAGGCTGCTGTCTGGCCGTCTGCGCCAGCCTGTCTGCCTACGCACATGCCGACGAATCACCCGCCATTTCCGGCTCGTCTGTCACGCTCTACGGTATCGTCGATACCGGTCTTGAATATCTCACCAGCGCATCGTCGTCGAAAGGCGAGACGCATAGCGTCACCCGTCTGACGTCCGGCGATATGTCCGGCTCGCGCTGGGGCATCACCGGCACCGAAGATCTCGGCGGCGGCTCACGCACCTTCTTCCTGCTCGAAAGCGGCATCAACGTCGATAGCGGCGCCCTGCTGCAAGGCGGCCGCGAGTTCGGCCGGCTCGCCTATGTAGGCATCGCGAACGACACCTGGGGCTCGTTCTCGCTGGGCCGCCAGGGCGGCCTGTTCCTCGACTGGGTCAGCGAATACAACCCGCTGAAGAACGCGGTCTATGCCATCAAGATGCAAGACCCGGCATTCTCGGACCGGCTCGACAACACCGCTCGCTATGAAAAACGCTTCGGCGAACTGACGGCGATCGTGCAATACAGCTTCGGCTACGACGCGGTCACGTATGGCCCGCAGCCGGCCGGCGACACGCGTTTTGCCCGGGTGATCGAAGGCGGCCTGCGTTATAAGCACGGCCCGTTCAGCGCGACGCTCGTGTACGACCAGAAAAATGGCGGCAGCACGAGTCCCACAGCCGCGCATACCTCGAAGGTCGGCGGCTACGAAGGCGATACGGACCGCCGCGTGTCGTTCGCAGCAAGCTACAAAATTTCCACGGTCACGACTTACGCCGGCTACCGATACCTCGATTCGCATGCGGTGCACCTGAGCACGCTGAGCACATCGCCCGTTGAAGCAACCAGCCTCTACTGGCTCGGCGCGACCTGGCTAGCGCAGCCTAACCTCGCGCTCTCCAGCACGGCGATGTACCAGAACTTCTACGGCACGTCGCGCGACCCATGGTCGTTCCAGGTTGATGCGGACTACTTCCTGTCCAAGCGTACCGACCTGTATCTGAACCTCGCGTACGCGCTGAACCGAAACGGCTCGAACCTGGGTCTGAACGGCTTCGGCACGGACGTGGTGGCCGGCAAGAACCAGTTCGGTCTGATGGCCGGCATCCGCCACAAGTTCTAAGCATGCAAATGAACGACGCGAGCGTATCGATCCACTTGCGCGGACTTCGTCAGCGTTTCGGTGAGCAGACCGTGCTCGACGGCATCGATCTCGACGTGCCGGCGGGCACGACGCTCGCGCTGCTTGGGCCGTCCGGCTGCGGCAAGAGCACCCTGCTCAAGCTGTTGGCCGGGCTGCTGCGTCCGGACGAGGGCTGTGTGATGTTCGGCGGCGAGACCGTGGCCGATCCATCGCACTGTGTGCCGCCGGAAGCACGCGACCTCGGCATGGTGTTCCAGGACTACGCGCTCTGGCCGCACATGACGGTAGCGGGCAACGTGTCGTTTCCGCTGGAAATGCGTGGCGTGCCGCGCGCCGAGCGGATTGCTGCGGTCGCACAAGCGCTTGCGCGTGTCGGCCTCGAACAGATGGCCGCGCGCCGCCCGTCGGCGCTTTCCGGTGGCCAGCAGCAGCGCGTCGCGCTGGCACGCGCGATCGTCGCGCGTCCACGCGTGTTGCTGTTCGACGAACCGCTCTCGAATCTCGACGCGCAATTACGCGCCACCCTCTGCGACGACATTCGCACCGTCCTCGCGCAACTCGGCACGACCGCCGTGTACGTGACCCACGATCGCAGCGAAGCCGATGCGCTCGCGCACACGATCGTCACGCTTGCGCAGGGACGTGTAGCGCAGACTGTCCATCGATAACGGAATCGCTACAATGTATAAGCTACTTTCTTCTATCGTTTGTTCCCTTTTCCTCGCCTTCGGGCCGATTACTTCCGTGCACGCGCTTACTGTCTACACTGCCGGTCCTGGCAATCTCAGCAAAAAACTCGCGCAAGGTTTCGAGCGCAAAACCGGCGTCAAAGTCGACCTGTTTCAGGCCACGACCGGCAAGGTGATGGCGCGCATCGAGGCGGAATCGAGCAACCCGCACGCTGACGTCCTGATTTCCGCATCTTGGGATACGGCCCAGGATCTCGAGCGGCGCGGCTGGCTCGCCCCCTACACGAGCCCGAATGCGGCACACGTGCCGCCCATGTTCAAGGCGCCGTCTTACGTCGCGCAAGGTATCTCGGCGCTTGGCATCGTCTGGAATACACGCGCGGGCAAGCCCGAGCCGCACGACTGGCGCGATCTCGCCGCGCCCGAATATCGCAATCAGGTGACCACGCCGAATCCTGCGCTGTCAGGTGCCTCGCTCGATCTGCTATTGGGCCTGCAGGACCGGCTCGGCGAAGCCGCATGGACACTATTCGACAGCCTGCACAAGAACGGCATGCTCGTGCTCGGGCCGAATGCGCAGGCGATCAATCCGGTGCTTCAAGGGGCAAAATCAGCCGTGTTCGGCGCGGTCGATTACGTCGCGTACGGCGCGGCGGCCAGCGGCGAATCGGTCAAGGTGATTTTCCCGAGCAGCGGCACGGTGATCGCGCCGCGGCCGATGATGATCCTCAAATCGTCGCATGCTCAGGCGGACGCCCGGGCATTCGTGGACTACGTGCTGTCCGACGAGGGTCAGCAACTGGTCGCCGCCGCCTACCTGATTCCAGCGCGCGAAGACATCGATTCGCCGCGGCCGCGTTTGAAAGACCTGAAGCTCCTGCCACAAGACGATGGCAGCAATACGAAGTCGCGAGCCGAGGTTCTGTCACGCTTTAACGCGCTGTTCGGCGAACACTGATGGCCAGCGTGATCGCGCAACGCGGCCTCGCGCGACGCGGGTGGCGGTTGGGGCGCGTCGGGCGCACCGCCGCGCTTGGCATGCTGTTCGTCGCATTGGGGCTGCTGGTTGCGTTGCCTACCGCCTTCGTCGCGTTGCAGGCGATCTTTCCGCAGTTGAGCTCCGTTGCGCATCCCTTTGCGGCGATCCGTTCGACGCTTACGCAATCCGACACGTGGCCGCTGCTCGGCAACACGTTGCGTTTCGGCGTTGCCGTCGCGCTGGCGAGCATCGCTTTAGGCGTGCCGCTCGGCGCGCTGCGTGGCTTGACGCGATTGCCAGCCGCGCGGCTATGGGATTTGCTGTTTCTCGCGCCGTTTCTGATTCCGCCGTATCTCGCGGCACTGGGCTGGATGTTGCTTCTGCAGCCGCACGGGTATCTCCAGCAACTGGCCGGCTTCGATCTCGGCGGTTATCTGTTTTCGTTCGCAGGCATTGCGCTCACGATGACACTGAGCGTGTTTCCGGTCGTGTATTTCGCGGTCTCGCGCGCGTTGATGTCGACCGGCGGCCGGCTCGCACAGGTCGCTCGGGTATGCGGCGCCACGCCATGGCGTGCGTTCGTGCGCATCACGCTGCCGCTCGCCGCGCCGGCGATTACCGCCAGCACCTTGCTCGCCTTCACCATGGCGATCGAAGAATTCGGCATTCCGTCCGCACTTGGTGCGCGTGCCGGCTTCAGTTTGCTCGTGACATCGATTGAAGCGCGTTTCTCCGATTGGCCGATCGATCTGTCCGGCGCAGCGGTGCTCTCTACGTTGCTCGCGCTCACCGCGCTTGCGGCCTTTATTGCGCAACGGCGTCTGCTCGCCGGCCGCGACTTCGATACGCAAACAGGCAAGCCGGTTGCCAGCGATCCGTTCGAACTCGGTCGCTGGCGGTGGCCGGTTTTGTTGCTGTTCGGCGCGGCGGCGTTCTGTACGACGATTGCGCCGCTCGGCGCGATCGTGGCGACGTCTTTCGTGCGTACGCTGTCGGGCGGCTTGAGCGTGTCCAATCTGACGCTCGCGCATTTCGCAGCGATCGCCTCGGTGGGCGAAGGCGCCGGCGCCCTGTTCACGAGTCTCGGTCTGGCCGCAGCGACCGCCGTGTTGACAGGGACACTGGGGTTTCTGGCTGCGTGGATCATCATCAAAACGCGCACGCCTGGACGCGCTGCGCTCGACGGCCTCACGCTGCTGCCCCATGCGATGCCCGGCATCGTGGTCGGCGTCGGTTTGATCCTCGCTTGGAACCTGCCCTTCTGGCCCATCACGCCGTACAACAAGTGGGCCATTCTCCTGCTGTCGTATAGCTGCCTGCTGCTGCCCTATCCGGTGCGTTATGCGAGTGCGGCGCTGCGGCAGATCGGCGGCAGCCTCGAGGCCGCGGCACGCGTGCATGGCGCAACTGAAGCCCGCGTGCTGTGGCGCATCGTCTTGCCGCTGGTGGCCCCGCCGCTCGCGGCGTCGATGATGATCGTCTTCGCGGTGGCATCGCGCGAACTCGTGACCTCGCTGCTGCTCTCGCCAAGCGGCGTGCAAACCGCGTCCGTATTCATCTGGCAGCAGTTCGAGCAGGGTTCGATCGGGGACGGTATGGCGATGGGCACGTTGATGCTGGAGATCAGCGGCGCCGTGCTTGCGTTGGCATCGCTTTGGACACGGCGTCTGGATGTGCTGCCTTGAATTGCGCCGCGCCGACGACTGAGATTCGTCGGCGCGGCAAAACTGCGATTGTTACCGGCTACAGAAGGTCGGCTGATACTTGTAGACCCACGCGGTCTTCGTCGAACTCGGCGATTGCACCCAGTTCGTCATGCCCTGGATCGTATTGAAGATCAGTTGCGAGCGCGAAGTGACCTTGTCGGTGAAAACGCCGTTGTCGTTAACGTCGACTTCGAAGGAGATTTCCGCGAGCGCCGGCGTGCTCGAACCGTTGGCGTACCAGACGGTCATCGTGAAGTCAGCGTCTTCCTGACCGAGATCGCTGGTCGGGCCGTCAAAGGTCAGCTCATGAATCGACAGACCGCTCACCGGCGCGAGCGACTGGCTGCTGATGCTGTCGAATACGTGGGTGGTAGGGAACAGGTCGTTGATGTCGCTCAGGTGGTTGATGTTCTTGGAGTTGGAGAGCGGTTCGTTCGTCGAATGCGAGTACGTTTGATTCGAAGGCGGTGTGATGTCGTCTTCTAGCTTGCTGCTGGCCTTGGACGAACTGCCGCTGACATCCGTATTCGCCGAGGTGGTTTCGTTTGCTGAGCCGAACTTCAACTCGATATTGCGACCGCTGCTGTCATCGCGTTCGCGCATCGAGTAGCCGGCCTGCTTAACGGCGCAGGTTCCCGGCGAGTCGTAGTACAGCACGGTGCGATCGTTGTCGGCGCTAAAAGTCTTCTTGACCGTGCTATCGAAGCCGTTTGCCGCGAGACTCGCCTGAAGATCCGTCAAAAAACGATTGGCCGTATCGACGGGCGAACTGTCGAACGCAACGGGATTGAGCAACACTTTGTATTCGCGGCTGCCTACGCTCGGCGTGCCAGCGTGAGCCACTTGGGACGCCGCGAAAAGCGCGAGCGCTGCTGCATGATTCCATTTGATCTTTGTCATTTCGGTTCTCATGGTTGAAGGGGTACTGCAACCGTGACATTAGTTATCCGAAGTGACGTTGATGTGAAGTTTCAGAAAAATTGCGGCAGTGAGCGCGACGTCGCGGACTCGTCGCGCAATCACGCCTTATTCAAGTTGCTAATCGGCGGCCACTCCATTGAAACAGCGGAGTGGAACCGGTCAGTGATTGTTCACGCAGCGACTTTCCGTTCCGCTCCGAGGGGCAGTTCGGGCATGTCACGATCAGACTGCGGCACAGTGCCGGGCCGGCGATGCACGTCATGCGTCACGAAACCCTGTTCGCGGCTTGGCACATCGAACCACTCCCGATGCGCAAACGAATCGCGAATGTCTTCAAGACCACTTTCCCAATGCTCGTGCATCGTGTCGACGCTGAACTCGTAGTCCTTGTAATGCCCTTCATACGGCTTGTTCTTGTAGATCAGGTGCACCACATTGATCGCGCTGCCGTCGGCTGCTTCTTCAGCGAGACGGAATAGCGGATCGGTCCTGCGCAGATCCGGTGGAACATGCGCGAGCAACTCCTTGACGAACCGTGCATGCTTCTGACGATCCGCCAGCATGCTGGTTATCGCCCGCGTGCGGCTGGAGTACTGGATATCTTTGGCGCGCTCGGACACGTCGAGAAAATCTCCCGGCGCATTACCTCGCGCGCTCCACAGATCGACCTGGAAAACCAACGTATCTTTGTGGTCCGCATCGCGAAGCACTTCGGTCAGCGGCGTGTTGGAAACCAGCCCGCCGTCCCAGTAGTACTCGCCGTCGATCTCCACCGCCGGAAAGCCTGGCGGCAACGCCCCTGACGCCATGAAATGCTCCGGCTCCAGACGCATTTTCGTGTTGTCGAAGTACACCAGGTTGCCGGTCCGCACGTTCACCGCCCCCACTGAAACGCGAATGTCGCCATCGTTGATTCGATCGAAATCGGCGAACTTCAACAACGTTTCCCTCAAGGCGGCCGTGTCGTAATAGCTGACCGCGTTGGGGTTTTGCTTGCCGAAACCTGCCATTGGCAACGGGTTGCGCGGCGAGAAGAAACCTGGCTGCCCCTCTGTCAACGCGCGGCTGGCTGCCCACAAACTCGCCCACTTGCGCGACAGGTCCTGCGCGCCGAAGCCGGGCAGCATCCATGCGCCCAGACCACCGACCCAATCGAGCGGATGGCAGATCGAATCCCAGAAACCGCGTAACGCTTCCACGCGGTTTTCGGGCGCATTGCCGGCAATGATGGCGGTGTTAAGCGCGCCGATCGAGACACCGGCGATCCAGTTCGGTTGCACACCGGTCTCGGCCAGGCCTTCGTAGACGCCGGCCTGGTAAGACCCCAGCGCGCCGCCACCTTGAAGCACTAGCGCGATCTCGTCGTAGCGCGGCAGCACAAACGCATCCGGCTGCCCGTTGATTTTTTTTGTGCTGCTGCGCATACGCGACCCCTTATTGCATTGACCAGCCGTGGCTCACGATCACCGACTGCCCGGTGAGCGCAGACGATTCGAAGCCTGCAAGGAACGCAACCGTATTGGCGACGTCCTCAACGGTAGTGAATTCACCGTCGACGGTTTCCTTGAGCATCACGTTCTTCACCACTTCGGCCTCGGAGATACCGAGCGCCTTGGCCTGCTCGGGAATCTGCTTGTCGACGAGCGGGGTGCGCACAAAGCCCGGACACACGACATTCGCCCGCACGCCGCGCGGTCCACCTTCCTTCGCAACCACTCGGGCCAGTCCCAGCAAGCCGTGCTTGGCGGTCACATAGGCGGACTTCAGCTTCGACGCCTCGTGTGAATGCACCGAACCCATGTAGACGATCGAGCCGCCCTTGCCGCCCGCGTACATGTGCTTGATTGCCGCCTTGGTGGTGAGGAAGGCGCCGTCCAGATGGATGGCCAGCATTTTCTTCCAGTCGGAAAACGCATACTCCTCGATTGGAGCGACGATCTGGATACCCGCGTTCGACACGAGCACATCGATGCTGCCGAGCTCCTGCACCGCACGTTCGATGCCGCTATTGACTGCTTCTTCATTCGTCACATCCATTGCAACCGCCAGCGCCTTGCCGCCCGCGGCGACGATGCTGTCGGCCACTTTCTGTGCGTTCTCGAGATTCAGGTCGGCAATCACTACTGCGGCGCCGAGGCTAGCCAGTTTGCGTGCGCACTGCTCACCAATACCGCTTGCTGCGCCCGTCACAAGCGCGACTTTATTGTTCAACGACATGTTGCGTTCCTTCCTTATCGGTTCACGGACCGTTATTGATTGACTGCGAGCTTCACGCTCTCGGTTGTGGCGAGATAATCGAGCGCAACCTCGCCGATATCCAGTGTGAGATTAGCAATCACATGTCGCGCGCCGACCACCCGTTTCACTGGCAGATCGGCGACGGGCGCCAATGCGTGCGGATGCAGTTCGAGCGCGGCGGGACCGGACCACGCACCCAGCACGCTCACGTCGCGCAGATAGAAACGCACGAGTTCGCACACGCGCGCCGAACCATCAACGTGCGGGATCACTTTCAGCAAATAATTCGGTGTGTCCGCAAGCTTCTTGCGTTCAACCTCGATGTCGAGCGGCACATGCTTGAAGCCCATCGTGCCGGTTGCGATACGTTGTGTGCCGTAGTCGAGTGTGCCGAGCAGCGTGTCGTTGCCGTCTACGCTCAAGGTCGGCTTGGCCAGCTTCTTCGGAAAGCCCCAGATCTCGCGGCCGCCGGCGATCGGGCCTTCGTCGTCGAGGTACATCGAATGCGTGTAGTTGCCGAGGCGACCTTGCTGGTCTCGCACCGAGATGACCTGGCCGCTTTCGGTGTAGTCACCGAAGCCCGACGAATCCGGCATGCGAATGAATTCGTAATGCACGAGGTCGTTTTCCGGATGCAACGGCTCCGGCACGATGGCGCGCAGCGCATCGAAATCGGTCTCATACGAGATGATGAAGTATTCCCGATTGATGAAGCGGTACGGCGGCCGGGGGTAGGCTGGATTGTGAACGGGCATCGCAAAGGCGTCTTTGCGGATCGAAGCGAGGTTCATGAGACTCCTTTATGACTGGCACATGCAGCACCGGTGCAATGGTAGAGGCAAACCTCACGCGATAAGACCCATCATTCGTCAATAGACCGTTTACCACACTGCAACACTGCCGCTGGAACTTTGGCGGCGTCATGCAAATCAGTGCATGTCTAAACACGCCAGAAAGGAGCGAAGCACACCGGCCCCAAAAAAAGATCGCGCGAGCGCGATCCGATGCATAGCACCGGGCGCCCGCCTCATTTTGAGGTCAGTGAGAAGCAGAGAACGCGTCGAACGTCGCAGCCGGAGATAGCGCGAACGATGCCCGCATATCTCGAGCCTCATCGACCGGTGAGCGTCCGAAGAAACGCTTGAACTCGCGGCTGAACTGCGAGGGACTTTCATAACCGACACGTGCCGATGCAGAGGCTGCCGTCAAACCGTCGCGAATCATCAGCAGCCTCGCCTGATGCAAACGCGTCGACTTGATGTATTGGATCGGCGAGGTGAGCGTGACGGTTTTGAAGTTGACATGAAACGCGGGAACGCTCATCCCCGCCTCTTCCGCGAGACGACTGACATCCAACGGCTGCGCGTAGTCAGTGTGAATTCGCCGCAGCGCTTTCGCGACCCTGCCGAAGCGCCCCTGATGCGCGAGTGCAGCCCTCATCGCTGCGCCGCGTTCCCCGATCAATACCCGGTAGCAGATTTCCCGCACGATTGCGGGCCCCAGCACCTCCGCGTCCAGAGGTGACGTCAGGGCTTGCAGCAGGCGCAGGGCCGCTTCGGCGAGGTCTCCCTCGAGCGGCGTCGATACGATCCCTAGCGGCGTGCCTTCCTGATGGCTTCCGCTGCGATCGATCGCCAGTATCAGATCGGTCAATTCGATCAGATCGAGTCGCAACGTCACAGCCAGCATCGGCTCGGCCTCGCTCGCTTCGGTTTCAGTCGAGAACGGCAGTGGCACGGACAAGATCAGATAGTGCTGGGCGTCGTAGACATACACCTCCTCGCCCAGAAACCCCAGCTTGCGCCCCTGGCACACGATCACGATGCTGGGCTCGTACAGCACTGGTGTGCGCCCTAACGGACGGTTGGAGCGCATGAACCGCACGCCCTCCAGCGCGGACTGCGTGTACCCCTCATTCGGCGCCAGACGCTCAAGCAGGCTCACCATCTTTGCGGAAACCGGGTTGTCGGCAACTGTCACGAAGACTCCTCTTTCGCCAGATCGGGTGAATAAATTCTACCGGATACGCTCGGCGGCCCGCATCCACTTCAATAGGAATAGGCAATACCGCGATTGTCACGTGTATTCGCGTGCAGGAGCTCGGCTCATAAGATGGGTCATTGGCTGCACGGTGTGGCCGAAGCGCGCGGGAGACCGCGCCGCGATTGCCTTGCCGCCTCGTGCGCAGACTTCGTAGCCTCTCCCTCAGACAAACCTGCACAGCTTATTGGCACGGAGAACGCAACATGACAACGCAAACCCATCAACCCAAAGTCATCCTTATCACCGGGGCAAGCAGCGGTATCGGCGAAGCAACCGTCCGGCTGCTCGCCGCCCAAGGTCACCAGCTCGTGATCGGCGCACGGCGCACGGAACGACTCGCGGCGCTGGCCGAAGAAATCCAGGCAACCGGCGGCTCGGTTCGTTACAAGGCACTCGACGTCACGTCCGCCGAAGACGTCAACGCATTCGCCCAATCCGCACTGGACGCCTTCGGCCGCATCGACGTGATCGTCAACAACGCCGGCGTGATGCCTTTGTCGCCCTTGAGCGCGACAAAGGTGGACGAATGGAATCGCATGATCGACGTGAATATCCGCGGCGTGCTGCACGGCATTGCTGCGGTCCTGCCGACCATGGAGCGCCAGGGGTTTGGCCAGGTCATCAATATCTCCTCGATCGGCGGCCTCTCTGTCACGCCGACGGCCGCCGTGTATTGCGCCACCAAGTTCGCCGTGCGCGCTATCTCGGACGGTCTGCGTCAGGAAACCGACAAGATTCGCGTGACCGTGATCTGCCCGGGCGTCGTGGAATCGGAGTTGGCCGATTCGATCTCCGACGATACCGCGCGCGCAGCGATGCAGGACTTCCGCCGCGTGGCGCTGACGTCAGACGCCATTGCGCGTTCGATCGCCTACGCAGTCGAGCAGCCGGCGGACGTGGATGTCAGCGAAATCGTTGTGCGCCCAACGGCGAGCCCTTTCTAACAAGTCTCATCTCTTGATCCTCATTTCCTTGGAGCAATTCATCATGACTTCACAAGCATCCACCCACCAACCGTTCGCCGGCAAGGTTGCCATCGTCACCGGTGCGGCAAGCGGCATCGGACTCGCCACCACCGAACTGTTGCACTCGCAAGGCGCGAGCGTGATCGCCGTTGGACGCGGCAACAATGTCGAAGCGTTGGCCCGGCCCGGGATCGTCCCGCTCATCGCCGACGTCGCGCATGAGGAAAGCGCGGTGCGCGCGGTGGCCGCTGCGATGGAACACTTCGGCAAGCTGGACATTCTGGTCAACAACGCCGCGATCATCATTAACAAACCGGTCATCGAGATGACGCTCGACGACTGGAACGGTATCCAGGCGGTCAACTCCACCGGCGCATTCCTGTTCTCGCGTGAAGCCATGCGCGCGATGATGCCGGCGAAGACCGGCGCAATCGTCAACGTGGGTTCATACGCGTGCTACCAGGCGTTTCCGCTGATCGCGGCCTATGCGGCCTCGAAAGGCGCACTCGCTCAGTTGACGCGCGCCATGTCGCTCGAGGCGATCGATCACGGCATTCGTGTCAATGCGGTGGGATCCGGCGATGCGGTGACAAACATCACGAACCATCTTCATGACGACGGCCCGGCCTTCCTCGCCGAGCACGGTAAGAATGCGCCGATCAAGCGTGCGGCCGATCCGCGTGAAATTGCTGAAGTAATCGCCTTTCTGGCTTCTGAGAAAGCGAGCTATATCGTCGGCGCAGTCGTAATGGCTGACGGTGGAATGAGCGTGGCACTCAAGTAAGACTCTGACCACATTCTTTTGAAACGTCGCTGAAATTTTATTTCGTATTCCATATCTATCAAGGAAATTATCATGAACAAGTCCGCAAAAATCTGGTTTGTCACTGGCGCATCGAAAGGCGTCGGCCAACGGCTCGTACGGCAACTCCTCGCGCGTGGCGATTACGTCGCCGCGACTTCGCGAACCGTGGCGTCGCTGACGGAAGCGATCGGCCCCGCATCGGAGCAATTTCTTCCTCTGCAAGTGGATCTGACCAACGATCAGAGCGTGCACTCCGCCATCGCGCAAACGGTCAAGACGTTCGGCAAGGTCGACGTGATCGTCAATAACGCCGGCTACGCACAACAGGGCACCGTCGAGGCGCTTTCGGACGAGGAGCTTCGGCAGAATTTCGAAGTCAACCTGTTCGCACCGCTGTTGGTACTCCGGCACGCGCTCCCGCATCTGCGCGAGCAGCGCGGCGGGCATGTTATCAACCTCTCCTCGATTGTCGGCTATCAAGGAGGCTACGCTGGTTGGGGCAGCTATGTGGCGAGCAAGTTCGCGCTCGCGGGCCTGACCGAGTCGCTCGCGGCCGAGGTGGCCGAGTTCGGCATCAAGGCAACGGTGGTCTACCCTGGGCCGGTGCGCACGGAGTTTTTGTCGAGTGGCGCGCTAGCGGTGGCCAAACGACAAATCGATGAATACACCGAAGCCAAGGCATCGCTCGATCTGCACCTGGGCACGCTGCACGGTCATCAGGCCGGCGATCCGGACAAGTTGGCCATGCTGATCATGCAGGCTGTTGATGTCGCCGAACCGCCGTTGCACCTGTTCGCCGGCAAGATCGCCAACGAACTGGCGGCGCAAAAAGCCGCGGCGGTCCAACGCGATCTTGAAGCGTGGAAGGGCTCATCCGAAGCGACGGATTTTGTTGAGTAACCTCAAAGGCAGGCAGCGTTCAGCGATGGACGCTGCCTGGCGGGAATTCCAATGTTGGAGTAAACGTGATCGAATGTTGGAGTCGAAGAATCTAGTGGGATTTGCAATGGCTAAGGGACCTTTCAGAAGCAGTGCGTCGGAAGCAATTCATAGCGCAGCTTCCGGTCTGCATCGAGCAAAAGTCATCGACAAAAAGACGATGCGTGAGTATGACGATCTGTGCATCGAAAAGGCACCGGAGTTCAACGCGAAAGAAATCGCCCGCATCCGGAAAAGCGTGAACGTCAGTCAAGGTGTGTTTGCCTTGTACCTCAACACAACTGCGTCAACCATTCGTCAATGGGAACAGGGCGACAAGAAGCCCAGCGGGATCGCCGCTCGTATGCTCCAGCTCGTACAGAAGAACGGTCTTGAGATTTTCGGTTGAATCACTTCTTCCCGTCTGACCGTCCCCCACCGAGCGCCTCAAGCAGTGGCCGCAGCGCATCCAATTCCACACCAAACCCACTCCAGTCCCCCGCCTTCAATCGCTCGATCGCACGGTCATAGTGTGCAAGCGCCTCACGCGCACGCGCATCCGCTGTCCCCTGAGGCTGCGACGCGAGCGGACCACTTTCCTTGAAAAGCGCCGCCAACGCCTCACCCAACGTTTCCCTCATCACCACTCGATCCCCATACGCAGCAATCACCCGCTTCAACTCAGGTAACTGCCCCGACTCCGCACGCAGGTAGAGCGGCGAGATATAGAGAATCGAATTCTCAATCGGCACAACAAGAAGATGGCCGCGAATGACACGCGAACCCATCTGGTTCCACAGCGAAATCTGCTGCGAAATCTCAGTGTTCTGCTGGATGCGCGCCTCAATCTGGAACGGCCCATAGACGAGCTTATCCTTCGGAAACGAGTAGACGACAAGCTTGCCGTAGTTAGGCGGATCGCAACGCGCGGCGAGCCACGCGATCATATTGTCGCGCTGGCTGGGCACCATCGGCAGCATTAGGACGAACTCCTCGCGCGGTTCCCCCGGCAGCCGCATGATCATGTAGTAAGGCGCCATCGGCGTGCCGGGACTATTCCCGCCATCAACGCCGATCAATTCCCGTGGGAACTGCCAAAGATCCTCGCGATTGTAGAAAACCTCCGGCGCATCCATGTGATAGGCCCGATAAAGTTGCGCCTGGATCTGGAACAGCTCTTCCGGATAGCGGATATGTTGCTGAAGATCTTGCGGCATCGTCGCGAGCGGCTTGAACAGACCCGGGAAAATGCGCTGATACGTTCGCATGATCGGATCGTTCGGATCGCTCACATAGAAATCGACCGTACCGTTATATGCGTCGACCACAACCTTGACTGCGTTGCGGATGTAGTTGGCGCCATCGTCGAAGCCCGGCTGCGCATAGGGGAACCAACTGCTCGTCGTATACGCGTCCTGCATCCAGAAAAGGCGTCCGTTGCTTGTGACGAGGTAGGGATCATGATCGAGCCTAAGGAACGGGGCGATCGTGCGCACGCGATCCTGAATGTTACGGTGCAGCAGAATGCGGCTACTGTTCGTGATGTAGTCGGTTAGCAGAATGTTCGGATCGTTGAACTGCCACGCGAAGAGGCTGCGGCGCGCGCTGCTGCCGAGGCCAATACCATCGCTCCCGCTGTAAGCGGTGTAGACGTTGTCCTTACCCTTGGGATAGTCGAACTCGGGGATGCTGCCTTTCACAATGACGTAACCCTCACCCCCTTCACCAAAATACAGACGCGGCTCGCGAATAGCCGGCCCGCCGTGCGCGACAGGCGGAATATCCTGCAGATAGAAGGACGGCAAACCTTCCGTCGATTTTTCAGTGACGGGCGACATCACGACGCCGTTGCCATGCGTGAACAGGAGGTGCAGGTTCACCCAGGTCTGTGCGTTGGCGGGGAGCATCGAAGGCTCCAGTTCGCGGGCCGACAACATCACCTGCCGATAACCGGTGTCGAGCCGGTAGCGATCGATGTCAACAGAGAAAAATTTGTAGTACGTCCTGATCTCCTGCAACTGCGCATAGGTATCCATCAGCGGCTGCACATCCCACAGCCGAATGTTATCGATGGTCGCGCGATTGGCCTCGAGCGAGGCCAGATTCAATTCCTGATCAGCCGGAAACGGTTTTACCGCGATCTGTGTGAGGCCGTAAGCCATTCGCGTTAGCGCGATATTGTGTTTGATATAGGGCATCTCCAGTTGCAGTTCACTCGGCTTGACATAGAGGCGCTGGAACAGCGCCGGGTAGATCAAGGCGAACACGAACGAGGTGCCGAACACCAACAACAACGAGGCGACAGGAATTCGATATCCCTGCCGGCGCATATTGACCCAGCACGCGACAGCTGCAACAACAGCAAGGCCAACGAGCACCCACAAGACCGGAAGCTCGACGTGAATGTCGGTATAGCCGGCGCCGACCACGACGCCGTTATCGCCGTAGAGCAGCAGAAAGCGGTCGAGTGTGTAGGACCAGGCCTTCAGGAGAAAGAACGCACCGAGCAGCGCTGAAGCGTGAGCAATGGCAGCGGGAGAGAGTACACGCGGTGCCCGATCAAACGTGACGTCGCCGCGAACTCCATACACCGCGGCTGCAACGAGCGCACTGCAGAAGATCAGCTGCAGCAGCCAGTTCTTGAACGCAAGATAGGCGGGCAGCGAGAACAGATAAAAGCTAATGTCCTGGCCAAAAACCGGATCGCGGTCGCCATAAGGCACCTGATGCAGGAAACGTAACACCAGATCCCAGTTAGAGATTTCGCCCCCAGCGATGATCAGCGCCAGGACAATCGCGCAGCCCACAATGCTGGCGCGCCATGGAATGCGCGGTGCGAGCTGGTCCGCCAGTTCACTGATGAACTCCGGCGTACCTGACAGACGGGCCGTTTCGACTTGCCAACTACCGGGACGCCGCGCATAGCGATGCGCAAGGAACCCCGATGCAGCAATTACGCCCGCCGACACTACGAACACGGCGGCAAAGAGGAGCGCCTTGGCGGAGAGAGTCGTCCAGAAAACACCGACGTAACCGATTGAAGCAAACCACAGCCAGTCGACCACGACGCCAGTGAGACGCCCGGCGACGATCAAGGCGCCCACAACGACCGCAACCATAATTGCGATGCGTCTAACGTTCATGCCGGAGCTTGGTTGCCAATGCATCGCCCCTCCTTTGCCGGGACGCCACTTGTGGCTGACTGCGATCAGGTCTGCTTAAGCCGCTACTCTGCTGCGAACCTGGCTGACCGGTTTGAAGTCGGCGCGCAGTCAATGAATGATTAGGGTCACATAACTGATTGTAGTCCGGCGAAGCAACGCGCGTACGCTCACCCAGTCCGCGCACGGATGAACGGACAACCTCCCACAGCGCAACGTTAGAAACGCTCGATCATGCCGAACTGCACACCCCGCACAGATGCGCCCGGCCACGACGGCGTGAGCCCCGTCACATTCACCCCGCGCAACGTGAACTCACCCTGCCCGCGATTGCGCAACCAGCCGGCGCTCGCATAGAGCAGAGATCGCTTGGAGAGGTCGTACTCGCATGCCGCGCTGAACTGATCGGCGTTGTTGTCACCACCTGAGCGATCACGCAGATAGGTGTAGCCGAGTGAGGCACGAAAGTGCGAATTCACGGCATAGCGCGCGGAGACGGCTACACCGTCGTTGTGATATCGCGGCGTACCGCCATCGCCATTGAAGAACGATAGAAACCCCGTGACCGGGCCATAGATGTACGAGACGCCACCCAGGTTAGCGCGCAACGCGCCGTCGCCATGCGTCTGTTGATGCGCGTACGAGATGCGGAACGGTCCCTCGCGCCATGCGAAGGTTTCGATGTGGCCGGCGAGCCCGTTGCCATCATTGCTGGCGTCGCCGTCGCGCAGGGCTGCCATGATGGTCGTGGAGAAGCCATGGAATTCGGGCGAGAGATAGGTGATCGCATTGCTCTCGTAGGGCGTGATCTTGGAGAGGTTGTCGAGACCGGAAGCGATCGTGCCGGCGTCGAACGCATCGAGGCCGCCCTTGAACGGAATATAGATCGGCGAGTACTGACGGCCGACGCGCACGGTGCCGTAAAGCGTATCCACTCCGACCCAGGCCTGCCGGTTGAAGATCGTGTTCGCGACGGCAAAGGTGCCGTCAGCGGAACCGAAGCCGTTCTCCAGAGTGAACAGAATCTTGATGCCGTCGCCGATATCCTCGACGCCGCGCAAGCCAACGCGCGATCCCCGATAAGCGCCGGAATCCATACGAGCAACGTAGCCCGCCCCCGGATTGGTGATTTCAATGCTCGTATCGAGTGCGCCATAGAGCGTGACGGAACTTTGCGCATGCGCAAGCGTGGCGTGCATCGCGATCGAGGCCAGCACGACACAGGCTCGCGACGCAAAGCGTGAATGGTTCATTCGACGATATAAAAAGCGGCGCATTCAATGCGCCGCATAAGGGACAAGAAAAACCGCATGCGCGGCGCGTGCCGCTTACTGCGGCGGTAACGCGTAGGCAATCACATAGTCGCCGAGCTTTGTACCGAACGAGCCATGCCCGCCCGCCGCGATCACAACGTACTGACGGCCATCGATCGAATAGCTCATCGGCGTGGCCTGACCGCCCGCAGGCAGACGTTCCTCCCAGATCTGCTCGCCATTGTTCACGTTGAACGCGCGGATGTAGTTATCAGCCGTTGCGCCAATGAACGCGACGCCGCCCGCCGTGACGATCGGACCGCCGAGCATCGGCATGCCCATCTTGAACGGCAGAGGAATCGGCGAACTATCGCGCACGGTGCCAATGCGCTTCTTCCACACGATCTCATTGGTCTTGAGATCGATCGCCGAGATGTAGCCCCATGCCGGTTGCTTGCACGGCAAGCCCAGCGGCGAGAGGAACGGATTGATCGTCACGCCGTACGGCACACCGTACTGCGGCTGGACGCCTGATTCCGTGCCGCTGCCCTTGGCGCCCTCCACCGGCTCCAGCGGGTTGCCCGGTCCGCGCGGGATCAGACGCGAGACGAACGGCAAGCCGATCGGGTTCGCGACGGCAATCTGGCGGTCGGTGTCGATGGCAAGACCGCCCCACTCAAACACGCCCAGGTTGCCCGGGAACACGAGCGTGCCCTGTAGCGACGGCGGCGTGAACGTGCCCTCGTAGCGCAGCTGGTGGAACATCACACGGCATATAAGCTGGTCGAACATCGTGGCGCCCCACATGTCGGCGTCGGTCAGGTTCTTCGACGGACGATACGTGAGCTGTGAGAACGGCTGTGTCGGCTCAACGTGGTCGCCGGGCGCCGCGCCCTGCGGCACCGGCGTTTCGGGTGCCGGCACGACCGGCACGCCGGTGCGGCGGTCGAGCACGAACAGGTTGCCGGTCTTGGCCGGCGCGTACACGACCGGCACGGTCTTACCATCCTTGCCGGTGATGTCGGCGATGGTGGGCTGCGACGGCTGGTCCATGTCCCACAGATCGTGGTGCACGCTCTGGTAGAACCAGGCGAGCTTGCCGGTCGAGGCGTTGAGTGCGAGCAGCCCGGTGGCGTATTTCTCCAGCTCCGGCGTGCGGTCGCCGCCCCAGATATCCGGTGTCTTCACACCCATCGGCAGATAGACGATGTCGAGCTTCGCGTCGTAGGCGGCGGGTGCCCACGAGTTGGGTGAATTCCACGTGTAGTGTTCGCCCGGGCCGGGAATGTGATTCGGGTCTTTCGCACCCGGATCGAACGCCCAGAGCAATTCGCCCGTGCGCACATCGAAGCCGCGGATCACACCCGACGGCTCACGGTTCGAGAAGTTGTCCTCCACCGCGCCCGCCACGACGATCACCTTGCTGGTGATGATCGACGGCGAGGTGGGCTCGTACATGCCCGGCGTTGTGACCGGCTGGGCGTGTTGAAGGTCGAGGTCGCCGTTGTTGCCGAAACCCGCGCAACGTTCGCCCGTCAGCGCGTCGAGGGCGTAGAGGTGGCCGTCGTTGACCGGCAGGAAGATGCGGCGCGTACAGGCGGCCGTAGCAGGCCCTGAGGCGTCTGCGACGGCGACGCCCGAGGCAGGCGTGGCAGCAGCGCCCGAGGCGTCCGCAGGGGCTGCTGCGGCATCGCTCGCCGGCGCCGCAGCGGGTGCGGCCGCCGGGGCACTGGTCGACAGATCGACATACGACACGCCGCGGCACGTCACGTGCTGGAACGACGGATCGTTCTTCAGTCGCGGATCGAACTTCCACTTGAGCGTGCCCGTCTTCGCGTCGAGCGCGAACAGGATCTGATGCGGCGAGCATAGGTAAAGCAGGTCGCCGATCTTGATCGGCGTGACTTCGTTGGTAATCTCGACAGGATCGTTGGGCCCCTTCATGTCACCGGTGCGGAAGGTCCAGGCCACCTGGAGATTCTTCACGTTCTCAGGCGTGATCTGCTGCAATGGCGAGTAGCGCGTGCCTTCCTGGGTGCGCCCATAGGCGGGCCAGTCGGAGGGGTCGATCCCGGTGCTGGCGACGCTCGCGGGCGCGGAAGCGTTCAGTGTGCCGTTGACCTGTTGCGGATCGTTGAAGTTGGCGTACACGAGTATGCCGGCCCATGCCACGAGCGCGACGACGAGCGATACGACACCCAGCTTGCGCTCGCCCTCCAGCCGCCCGCTCACGAGCAGCAGCAACCATACACCGAAGATAACGAGTACACCGGAGCGCGGTGCGAGTGCCCAGAAGTCGGGACCCGACTCGAAGAGTGCCCAGATCGCCGTGCCGATCAGCACGAGTGCATAAAGCAGGAGCGCGGCGGGACTGCCTCGCCAAAGCAGCCAGGCCACGCCCAACAGCACGATGCCTGTGATGACGTAGTACGGCGAGCCGCCGACCGCCAGCAGCCATACGCCACCGATCAACAGATAGAGCGCGGTCAGCACCGTAAAGAGCAAGGTGATGCCGCCGATCACGCCCCGCGAATTCGATTGACTGGTCATGATGAGATCTACCCTCTTGAGTGGATACCGCCTGCCAGTGGTACCGACATCGAATTCGCATGCCGGCGCACGGTAAAAAGCATATCAGAACGCTAACTACACATATTAGGAGACGTAGCGGCCATCTGAAATGACATATTCGTCGTAAAGCCGGCTACTGCGCTTCGTGTCGCCCGATCAGATGCGCCGCGAGCTGGATGGCATAAACGGCCGAACCCGTTACCACACCCGTTATCAACACGCCGAGCAGTCCGAGCAGAACCGCGATGATGAGACCCGGCGTGGTGGTCGGCACCACGTCGCCGTAGCCGATGGTCAGCGCCGTGACCGCGCAAAAATAGAAAGTGTGGCCTAGCGATGAGGGCGTGCGTGTGGCTACATCGACGGCCCCGCCAACGAAATACATGGCGACGGTCAAAATGAAGAAAAGGATAAGCAGCATCGCCAGGATGGCGCGCAGATGCCAGAGAACCCTGGCAAACTCGGCAATTGCCCGTTGCGGCTGGATTCGGGTGCGAGCAGCGTTTTCGGCGGCATTGTCCATGTCATGAACCTCAGAGATGCGCGCCGCTTTGCGCGACACGGCATCCGCTGCTTGCACTCGAAATAGCGCGTGATGACGCGCGGCTTAGACCAGCGTCAGCTTGACGTCGATGTTGTTGCGTGTGGCGTTCGAATATGGGCAGACGATGTGCGCCTTGGCGATCAGTGCTTCCGCTTCTGCGCGGTCCATGCCCGGCAGCGAGATTTTCAGTTCGACTTCGATGCCGAAGCCATTGGGGATCTGTCCGATGCCGACATTGCCATCAATGGCGACGTCCTTTGGCAGCGCGATCTTGTCGCGCGCGCTAACGAACTTCATTGCCCCGATGAAGCATGCGCTATATCCCGCCGCGAAGAGTTGCTCGGGGTTCGTTCCGTCGCCGCCTCCGCCGCCGAGCTCCTTCGGCGTGGTCAGCTTGAGATCGAGGTGGCTATCGGGAATGGTCGCGCGTCCGTCGCGACCGCCGGTGACGTGTGCGTGAGCACGATATAAGACTTGTTCAATCGACATTCAAGACTCCTTTGTGTGCCAGGATGATCGACGCCTTACGCCGCCCTTTCTGTTCACGTTCTGCGACATGAAGGTCTCGAGAAGTTGATGCCAAAGCTAACACGCATAGTAGTCGGGTCAACTCAGACCGGCAACCGGGACGGAGGTGCTTTCGCCTACTTTAAGCGGTCTGTTGGCGGATTGATATGACATATTCTAGGTAGGTGCGGTGGTATGCGGGTAGGGTTGCGCCGTGTGACACGGGTTGCCGATGGCATGTGTCATGTGACAGCACTGAGACGGGCGATGGCCGTCTCAGTGCAGGCGGTTTCCGAACGGTTCTTCGGCTGTACCGCGTTGTCGGCCGATGGCCCTTCTTGATCGTCTAGTGTTGCGCGACGACCGGTTGCTGGGCTGCGTCGGCTCCTAACGTTGCGGCAGTTTTCTCTGCTTGGCTTTGGCGTTGAGGCTCGTTTGCGGTGGCTGTCGGTTCGCCTGCTCGTTGCGCCACCTCTTCTGCAAGCAGGTTCGCCGCGTGGCGTGCCGTGATGCGGCTTTGCGGAACGCCCTTCGCATCGAGCGCAATCACCTTGTACAACTCGCGGTCGCATTCGAGTTCCTGCTGATATTGCTCAGCCGTGTCCACCAGCAATTCGAGAAGCGTCTGACGACGTCGTCTTTCCTCAAGCGTGATGGAAGGATTCCTACATATCGAGGACGCAAGTGTGATCAAGGTATCCAGTTGAGCCAGATGCCGGTCGCATAAATCGAATGCCGACAGGGCAAGCTTTTCGTACTGGATTGCCTCGACAGGCGGACGTGAAGCGGGTTGATTTTTGTTGGACTTGCTCATGGTGACGATCTCCCTGTTACTTCTTGGATCGCCCGACACTCGCTTGGGAAGGGGGTGAGCGGGCACGTAGAAGGGTTGACAGACCGGTGTTACGTCAAGCCGGCGAGCCTTGCGGCTCCCCCACTACAGCCCGCCCATAGAATATAGACGTGCAGCAGCAGACGCACTCCCGCCTAAGCGGGGTGCGGACGTAACAATCAGGCTGTCAAACCTGGTCGCCGGGTGTCTCCTGACGACTTGGTAATTATAAGGGAGACCACCGAGGTTGGCTTTAATCTTGTAGGCCAAATGTTTGATTTGGCCGAACGGATAAGGAGAGATAGGACGAAGGTGCACGGGGCGTCGAGATTGTTCGCTCGTCCTGTCGGTTGGCAACCGATCAACCCGCTTTCAAGTTGCGACTTGCGCCTGCTTTTTGAGCGCGATGGGATTTTCAAGAAAAGTTTCACATGGCCGCTGCACCAAAACTGTATTGTGAGTTACTAAAGATTTGCTCGACCATGCCGAAATTAAACGCGTACGTCGAGTACGTATAGAACAAGTTGGTACGTGAGGTGGAGATGGATAAGGCGAACGACGACAGATTTACAGCATTCCTGCGTGAGAAAGCAGCGGAGGCCAAGAGAGATCTTGGCTACGATCCGAGGCAATTCATCGCGATGCTTGGTGTTGATGGTGGATTCACCGCCGTGTCGAAGTTGGTCGGCGGTAGAAATCCTTCTGATGGATTTACCAAGCTGTGGGAAAAGGGTCGCCTAGATCTGTCGGTCGAGGCGTTAGTACTGGAAACCGAATGGAACCGGTTCTTTGATGAGCAACTGCTTCAACAAGCAGAGCGGAAACTGAAGGATGCTGGCTATAGATACATCCGGTATCAGTCTCTTGGCAATGGCGAACGGCTACCAGCTGAAACCCTTAACAGGGCGACACCGGAGTTCATCTGGAAAGCCGTTCAGCAATTCCAGAGCGGTAACGTACATCATCCGTTCAGTCCGTCAACGGACTACGATTTGATTTTGGATGACGGCCTCCGACTTCCCCCGAAAGCGGTTTTCGGTGTAGCACTATCCATGGCGCTTGACGGCGAAGCTATCGAACCGAAGCATTTTTCAGGGGGGGAATCTTTCGACGGAATACGGGTACCAGTCCATCAGGGCCCAACCCATTAGTGGAAGCATCCGCTATCCCTCCCCAAGACTTCTGGCACCTGACGCGTATCCGATATTGGACAATGGTGGTCCGATCCCTGAACCGAATTCGGTCTACCTGTCACCCCCGCTTCAGCGTGACTCGGGCGCCGTGCAAGGTTCGCGCTGTGAATCTTTCGAAAAGTACCCCGCATCTCAAGTATTCAAGGATTTCACTGGCGACGCCGTGGATGTCAGCTGCAAATCGATGAGCGACAAGGCGGTAACTTATCAGAATCGTGAAGCGTATCTTTACGACTACGGCATCTCCGTGAGACTCTTCGAAATCAACGAAGATGGATTGTCGGTATCCAGGATTCGAGAAGTCAACATAACGCGATGAGGCTCGGTGCTGGCATACCTGTCTGCCAAAAACCAGTAGCGATGGGCGAACGATGCGAGCGGGTGGACCTCGGGAGTTTCTCTTCGGTCCGCTCGTGGTCGATACGGCTTAACCCCAATCTCCTGAATCGACTAATTTCGACGTGAAGACCACACATTTGATACGGGCAGCCACGTTGGAAGATGCACCGCGTCTCGCAGTGCTTGGCGCGCATGTGTGGGTGCATACCTATGCAGCGGTTGGCGTGTCTGATGTCATTGCGGACTATGTGCTGGCGTCATTTACACCGAGCACATTCCGAGCCCTCATGGGGGAGGCGAGCATCGTTCTTCTGATCGCGGAGGAAGGAACTAGCCTCGCTGGTTATATCATCATGCGGTTAGGCTCGAGCCACGCTGATGTTCCCAACGAGATTCAGACGCTCTATGTCCTGGACGCTTTCGCACGGCGAGGAATTGGATCTGCCTTGATGAATCACGCCAGAGACATTGCAATGGCGAGGACCGGAAATCGGTCCATCTGGCTCTCTGTGAACTCGCAAAATGGCAAGGCAATTTCGTTCTATCGTTCTCACGGAATGGCGCAGGACGGCACAGTTCACTTTGAGCTTGGCGGCACAAAACACGAAAACAAGATAATGATCTCGCGAGATTGATGAGTTTCTATCTGCAGGTCGACGATGATGATCGTCGACTCGTGCCGGATGCGGGTCGATCAATGGTGGAGGTTGCGTGGCATTTGAACGAATGGCTGGCTATCTGTTTTCAAGTCAACGCCATACTTTTCGCCCCCACGTAGCTGTGGAGGCGGCGAATGAAACATCGAGTCGCCCCGGAACCATGCGATTTCGTCCAATGTTTCGCATCGTCGCGTCCATTGTCGTGTGCGCAATGGGTTACGGGTGCGCATCCGCGCCTGAATCCGGCGACTACGCTAGTAACAATACAAAAACGGTTCTATCGCCTGAATGCCCTGACATTACTGGCATTTACGAAGGCAGAGTACGACAGATCGTCGAAGGTTACGCGCCGGATGTATTGCCTTTCACGGACGAGATATTTCATGCGGAAGACATTGAAGCAGCTCAAGTGATGCGCGCGGGCTATAAAAGGGATGCGGACGGTCGTCGCATCGCGCCGGATACCACGGCTTTCCAGAAAAATACTGACGGCAACTACACGGTCGTGACTTATTACGGCACGTCCGAGCTAGAGAGCTTCCGAACCAAATTTAACAGCGGCGTCAAAGTATCGTGCGAGACAGGGGTTATTAGTTGGGCCACTCAGGAGCAATCGTCACGATCCGAATACGGGCCGAACTACTTCTTTTCCGGCCGTTCAGTGCGGCTTGATAGCAATGGCGACATTCTGCTCACGACGTGGACCCATATGAGCTATCACATGACGCTACTATGGCTCCCTATGGGAGCTGGCACGGATAAAACAGTCTATCGCTATAAGCGTTTGCGATCGGCAAGCGATCATTGACGGCACACAATGCGTGTGACAGAAGAGCCAACGGTCTGTGTAGTTGGCAAAAGGCGTTTGTGCCCGGGGCGTCCGAACCGCTTTTCATATCGCCCCGATGATCGACAGGTCGCCAGCCGGAGAGGCCATCCAATTAGGTGTGTCAAAACGGTGGGGCGCCCGTTCATCCCAGCAAACTCATCCACTTCCGACGATGCCTATCAGTCCGTGTTCTCACGAATGATCCGCTCAAGAATCCCGGCGTCTTCCGCCTCGCCCTCCGATCCCTTGAATACGCATACCTCCGTGTGCCCGTCGCGGAACACATCGACCTCAACGCGCATCCCGACAACTGCGATTGACACCAGGATGGTATCGGGGCGATTGCGGCTCAAAGTGTAGTGAATCTTCTCTGCGTCGAGCTTTTCGAGCAGATCAAACAAAACTGTTGTCATGGTTTTAGCTATTTCTTGAAACGGCTTTCGTTAAGCAGTTTCAGTGCTTTCCGCGCATCCTTCATGCCGTCATTTGCATCACTTCGTAAATCGCCCAACATCGGATTCAAGTACTGGCCCGGAAATTCGCGCAGTGCGGATCCTTGGCATTCTGCCGAGATCATGAAAAATACGGCTTCCTAAATTCCACAAAATTCCCATCACCATACCCCCCAGCAACATCAACTCCCCCGCATCCCCATCCCACCATTTGCAACACGATACCAGGGGAAAAACCTAATGTCTGACAAATCCTTACGCGTGCATATTTGAACTAGATGTTCATTAGTGGATTCAGCATAAATCCGCAGCAGGAGACACGATGAAGATTTCCATCAGTCAAAAGCGTCGCGAGCAGCCGAAGTTAGGCAGTACTGCTCTCATCCCCTCTGTTGCAGCACCTGCCCTCGCTGCATCCCTCCTAGCCCGGCGCAACCGGCAATCCCCCTTCACTTCCACCTAACACTTTCGCTTCAGCCAACGCTCCGCCGCAGGCGAATCAAATTCTGCGCGAGCGAACCTAAGGCGCTCTATCTAAACGAAATCACGTTGCGCTCGGCCAGCAATAACGATGTCGACCTGGCCGACACAACGACAGGAAAGAGCACCTACCCAGAAATCCCAGTTTCATTTTTCAGCAAAGGAAAATCATGAAGATCCTGGGTCGTACACAGGTGTATCTGTTCTTCGCAAGCATCGTGATGGCTTTCGTTTTGTCCGGCTGCGGAGGCGACCAGCAAGGGGCCTCCAACGCCGCGAGCGTCGCGCAAGTCGCGGCCAACTCCGCAAACGTTTCCGCACAAGACGCGTCATCGCAAACTCAGGCCCGAGGGTCGATTGCATCGATTGCACTACCGCCTATGGGTTGGGCCTCGTGGAATGCGTACGGCTGCAACATCACCGAGGATCTGGTGAAAACGGCCGCGGACGTTATCTCCGACGGCCTGAAGAAAGATGGTCCGTTGATGAAAGCAGGCTACAGCTATATCAACGTCGACGACTGCTGGTTCGCGCCATCACGCGATGCGCAAGGCAACCTGGTCGCCGACCCCGTGAAATTTCCCAGCGGCATCAAAGCGCTGGCCGACTACGTTCACGCCAGAGGTCTGAAGTTCGGCATGTATGAAGTGCCCGCAGCCGAAACCTGTGCTCAGCGTAACAATCTGTACCCTGGACACACCAACCCGATGGGCAGTCTTGGTCACGAAGTTCAGGATGCCAATACATTCGTGGCATGGGGTGTCGACTACGTAAAGTACGACTGGTGCTCGCCAGATGGCACCGTCGACGATCAGGTGGCCGGTTTCCAGAAGATGCGCGATGCGCTGAACAGTGCGGGTGCCGCCGTGAATCGGCAGATCGTCTACAGCATCAATCCGAACAGTTTTCACACCGACAAGACGGGCAGATCGTACGACTGGGGGCAAGTCGCGGATCTGTGGAGAACGACCGAGGACATCACCTATGACACCGGCACGCCGGGCCATCAAAGCACGCCTGATTTTTCCAGAATCGTGAACCAGAATTTCTACGGCAATCTGTTTCCGGAAGCCCAACATACGGGCGTCTATAACGATGCGGACATGATGCTTGCCGGGTTCGGTCTGACCGCCGCGCAGGATCAGACGCACATGAGCCTGTGGGCCATTTCCGGTGCGCCGCTTATCCTGGGTCTCGATGTCACGACGCCGATCAGTTCGCCAACGATGGCGACGCTGACCAATCCGGAGGTGCTCGCCGTCGATCAGGACCCGCGTGGCCTCCAAGCGATCCGGGTGGCGGTGCCGCAGAACGGTCTGGGCGTGTGGGCCAAGCTGCTCGTCGGTCAAGGTCGCCGTGCGGTAGTTCTGCTCAACACAACCGGGTCGGCCGCTCCGATCACGGTGAACTGGAAGGATCTCGGGCTAGACCCCGCTGCTTCGGCCAGCGTGCGGGATATCTGGGCGCACAAGGATCTGGGTTCGCACAGGTCCGGGTACACGGTGTCCGCTGTTCCGGCTGGCGGCTCCGTCATGCTGACCATCGCCGGCGTGGACGATGCATCGAAAATCCACCCAGCCAAACCAGGCAGACATGAAGACGGCGCAGCAAGCTATACGGTGAATGCAACCACGGGCGGCTACATCGACGTGACGTACCTGAACGAAGGAACGTCTTCGTTGAAGGTGCCGTTGACGCTCAACGACAACGTACTCACAACGATCCAACTGCCCGTTACCACCGGACACGCCCAAGGCACCGTCACGCTGTACATGCCGTTCGTGCCGGGAAGCAACACGCTGAGTTTCGCTCTTCCGGACAAGGGCCACCACGCTCCGTCGATCGAGAAGGTGGCGCTGATCGCCGCTCCGCAACCCGCGTTGCCGCCTGTCGCCTATCAAGCGGAAAGCGCCACCAACATCATTCAGGATGCGGCAGTCCAGGCATGCAACATATGCAGCGGCCACGAAAAGGTCGGCAATTTTGTGAACGCGGATTCGAGCCTCCAGTTCAACGGAATCGCGGTGCCTGTCGATGGCGAGTATGCAGTCCCCGTGGTGTATATCAGCGCGGACGACGGTGGCGGTTCACCTCGTGCACTGAGCGTGAGCGTCAACAATGGCCCTCCGGTTCCCGTGCAGTTTCCTGGTGAAGGCACCTGGGATTTTCCGATCCTGTCGAGTGCTCAGGTCACAGTCCCGCTGAAAGCCGGTGCGGCCAACACCATCAAGTTCTCTGTGATTTCCGGCAACTACGGTCCCGACATCGACGGCTTGGGCCAACCAATCAGCCAGCCGGTCAAACAATGAACCGGCAATCCTAGGAGACAGGCATGAAGAACTTCTTGATGCGGATTGCGCTGCCGCTCGTGTTGGCTGCGAGCGGGGTGCAGGTGTCCGTTGCCGCCGACGCGATGGCCCAACCGAATGCCACAGCGGCAGAATCGTGGAACAAAGGAGCCCGCTTCCGGCACGACGAAGTGGCGGTCCTGTTCGTGATGGGACAGAGCAACAGTGCCGGTCTTAACGGCCTGCCCGCGAATCTGACGTTGACGGGAGCCTCGGGTGCAGGCGCGGGCACCGGCGGGATGCCGGCGCCCAATGTATGGGGCATTCGCAACGACGGCTGGAGCAACATCGCAGGTAACGCCGATGGATCGGGTGCGCCATTTACCCAGCCGATATCCGCGATCGATCACGTGTCGTGGGTGAACTGGTCGGACAGCACGTCGTCCGACATGAATCTCGGCTACTACGGCGGCAGCGGAAATGCCGCCAATTTCGCCGCGTACGCGTGGCAGTCGGCGATCAATGCAGGCGAGCCGCTGCCCGATCTGTACATCATTCATATCGGCTGGGGCAGCCAGGGCGTGGACGTCGCAGACGATGCGTTCAGCGGCTGCTGCGGCTGGACGGTGCATGGCGTTAATCTCTGGCAACCCATGCTCGATGCAAGCAAGACGCCGACGTATGCGCTTGCACCGTTCGCGCGCCGCATGATGTATCTGGGACTGAAGCAGATTCTGGCGACCGGCAAGAAGCCGCGCATCCTCGGCCTGGAGTGGAACCAGTGGGAGGCAGAAGCGGCACCGCTGAATTCGTCCGGCAACGCAACGACGATTCGTCGCGCGCCGCAGAATTACGCTTACCTCTTCAGCAGTTTCTTTGCTGCGGTGGGTTCGACCTTCCCGGTTCTGATCGTGAAGCCGTTGTCGACCGCTTACGACAACGTCACCAACGCAGTCGCGCCTTATAACCCCGCCGCGCTCGCGTCGATGCAGAAAGTGTTCGGCGGCTTCGTCGACGCGAATCCTCGCATCTTCAGTTTCGCCGATGCATCGCAATCGCCGGACTGGAATGGACAGCCGCCCGGCTTCGGTATTTTCCAGGGCGGCACGTTAGGCGGTGGCGACGGCAGCGTGCACTACAACCTGGACACGCAGAAATGGTTCGGCGAGCAGGCACTTGCAGCGTGCCTTGGGCACGCCCGATCCTGCGGACCGCGCATCACGGATCTTCCGAGGCGCCTGCCGAATTAACGAACGGATCGCTCCGCGGCCTCCGTTCTCGTTTGTTCATTGGAGCGGAGTAACGCGGGCGACAGGAAGCAGCCCATGACCGCAGACAGAATAATGAAAATCGAGGCCGCATCGACGAGCAGCCCAAAGCGGATAAAAACAAAGTAGCAGCACAGAAGATTCAGCAGATGCAAGCTGATACCCACAGCGGCGACACCCTTCGGGACAACTCTGATGAACGTCGCAAACCGGGATTGGGGACGAGGCACATACCAGATGATCAGCAGCCCGAACGTCATGATGAAGGCACATTCGGCCCATTTCAGCCACGTGGGGCGGCGCAGAAACCGTCCCTCGACAATCGTCTCGATGACCTGCGCCTGAATCTCGATACCCGGCACCAGTTCTCCCAGCGCCGTCGTGCGCATGTCGGTCACGCCGGCACCGGTTAGTCCGACCAGCACCAGCTTGTCCCGGATCCGTTCCGGATCGACTATTCCCTGCATGACGTCGCGCGCCGACACGTAGCGGCTCAGCGTCGACCGAATGGACGCGAAGTGCAACCAGATGTCCCCTCCGGGCTGCGTGGGCACCAACACATCGGCGACACCCACCGCTTGCACGCCCGAGGTATCCGCAAAGACGTCAATCGCCGATGAATCCGTGGCAACGCGGAGCATTTCCATCGGCAGACTGGGGACCAGTTTCTCCCTCAACCCCGTGATGAGCGGAATGTGCCGGACTACGCCTTGTTCGAGCGCTACGCTCAGCATCGCCTGCCCGCGCGCCGCCGCCTGCAGTTCCGGCAGGCTGCCGAGAACATAGTCGAAACGCGGCACGTAGCCCAGCGGGTCGGTGCCATGAACGCGGATCGGTGCGCTTCGCAGATCGGTGCGGGTGCCGAACGCAGCGTGATCGAGCGCCGCGGCGCCCAGTATGGTCGGCGCTGCGCGCAACGATCTCGCGAGAATGGCTTCGTGACTGGGCAGCGCCCGCAGGCCGGCGGCCAGCGCCGCAGCCGTTTCCGGCAGATTGCCCGCCACCTTGTCGGGAGAAGTCTGATCCGGCTCCGGCATATAAATGTCGAGACCGATCGCCAGCGGTTTCAGCGCCGCGATGGCATCGATCAGGTTCGCGAGTCGATTTCGCGGCCAGGGCCATTGGCCGACGGTTGCGAGCGTCTCCTCATCGATCTCGACAATGGTCACCGGCTGAGCCGTCGGAACACGTGGGTAGTGACGTTGATACTGATCGAACAGAATTTGCCGGGCTGTTTTAAAGGAGTCGGGAAGCGTTTCATCGAGCGTGTCGACGAAAGCTGGACGTGCTATATCGCTCGGCCATTCGCTGCACAGGTTGAGCAGGCTCAGGCCGAACAACACTACCAGTGCCACCGGACGCCCCTGGGCCACCCTCAGCAGATTCCTGATCCGGGCGTGCCATGGGTCGAAATAGCGTTTCATCGACGGAAAGGCCATTCAGCGCCGATGACTGGCGCGGGTCATTGGATTGTGATGACTGCGCGCCGGTTCATGCGATTGGGAACACCATCTGCCGTGGGCACCAGTGGCTCGCGCTTGCCCCGGGCCGCAGTTTCTATTTGCTGAGCAGGGATGCCTTGCTTGATCAGGAACGCTGCAACCGTCTTCGCCCGCTGCATGGAAAGTTGGTCATTGAATTCCTGAGAGCCCGCCAGATCAGTATGACCGACCACCACGAGCTGCGGCGCGGGCCACGTCGCCAGGACGGCTTTGAGCTGTTTAACCGTGGCCGTCGACTCAGGGGCCAACTCCGTGGCGGAATCAAAGAGAAAAAAGATCGTGAATGCCTGGGGACGAGGCGGCCGGGCCGCAAGCAGCGCGCCATATCGTGTCTCCACGGTGGCCTGGCTATCCATCGTTTTTTCGATGGCGCCGCCCTTGGTGACGTCGGCCTCGGCGTAGGCCTTGTCTATTTTCTGTTCTCCGGTGGCGCTGTGGACAATGACCGCGCCGACTTTGCCATCGGGATCCGGCAATAGAATAATTTTGTCCGGCGTGCTGCACGCGGCGAGGAACGGCAGCAGGATGCACGCTGCGGCAAAGGCCAGCCCGTAATGTCGAATTGCAGCCTTCAACGCGCCCCCCTTATTTATCGCCGACTTCGATGATGAATTCGGTGCCGCGCACGCCCAGCGTGGTAGTCGGCGTGCTGAAGCGGACTGCATCCGGATTCGCCTTCGCCAGCTTCCCCGAAATCACAGCCAAGGAACCGCGTTTGATGGAGGCGTCGAGCACCCCGTCATGGGTCGTGGTGTTGAACGCGAATTTGTTGAGCTCGAGGATGGTATTGGCGCCGGCAGAGAGTTGGGTGGCGTCACGCAGCGTGATACCGACGGAAGATTCCGCGCCGGTCACGATGCGATCGCTGCCGTAAACCTCGCTGCCGATGGCCGCACCCGAATTCCCTCCAGCCCGCTCGATCTGCACCGTACCCTTAAGAGTCTTCACGACGCCGGCAGCATCGGCGGCAAGCACATTCGCGACAGCCGTGCATCCGCAGGCAAGAATCAAGGCATATCTGATGGTTCGAAGACGCATCGGTGGCACCTGATTGCGTAAAGTTGCTTTCCGCGGAATAGTGCGGGGGCCCCGATGTCGACCTGGTGTTGTGCGCGATCATTCCCCATTGCTCGTCGAGCTGGGGCTTTTGAAGGACATGCAGAAATACGGCGCTGGATGTCCGGTGGAGATCTGTCTGCTGCACCGAACAGAGTATGGACCTGATTCAAATCACTCTGTGCGCTTCCGCGCATTTCGTCAGACACTTCTCAGCGCAGGTCTTTGACCTGGCTCGGCGTGACGTCTCCGGCAAATCTATTGCCGAAGTGGGTTCTCGTGTAGTTGACGACAGCGGCGACCTGATCGTCATTCATCTCGTCGCCAAAGGATGGCATCGCCTTTCGGCCGCGCAGTACGTTGATGATGACGTAGGGTGCTGCTCCGACTGCCGGGTTGTCAGCAAGCGCTGGGTAGTGACCCGCGCCCTGCGCGCCTTTTCCATCGGGCATATGGCATCCCGCGCAGGTCGCGTTGTAGAGCGCTTCGCCGCTTTTTTCGGTGAAGCGATAGCCCGGCGAAATCGTGAAGGCGTGTGGGGCGTCCTGTGCCGCAGTCTGAGCCGACACCGTCGCGGCACCCGACAGCCAGGCCATCAGCATCACGCGGAGGATCAGCGTCGGCCTATCCATTGACGATTCTCCGATGCAAGCGAGTGATCGCATCCAGCGACGACAGCACGGCGCCTTCCTGCCATGCCGGGATATGAGAAGCGTGCTCTCCGGCAAGGACGATCCGTCCGTCGATCTGGCAGAGATTCGCGTAATGCGCTTCTCTCAACGCCTCCGTCCATGCGGCGAAGCAGCCATTCGTGAACGGCGATCGGCTCCAGCTCATCGCGAAGCCGTTCTGATACTCGCGCGCGTACTGCGGATGAATCTGGCTGCCCTGGCTCAATGCCACTGCGATCCGCTCGGCAGGAGGGAGCGCACCCATCTCATAGCTGGCGGGCCCCCACATGTAGGCGCCCAGCAGCACCGCGGGACCGGTCGATCCGTAACCTGTTGCCGGATAGCCGATCGTCGAGATCGGCAGGTTCGTATACGTAATGCCGCCGTAGATCTGCTCGTCTTCCTCCCAGAATCGCCGGCCGAACTGCAAGCCGATTTTCACGGATGTCTCGTAGGGCACCGCATCGATCGCGGCGCGCATGGCCGGGCCGACCGCAATGTCGATCTGACTCAGAATCGAGAGCGGGATCGTGCACACCAGCCAATCCGCGTGCGCGTTCCTTTCGGTTCGGGTGGTCGTATCGGTGTAGCGCACGGTGACGCCTTGCTCGTTCTGCACGATGGCCATGACTCTCGCGTTGAACGTTACGGCGCTCGCGACCTGCGAATAAAGCGCATGGGCAATCCTGTCCATGCCGCCGACCGGCTGAAAAATGCTGCTCTGGAAATCCTGCTCGTTCCCAGACGAGAGCCAATGCCACAAACGCGATGCAAGCAAAGGGTCGCGTGGGAGCAGATTCGATGGCACGGCATTGGGCATCAGGCCGCCGCCATCCGCGGTCGCGAATCCACGGCGTTCACTGCTTCGCTGGCCCGCGTGGTAGCTCCCATCCCGACCGAGTGCACCCCATTGGCGCAGGGATTCGAGTAGCAGATGCGCATCGTCGGCTGACAATGCGTCATCAAGTGCGTTCTTGCGGACTGCTTTGGAAAGCAGCTCGGCGATATAGCCTTGATAATCGGCCTGCACCGCCCGGAATCGTTGCGGCTTGCCGTCGAAGGCCTCCGTCGAATGCAGGTAGGCGTTGTAATTGACCTGGATGAACGGCTCGAGCGGCACCTTCAGGCGCTTTGCGTAGTCCAGTACGCCCTGGTGGTGATATGGAATGCGCCACGGCCCTGGGTTCAGATAAAGCCCGTCAGCGAACTCGCAGTTCTGGGTGGCACCGCCGAGTTCGGTATAACGATCACCGCCCCTGACAGTCCAGGCCCGACCACCTGCGCGGTTGTTGTACTCGAGCACCTGCACGTGGTAACCCGCGTTCCTCAACTCAAAGGCCGCGACAAGGCCGGCCATGCCCGCGCCGAGCACGAGAATTCGCGTTCCTTTGGGTGCGCCATCGAGTCTGATCGGTCCGGCGTAAGTCGAGGCAGCGGCAAACCCCAACGTGCCCATGCCTTGCATCATGGCGGCTGCACCGAGGTTCTTGCCGATCAGCGTCAGCAGGTGCCGGCGGCTCATCGCATTGGTGGTCATTCTCGACATAAGGACGTGGTGCCCCGACTGGAGAGAAACGATGGCGAATGAAAACGGATGGCGTCCCAGATTGCAAAGGCCAGAGTCATCTGGATTTGTATGTCTGGGGATTGCGTTTGGGCGTGTTGCGGCGGACTAGTTCATTCTATGCGAACACCCGGGAACATTGATTCCTTGTAATGGGTGGCCCCATTCCTACCAGACATACGGGATGAGACGATAGCGCACACGGCTCGCGTATTCGTTGTAGCCGTAAAGGTCGCGGCGCAAGATCTTTTCCTCATCAAGAAGCCGCCAGAAAAGCACCAGCAGGATTAGCGGGACGAGACAGATCGTGAGCCAGGAGCCGAGCGCAAGCGGCATGCCGATGAAAAGCCAGAGCGCGCCAGCGTACATCGGATGACGAACATACGCGTAGGGGCCCGTGTCGATCACTTTGTGATCATCCGCAACACTAACGTTGGCGGCTGCATAACTGTTGACTTTCAGTACCCAGAAAATAAAGAGGAATGACAATACGATCACCATTTCCCCTACATAGGACAGGTAAGCAGGTACGGGCGAAAGTCCGACGCGATAGTCGAGTGGAGGTAGGGTGAGGAAGAGAAAAAAGGCTAGGATGATGAGCGACACGATGATCTTCTGCGACCATTCTTTCTCATGCTGTGGTCCGGCATTCATGCGGCGCTCGAGAAGCGGCCTGTCGTAGAGGGCGAGATAGACGGTGAAGCCAATGGTCGAGACGGAAAAGATTGCGATAAAGAGCCATCCTTGCCAGTAGCGCCACGTGCCCGCAGGCAAGAAAATGAAGGCGACGAATACAGCTATCCCCACTACTCCTTGGGCGATGGCTTTCTTGTAGAGCGGATCCATGACGTGAATCGTATCCCCTCCACTCCACCCCTGCAATGCGCGGCCTAAGCACGATCAAAACTCTCAGCCCATTGCCCCAGGCGCGGAACCTCCCGCGCCTGGGTGCATGACGGGAGTACGAGGTTTAGCTCCCTTGCAGCCGAATATCACGCGACGACGCCCCGACGTACACCGTCCCGCCAGGCACATACCGCCAGCCATTGCGCGACGTATCCCACACGCTTTGCATGCGCGGTGTGACCGTGATACGGACGTGGCGTGCATCGCCGGGGTTCAGGCCGATCTTCTCCCAGCCGACCAGACGTCGCGGCGGCTCGTCGCGGTAGGGCACACCGAGATACACCTGCGGCACTTCCGCGCCCGCCATGCGGCCATCGTTGCGCACTGTGAACGACACGTCGATCGCGCCGTCAGGGCGATGTTTCACCGAAAGCCCCGAGTACGAGAAATGCGTGTAGGACAGCCCATATCCGAACTCGAACATCGGGGTAATGTTTTTCGCGTCGTACCAGCGGTAGCCCATGTTCAGCTTCTCTGCGTAGACAGGATCCGGTTCGAACGCGCCGTTTTGCCCCCACGTCGGCGTATCCTGATCGCGCACAGGGAAGGTGACGGGCAACTTGCCGGAAGGATTAACCTTGCCGAACAGCACGTTCGCAATCGCATTACCGCCGCCTTCACCCGGATACCAGGCTTCCACGATTGCCGCCACACGATCCTTCCACGGCATCAGCACCGGGTTGCCGCTTTCCACAACAACGATCGTGCGGGGATTGGCGTGCGCGACCGCGTCGACGAGCGCATCCTGGTTCGACGGATTCGCAAGGCTCAGACTTTGCAAATCGCCGAAGTCTTCACCCGCCGGCTGCGCGACGACGACAATTGCGACATCCGAGCGAGCCGCGAGCGCCGCCGCCTGATCGATCTCCTGTTGCGTGTACGCGCGAAACGGCGTTTGCTGATCGCTGTTGCCCGCAAAGCTCACCTGTGCCGACGGTGCGAGCGCGCGAATCGCGGCAACAATGGGTGTGTTCAGCTTCAGCCACGGATTGGTCCACCAACTGCATCCAGTCGATGTGCCGAACGTCAAGCCGCCGCAACCCGCGAATGCCCCCGTAACCGGGTCACGTGTATTGCCTGACCCGCCGCCCGTCAGCACGGCTGCATCCGCGTGTCCGCCAATCACTGCAATCCGTGAGAGCGAGGCTGCGGAGAGCGGCAACTGGTTACTGTCGTTCTTGAGCAAGACCATCGACTGCTCGGAGACCGCCTGTGCGAATGCGTTCGCGCCAGCGAAGTTTATCGTGGCGCCCCCCTTCGCAGGATCATCCATCACACCGACGCGAATCATCACGTACAGCTTGCGACGCACCATGTCGTCGAGACGCGCGGTCGATACCGATCCGTTCGCGATCGCCTGCCGAACTGCCGTAGGTGTCAGATAGACGGTGGAGCCGACGTCTTCTTCCTCGTCGAGGCCCGCGTTGATCGCGTTTGCTGTGCTATGCGTCGCCCCCCAATCCGACTGGACCTGTCCTTCAAAGCGCCAATCATTCTTTAGCACGTCGTTCAGCAGATGCGCGTTCTCACACGCATAGTCGCCATTGAGCCGGTTATAGCTGCACATCACGCTGCCTGGCTGCGCGCGCTTTGCGGCAATTTCAAACGGCAATAGATAAAGCTCGCGCAGCGTGCGCTCGTCGATCTGGCTGTTGCCGCCCCCACGGTTATGTTCCTGCTCGTTGCCGGCGTAGTGCTTGATCGTGGCGATGACTTTCTCACTCTGCGTGCCGTCCGTGCGCTCGGCGAGCATCTCGCCGGCGAGCACTGGATCTTCGCCGAGGTACTCAAACAGCCGGCCACCGCGCGGCTCGCGCGCGAGATTCGTACCGCCGCCAAGTCCCATTCCGAAGCCCTGCGCACGCAGTTCTATCGCAACCTGTCGGCCGAAATTGGAAGACAGGCGGCGATCCCAGCTTGCTGCAAGCGCGATCGTTGCCGGGAAGGTCGTGCTGGCCTGCGACGTGCTGCCGGAGCCCGTCGCGGAGTCGACCATGTTCAGATCAGGAATGCCGAGACGCGGTACCCCTTGAATGTAGCCTGCACCACCTCCCGGCACGGCAGACATTGCGTATTCCGAATGAATAAATTGCAGCTTTTCGTCGAGCGTCATCTTGCTGACGAGGGTGTCGGCGCGCCGATGCGCGGCGGCCGATCCGAACGCGTTCATCGCAGCTGAAGTGGGCGCGAAATCAAGTGAAAAGTCGGGTACATCCGCACGGGCAGCGACGCACACGGCCGCCGCTAACGCGACTGCTGGCCATAGTTTCTTCTGCATAGTTGTCTCTCCGAGATTCTGCTTTTGTTGGAATGCGGAAGCGGAGCGAGTCCGACAGGTTCACAGCGGACACGAAGGCTGGCGACGCAGGATGGCTGCGCAAACGTTTGCCTGCCCGAGCGGAATCGGGACCATCGGATTGACTGTAGCGACTCTCCGTGCAACGTAATGTAAGAATGTAGTCTGACTACAGCATCAGTACTTCTACTAATACGATGCGTTTTTATGCTGAATGAGGGTCGCCCGGTAAAAATTAACAGCGATTAAATGCATTGAGCACGTAAATCCAATGCATTCAGCACGACGAGCTCTGCCCAGTGCGGCTAAGCTTCAATTTCACGAAATGAAATATATCGGTCTATTTTGGTGTCAACGATTATTTTCATTCAAATTGCAGGCGGCTGTCCAATTCCAATGAAATCTGGCGTTCGCCGGCTCCGAGGCTCCATCGAATATGTACTCCGTGATCTGGACCGTCACATGGACATTCGTGCGACTACCCCGTTTTCTGAGCGGCCGTTTCGATCACAACGACGCGTGATTCATAGATGTTTGAGCGCAATGTTCGCCAGCGTGCGCAGTTCGTCGAACTGCGTAACGAGTTCGAGGCAGAGAATAAAGGCCAGCGCCGCTGAAGGTCCCGGGCAGCGGTCAATCCATCGCAGCGCCGGAGTCGCATAGCGCACGCGGATCACACGTCGCGTCATGACATAAGTAATTCCGATTCCCACAGCGGCGCCCACCAGCAAATCGGTTGGGTAGTGAAAGCCGAGATAGGCGCGCGGAACGCAAATGAACAGCACGGTATAGAGAATCGCCAGTACACCGATGCCACGCGACACGAGGAAGATGCCGGTGGCGACCGCCATCCATAGCATCGCGTGATCGCTAGGGAAGGAACTCCAACTTGTCAGCAGTGCTTCCTTGATATTGCTACCGGCAAACTGCAGATGCAGTTCGGCGCTATATACGGGGCGCACTCTGAACGGCAACCAGTGAGTCAGCAGTCTTCCGACGAAGAGCGCCACGAGGCCACTGAGAAGCGTCGCGAGAACCATTTCTCGTCGCCATTCGCGGCGCTCGTCCTTCTGAAACCACATCCACCACAGCACGGGAATGAGTACGAGGCCTTTGAAGGTGTAAAGGTCGGCGATGCTTTCTATGGATTGGGTCGCGAAATGGCCGAAGTGTACGTTGGACAGATATATTTCTATAGACGAATCGAAGCTATTCATCATTTTTTATGAAACTTGGCTAGTCGCATCGAGGCTAGCATAGCCCACTGAATGCGCTGCATTTATTGGTGCTTTCCTTCACTGGCTGCACTCCGAGACGCGCCGCACAGTTCGCAGGATGGCAACCATCGCCAGGTGATGCAGGCGCGCGTCAAATAAAGCGCGATGGAGGGAATCGCGGAGTCCTTCGCTGCGGTCGGGCCTCTTGCGCCGCTACAGCGACTGAAGAAGCTGGCGTGGTTCATCAAGCGCTGGCTCCGGCTCACATGAGAATCGTCAGCGCAGCGCTGCGAAAGGTATTCGGCGTTTCGGACTTAACCTTTGATTGAACCACGCCGTTTTTTAATCAACGTTCAGTCATGGTGACGATGTTTGTGATGGCGCTTGTTCGGTCGGTAGCCGCGGGCATAGTCGTCCGAGTACGAATTGGACCGCGACATGTTGCCGCCAAGCGCTGAACCCGCGCCGCCGCCCACAGCCGCGCCGACGAGGCCGCCCGTGCGGCCGCCCATCGCATTGCCTGCCGCTGTGCCGGCACCGCCGCCGAGCGCACCACCGATGATGGCGCCCGTGCGTTCCCTGCGGTTTGACGTGACTGCGCCGCCGGCGCCGCCGCCAATTGCACCGCCAATGACGGAACCGGTGCTGCCGCCTACTGCGCCACCCAGGGCAGCACCGGCTACGCCGCCGAGCGCGCCGCCAAGGGCATTGTTCATATCGCCGGCCACCGCGGGTAACGACGCTGCAGTGGTGAGCGCTGCAATGGCCACAATCTGGAAAATTCTCTTCGACATAAAAAGGTCTTTAGTTTTTGGGACGGCGCCGAGTATAACCGCCCCACGAAAGCATTTTGTAACCTACCAGTTGGGGCCTCGGTAAGAGGTGTAACAAAATGATCCGATGGCTTTTTAGTGGAACGCTTTCGGCGCCATTGGCGTCAGGCGGCCGCGAAGGTAGGGAGTAGTCGGCCGGAATCGAGTCGTGAAAGATGTCGGCGCTCCTGATCTGGCAGGCGCATCCGGAACGCTACATTTGTGTGTATGACCGTAGATGGCGCCCTGCTATCCTGTTTGAACTACACGCTGCCCTATCCGCGGGCAGCGAATTTCCTGATCGAGCGCCGTCATGAGATCGTCAGGCCTCAGGGTGCGCAGGTTCAGCTCGGCGGCTCAGGAACGCGCGTTCCGGATGGACTATGCGCGGCGCTTCTTCGGACAGCGCAGGCTCGCCATCACAATCTTCACCGCGTTGTGGGTCGCGTTTTCCATCCGCGACTTCCCCCGGTTAAACGTACTCGATCCCGCCCATCTGCACCACAACGAGCTCATTTTCCTGAGAGTCGCCGGCGCGATCGGAATGGCGATTCCCGTGCTGTTCTGGACCCCTCGCGCACTCGATGAACGTTGGGCCGTCGGGCTGCTCAGTGTCTGGACGATCAGTTGCTGGTTCGCCACCCTGAGAATGCTGCAGTTCTATCCGGGCGACCTTGGCTGGCGCGAAGTCTATCCAGTGCTGATGTTTTCCCTTTTCGTGATATTCATGGCTTTTCGGCTTCGGGTGATCACGGCGGCATGGCTAATCGGGATATGCGTCGTCAGCTATCTGGTCATGCTTTATTTCAAACCCGTCGGCGGGAGTGTCGAACTGCGCGTGGAGTCAGTGGCTGCACACGCCACGATGCTGCCGTTGATGTCTATTGTCGGCGTGCTGCTCAGCATTCCGCTGGAACGTGCCGCGAGGCGCGAATTCATCTACCGGCGCACCTTGCGTGCGGCCAAGGCGCGCGTCGAAGCGGCGTCGCGCGCGGTCAACGAGCAAAACAAACGCATGCAGGAGCTCGTCAAGGAGAAAGAACGGTTCTTTTCATCGGCGTATCACGACATCCAGCAGCCTCTCGCCGCCATCAACCTTTTCATCCGAAGCGCCCGGACGAGGATCAAGGACGGCCACGCTGTGGATCGCGAGCTCGATGTCATCGAGGAGACCGCGTCCGACATCCTCGACATGTTCAAGGATATTCAGGACTACAGCGAGCTGGGTTCATATGTTCCCCATGTCGTACCTGTCGATACCCACGGCCTGTTGACCGAGGTCTTCGAGCAATACCGGGAGACGGCGCGATTGCGTGGCATCGATCTAAGAATCGCGGGGCGGCGACGGCACCCGCCTTCCATCGAAACCGACCGATCGCTCTTCAAGCGGTCCGTGTCGAATCTCGTATCGAACGCGATCAAGAACACGTCATCGGGTGGCGTTGTGCTTGGCTGGGTGCAACTGAATGAACAGCTGCGCGTCGATGTATGGGATACAGGCATCGGTATTGCGCCCGCCCATCGGGATGCGATTTTCTCCGAGTATTATCAGATCAACAATCCGGGGCGCGATCGTTCGAAAGGGTTGGGACTGGGGCTTTCGATTGTGCATCGTGCGATCCATATTCTGCCGGGACACAGCATGAGTTTCGCCTCGGTGGAAGGGCGCGGATCACGCTTTTCCCTTTACGCGACGGTTTCGGCATCAACCCCGATCGTCGGGACACATGCTCAGGATGGCGACGTCTACACGCCCGATCTCACTGGCACGTTCATGCTCCTGTGCGACGACGAGCCTACTGTCCTCGAAGGCCTGAGGCGTCTTTTCTCAAGCGCGGGCGCGCTCGTGTACGCCGCCGATTCGATGGCTGGATTCGAAGCCATCCTTGCCGATGACAGCCGTATTCCCGATCTCATCGTCGCCGATATCCGCCTGCGCGACGGAGCCACCGGCAAGGAGGTTGCTAGTCAGATCAGGCGTCATTTCGCATGGGCGGGCGTTATTCCCGTCGCATTTATCACCGGCGAACTGCTGTCCGATCACGTCCTTCGCGACTTCCCCAAACCGTTCGTGCTATTGCGCAAGTCCTCCGCCCCTAAAGACCTGCTGGCGGAGATCAGCCGGTACGTGAGCGCTCAGCGGAAGATGAAATTCGATCTCGCGAACGATCAGTGATTGAAAGCGTCCCGGGCGCGGTGGTTCTTCGAGTACGCTTGATTCGTCTAATGATGGGCGAAAACCGCCACTTTTCAGGCGACGCCATTTAGATCAGCCGCCACTGTGTACTATCTGACCTGAATACATTGGACGATCACTACCGGTTTGGCCATCTTCCGATGTGTAATTGCAGCTCGGCTCGAAGCAGTTCCAGGAGACGATGGGATGCGCGTACTGATCGTCGACGACCATGAACTGTTCAGAGCCGGATTGGCGCTTCTGCTGACGGAGCTCTTTCCGGACATCGAGTTGCTGCACGCGAGCACATTGTCGCAGGGGATGAATCATGCGCTTGGCGAGCTCCTGAACATCGTTTTTCTCGATCTCGACCTGCCCGATGGCAACGGTTGCAATGCGCTTGCCGAATTGAAGGAGTCGCGACCGTCGTTACCGGTGATCGTGATATCGGCCGATGAGCGAGTGGAAACCATCAGTCGATGCATCCAGCTCCGCGCCATGGGATACGTGCCCAAATCGTCACCGCCTGAAGCGCTTCGTGCGGCGATAAGCGCGGTGCTTGCCGGGGGCGTGTTCCTGCCAGCCTCCAGCATCGCCAGTCTCAGTCGTGACATGGACGCTGACAAGGCGCCGGCAAATGGACCTGAAGATAAACAGCCGCGCGTTAAATCGGACACGAGCAATGCGTCCGAGCTGGGGCTCACACCGAGAGAGTTCGAAACGTTGGCGTGGCTGGTGCGCGGACTTCCGTCCAAGGCCATTGCCGTGAGAATGGGGCTCGAGGACATTACGGTACGGAAATACATCAGTCATCTGCTTGCGCATTTCAATCTGCGGCGCCGTACGGAACTCATCGTCATGCTGGCGGATAGAGGGGTCAGGCTGGGTGTCCCGCCGGTTACGGATCCGGCGCTTGACCGAAGCCTGCCGGCTGATGGCGGGCACCCAACCGCCTGACTATCAGATTGACAAGTCTGGTCGCGAACGATCGTAGTGCATACATCTTTCGCCGACGTTTGCTGTCCACCACCTACGCATGTGCGTTGCGACGGCACTTCCCCTGACCAAGAATGGATATGACAGCAACGCTGAGGGTGCATTCGTCGAGTGCACCCGGAGCGGTTGGTCGTCGTGATGAGCTGATATGGAAAACTCAACGCAGATAAAGGAACCAACATGAAATCACCACTGATAGTCGTATCCGCTGCCGTGCTGTTTGTTGTGGCCGGTACTGCGCATTCGCAAGGCACGCCGCAAACCTCTCAGCCCGTCCCGCAAGAAAACGCCGCGACACAAGCCAATGATCCGAGCGCGGGCATGGAAGCATACGGCGGCACGCCCGACACACGGGTACAAGGCGGTACAAAAAATGTCAGACCGTGCCGGATGGATCCTCAATGCAACGTTTTTTTCGGAGGGAGCTAACAGGCGCGCGAGGCGAGACGATTTCAAGAGCTAGCGGAATGGGCGTCGCTAACGCAACCCGTTGATGACGAAGGTGAAGAAATGAAAGTGCAACCCTCGGCCGTAACCGTCGTGCTATTCCTGCTGACCGCGGCCAGCGCTGCCGACGCTCAGGAAATGCAACCGTCAGACGTCCCTAGCCACTCATCCAGTCAGCAGTCGATGAATTCATCGCAGCGGGCAATGCCGATGGGCGGCGACAGCACGTGGGACCATGGAGCCCAACCGGGCGGACGAAATGGCTACGGCAAAACCCGAGACGGTCAACCGTGCGTGGTGGGGCTGTCGTGCGATATCTATCAGGGTAGTTAGCCCGCCATCTCAAACGGCGTATCCCTCAACCTCTTCCCCGTTAACCTGAACACCGCATTCGCCACTGCCGGAGCCACCGAAGGACTCGACAACTCGCCAACGCCTCCGGGTTTCGACATGTCCCCCTGCACAATCAAAATATCGACCTCCGGCATATCACTCATCCGCATCACGCGATACGTATCGAAGTTCTTCTGCTCCACCTGCCCATGCCGAATATCGATCCGATCGGCCGTCGCATGACCTAACCCCCACATCAACCCGCCATACAGTTGTTCTTCAACCCCACCCGGCGACACAGCCAACCCGCAATCCGCCACGCAGGTCAGCTTCTCAACCACCACCGCATCACCCTTCCTCACAACCCGCGCCACTACCGCAACGTAGCTGCTATACGCCTGATTCGTTCCAACACCCAATGCCGTCCCCACAGGCAACGCCTTCCCCCACCCCGCCCGCTCCGCCGCCTCGCGCAACACCGCCTTATGCCGCGGGTCCTTCATATACGCTAGCCGGAACTCAATCGGATCGCGCCGCGCGGCATGCGCGGCCTCATCCATGAACGACTCCACCGCGAACACGTTCGGGATATAACTCACCGCGCGATACCAACCGGTCGGCACACCGGTCTCGTGACGTACCCAACCAATATCAACGTGCGGCGCATCGTAAGCGAACTCGTATTTGCTGATCGCTTCGGTGGTGCTGTAGTCCATCCGATCCGGACGATCGAAATAACCCGGCTCCCATTGTTCCGGCGATGCGGGCATCACGGCACGCAATTGCAACGTGGTGAGATTGCCATGCGCATCGAATGCGGCTTTCGCACGGTGATAACTCGCCGAGTGATAAAAGAGCGCACGCATTTCATCTTCGCGACTGTTCATCAGCTTGACCGGTTTGCCGACTTTCAACGCAAGCCATGTCACTTCGAACAACCAGTACTTCGATTCACGCGAACCGAAGCTGCCACCCGATACAAGCTCATGCAATACAACGCGCTCAGCAGGAATCCCGCCGATCACCTCGGCGGCTTCCTGCACTGTGGAAGGCACTTGCAAACCACCCCAGTATTCAATACGCCCGTCTTTCGCCCACGCAGTGACATTGATCGGCTCAAGCGCGTTTTGCGCCTTATAGGGCATCGAATACGACGCCTCGATCACACGCGCACCATGTGGCCATGCAGTCTTCGCGTCACCGGTTTGAATCGTCGGCACAACATGCGCGACAGGATCGTCAAGCCAGGCAGCCTGACGTGCGGCGAGCGTACTGCTGTCGAAGGTTTCCAGCGGACTGTCTTCCCACTCGACCTTCAGCGCCGCCTGGCCTTGATGCGCCGACCAATAATCATCGGCCAACACAGCAACGCCCGCCTGATTGCCGCCAAGAAGGTCGGGGCGGCCAGGAATCTGCAACACCTGCCGCACACCCGGCACGGCTAACGCCGCTTTAGCATCGACGCTCCGCACACGCGCATCGATCACCGGCGCACGCGTGACAACCGCTACCAGCATCCCCGGCAACGACACATCGATGCTGTACGGGAACGCCCCTCTCGCTTTCAGATCGGCACCACGCTTCTTCTGCAGCTTACCGATGTATTTGAACTGCGACGGGTCTTTCAACGCGACGTCTTTCGGTGCGGGCAATTGGGCAGCTACGCTCGCCAACGATCCGTAGTTCGCGCGCTTGCCACTTGCTTTATCGATAACAAAGCCGTTTTCCGTCGAACACGCGGACGGCGTCACGTTCCATTGTTTCGCTGCGGCTTCGATCAACATGGCACGTGCGGTTGCACCTGCGCGCCGCAAGCGATCGTACTCAAGCGAAACGCTGGTACTGCCACCTGTCGAGAACACTTTCCACAGCGGATGAATGTAGTCTCCGTAAAACGGATTCTCCGGCGTGATCACCTCGACGCGAAACGGATCGACGTCGAGTTCCTCGGCGACAACCGCAGCGAGTGCCGTACGCGTCCCGGTGCCCGAGTCGTGCTTATGAACCACCAGTTTGATCGTGTCGTCAGGCAGCACACGCACCCACGCGTTCGGTTCGAACTCGCCTGCTTGCGGTTTAGGGTCGCCGCTTACGTTGGCGTCTTTGGCGAAAGCCTCGGGCAGTTGAAAACCGATCGCGAGGCCCGAAGCCAACAATGCCGAACTCTGTTTGATAAAACGCCGACGCGCCGCGCCGTGTGCGCCGTTCAGCGCTTGCTTGTCATTGCGCATTCAAGCCTCCTCTTTCGCGGAGGTGCACACGGAAGCGCAGATGGACTCGCCCCACGTGACTGACGCGAGCGCCAGATCACCGGAAGCGGCGCGTTTGATCGCCTTCCGAATGCGTGAATAAGTCCCGCAGCGGCAGATGTTGCCGGACATGGCCGTCGCGATGGTTTCATCGTTGACCGTCGGCTTGTCCTTCAGAAACGAGGCCGCCTGCATCAACTGACCCGACTGACAGTAGCCGCACTGCGGCACGTCTTCCGCCACCCACGCGAGTTGCAGCGGATGTCTGCCGTCTTTCGACAGACCTTCGATCGTCGTGATGCGTTTGCCTGCCACCGCAGCAATCGGCAACAAACAGGAGCGCACGGCCTCGCCTTCCAGATGCACCGTACACGCGCCGCAAAAGCCGCCGCCGCAGCCGAATTTCGTCCCGGTCAATTTGAGCCGGTCGCGCAACACCCACAACAGGGGCATGTCTTCCGGTACATTGTCGAGCGAGTGCCGCGTGTCGTTGACCACGATCTCGATCATGCGCTGTCTCCTGAATGGTGTTGTGCAGCGCGGCGCGTGATTCAAAGGGTCCGCGTGCTTGTGGCCATTATTGAAAGCCGTTAAGCACAACGCCAGCGACGATTTCTTCCATCACCGGTAAGTCCGGCTAACACCCATGTTGAAACGCTACCCTTCCATTCAGTCGATGCAGGCCTTTCTGCAAGCGGCACGCGTCGGCAGCTTTTCAAGCGCGGCGCGCCAGCTATCGCTCACGCATAGCGCGATCAGCCAGCAGATCCGCACGCTCGAAGAGTTCGTCGGGCAGCCGTTGTTCGTGCGCGAAAGCGGCCGCGTGGTGCTGACCGATGCGGGCGTGCTGTTTGCGAATCAACTGGCAGATGGCTTCGAACAGATCGATCGCGCGTTGTCGTCGGTGAAAGAGCGCACGGTCAAGCAGTCGATCACGCTCGACGTCGATCCCGAACTCGCGCAGAGCTGGCTGGTCACGCGCTTGCCCGCTTTACTCGATGCGTTGACCGGCACGTCGTTGACGGTACTGTCCACGCCGCGGCATGAACGTAGCGCGTTCGATCGCATCGATATTGCGTTGCGGTATGGGTATGGAGAATGGGAAGGTTTCGAAAACGCGCTGATTTGCGGCGATCGGCTGACTGCCATGGCATCACCCGCGCTTCTTGAAGCGCGCGGGCTGAGCCTGCCGCTCACGCCCGAACAGGTGCTCGATTTGCCCTTGCTCGGCTATACGAAACGCTCGTGGATTCCATGGCTTTCCGCGGCAGGCATGCCCGAGGTCGAACCGGATGCAGTCGCCGTGTTCGACAATGCCGCCGGACTGATTGCAGCGGCCAGCGCAGGCGTGGGCGCGGGTTTAGCGCGCGGCCTGCTCGCCGCGGATGCAAAACGCGAGGGACGTCTGGTCGAACTCACTCAAGTAGAAATTCCGACGCATTACAACCTGTATGCCGTATGGCCGCGCGAGAAAGCGGCCCGCGTTGCGCCCTTGATCGAGGTTATTCGCGAGTTGGTCGCGCAAACGGTCAACCCATGCTAGCAGCCACTTCGCGCACCGTATCGAGAAACAACGACAACACCGGCGACGGATCCTCAGCACGATAGCGCGCATGCAGCGACACCTCGGGACGCGGCGCAGCCAGCGGCACGAACGCGACATCACCAGTCGTCAATTGCCGTGCCGAAGAAGGCAGCAACGCCACACCCAGCCCTTCACGCACGAGACACAGCAGCGTATGCACCTCGACCACCTCCTGATCGATCTGCGGTGTAAACCCTGCCTCGACACAACAGTCCTGCAGAAAGCGCGCAAGCTGCGACTGCTGCAAACCGAACGACACAAAGCGCTCCGTCTCCAACTCGCGCAACGCGATCTCCTCACGCGCGGCAAGCCTGTGCCCTAACGGCAACGCCACCACCGCCGATTCGCGCATCACCACCTCACTACGAATCTCCGGGTCCTCATGCGATACCCGGAAGAAGCACACATCCAAGCGCCGCTCCTTGAGCGCGAGAATCTGCGCGGCGGGTGTCATCTCGTGCAGCGTCCACTGCACTTGCGGATGCTTCTCCGCAAATACCCGCAGCGCGCGCGGAATCGGATCGACCATCGCCGAGCTGATGATGCCGATCTCGAGACTTCCCACTTCGCCACGCCCCGCGCAACGCGTCAGGTCGATCGCGCGTTCGAACTGCGCGAAGATCAGCGGCACCTGCTCTTTAAGTGTTTTCCCTGCGTCAGTGAGTTCGACACGGTGTTGCGAGCGCGTGAACAACGCGGTGCCCATCTCCTCTTCAAGGATGCGAATCTGCTGACTCAAAGGCGGCTGCGAAATGTGCAGCCGTGCGGCTGCCCGGCCGAAATGCAGTTCGTCGGCAAGTACCGCGAAGTAACGCAACAGCCGAATGTCCATATCGAGAACGTATCAAGATCGTGGTTAAAAAATATTGTACAGAGCGTTTTTATCTTGTGAGACTGCATCGCAAGCAGCAGTGCACATCAGTGTGACACTCGATGCCGGCGAGGGGAAGGCGCACAAAAATGGCGCCTTGCAAAGGGCCGCATGGGCAAGCCTGTCTGGGCTCCGTTCCATCGATGCGCCTGCCCGCGATCCGGCAACTGGATACACCAGTTCCTCTCAAGGAGATCGAGTACATGATCATCGACACCAGCTGTTACCCGACCAATCTGGTCGACCTCGCCTGGCGCCACGACGGCGAGCCATTTACCGGTGAGCGTCTGATCGCAACGATGGACGGCCCGTACCTCATCAACGGCAAGCCGCGCCGCATCGACAAGGCCTTCATTCAACCGCCGCAAGGCAACACCATTTATACGTGGACCGACGGCAATCGTTCGGGCCGCGAATCGATCGACGATTACATGGCGTACACCGTCGAAATGACGCAAAAGTACCCGGATCGTCTGATCGGTTGCTTTGTGTACAACCCGCGGTGCGGTCCTGAGAACGGTGCCGAAGCGATCGAGTTCTATGCGAAGGAACACGGCTTCAAGATGGTGCAGTTGCAGGCCAATATGCATGCGTACCGTCCCGATCGCGCACTCGACTGGCTGCGTCCTGCATTGCGTAAATGCGCGGATCTCGGCCTGCTCGTGAAGCTGCACACCGGCGACGGGCCGTACAGCATTCCGAGCGAGTGGTATCCGTTGATCCGCGAATTCCCGTCGGTGAATTTCATCATGGCGCACTTTGGCGTGCAGACGGGGGGCGTGTATTGCTTCGAGCCGTATCAAATGGCGCTCGATACGCCGAACGTCTACTGCGAATCGAGCTGGTGCTTGCAATCGCGGATCGTCGAATTCGCGAAGGTGCTGCCGACGCACAAGATTCTCTACGGCTCGGACACGCCGCCGAATGAACCCGGCATGTGGCTGCGCTTGCTCGAAGTGTTGTGCCACGAGCCGCCGCAAGGCCTGAATCTCGACGAAGACACGCTCGAGGATTACCTCGGCAACAACCTCGCCCGCATGATCGGCATCGAGCCGAGCGCGCCGCCGAGAAGCGTCGAGGAAGCGCAAGCCTATCTGAAACAGCATGCCGGCGCGTCGCAGAAGCACGCCGCTCAGGCATCACAAGCAGCCTACGCAGGAGCCCGCTGATGATCATCGATACCCATCTGCACCCGACCAACCTCGTCGACGAAGCGTGGCGCCACACCGGCGAGCCGTTCACCGGCGAACGCCTGCTGAAGATGATGGACGGTCCGTACATCATCAACGGCAAGCCGCGCCGTATCGACATGGGCTTCATCCAGCCGCCGCCTGGCAACACAGGCTATCGCGACGGCAATCGCCGCGGCCGTGAAGGCATTCGCGACTACATGGCGTATATCGCCGAGCTGACGCAGAAGTACCCGGATCGCTTTATCGGCAACTTCACGTACAACCCGCGTTGGGGTCCGGAGAACGGCGCCGCCGAACTCGAATTCCACGTGAAAGAGTACGGTTTCAAGATGCTCAAGCTGCACGCGAACATGCACGGCTATCGTCCGGATCGCGCGCTCGACTGGTTGCGTCCGGCGATGAAGAAATGCGCGGAGCTCGGCGTGGTGGTCCTGATTCACACCGGCGACGGACCGTACACGATCCCGACGCAGTTCTATCCGATCATCCGCGAATTCCCGATGGTGAATTTCATCATCGGTCACTTCGGGATTCAAACAGGCGGCAACTACTCGTTCGAATCGTTCTGGATGGCGATGGATACGCCAAACGTGTATTGCGAATCGGGTTGGTGCTATCAATCGCGCATCGTCGAATTCGCTCGTGAGTTGCCGCGCAACAAGATCGTGTTCGGTACTGATTCGCCGCCGAACGAACCGGGCATGTGGCTGCGCGAACTCGAAATGCTATGCGGTCCCGCGCCGCAGGGCATGGATCTGGATGAGGACGGTCTCGAAGACTATATGGGCAACAACATCGCCCGTCTGGTCGGCATCGAACCGACCAAGCCGCCGAAGGATCTGGCCGAAGCAGAGAAGCGTTTGAAGGCGACTTACGTGAATGACGTCACGCAGCCGGCTTAACGCGTTTAGCGCTTGATGATGGACAGGCGCGGCCAACGGTTGGTGCCGCGCCTGCCTCGCCCGACAGTCCGCTTTCGTTATTGCTTTCGACGGAGTTCACTATGGCGGATAACCTCTTCCGCGCCACGCAGGATTTTCATCGCTTTGCCCTGGCGTACCGCGAGCAGTTTCCCGACGATGTATTGACCATCAAGCAGCCGGTGTCCGCGGATCAGGACGTCACCGCTATCGTGGCCGAACTGGCCGCGCGCGGTCGGCATGACATGTTGATCTGCGAAAAGGTCGACGGCATTGCGACACCGCTGGTTACCAATTTCTTTGCTTCACGTACACGCATTGGGCGTTTGTTCGACGTTGATGCGCCGGGCTTATTCGACGCTTACCAACAGCGTGCGAACACTCCTATCGCGCCGGTTTTCGTTCCGACCGGTCCGGTTCTCGATCAGGTTATCGAAGGCGACGCTGTCGATCTCGCGCATCTGCCGATGATCCGCCACTTCGATACCGATCGCGGTCCGTACATCACCAACGCGGTGATCGTTGCAGAAGATCCGGTGACGGGCGTCGCGAATCTCAGCTATCACCGTTCGATGCGGCATGCGCGCAATGCGCTCGCCACCAGCCTGCATTCTCGCGGCCACCTCTGGCGCATGCTGCAAACCGCGCAAGCGCGCGGCGACACATTGAAAGTCGCGATGGTGATCGGTGCGCATCCATTGTTCATGCTGGCCGCTGCGGCGCGCGTGCCCTTCGGTACCGATGAGCGAGCGATTGCAGGCGGATTGTTTGGCGCGCCGCTGGAACTGGTGCGTACGCCGCGATACGGAATCGGCGTTCCCGCTTCCGCCGAGTTTGTTCTGGAAGGCACGATCGATCCGGACGCTCACGCAGAAGAAGGCCCGTTCGGCGAATTCACCGGCTATTCGTCGGATCGCTCGACCAACAATGTGCTGCGCGTCGACACGATGATGCGGCGTAACGATGCATGGCTCGTCGATGTCGTCGGCGGCCCGTACGCCGAGCATCTGACGCTGGCCCGCTTGCCACGCGAAGCGGAAATGAGCGAGAAGCTGAAGGCACGCTTTCCTTCCGTCACTGCGCTGCACTATCCGAACTCGGGCACGCACTTTCACTGCTACGTCGCGCTGAATCAGACACGCGACGGCGAAGCGCGTCAGATCATGCTCGCGCTGCTCGGCTGGGACCCGTATCTGAAGAACGTGGTGGCGGTGGATAGCGATATCGACATCACCAACGATTCGCAAGTGTTGTGGGCCATCGCCACGCATTTCCAGCCGCATCAGGACGTGTTCATCGTCGATGGCTTGCCGGGTAGTCCGCTCGATCCGTCATCGTCCGCGGCGGGCACCACGTCGCGCATGGGTATCGATGCGACACGCGGGTCTCACTTCGACGGCATCCGCGCGAAGATCAGCGAGCGCGCTACGCAACAAGCGGTTGAGGTTCTGAACCGCGCCGCCGCCGGAGCCCAGCAATGACCCCGCGGCGACTCGTAGTCGGCATCAGCGGCGCATCCGGCTTCACGTACGGCGTACGCCTACTGCAATTACTGCGTGAGCTCGGTATCGAAACGCATCTGACCGTCTCGCGCAGCGCGCTGCTGACGATGACGCATGAAACCGACTACAAGTTCGCCGAAGTCAGCGCCCTCGCCAGCTTCACCTACCGTTGCGACGACATGGCCGCGGCGATCTCCAGCGGCTCGTTCCGCTCGCTAGGCATGATCGTCGCACCCTGTTCGATGAAGACGCTTGCCGAAATTGCCAGCGGCATGTCGTCGAGCCTGATCTCGCGCGCCGCCGACGTCACGTTGAAAGAGCGCCGCCCCCTGGTGTTGCTGGCGCGTGAAACCCCCTACACGCTGGCGCATCTGCGCAACATGATCGCCGTCACCGAAATGGGCGCCATCGTCGCACCACCGGTACCGGCGTTCTACTCGCGCCCTGCTTCACTCGATCAGATGATCGACCACACCCTAGGCCGCGTGCTCGATCTGTTCGGTCTCGAAGCTGGCACAGTCAAACGCTGGCGAGATGGCAAGGCAGAAACCGCATTACAAGAAGCGACACAAGTACCCCATGTCGCCTGACCAGCCGAACCGCACCAACCGCAGCACGAACGAAGAAACGGAGACGAGCCATGAATCACATTCACACCACTCACAATGAAATCGAGAAAATTCCCGTCACCGTGCTGACCGGCTTTCTCGGCGCCGGCAAAACGACGCTGCTCAACTATATCCTGCGCGAGAAGCACGGCCGCAAGATCGCGGTGATCGAAAACGAGTTCGGCGAAATCGGTATCGACGGTGGTCTCGTGCTCGAATCGACCGAAGAGATCTACGAGATGACGAACGGTTGCGTGTGCTGCGTCGGCGCGGTGCGTGAAGACCTCGTGCGGATCGTACGGATGTTGGTGGAAAGGCCTGACCGGCTCGATCACATCATCGTCGAAACGAGTGGGCTCGCTGATCCGTATCCGGTCGCACAGACTTTCTTCCTTGATGACCCGATCGCGAAGCAGGTGACGCTGGATGCGGTCGTCACGATGGTGGATGCGAAGCATATCGCCGCACACCTGGACGACCTGGTGCTCGACGGCAGTGACAACCAGGCGGTCGATCAGATCGTCTGCGCGGACCGTATCGTGATCAACAAGGTCGATCTGGTGACTGCTGAAGATATCGCTTCACTGACGCAGCGTATTCGCGGGTTGAACGCCACAGCAGAGATCGTCGAATCGAGCTACGCCCAGATTGATCTCGACAAGATTCTCGGCGTCGGTGCGAACGAGTTTTCGCAGATTCTCGTCGAGACGGATGGCTTGCATGAAGAAGCGCACGAACACGAGGATCACCACGACGCGCACGAAGCCCATCACGATCATGAGCATGCCCATCATGACGACGACCACGCCGACCACCAGCACGACGAAAGCGTGTCCTCGGTGGGCATCGAAGTCGATGCAGACATCGATCTCGACGCGCTGCAAGTCTGGCTCAACGAACTGCGCCAGTCCGACGCCACCAACCTGTTCCGTATGAAAGGCATTCTCGCTTTGCAGGGCCAATCGCACCGCTATGTGCTGCAAGGCGTGCACAACGTGATCGAACTTCGCGCGGCGCAGGTGTGGGGCAGTGAACCACGCTCGTGCCGCATTGTATTCATCGGACGCGATCTCGATCGCGCCGCGCTGACCGACCGCTTCCATGCCTGTCTTGCCGTGCCAATTGCGGCCTGACGGGAGACTTGGCCGGCACGCGACGTGATGCTGCACGGCAAAGCCGTGTGGTGCGTTCCGGCCAGAAACCGAAAATCGCTGCGCTGAGACTGGAGTAAACGCCTAGGCACCCACTCCGGCCGGCAGCTTTGCGTGACAAAGGAGACACGTCATGAACACCGCCATACATCCCGTCGATCGGATTCTGCCGAAGCGCCAGATGATCACGCTCGGTTTGCAGCACATGCTAGTGGCTTATATCGGCGCGATCGCAGTCCCGTTGATCGTCGCGTCGGCACTGAAGATGTCGCCGGCCGACACGACCGTGCTCATCAGCACCGCTCTGTTTTGCTCAGGCATCTCGACGATCCTGCAGACCGTCGGCGTCTGGAAGTTCGGCGTGAGGCTGCCGATTCTGCAAGGCGTCGCGTTCAGCAGCGTCGGGCCGGTCATTGCGATTGGTTTGAGTCCGGGCGTCGGTTTCGCAGGCGTGTGTGGCGCGGTGATTGGCGCGGGTCTCTTCACGATGTTTGCCGCGCCCTTGGTCGGACGCTTACGAAGATTCTTCCCACCTGTGGTGACCGGCTGCATCGTCACGGTAATTGGTTTGCAACTGTTCCCCGTTGCGTATCAATGGGCCGGTGGTGGTGAGGCCGCGCAGCAGCAGTTCGGTGCACTGCCCTTCCTGAGCGTCACGCTATTCGTCGCGCTGGTGATTCTCGCAATCAACCGCTTTGCTGGTCCGTTCCTGCGCAATCTCTCGGTGCTGATCGGATTGATCGCAGGCGGCATTCTGGCGTGCTCGCTCGGCATGGGCAATTTCACCAGCGTCAGCGCCGCGCCATGGTTCACGCTGCCGATGCCGTTCCACTTCGGCACGCCCGTGTTCTCGCTGGTGCCGGTGCTGACGATGATCGTCGTGATGGTGGTGCAGATGGTCGAATCGATGGGGCTGTTCGTCGCTATCGGTGACATCGTCGGCAAAGACGTGAGCGAGGACGACGTGGTGCGCGGCATGCGTGCGAATGGTCTCGCCAGCGCGATCGCCGGCATGTTCGCTGCGTTCCCCTTTATCGCCTTCATGGAAAACGTCGGCCTCGTGATTCTCACCGGCGTGCGCAGCCGCTGGGTGGTTGCGATCAGCGGCGTGCTGATGTGCGTCGTGGCGCTGGTGCCGAAGATCGGCGCGGTAGTCGCATCAACACCTGCCGCGGCGCTGGGTGGTGCAGGCATCGCAATGTTCGGCGTGGTGGTGGCGGCCGGCGTGCAGACCCTGGCGAAGGTGGACTTCGAGCGCAATCGCTACAACGTGCTGATCGTCGGCTTTACGATCGCCACTGCGTTGATTCCGGTGATGGCGCCACAAGTCTTCAAACACATGCCCGACTGGACGCAGCCCTTCCTGCATAGCGGTGTGGTGCTGGCGTGTCTGGTGTCGGTCGTGCTGAACGCGGTGTTGAACGGCGCGCACGAAGAAGAAAAAATCGTCGAGGCGCACAGCAACCTGGTGCGCGAATCCTAGTACGCGAATTAGCGACCGGGACAGCAGGACGAGCGCGGCCGTTGTACCTCCATGGACCGGCGGCCGCTTCGAAGTATCTGAAAGGACATTGAATCGTGAGCATGCAAACTGAAGCGTTGCTGATCAAGAACCCTGTCGCGGTGATGAGCGGCCGAAGCGGCGATAACGCCCGCCTGGGCCAAGTCGATCTGCGCATTCGCAACGGCCGTATAGAAGCCATCGCGCCCAACCTCGAACCGCGTGCTGACGAGCGGGTGATCGACGCGCGTTCATGCGTCGTTTATCCGGGCTGGGTGAACACGCACCATCATCTGTTCCAGAACCTGCTGAAGGCGGTGCCGTCCGGCATCAACGCCGATTTGCAGGAATGGCTGGCCGCCGTGCCGTATCCGCGTCTCGCGCGTTTTACTCCGGACCTGGCGCGTGTCGCTGCACGTCTGGGTCTTGCCGAGCTGCTGTTGTCCGGCGTGACGACCTGTGCCGATCATCACTACCTCTATCACGCGGACGGCACCACTGAAACCGGCGATCTGCTATTCGACGAAGCGGCGTCGTTCGGCATGCGCTTTGTGCTGTGCCGTGGCGGCGCATTGCAGGCGGCGGGGGACCATCCGGGTTTTTCCAAAGTGGCGTTGAAACCCGAGACGCTCGATCAGATGCTCGCCGACGTGGAGCGCTTGAAGTCGCGCTATCACGATTCGCGGGCGGCTTCCATGCGTCGCGTGGTGGTTGCACCGACTACGCCGACATTTTCACTGCCGCCAGAACTGCTGCCTGAAGTCGCTCGCGCGGCGCGGCGCATGGGCCTAAGGCTGCACACGCATCTTTCCGAAACGACCCGTTACGTCGATTTCTGCAAAGAGCGCTTCAACAAACTGCCGGTCGAGTTCGTCGCCGATCACGAGTGGCTCGGGCCGGACGTCTGGTTCGCTCACCTCGTGCATTTGCAGCCGAGCGAGATCACGATGCTTGCGGAAACCGGCAGCGGCTGCTCGCACTGTCCGGTGAGCAATGCGCGCCTCGGCAGCGGTATTGCGCCGGCACCGCAGATGGCGGCGGCGGGCGTGCCGATGTCGCTGGCCGTAGACGGCGTCGCCTCGAACGAGTCCGGCAGCATGACCAACGAAGCGCACTTCGCGTGGTTGGTGCATCGGGCGGCGCAAGGCGCGTCGGCGACCACCGTCGAAGAGACGATTCATTGGGGCAGCGCGGGCGGCGCAGGTGTGCTCGGCCTCGATGCAGTCGGCACGCTCGAAGTCGGCAAGGCAGCGGATTTCGTGCTTTATGACGTCAGCGATCTGCGCTTCAACGGCTTCCATGACGTGGCCATGGCGCCGGTGACGGCGGGTGAGCCGGCTCGAGTTCGCTACAACGTGGTGAATGGTCGGGTCGTGGTGGACAACGGTGTGATTCCGGGCCTCGATCTCGAGCAGCTTCGCTATGAAGCCGCTGAGGGCGTGAAGCTGTTGCTCGCCGACTAACCCCATCGAAGCACTCAAGCACCCAAGGGGCACACCACGATGCAACACAGGAGAATCCGGCTCGGCATCCTCACGCCGTCGTCGAACACGGCGTTGGAGCCGATTACTGCTGCCATGCTCAGCGAACTGCCGCACGTCAGTGCACACTTTGCGCGCTTCACGGTCACGGAGATCGCGTTGTCGGAGCAGGCACTCGGCCAGTTCGACGCGAGCCGGATTCTCGCAGCGGCGTGTCAGTTGGCCGATGCACGTGTCGACGTGATCGGCTGGAGCGGCACGTCGGCCGGTTGGCTCGGCTTTGAGCGCGACCAGGCGTTGTGCCGCCAGATCACCGAGGCGACCGGCATTCCCGCAACGACCTCGGTACTGGCGCTCAACGAGATTTTCGCCAAGACAGGCGTGCGACGGTTCGGTTTGGTGTCGCCATATATCGACGAGGTTCAGCAGAGGATCGTGCGCAACTACGAGAAGCTCGGCATCGAATGCGTTTCCGAACGACACCTCGGCTTGCAGGACAATTTCAGTTTTGCCGAGGTGCCGGATACGCAACTGGCGATCATGATGCGTGAAGCCGCGTTTGCGAGGCCGGATGCGCTGACAACGTTCTGCACGAATCTGCACGCGGCGCATCTGGTGCGGGCGTTTGAGATGGCGACGGATATTCCCGCGTATGACACGGTGGCCACCGTCGTTTGGAAGGCTTTAAGGATGTTGGGCGTGGACACCAGGCCGCTTGGGAGTTGGGGTAGATTGTTTGAGGAGGTGGATTGAGCGCGGCCGCAGGGGGTGTAGTGAGCAGACTGGATGAGTCCGGTTTGCAATGACATTGAACGGTTGAGCAAGAACGATAGCTTAAAGGCACAGGTCCGTGCGCCTTTAAGCCGGTGATGCTGTCATTGCTTCATTGCGTGCAAGGCGGCAACGCACACAGTCGCAAATGCTCGACGCCCTCGGCGAGCGCAAGCGTCGACTGCTGCCCGTCGCGCATGCGAATGCTGATCGTCCGATCGCGCTCATCGCGCGAACCGACTGCGACGAAAATCGGCACCTGCTTCTCCCTTGCATCGACGATCTTCTTCTCCAATCGCTCCGGTCGGCCATCGAGCAGTGCTCTGATGCCGGCGTCGTCAAGCGCCTGCATCACTTCTTGCGCGTAGGCCGCGTTCGCGTCGCTGATCGTCGCGACCACGACCTGTTCCGGCGTGAGCCACACCGGCAACCACCCTTCGTGATGTTCGAGCAGCATCGCGATGAAACGCTCCATGCTACCGAGCACCGCATGATGAATCATCACCGGCCGCTCACGTTCGTTGCGCTCGTTGACGAACTCCGCGTCGAGCCGATCGGGCAGCACGAAATCGAGTTGGATCGTGCCGCATTGCCAGCTGCGTTCACGGCTATCCGTCAAATGAAACTCCAGTTTCGGCCCGTAAAACGCGCCCTCTCCTTCGAGTACGTCGAATTTAAGGCTCGCTGCACGCGCTGCATTGGCCAGCGCCTCTTCTGCACGATCCCACGTTTGATCGTTGCCCGCGCGCATCGCAGGCCGTGTAGCGAGTGCCACTTTGAAGTCCGGGAAACCTAGGTCCGCATAGACAGCACGCAGCAGAGAACAGAAGCGGCCTACTTCGCCTTCGATATGCGCCTCCGTGCAGAACACATGCGCATCGTCCTGCACGAAAGCACGCGTACGTTTGAGCCCTTCAAGCGATCCTGAAGGTTCGTCACGATGACACGCGCCGAACTCGCTATAACGAACCGGCAGCTCGCGATACGACCGCACACGCTGGTTAAACACCTGTACGTGACACGGACAACTCATCGGCTTCAAACACAGCGTGCGTCCTTCTTCCGCGTCGGCCAACGAATACATCGCCGCGCCGAACTTCTCCCAATGGCCGCTTTTCTCCCACAACGAGCGCGCCAGCAGTTGCGGTGTACGGATCTCGCGAAAGCCCGCGCGCCGCATGCGGGCACGAATGTAGTCTTCCAGCACGCGGTACAACTCCCAGCCGCGTGGGTGCCAGAACACCATGCCGGCGCCTTCTTCCTGTTGATGAAAGAGGTCGAGTTTGTTGCCAAGTACACGATGGTCGATGTCGTTCACGATGACACTCCGTTTGATTTGATCTTGCAGATACTGAGGATCGATGCCGCAAACGGAGGTCCAGAAACGCCAAAGGCCCCGTCCGTTTCCGGCGGGGCCTTTGGTGGTCTGCCACAGCTTCCTGCTTCTAGCGTGCGCGACCTCCAGACGACCCGCCTGTGAAGGTGGTCGTCGTGGTGGTGACGGCAGCGAAGGGAATCGAATGGAAGTCCATGGATCGACAGTAAACGATTTTGTGGCGACGCGTCAATCGCAATCTGGATAAGCGATACGATGGATGTTTGATCCGGAGCCGCCGCATCTTCGCTAAACTTCGATCGACCTTCCAACAAACCGAGCACCTCACCTTGACCATCCACATCCGCCCCGCCCACGCAGCCGACGCCGCTCTGATTCTCCGCTTCATCACCGAACTCGCGGTGTATGAGAAAGCGGAGCACGAAGTTGTCGCGACCGTCGAAGACATCGAAACGAGCCTGTTCTCCGCTACGTCCACCGCGAAGGCTTTGATCTGCGAAATGAACGGCCAGCCGATCGGTTTTTGCGTTTACTTCTTCTCCTATTCGACGTGGCTCGGCAAACAGGGGCTCTATCTGGAAGACCTGTACATATCGCCGACATCGCGTGGCAGTGGCGCGGGCAAACAAATGCTTCGCCATCTTGCGCAAATTGCCTGCGAAACGGGCTGTGGGCGCTTCGAATGGAGTGTGCTCGACTGGAACGAACCCGCGATCGGCTTCTATGAATCGATCGGCGCGAGCGCGCAAAGCGAATGGGTTCGCTATCGGCTGGCGGGCGAGGCCCTTACGGCGTTCGCCGATGGCAATTCGTGAGACACGCTTGCCCCCGGACAGAAACGTAGCCGCTAGCCGATTAATCCCCCGCGCCGCTCGCCACCGGCGCGACTTCAAACGCATCGCCCGTGGCGAAGAACGTCCCGCCCGCCACGTAATGGCATGTGCGCAGATCCGGATCATCGCCAAAGTGCCAGCGGTTGTTCGAATACGCGCGGCTGTCCGCATAGGCGGCGACCACTTCGCCAATGATCAGATCGTGCCGTTGGCTATCGTCCGGAATCACCTTGCATTCCATCCACGTGATGCAGCCCGCCAGCATCGGCACATCGATTTCTTGTGCCGGGAAAGTCTCAAGGTTGAAGGCTGCGAACTTGTCGAGTTCCGCGCCTGGGTTCGTTCCCACTGCCAGCGTCTGCGCGGCAAATCCGCGGCTCGGCAGTTGCAGCCCGAACACGCCGCTCGCTTCGATCAGTTGTCGCGTGAGCGTGCGGCTGTCCACCACGACGACAACCTTCGGAGGGGTGAAATCGAGCGGCATCGCCCACGATGCCGCCATCACATTCGAGCGGCCGCCGTGCGCGCTGGTGATGATCGTGACAGGTCCATGATTCAGTAACTGCGTGGCCCGCGACAATGCGACGGGTTCCCGGGTGACTTTCATACGTGCTCTTCCGCGTCAAATGGATCAGGCAGATTGTAGCGGGGACACGTAAAACGGGTGCAGCGTGTCGCATGAAACGGAAAGTGAAAACTGCGCCAGGTCGGTGAGAAACTGCTGATGCAGTTTCTTCCTCGACTAGCCGCTGTGACATCAGAATAAGACGGCCCCAGCCAAGGAATGCAATCAAGTCTCCTGCTGAATCGATGCGACAACATCACCTGCGGAGACGACAGCGTTCCTTCCACTTCTTTTGGCCGCGTACAGCGCCATATCAGCTGAATTAGTCAATTCATCCAGCGACAAGGAACGTGAGCGTCGACCGGTCGCGCATCCAATACTCACTGTGAAGGGCGAAATTTTCGCAGAAGCCACAGCCTGTCGCCCATGCTCGACTTCACGACGTATTGCTTCAGCAATCTGAACCGCGCCCGCTTCATCCGTGTCGGGTAACACCACAACAAATTCTTCTCCACCATATCGTGCCGCGACATCGCCACGACGACGCGCGTGACGATTGATGCACTCCGCGAGATGTTGTAATGCTATATCGCCCTGAGCATGGCCGTGGCTGTCATTGTATTTCTTGAAGTTATCCGCATCGACGAACAGCAGTGACAGGTAACCATCATGGCGCTGAAGTCTGCCCCACTCGTTTTCGAGCACTTCGTCGAGGGCACGGCGGTTCTTGAGCCCTGTCAACGCGTCGGTTTGCGTCAGCTCTGTAAGCAGCACCTGAGTCTGTACCTGGTCCCGCAGTGCGAACGCAAGCAACCAGACCGCTGCACAGAACGCGAAGCTAACGGACGATGCGGAAATCCCGACTATCCATGACAACTGCTTCCAGGAGGCCAGTACGTCGCTTTCCGCCGGCGCGACGACGGCGATGAGTGGCGTGCCGGGAATGCGCTGGAATGTATACAGACGAAGTACGCCGTCCGAGATCGATCGAGCAGCATAGAACCCGGAATCATGGTTCACCATCCGCGGAAACACTGGAGATGTACCCACATTGACCTGCCCAGCCCGGCTGCTTGGGGGATTTCTGGCCACCAGCGTGCCGTCCGTCCGTACGATCGCAGTGATACCCTTTGGCCCCACGTCCAGTTTTGTAAGGAGTTGCCTGAAATACTCGACGTCAATAGCGACAATCGCTACCCCGCCGAATGACCCGTCGGGCCGGGTCATCCTTCTCGAGATCGCGATTGACTGCGCGCCTGGCCGCGACCGTGCCCGGTAAACTGATGACACATAGAGCCCGACATTCGCCGACTGGCGATGAACTATGAAATAGTCCCGATCGCTGAAATCCCATGTATGGGAGCTGGAACAGCAGCCGTCGATAAGACGACCTTGATCGTCCGTGACTCCCATCCCAGTGACGTACTTGGCCGCGGTCTGGTCAAACAGCAATTCGTGACGCAGGTCAGGATCCATGCTTTGGACCACAGGTTTGTCCAGCGCCGAAATCAAGGCGAGAAGCGAGTTATTTGACGTTTCAATCGTCCTCGCGATATTGCTGACCAAAACGGCAGTGACGTTTCTGGACGTTTCATGGGCATGTTCGACGGCGGCCTCACGGGAGGCCAGAAGCGTGATCAGACTGATCGCCAACACGCCCAATGACATCAGACTACCGAGCATGCCGACGATCAAAGGATGGCGGCCGGCGAGAACAGCCAGTTTTCCGGTAGTCATGGAAAGAGACACGGTAATGCTCTAATGGGTGCACCCGGTCCTAACAACGTTGTCCCGCAGGCGCGCCGTAGAGTCGGGTTGGAGTAAACGGATTCAGCGGCGAAGGATTGCCAAGGTTTCGCGGATAGCCGATGACCCGGTTAACGGCAGCGTCAAAAAAAAATGGACCCTCGGGTCCATTCGGTGGGCAATTTTCCTGCTGCACCTGAAGCACGGTCCTTCTTCCGAACGACGGGGTAGTTTGGCGCCTCGCGCGGTCCTCCGGCTAAGGCACGTCTCGGACTCCAGCTCGTGGAGCATGGCCAGAAACTTTGACCTTACGCCGAAAGAAAACGTGGCATTTGACGATTGGCGGCGGATGCCCGTCCATCTAGTACCAGCGAACCGGAACTGGCATCCAGACGAAAGAACGAAATAGCCTGATTAAGTTGCCGCCCCTGGTCTTCGAGCGACTTGGATGCGGCCGCCGCTTCCTCCACCAGCGCAGCGTTCTGCTGCGTGACCTCGTCCATCTGCGTGATCGACTGGTTGACCTGTTCGATGCCCCTGCTTTGTTCCGTCGACGCGGCGGCGATTTCGCCCATGATGTCGGTCACCCGCGCGACGGCCTGCGTGACCTCCGACATCGTCTTTCCCGCCTGATTCGCGAGCAACGATCCATCGTGGATTTTCTGGACGGACGCGTTGATCAGATCCTTGATTTCCTTCGCCGCGCTCGACGACCGCTGCGCAAGGCTGCGCACCTCGCTTGCAACCACCGCGAACCCGCGGCCCTGCTCCCCTGCCCGCGCCGCTTCCACCGCCGCGTTCAGCGCCAGGATATTGGTCTGGAACGCGATTCCTTCAATAATTCCCGTGATCTCCGCGATCTTGGTCGAACTCGTGCTGATCTCGCCCATCGTACCGACGACCTGACTCACTACCTCGTTGCCCTTTAGCGCCACTTCGGACGCGTTGGCGGAGAGCGAGCTTGCCTGCTGAGCGTTTTCGGCGTTCTGCTTCACTGTCGAAGTCAGCTCTTCCATGCTTGACGCGGTTTCCTGCAGCGATGCGGCCTGCTGTTCGGTGCGGGACGAAAGATCGACGTTGCCCGAAGCAATCTGGCTGGAGCCGGTCGCGATACTGTCTGCGGCGGTACGCACCTGACCAATCAGGCTGACGAGACTTGCCTGCATTTCACCCATTGACGCGAGCACGCTCCCTCCCGGCGCATTCTTCGCGCCTGCGACGGGACTCAGATCGCCAGCGGCTACGCGCCGTGTGACCTCACCGAGGGCCACAGGCTCAGCGCCGAGTGCACGCAGCAATCCTCGCGTGATAACCATGCCCGCCACGACCGCCAACGCAACAGCGGCGAGACAGATCGCCATCAGCAGATTCCGCTGCGTTGCATAATGTTCCTGGGACTGTCGAACGAGTTCCTCTTCACGGCCGCGCGTGTATTGCGCGTAGTCGTCCGTTGCCTTGACCAGGGCGGCGAGCAGCGGACGACAATCGTCGTCAATTTTCTTCACCGCCTCGTCGCGCTTGCCTCCAACGGCGAGAGCAACGATTGCTTGGGCGACAGGTGCATACACGGCCTCAATCCGGTTGATTTCGCCCACAAGGCTGCGGGTCTTTTCCGTCGCGTCGGTCGCGGACGAAACCATCTGGGTCAGTTTCGCGATGTTCGACTGGACATCCATCTGGGCCTGCGCTTCAGCAGCCTTTTCCATCTCGAAATCGCCTGGCGTGGTCACGAGCGCCATGTTGCGTGCGGCAATCGCACGTCGGTCAACTGCGGTTCGAACCTGCTCAGCCATAGTGGCGCGGGCATTGACGCCCGACACGAAATTTGCGAATCGGTCGTTGGCATCGTTCAGTGACTTCAGCGAAATGCCTGACACGATAAGGACAGTGGCGGCAAGCACGCCAAAGGTCCCCGTGAGTCTTGCCTTAACTGACAGATTGCTGAGATTCATATTTCAACTCCAGTTGCCAATCGGTGGTGCACAAAAAAAAGAAATTCGAGGCGTCGAGTAGACCAGAAGACGTGCGGGCTCCGAATGCACGAGCTTCAGCTGCATGCATCTGACTTTACGGCGTGCTGTCGCATTGCTAGAGGGGCACAAACACTGCGCGACCGGACGCAAAGGTTTGCGCCCAATTGAATTTATATATGGCTAGATCAATGCCATTTGTCAGAGGATTGTTGGCACTGAACATGCTGGCCGTGTCGGGCAATGGATAGATCCGCGCACTGTTCATCACGCTCCTCCTTCAGGTTCTCTCAATGTCCGGTCAAAAGCCGTGCGGCCATCGCCAGCACGAGCGCAGGCAGCATCACGACCATGCCGATCCTGCAAAACTGCATGAAGCTCACCTCTTCGCCTTCGCGGCGGATCGAAAGCAGCCACAGAATGGTCGCGAGCGAGCCGGTGATCGACAGGTTCGGGCCGAGATCCACGCCGACCAGCATGGCGTCGATGACCCGCTCGGGGCTATGCGCCTGCAATGCGGTCGCGCTGGCGATCAGCCCTGCCGGAAGGTTGTTGATCGCGTTGCTGCCCAGCGCGACGATGAGCCCCGATGTCGCGGCCGCAGCCAGTTGACTCTGCTGCGTCGCCTGCGCGAGCAGCCGCGACAGTTGAGCGATAACGCCCGTGTGCGCGAGCATCTCCACCAGCACGAAGAGTCCCGCCACGAGCGGCAGCACGCTCCATGAGATGCCGCTAATTAGTTCCGCCGGCGACTTGCGTTCCTTGACGAGCACCACCAGTGTCGTGAGGATGCCGAGCACGGCGGTCGGCAGGCCGAGCTGCAGATCGAGGGCGGAGACGACAAGCAACGCGATCGCCGTCACGCCGATGCCCGCCAGCGCCACCTTGCCGTTCGCGCTGAGCGTGTCCACCGGCAGACCGGAGGCGCACTCCCCTTGCAGATCCTGACGTTGCGTCCAGCGCAGCATGAAGAACGTCACGACGATCGACAGCACCGACGGCACGGCGAAGCGCGCCAACCACAAGTCCAGTGCCGGCGTGTGATTCGCGTAAAGCACGAGATTGGCGGGATTCGAGATTGGCAGGACGAAACTCGCCGCATTGGCGATGAACGCGCACACGAACAACAAAGGCAACGGCTTCGTATTCGCCTTCTTCGCGGCGGCAAACACGGCGGGTGTCAGCACGACGGCAGCGGCATCGTTCGACAGAAACGTCGTCACCACGACGCCGACCAGGTACACCAGCAGAAAGAGCCTGCGCGGCGAGCCCTTCGCGTGGTTCACGGCAAGCACTGCGATCCAGTCGAACAGTCCTTCACGGCGACCTAGCTCCGACAGCAACATCATGCCGATGAGGAACAGATAGACGTCGGTGCCTTCTGCGACCGCCTGCAGCGCGAGGCTGACAGGAAGCAGCCCGAGCGCGACGAGCAGCACCGCGCCTGTCACTGCCCAGATCGCTTCCGGCCATCGGAAGGGACGCAAGATAACGCCAGCGGTAGCGGCAAACGCGATACCCCAGGAGAGGAAAGTCGGATTCATGTAACGAGCGGATTCTGGTTGGCGAGATCGTTGTGAATGCCACAGGCCTTTTTCAGGAAGGTGCCGAACAGCAGCCACAGCGCAAGCGAGCTCACCGACACGGCGCCCAGCACGAGAAAGGCCGCCGCATAGCCGAAGTGTTGCGCGAGGACACCGCCGAGTGCAGGACTCAGCGCTGCGCCTACACCCTGCACGGTCATCACCACGCCCTGTCCGACGTTGACACGCCCGGTGCCCTGCAGGAGCCGCACGATGAGCGCTGGAACGGCCACGCTTTGCAGCCCCGCGCCGATGCCATCGAGCGCCTGCACGGGCCATACCCCCCAGGCCGAGATGAACAGCGCCGCGACTAGCCCGCGCAGCGGCAGCGCAAGAAAGGTGATGAGGATCACACCCCAGTATCCAACGCGCTGGATCAACCGGTTCGCGAAGCACGCTGCGAAGACCATCACCAGTTGCGCGACAACGATCGTCTGCGCGGTGAACGCGCTCGGGTCGCCCTTATGCGCGGCGACAACTGCGAGGCCGTAGAGCGGCAGCATCGCGGCATTACCGAGGTGAAACATCGCGAGCGCGGCGGACAACAGCAACAGCGGGCGGCACGTCAGCAGCACACGAATGCCGCTCGCCTGTTCGTGCTCATGCGTGGAAGGGGCGGCGGCTAGGCCCCGTGCGCGGTCGTGATCGATTGAATCAGCTCGGATCAGCAACGTCGAGACAACCGACAGCGCGCCGAAGACACCTGCGAGCGCGAACACCGCGCCGAAACCATAGCGCGAGCCAAGCCAGCCCGACAGCGCCGCGCCAACCACGTTGCCAGCGTGATTGGCCACCTGGTTGCGGCTAAACTGCCGGTCGAAGCCGCGCTCGTGGACAATGCCGAGCGTCACGCCGGCCACGGCCGGCCCGAGCGCGGCGCCTGTCACCGCCGTGAGGATCTGCGACGCCGCGACCATCCAGTACGTATGTGCGACCCATAGCACGAGCGAGGCGAGCGTCGTCATCACACCTGCCGCGACAATCAAGCCGCGCTTGTGACGAGTTGCATCGACGAGCGCGCCGGACGGCGAAGTCGCGAGCATGCCCGCTATGCCACCGAGCGTCATCACCGTGCCGATCGCGTCGGGGTGCCAGCCCTGTGCCTGCAGAAAGACGCCGAGAAACGGCCCGATGCCCGCCTGGACATCGGCCATGAAAAAGTTGAGCCCTTCGAGCGCGTATTGGGGATTCATCGGTCGAAAACCGTTTGCAGGCGATCGATGCTCCGATAGCCGTCGTCGGACGAAGCGTGCAGATCCCCGAAGTGCACCCAGCTCAACATGTCGCTTTCTCCCTGTACGGCCGGACCTGCTTCAGGCGGCGGTTTCTGCGTCGATGAGTTCGGCGATCTCGTCCACTTCAACGGTTCGCCCGTGCCGGTTCCTGATGCCATGTCCCCAGGCATGGACATGCGCCCCAGGCGCCAGGTACGACGCCAGTTCGGCGGCGGCATGCGGCGGCATGCGCAACGACGTGCCATCGTCCAGCAGCGCTCCGCGCAACTCGCCCTTCGGACCGAACAGTGACAGCAGCACTTCGCCGCTCGCCTCCATGGGGCTGCGCTCAGCGTCAGGATGATGATGTTTCTCGCCGTCGCGATGCGGGCCTTCGTCGAGAATGACCTTGCCTGTCTTCAACGTGAGCGAGACGGCTGCGATCATGTCTGCGCCGCGCGGCTTGACGCCGCGTACGCGCACCGTGTCGCCTACCGCCACGAGCCGCGCGATCTGCCGCGACAGATGGGGCGGAAAATGGACTTGTTGCAACTGACGCGAGCCGAGCACGAAGCCATCCAGTTCGCCGTGCGGATTCAAAAGAAAACGCGTTACCGTGCCGCGCGTTTCGGGAAGACTGTCGGGATCGATCCAATGCATGGTCGTGGTCCTTTTTTTCGATGATGGTTGAACGGGTGAATGTCAGGTGCGGTTACCGGGCGCGCTCAAGGGGCCGGTGGCGCGCGATCGTAGAGCCGGGTCAGATTGCCGGGCGATCCAAATGCCGTCGCCTGCAGTGCAGTGCCGTACTGGGTGCGCGTGCCGTAGCCTTGCGCCGAGACCTTCGCGCCGGTTTGCACGAGCGTCGGAAACTGCTGGGCGATCGGCGGCGTCAGCCGGATCACGGTGCCGTCGGCCAGGATCACGCCGTCCGGCTCGCCGCGTGGCGCGGTCGTGACGTGCGCCACCTGGCCCTGCACGCTGAGACGCGACAGCGCGACGCCGCGTAGCTCACGCGGCAGCCGCTGGGTGCCCGGCAGTGGCGGCTGATCTTCCAGTTGCTGGCCGCTGCGCGTGTCGGTGATGCGCTGCGCCGCGAGCGCGCCGCCGGCATCGCGCCTCCCGCTCACCTGCACGTTGTCACCCGGACGAACCATCGACGTAAGCTGCGGACCCATGTGCGGCGGGACATGCACGAGCACGCCGTCGCTCGTCAACAAGCCGTCGACGTCGCCATCCGGATTGGTGAGAAAACGCGCGACGGTGCCCTGCGCGGTCGTGAGATCTCCGACATCGGTGAGCGGCGCCGGGCCGCCGACTGGCTGCGGGAGCAGCGCCATGGCAGCGACGCTGGATGGAGGCACGGGTGGCGTCGCGCCGGTCGCGACCGGTGGCGGCGGAGGCGCGGTTGGCGGCTCAGGTTGAGTCTGGGCGGCACATCCGGTGCTCGCCGCCATGAGCGCCGCGAGGCTCATCGCGCTCAAGACGCGCGTAGCGATGCTGCTAAGCGGGTAATTCGGAATCGCTTGCATGGTCCACTCCTTCGTAAGACGAGGAGCTTTCTGCAAGGCCTATGCCATCGGCCAGAAATCCCATGCGGCCGGGCAGCAACGCAACGAAGCAGGGCCGCAGTGTCCATTAACCTGACAGGTGCTGTCCGGTTAATGGACACCTTGGACACCTTCGAACGGTCAGGAGTCGGACAGGCCGAGATTCGCCAGACGCGTATAGAGCGACTGGCGGCTGATGCCGAGCCTGCGCGCCGCTTCAGCGCGATTGCCATCGGCGAGCGCAAGCGCCCGGACGATCAGGGCGCGTTCGAGTTGTGCGAGGGCGTCGTTCAGCGGAAGGTCGATGAGGCCTGCGGGAATCGCATAGGCGTCGTTCGCGGCCGGATCGAACAGGAAGGTGAAATCTTCGCGGGTCAGCAGCGCGGCAGGCGCAAGCGCGCTCGCGCGTTCGATGGCGTTGGCGAGTTCCCGCACGTTGCCGGGCCAGCTGAAGCCGACGAGCAGGCGCTGGGCGTCCGCGGAGAGGTGCTTGCGCGCCGCTTCGGAGGGACCAGCGACGGCCGCGAGGAAATGCTCCGCCAGCGGCAGAATGTCGGCTACGCGCTCGCGCAGAGGCGGTATGTGCAGCGGAATCACGCTGAGCCGATACGATAGATCCTGCCGGAACGTGCCCGCTGCGATCATCGCCGGCAGGTCGCGATGCGTCGCGGCCACCACGCGTACATCGACAGCAAGCGGCCTGTTGGTTCCGAGCGGCGTGATCTGCCGCTCTTGCAGCACGCGCAGCAGCTTCGCCTGCATCGCGAGCGGCATGTCGCCGATCTCGTCGAGAAAGAGTGTGCCGCCATGCGCTTCTTCGAAGCGACCGCGCCGGTCTGCATGTGCACCGGTGAATGCACCCCTGGCGTGGCCGAAGAGTTCGCTCTCGAGCAGGTCTTCCGGGATCGCCGCACAGTTCACGGCGACGAACGGTCCGCCCACACGCGCCGACGCACGATGCAGCACGCTCGCCGCCACTTCCTTGCCGGTGCCCGTCTCACCGGTAATCAACACCGTCGAGTTGGTGCCGGCCGCGCGGCCGAGGCGCTTCTGTACGTCGCGCATGGCTTCGCTGATGCCGAGCAACTGCGGTTCGCGCGAGGGTGTTTCGTCCGCGAATCTGTGGATCGCCTGTGGCGCGGGCGTATTCGTGCGGGTTGCGAGAATGCGCGCGAGGAGCGTGGCGATCTCGTCTCGGCCAACCGGTTTGGTCAGATGCTCGAAGGCGCCGAGCCGCATCGCGCCGATCGTGTTGTCGCTGGTCGCGTACGCGGTCAGCATCACGACCGGCACGTCCTGCAGACCAGCCGTCCCGCGCAGCGTTTCGAGCACGGAAAGGCCGTCCGCGCCCGGCAGCCGGAAGTCGAGAAAGATGCAGTCGGGCGACGCCTCCTCGCGCAGACGTTCGATCGCTTCTTCGCCCGAACGTGCCTCGAGCGGCGTGTATCCAAGGTCCTGGATGGTTTCCGCAAGGCCGTCACGGAAGGCGTCGTCGTCGTCGATGATCAGGATGGTCGCCATGGCATATCGATTACAAAACAGGTCAATTCCGGATTGTCCTCAAGCCACGCGCGGCCGCCATGCGCCGATGCGATCTCGCGCACGACTGCGAGGCCCAGACCCGACCCGTCGGGCCGGCCTGTGACGAACGGCTCGAAGATACGTTCGCGCTCGCCCGCACTCACGCCGGGGCCATCGTCGATCACTTCGAGACGGAGCCGCTCGCCTCCATCCTCCGACATGGCGCGCGCCTTGACCGTGACGTGTCCGCCGGACGGTGCGTGACGCAGCGCGTTGACGATCAGGTTATCGAGTGCGCGCGCCAGTTGCGCCGAATCGAAGACCGGCTGCGTCGTGCAGGACGCAGCTTCGGCCTGCAAGGTTACGTGCCGGCTTTCCGCCCGAGATTCGTGCGTACGGACCAGTCCGGCAAGCCACGCCCGCAGGTCGACTTCCTGCGCGCGGACGGTGACGAGCTGGGTAAGCGCGAGCAGGCTCGACAACTGCGACTCGATGCGCCCCACCTGCTCGATGATGATCTTCAGCGCGGATTCGCGCCGGGCGGCGTCGCCCGCCAGCGCATTTTCCGCTTTGAGCCGCATGGCGCCCACCGGATTGCGGATTTCATGGGCGATCTGTGCGGCCATCTTCCCAAGCGCGCCGAAACGTTCCGCCTGCCCGAGTTTCGCGGTCAACTCGTTCGCCTCGCGTTGCAGGTGCTCTGCGCGTTCGACATAACGATTCAGCGCATCGACGATATGGTCCAGATCGCGCTCGCCAAGTCGATCGATCCGCCTGCCCTGCTCGAGTCGACCGTCTGGCGCAAGCGCCTGTTCGAGCCGCGTGAGGTTGCGCTTCCAGCGTCTGAGCGCCATCGCGAGCAGCAGCGCCAGCGCCACGATGATCGCTAGCACGCCGGCGAGGAACGTCGCGGCCCGCTGCCCATACGGCCCAAGCGGCGGCCGCGCGCGCGTGAGCGTCCAGGCGAGCAGGCCGGCATGACGCGGAACCGGACAGGCGACGGCGACTATCGCATCGGCGCCTCCAGCGACGACGTCGGCGCGCATCTGGCCGGTGCTGACCACGTTTCGCAGCGTGCGAAGAATGAGCGGTGTCTCAGCCTCGGGTATATCGCGTTTGACACCGCTACCTTCGTAGGTGGGAAACGCGTAGGCGAGAAAGCCGCTCGGTGCGCTGGGCACGGGTGCGGAAGTCCAGAAGCCGCCTTCGATACCCTCCGTGCGGACCAGGACGAGATCGAGCACGGCGTGCATAAGATCGACATTCGTTTCGCCCGGCCGCTGCACCGACATGTCGTAGCGCGACGCGACCGCCGCGCAGGCCGTGGCGGCCTGCTGCTTCGCATCCGCGACACGCTCCCCGAGCGCCGACGACAGCATCACCCACACGGTTACGGTCAGCAGGCAGCACAGTACGGCGATAAGGATCCACAGCGCGTAAAGCTGGGTGGAAAACGAAGGTCTCGGCATGATGAGCCTGCAAGGGAACTGGAGCGGAACTTCAGACGCAAAATTCCTGCCTGCACATAGGGACGAGCGACGGTACTCGCGGCGCCAGACGGCCCCGGCGATGCGACGGTCGGCCGCTTCATCGTATCGACTGTTTTCAACCAGCAACTGCAGCTCGTTCCAGATTGATATGCCCGATCAGAGGTCGCGCGTGCGCGGGATGACAACCGCCTGGCCGTGCAGTTTGCCGTCCATGTCGAGAAGCTGCCACAGCGTGGCTTCCTCGATCATGAAGCGCTGGCCCGACTTGGTGATACGCACACCCTTGTAGCCCGCCTCGTAGCCGAGCCGCTGTACGCGTGCGAGAAATTGCTGCCGCTCCTCGCGGTTCGGAGCCTCGGCCGAGAGTCGGGACGGCAGTCGAGTGATTTCATCCCAGCTATATCCGAAGCGGCGCTGCGCGGCCTTGTTGCCGTATATAAAGAGCGGGTCGGGATCGGTGTTATGCGCGAGTACCGCGAACGGGGCGTGCTCATAGAGCCATTCGGTAGCTTCGGCCACGGGCATGGCCTGGTGCACCAGGGGCCGACCAAGTAGCCGGGCATAGCTGTCGGCAAGGAGCTGATAGAAAGCTGGATCGCTGTGGAGTGGAATCATCTGGGGCATTTCGACGGAGATCGTGGGGTCTGTGCGACGGCGGTGGCGCTCACGATACAACATTGGCCGTGAAGGTTTCCAGCTTCCCGGCGCACTGTGTTGCTGGTCGAGACTACTTATCGCGAGACGTGAAGTCTCGTTCCCAATTACTCAACAGACCTGTTCGTTCCCCGCGACCGACAACAGCGATCCATCGCGAACTCACAATCCGCCGCGCCACTCACCGATCACCGCCACCATCGATTGATCTGTTTTTTTGATGCTCAGGTCAAAAATATATCGGTAGTCGAGCATTTCTGTCGTATCTAGACTTGGCTCCATAGCGTGAAGTAACGATTGCATGTCACAGCAACGGCACACCACGCAGGCTGCAAGCACACGCAGATCGATAACCCCACTGAGATTCAGTCATACCATGGACGCCACCACCAACATTCCCCCTTTCCATCTCGCCTTTCCGGTTCACAGCATCGCGTCGGCCCGGGAGTTCTACGGCGAACTGCTCGGCTGCCCTGAAGGACGTAGCGCCGAAGACTGGGTGGACTTCAACTTCTACGGTCATCAAATTGTCGCTCACCTCGCGCCGGAAGAAGTCGGCCACGTCAAGACCAGCGCCGTTGACGGTGATGCCGTGCCAGTGCGCCACTTCGGCGTCGTGCTGTCGATGAAGCAATGGTCCGAAATGGCAGGGAAGCTCACAGCGGCACACACGAAATTCATCATCGAGCCGCACATCCGCTTCAAGGGTGAGGTCGGCGAGCAGGCGACGATGTTCTTCCTCGACCCGTCGGGCAATGCACTCGAGTTGAAGGCGTTTGCGAACATGGCTGCACTGTTCGCCAAGTAAGTCGTCTGCTCCGTCGCGCTGCGCGCGCCGTTCCCTCTTCGACATCATCGCCCTCTATCGTCATGAAACGGACTCTGGTTGCCAATCGCGACGAAATGCCGTCGTGGACCATCCACCCATCAGGAGAACGGCTGCTCATCGTCGAACTCGCGGGCGGCGACACAGTGCAGGCCAACCGGATGGCGCGCGCCTTCGCTGCGCGGATCGTGTCGGCACGGCCAGATTACGTCACAGACATCGTTCCGGCCTTGACGACTGTCGGCATCCACTACGACCCGGCACGCGTGCCGCGCGATGCTACCCGGCGGATGCCGTTCGACACGATCCGCGACGCGCTCGGCGCGCTGCTGCAGAGCGTCGATATCGTGCAGCCCGCGGCGACCCGTATTGTCGAAATTCCCGTGTGCTACGGCGACGAACACGGCCCCGATCTCGACGAAGCCGCCTGCGCATGCGATCTGTCGTCGACCGAACTCATCGAGCGTCACAGCCGCGCACCCGTGGACGTGATGATGCTCGGCTTTGCGCCGGGACACCCGTATATCGGCCTGTTCGACGAAACGCTTTCGCTGCCCAGGCGTGCAACACCCCGCACGACTGTCCCGCCAGGCTCGATCGGCCTCGCGAACCGGCAAACAGTTATCTATCCGCTGACGTTGCCGGGCGGCTGGAATCTGATCGGCCGTACGCCGCTGTCGCTGTTCGCGCCAGCGCGCGCCGAACCGTGCCTCGTGCAGGCGGGCGATCAGGTCCGCTTCGTGCCGATCAGCGCGGCTCAATTCGACGCGCTCAACGAACACCCGGGAGCCTCTCAATGAACATCGAAGTGATCAAGCCCGGCGCATTGAGCACCTTTCAGGATCTCGGCCGCGTTGGCTTTCAGCATCTCGGGATTCCGGCAAACGGCGCCATGGACGAACGTGCCCACCGCATTGCCAACGCGTTGGTCGGCAATGCGGCGACGAACGCAACGCTTGAAATTACGCTGATGGGACCGACGCTGAGATTCCTGCACGACACAGTGATCGCGCTGAGCGGCGCCGATCTCGACGCGAAGCTCGACGCTACGCCGGTCCCGCTCGATCGGGCGACGATGGTGCCCGCCGGCAGCGAGCTTTCTTTCGGCAAGCGCCGCAGCGGCCTGCGCGCGTATCTCGCGGTGCGCGGCGGCTTCCGCTTCGATCCGGTGATGGGCAGCGCCAGCACCTACACGCGAGGCGGCTACGGCGGTCACGCGGGACGCCCATTGAAGAAAGGCGATCTGCTCGCCGCTCACGCGCCGACTCGACCTGTACCGCACCATCCGGACCGGACACTATTCGACGAAAACGTTCTGAGCGCGCCGGACGCGCCGATCCGCGTACTGCCAGGCCGCGAATGGCAATACTTCTCAATGAAGGCGCAACAGACGTTTCTGCACGAACCTTACCGGCTCGCGCCACAATCGGACCGCATGGGCTATCGCCTCGAAGGCGGGCGGCTCGATTTGAGCGCACCACGCGACGTCGCCTCCGAAGCGGTCAGCTTCGGTGCTATCCAGGTACCGGCGGACGGCCAGCCCATCATCCTGATGGCGGATCGGCAGACCACCGGCGGCTATCCAAAGATCGGTCACGTTTGCGCGGTCGATCTGCCCCGGCTCGCCCAGAAAATGCCTGGCGAATCCGTGCGCTTCACCCGTGTCGATCTGGAAACCGCGCAACAGCTTCTGCTGTTGCAGGAGGACTGTTTCGCCGCACTGGAACAACACGGTCATGGTTGAAATCGACTTCAACAGCGATCTCGGCGAAAGCTTCGGCGTGTATCGCCTCGGCTGTGACGACGCAATACTTCAGCACGTAACGTCGGCCAACATCGCCTGCGGTTTTCATGCGGGCGATGCGCAGACTATCGCGGCCACCTTCGCCCGGCAGATCCGCGACGCGTTGACCCGCGCCGGTGTTCTCGTTACGGCGCCGAGCTGTTCGTGCTCGAATCGATGAAGATGGAAATTCGGGTCGAGGCGGACGTATCGGGCCACATCGGGTCGTATCTCGTCGCAGAAGGAGAAGTTGTCGAGGAAGTTCAGACTGTAGCTCACTTCATTCCGGACTGAGCCGGTCGATCCTGTCACACCCGGGTATCCGTACTTATATTCGGCATGCTTATCATTTTAGAGGTTATTTCCTCGCTGTTTTTTCAGTCCCGGCCCGTGCTGAACGCATCCGGCCAACCCTAGCTGGGTGAACCGAAGCCACCGATCGTGCGTCGACCTCGCATCGAAGGAATCGGACGCTCTTTCTATCTCGTCCTAGTGTTACCGTCACGTGGGAATCATCATGTCGAATGCCTCAGCTGCAGAGTTCGATGTCGAAACGACGCCATCTTCGTCCGTACCCGGCACGACCGCCCGCAAAGCCGCCATCGCTGCAACCGCCGGCACCGCGATCGAGTACTACGAATTCGGTGTGTACGGTTATATGGCCGCGATCATCGGACCGCTATTCTTTCCTGCCGACAACGCCACCGCGTCACTGCTATCGGTACTGGCCGTGTTCGGCAGCGCGTTCCTGATGCGCCCGATAGGCGGCATCGTGCTCGGCCGGATCGGGGACAGAATCGGACGCCGCTCGGTCCTGCTCGTCACGGTGATCGGCATGGGCATCGCAACCGCTGCGGTAGGCATGTTGCCAGTCGCCTCCACAGCGGGTGTCCTCGCACCCGTTGCGCTGCTAGCCGTACGGCTCGTTCAGGGTTTCTTTTCCGGTGCCGAAGTGACCGGCGCCGCGGCCTACGTTGCGGAATCGGCGCCGCGCGGCAAACGCGGCCTGTTTGGTTCCGCAACGCCGGTCGGTGTCGCGATCGGTGGCTCGCTTGCAGCGGCAGTCTGCGGACTGACGACTGCATCGGTCAATAGCGCCGCACTGCATGACTGGGGCTGGCGCATCCCGTTTCTCATGGCGGTGCCGCTCGTCGTGATTGCTGCGTATATGCGCCGGCGTATTGACGAATCGCTCGCGTTCAAGAAGGTCCTCGAAGCAAGCGAGCCCGTCAAGGCACCGTTGCGCGAAGTCCTCGCCCATCATCGTGGGGCGATGCTCAGGGTATTTCTGGTGTCGTTCGGACAGAATGCCGGGTACTGGGTCGGCTTCGTGTTCATGAGCATCTATATGATCACGTACCTGAAGTACGACAAGACCAGTGTCTTCTGGATGATGTCGCTCGTGAGCATGACGATGGCCGCATTGATGCCGCTCTGGGGTGCGCTGTCCGATCGGATCGGCCGCCGCAGAGTGCTCGCGATCGGCTTCGCTTCGTACGCGGTCCTCGTGATCCCGATGATGATGCTGATGAACCACCACAATATGCCGCTGGCGTTTCTCGCGATGTTCATCGTCGCGTTGCCGATGCCGATCGTGCAGTCGGTCGGTTACCCGACCTACACCGAGCAGTTCCCGACGCGCGTGCGCTACACCGGCATGGCGTTCAGCTTCAACTTCGGCGCGATCCTCGGCGGCGGCGTCACGCCGTATCTCGCCACCGCGCTGATCGGCCACACCGGCAATCTGCTGAGTCCCGCCGTCCTCCTTGTCGGCGCCGCGGTGGTCGCGCTCGTGACCCTCGCCGGCATCCGGGAAACGGCCGACACATCTCTCGCCTGACACCAACACACGCAGCGCTTACTTCGCGCCTCAACACGGACACCTGGCATGACGCAAACCACTACAGTCCGCGTCGACGTTGAAGCTCAAGCCGCGCTCGCGCCAACGCCCTGGACCGAGCGCGCGAGAATACGGGCAGGCTTCAGCGGCAACACCAGCGGCATGGCGCCTGGCTACGCGCAAGGCAACCTCGTCGTGTTGCCGAAGGCGTGGGCGGACGATTTCGCCGCCTATTGCCGCGCCAATCCGACACCTTGTCCGTTGATCGGCATGACCGAACCCGGCAGCAGCCTCGTGCCGATGCTCGGCGACAACATCGATCTGCGCACCGACCTGCCCCGCTATCGCGTATGGCGCGACGGCGAACTGGTCGAAGAACTCGACGATGTCTCGGCGTTGTGGCAAGCGGATTGGGTCGGCTTCGTGATCGGCTGCTCGCTGTCGTTCGAACACGCTTTGCAGGTTGCCGGTCTGAACGTGCGTCACGTCGACGAACAGAAAGTGGTGCCGATGTACCGCACGTCGATTCAGACGCGGCAGGTGGGCGCTTTCCGCGGGCCGATGGTGGTGTCGATGCGGCCTTACACGCCGGAGCATGCAGCGATCGCGTATGCAGTCTGCGAGAAGCTGCCAGGCGCGCATGGTGCGCCCGTTCATATCGGCGATCCGGCCGCGATCGGCATCAGCAACGTCAACGTGCCCGACGAAGGCGAGCCGACCGCGATTCTCGACGGCGAAACACCGGTGTTCTGGGGCTGCGGTGTCACACCGCAAGCCGCAGTGATCGAAGCACGCCCACCGATCTGCATCACGCATGCGCCCGGTCACATGCTGATCTGCGATGTCCGGACCGACGACCTGAAGCTGCTTTGACCTCGCCCACGGCAGCCTGCACTCAATGCCCGGTGCGGGCGGTACAAGCGGTCTGTTTTTTTGCGCCGCCGCTTTGTGATGAAATACACGCCACACCAACGCCAGCGGCCATCCCACCGCCCCAGACGCCATGATGCGCGAACTCAAGACGTTCCTCGCCGTAGTCCGCTTCGGCACCTTCGGCAATGCCGGCTCGCATATCGGTCTGACGCAATCGGCGGTGAGCGCGCAAATCAAACGGCTGGAAGAAGATCTAGGGTTTCCGCTCTTCGATCGGACCGGACGCTCCGCAACACTCAACGAAGCCGGCATCAGGACTGCTGCCGTCGCCGAAGATCTGCTTCGGCAATATGCGACGCTCTCCGCTCAGGCCGGCGACTCGAGCGCAACCGGCTTTCTTCGCATTGGCGCCATTGCGTCGGCCCAGGCTTCGCTGCTGGTATCCGCGATTCAAAGGTTTCGTGTGAGCTCGCCGGGTTGGCACGTGCGCGTCGTGCCTGGCGTATCGCTGAATCTGCTGGCACAGGTCGACTCCGGCGACGTGGATGCCGCGCTGATCATCAAACCGCCGTTCGCGTTGCCAGCCGAATTGAAGTGGCACCTCCTCTGCGCCGAGCCCTTCGTTCTACTCGTGCCTAAGAAGCTCGCAAAGACGCCCTGGCGCGAATTGCTCGCATCGGAGCCGTTCATTCGCTACGACCGGAACTCGTTTGGCGGCCGTCTCGTCGAGCGCTTTCTGCGCAGGATACGCGTGCGCGTACATGACGTCGTCGAACTCGACGAGTTGCAAGGTATCGTCGGCCTCGTCGAACAAGGCGTCGGCATTGCGTTGATACCGAACGCGGCATCGCTGCATATTCCACGAGGTCTAGATAAGCTGTCGCTCGGCGAGCATACATTCAGCCGCGAGATCGGGCTGGTCGAGCGCGGCGGGCAAACTCAACGGACGGCGATTGCCGAGTTCAATCGCTGCGTCGTCGAGGCGGCGCCGGGCGGCAGAGCTTCGCCCACGACGATGACACAACGCCCCGGCTCGGCCGGGGCTTGAATGGCGTTAGCGCCACCTCATTTGCAGCGGACACCATCATTTGATGCGATGGCCAGGTGGTTTCCAACCCATCAGTGTCTCTGCGCTCCATTCCGCTGCGGCAAGTCTGGAGATGAAGAAATCAGCCAACGCGCTAACCTTCGCTGGCCGTGCGCGGGCAGTAGGGGTAACAAAATACAGACCACCTTCGGGTAGTCGCCAATCAGTCAGAATCGGTTCAAGCTGTTTGTCCGCGAAATACTGTGTCGCGACAAACTCGGGAAGCTCCGCAATGGCAAGTCCTGCGATGAGCATGGGCAGTAACGCTTCTACGCTTGTTACTCGCAATGCCCCAGTTGGTGTGATCGTGCATTCCTCGCCACTTTGGTGGGTAAAGCGCCAAACGTCGCGCTTGCTCCTGTTGGCGTAGGTCAGGCACTGGTGGGCGCCAAGATCGTGTGGGTGCTGCGGTCGACCACAGCGCAACAGATAGGCTGGAGATGCCACGACAAACCGACGCACGGGTGCAATGAGACGTGCAGCGAGTGACGAGTCTTCCATGATCGCGATACGAAGCGCGGCGTCGAAGCCGTCTCCGATCAGATCGGCATGGACATCCGTGAGATGAAGATCCACGGCAATATCCGGATAGGTCCGGAAGAACTCAGGCAGCAACGGGGCAACCCAGCGAGCACCGAAGGACAGTGGTGCGGCGAGCTTTACCAGGCCACGCGGCCGGCTCGAGGTCTCACGCGCGAAATCCTCGGCCTCCTCGGCGTCAGCGTAGATTTTCGCCGCTCGCTCGGCAAGCGTATGGCCGTAGTCCGTGAGTGCAAGTCGTCGGGAGGTACGGTTAAAAAGCCTCCCCCCGAGTCGCTCTTCCAGGCGCGTGACCGCCCGGGAAACCGTGGCGACGGAGACGCCCATTGCCGCCGCCGCGGCTGCAAACGAACCTTCTTCAGCGACCTTCGCGAACATCGCGAATCCTTCAAAGTCCGGTAATTTTGACATCGGCAATTTTGCAACGATGGTTTTCAATCATTTCTATTTCGAAAAGTAGCACGCTGCCATAAATTTGTCTCGTCGCACAGGAGATAAATCATGGAACGAAAGAGGACACCAGGGCTTGTCGATCTCGCCAGCCCCGATGCCACGCAACAACAGAGCATGCTCGAAGTTCATGCTTTCGCCACGCCCAACAGCATCAAAGTTCCCATCGCACTGGAAGAGATGGGGCTCGACTATCGGCTGGTTCCCGTCAATCTGCGCCAGGGCGAGCAGAAGACCGACGCCTTCAAGGCAATGAATCCCAACGCGAAGGTCCCGGTTCTCATCGACCGATCGGTTCCTGGGGATGGCGACGTGATACTCAGCGAGTCTGCCGCGATCCTCGTGTACCTCGCAGAGAAGACCGGGCAGCTTCTTCCGAAAGACGGCCCCCAACGCGGCAAGGTCTTCGAGCAACTTTTCTTCCACGCATCCGGCCTCAGCCCGGCGTTCCTGCAGTCATTCCAGGTCGCGATCCAGGCGTCGCCGCAACCCGAGGCAAAAGCGCGGGCGCTGGCGGAGGTCGATCGAACGCTGGGCGTGCTCAACCAGATTCTCGAGCGTCATCCATACGCTGCTGGCGTCGAGTACAGCATCGCAGACATTGCCCATTTCGGGTGGGTATGGCGCCATCAGGCGATCGGAGCGGCCCTCGACAAATTTCCGTTCGTCGCTCGCTGGTACGAAGAGATTTCGACGCGACCGGCTGTCGTCGCAGCCATCGCAAAGACCGTGGCGCTCGCTCGGTAATGCGATGCAACCTCCAATTCCCCAGACTTCTACACATCGTGACGTGGCTCTGTCCAGAGTCAATCACCAAGGAGAATCGCAATGAACGACCGCATCCATGAGCTGCTTTATCGTAACCTTCAGGAGGTCTTTGGCGAAGGTGACGCAGCGCGTCGTCGCGCGGCCATCGAGGAGCTTTATACCGAAGATTGTGTGCTCTACGTGCCTCCGGGTACGTTCGTCGGGCACGACGCGCTCGACAAATTCGCGGGAGATCTTCGGGCGACACACCCGCATTTTGTTTATGCGCCGCACGGTGAAGCGCAGGCCCTCCACAATGCTGGTCGCCTCGCGTGGGGTTCCGGTCCGCGTGGTGAGGTACCCGACTATACGGGCGTGGATGTCATCATCGTTCGCGACGGGAAGATTGAAGCACTCTACGTCTTTCTGGATTCCGTGCCGTCATAGCCACGCCATGATCCACTTGGCTTCACATTATTTCGTAACGAAATCACCGCGCAAAGCGAACAAACCCAGCGGCAGATTCCTAAACGCGAAAACGCGCAGATTTATCTGCGCGTCTCTACGTCATTCCATCAACAGACCAAGGACGTCTTGGCAGCACTCAATCAACGACACAAGGCTGCAATAAATCCCGTCAATTTATGCGCCGCCGAAAAACACGGGCTTCATTCCATCATTCGGGTCCGGGCGAACAGAGCCTTGAATTTTATGTCCCAGGTGGGAGACAGCAGTGCCGAACGAACGCAGCTCATGATGGCTGCCCGCCGCTGAAGTGCCGTCAGCAACACCGCCAAAACCGGTCGCGGCGCTAGTTTGTGCGGCCGGAGCGACCGCTTCGTTGGATTGAGCAAAAGATGAGACAGCCGGAATTGCAAGAGCAGCTGCGACGATGAGCGATTGAACGAGTTTCATGATGCTTACCTCCAGACTTCGTTTGTTCCGCAAACGCCCGTTTGCGTTTCAGTGCTTGCAGTCTAGGCTTGGGCCTGCTCGCAATTAAGTACCTGCAGAACAAAACAATGTTGAAAAAATAAGTACAAACCCTTAGAACTGAGCGTCGCGCATGCAGCATGCTTGCGTTTGCCTTGCCATCTACACCACCATGACCTCAGTTCGCGCCCCAATCGAACAGCAGAAATCCTGCGAGTCGAGCGCTCAAACGCGAGCGAGCGTTTGACCCGCTATCAAGCAAAGGCAAGTCATCGCAATTTTGCATTGTCATTAATTTGCCTCGCTATTTAATAAGTTGAAACAAGGCATTCCATAGACTAGAGTGGTCGGTAACTTCTATCTGCCTACATATTCGAATCTCCGACACGGAAAGCGGATAACAGGCTATCTCGTCATTGATCACTGTGACCCATGGTGGATCATCGGTAGCGTCTTGGTTGTACCAGCCAGCAATCCTAACTAACCGTGCCCGCTTTCCGATGAAAGCCAGCGCAATTTATCCCGCTATAGACGCGCGAACGGCATATATAGCAAATTTTTATTTTGCAAAAAACTCGACTTTCTTTCGATCTGCTCCTATATCGAAACGCAAGGTGTGCCCCGCTGTGCCGCATTTGAATTTATCGCAATCCGGGTTTTATCCCAGGAAAAGGGGATCACTATGCAATCCGCATGCAACATGATTGGCAATGTGCGCTATGTTCGCCGCGTCCTGATTGTTTTCACTCTGATCGCGGTCGCTGCATTCCAGCCTGCCGCAGGCCAAAGTCTCACCATCAAAGATCTCGGCGCGCTCCCCGGTGAATTTAACTACAGCAACGCGCTCGGGATCAACGAGCGCGACCAGGTGATCGGCTACTCGATCACAGCGGGCGGCAACACGCACGCTTGTCTGTTTGAAAACGGCGTGGTGACCGACTTGGGCACGCTCCCCGGTGGCAGCTACAGCTCAGCTAGCGCGATCAACAATCGCGGCCAGGTGGTCGGTTCCTCGAGCACCGCGCGTGGGAATTCGCACGCCTTTCTGTTCGAACACGGGGCGATGACCGACCTGGGTACGCTCCCCGGCGGCGACTTCAGCGGAGCTAGCGGGATCAACGAGCGCGGCCAGGCGGTTGGTTTAGCGTCCAACCTACGCGGATACGTTCACGCTGCGCTGTTTGAAAACGGCGTGGTGACCGACTTGGGCACGCTCCCCGGTGGCAGCGATAGCGGAGCTTTGGGGATCAACAATCGCGGCCAGGTGGTCGGCTATTCATCCATCGCAGGTGGGTACGCGCACGCCTTTCTGTATGAACACGGGGTGATGACTGACCTGGGCACGCTCCAGGGTAGTAACGGCAGCAGCCATGCTCAGGCGATCAACAATCGCGGCCAGGTGATCGGCATATCGTCTACCGCAAGCGGGGACGTGCACGGCTTTCTGTTTGAAAACGGGGTGATGACTGACCTGGGCACGCTCCCCGGTCGCAACGACAGCAACGCTTTTGGGATCAACAATCATGGCCAGGTGGTCGGCGAGTCGGATACCGGAACCAACCCGTACTTGCCGCACGCGTTTCTGTTTGAACACGGGGCGATGGCCGACCTGGGCACGCTCCCCGGGGACAACTTCAGCGAAGGTGTCGGGATCAACGAGCACGGCGATATCGCGGGTAACTCCACGTTGCACGCTATCCTTTGGACACGAAAAAAATGATTGGCAGTCTCTAGTGGGCTCACAAGTCATGTTGAAATTACGGGACCAGCATAGCCAACGGCACGGTTCAGCGAACCGTCCGCTGCAACCGATTGTTAGGCACCCTTACTGACGCACATAGCGCAAGTGTGTGGCAGCCGGACCATCGAGAACCCTGTCAATGCGAAACTGCGGCCCGGGCTCGCGCAGGTTCTCGAAGAGACGCCGCCCACTGCCGAACAACACGGGTGACAAAGCAATTTCCAGTTCGTCAACGACACCCATGGTCAGGTACTGCTGGATCACATCGGCTCCACCCGCGATACGAACATCACGACTGCCTGCGGATTCCCGAGCCAGCTCAAGGGCACGCTCCGGCCCGTCATTGATGAAGTGGAAGGTCGTGCCACCCGGGCGCACCCAGGGCTCGCGTTTCTCATGGGTAAGAACGTATACCGGTGTGTGAAACGGAGCCTCCTCTGGCCAGGCGCGCTCGCCTTGCTCAAACATTCGCTTGCCCATAATGTTGGCACCGATGCGCTCCGTGGTGCTGCGAAGCAGGTCATTGACCGGGCCGGTCTCTCCCCCTGGTCCGAGCTTGAGGTTCTCGCGGAAGTACTGTTGATTGAAGATCCAGGCCATCAACGCCCCCCACTTGGCGCCCCAGTTCTTGTACTCAGGCGTGTCCCAATTCTCCATGGTCATTCCTTCCGGTGCCATGTAGCCATCGAGGCTAAGTCCAATGTTGACGAATACTTTGCTCATGATTCTCCTTTCGCATGTTCGGATGTCGTCTCACTTTGATATGGGGCGAAAGTTTTGCGCCCTAATTTCGACGACTACCGGTTCAGGGAGTACGGCCTTGTGCTTGCTCGAACGCGGCTTTGAGAAATGCCGCGACGTCCGCGGGAGATTGCTCCTGTGCTTGCAGAACACCCCCTAATGTGATGCCCCTGGTCAGGCAACGCTTCGACTCAGCCACGGCGGCGGGGCCAGAGAGCGTCGGCCATCTCGGACCATTGTGAACCTCCTGCTGTCAAGATCATAGGAGCCCACCGCAGGCATTAGCAGCTAACCCTCCCCATCGTCCTCACCGAATCAAACCGCGGGTCGAGCGATCAAGGAAATCGTAAAAAGGCTTAACCTCGGCATGGGCTGTTGCAATCTCAGCAATCTCCGGCTTCGCTTGGTCAAGCGTCTTCCCGCTACGGTAAAGCAGCTTGTAGGCGTTCCGGATAGCTTGTATCGCCTCCTTGCTGAAACCACGGCGTTGTAGCCCCGTGGTATTCACTCCGACAGGTGAAGCATGATTGCCTTGAGCAATAACAAACGGCGGCACATCTTGCGCGACACCAGAACACCCCCCCACCATAACGTGCGCTCCGATGACGCAGAATTGATGGACTGCGCACATTCCGCCGATGATCACGTGATCATCCACGATAACGTGACCGCCTAGCGTTGCATTGTTTGCCAGAATGCAATGGTCACCAACAATGCAATCGTGGGCAACGTGAGCATTGACCATCAGAAGGTTGTCGTTTCCAACCTTGGTGATACCGCCTCCTTGGACCGTGCCGCGATGGATCGTGACACTCTCGCGGATTCTGTTGCGATCACCCACTTCCACGACGGTTGGCTCCCCAGCGTACTTCAAGTCCTGGTTGTCTTCTCCAATCGTGGCGAAAGGATAGATTGTGTTGTCTCGGCCAATGCGGGTGTGCCCGCTTACGACAACGTGCGACTTAAGGACGGTGCCTTCGCCAATCTCGACGTCACCACCTATACAGCAGTAGGGACCAATGCGAACGCGAGCCCCAATGACGGCACCTTCTTCAATAACTGCGGTGGGGTGGATGACAGCCGTTTCGTCGATCACAAATGTAGCCTCTCGGGAATGTCAGCATTAGACTTTAGCTCAAATTAAATGCTTGAGCAGCAAGCTGCGATTCGCTTTCCGCCGTACCCTTAGAATTTGTGTACGATCCCAACCCCGATGCCGCGCGTGTCAGTGCCGGGCGCGATCGTCAAGCCCGAATATGCCGTGCCGGCCAGCGTATAGGCCGCCTGATTCCTGTTCTGGATAAAGCCGGCGGCGGTGTAGAGCTCGGTCGCCTTGGACAGGGCGTATTCGAAAAGCAGGCCGAGTTCCTGCGCATTGTTGCCCCCTCCCGTGCGGTCGTGCACGTAACCGTACATCAGCGAACATAAAGCATAGGGCGAGACCTGATACGAGTCCGAGATCTGGTAGACGTCGTGCTGCATGTATTTTGGCGTGTTGGTCAGGTTCTCCGTGTGATAGGCCAGCCAGATGCGATTGGCTCCGATCGCATACGAAGCACCGGCGTTGAACACGCTAAATACCGCGCCAGGACCTGCGGCAGCACCGCCCGCCAACGTATAGCTACCACCCGCTCCGACGGCGGGCTCATCTCCTCGTTCGTAACCAGCCGCTACATTCAACGGCCCGTTGATGTACTGGACGACAACGTTGTAGAACCCTACGCCGCTGCCCGCCCCGGTACTCGGATCACGCAACGCCACCATAAATTTGGCATTCAGCCCGCCAAACGTAGGCGTGTAATAGGAGATGCCATTGTTCGCGCGGATGATCAGGCCGTTAAAATTATTCATTGGCGACGCGATGCTTTTAACCCAGGAAGGGTCCATCGCTGCCTGAAGAACGTCGTATTGCGGCGAGTTTTGCAAACCAAAACGGACTTCTCCGAATCCGCCGGACAGGCCGACGAACGCGAGACGATTAAAGGCTTCGGCCGCATTTGTCGCAGCACCTGTCTGACCGGAGAAGGCTTGCTCCAACTGGAAATTGACGTGCAGGCCGCCGCCAATATCCTCGCTGCCCTTAAAGCCGAAACGTGTCGCGAACAGTCCACCAGGCACCGCGCGCATCGCCGAATTGTCGCCGCCCGAACTTTGATAGACGAAGCCATTGTCGAGCACGCCGTAGAGCGTGACCGACGACTGAGCGAACGCGGAGGAGGCGGACACGCACGACAAGACTGCGCCGGACGCGAGAGTGATAAACCTTTTCATGCGGTGTCTCCATTTTTATCCGCATCGGCACGCCGATGCTTTTATAAATATCTATTTTGTTTGTACAGCTAATATAAAAGTCATGCGATTAGCACTCGAACGTCCCAGATACGCCCGGGTATGTCGGGGTTATGGAGGGGTCGTCGATTCCGGTGAACAGCGCACTGAAATTCATCTGGCAAGGTTAGTCGCGCGAACGGCGATGGGTCCATGGATAAAACTTAGATTGGTTGGCATTTTTCTTATATGAACCGGACGGGGTAAACCAGTATCGATGCCGTGGGTCGCGCGCACTTGCGGAGTTCGTCGAATGGTCAATGCGTGGAAAAAAACGAGCCCTCGAAGGATGGCCGCCTTGAGGACAAAAAGTAAGCACATGCCGCACGCGATCAAATTGGAGTTGCTCCAATGCCGCTATCCATGTGCGTATTTCAAGCACATGCAGCGCGGATTGCCCGCGCGGGCTGTTGGCGTCTAAGGCTCACTCGCCTGGTGGCGAGCAAGCCTCAACCGCGTAGCGCCACAGTAGCCACCACGAGAGCGGAGAAGACCAGCGCCGGGGCGAGATGCCCGAACGGCTCCCGGTTTCGTAGCAACGTGATGAGCGCGGCGACCATGATCGCACCGGCCAGCGTTAGGCCCAAAACTCTGGTTTGTTGTCCAAAAAGAAGTGCCGCAGACAACAGCTCAAGCGCGCCACAGAGAAAACGAAACCACGCCGGGTAACCCCAGCGTGCGAAGTCGCGCTTCACCGCGCCGAGTCCTATGAGATTGACCACCCCAGCAACCACGAACAGGACCGCTACGATCATCGCGAGAATCGATTCGAAAGATGCACTACTCCACGCCATCGTCATGCTCCGTTGAGTTGCTGAAAGTGCGTTTGCACAGAGAGGTCCGCAATCAGGCCGGGGCCTTGGGGCTTCCACGCAAGAACTTGCCGGGCGTGCTGGCCGCTTACTACCTGGTCGAGCGCCAGTGCGTCAGCGAACGGTCCAAGCGAATTGCGAGCATCGTCGAGCGGCCAGAGTTCGACGCGATCGGCGCCGACCGAGGCCCGAATCGCTTCACCCATTTCGGCAACGGCAACGGCATCTTCCGCGACCACGTTGAAGATCTGTCCCGCGACTCGACCGTCCTCACTTGCCGCCCGCTCCACCGCACTCAGGTAGGCCGTGGCGAGATCATCGACGTGAACGGCAGGCCAGTGGTTGCGACCGTCACCGACGATCCTCACACCGCCGGTCTGACGGACCATGCCGGCAAGCATGCCGAAGACGCCGCCGCCGTAGCCGTGCACCATCGCCGGCCTGAGGACCACTGCAGCAATCGAGCGGCGTGCTGCTAGCGCCAGCACCTGTTGCTCCACTGCGGGCCGCCAGGCGATGAGTGGTGTCGGGTTAAGCGCCGATGCTTCAGTCGCGGGCTCCCCCTCCGTATTGCCGTAGACCCAGGTGCCCGACGTGTAGACAAACGCCGCGCCCGGACGCAAATGCGAAAGCATCGCTACAGCCGCGGCCTCATCAGCGGCACCAGCGGAGGCATCGTTGGTCGACGCGGCGTGCACCACGCCGTCAGCGGCGCCGGCAGTCGCAGCGAAAGATTGTGGCTCGCGCAGGTCGCCGGAATGCAGTGTCACACCGAGACGTGCCAGCGCGCTGGCGGCCGCCGAGCTGTCCTTGCGCACGAGCGCCGTTACCTGATGACCGAGGCTGATCGCCTTGCGTGCGACCGCTTGCCCGATGAAGCCAGTACCACCTGTCATGAACAGTTTCAAAGCGTTCTCCAATGATTGGCTGCGAAGTTGAAAAGCCATACAACGAGACTTGCCGGTCTCGTTTTGTCAAATCTAAACGAGACTGGCCAGTCTTGTCAACTACTCAACGATCTGTTATTTATCTGGGATGGACACTTCTTCTCTCCCCGGCCTGAGCCCGCTGCAATGTCGCAAGCGGTCTGCAATCCTCGACGGCGCAAGAACCGTTTTCTTACGCGAAGGTTTCGGTTTGGCAACGATGGACGACGTCGCCTCGGCCGCCGGCGTCGGCAAACAGACGGTCTACCGCCACTTCAAATCGAAGGAGGCGCTCTTTGTTGGTCTGGTGAGCGCGATGTGCGCTCAGGTGGGCGCGGTGCTTGCGAGCGCTCAGGGCGAGCAATCCGATGGCGCACCCGAAGTCGAGTTGCGCGAGTTGGGATGGGTGCTGGCACGAAGCCTTATTACGCCGGATAGTCTGGGGCTTTACCGGGCCATCGTTGCCGAGGCCGCGCGTTTTCCGGAACTCGGCCAGGTGTTTTACGAAAATGGTGCGAAGGTCGTGCGCGCCTTCGCCGCAAAAATTCTGCGAAAGCGATTTGACGAATCGACCGCTGCATTGCGGGCAGCGACATTCGTTCAGTTGGTGTTAGGCGACGCGCATCTGGAACTGACACTTGGCTACACGGTGCCCGATGTTGATGCGCGCTTTGCGCTGCAGATTGATGAGGCGGTAGCGGCTGCACTTCGCTAAGGAGCGGCACATAGCATGCGGAATGCAACAACGTGTGGCGCGAGAAACATTTCCATCCCGCCCGCGGTCACGCGATGCCGCTAGCTTTAGTCAGCAGTTCGCCGAGGTGTATTGAAACCGGGTCTTCGGGCGAACGCCGCGCTAGAAATCGGATCAGGTCCTTTTCACTGCTGGGGCGACTGAGGAAAGTGAGGAATTGCTTGATCAAGGCAAACCCACCGCTGAGCACTAGCCGTATATATGTCTAGCATCGGCTTAAAGTCAGAAGTGTCATCCAGCGAGGGAAATCGGATAGAAGTGACTTGTGGATAAACTGAGCTTTGCGTGAACAAGGGGGTTCCGCAGTCAGGGCAAAAACTACGGGTTGTGAGGCCACCGCTGCTTGCAGGAACTGCATATGTTTTCGGCTTACCACTGATCTCAAGGTCGGCAGTCTTGACGATGACGCCTGACGCGAAAGGAGCGCCACTTGAGATCTGACAGTCTCTGCAATGGCAGTTGACCATGGCTAAGGGCTCCTGCACACATGCATAGCGAACCGATCCGCATGCGCACCCGCCTGAAAATGGAATAGTCATATTGCGCTCGTCAATCGATAGCTAGATTGACCGCGAGTCTACAACTTTTTGTAATAGCCGCTTCTGGCCGAATTCAGCCTGATGCGGTCGGCTCAGTTCGACCCGCAAGCAATGGAGAGCGAACGAATAGCGAGCATCGCACGACATACCGACCCAACACGCCACCTGCGCATCCACTCACAACAAAATCAGGATATCCCTACAAGCCTTCCCCTGTGCCAACTCTAAGCGCGCGCCGTTTACCTGTCGAGAACGTGAAAAAGTACAGGACCCGCCATGCGCAGCACCACACGAACATTCCTCCTGTGGCTAAAAATCCGCCGGTATCGCCAAGCCTCCGAGCTGGGTTTCTCCCACCTTGCCGAGAACGCTTCGCTGTATATCTGCCGCTACGATCGCCACGGCCGCTTTCTCTACGTAAGCCCGAACATGGCAAAGGCTTTGAACGTCGGCCCGCACGACCTGATCGGAAAAATCTCGACCGTCACGCGTCATCCTGACGGCCGCTTCGACACTTACTATGACGCGCTCCAACAGGTTCTCGCGACCAGCGAGCCGAAGGAGTTAGAGCTCACCGTCCCTTTAGGCGGCGGGAACACGGCGATTCATCACGTGCGGCTGGTGGCGGAGCACGATTGGCTGGGACGGTTGGTAGGCGCGCTCTGCGTCGGCCGCGACATCACTGAGACGAGGCTGGTCGAAAGATCGCTTCGTGAGCAGGAGGCGGAGCTTCGCTCGCTGATGGAGGGCGCCCCCGACAACATCGCCCGCTACGACCGCGAATGCCGCATCACCTTCGCGAACCGCAACCTGATGCACCGCGTGAACGTGCCCGTGGCGCCGGTCGTCGGACAGCGGTCACACGACATCAGCTGGGGTGAGACGCTCGCGGCAGAAAAACGCCGCTACCGCGAAACACTCGAGCGCGTGATTCGAACCGGCGAAGCGGAGACCGTCGAAGTCCTGATCGGCGCGCCCGATTCGAACGAGCTACGCCTGCACCACATCAAGATGGTGGCCGAGCGCGATCAGGACCAGCAGATCAGGGGCGCCCTGGTGTTCGGCCGGGACATTACCGAACGCAAGCGCATGGAGGAACTGCTGGCCGCCCACGAGCGCGAGTTTCGCTCGCTCGCCGAAAACCTGCCAGACATCATCGTCCGCTTCGATTGCGAAGGCCGCCGCACGTACGTCAACGGTGCTCACGGGCGCTTCACCGGCAGGCCGCCGGAGACGTTTCTCGGCAAGACGGTGCTAGAGATTTCAGCGTTTTCAGTGGAGCAGCACACGTACCACGAGCAAATCCGCCAGGCCATCGAAACGGGCCGAGACTCCGACGTCGAATGGAAAGCGCGCGGCTCGGACGGCATCGAGCAAACTTTCCACACGCGGCTGCGACTCGAGCGCGACGCCAACGGCAAAGTGCTGGGCCTGCTCGCTGTCGCGCGCGACATGACCGAAGTCTACGAGTACCGGAGCAAGATCCATCAGCTCGCGTATTTCGACACGCTGACTGGGCTTGCCAATCGCGCCCAGTTCAACGAGCGCATTTTGCAGGAGTTGCAGCAGGCCGCCCAGGAAGGCAGCAAGGTCGGCGTCCTGATGATGGACCTCGACCGCTTCAAGACCATCAATGACACGCTCGGCCACGTCGCCGGCGATCAATTGCTGTGCGAGGTCGCGCGGCGGCTCGAAGCGAGCGTGCGCGCCACGGACACCGTGGCTCGTCTCGGCGGCGACGAATTCATCATCGTCGCGCCGCACGTTCGCGACGCCGTGGAACTGCGCGGCCTCGCCGACCGCATACTATCGACCGTGGCCGCTCCGATGCAGCTCGAGGGCCGGGCGCTCGTGGTCCAGGCGAGCATCGGCATTGCCGTCTATCCCGATCATGGCGACGCCACGGAACAACTCGTGCGCTATGCCGACGGCGCCCTCTATCACGCCAAGGAGACCGGGCGCAACAACGTGCAGTTCTATACGCGCGACATCACGGACAACGCCACCGAACGCTTGCGTCTCGAAGCGGACCTGCGCCGCGGCATCGCCCGCGGTGAACTTGACGTCCACTACCAGCCGCAGATCGATCTCGCGACCGGCTGCATCGTCGGCGCGGAGGCACTGTTGCGCTGGCTGCATCCTGAACTCGGCTGGATACCACCGTCCGACTTCATCGGCATCGCCGAGGAGACGGGTTTGATCGTGCCGATCGCCGAGCAGGTCATGCGCAAGGCATGCAGCGTCGTTTGCCGATGGAACTCGTGGCAGGAGGACGAGCGACACATCGCCGTCAACCTGTCGCCGAGCCAGTTTCACCTGAGCCACCTGCCGACCGTCGTGCAGCGGGTCTTGCACGACACCGGCTGCCGGCCGGAATGGCTTGAACTGGAGATCACCGAGGGGCTGCTGCTCGTCAACCATGCGACCACGCTCGACACGCTAAACGCCTTGAACCAGATGGGCGTACGCATCGCCATCGACGATTTCGGCACCGGCTACTCGGCGCTCAGCTACCTCACGCGCTTTCCCTTTGCTACGTTGAAGATCGACCGCTCGTTCACGCAGTCGGCCACCGGTTGCCCAAAAAACCGCGTGCTCGTGGAAGCCATCGTCGCGATGGCTCACGGCGTGGGGCTCACGGTGGTGGCCGAAGGCGTCGAGACGCGCGAGCTGGCCGACTGGCTTGCCGGCATCGGCTGCGACATGGGGCAGGGCTACCTATGGTCCAGCGCGGTTCCTGCGGACACGCTTCTCGAGATGGAAACGCACGCGGGTGGCGCTCTTGCGAGTTGCCACGATGTCGTGCCGGCGCAGTCTTATGCCGCTCGCAAGAGTGGGTAATGTCTCCCCAAAGCGCTACGTTGGGCGACAGGAATTCAGGTTGGCTTGCGTCATCATTTGCCTGTCGTAAGAGAGGCACTGCATTCGGCGCGCGATCAGTTATTGCTCCGCCTGTTGCTCTCTCTGACGTCGAATCAGCACTGACGCCAGGCAGACAATGATTGTCGCCACAACGAAGCTCATGACGAGTAACGCGCCGAGCAATACGTTTTCTTCGCCCTCAGAACCGACGACACCAAATAGGTGAAACACCGGCGTCAGCGCATTCCACACGGCATCACTACCCACCCAACGCGCAAGCGGGTCGATACGCGAAAGCCCGAAGAATACGAGCGGTGTAAGTAGGATGGCAAGGCCGGTATGCAGAAGCACTTTCATCCTAAATGTACATTGCGCTGGCATGCCGATCCTTTGAGCCTGTGACTGCCGCAACGTATGACAAGCTAAGCGGTTTGCGCAATCGATGTGGCGTCGCGGTGCGCGAGAATATGCGGCGCGCATTGATAATCTAGCGTTATAGGGCTACGCATGCGAGCGGCGCTCTCAAGCTGTCCGGCTGATTAATGCAAGCACCAATCTTCGCAGTTGCTCACGACTCTGTCCGGGACATGCTGTCGCGGGTGGCGAAGCGTTGCCACCAGTAGATCAATTTTTCGCAACTGTCCATTAGTGAAGCAGCTTCAGGTGCCTGCATGAAGCACGCGAAGATTGGAGCGGCGTACAGATCAGCAAGCGTCACGCTCCCGCCGATCAGGAACCCCGCTTCGTCGGACAAACGGTCCAACTCAGATAAACATACAGCGGCGTGCGGCAACGCGGCGGCGATCTTCTGCTCATTTGCTAACCGGCCTTCGCGGGCCGATACCACGCGCTCAACGTATATGTCCCAAACGAGCGTTCGATATGCATAGGCGTCCAGTATCCCAACCATCTGGTTCATTTTGGCGCGAGCTTTCGGATCTGTCGGCTGCAGTCTGCATCCGGGGAAAGCGTCGTCGATGTAGCGCACAATCGCGCCTGTTTCGTAAAGATGGAAATCGCCATGCTCGAAGGTCGGAATGCGGCCAAACGGGTGACGCTTCAAATGCTCCTGCGGAACACCATTTTCCGCAAATACATCTACCTCGACCAAGCGGTAATTGACCTGTTTTTCTTCCAGCGCAAGCCGGGCGATCCGCACATACACACTCCATGCGGCACCATATAGATTCACCACTTCAGTTGTTTGCACAAGATCGCCCAATCGCGCGGAGAAGCGCGGACTCGACAGTTTAGATTAGCGAAGGCAGAGACATCCAATTCGACTCTCTCTGCTCTCTGCATCAACTCAATTACGCGGCTCCTGGCACAAGCTTGCGACACGCCCTTGCAGTTGGAAACCCATTGCCTCGTATAGCGCTCCGGCATGGTAACTTTCATCTGCAACCATGACGAGCCGGTCCGATTGTCCGGCCGTCAGTTTGATAACCTCGCTCACCAAGGTCTTACAAACATTTCGGTTTCGATGCTGTTCCGCGGTAAGAACCGATTGGAACCGCCCAATGCCGCCGAGGAAGAATAAGCCCAGACTTCCCACCTGTTCATCATTGATAAACGCTCCCCACCAGTTTCCAAGACCCCGTGCAATTAGAGTCCTGTAGGCGGTCTGTTGATGTGCCATGTACCGCTGTGAGGTAATGTTCGACGGATTGGGCATGTCGGCGAGCTGCATTCGAGACCAATCGTCCCAATCCTTCTGCGTCCCAAACTTGCGGACGTCGACCAATGAGTTTGTCGCAACTGGTCGTATGTCATTTGGATGCGCAGCCAGCACACGACAAACCGTTGCGTCGTAACCTTGCTCAACAAACGCGTCGAGATTCACAACACTGTCTGCTCTTTCCGGCCAGGCAAACGTGCGGTGTGCGATCAGCGGTGGGATCCCGACAAATTGGGCAAAATCGGCCTCCAGCCGTTTTAGATCGGTTCCCGAAGGTCGTTGCTCCAGGACGAGCATGTTGCCAAAAAAATATTCTGGTGCGTCCGGTGTCCGGACGACGACGTAGTCATCCTGCGACTCGACCATACCGGTTTCTGCGTGCAGTAATAGATCAGTAGCTAGACCCAGGTTATCGGAAAAATTGAGCATTTCAGTATCGTTATCTACAAGGTGCAACGGTTTGAGCCTACAGGGACGACTGTCGATGATCTAGGCACCGATCGAATGCCGTCATCCGGCACGACGCGCGGCCATTTCCAGGCGAGAATACAAAACCACCACAACCCGTTGGAGAAACAGTGCGTATCGTCTGCTTGCACACCGCTGACAGCAACATCGCCTTGTTCGATGCCGCGGCCCGCGCCGCCGGATTCGAAGCACTCGAGTTGACGCATGTGGTCCGCGCCGACTTGCTCGCGGCCGCCGAGCAGGCCGGCGGCTTGACCGAGGCGATCGCATCGCAAACCCGCGAGGTGCTCCTCACGCTAACGGACAACGCGCACGCCGTGTTGCTCAACTGCTCGACGCTCAGCCCATCAGTGAACGACGCTCTCGCCGCGCAAGCTGCGCCGGTACCCATTTTACGGGCCGATGCCGCGTTGGCTCAGCGCGCGGTGGAAAAAGGCGGCAAGGTTGTCGTGCTATGCACCGTATCCACCACACTCGAGCCGACCACCCGCGTGTTCGCTCAAGCCGCCACGCACACCGCCGCGGAAGTCGAGGTTAAGTTAGTAAGCGGCGCATGGGACCGTTTCAGAGCAGACGACACGGCGGGCTACCTGTCCATGATCGCCAGCGCTGCGGATGCAGCCTACGAAAACGGCGCGAACGTCCTAGCGTTCGCACAAACATCAATGGCCGGTGCGGCTTACCTGGTCAAGAGCGGAGCGAAACCTCTCACCACACCAACCATCGCCCTCGCCGCCGCAGTCCACGCAGCCACCCTCGCAGCCTGAAGCGCGATGTTCGCCGAGTACCTCGTCAAATGGGACCTGCTTTCGGACGGCGAGCCGATTCGCACGCATAGCAGCCGGCTGCTGCCGGTGCGCCAGCATGGCGTCGCCGCGATGCTGAAAGTTGCGCAGGAACCCGAAGAGAAATTCGGCGCGCAACTGATGGTGTGGTGGGACGGCGACGGCGCAGCCCGCGTGCTCGTCCATGATGCCGACGCCCTGCTATTGGAGCGTGCTCAAAGCAATCACGCGTTAGCGGACCAGGCCCGCACAGGCGACGATGAAGCAGACGACCACGCCATCGACATCCTCTGCGCCGCCGCGGCACGACTCCACGCACCACGTCACAAACCGCTGCCCGAACTGATCGGCTTGCCGCGCTGGTTCCAGAGTCTCTGGCCCGCAGCGCAGCAGTACGGCGGCTGGCTCTCCGACAGTGCCGCGACAGCACAAGCCCTACTCGCCGCGCCGCAAGACCCGATTGCGTTGCACGGCGATATTCATCACGGCAACATCCTCGATTTCGGCGCGCGTGGTTGGCTGGCGATCGACCCGAAAGGTCTCTACGGCGAACGCGGCTTCGACTACGCGAACATCTTCTGCAATCCAGACGAGGCGTCCGCGCTAGCACCTGGACGGTTCGAGCGTCGCGTCGAACGCGTGGCGCACATCGCCGGGCTCGACAGACACCGTCTGTTGCAATGGATTCTCGCCTGGTCGGGATTGTCAGCGGCGTGGATTCTCGAAACGGGCGAGACACCGGACATCGATATAGACATCGGCGGAATGGCGGCCGAAGCGTTGAAGCGGAAGTGAGAGCTGAGAGCTGAAGAGAAAACTGCCTTGGGCGGCCGCCCGCAAGCCGCCGCCCAAACCCTACGTCAGTTAATGCGGCGCTTTACCGTTGGGCAGGGCGTCCAGCGGTTTGTGCTGTTCTTCGCCGAGCCCTGGGAAGAACGCGTTCCATGCGGCGCGCACGCCCTGGGCCGCGGTGGCCTCCGCGCCAATCGATTCTGCCTCGCCGTCCGCAGCTTTCGAAGGGTCAGAGGAAAGGCCGCGCCAGTGCGTGAACACCAGCAGCGGTTTCTCGGTCCATACGCCCTCGCCATATTTCGCAAATGCCGTGTCGCCGCTCGTCAACTGCACCTCGTACCAGCCCTCATGGACAGGCGTATGGGCAGCAAGCTCAAACCAGGCGGTCGGTTCGATTTCCTTCATGTCGTCTCCGGTCGGATAAATCGTCAAAGATAACCACAAGCAAGGCATTCTTCATGCCCGAACCCGCTGGCGGCCCGGCAGGCGCGCGCCGCATGTCACGCGGTGCTGCAGGGCGGTGCGCTGGGCATGACCTGCGGGCGATTCGTCGACGTCGCGCACTTCGAATTCGCCGCGCATAGACGACACGATAGCGCGACATGGGCCGCGCGGACAGACGTAAAAAGTTACACAGCGCGTCGGGTTGTCGACCGGCTACCCGACTCAACCGCCATCTCCCGCACCAGCGTGGCCAATACGCGGACAGCGAGCGCCAATTGTTCGGCTGACGTGCTGCCGTAGCCGATCACCAGCCCGTTGGTTTCCTCGCGCTGCTGCAATGCAAAACCCGACAACGGACGCGGATTGAGCCGCCTGGCGTGCGCGCGTTCGGCGAGGGTCCGATCGGAAATATGCGGCGGTAAGCGCAGCGTCAGATGCATGCCGCAATTGCCGCCCAGAATCTGCGACGGCGCGAAATGCATAGTGAGCGCATCGCGCAGCGCCTGCTGGCGCTCCCGATACAAACGCCGCATGCGGCCCAGATGCCGCCCGAATTCGCCGCTATCGATGAAATGCGCGAGCGCCAGCTGCTCCAGACGATGCCCGCCGCGCAGCATCTCCTGCAACGCGACGGCCGTGTGCGCGGCGATCACGCGCGGCAACACCACGAAGCCGATGCGCAGCGCCGGAAACATCGTTTTGCTGAATGAGCCGACGTACAGAACCGGCGCTTCCTCGACCAGCCCTTGCATGCTGGCGATCGGCTCGCCGGTATGGCGGAATTCGCCGTCATAGTCGTCCTCGATCAGCCACGCGCCGCAGCGGCGCGCCTGCGCGATCAGTTCCAGCCGGCGCGCCACCGACAACACCGCACCGGTCGGATACTGATGCGCGGGCGACGTGTAGATCAGCTTGGGAGGATGCGCGCGCCACGCATCGGACGGCACCGCGATGCCTTCGGGATCGACCGGCATCGGCAGCATGCTCAGATCGCCGAGGTTGAAAGCGGCCTTCGCGCCGCGATAGCCCGGATCTTCAACCCATGCGATGTCGCCCGGATTGGTGAACAGCCGCACGCACAGGTTCAGCGCTTCCTGCGCGCCCTCGGTGATGACCACCTGCGAACCCTCGCAGCGCACGCCGCGCGCCATCCGCAAATGCGCGGCGATCGCGTCGCGCAGGGCCGGTTCGCCCGCCGGGTCGCCGTAGCCGAGCGCAACCGGCAACGCGCGCTCCATCGAACGTTCGAGCGCGCGCCGCCAGGCGGCTAGGGGAAAGCGGTCCAGCGCAGGCGTGCCCGGTGTCAGCGGCAAGGTGTTGTCGGCATGGGTGCGCGTCGCCGCGAATTGCTCGACGCGCGCCGCGTACGCAACCTCCGGCGCGGCCGACGATGTCCGCGTTTCACCGCGTGCCGAAGGACTGGAGAGCGGACTGACCCGCGTGCCCTTTTTGTCGGCCACCACATAGCCCACCGCGGCCAGATGCTCGTACGCGATCACCACCGTGTTGCGCGATACGCCCATCTCCGCCGCCAGCAAGCGCGACGACGGCAGTAGCGACCCCGCCGGCAAGCGCCCCGTGAGGATCGCCTGTTGCAAGCGTTCGATCAGTTGCTTTTGCAGCGGCACGGATTTTTCACCGTTGCCGCTGGTGGTCGTGACGGCCGGGTTGGCGAGCGGACCAATGATTTCGATCATCCTGGCTGGACCTATCAAATTCTGTTCTGCTGGATCTTTTTAACATACCACGTTTGCCGTATCGTTCTCCATAAGCATCGACCATCCAACTATCGACAGGAGAACAGACATGGAACCCAGACGTAACGCGTTCGATCAGCCGATTGGCGTCCCCGTGCCAGATTGGAAAGGCGCCCAGGCGCCTGGCCGCGAGCCGCTGGTGGGCAGCTATTGCCGGATCGAGCCGGTGGACGTCGAACGCCATGCGGCGGACCTGTACGAGGCCTACAGCTCGGCGCCCGATGGCCGCGACTGGACCTATCTTTCGGTCGGTCCGTTCGAGAGCCTTGCGGCGTATCGCGAGCACCTGACGCGCATGGCGGCATCGCCCGATCCGCTGCACTACGCGGTGATCGATCTGACTACCGGCAAGGCGGTCGGCACGCTCGCGCTGATGCGCATCGACCGCGCGAACGGCGTGATCGAAGTCGGGCACGTCACCTATTCGCAGCGCCTGAAACGCACGCGCATCGCCACCGAAGCGATGTTCCTGCTCATGAACCATGTGTTCGACGACCTCGGGTATCGCCGCTTCGAATGGAAGTGCGATTCGCTTAACGGACCATCGCGCACGGCGGCGTTGCGCTATGGCTTTACGTTCGAAGGAATCTTCCGGCAGGCGATCGTGTATCGCGAACGGAATCGCGATACCGCGTGGTTTTCGATCATCGATAGCGAATGGCCTGCGCTGCGTCCGAGCTATGCACACTGGCTCGACGCCGGCAATTTCGATGCGCAGGGTAAGCAGGTTGAACGGCTGGTGGACTTGATCGCGCGGCAGCGGGCAGCGGCCGGCAAAAGCGGTCAATAAGGCGGCCCGTTGCGGGCTGGTTGCGAGCCGGCCAGAAGGCCGGCTCGGGCCGAGTCGTCGATCCCGAGACTGCAGAGACTAAATAGACTTCCGGCGAGTGCCGCGCGGCGGCTCAAGCAACGCCCGCCGTTCGCCGCAGCAGGATGGTGGGGTTGCCTTTGTACGTCGTGCGGAGTTGCTCACGGTAACCGCACTTGCGCGCGACGTTCAGCGAAGGCTGGTTTTCCGGCGCGATGATGCAGGCCGTCTCGCCGTCAGGCCAATTCGCGTCGGCCCAATCGAGCGCAGCGCGCACAGCTTCGGTCGCATAGCCGCGGTTGTGGACGGCAGGATCCAGCGCCCAACCTATTTCCGGTGTGTCCAGCAAGGAAGGTTCGATCTCGCGGTGGTAGTCGGCAAAGCCAACTTCGCCGAGGAACCGGCCACTGTCCTTTTCCCGCACCACCCAATAGCCGTATCCCAGCATCGCCCAATGCCCGGCGTAGCGCAGCAGGCGCGCCCAGACTTCTTCGCGCGTAAACGGCTTGCCGCCGATGTAACGGATCACTTCGGGATCGGACCACATCGCATAGCTCTCGAGGAAATCGTCGCGTGCGTGCGGACGCATGATCAGGCGGTCGGTGGTGAGAAGCGTGGGGCGGTTGGACATAGGCGGGCAGGTGGTTGGCGTAGAGGCTCGGAAAGCCGTGTGTTTGATGATCGCAGATTCTAGCAATGCTGTTGTTGTCTCGTCGCGCAAAAAACGACGCCAAGGAAAGGCTCGGCGACAAGGCAAAGCTCATCCGCTCGTGGCACAACTCCCATCACTACATCCCATTAATATGGCTCCCTAATTAATGGTATCTTTACAATCCTATTCTTGAAGAGGCGAGGCACCTCGTTCAAGGACAGTTCAGTCAAAATAGTCCGCAACAACTTCCCGCAAGCAATCGTCTTGTAGGGGAACACCTGCTTGCGACAACACGCTGGGAGGCCGCGCACCAAGATGATCGTCGAAAAACACACCATTGAGATTCTGGATCGCTATAGCGACGTTGCTCCATTTGTAGATTCAGTCAACGAGGCAGCAGACAGCGATAAAAATGCCCTTGGATTCTTCCCGTCGCGTGTCTTTGAAGACTTTGCGCGGAAGGAGCAACTCTTCGTAGCGGTCGAACGTCATGCAAAGGGCATGTCGTATGCAGGCCACTTACTGTTTGAAGCCAGGCACCCGAAGGGACGAGTCCGACAGATTTCGTCGCGCCTGCGCTCAGAAAACATGGGATAGCCACTCGCCTATTGCAACACCTCAAGAAACATCTAACAGACCATGCTTTCATTTCCATGTATGCACGCGTGGCGGAGGACCTCACTCAGGCCAACAAATTCTGGGAAGAACAAGGCTTCTACGTGCAGCGCGTCGAAAGAGGTGGTGAAACGAGAAACCGGACGATCGTTGTTCGCAGTCACGAGCTAGATACACCGCAATTGTTCGCGCCAAGCGGGCTCAACGCCGCCGACCCCTTGGGCTTGAATTCCACATTTGGCGCGTCCACTCCTCTCTTCCTTCTGGACCTGAACGTACTGTTCGATCTTGGTCCACGCAGACGCAGAAACGAAGAAGTCCTTGATCTGTTTCGAATTGAAAGAGCCGGTTCCTGCCAATTAGCCTTGAGCACAGAGATTACGGACGAACTCGCCCGAACGGCAAGCGTTGGCGTAACGGACCCGATGTTGGCTTATGCTCGCATATTCCCCTCTTTTCCGACCCCGAGTGCAGAGGAGTGGAATGTACTCAAGCCGGAATTGGCATCCATAGTATTTCCGGAACGCCATCGAGCCGATGCATTGAGCAGCAACGACCTTTCCGACCTACGACATTTGGCCACTGCCATTCAGAACGGGCTCGCCGGTCTAATCACAAATGATTCTTCGATACTCAACGCGGCTGCGAGACTATACGACCGGTGCGGAATCCAAGTTATTTCGCCCGGCGCTTTTAAAGCGTTGAATGCTGGCGAAACAGGAGAAGAAGTATTTCAGACCGGAGGGGATAACGCACTCTCGATAGCATCCATTACGCAGGCGGACGAAGTCGAAGTCCATCGGCTTTTATCCCAGCTCGGAATTCCGGTCGCGGCCATCGTCGCCGCGTGGGCCGCAATCGACTCGAACGAGCGAGTCTGCAACCGTCACGGTGTCTGGTCCGATGACGTTCTGGTGGGATATCTGATGTGGCCCAGGACGATCACTGGCGTCGATCTCAATGCACGCGTCGCAATTGATGAAACTCAACCTGCTGCGATGCATGCAGCCCGTCTCCTGCTTGGATACCTGATAGAGCAAGCCACGGCAGAAGGACCGATCCAAATCAGGCTGACATTTCCTGCCCAGCAAGCGCAAATCCGCGAGGTAGCGTCCGCGCTCGGCTTTGGCGGATTGACGGGCCAAACATCGCTGGCCAAGATTGCCGTCGGACGCGTCGTCACGACATCGAATTGGGCAGACTGCAAGGATCATCTCTTTCGGGCGGCCCGCTTGGGCCTGCCAGACGCGCCACCGGTCTACAGAGACGTCGACCAACAGGTTCGCCTCGTCAGGCCTGATGGAAACGTGGGATATGTCTCCTTGATGACTCTGGAAACGCTGTTTTCGCCAGCGCTCTTTTGCCTGTCCGGACGAGCGGCCGTGATTTCTCCGGTGCGGCACGAGTTTGCAGAGGACTTACTGGCACACTCCCCCCAGAAAAGCCTCCTTCCGCACGCCCGGGCCAGACTGTATAAAGAGCGTCACTATTTGAGCGGCGCCAACACGCTTAGACACTTTAAGCGTGGTAACCTGATCTTGTTCTACGAATCCGCGAAGAACAAAGGTCTCGGCGCAATTGTCGCGATCGCGCGCGTACAGCACGCGTATTTGAAATCCCAAGAGGCGATGGAGAATTCGGACCTCGATCCGTCAGTTCTTGACTCGGTAGGACTCGAAGCGATTGGTCGATCCAAGACGAAAACCGTGACGGTGTTCGACAACATTATCTGCCTTGAACGTCCAGTTCCGCTCGCCACACTGCAGCGGTTGGGCTGCGGCAGTCCGCAAGACCTGCTTACCACGCATGCAATCAACAACGCACAGCTTCAAGGAATCCTCCGGGAAGGGTTTGTCCATGGAACACCCAGAGCACGTACTCATATCGCTTGAAGAGCGGCACGCTGAAAACATACTTGCGGGCACCAAGCATGTGGAACTTCGGCGTCGTGCGATGAACGTGAAAGCCGGTACTGTCGTCTGGATTTATGTGAAATTACCGGTTGGCCGCGTGGTCGGTTGCGCCAAGGTGAGCGCTGCCCATTCGCTTGCGCCCACCACGTTGTGGCGGCGATTCGCGAATGTGTGTGGCATCACTCGAAGCGAATTCTTCGACTACTTCGATGGTCTATCCAAGGGCTTTGCTTTGGGCTTGCATGAACCGGAACGACTCTCTGGCACCATTTCGTTAACGGAGTTAAGAGCTGTATCGGCCGGCTTTCAACCTCCGCAGTTCTTTATTCGCATTGCACCTGACAGCCCGCTCCTTCACGCCATCGAAGGCAAGCGCACGTAGGCAGCACTTATCGCGACCGCGCACGATGAAAGCCCGCTTGCGTTACCTCTCCGCGCTGGTCGTGAACGTCGCCTTTCCCTGGCTCGCCTACCGGCTTGCGTTCCCTCACTACGGCCAGCTCGGCGCGCTGGTTGCATCGGCACTCCCCTTGATCGCGTGGATGAGCTGGGACCTTGTCCGCTATCGCCATTTCGACGCGCTCAGTGCCATCGTGCTGGTCGGCATCGTGCTGTCGCTGCTTGCAATGGCCACCGGGGGCAGCGCGCACATGCGCGCGCTGGAAGATCCAATGGTCTCAGGGATGATCGGCGCGTCGTTCCTCGTCTCCCTGGCGTTACCGCGCCCGCTCGTGTACTACCTCGGCCGTTCGACGAGGGCGCGCGAAGATCATCGCAGCGTCGAAAGCTACGAAAAGCATTGGCGCGAACGCCCTGCGCTCGTCGCCTATGTCCGGTTGATGACGCTGGTGTGGGGCCTCGGTATGACCGGGGAGAACCTCTTGCGCAGCCTGATTATCTGGCAGCGGCCGAACGGTCCGCACTCGGAGCTAGCCTCCGACATACTGCGTTACGGCGTCTATGCTGGCTTAACAGCATGGACGTTCTGGTGCCGACAGCGCCTCAAGCAGGACGCCATGCGCTATCCAGCCGATCCTGCCGACCCTGCGAACGCCACCGACCATCTGGCGAATTCATGAAGCCGCCTCTCACGCCATCTCGAGAAACCGCGCCAGACACGGATTGCGATTAGCCGGCGACCACGCCAGCACCTGCTCGATCAGCGGCGCGTCGACTAACGGCCGGAACACCACGCCCGCGAGTTGCGCTTTACGCATCGAGGCGGGCACCAGCGCCACCCCTACCCCTTCATCGACGAGACTGAGCACCGTCTGCTGCAACTGCACTTCGAAGCGGATATCCGGTTCGAAGCCGCCTGAGCGGCAATGCTCGAGAATGGCCGTGCGCAAGCTCGGCGCGACTTCCTCGGACGCCAGCACGAATGGCTCGCCCGCCAGTTGCGCGATCTTCAGACGCCGGGCGCGGGCGCGTGGATGGCTGCGTGACAAGGCCACGCACAAAGGTTCGCGAAGAATCGTCCGGATCGCGATGCCCTTGTCGGGCACGCCTGGAAACATGATCGCGGCGTCAATCTGGCCGGCCAGCACTTGTGCAGCCAGATCGTTCGATACGACCTCGCGCAGGTTCAAGGCGACCTCGGGAAACGCGGCGCCGAACGTGCGCGCATAGCCGGGCACGACGCTGTACGCAGCGCACATCGTGAAGCCGATGGCGAGCTTGCCGGCGTCGCCATGCGCCGCCGCCTGGGCATTGCTGACGGCTTGCTCCACGGACGCAAGGATCGCCTTCGCATCGGCGTAAAAGCGCTCGCCCGCCGCGGTCAATGTGACGCTTCGCGGACTGCGCTCCAGCAGCGTCACACCCAGGTTCGCCTCCAGCGCCGCCAGTTGCCGACTCAACGGCGGTTGCGACAGATTCAGGCGCGCCGCTGCGCGGCCGAAATGCCGCGTCTCAGCGAGAGTCACGAAGTAGCGTAACGGCTTGATATCGATCACGACGCCCTCGCGCTGAATGACGATGCAGAAAAGGTATTGTTGCCGGCAGAAAACAGTATTGGATTGTATCAACGCAAGCCACTACGCTGGCGCATCGCTCCCTGCGCCCACGCTTTCTATTTAATCGATGTTAGCTACTCTCGAGATTCTGCTTCCCGTGTTCGGCCTGATTTTCGCGGGCTTTGCATGCCGCCGGCGCGGCGTGCTCGGACCGAACTCCGCGTCCGAACTGAACCGCTTCGTCGTCTGGCTGGCGCTGCCGGCGCTGCTGTTCGACACGATGGCGCATGCCACGTGGCAACAGCTTTATCAGCCGGCCTTCGTCGCGGCGTTTTCGATCGGGTGCCTCGGTGCGTTTCTGCCGATTCTCGCCATGCGGATGATCGGGGGCCGGCATCTGGCCGACGCGAGCGTCGATGCGATTGCGGCGTCGTATCCGAACACCGGCTACATCGGCTTTCCGCTTGGCATGATCGCGTTCGGCTCGGCCAGCCTGACACCGACCACGATCGCCACGATCCTCGTCGCGTGCGTGCTTTTTGCGCTTGCCATCGTGCTGATCGAAATCGGCCTGCAGACCGAACGCACGCCGCACAAGCTGGGGTTGAAAGTGTTGGGATCTCTGGCGCGCAATCCGTTGATCGTGTCGCCAATCCTGGGCGTGCTGTTGGCGAGCACCCATGTCGCGTTGCCGCAAAGCGCGGAGACGTTTCTGAAGCTGCTGAGCGGCGCTGCCAGTCCGTGTGCATTGGTCAGCCTTGGCTTGTTCCTCGCTGAAAAGCGTCCGTCCGAGGCGGGCGCGGGCGGCATCTCGCTGCTGCTGACCGGCGTCAAGCTAGTGGGGCAGCCGGCGCTGACCTGGTGGCTCGCGGCGCGCGTGTTCGGGCTCTCATCCACACTGGTCGAGATGGCTGTTGTGCTCGCCGCGCTGCCCACCGGCACCGGTCCATTCATGCTGGCCGAGTTCTACCGACGCGAGGCGCACATCACCTCGCGCACGATTTTGCTGTCGACGGTGGGGTCGATCGTGACCCTTTCGCTGTTGCTGCTAGTGATGGGGCATCGTACGTAAGCAAAGCCAGAGAATATCCGGCCCGCCGCGCCTCGCGCTATGCTTCGCACACGGACCACCAAGGTCCACACTCTCCTTCCGCAAAGAGCAAAGAGCGAACAGCAAACAGCAAACAGCAAACAGCGAACCGAACTGCCGTGCCCAAAGCCCGCCCACCCGAACTTCACGACGACGCCGACGCCCGCTCCCTCGCGCGGCGCTATCCGCGTGGGCTGCGCATCGACCCGCATTCGCACACGTGGGCGCAGGTGCTGTATGCGGTATCGGGCGTGATGTGGGTGGAAGTCGGCCGCGAGGCGCTGGTGGTGCCGCCGCAGCGCGCGGTCTGGTTGCCGGCCGGCACGGTCCACTCCATCCACATGATGAGCGAGGTGGAGATGCGCAATATCTATCTGCACGAACGCAACGTCGGCCATCTGAGCCGGCGCAGCGACGTGTTCGAGATCAACGGCCTGCTGCGCGAACTCATCACGTCGATTGCGGAACACGAGCGTACCCATGCTCGCGACGAAACCTATCTGGAAGCCGCCTATCGTCTCGCGATGCTTGAGCTGGGGCATGCCCCGCGCTCATCGCTGCGCATCGCGCTGCCCGATGCGTCGGACCGGCGGCTCGACGCGTTGTGCCGCGCGGTGATCGACAACCCGTCGATCGCGATCAGCTTCGAACAGCACGCGGCCTCCGTCGGCGCGAGCGTGCGGACCTTGGCTCGCCTCTTCACGCGTGAGTTGGGCGTGGGCTTTGCCGAATGGCGGCGTCAGGTGCAACTTGCGGTGGCCGTGTCAGGTCTCGCCGAAGGTCGCTCGGTCAGCAGCATTGCGCGCTCGCTGGGCTTCCAGCCGAGCAGCTTCAGCGACATGTTCCGGCGCGAGTTAGGCGCGCCGCCGACCGGCTTCGATCCGAGCGGCACACTCAGCGAGGCGGCTTCTGAAGCTTCGCTGGAGCAGGCCCGAGACAAGCTGTCCACTGACGGGTAAGTTATACGCACTGACGGCAGCGAGATTCGCCCTTGCAGCTAAGCCAGCGCTCGCTGGCGGCTTAACGAACCGCGCTGACATCCGCGCCCTCCACCGTCGGCCAAGCCGTTTGCGCTGCCGGCCCAACGACGCCCAGCCTGGCCTGTAGGCCGCCACACCGCACGTCTTGTCCGAAATTCGAAAGTCTTTGTCTCAACGCCTTTGTACCGGTCATCTAGACTACGCTCATCGACTGCACGACGCAGCGCACGACCTGACAGGAGTGACACGCAATGAAAGCGATTCAGTTCAAGACTTTTGGCAACCCCGAAGTGCTCGAATACGTCGATCTGCCAACGCCCCAAGCCGACGCAGACAGCGCCGTCGTGCAGGTCAAGGCGGCCTCGGTGAATCCGAGCGACGTCAAGAACGTGTCCGGCCATTTCGAACACACCGTTCTGCCGCGCACGCCCGGCCGCGACTTCAGCGGCGTCGTGACAGCCGGTCCCGCCGAATGGCTCGGCGCCGAAGTCTGGGGCACGGGCGGCGATATCGGCTTCACACGCGACGGCACCCACGCCGAGTTCATCAAGATTCCGCTCGCCGCGTTGTCGCGCAAACCCACCACGCTCAGCCACACGGAGGCCGCCGCGATCGGCGTGAACTTCGTGGTCGCGTGGCTCGGCACGGTCGAGTACGCACACCTGCAAGCCGGCGAGACGATCGCCGTGATCGGCGCGGGCGGCGGCGTCGGCGGCGCGGTGGTGCAGATCGCGAAAGCGCGGGGCGCTCGCGTGATCGGAGTCGATCGTCATCCACTTTCCGCCGACACGCCCGCAGGCCGATTGATCGACGACTACGTTCCGTTCGACGAAAACGCAACCGCGGCTATCAAAGCGCTGACCGGCGGCGCCGGCGCGGACGTGGTGTACGACACGGTCGGCGGCGTCGCCTTCGAGACCGCACTGAGTCTCGTCAAGCGCCGCGGCCGGGTGCTGGAAATCAGCGCCACGGGCAAACGCCGCGTGGAATTCGACCTGATCGATTTCTATCACAACGAGACGCAACTGCTCGGCGTGGACAGCGCCAAGCTGGGCGTCGCCGAATCGGCGCCGTTGATGACGGCGCTGGTAGAAGGCTTCGAGAACGGCAAGCTGCAAGGGCCGGCCATCGCGCAGGAATTCCCGCTCGAACGGGCACGCGAGGCCTACGAATCGGTGGCCGCCGGCACGCGCGGCCGGGTCGTCATCACGATGTAATTGCCGACATGACCGGCGGGCGTGGCTGCCCGCATTTCAGATGGGTATGAACAACATGAAAGCGTATTTGGTCTCGCTCGCGGCCGGCGTCGTAGTCGGTTTGATCTACAGCGTGATGCAGGTGAAGTCGCCCGCGCCGCCGACCATCGCCCTGGTCGGGTTGCTCGGCATGCTAGCCGGCGAGCACGCAATCCCGTTAGTGCGGACGTGGCTGTCCGTCGGTATTCACTGACGCCCACCCACTAACGTCATCCCACTAACGTCAGTCATCGACCTCTCTTCGCACCAATAGCTTTTCCGCCACCGGCCGCAGCACGCTAAGATGGAGCCCGCTGGGTCGGCGAGCCGCGCTTGCAGCTTCGCCCGCGCATGTGCCACCGACATGCGCGCCGCCCGGAGACCACAAGAAAAGCCTGGCTCGGAGAATCAGATGTCTGAAGAATATGAAGTGCATGGTCCGCACGACCATGCGGTTGAACACGCTGGCCACCATGACTCGGACCCGTTTGCGAGCCGCATGGCCGTGATGACGGCGATCCTCGCGACGATCGGCGCACTGTGTGCCTACCAGAGCGGCAACAGCGAAAATCTGGCGCTGTACTACAAGAACGAAGCCGCCATTAAAAAGACCGAAGCGTCGAATCAATGGAACTACTACCAGGCCAAGGGCGAGAAAGAGAATCTCGCTGAACTCGGCGCGGCGCTGTCGCTCGGCAATACCGATGCGCACGCGAAGTTCGCCGCCGACGTCGACAAGTACAAGCAGCAGAAAGAGCCGATCCGCGCGAAGGCTGAAGCGATCGAAAGGGAAGTCGTGGACAACGACGCTAAAAGCGAAGCGTTGCTGCATGGCCATCATCGCTGGGCGCAGGCCACGACCTTGATTCAGGTGGCCATCGCCCTCTGCGCGATCACGTTGCTGACCCGCAAGAAATGGCTACGCAATCTGTCGTTCGGGATTGCGGCTGCGGGTGTGGTCACTGCCGCTGTGGCCTTCTTTTCGGCGTGATTTCGCAAATGACGTTTGCCGCGATGCTCGGCATGGCGTGCGTCAGTTGATCCGGTAAGTTACCTACGTACGGTTCAATGCGCGCGGCCGCGCGCGGCACGCTCGAGCAACAGTTCGCGCTCGCGAGCATTGCGCGTCATGCCGGCAGCGCGTTCGAATTCGGCGCACGCCTCTTCCACGCGGCCGAGTTTCTCCAGCAGATCGCCGCGCACGCTCGGCAACCAGTGATAGTTCGCGAGCGCAGCATCGGCGGCGAGCGCGTCGACGATTTCCAGACCGGCAGCCGGTCCGAATGCCATGCCGACTGCCACCGCCCGATTCAACTCCACCACCGGCGAAGGCGTCACCTGCGCCAGCGCGTCGTACAACGCGACGATCTGCGCCCAATCGGTCTCTTCGGCACGGCGGGCACGCGCGTGGCACGCGGCCAGCGCAGCCTGCAGCGCATAGGGACCGCTCGCGCCGCCCAACGCGTGCGCGGTGCCGAGCGCGGTCAGCCCACGGCGGATCAGCAGCGGGTCCCAGCGGCTGCGGTCCTGGTCGAGCAGCAGCACCGGTCGGCCCTCGGCATCGGTGCGCGCATGCGTACGCGACGCCTGGATTTCCATCAACGCGACGAGGCCATGCACTTCGCTTTCGTCCGGCACGAGTCCGCTCAGCACACGCCCCAGCAGCAGCGCTTCCGCGCACAACGCCGGACGCATCCAGTCGTCGCCGGTTGTGGCCGAATAGCCTTCGTTGAAAATCAGATAGATCACCTGCAGCACCGACGCGAGCCGCGGCGCACGCGCATCCGCCTGCGGCACCTCGAACGGCACTTTGGCCGCAGACAACGTGCGTTTGGCTCGCACGATGCGCTGCGCGATGGTCGGCTCGGGCACGAGAAACGCGCGCGCGATTTCGTCAGTGGTGAGGCCGCCGAGCAGGCGCAACGTCAGCGCGACGCGTGCGTCGGTGGACAACACCGGGTGGCACGCCGTGAACACCAGGCGCAGCAGGTCGTCGCCGATATCGTCGGCGCGTGCGGCATCGAGGGTATCGACGAAATCCGGCACGAGGTGCGCCTCCATTGCGTCGAGATCGTGTCCCAACTCTTCACGCTTGCGAGCATGCAGCGCTTCCTGGCGCAAGCGGTCGAGGGCGCGGTTCTTCGCGGTCGCCATCAGCCACGCTCCCGGGTTGTCGGGCACGCCCGCGTCAGGCCAATGTTCGAGCGCCGCCACCAGCGCGTCCTGCGCCAGCTCTTCGGCGAGCCCCACGTCACGCACGATCCGCGCGACGTGGGCGATGACCTTGGCGGATTCGATCCGCCAGACTGCCTCGATGGCACGATGGGTGGCCGGTTTTGTCACGGGATCAGCCCGCTGCCTTGGCGTTCGGATCCATGTAGATCAGCTCCCAGATGTGTCCGTCGATATCTTCGAAGCCGTGCCCGTACATGAAACCGTAGTCCTGCGGCGCGCGCGGCACCGTGCCGCCAGCGGCAAGCGCCTTCGCGACCAGCGCATCCACCTCGCCCCGGCTCTCGCACGAGAGACCCACCAACGCCTCGGTGCTTTCCTTCGGATTGCAAAGCGACTTGCGCGTGAAGGACTTGAACAGGTCCTTGACCAGCAGCATCGCGTAGAGGTTCTCGCCGAGAATCAGACACGCGGCCTGCCCGTTGGTGAATTGCGCCTCAAAGCTGAAACCGATCGTGCTGAAAAATGCCTTCGACCGTTCGAGATCGTCGACAGCGAGATTGACGTAGATCTGCTTATGCATGATGAAATCCAGTGATCGGGTTGGGCGCTCGCCGGGGCGGCGCATTGCGTCGTAGTCCGCCACGCATGCAGCGTTCCCGCGTACTCAGCTCGCCTCGGCCAGCGTTTTCAGATTGCTCAGGCCATCTTCGAAATCCTTGCCGACCATGCGGTCCATGCTGACGAACACCTGCATCAGCTTCGACAGAAACGGCGCTGGCCCATACATCGCCCAGGTGACCTGAGTCGCGCCGGCCTCCGGCTTCAACGTGAAATCGGCCATGTTATGGGCCTCGAACGGCTTGATAAAATCGAGGTTCATCGTCACGTTCGCCGGCGCCGCCGTGTCGACGATCTCCATCTGCCCCACCCCAACCTTTTCGCCTTGCCACGCATAGCGCGCACCCTTGCCGCTCGGCGTGCCGCTGTAAGTGCCCTGCGCCGCGGGATCTTTGCGCAGGAACGGATTCCAGCGATTGAACTGATGCAGGTCGTCGATCAAGCCGTAGACCCGCTCGGGCGGCGCCTCGATGCGCACACTGCGTTCGATCCGAAAATTGTCCGGCCGCGTCGCCGCGTAGATGAGCAGCAGACCCACCGCCGCAACGACGGTGATCAGAATAACTTTGAGCATGATGAATCCTCTCGATGTGGCCGGATCGGCGTCGCGATTAATGTTTGGCCGCGTCCAGCTTGCGGAAGCGGTCCACTTCCGGGCTCGGCTCGAAGTCCTCGAGTTCATATAGCTGCCGCACTTCGATTTCGCCTTCGGCATCCTCGCCGAACGGCGCCGGGAAGCGCCGCGCCCATTCCATGGCTTCTTCGCGGGAGCGAACCTGAATCAGGGTGTAGCCGGCGATCAGTTCCTTGGTTTCCGCGAACGGACCGTCGATCACCGTGCGCTTGCCCCCGCTGTAGTGGATACGCCAGCCTTTAGAACTCGGCTTCAGACCGGTTGCGTCGAGGAGCACACCGGCCTTGGCCAGTTCTTCATGGTAGGCGCCCATCGCCGCCATCAGGGCTTCGTCCGGCTGGCCGCCGGCTTCGCTGACGGCCGTCGCCTTCACTATGATCATGAATCGCATCGCAATCGCTCCTGGGGTGGTGTGTAGTTGGTGGAGAGCCGTTATCTGTTTGCTGGCTCCTTATTCACACGACGAGCGATGCGTGGCCAGATCGACATGTTTGTCGTTAGCCTAGGGAAAACCCCCAGAAAATAGTTACGAATGGGCAAACCCGCTTATAGGAAACAAGGCCCGAGCTTGCGGACTTCGACAGTGCACCACGAGGCCGCCGGGCAGGCTTGCGCGATCGCCACCGCTTCTTCGCGGGTTTCAACATCGAGCAGGTAGAAGCCGCCGATCATTTCCTTGGCTTCGGCGAACGGACCATCGAGCAGTTTCGCTTGACCGTCGCGCACCTGCACGCGCACGGCGTCATTCGTGGAGGTCAGCGCTTCGGCTGCGACCAGCTTGCCGCGCTCTTTGAGTCCGGTAGCGAAACGCACCATCTGGTCATAAACCTCGCGCCCCGCCTGCTCACCGCGTTCGACGCGTTGATTCGGGGGTTCGACGATAAGCAGCATGTAAGACATGGCGTCTCCGATTGATCGCGCCGCGCAGTGAACACCAGCGAGGCGTACCACGGCAAGAGCGCGCTTACAGTTGGGTTGCGAAAGCCAGTCTAGCAAGCGCGGATGACTCCAGCAAACCCGTTTCACTGCCCGGGCACCCGCGGACCGCAAGCCCTACGGACACTCGTAATACAGTTGCGGCACATGGATTGCTGCTTCGGTTGCATCGATACACATCCGAGGTGACATCATGCGAAATCGATCTGGTCTGGGCGTTATTGCGATGGTATTGGCGCTACTGACATTGATGGCCGGCTGTACCCTTGGCGGTGCGGCAGCAGGCGGCGTGATCGGTAACGAGGCGACCAATCACAGCGCGGTCGGCACAGTCGGCGGCGCAGTAGCCGGCGGCATTATCGGACACGAATTGGGCAAATAATTAGCGCCTGAACTGTCTGAAGCAATTCGATCAGAGAATATGGCGGGTCCGCAAACGCGACTACCCTTCATATTCTCCTATTCAGTCGTTCTCCCACGCGACACAACAACACCACTTTGAAGTATTCTCCCAACGCTTAAGCGCGCGTCGCGAACGCATTGTGTGTGGATTAAAGGCAGCAAATAATCTGCTTTCAATTCGATAAACCGACGCGGCAAATGCAATCGAATTTATCGGCATAATCTGCCGGCATAACAAACTAATCATAGAAACAGGGCATCGGGGAAATTCATGCATCGATCGTTAGTGCGTAGCGGCGTCGCGGCCGCAGTGGCCTTTGCGTTGTTCCAACTCGGCGGTTGTGGCGGCGGCGGTTCCAGTTCAACGTCGTCGAGCACGTCGACGGTCACGGCCACCTCGGTGAACGGCACGGTCGCCGCCGGCAGCGCCGTAGTGGGCGCAACCGTCACGCTGACCGATGCGACCGGCGCTCAGGCCACGGCAACCACCAACACCCAGGGCGCGTACACGATCTCGGTGAAGGGCATGACCGCGCCATTCCTGATCGTCGCCACCGACGCCGCCGGCATCTCCGCCCCGCTCGTCTCCGTGCTCGCCAAACTGCCGAATGGCACGGCGCCGGCTGTCGCCAACGTCACCACGCTGACCACCGCGATTGCCGCCATGCTGACAGCCTCGGGCAACCCGCTCGACCTCGCGTCCACCACGGCACTGGCCAAGGTGACGCTGCCGTCCGTGCAGATCGCCACCATCACGCTCGACACGATGCTGACGAAAATCCTCACGCAGAACGGCATACTGACGGCGGGCTTCGATCCGATCGGTACGGCCTTTACGCCGAACCACACCGGCGCCGATGCGGTGATCGATACGGTGTCGGTCGTATCGGCGGCCAACGGCGGCCTCTTGCTGCTATCGAATGCGGCGCCGGGCACGACCATCGCGCTGAACAACCAGACTGCCCAATCGATCGCACTGGCAGCGCCGTCCGCGGCGGCCAACTATCTGGAACCGCTTGCGTCTCTGCTGACGGCCTGCGCGGCGACCGGCACGCTCAACACGTCATGCTCGCCGGCCATCGACTCCGCTTACCTCGAAAGCGGCTCGACCGATCTGGCCGTAGCCCACAGCCTGACGGAAGCGACCTTAACGGGTGCGGTGTTCGGTTCGCCGAAGACGCTCGCCTTCTTCACCCGCAATGGCAAGCAGCTCGCGCTCGTGCAGTTGCCGGTCACGCTGGCGAGCGGCACGCCAACAGCGCTCTACACCATCGCGCAACAGCTCTCCACGCCCGTCACGCTCGCCAGCGGCACACAACTCGGCTGGGATCTCATCGGAAATCAGTCGCAATTCGCTGTGGCGATCATGTCCCAAATCCAGCGTCGCACTTTCCTCGATTCGAAGTTGAGCGATGTGAACCGCTACGAGTCGGGTCTTAAGATTGCGATCCCGACTACTTCGAATCCGACGGTGTATTCGGCTTCCGTCACGGGACCTGGCCTCGCTGCACCGATCTGGCTGATGCAGCGCAATGCGCTCGGTATCAGTTCGCTGGGTCTGTCGGATCAGCCGTTGAGCGCTGCGCCGGTTTCGCCCGCGACAACCAGCAGCAATACGGAGCTGTATCGCTGGTCATGGCAATCGCTGTCGTCGACTGCGAATTTCACGCCGGCGGCTTCGAGCGGATACTACTCGGCGCAATCGATCGACGCGAGCACCGTGCCGCTCTACTCGACCTACACCGTGACGTTCTACGACCAGAACGGCGCGCAACTCGGCCAGTCGTCGATCATCAATCCGGGCAGCCCGTTGAACGCGGCGGCGGGTAGCACCGTTGCGTGGCCGACGCTGCTGCCGGACTTCGCGACCCAGTTCCTCACGCCAGCCGGATCGCTGGCCAGCGTGCAGTACGCGATGAGCGTGACGTGGTCGAGCCTCGTGAATGGACAGAATCTCGCGTATCCGGTGACGTCCGTGCAGATTCAGGCCTCCCCTGGAACGAGCACCGGCTCGACGACTGCAATCAATGGCTTCTCGATTGGTGCGCCGAACAACACCACGGTCGGTCAGTATCAAACCACCGTCTTTGCAGGAGTCAATGCCGCGGGTGTACAGACTTGCACGAACTGCCCGTTCCCGGCGTTGACGTCCGGTGGTTCGCGGCTCGTGCAGTTGGGTGGCGGACGGAGTGGAATCACGTACTACGACATGACGCAGTACAACGATTAGAGCCGGACAAACGAGAAACGCCGGCCCATCGCAGCGGCTTTCACGTAGCTGGCAACAGCGACCGGGCCTGCTCGAGAAGTGCGCGGGACGCCGCAAACTCGTTGCGTCCCGCCATCGTCAGTGCGGCGTGGCCGGTGCTCGCGAACAGTTCGTCGTTGGACGTTACGACTGCATTCGAACCGGCACCCGGCTGGTCGTAGCGGCGAAAGAACGCGAGCATCTGGAACGCGTCGAGTCGCCAGTCCTCTGGACCGGCCTTGGCCAGAAGCTCAGCGGCGGCCGCCAGTTGCCGCGTGGCGGCGAGGAATTCAGAGCGTTCCATGACACCTGTCTCCTTGTGGGTCGCCGTCACCGGGCGTTCTGAGAGTTTAGCGCAGGACTTCAATAGGCCATCGACCCAGCCGTAGTCTTGCAAACTCGCAGGCCCAAGCAACAAGCCCGCGAGTTTGCATCAACAACGCGTCACGACGCTTTTTCCAGCTTCACGATGGTCATCGTGCCGTCGACGTCTTCAACGCGGACCTTCACTTTGTCGCCTTCGTGAATCTGCTTGATCATCGCGGCGTCCTTCGCCTTGAAGGCCATGGTCATGGCCGGCATCCCGACGTTCTGCAGCGCGCCGTGTTTCAGCGTGACCATGCCGGAGGCCGAGTCCACTTTTCGCACCACCGCGTCCGTGAGGGCCGCATTCGGCGAGTCCTTTGAAGCCGCCGGCTTCATGGACATGTTCATCCCTGCCATATCGTCGCCCGCAAACGCGGGGGCCGCAGCAATGCTACCGAAAGCAGCAAACGCAACAATCCATTTCTTCATTGAAGTTCTCCAGTTTGAGTAGTTGGCACGGTTGTGCCGGAAGGTACTGCATGAGAAAGCCGCGCGTCGGGCAGACGCTTCGCGCGGCGGCGTTGCAGCAGGAACCACGCTGCGGGAATAACCAACATCGAAAGGATGGGCGCCGTGATCATTCCGCCCACCATCGGCGCGGCGATGCGCTGCATGACTTCGGAGCCGGCGCCGTGCCCGACCATGATGGGTATAAGACCGGCAAGCACGACCGCGACCGTCATCGCCTTGGGACGTACACGCTGTACAGCTCCCTCTCGAATTGCATCGAGAAGCAGCGTTTCGGTCAGCGGTTCGCCTGCGTCGAGTCTGCGATTCAGCGCACCCTTCAGGTAAAGCAGCATCACGACACCGAACTCCGCGGCCACGCCAGCGAGCGCAATGAATCCCACGGCGGTCGCGACAGATACGGCATGCCCCAGCATCCAGATAAACCAGAAGCCGCCGATCAGCGCAAAGGGCACCGTCGACATCAATAGCAGCGCGTCACCCACAGAGTTAAACGTCAGAAAAAGCAGCACGAAAATGACCACCAGCGTCACGGGAATCACCGTGCGCAACTTCGCCGCTGCTCGCTCCAGATATTCGAACTGACCGGACCACGCAATCGAATAGCCCGCGGGCAGCGTTACTTTCTCTGCGACCGCGCGCTGCATGGCCTGCACGGCCGAATGCAGGTCCGTATCGCGGATATCGACGTACACGTAACCGGCGAGCCGCGCGTTCTCACTGCGAATCATCGGCGGGCCATCGGCAATCGTGACGTGCGCCACGTCAGCTAGCTGGATTTGCGCGCCACGCTCGGTCACGACTGGCAGCTCGCGCAGCTTCTCGAGCGAATCGCGGATCTCGCGTGGATAGCGGACGTTGATCGGAAAGCGTTCCCGGCCGGCAATGACCTCGCCGACGTTCTCGCCGCCGACTGCGGTGGACACAATCGACTGGATGTCCGCAACCGCGAGGCCGTAACGTGCCGCTGCCAGCCGGTCGATATCGACGTCGATGTATCGACCGCCGTTCAGGCGCTCGGCAAGTGCGGACGTCACGCCGGGCACGGTCTTGACCGCTGCTTCGACCTGCGTTGCGACCTTATCGATTTGCCCGAGGTCGGGGCCCGAAATCTTGACGCCGACCGGCGTCTTGATGCCCGTCGACAGCATGTCCAACCGATTTCGGATAGGCGGAACCCACACGTTCGAGAGCCCCGGCACTTTGACGGTGCGGTCCAGTTCGTCGACCAGCTTCTCCGGCGTCATGCCCGGCCGCCACTCGCTGCGTGGCTTGAACTGAATCGTGGTCTCGAACATCTCGAGCGGCGCGGGGTCGGTCGCCGAGTCAGCGCGGCCGGACTTGCCGAACACGGTCTGCACCTCCGGGACGGTCTTGATGAGCCGGTCGGTCTGCTGCAGCAGTTCACTCGCTTTCTCCGCCGAGATGCCCGGCAGCGCGGTCGGCATATACAGCAGATCGCCTTCGTCGAGCGGCGGCATGAATTCGCCGCCGAGCCGCGAAAGCGGAATCGCCGACGCTGCGAGCGCAACCACCGCCAGACCGATCGCGACCCACGGACGACGCAACGTCGCCTCAAGCAACGGGCGATAGAGCCGGATCAGGGAGCGGTTGATCGGGTTCGCGTTCTCGTGCGGGATGCGGCCGCGGATCAGCAAACCCATCAATACCGGCACCAATGTCACCGACAGCCCCGCCGCCGCTGCGATCGTGTAGGTCTTTGTGAACGCCAGTGGGGAAAACAGCTTGCCTTCCTGGCCTTCGAGCGAAAACACCGGAATGAACGACAACGTGATGACGAGCAACGAGAAAAACAGCGCCGGCCCGACCTCCGCGGCCGACGTCGCGATGAGTTCCCAACGTTCAGCCGAACTGATCGCCTTACCGGGATGCGCGTGCTCGTACGCTTCGAGATGTTTGTGCGCGTTCTCGATCATCACGATGGCCGCGTCGATCATCGCGCCGATGGCAATCGCAATGCCGCCCAACGACATCAGATTCGCGTTCACGCCTTGATAGCGCATCACGATGAAGGCGGCCAGCACGCCTAGGGGCAAGGACAGGATCGCGACAAACGCACTGCGCAGATGGAACAGAAAGACCGCGCAAACGAGCCCGACGATGATGAATTCCTCGACGAGCTTGTCCTTCAGGTTATCCACCGCGCGTTCGATCAACTGTGAGCGGTCGTATGTCGTCACGACTTCCACGCCCGCGGGCAGCGAACGCTTCAGCTCGGCGAGCTTTGCCTTCACCGCCTCGATGGTGGTCAAAGCGTTCTTGCCGGAACGCATCACGATGACACCGCCCGCCACTTCGCCCTGACCGTTCAGCTCACCGATACCGCGCCGCATCTCGGGTCCGATCTGAATACGCGCGACATCACCCAGCAGCACGGGCGTACCGGCTTCGTTCGTACGCAGGACGACGTTGCGAAAGTCGTCGAGCGTGCGCAGGTAACCGGACGAGCGCACCATGTATTCGGACTCCGCCATCTCGACGACTGACCCGCCCGATTCCTGATTCGCCTTGCCTAACGCGTCGGCGACCATCGCCTGTGTAATGCCGTAAGCGCGCAGTTTGTCCGGGTCGAGAACGATCTGATATTGACGCACCATGCCGCCGATGCTCGCGACCTCGGACACATCCGGTACCGACTTCAGCTCGAACTTCAGGAACCAGTCGTTCAGGGCGCGAAGCTGTCCTAGGTCGTGCTGTCCGCTCCGGTCGACGAGTGCATATTCGTAGACCCAGCCGACACCGGTCGCATCCGGTCCGAGCGATACCGTCGCGCCAGGAGGCAGCCTGCTTTGCACCTGATTCAGATACTCGAGTACACGGGAACGGGCCCAATACTGATCGGTTTTGTCGTCGAACAGGACGTAGACGAACGCATCGCCGAATGACGAATACGCGCGAATGGTTTTGGCGTCCGGTACGCCCAGCAGCGTCGTGGTGAGGGGATAGGTGACCTGGTCCTCGACGACCTGCGGCGCCTTGCCCGGATACGACGCCTTGATGATGACCTGCGTATCGGACAAGTCGGGCAGCGCGTCGAGCGGCGTTTGCATTACCGAGTAGACGCCCCATGCCGTGACGAGCACGGTGGCAAGCAGCACCAGAAATCGGTTGTAAATCGACCATCTGATAAGACGCGAGATCATTTGGCGCCTCCCACCGGTTCGACTGTCGTCAACTGGTAACCGCTGTCCGTCTGCCGGAATGCGAAGTGCACTACGTCACCGGGTTTTGCGTCAGGAAAGGCCGTGGGCGATGGTTTGCCGAATGCCATTGTCATCTTGCCCCAGCCCAAAGCCGGGACCGGCTGGTGGGAGAACGTGATGTCTTCAGCAGTCACCTTTTCGACCCTGCCGGTGGTCTCGTACGTTTGGGATGCACCGGCCGCGGCGGATGCGGGTGCTGGCGCGGGTGCGCTCGGGCCTGCGTTGGCGCTCCCCGCGAGGCGAGGAAGAACTGATTTGAGGCTGGCTTCCGAATCGATCAGAAACTGGCCGGACGCCACAACCCGATCGCCATCGTTCAAACCGCTCAACACTTCGGTTTCATCGCCTGCATCTTTGCCGACGGTGACATTCACCGGCTGCAAACGGCCATCGCCGTTCCTGACGATAACCACGGTGCGCTTGCCGGTCGTGATGACCGCTTCGGACGGAACAAGCAGACGCGAGGCCGGTTTCCGCGCGCCGACCCGCACGCGCATCAACATGCCCGGCGTCAGCTTGAACGCGGCGTTGTCGATCTCGAGACGAGCCTGCAGCGTACGGCTGCCCGTGCTGATGCCCGGCAGGATTTCGCGGATCTGCCCTTTGAAGTGCTGAGTGGGATCGCCCGCGAATGCCGCGTCCACCGTCATGCCGGGCTGCACGGTCAGTGCAAGGGATTCCGGTATTTCGACGATGAGCCACAACGTCGAAAGCCCGGCGATCTTGGCGAGCGTCTGCCCGGGCGTCACCATCGCGCCATCGCGGACGTTCAGCTCGCTGACCACGCCCGTTTCCGGCGAGGTCAGCACGACATGCGTCTGCGCCTTGCCGCTCCGGTCGAGATTCGCAACGACGCCGTCAGGGATCGACATCGCCCGCATGCGCGCGCGAGCCGCGTCGAGCATGCTGCTGTCCATACCACTGCGTTTGAGCGCGAGGTATTCTTCCTGCGGCGCCAGCCAGTCCGGCACGAAGAGCGACGCGATCGGCGCGCCCTTCGCTATCCGTTGCATCGGTGCGTCCGCGTACAAGTGGTCGATGTAGCCCGTGACGCGCGACTGCACCACGTCGGCGCGCGATTCGTCGAATTGCGTGGTCCCGACGGCATCGAAGCCTTCGGTCACTTCCTGCCGTCGCGCCGTTGCGTAGCGGATGCCGAGGTTCTGCTGCAAGCCTGGATCGATCTTGACGCCACTCGTGCCCGCATCATCGGCGAAGACCGGTTCGAGCTGCATGTCCATGAAAGGCGACTTGCCCGGTTTGTCGAAATGCTGATTCGGCACCATCGGATCGTGCCAGTACAGCACCTTGCGGCCCGTCTTCGGGTCGATCTTGTCGCCTGCCGCAGATGTCGCGGCGGGCATCGTGGCGGCAGAAGCCGAACCCGCCTGCGTGGAGTGACGCGCGCCGGCCAGGTAGCCTGCGCCTAACAAAGCCGCGGCGGCGAACGCAATGAGAACCGCGCGTGCCAGTTGTTTCTTTTGCATGGTGTTCTCCTTCACTGGCTGATGGACATCGACGCGGGCACTACCTGGTATTCGAGCTGGGCCCATGTCTGGGACACCTCGCGCCGAAGGTCGAGCACCTGTAGCTGAGCGTCGAGCAACGCACGTCGGGCAGCAAACGCGTCCGCAAGCGACCCGCTACCCGCCCGATAGGCCGCGGCAGCGAGCTGGACGCGCCGGTCTGCAGCGGGCAGCAGGGAGTCGGTGAGATGGACGATGCGCTCGCGGCCGCTGGCAAGCGTCGCCGACTGCGTGCGGATATCCGCTTCGACTTGCCGCTGCGCGTCTTCGTACATCAGCCGCGCCTTGGTGCCGAGTTCGGCCTTCTCGTCGGCGTCGCGGTTCTGGCGATTCTTGCGATTGATCGGCAGCGGAATGCTGACGCCGACCGAAACCATGTTCGAGTACTGCCCGCCACGCTGCTGATAAGAGACTTCCCACGTCCAGTTGGGACTGCGGTCGCTGTTGGCGACAGCCGTATCGGCATCGGCGACGGCAATGTCCCGCGAAGCGGCCACCAGCACCGGCTGAACGTCGCGAAGCTCGTCGGGCGGCAGAGACGACACATACGATTGCGGTGCGGGCGGATCACCGCTCACATCGAGAACAGGCGTAGCAGTCCAGCGGGACAGTCCGATCAGTGCGGTTTGAAACGCCTGTTGTGCCTTGAGCAGCTGATCCTGCGTCTGCGCGAGCATCGCCTGCGCCTGCACGACGTCGGCTGCGCTTGCCTTGGCTCCCCGGTAAGACGCTTTCGTCGCGTCCAGTTCGTGACCCATATGACGCACCAGCTCCTGCTGCAACGCGAGCGCCTGCTTTGCGTAGATAGCGCTCAACCACGCAGACGCCGTTTGTTGCCGTGTGTTCACGAGCTGCAGCAGATAGCCGGCTCGCTCGCGGTCCACGACATCGTTCGCCCGCGCGGAGAGCAGGCGGCGTTTGTCACCGGAGACCCATTCCTGCTCGATGCCGATACGGCGCATCGTCATGAAGTCCTGACCGATGGTGAACCGTTGCGATCCGTTCACCGGCAGGTTGTCGATACCCGCTTTGAGCATCGGATCGGGCAATTGACCGGCCCGGACCGCGGCATCGGAGCTGGCGCGCACAGAAGCCTGTGCGGCTCCCATAGCGGAAGAGCGGTCGGTCGCGGCCTGAAGTGCCGCATCGAGCGTGTAGCTTGCTTGCTGGGCGTGCGCCGCGCCGCTCGCGAGAATTAGCGCGGCGAAAAGCGAACGCGCGCGCAGTGGTGCACACCGATTTAACGGTGTGCGAAAAATGAATGGCATGTTCTAACCCCAACGGCGAACTCCCAAACGGAGTCCACGTCCTGGACACAGGACGACCTCACCGCAAATGCGGTGAACCTGTCAGCAAGGGATTAGATGGCGCGAGGAGGTCGCCACGGTCCGGTCGGCTCACGGACCGGCAGCGATTGCGCGTAGTGGAAAACAACGGTGCTCGACAACCCGGCAGGCCGGGTTATACCGGTCGGAGAGACCGGGTGATACAGACTGCCGATCTGGCATTGAGCCATTACCTTGCAGAAAAAGCCCTTGGCTTTTTCTGGCTGCGACGAATGCATCGACTCGCAGCCGGGCATGTCAGCCGACATCGCATCGCTCTCGTCGGCACTCATGCTCATCTGCATTGGACATTCTCCCGTCAAGCCGCTAGCCGCCAGCCCACTAATGGGCAGCGCAGCGCATAGCAACAAGAGGAGCAACGTCCGCAGAAATTTCATGCCGGAGATTATAGCCGCAGTAATTTAACCGGGTGCATCGGATTGGCTATCAACAGCAGGATCGCCGCTGATGCGAAAAAACGCCCCATGCGGGACGTTTTTCGTTTGGGCGTTAGCTTGCTTGCGACGGAGCGGGATGTTGCTTAAACGGTTGCTTCGACAATCGCTTGCGTATGGGCCGATCTCATCAGCCCCTCGATCATCTTCGCTTCCGCGTTCGCGATCTCGCTCAGCGATGCGATCGACAGTTGCCCATCGAGAATCGCCAGCGCCGAGCAAAGACGGGCGTATTCGCTGTCTTCGAGCACCCAGGCGCCGTCTTGATGCTCACGCGCGTCGAGCTGCACCATCGCCGCATGCGCGCTTTCGATATCGGCAATGACGTCTTCGCCAAGACCAAGACGCGCCAGCTCTTGCGACACCAGCAGATGCCGGCTCAAGGTCAGGTGCAAATCCCGCGTGCCCCGACCGCGCCGGAATGCATCGAGGGCGGTGTAGCACTGCAGGAGCATCGCCTCGGTGACCGGCTCGTGGGCGGTGCGGCTATAGGTCAGCGCGCGCAGCAGCGGGGACATGGCCGGCTGGGTGTGCTTGCGGACTCGCGATTTACTGGACATATCGATTCAACCTCCTTCGCTAACTCTCGGCTTTGCCACCGAATGCTGTGCTCTCCGGTGGCAAACGCCGCCGATGCGCTGGCGGCTTGACAGGCCCTTAATGTGAGTCTGTGCAGCCATCATGGCAAGCAACTATTAAGACAGACTTAAACAACTCAAAGTCTCGAATGTGCTCGGCGTCTCACCGCGCGAGCAGATTTTCCGCTACGGCTGGCCGGAAATGCAACGCTGCCATATAGGTTCGGATCGAATAAATACAAGTCACATCGGCCGCATCGACGAAAAAAAAGCCCTGTTCCCGCGAGGGAACAGGGCCGGACAGGATGGAAGAGTCGTACAGGCGCGTGGATGCTTGCCGACTTTTATAACCATCACAAACTACCAAAGCCGTTGCTACCAGAACTGCTACTGCGTTATTGCGGTACTGCTTTACTGCGGTATTGCGGTATTGCGTTACAGCTCGGTCCCTCGCCATCAACATCGCCTCGCTGCAACCCCCTGCTGATTCGTGCGCGTGACTGCTGCGATTGCGCACTATTTGCATTGCTTCGACTTCCTACTGCTTTACTGCCCTGCCACGTCGGTCAAACGCGGCAAACTGCCATCAACGGTACGGTTCAAAACAACGCGGGGGAAGACCGCGTCCATGGGCTCGGTGACTTGTCGCTCCATGGAAAACAGTTTATGTGAACACACGAAAATGCAATTGCGCGAAACGAGGGGAATTGGCACGCCAGTTTGCCGAATCGCCGCGGTGTGAAGGTTTCTTCAGACTTGAGCCGTGAGCGTAAGCGCCCGAAACACAAGCGCGCGGCCTGTACGAACGCCTGGGCTTCGAAATCGTCGCCGAAGAGGAAATAGAGTTTCTGATGCGGCGCGCGCCGCACGCGTCTGCGCAAATTCGAGCAGAATGACCGTCTGACAAAGACGGAACGAAACCCGCCATGACCTTTCGCGATACCTCGGCCATCGAGAGCTGGCACGCCCACGTTTACTTCGATTCAGGTAGCCGCGACGCCGCGTGGACCTTTCGCGAGCAAATCGAAGCTCATTGGAACGGCAAACTGCAAATGGGCCGCTTTCACGAACGCCCGGTCGGACCGCACCCGATGTGGTCGTATCAGCTCGCATTCGCGCAGGAGCAGTTCGCCGAGCTCGTCGGCTGGCTCACGCTGAATCACGGCGCCCTCGATATCTTTCTGCACCCGAATACCGGCGACGCCTTGCGCGACCACCGCGACGCGGCGCTGTGGATCGGCCGTTCGCATGAGCTCGTACTGAGCGCTTTCAACTAGGCGCCAAGGCATCCGCAGCGGCGCACGGCCGCTAGCCCAGTCACATATTCGAGTATGAGTTGCACCATCCACGCGCGGCGACCTGCTTGTCGCCGAACAGCGTGCAGCCACCGTAGGAATCGGTAGGCTTACCCTGGAATAGCGAGCAGTTGGCGCAGGTTTGTCCTGCGGCGTAGCTGGGGAACTTCGCCTTGTCGACCTTTGCCGCGTCCTCTTTATAGCCGACGGCCTGCGCCTTCGGATCGGCTTCGCTCAGTGCGTTCGCGGTGTCGGCGAACGCGACGCGGGACAGCATGAGCGATGAGCTCACGCCCACACTCAGCATCAGAAAATGGCGGCGTGAGGTTTTCATCATGGTCCGAGGGGAAGATTGGAAAGTGGGGATGCCCATGGATCGGGTTCAATCGAGAAATCGCGTGAACCGTTCAACCGGTTCGCGATCCGTGCGTAACGTATTGACCAGCGCGTTTTCGTCGGCGAAACCGAGCGACATGCCGCATACCAGTTGCTCTTCGGCCGGCAGGCCGAGATGCTCGGCAATCAGCCGGTGAAACTGCGTAAAGGCCGCCTGCGGACAGGTATCGAGGCCGCGCCCGCGCGCCGCCGTCATGATCGCTTGCAGGAACATGCCGTAATCGAGCCAGCTGCCGAGCTCCATTACCCGCTCGATCGTGAAGAACAGGCCAACCGGCGCGCCGAAGAACCGGAAGTTCTGCGCATGCTGTTCATGCATGCGCGTCTTGTCGCCCTTCTCGATACCTAGCAAGCCGTACAGATCCCAGCCGATCTTGCGGCGGCGATCGATGTAGGGCGACACCCATTGGTGCGGATAGTAGCGATACTCTTCCTGATACAGCGCATCGCGTTGAGGGTCGTCATAGGCGGCGACCAGAGTCTCCGACAGGCGCGCGAGCGACTCGCCCGTCACCACATAGACTTTCCACGGCTGAGTATTGGTGCCCGAGGGAGCGCGGCTGGCCGCTTCGAGAATCGCCTCGATATCGGCGCGCGCAACCGGCGTGGGCAGAAAGGCGCGGATCGACCGCCGCGATATCAAGGCGGCGTCGACCTGGTTGGGGGACGTGGTCATCGGCAGAAATCCGGCAGGGCCAACGGTTTTTGGCGGTCTGCGACGATTCTAGCGCGAGCGCCCACTTTTCCGCTGGCAGGCGTGCAGGGTTCCGGGCGGGCGCGTCACTGCTGCGACGCTGCGCCCTCAGAGTCGGCTAAAGCAGCCCCATACACACGGCTGCAACGATCGACCCGATCACCAACACCGTGCCGACGGTTTTGCGTTTGTTCAATTCCGTCCAAAGCAGGACGCCGGTGAGCGACAGCAAAATGATGCTGCCCGCCAGCGTATCGATCAGCAGCACCCAGCCGACGCTCAAGCCGACGCCCTTGTGCAGATTCGTGAGCGTCACGAGAAACGAGTTTTCACTGCGTTTGACCGTCACATAGCCATTGCCGACCCAATACTCCGCGGCGGTGCTTTCGTGCGGCGACGAAAAGGTGAGCTGCCAGTGCTCGGGCTGAAGCACGCTGCGATCGCCCCACGCGACCGGATGCGCGGGCTCTTTCTGCGCGCGTCCCGGCGTACCGGCCAGTTTCAGTTCATGCTTGAGCCACTTCCCGAGTTCGCGCGGCGTTTCCGGCGCCGGTTGCGGCAACGGCACCTGCACGACCGACACCTGCGGGTCGCCGGTCGACACCTTGAGCGGCCCGCCACGATGATTCAACAGGAAACCGGTGGTGCCGAACAGCAAACCCAGCGCAGCGCCCCACAACCCGATCCAGCCATGCACTTTGCGCAGCCATTTAACGAAGGTGGCGCGGCGCGAACGCTGCTGCCGTGCCCTCAGTTCGTCACGGTCGAGCCGCTGCGGTTCGACCGCCTCGGCGTCGATGGCCTCAGCCGGTCGGAATTCAATAGCCTCGGGTACGCTCACGTTTCACTCCAGGTGCGCAACAGGTTGTGATAGCAACCGACGAGGCTGCGTCGCGCGGCATCGTCGGCATGCGTGGCGTTCAGACGTTGAATCGCCGTGTCCATATCGAATAGCAAAGCGCGCTGCGTGTCGCTGCGCACGAGGCTTTGCACCCAGAAGAAGCTGGCGAGGCGCGCACCGCGCGTGACCGGCGTGACCTGATGCAGACTGGTGGCGGGATAGACGATCATGTCGCCCGCTGGCAGCTTGACCTGTTGCACGCCGTAGGTATCTTCGACAACGAGCTCGCCACCGTCGTATTCGCCGGGTTCGGAGAGGAATAGCGTCACCGACACATCCGTGCGCAGCTTCACGCCGTTGGGCAGCACCCGCACTGCACCGTCCACATGGCTGCCGAATTCCATACCGCCTTCGTAGCGATTGAAGAGCGGTGGGTAGACCTGATTCGGCAGCGCCGCGCTTATGAAGAGCGGGTTGCGTTCGATCGACGCGAGAATCACGTCGCCGAGTTCACGCGCGATCGGTGAATGCTCGGCGATCTGCTGGTTGCGTTTGACCGGCGCGCCCTGATAACCGGCGGTGGCGCGGCCGTCGACCCATGCGTCGCCGGCGCTATCGAGCCGCTCGCGCACAAAGCGCAACTGCTCGGCGTTCAGTACATTCGGAATGTGCAGCAGCATCTTGAGTTTCCTTGGCCTCGTTACGTCGGCCTGCCGTTTGCGAGAACGGCAAGCCTACCGTATCAATGAGGCACGCTTCAGAACCGGTAGTCGAACGTCGCCAGCAGCGTGCGTCCAATCCCCGGCACCGAACGGCCACCGTCCGACTGGATGAGCGCGTCGTAGTACATCTTGTTCGTCAGGTTCAGCAGATTCAGCCGAACGTCGTATTTCTTCGCGTGATAGGCGGCAGTCGCATCCCAGCGCGTGTAGCCCGGCACCTGCACATAGTTCGTGTTCGACGCGTAGCGCGGCGACATGTAAGTCGGGCCGCCGCCGATTTCCCAGTGCGGCGTGAGCGCGTAGGTGGTCCAGAACGTGAGCGTATTGCGCGGCGTGTTGGCCGGTGTGTGCCCCTGGGTGCCGTCGAGCGCCTTCAGGACGATGGCGTCCATGTAGGTGTAGCCACCGAACACTTGCCACTTGTCGGTAATGTGGCCCGTCACGCCGGCCTGGAAACCGTCGACGCGGATGTCGCCGTCGAGTTCGTATTCGGTCGGCGAGACTTGCGTACGGGCGTTAGTCATTTCCTCGCGGAAGAACGCGGAGTTCACCGAAATATTGCCGCCCAGCAGATCCCACTTGCCACCGATTTCATACGACCTGGTGGATTCCGGCGCGAGATTCTGCGTCAGGTTGGTGACCGTCAGCGCTTCGAGAGACGGATCGAACGACGTGCCGTACGACACGTAGTACGACTGCCAGTCGGTCGGCTGATAAATCACGCCGGCGCGAACGCTGGTGAAGAAGTTCGTTTGCGTCGCGTAGCCCGGCAGGCTGACCGTGTTGTGGATCTGCGCCTGGAAGCGATCCCAACGCAAACCGCCAATCACCTTCCAGTGCTGACCGAGCGACACCGTGTCGTTCACGTACGCGCCAATTTCGTTCGAGCCGGAGTCGGCGCGGTTGCCGATCGTGGTGGTCACACCGGCAGGCGATGACAGATACGCCGGGTTCACCATCGAAACAACCGGCAAGTTGTTGCGCGTGTAGGCCTGATTCGAATAGCTGTCGTGACCCAGATCGACCCCGGCAATCAACTCGTGCTTGATCGGCCCAGTGTCGAATTTGTACTGAAGCGAAGTGTCGTTGTACAGCGAGTGGTTTTCGATTACACGGTCATGGCTTTGCAACTTGATGAACAGTTGCGAAGGCGACAGCGTCGTGAAATTGCCATTGGTCAGCGCCGTACTGGTGGCGAGCGGCCCCGTCAGCACCGCTTGCGGCGCGGTTTCGCGCGCATCGGTCATCGAGTGCGAGAACTGCGTCTGGTTGGTCAGCGCAAGCTGGTCCGAGAACTTGTGTTTAATCACGGCGGTGAACGTCTGCACGTCCTGAATCGTGCGATCGGTGGTCAAGCCATAAAACGTGTTCTTCGGTACCGGCGACGGGCGGCCGTTCAACGCCTGCACGCCGTAGTCAGGCATGTCGTAGTTGTGCTGGATCAGCGCGGAGATCGTCACTTCAGTCGGCGTGCCGATGCCGAAGCGCACTTCCGGCGCAATACCGTAGTCCTTGTTCTTCATCTCGTCGCGCGTCGAACCGAGGCTTTGGCCGAATGCGTTCAGGCGAATCGCGGAGGTGTCCGTCAGCTTATGGTTCACGTCGACGGTGCTGCGATAGCGGTCGTCGGTGCCGATCATGCCCGTGACTTCCGCCGAGTCTTTCAGGTTCGCCTTCTTGCTGACCTGGTTGATCACGCCACCCGTCGAGCCACGGCCGAACAACATCGACGACGGACCGTACAGCACTTCGAGTTCTTCGAGGTCGAAAGTGTCGCGATAGTACTGGTTGCGATCGCGGAAGCCGTCCAGATAGATGTCGTTCTGCGCGGTGAAGCCGCGCAAGTTGATGTTATTGCCGATCTGGCCGCCTTCGGCCCCGCCGATCGTCACGCCCGGCGCATTGCGCAGCGCGTCCTGGAACGACGTGGCGCCTTGGGAGGCGAGCACCGCCTTGTTGATCACCGTCACCGTCTGCGGAATGTCGCGCAATGCGGTGGGCGTCTTGGCGCCGACCGTCGAGCGTTCTGCCTGGAAGTCCTGTTGTTCAGCCTGCGCCGCGACGCCGATGGTCGGCAAGGTCGCGTTGTCGGCCGCTGCGGGCGACGGCGCGTTTTGCGCCGACGGCTGCGACGCAGCTTGCGGTGCGGTCTGCGCGACGACGGGCGTCGCAAATGGAACGGCAAAAGCTAGCGCTAACGCAGTCGCAAGCGGCGTGTGATTGAACATGGGAAATCCCGTCGGAAGTGCGCTTGCCCGATCCGCATGCTCGACATGGAATCAATGACAAAACCGCAATTGGCTGGCTGCCGGTCTCCTGCTTGGAGCAGGAACGACGGGATGGCTGGCTAGTTGTTAAATGAGAATCGATATCATTCCATACGCATAACGACGCATCAATCGCGGCGAACCTTACCTGATGTAATGGAATTGTTTCTAATTTTTACCAACGTTGGGAATACGTAATTTTCGAAGTTTCGTGGTCAGCTAAAAATTACTTCTTTGTAATGTTAAGCAGCCTGACTGATGGCGGTTCTGGATATTTGTTAGACAAATATTCAGGCACGTGTATATCCTCGATAAACACATCAACTTCTCTCAACACTCATCAGACCTGATATCAATGACCCGGGTGATATCGCTCGGCGATGAAAGCACATGTCACTTAAGCAAATCAGTCGAGCCGGCCAAAAAGCTTTCTAAAAGCTAACGCTTCGCCGCGCTTGCGTGTGCCGGGGGCCGAACGCGAAATCGCCACACCGTTTATCCTTTTTACAACACCGCATACCGCAACCGTCCCATCCATCTTCGGAGTTGAGCATGCAATACCGCAAATTCGGCCGCACCGGCCTGACCGTTTCGCGCCTGTGTCTCGGCACGATGACCTTTGGCCTGCAGACTGAAGAAGACGTTTCGCAGCGGATTCTCGACACGGCGGCGGACGCCGGCGTGAACTTCATCGATACCGCCGACGTTTATCCGCTCGGCGCCGGCGAAAGTAATGCTGGACGCACGGAGGAGATCGTCGGACGGTGGCTGAAGGGCAAACGCGACCGCTTCATTCTGGCGACGAAGGCGGTCGGCAAAATGGGGCCGTCAGCGTGGGATCAAGGCGCGTCGCGCAAACATCTGCTGGATGCGATCGACGCATCGCTGCGGCGGCTCGGCACGGACTACGTGGACCTGTACCAGCTCCATTCCGACGACGCGAACACCCAGCTCGATGAGACGCTCGAAGCACTGGACGTGATCGTGCGATCCGGGAAGGCGCGGTATATCGGCGTGTCGAATTTCCTGGCGTATCGGCTGGCGCGGGCGCTGGGTCGCGCCGATGTGCTGCGCGTGGCACGATTTGTATCGGTGCAGCCCCGCTATAACCTGTTGTTCCGGCAGATCGAGCGAGAATTGTTGCCCTTGGCGGATGAAGAGCAACTAGCCGTGATTCCCTATAACCCGCTGGCAGGTGGTTTGCTGACTGGTAAGCATCGGGTGGATGCTGCGCCCACATCCGGGCGATTCACCGAAACCGTCGGGAAAGCGGGAGCCGTCTATCAGGAGCGGTACTGGCATCCGCGTGAGTTCGAAACGATCGAGAAACTGAAGGCGATCGCTACGCCGACGGGCGAGTCTTTGACTCGGATTTCTCTTGCGTGGGTGCTGGCGAATCCGCTGATTACGTCCGCGATTATTGGCGCCAGTAGCGCCGAGCAGTTGAGCGACACGCTGTCGACTTCGGAGCTTGTGCTCGATGCACAGGTTAAGACACAGCTTGATGAGGTGAGTCACGAATATCGATGGGGTGATGCGGCTAGGTAGTGGGATGCCGATGACGGCGGCGCCGGTTGCCGGCCCGCCGCCATCGAAGGCACAGAATTTACCGTCCGTATCGAAGCACCGTACTCGCCGCAGCGAGCACATGATCCTTCATCGCCGCCAGCAACGCGTCGCGCGTCAATCCTGCCGGCAATGCGTCCGGCGCTAAATCAAGCGCATAAACCTGCGCAACATAGTGATGCGGGATGTCCCCAACCGGCGGGCAGGGTCCGTAATAGCCAGGGCCACCCGTCCGGTTCGTGCCGGCCACGCTACCGGCCGGCGTCACGCCTGCACCAAGCCCGGTCGCCGACGGCGCAACGCCATACATCACCCAGTGGACAATGCCCAGACCCTTCGCGCCGTCCGGATCGAAAATAGTAATGGCGTAACTCTTCGTGCCGGCAGGCGTGTTCCGCCATTGCAAGGCCGGCGACACATTTCCGCCACCGCAATTATTCGCGCTCGCCGCATGGCTCGAATCCAGCGTGCCGCCGTCGGTCAAACCGGGCGAAGACAGAGCAAATGCATCGGCCGCGCGGGCACTCGCTGCAGCAAAAGTCAGCACGGCGCACATGCTGACAAATAACAGGCGTCGTGCAACGCCAGCGGTATGGCTTCGAATCATTGTTGGCTTCCCCGGGTATAAGTTAGCTAAGCTGAAAAAGGTCGTGCCGCAACAAACGCGTGTCACGGCCACCGGTGACAAACGTATCGATCGGTCGCTTTATTCCGTCGACGCGCTACGAAGTCATCCGTAATTCACGCCTCACTTGAACCGGCCCGTCCGCTCATTCGCCTCCGGCAACTGCCGCGTCTCACGCAGTGACTTCGGATGCCACAAGCGCGCGCCGCCCTCGATCCCCGCATCGTTCGATACGGTCGCGACGTTCGCGGGCAACTTGAACGTCAGCCGCGCCGCGTTGCCACCGCCGATCCACAGCTTGTCGTAGTTCACCAGCGAATTGAGAATGCCGATTATCTTCTCGACCCGGCGATTCCAGCGCTTGTTTCCCGCCTTCTCGCGCGCCGCGTCGCCGATGTATTCGTCGTACGCCACCCCCTTCTTGCTGACCGGATGATGCGCGAGCTCGAGGTGAGGCATCAACTCGCCATCGCGGAACAGCGCCGTGCCCGCGCCCGTGCCAAGCGTCAGTACGAGCTCGATCCCATGACCTTCGATCGCGGCAAAGCCCTGCATCTCCGCGTCGTTGATCATGCGCACCGGCAGACCGCCGAGGCGCTGCGCCAGCGAATCCGCAAGCGGAATGTCGTGCCAGCCTTCAACGCCAAAATGCGGCGCCGTCAGAATACGGTTGTTGCGCACCACGCCCGGGAAGCCAATCGACATCAGCGTGGGCGGCTCTTTTTCGACTAGCGGCTCGACCAGCTTCACCAGCGCATCCACCAGTTGATCCGGCGTGCACGGATGCGGCGTCGGCACGCGCAAGCGGTCCGTTTTCATCTTACCGTCCGCATCGATGATCGCGGCTTTCAAACCCGTGCCACCGACATCGATCGCCAGAATCCGCTCGGTACTGCTTTTTACTTTCGTCTTACGTGTGGCCACGGTGTCCCCCGATTGTGTTGGTGCGCCTCATGGAATTACTTCTTTTCGACTGCATCCTGCTTCAAAGGCCGCCATGCGTGGCCGTCGCGTGCGAGCAGTGCGTCTGCTTCGGCAGGCCCCTCGCTGCCGGCTGCGTAACCATGCACCGGAATCGCGCCGCCGGTTTTCGGGTGCAGCACGTCGTCCACCGCGCACCAGCTCGTTTCGATGCTGTCGGCGCGCTGGAACAGCGTCTCGTCACCCAGCATGCAGTCGTACAGCAAGGTCTCGTAGCCGACGTTGGCCCGTTCGGCGAAGAAGTCCGCGTAGTCGAACGACGACTGCACCGCGCCGATCTGCATCACCGGCCCTGGCGTCTTCACATTGAAATCGAAACTCGTGCCGTGCGCGGGATCGATGCGCAAGGTCAGCACATTCGGCGTGAGCGCGTCGACCGGCGTATCGCGGAACAGACGGAACGGGACCGGCTTCAGTTGCACCGAGATCTCCGTACGGCGCGCAGCGAGCCGCTTACCGGTGCGCAGATAGAACGGCACACCCGCCCAGCGCCAGTTCTCCACATACACGCGGGCGGCGGCGTAGGTTTCGGTCGTGCTGTCCGGTGCGACGTCCGGTTCCTCGCGATAGCCGATGCCCGCCGGACCCCTTTCGTATTGACCGAAGACGACGTCGTCAGCAGTCAACGGCTGGATCGCGTCGGAGATTTCGGCCTTCTTGTCGCGCACGGCTTCGGCGTCGAACGAATTGGGCGGTTCCATTGCGACCATGCCGAGCAGTTGGAACAGGTGGTTCGGCAGCATGTCGCGGAACGCGCCGGTCTGCTCGTAAAACTTGCCGCGTCCCTCCACGCCGATCGTTTCGGCCGCGGTGATCTGCACGCTGTCGATATATTCGCGCCGCCAGATCGGCTCGAACAACGCATTCGCAAAGCGCACCGCGAGAATGCTCTGCACGGTGTCCTTGCCGAGAAAGTGATCGATGCGATACACCTGCGACTCGTCCGCGTACGACAGAATGTGCGCGTTCAGATCGCGCGCCGAAGCGAGATCGGTGCCGAATGGCTTCTCGATCACGATGCGGCGGAAGCCGCCCGCATCGCCCTCACCTTCTTTCAGCAAACCCGCTTTGCCGAGATGCTCGACGATCGGCTTGAAGAAACGCGCAGTGACCGCCAGGTAAAAAATCACATTGCCACCCGGCGATTGATCGAGCTTTTGCTTGAGCTTCGCGAACGTGTCGTCGGTTTCGAATTCACCGGCCATGTATTCGAGCCGTTGCGCGACCCAGTCCCACGCTTTGTCGTCGAGCTTCCCGGCGTGGAACGTGCTGGCTTTGTCGGCGGCGAACTGTTGCAGCGACTTATGCAAATCTTCGCGCCATACGCTCGTCTCGCGTTCGCCGTGATTCACGCCGATGATCTTCATGCCGTCGTCGAGCAGACCGTCCACGGCGAGGTTGTACAGCGCGGGCATCAGCAAGCGTTTGGTCAGGTCACCGCCCGCGCCGAAGATCACCAGCGTGCAAGGCGGCGCAGGCCGTTTGCCGGCCGGCGACGATGGCGCGTCATGCGGACCCGCGCTGACTTTGCAACTGGGTTCACGAGCGGCGGAAGTTGGGGTGTTCGGAGTAGTCGACATGGGATTCGCTTATGGAAGCTACTTGGTTACCGCCGTTACCAGCGCGGGCGCAGGTTCGGGCGCGGACTCAGTTGGGCAGGCGGGAGCCGGCGCCGAAGTCGACGTGGGGATCGGCGCCCGATCCGGTTCGCCAGCCAAGGGCACATTGCCGGATGCGCCCATCGCCCTCGGTTGCAGCAGCAGTGCCACCAGGCCGCTCCAGCCGGTTTGATGCGAAGCACCCACACCACGTCCGTTGTCGCCATGGAAATACTCATGGAACAGCACGAGATCGCGCGACCGCGGGTCAGCCTGCAATAGCGGATATGCACCCATCACCGGACGTTCGCCGTTCTTGTCCTTCAGGAACAGAGTGGTCGCGCGGCGCGCCAGTTCGTCGCCGATTTCGCTGAGCGAAAACTTCTGCCCTGAGCCGGTTGGATATTCGACGCGGAAGCCATCGCCGTAGTAGCGATGAAATTCGTAGAGCGATTCAATCAGCAAATAGTTCACCGGCATCCACACCGGTCCGCGCCAGTTCGAATTGCCGCCGAACACGCGGGTGTCGGACTCGGCCGGCAGATACTTGACCGTCACGCTGGTGCCGTTGTGGTTGAACTCGAACGGATGGTCGCGATGGAATCGCGACAGCGCCCGCACGCCGTGATCGGAGAGAAATTCGCTTTCGTCGAGCGCCCGGCGCAGCAACGCTTTCATCCGATGCCCGCGCAGAAGCGAGAGCAGTAACGCATTGCCCTTGCCAGGCTCGTTCCAGCGCGAAACCAGCTTCGCCAGATCGGGGCGATGCTCGAGGAACCAGACGAGCCGCTCGCGCAGACCCGGCAAGTGACCATGCAAACGTTCTTCAAGCACATGCACGGCGAAAAGCGGAATCAGGCCGACGATCGAGCGCAGGCGCATCGGAATATTGCTGCCGTCGGGCAGGCGCAATTTGTCGTAGAAGAATTCGTCTTCGCTGTCCCATAGACCGGTATCGCAACCGTCGTCGCAACTCACGGCCTCGGCGATATACAGGAAGTGCTCGAAAAACTTCACGCCGATGTCGACGAACACGTGGTTCGCATACGCGAGTTCAAGCGCGATCCGCATCAGGTCGAGCGCGTATGCCGCCATCCAAGCAGTGCCGTCGGACTGATCGATGTGACCGCCCGTCGGCAGCGGCGACGAGCGGTCGAAGATACCGACGTTGTCCAACCCGAGAAAGCCGCCCTGGAAAACGTTACGGCCATCCGCGTCCTTGCGGTTCACCCACCACGTGAAGTTCAGCAAAAGCTTGTGAAACACGAGCTCCAGAAAATCCCGATCCGCCTTGCCGGTCAGCGCGCGGTCGATTTCATAGACGCGCCACGCGGCCCAGGCATGCACGGGCGGATTCGCGTCGCCGAGCGCCCACTCGTAGGCCGGCAGTTGACCATTCGGATGCTGATAACGGTCTTTCACCAGCAGCAACAATTGACGCTTGGCAAACGCGGGATCGATCAGCGCGAACGCGGCCGCATGAAACGCCAGATCCCATGACGCGTACCACGGGTACTCCCACTTGTCGGGCATCGACACGATGTCCGCGTTACACAGATGCCGCCAGTCCACATTGCGGCCGCGTTTGCGCGACGCAGGCGGCGTGGGTTGCAGCGGATCCCCTTCGAGCCAGCGTTGCACGTCGTACTGGTAGTACTGCTTGGACCACAGCATGCCGGCGAGCGCCTGGCGCTGCACGAGGCGCGCGTCGGGATCGGTGATCTCGTGCTGCAGCGCGCCATAGAATTCATCGGCCTCGGCGATGCGGTGAGCGAACACTGCATCCGCATCGAGTTGCGCGTCGTCCGGCGCCGACTGCGGACGCCAGCGCATATACACCACGGCGCGGCCATGCGGCCCGAGTTCAATCGACGCGTGCGCGCCCGCCTTGGTGCCGGCGTCGCGGCGGACCGCCTGTTCGTCGCTGTGGACGAGGTAGTCGTTGAAGCCGTCCTTGAACGGCCCGGCGCCCTCCATGTTGAACAGACGCTTGACGTTGGTGTCGTTTTCGCAGAACAGCCACGCCATCTGCGGCGCGTCTTTCGACCACGCTGTCACGACGATCGGATCATGGCCATGCTGCTTGCCGATCAAATGGACTTCACCGTTGTGGTCCTTGCCCGCGACCAGCGACGGCTTGTCCTTGTTCTCCTTCCACGACCACGAATTGCGCGCCCAGATCTGCGGCAGCACGTCGAGCGAAGCTGCCTCGTCCGCGCGGTTCTCGATCGTCACACGCATCAGGATGTCATCGGGCGCGTGCTTCGCGTATTCGACCTGCACGTCGAAGTAACGGCAATCGTCGAACACGCCGGTGTCGAGGATTTCGTATTCCGGCATGTCGCCATCACGCCGCGCGTTTTCCTGCACGAGATCGTCGTACGGAAAGGCGGCGTGCGGGTACTTGTAGAGCATCCGCATGTACGAATGCGTCGGCGTGCCGTCGACGTAGAAGTACAGCTCCTTCACGTCCTCGCCGTGATTGCCCTGCGCGTTGGTGAGGCCAAACAGACGTTCCTTCAGGATCGGGTCTTTGCGGTTCCACAGCGCGAGCGACACGCACCAGCTGAGTTTGTCGTCGCCGAAACCGGCGATGCCGTCTTCGCCCCAACGGTAAGCGCGGCTGCGTGCGTGGTCGTGAGGGAAAGAGTCCCAGGCGGTGCCGTCCGCGCTGTAATCCTCGCGGACCGTGCCCCACTGACGCTCGCTGAGATACGGCCCCCAGCGTTGCCAATGGGCACAGTCGGCGGAGTGCAGGCGGGAACCTTCGATCGTGTCGAGCAGATTGGCAGCGCGCAGCGGTGGCATGACTACGTCCTTGCGTCGGGCCTGGCGGTGGGACTCACATCGTAGCGCGGTTTAAGGGGCGATGGACTCCAATCGGGCAAGCAGGTTTTCGAGGCGCAGCAACTCGCCGAGCGACCACGCCTGAAACGGCGTACCGGCGGGCGTGTGCGGCGCATCGCCGTCGGCGATTTCGGAGAGATGGTCGAGGCCGGCGTGATCGAGATGCGCGTACAGCGGATCGAGAAAGCGCGCTTTGGCTTGGGCACGGGCATCCGGCTCTGCGCCGTGGACCCGCAGCCACGCTTCAACGAATGGGCCTAGCAGCCATGGCCAGACCGTCCCTTGATGGTAGGCACCATCCCGCTCCAGCGGCGTGCCGCCGTAGTGCCCGCGGTAGGCAGGATCGGACGGGGCGAGCGTTCTCAGGCCAAGCGGCGTGAGCAGGTGCGCTTCGACCTGATCGACCACCGCGCGCGCCGCCGCGCCTTCGAGTAACGGAAACGGCAGGCCGCCTACGGCAAAGATCTGATTTGGGCGGATCGAGCGGTCAACGGCGCCTTTCACGAAATCCACGTCGACGTTATCGACGAGCGCTTGCGTCGACGGATCGGTAAAACGTTCATGAAACGCTTGCAGCGCTCGGTCCGCAGCTTGCTGCCATTGCCGATTCCACGTTGCTGCAATGCGCAATGCGTTGATCCAGAGCGCCTGCACTTCCACGGGTTTGCCGATGCGTGGCGTGACCACCCAGTCGCCGACCTTTGCGTCCATCCACGTGAGTTGCACGCCGGGTACGCCGGCGCTCAGCAGGCCGTCGTCGGTGGAGGCTTTGATGTTGAAGCGCGTGCCGTTCGTGTAGCCCGTGAGGATGGTCTCGACCGCCTGCTGCAACCGTGTTCGGGTGTCGGCTTTTGGGTGGTTCGTTGCCAGATAGTCGTGAACGGCGATGACGAACCATAACGATGCATCGACGGAGTTGTATTCCGGGGTGTCGCCGTAGTCGGGAAAGCGATTCGGCAGCATGCCTTCGGACAAGGTGCCCGACCATTCGAGCAGGATCGCTTCGGCTTCGTCGAGGCGCTCCGTTGCGATCAGCAAGCCGCGCATGGCGATGAACGTGTCGCGGCCCCAATCGGTGAACCAGGGAAAGCCGGCGAGGATCGTGCGGCCTTCGTTACGGGCTACGAGGTAGGCATCGGCGGAACGTTGCAGGCGTGAGCCGAGTGCGCTGCGGCGCTGCTGTTCGATGTGTGCGAGTTCCGTTGCATGGGAGGCGGCTGGTTTGGCACTTGCCGGCACCGCCGCCGAGGACGCGATCGACGCGCTGAGGATCATCACCGCTTCGCCGTCGGCGAGATTGAAGCTGAACACGCCTGGCGTAGCGAGGTCTTCGCTGAAGTCGAGGCCACGCTCGCGCTCGCGAACGTAGCAGAAGTTTCGGTACCAATCCGGTGCGTGCGTGTAGACGCCATTGGTCGCCGCACTGATGACCGGCAGGTCGCCATAAGGTTGCCAATTCACGCACGCCTGATCGCTGCTTGTCTGCGCCTTGAAATTGAACGCGGGGTTTTCGTGGTGCAGTGCATGGTAATCGCGCCCGGAGAGCAAGGGCCTGACTTTCAGGTTGAACGTGCCCGCGCCAGAAGCCGCTACTGCGCCTTCCAGCCGCCAACGCAAAACCGTTTCACGCGTCGCCTTGCTCACGAACACTTCCGCTATCAGCGTTACCTGCGGATCAAGTTGCAAACGCCATGTCGGCCACGGGTCGGTGTCGAACGAGAGAAGACTCGCCGTCGGGTCGGGATAGATCACGTCCGGCATGTATCGCTGCATGCTCAACGGATAACGCTGGCCGTTCGCTTCGAGCCACGCTTCCACCCCGTTCACGAGTACCACGCGCCCGCCAGGCGCGCGCGTGGCCGTGAGCAGCAAGGCCTGATAGCGGCGCGTGCGCAGCGTGCCGACGGTTCCCGAAGCGAAGCCGCCGAAGCCATCGGCCTCGAGCCATTCGTCTTCGAGACGCGTGATGTCGAAAGGTCGTTCGATGCGTGTCATGGACCTGCCAAAGTATGCGAAGCGCAAATCGTTCGGTGTGCCAGGGCTTCAGCCGTGTGGCGCTAACGTGACCATTCTCCTGCTTACTGCTTTCCAATTGCTTTCTAATAGCCAACATTGCGACCTAAGTCTATCCACTCGCAAACGTTTCACAATTATTTCTCGAAAGGAATGGAGACTGCATCCGCCGTCACAAATTGGATGCAGACATGAGAACAGACACCCGCCTCGCCAGCGCCGTCTTCGTTGCACTCGCAACTTTCGCGTTGAGCGGTTGTGGCGCCGATGACTCCGGCTCGAGCTCAACATCTTCATCGCCAACCGCCGGGAACAACGCTGCCGCGCAAAGCGCCACGACGGCCCCAGCAGCGGCAATGCTCAACGCATCAGCGCCACTCGCAGCCGACCCTGCCGCTGCATCCGATCCGATCACACAAAACATGCAGGCGAGCCTCGCTGCCGACAGCCAGCAAGTCACGCCCGTGATGCATTACGCACCGGGCGACAACGCCAACAGCAACTGATCCGACTCCACCGGCGCGCGCGAGGCGCGCTATTCTTTCCCCACCCGCAGAAGGTGATATTCGATGACATCAAATAGCCGTCGCCGTTTCCTGCAGACCGTGGCTTCATCCGCCGGCGCTGCCGCCGCGCTGACCGCGCTGCCCGAGTCCATTCGCAATGCGCTCGCCGTGCCCGCGTTTTCGCGCACCGGCACGATCCGCGATGTCGAGCACATCGTCGTGTTCATGCAGGAGAACCGTTCGTTCGACCACTACTTCGGCCATATGCGCGGCGTACGTGGTTACAACGACCGCTTCCCGATTCCGCTGCCGGGTGGCAAGCAACCCGTGTGGTACCAGCCGTCGAAGGAGAACGCCGCGCAACCGGTGCTGCCGTTCCATCTGAACACAGCGACAACCAGTGCGCAATGTATCGGCGACCTCGACCACTCGTGGTACCCGACGCACTACGCGATGAACAACGGAGCGTACAACCAGTGGCCCCAGTACAAGACGGACATGACGATGGGCTACTACCTGCGTAGCGACATCCCGTTCCACTATGCACTGGCCGATGCGTTCACCGTGTGCGATGCCTATTTCTGCTCGCTGCCGGGACCGACGCACCCGAACCGGTCGTACCTGATGACCGGCATGGTCGATCCGACCGGCACCATGGGCGGCCCGCTGCTCGACAACAACGATTTCGTCGACAACGACGGTCCGCCGGCTTATCAGCTGCTCTCGTGGACCACGTATCCGGAACGCCTGCAAGCCGCGGGGATTACGTGGCAGGTGTATCAGCAGGGTCTGACCGGCGCCGATCCGTTGAACGGCAACTACGGCACAAACGTGCTGCAGAACTTCGCGAATTTCATCAACGCGCAGCCGGGCAGCGCCTTGTACGAGCGCGCGCAGACGGTGCGCACGATTGCGGACCTGAAGAACGACGTGCTCGCGGGTAATCTGCCGCAGGTGTCGTGGTTGTGCCCGCCGGCTGCATACTCCGAGCACCCGAGCTATACGCCCGCATACGGCGCGGAATACACGTCGCAGATTCTCGATGCGCTGACGTCGAATCCCGAAGTGTGGAGCAAGACCGTCCTGTTCATCATGTACGACGAGAACGACGGCTTCTTCGATCACCTCGTGCCGCCGCAACCGGCGACGACGCCGGCCCAGGGACAGTCGACCGTCAGCACCGACGGTGAGATTCACAACGTGGTGAATCCCGGCCGTGGCGGCAGCTACACCGCGGACGGTTTGCCGTATGGCCTCGGCCCGCGCGTACCGATGACGATCGTGTCGCCGTGGAGCAAGGGCGGCTTTGTGTGCTCGCAGGTGTTCGATCACACCTCGGTGATTCGCTTCATCGAAACGCGCTTTGGCGTCTATGAGCCGAACATCACCGCATGGCGCCGTGCCGTGTGCGGCGACCTGACCACCGCGTTTGACTTCCGCACGCCGGACTCCTCCGTACCTGCGCTCCCGGACACGAGCAACTACCAGCAGATCGCCAACGAGTGCTCGTCGCAGCCGAAACCCACGGTGCCCACCACGCCGGTGGCATTCGACCCGCAGGAAAGCGGCATCCGTTTCGCCCGTGCCTTGCCGTACGAGTTGCACGTGAATGGTCACGCGGACGTGAAGAAGAACACGTTTGACATCGCGTTTGCCAATAGCGGCAATCAAGGCGCGCATTTCTACGTGTACTCGACGAATCGCACGGATGGTCCGTGGCGCTATACCGTCGAAGCCGGCAAGTCGCTCAACGAGAGCTTCGATCTGACGACGACGAACGGTGTGTACGCGTTCGAGGTGTTTGGCCCGAATGGTTTCGTGCGCAAGTTTGCGGGTAATACGCAGGCGGCGACGGCGCAGACTGCGCAGGCAGCCTTTGGCGGACATGGCAACAACAAACCCGCCCAGCCCGAGATCAAGGTGCAATACGACGTTGCGAACGGCAATGTGTTTATCAAGTTCAGCAACAAGGGCGGCGGTATTGCCCGCCTGACAGTGACGGACAACGCGTATGGTGCGCGCACGCGTCCGGTGCTGGTGCCGGCAGGGGCGCACATCGAAGAGGCCTGGGTGCTGGCATCGAGCCATCACTGGTACGACTTGACGGTGACGAGTAACGACGACGCCAGCTTCTCGGTTCGTCTGGCTGGGCACGTTGAGAATGGCCGGCCGAGTATTAGTGACCCGGCGGCTGTGGCGCCGGTGTTGGTGGTGAATTAAAGCAAGGCGATGATGGACGGGCTTCGGTTGGGTGGCTGCTTTGTTGGGTTGCCTGATCGAAGCTCAGTTGCTCCGGGCTATTACGGCGAAGGAAAATTAGAACGGTCTTAGGCCGATTAGCCAAAGCTAGATAGTTAGCTTAGCAAAGTGAATTTTAAGAGAAGAGCGCATTTATAATCTGGCGGTCGTCAAAACAATGATGACCGGGTGTGAGAGCCCGACTGTTCCGATCGCATAACCTGTTGTGCAGGTCCGTGCGTTTGCCTTAGCGCGTCTTCAACGGGCGGGTGATGGCGAGGGGGCCGCAAGGCTCGCCGGCTTGTCGGGACACCGGTCTCTCAACCTCGCTACGTGCCCGCCCACCCGTTTGCAGCGAGTGTCGGGCGATTTCGAGAATCAACCGGAAATCGCGCCATGAGCAAACCCGCTGAAGCTCCATTTATGAACCCTCGTCTTTCGGTGAAGCCCGCTGAATATAAGCGACTTGCCGGCGAGGTACTGGAAGCAACCCGCACGTATGTGGAACGGCTTTCATCGCTGGCTATGCTGGCGAGGACGCTGCGCAAAGGTATCGCGATGAATCATTGCGACCGTCGCGACCAGATGTTGCTTGCGGAGTTGTTGGAGCGTACGGCACAGCAGTACGAAACCGAGGCGAACATCGAGCGAGGAAAGATCTCAGTCGTGATGGCCGATGCGGAGGAAGCGGAATTGAATGCTGCGCGCCGCAGGAAAGGGTTGGGTGAATCAGTGGCGCCGCGCACGAGAACGCGCAGGAAGCTCGGCTCAGGTGTAACGGCGCCGGCATAACACACGGCTGCGCTCTGCACGAATTAGCGGATAGCGTTACAGTAAATCTTCGCAACTGCTAGCCGCTGAGGGCGCCATGGACCGCAAAGCATTCACTGAAAGCCTCACGAAAGAAGGATTCCCCGAGGCCGTCGTTGTGACGCGGGAGGCGAACATCACGATGGACGTACACGAACATCCGTTCGAGGCGAAAGCGTTGATTCTGGAAGGCGAGTTGCACATACGCGTGGGCGACACCGAGCAGGTATACAAAGTCGGCGACGTCTTCCAATTACCGGCGAACAAGCCGCATGCAGAGCGTTACGGTCCGAATGGTGTGAAGTATTTGGTAGGAAGGAAGTAAGTAAGAAAACCCGCAGATGGCAGACGCACCCTGCAGGCGGGCGTGATCTGATATCACCAGCACGCCCGGCCTTCAGCAAAACGAATAACTCACGCCCCCAACAAGACCCCGGTCCTGAACGCCTTCTTCCCCGTAACACGCCCCAGCGGCGCCCCAGCCGTCACAAACCGAATCGCCCGCCGCATATAGAACACACCCTCGGTGTTGCTGCACAGCGTAGTGGTCTCATCCGTCAACGGATCGACGATATCGAACAGCGCCTGGCCAACTCGAATCGTGTCCCCGATCTTCGCGCGATGAATCAGAATTCCGCTAACAGGCGCATAGAACTGCTCGCTGCCAGCAAGAGGTGTAGCAGGTGCAAGCAACTCGGGCAAAGGCTTCACATCGAGCTTGATAGCCTTGCGCCAGACCAGATAGTCGACCAACGCGTCCGCATCCTCCTGCGCAACTTCATAAGACACATCCCGCTGCCCACGGCATTCCACAGTGACAGCAATCGCGCCATTCGGTACCGGCTTATCAGCAGGCATAGCTTGCTGCAGCTGCCACCACAACAAACTATGCGTCTCATCAAACGACTCCCCGCCCGAGTTAGTCGCCAGCAACGAAGCCTGCGCACCAAGATACCGTGACAGGGGTTCAAACTCAGGCCAGGCAGCTTCACTGGTATAGAGATGCATCGCCGCTTCCAACGAGCAATGCAGATCGATCACTACATCCGCATCGAAAGAAAGCTTCAGCAGCGCCAATTGCAGCGACTCGAACTCAGTCAACGGTTTCTGCTCGGCGAGTTCAGCAGCGATCAACTCGCGAACAATCCGCCGATTCTCCGCAGCATCCGAACCCAACGCATCCTTAGCCCGCTCCACCAGCTTCGAAAACTGCATGAAGTGTCGATTGAAGTTCTTGCCGCTGCCCAGATCGAAGCGCCCAAGAAACTGCCCGAGTACGTACTGTCCAAGCCCAACCGGATTCGCGACCGGCACCAGCACGATTTCCGCGTTCAACGCACCTTGCTTCTCCAGTTCAAGCAATCGACGCTTAAGCAAAACCGTCGTCAACATCGCCGGCGTTTCATCGGCATGCAGGGACGACTGGATATAAATCTTCTGTCCGCTATCCGCAGGACCAAAATGAAACGACACCAGTTCGCGGTGCGTGCCGATAGCCGGCGATAGAAGCGGAATCGATTGCTTATTCATGAGAGCGAGAAGCCTGGAGAAAAATATGAAGTGAGAAAATCAATTGCCATACGGATCGAAATCAAAGTACTTCTTCGCGATCTGCGCGTACGTACCGTCCTTGCGCATCGAAGCAATCGCCTCGTTAATGGACGCCTGCACCGCAGTCTCATCCTTGCGCAGACCGACACCCACGCCGCGATCACCCATCGAAAGCGGCTCGCCGACAAAAGCAAACCCCTTCCCCGCCGGCGTGCGCAAAAAGCCGTAGTCGGCCTCAACAGATCCGAGCAACGCGCCATCGAGGCGACCGTTCTGCAAGTCGGCGAACACCTCGTCCTGACTCTTATACGCGACCACGTGCACGCCAAGCGGCGCCCAATTCTTCAGCGCATAGCCCTCGAACTGCGTCCCCGATTGCACACCGATCTGCTTGCCGGCCAACGCATTCAACCCGCCCGCGAGCGCCGAACCTTGCCGCGCGATCAACCGCGATTTGAACTGGAACAGCTTCGACGAAAACAGAATCTGTTGCTCACGCTTCTCCGTGATCGCCATCGACGACAGGATTGCGTCGATCTTGCGCGCCTGCAGCGCGGGAATCATCCCCGAGAACTCGAGCTCGACCCACTGGCAATGCGCATGGATGCGCCGGCAGATCTCGTTGCCGAGGTCGACGTCGAAACCTTTGAAGCTGCCGTCGGGCGCCTTGGAATCCATCGGTGGATAGGTCGGATCGATACCGAGGCGCAGCGTGGCGGAGTCGGCGGCAAACGCAGCACTGCTGAAAGCCAGCGCGGCGCTCAAGATCATCAGCGGAATTTTCATGGGAGGCGGGTGTGGGTTGGGCGGATTACTACACAGCCATCCTATGTCGCCGTTGCGCCTCAAAGAAGTCCCGAAAGTAATATCATGATCACTTTTACCGATCACTGAGACTCCTCATGGCGCTGACGATCTCCCAGCTACGCGCGTTCACCGCCGTTGCCGAGCACGGCAGCATTCGCGCAGCGTCGCGGGCGCTCGGCATCGCCCAGAGCGGCATCACGCAGCAGTTGCAGAACCTCGAATCGATGCTGGGTGCGACTTTATTCACCCGCACGAACCGCGGCATCGCGCTAACCGCGCTCGGCCAGCGGCTCCTGCAGCGTGCCGGCGCGATTCTCGGCGAATGCGAGCGGGCCGAGCAGGAAGTGCAGCAGTTGCGTGGCGACTACGCGGGCGAGGTCACGTTCGGCATGACCACCGAGCCGCTCATCGACGCCTTCGCGCCGGTCCTGATGGAATTCCGCGCGCGCTTCGAGCGGGTCGCCGTGCATTTGCGCACCGGCACCTCGCGGATGATGATTTCGTGGATTCGAGAGGGCAGGCTCGATTTCGCCGTCGCGCTAGTGTCGAAGCACACCGATACGGCCGATCTATCCGTGACGCCGCTCTATCCGTCCGATCCTGTGGTGGTCTGCCGTCGCGGTCATCCGAAAGCGGGTGCCACCTCGATTGCCGATCTCGCCGATTGCACTTGGGTGGCGACGCCCTCGCCGAATCTCACTGACGATCCGCAGGTCAATCGGCTGAACCATCTGTTTGAGAGCCACAGTCTGCCGCCGCCGAAAATCATCGCGACGGTTGAAGGTCTGTATGAGACGCTGCATCTGGTTGGCGCGACGGACTGCCTGTCGCTGGAGTCGTCGATTGTCGTGAAGCGTGGGCCGTTTGCGAGCACGCTCACGTCGATCAATGTGCGCGAACGGGCGGTCGAACAGAACGTCTGCCTGTTGCAGCGCGCGGCGATTCCCGTCACGCCAGCCGCACAGGAACTCGCGACGATGATTGCGTCGTACATGCGCACTGTGCGGGCGCGATGAGCGTTGGAGCATAAAGAGCCAACGAGCGCTCGCAGCAACCACGCTCGACAAAATCAATCTGGCGTTTCGAGCGCGATCAGCTCCTCGATAGTTTGCCTGCGCCGAATCAACCGCGGCGTGCCGTTCTCCACCAACACCTCAGGCGCCAACGGCCGGCTGTTGTAGTTCGATGACATCGACGCGCCGTATGCCCCGGCGTCATGAAACACGATGAAGTCCCCCACTTCCGGCGCCGGCATGGAGCGGCTCGTGACAACACCACCCGCCTCCTGCGTGAACACATCGCCCGCTTCACACAACGGCCCGGCCACCGCGAAAGAGCCAGGCGGAGCTTCGCTCGGCATGCCATTACCCTTCACCACCGTCATCTCATGATGGCTGCCGTAAAACGACGGCCTCACCAGATCATTGAATCCCGCATCCACCAAGGCGAACTGCCGGTTCGGCCGCCGGTTCAGCGCGTGCACCTCGGCAACCAGCGCACCCGCTTCGGCGACCAGAAAACGCCCCGGTTCGATTTCGAGTCTCACGCGATGCCCGAGATGCGCTTCGATCTGCTTGCGCGCCGCATCCCAAAGGCGGAAATAATGCTCGGCATCAATCCGCGGTTCGCCTTCGCTATACGGCACCGACAAACCGCCACCGGCTGAAATCGCTTCGATATCGTGGCCCAAGCCTTGCACCGCTTCGACCATCGCATCACACACGCGCGATAGATGCGTGTAGTCGACGCCGGAGCCGATATGCATGTGCAGCCCGACCAACTTCAGACCGTAACGCCGCACCATGGCAATTGCCAGCGGCACATCATCTAGCCAGATCCCGTGCTTGCTATGCTCGCCGCCCGTGTTGGTCTTGTTGCTGTGTCCATGCCCGAAACCGGGGTTGATTCGCAGCCACACACGATGCCCTTCAGGCGCTTGTCGTCCAATACGTTCGAGCATTTCGAGCGACCCAGCGTTGACCGTGATGCGATGCTCGATCACTGCAGCCAGCGTTGCGTGATCGACGAGGTCAGCCGTAAAAACCACGCCCTCTGGATCGCCATCCGGCGTGAAACCCGCCGCGAGACTGCGCGAGATTTCGCCCAAAGACACCGCGTCGACCATCGCCCCTTCGTCCCGCATCAGCTTCAGGATGTGCACGTTCGAACACGCCTTCTGCGCATAGCGGATCAAGTCGAAGCTGCGCAATTCGGCAATACGCTGGCGGATCACGTCGGCGTCGTAGACCCAAAGGGGCGTGCCGTACTGACGCGCAAGTTCGACGAGTTGTGGTGGATTGAATGTGGTCACGGTTCGCGGCTCTCTATCTCGAAGCATTAGTGAGCAACATGATGCTGAGAACCGGTCATTCAGTAAAATACCTATTCTTTGTGAATCCATTCATTCTTGATATACACATCATGGCGCTCACTCATCGACATATCGAAGTCTTCCGCGCGTTGATGACGGCAGGCAGCGTCACCAAAGCGGCCGAGATGCTCTTCACCTCGCAGCCAACGGTAAGCCGCGAGCTGGCGCGCATGGAACAGAGCGTCGGTTTTGCCTTGTTCGAACGTGTGCACGGGCGGCTGCGTCCTACCATGTCCGCGCTGACGCTATTCGATGAAATCAAGCGCGTCTATATCGGGCTCGAACGGGTGGCGTCCACGGCGGCAAGTCTGCGTGAATTTCAGGGCGGCCAGCTTTCCATCATCGCGTTGCCCGCGTTTTCGCATTCGATCCTGCCAGGCGCAGCGAAGCGTTTTCACGATGTACAGCCCGGCGTCAGTCTCTCGATCGCCACGCAGGAATCACCGTTTCTCGAAGAATGGCTGACCGCGCAACGATATGACCTCGGCTTGACCGAACATGGCGCGCCGCCTGCTGGAACACGCCTGACGCCCTTGCTCGAAGTGGACGAAGTTTGCGTGCTGCCCGATGGGCATCCATTGCTCGCCAAGCGCGTGATCGAATTGAAAGACTTCGCGAATCAGCCCTTCATCAGCCTGTCGTCGAACGATCCGTACCGGATTCAGATCGACGAAGCCTTCACGCAAGCAGGCATCGCGCGCCGCCAGATGATCGAGACACCCACCGCCGTCTCCGTGTGCAGTTTCGTGCGGCAAGGTCTCGGCGTGGCCATCGTCAATCCGCTTACGGCGCTGGATTTCGCGGGCCGCAATTTGCATATCCGGCCGCTCGCCGTGTCGTTGCCGTTTCGGGTGAGCGTGGTTCATCCGGAGCATCGCCCAAGCCATCCGCTGGCCGGCGCATTCGTTGAAGCGCTGCAAAGCGAGGCCGCTGAGTTAAGAATACAATTAAAAACCCACTCGAAACGCAAGCAGCAATAAGGGCGCTATTCGACCAACAACCCGCGCCACGTTCGCCCATCAACCGGAGTTTCCCAAATGATGAATCGAGACAATCCCGTCTGGCTGATTACAGGCTGTTCCACCGGCTTCGGCCGCGAGTTGGCGAAGTTGGTGCTGGAGCGCGGCTGGCGTGCGGTGGTCACCGCACGCGACGCGTCGAAAGTGAAAGATATCGCCGAAGCGCACGGCGACCGCGCGTTGGTTCTACCGCTCGACGTGACGAACCGCAAGCAGATCGCGGACGTGGTCGCGCAGGCCAAGCAGCGTTTCGGGCGCATCGACGCGCTCGTCAATAACGCGGGATACGGCTATCTGGCCGCGATCGAAGAAGGCGAGGACGACGAAGTCCGCGCCATGTTCGAGACCAACGTGTTCGGTCTGGTCGATATAACGAAGGCCGTGTTGCCGATCATGCGTGAGCAGCACAGTGGCTTGATCGTGAATGTGTCGTCGATTGGCGGCATCACGAGTTTCGCCGCGACCGGTTATTACCACGCCACCAAATACGCGGTGGAAGGCCTGTCCGAATCGCTCGCGACGGAAGTGAAGCCGCTCGGTATCGACGTATTGATCGTCGAACCCGGCCCGTTCCGTACGAACTGGGCGGGTCCGTCGATCAAGCAATCAGCGACGGAGATCGACGACTATGCGGCCACGGCCGGTGAGCGCCGCAAACAGACCGAGGCGCGCAGCGGCAAGCAGGCGGGTGATCCGGTGCGCGCCGCCCAGGCAATCATCGACGCCGCGCTGTCAGACAAGCCACCGCTGCGTTTGCTGCTCGGCAAGGCCGCGCTCGAACTGGCGCGCAAGAAGCTCGACTTCATGCGCGGCGACTTCGATGCGTGGGAGGCCACGACGGTCGGCGCGGATTTTCCGGCTTAAAACTCGACCAACGCAAAATCTTCCTTGCCCACGTCGCACAGTGGGCAACGCCAGTCGGCCGGGACCTCTGCCCAGCGGGTGCCCGGCGCGATACCTTCTTCCGGCAAGCCGGCGGCTTCGTCGTAGATCCAGCCGCAGATCACGCAAACCCATTGTTTGAAGTCGTCCGCAGGCGCCGCGCTTTCTTCCGCGGCATGTGGCGCATCGACCGCGCGCGACGCCGCCGTCGTCTCATCAAGGCTCACAACCAAAGGCGCGACGGTACCCGCACTACTTTCAGCCAGGCGTGCCTGCAGGGTTTCCAACAGCCGTTGCGCTTCGACCTGCGTCAAATCGATCCAGTACGGATCGCCGGCGCCGTCGTTGAGCCGTTCGGGAGAAAACTGAATTTCTACAGCGACGCCCTTCTTGTACATGGCAAATCGGAATATCGATGAAGCCGGCGACGAGCGCCGGCATAGGGTCGGATGCTTGAAGCGAGGGCTTCGTGGCGGGGTCAGGCGAACTGGTTCAGCACAATCGCTGCGATCAGGCCGGCGGCGCCGATGAGGCCCAGCAGTTGCAGCAGAGTGAGGGATTTGCGGGATGCGGTGGGGATGTGTTGCGTAGTCACGAGGCGTTCTTAAAGATTGGAAAAAGCGAAATGGTACACGGGTCGGAGGTCAGCGCATCTCGATTGGCGCAAACCTCGGCGTGTCAGATGTCATTATCGCTGCTCGATCGGCCTGAATTCCCTACCGGGTGGAGATGGATTCGTTCTCCACCGGGCGGAAAGCCGACTTACGAAAGCGCCACCTCGCCAGCATGCTCAGAAACCGCCGCCACGATCGCGGCAACGGCCGAAGCCCCAAAAAAAACTCGAATATCAAGTATTCGACAATGGGTTGCCGTGACGCGAATCCCAGAAGCGGATCACCGCAGCGCCACCCGTGCCGGCGCCCACCACCTGATCCGGCGCACCGCTTTCGCGCAACAAGGCGCGTAGTTCGTTGATGACCGGAAACACCTCGTGATTCCAGTCCGCGCCCTGCGAATCGTGCGCACGTTGTTCCGCTTCGACGATCTCGCGGTCTTCCTTGAAAATGCGTTCGGTGAACCACACGAGCAGCGGCCACGCGAGATTCAGCACGCCGGGAATGCCCGGTTTGCGAATCGATAGCAGGCCAAAGGTGCGGTTCGTACGTTGCTCACGATCGAGCGGCACGTAGACGATCCACAAATCCATCACCAGCGTCTGATCGGACGTGCGGATCTGCAGCGTCTGATACGGATACTCGGTGCGGATCGTCATCACGTCCTTGTCGTTGTCGCCACCGGTCTTGCGGCTCTGGCCGAACACGATCGCCTCGCCGATCGGCTGCTGGCCGGCCATGCGCGCAAACGTGTAATCGACTTCGACCCAGCCCTCGCCGCGCCGCCGGCCCAGCGAACGGGCGCGCATCTGACCCATCTGGCGGCGATGCAGGAACTGATGGTTCATATCCATCAGATTCTCGTGCATGAACGAATAGTGGCAATTCACCGGACGGCCGAAACGGCGCGTCTTGTACTTCTTGTCGGATACGGAGCTGAACGCGGGCAGCGGCCGTTCTTCGGCCAACTCGGCATTGCCGGGAAACACAAAAATCAGGCCTTCGACTTCGCGGCACGGATAAGAACGCACGCCATTGGGCAGCCGGTCGCGGCCCAGATACGGCACGTCGATGCAGGTGCCGGAGCAGTCGTAGGTCCAGCCGTGATAGCCGCAGCGGATCGACTCGCCGTCCACCACGCCCTGATGCAACGGTACCTGGCGATGCGCGCAGCGGTCTTCGAGCGCGAACACCTTGCCGGACTCCGTACGCGCCAGCACGATCGGCTCACCCGCGAACGTCACACCATGCGTCTTGCCCCGCTTCACCTCATGCGACCACGCGAGCGGATACCAGTAATCAGGGTGAATACCTACGCGCCGCAGATCGCGCACTGGGGCGTCGTTGGCGGCCTGATCCGGCGCGTGGGGTTTCGCGCCTGTTGAGGCGTTGGTTTGCGCGGCTGTATGAGCAGGCGACGCATCGACCGGCGCATCGACGGTGTCTTGTTCGAGCGGGGGAACAGCATGCATAGGTGGAGCCTCCGTGCACGAGCGGATAGAAGGTGGTCGCCCTGCAATTCGCGGGCCGACATCGCCGTACAGTCTACTCGAACCCGAAGCGGCATGGTTCCCCCGCCTGCGTGCCGTGTCCGGCTCGCCGCCCGTTGGGTTGGCGAGCCATTCTTCCTCTCCATGTGCCTTTGGTCAGATGATCGGCGGCTAGCTTTCGTCGCGCGTCACGAGCCCGGAGCGGCGTTGCACGCCCCACGAGCGTCCGCCGCGCAGGAAATGCAGCCAGCCGAGCAGAGCGCCGACGTGTCGCACGAGCTGGAATGTGAACGGCTCGGCGATCGCCGCCAGCACCGCCATCCACAAACTGGAGCCGGTGCGATGGCCAGTCCAGCGGCGATACAGATGGATACACCAGAGATAAAACGCGAGGTCGATCGCCGTTTTAAGGCCGATCACGCTGAAAATCGACACGACGATCGCGCCATGCCCGCCGAACAGAAAGCCGAGCAGCAACGCGAAGGCGGTCAACCCGTAGATCGGCTGCATCGTATCGATGGCCTTGACCGGCAGCATCAGCATGCCCATCTTGCCGTAGCGCGGGTTGCCGGTCATGTCGCGGTTCCAGTATTGCGTTTGCAGGAAACCCGCAAACCAGCGACGGCGCTGCCGCAGGAAACTGCCGAGGTTGTCCGGCGCGTCGGTGTGCGCATGGGCATCGCCGACCACACGCACGTCCCAGCCGAGATCATGATCGACCGAATAGCGGCGCAGCCGATGAATCAGTTCGTAGTCTTCGACCAGGCACTGCGGATCGAAACCGCCCACGTCGACCAGCGCGTCACGCCTGAACGACGCGAAGGCGCCGGAAATCAGCAGCAGACTGTCGGCGCGCATCCACGCAAAACGGGCGATGAAGTTGCGCATGTACTCGTAGGTCTGGAACCACTGGAACACGCGGCCCGACACCGATTTGCCGCACACCGGCACCAGAATGCCGGCCGCCGCGACCAGCTTCGGCTCGCTCGCGAAGGCGGCGCGCATCGCGTAGGTGGCGTCGTCGTCGAGCAGCGTGTCGGCGTCGACGGTCATCACGGTCTCGGTGGTCATGACCATGATGGCGGCGTTCAGCGCGCGCGCCTTGCCGCCGTGCGGCACGCGCAGCCAGTACAGATTCGGGTACAGCGAACTCGGCGCGCTCAGCACACCGTCAGCGGCGGCAGTGAGGCCAAAGCGTTCAGTGAGCAGCGCGTGGGTGGCATCGGTGGAACCGTCGTCGGCGATCACAATTTGCGCCGGGCCATGCGTCTGGCGCAGTAACGCGGCGAGCGTCACCGGCAATACCGTCGCCTCGTTATGCGATGCGACGATCACACCCATGTCCGGCAAGTTGCGCGCATCGAAGTCTGGCTCGAGCGGCGGCGTGGGCCGCATCAGCGGCAGCGTTTTCCAGGTGACGAACGCGAGCAGCAAGGTGTCGTACACGACGTACGCAATGCCGGTCGACCACGCCACCACACCTTGCAGAAAGAATGCGCGGGCGAACAGCAGCAACCACAGCACGACGACGCTGAAATGAATCAGCGTGCTGAGCAGCGTAGTGGGACGCGGCAGTATGCGCGGCGATGCGAGGGCGAGCGCCTGTTCCAGAGTTTTCTTCAAAATGACTGCCGAGTTCGTCGTTGGTGGTTATTAGATAGAAAGCAGCGTGGCGATGCTTACGGCACCATGCGTTTCAGAACCGACTTGCGATCGATCCATTGATGCTTCAGCGCGCCGCCGATATGCATTGCCAGCAACGCATACAGCGCGTAGCCGAGCCACGTATGCAAGGCGCCGAAGCGGTCGTGCAGTGTCTCCTTGAGCACCGGATCGAGATTCATCACATAGCCGATGCGCGGCCAGGGAAACAGGTTGAACAGATGCATGGGATGCGTGGCAGCATCTTTCCACGCGGAATCGTGCAGCCAGCCGGATAGCGGCAGCGCGATCATCAGCAGGTACAGCAAGAAATGGGCAACGTGTGCGGCGATTTTTTCCCACGACGGAAACTCACGCGGCAACGGCGGCGGCTTATGCGTTACTCGCCACAAGATGCGCATCAACGCGAGACCGAGCACGGTGATGCCGATCGACTTATGCGTGTCGACCACCGGACGTACCCAGTCGTCGGGCCATGATTCCGCGGTCAGGCCGAGTACCACATTGCCGATCATCAGCAGCGCAATCAGCCAGTGCAGCGTTATCGCCGTGCGGGTATAGCGCGACGCCAGCGGCGTGCCGGTTGAATCGGTCAAGGAGTCGGCGTGAGTATTCATCGGTCGTTCCGTCTGCAAATGGTTTTCTAGCGAAAGCTGTTTGAAAATTCGGCCGTGCCGCAGCAGGCCTGATCTCGCCGCCGGTATGAAGCAAACGCATCAGTTTGCCGTTTTATTCCGTCAATCGCTTAATTGTGTGTTTCCGATTGTTTCGACGTATTTCGACGGCGCGAGGCGAGTCATTCCTCGAGCGCCGCACCAACCCGCGCCCGCAAAGTCGGCAATACGTCTGCTTCGAACCAGGGATTGCGCTTGAACCACGCGATATTGCGCGGTGAGGGGTGCGGGAGCGGTATTACGTGCGGGCCGTAATCGCGCCAGCGCAGCAGCGTATCGGTCAGCGTCGGCCCGAATGCGTCGCCGAGGCCAAAACGCTGCGCGTATTGGCCAATCAACACCGTGAGCCGCACCTCGCGCAACTGGGCGAGCAAGGCCTGATGCCAAAGCGCGGCGCATTCGGGCCGCGGCGGCAAATCGCCACTCGTGCCTCTGCCCGGAAAGCAGAAGCCCATCGGCACGATGGCAAATTTCGAGGCGTCGTAAAAGGTCTCGTCGGAGACTTCGAGCCAGTGGCGCAAGCGTGCGCCACTGGCGTCGCTCCATGGAATGCCCGAAGCATGCACGCGCGCACCGGGCGCCTGGCCGATGATCAGAATGCGCGAATCAGCCGACGCCACGACGACCGGCCGCGGCGCATGCGGCAGCACCGGCGCGCATACCGTACAGGCGCGAATGTCGTGCAACAACGTGTTCAGTGAAATGGGTTTCCTTGCGGTCATACCGAGGCGCGGATCAGGATTCGGTTTAGCGTTTTACAAACCGATAGTGTCCCACGCCCCACTCATTCCCGTTGGCGTAGCCGAACAACTCGGCCACGGCCATATAGAACATCCGCCACCGCTGAAACCATATAGCCGCATCGCGCGCGCCATATGTATGGACCAGCATCGGCATCACGCGGTCACGCGCTGCGTCGAGCGCGGCGAGCCAGTGATTCGCCGTGCGCTCGTAGTGCGCGCCGCTCACCCACCACTGCCGCTCCATCCGCAGATCGTCCTGGAAGTTCAGCAGGAGCGCTTCGGAGGGCATCGTGCCGCCAGTGAAAAAGTACTTCGACATCCAGTCGTTGCCGTCCTGCACCTGAAAGTGATACGCAAGCGTGCGATGCACGAAGATATGCACGAACAGCTTCGCGTCATCGCGCATCCAGCGTGAAATCTTCGCGAGCAGCAGCCCGTAGTTCTTCATGTGCTCGAACATCTCGATCGACACCACGCGATCGAAGCCGCCACCAAGCTGCGCTTCCTCGAATTCGAAATCGACGACATTGCCCGTGACCACCGAGAGGTTGTGCAAACCGAACTCCGCCGCGCGCGCTTCGATGAACACGCGTTGCCCATGCGAATTCGACAGCGCGACGATCTGCGCGTTTGGATAATGCGCCGCCAGCCACAACGACAACGAGCCCCATCCGCAACCGAGATCGAGAATCCGCTGACCGTCGGCCAGTTCCGCGCGTTCGGCGTAGCACTCTAGCATCGCGGCTTCGGCTTGCACGAGCGTCTCATTGCCGGTTGGGTACAGACAGCACGAATACTTGAGATGCGGCCCGAGATGCGCGTGGAAGAACGACGCTGGCACCTCGTAATGCTGCCTGTTGGCGGCCTGCGTTTCGATGGCGATCGGGCTTGAACGCAAGTCGTCCAACAGACGGTTGAGCCGTTGTGCGCGCACCTCGCCGTTGTCGATCGCTTCGTCGCGCAAACGCTGGCGCATCAGCTGACGCATGCCGAAACGGATCACGCTGTCGGGCAGCCAGCCGCGTTCGCAGCTCTGGATCAGCCAGCCGTCGCTCGGCTCGGCGGGCGACGAAGGCGGCAATGTACGGCCGGTGGTGGAAAGGCTCATGAGGCTCACTCCCTATCGTCTTTTCTGGGCTTTCGCGCCGTAGGCGGCTCATCTCAATGCCGCGGCGGCCACGGGATCAGCGCGCTGGTGGTGCGCATGTAATCGGCGTAACCGGCGCGCCTTTTCGCCATGCTTTCTTCGAGCAGCGGAATGCCGGAGAGCTTCAGCAGCAGAAAAGCCATCAGCACCGGTGGCAACACCGTGAACCAACCCCATGGCGTGCCGATCGACAGCGCGATGTAAGCAAGCCAATGCACGCATTCAAAGAAGTAATTCGGATGCCGTGAATAGCGCCACAAGCCAACGCGGCACACGGCGGTGTGATTGGCCGGATCCTGCGTGAAGCGCTTGAGTTGACGGTCTGCGATGCCTTCGCCGACTACCGAAACTATCCACACCGCCGCAGCCAGCACAATCCAGCCGATGGCCGGTGCGCTGCTCCGGTACGACGGCACCAGAAATGCAATCGACAGCAGCATCGAAATCACGACTTGCACCTGGAAAAACCAGAACATCTTGCTGGCCGCCTTGTCGCCCCATTCTTCACGGAAGCGCCGATAGCGCGCGTCTTCCGGTTTGCCGAAATTGCGCTTCCACAGATGCGTGCCGAGTCGCACGCCCCAAACCAGGCCACCCAGCGCGGTCAGTGCACGCGATACCGGATCGCCGTTGCCGAGCACGGCGTAGAGCACCGCGACCAGGCCGAGCGAATAGGCCCAAACCGGATCGACCATGCCGGCGTTCCCGGTCTTCAACTGCCATGCCCAGACAGCGCTGAAGATCGCGATGAGCCCAATCAGGGCGATCACGGCGGCGGCAAATGGCGGCATGGGGGCCTCTTTCGATGGCGATGCGGGTTATACGCAGTGAGGGCGCGATCGGATGCGCGCGAGCGGGATTTCCAGCCCGATCGCCTGTTCGGCGGAGTTAGGCGTCCACGGCCCGATAGCGGTATCGTGTCGGCAACGCCTGCTCCATCCGAATCTCCCGCCCATGCCGACCCGCTTCAACGCCGCTTTCACCGCTCTGCTCGCCGCCGCCTTGTTCGGCGCGACCACGCCGCTCGCCAAGGCGCTGCTCGGCTCGCTGTCGCCGTTTCTGCTGGCCGGACTGTTCTACCTCGGCAGCGGCACGGGCCTTGCCGCCGTGATTCTGGCGCGCCGCCTGAAAGGTCAAGCGGAGGGGCAGCCGGTCAGTCACCACCGCTTCCCGGTGCGCGAAGTGCCGTGGCTCGCCGGCGCAATCGTGGCAGGCGGTGTCGCGGGGCCGGCGCTGCTAATGCTGGGTCTGAAAACGACGCCAGCCGCCACCGGCTCGCTGCTATTGAATCTCGAGGGCGTATTCACCGCGCTGATCGCGTGGATCGTGTTTCGCGAGAACGTCGACATTCAGGTGTTCCTGGGCATGGCCGCGATCGTTGCGGGCGGCGTGGCATTGTCGTGGCAGCCCGGCGCGGCCGGCCTGCCGCCCGGCACCCTGCTGCTGGTCGGCGCGTGCGCGTGCTGGGCAGTCGACAACAATCTCACGCGCAAGGTGTCGACTCACGACGCCATGTTCATCGCCTGCGTAAAGGGGCTCGTGGCCGGATCAGTCAACGTCACGCTCGCGCTCACTTTTGGTGCAGCGTGGCCCAAGGCCACGACCGTCGCGCTCGCCATGCTGACGGGTTTCGCGGGCTACGGCGTGAGTCTCGTGCTGTTCGTCGTCGCGCTGCGCAATCTCGGCACCGCGCGTACGGGCGCCTATTTTTCGGTCGCACCACTATTTGGTGTGACCTTATCGTGGCTGCTGTGGCCGGAGATGCCGCCGCCGTTATTCTGGGTGGCCGCTGCCTTGATGACGCTGGGTGTCTGGCTGCACATCCGCGAACGTCACGAGCATCCGCACACGCATGCCCCGCTGGATCACACGCATCGTCACCGGCACGACGCGCATCACCAGCACGAACATGATTTCGCGTGGGACGGCCACGAGCCGCACACGCATCCGCATTCCCACGCGCCGATCACGCATGCGCACGCGCATTTCCCAGATATTCATCATCGGCATACACATTGATTTTCCGCATCCCCGCATGGCGCGGGCGCTTGCTGCAGTGCAAGACAAAAATCTCTGTGGAGCGAGTCATTCGATAGACCAATTCAATTGGCATCGTGGCCAAACGCATCCTCTAATGAACTCCTGTCGTGCGCCCGTTCCCGGCGACCCGCCGGTCCATCCCGCTTGCCCCGGAGAGTTCCATGTCCCAACCCGAGCCAAATGTCGACGAAGTGGTGAGAAGCATCGCAGAGGAAACCGATACCCCGACGGAAACGGTTTCGAAGATGTACGCAGACACCCTGGCTGACTACCGGCACGAAGCGCGTGTATTCGATTACGTACCGCTGTTCGCCGCGAAGAAAGTACGCGACAAGCTGCGCCATCCGTCGAAACAGAAACACTGACACGGCGGCGCGCGGAGACCACCCCCTGCCTGGTAGTACGCTGGATCGCCCCTGTTGGCTCGCGCGGCGATTCGCTAAAACACATACCGAATTATTTTTCGCGTTGCCAGAACGCGTACCGGTTTATTTTTCCCACTGCTAGACTCTGACCCGGATACATCGACTCGGGGGAAGATGGCATGCGGGTGACAATCGTAGGCGCGGGCATCGCCGGCTTGAGCACAGCGTGGTCGCTTGCGAAGCTGGGACACGACATCACTCTGATCGAGCAGGGCTCGATTCCGAACCCACTCGCCGCGTCGGGCGACCGGAGTCGCATGATCCGTCGAGCGTATGGCGATGCTGACGGCTACGCACGCACCATCGCCGAGGCATTCGATAGTTGGGATCTACTGTGGAATGACCTCGGCGTATCCCACTATGCGAACTGCGGCGTGCTCGGCATTTCGCAACACGCAGGTGATGGCGCGGAACAATTTCGCACCGGTCTCGATCGGATGAAATTCGAGTACGAACAGTTCGACCCGCTCGAAGCGGCCGCGCGTTATCCGTTTCTCGACCCTGCCACGTTTCGCTACGCCTACCTCGATCAGGATGGCGGCGCGCTGTTTAGCGAACGCATCGCTCGCGACATGAAAGCGTGGCTCAAGATGCGCGGCGCCGAAATTCGCACGCATACCAAGGTACTCGCAGTCGATGCGCATGCGGCCTCCGTACGCATCGAAGACGACACGATCATCCGCGCCGACCGGCTCGTAGTCACCGCCGGCGCGTGGACGCTGCAACTGTTCCCCTCGCTCGCCGAAAACCTGATGACGTATCGCAACGTCGTCGCCTATCTCGAGCCACCCGCGGATCTGGCGGAAGCGTGGTCGAATGCGCCCGCTATCGTCGATATTGGCGGCGCCAGCAGCGGTTACGTGCTGCCGCCAATCGACGATGTCGGCCTGAAGTTCGGCGCCAGTGTGCAAAAATCACGTGCACCTGATCCTGATGCCAATCGCGTCGCGGCGCCCGGAGAGGGCGATAGCCTGCGCCGCTTGTTTTCACCGCCGTTCAGCCGCATCGACGAATATACGGTTACCGAAGTGAAAACTTGTGCTTACACGTTCACTTCGGACGAACGCTTTTTTTCGAAGCGCATCGGCAACACACTGGCGGTATCGGCATGCTCGGGCCACGGTTATAAGTTCGGCGCGGCAGTCGGGCGCCGGGTCGCACAGGCGCTGGATACCGATGACGACGCCGGGCTCGCGCGTTGGCTCAGGGCGGAAGCGGTCTAGTTCTCTTTCGTCACAACAATACGATGTTCGTTCGCGATCTAGCGTAGCCCACGCACCACGGCGGCGAGTCGCGCCACCAATGCGTCGGCTTCGTGCGGTTTGACACCCGCGTAGCCGAGCATGAATCCGTTATAGCGTGCGGCGTCTTTAGCAGGCGGCTGACAAAACGCACTGAGCGCAGCGATATGCAAACCGTGCTCACGTGTCACTGCGCTCACGTCCTGATCGCGCAGCGGCACATCGAGTCGCATCGTCAGATGCATGCCGCCGCCGTCGGATGACACCGTCACCAGGTCGCCCATATGCCGCTCGATCGCGTTCACCAGCGCGGTGCGGCGCTGCTGGTACAGCCGCCGCATACGTCGCAGATGCCGCGCATATTTCCCACTATCGATGAAATCCGCCAACGCGATCTGCTCAGCCACGCGCCCTTGTCGTGCGATCTCGCTGAGCGCCTCGTCGATGTCGGCGACAAGGTGCGCCGGCACGACCATGAAGCCCATCCGCAGCGCCGGAAACATCGTCTTGCTGAAGGTGCCGAGGTAAATCACCGGCGTGTCGGCTGCGAGGCCCTGGATCGACGGCAACGGTGGACCGCTGTGGCGCAGTTCGCTGTCGTAGTCGTCCTCGATGATCCACGCGCCGCGCGCCATCGCATTCTCGATGATCGACCAGCGCCGCTCGAGGCTCAGCACACTACCGAGCGGATATTGGTGCGACGGTGTGATGTACATCAGGCGCGGTGGCGTCAGTTCCCAGTGATCGGGCGTCGGCGCCATGCCGGCAGCGTCGACGGGAATCGGCACCAGTTGCAAACCCGCGGCCTGGAATGCAGCCTTTGCACCGTGATAGCCGGGATCCTCGACCCAGACGCTGTCGCCGGGGTCTGCCAGCATGCAGGCGCATAGATCGAGACTCGCCTGCGTGCCCGAGGTGATGAACACCTGCTCCGCCGAACACCGCGCACCACGCGACACGCGCACGTATTCCGCAATCGAGCGGCGCAATGCGGGGTGCCCAGCATTGTTGCCGTAACCGAGTTCCCGCGGTTCGACCGTGCGCCATGCGCGCTCCATCGAGGCACGCCATTGCGCAAGCGGAAATTCATCGAGTGCGGGCACGCCGGGACGAAACGGCGTGGGGTCGTCGGGATTCGTGCGCTCGCGCGGCAGATTGGCGACGCGGCGTGACAAGTGATTTTCAGGCGTCTGCACGGTGCCGCTTATTGCGAAGATCGAAGCGCCTGAACCGCTCACCATGCTGACGATGGAACCATGCCGGCTCGCCGTGATGAAGCCCTCGTCGGTGAGCCGCTCGTATGCGTAGAGGACAGAGTTGCGCGCAATGCCCAACTGTTCGGCAAGCGCTCGCGTGGCAAGAAGACGGCTGCCGTGACGGATATCGCCATCGAGAATCGCGCGACGCAGACTCTCGTAGAGCAAGTCCTGCTGCGTAAGCTTGCGCCCACCCATTGCGCGTTCGACGTTCGACATCAACAGACCGTAGTCCAATTTCGTGGCTCCAAATTCTGGTCGCACTGTGGAGCTAACAATGGTGCCACAAATTTCTTATGCTGACGGTTCTGGAGTCGCTGAATACTGCGGGAGAGACCGTTGCCATGAATACGCATGCACGTCACGCCGTCACCGCACGCCTGAGCTATGGCGCCGCGGTGAAGTGGTGTGTGGCGCTGGCGTGCGCGGCTTATGCCTACGGGCTGCTCGAGCCGGCGGCAACGGCACGCGCAAGCCTGGATGCCTGCGTGAACGAAAATCTGGAGCAGCGCGGGAGCGATGACGGCTCAGCTTCAGCAACGTCCGCAGCACCTACTGCTGAAGAAGAGCGCGAGCAGGCATTCAGCGCGGCCGTCTATGCTTGTTCAACTCAGCCTTAGCGGCCGCGACGTACTCGCCCTCAACCATCACAACACAAGGAGCCACACCCATGTCCGACGCGATTCAAATCCGCCCCGTCACGCCCGCCGACTTCGACGCGTGGCTGCCGCTGTGGGACGCCTACAACGCGTTCTACGGCCGCTCGGGTGAAACGGCATTGCCGCGCGAAATCACGCAAGTCACGTGGGGGCGTTTCTTCGACGCTTACGAGCCAATGCACGCAATGGTCGCCGAACGCAACGGCCAGTTGCTCGGCCTCGTGCACTTCCTGTACCACCGTCACACGACCATGGTTGCACCGACCTGCTATCTGCAAGATCTCTACACGCTGGAAGCCGAGCGCGGCAAAGGTGTCGGCCGTACGTTGATCGAAGCGGTGTATGCACGGGCTAAGGGCGACGGTTTGCAACGGGTCTACTGGCAAACGCATGAGACGAATCACACCGCAATGAAGCTGTACGACAAGGTCGCGGACCACTCCGGTTTCGTGGTGTACCGCAAGGCATTGTGACGTTGTGATACAGCGCAGCAGGCCCGCCTGACGGGCTTTGCGGCCCCGCTTCGCATCCCGTTCTCGCGTCGCCATTCTTGCGCGACCAGACAGCACATTCGCATGGCCGGCGGCCGATCCAGCCGGCATGCGTAGCGCATCGCCTTCATCGACGCTCACCGCATTCGTTCCCTTCGCCGCTCAAGTTTGCAGGCAGCCTGCCGTTATCGCCATTGGACGGAGCGCCATCTGGCTCCCACGCGACCTTGGGCGATCTCCTCACGAAGGGGCGCAAAACGAATCGGAAACTGTACATGCCTTCGATCATCGGCATCGATCTTGGAACCACGCATAGTCTTGCGGCCGTCTGGCGCAATAACGAGGCTGCCCTCATCCCGAACGCACTGGGCGATGTGCTGACGCCGTCGTGCGTCTCGATCGATGACGACGGCTCGATCCTCGTCGGCCGCCCCGCCCATGACCGGTTGCACACACATCCCGAACGCACCGCCGCCAACTTCAAGCGCTACATGGGCACGAATCGCAACGTGTCGCTCGGCGCACAGACACTGCGTCCTGAAGAACTGTCTTCGCTGGTGCTCAAATCGCTGAAAGCCGATGCCGAGGCATTCCTCGGCGAAGCGGTAAACGACGCCGTGATCGCCGTGCCCGCCTATTTCAGCGACGCGCAACGCAAAGCCACGCGCATCGCCGGCGAACTGGCCGGCCTCAATGTGCTGCGCCTCGTCAACGAACCGACCGCGGCCTCGCTCGCGTACGGCGTGCATCAGCGCGACAGCGAACGCAAGTTCCTGATCTTCGATCTGGGCGGCGGCACGTTCGACGTCTCCGTGCTCGACTTCTTCGAAGGCGTGATGGAAGTGCGCGCCAGCACGGGCGACAATTTTCTGGGCGGCGAAGATTTCACGGAAGCGCTCGTCGATCTGTTCTGCCAGCGCAATCGCCTTCAAGGCAAATCGCTTACGCCGATTGCTGCACAACGTCTGCATCAGCAGGCCGAACGTGCGAAGCGTCTGCTCACGCAGAGCGGCGCCGATAGCGTCACGCTCAAGCTCACGGTCGGCGATAACGAGCATAGCCTCCAACTCGATGCGGCTGCCGCGGAACGGACTTGCGAGCATCTGCTGCAACGTCTGCGCAAACCGGTCGAGCGAGCGTTGCGCGATTCGAAGATCGCCGTCGATGCGCTCGACGAAATCATCCTCGTCGGCGGCGCCTCGCGTATGCCGATGGTGCGCAAGCTGGTCTCGAAGATGTTCGGCCGATTGCCCGCCGCGAATCTGAACCCGGATGAAGTCGTGGCGCTTGGCGCTGCTGTGCAAGCGGGGCTTGTCACGCGGGACGCAGGTCTCGACGAAATGGTGCTGACCGATGTCGCGCCGTATAGCCTCGGCATCGATACTGCGATGCAGGTCAGTGCCAATCAATATGTCCCCGGGCACTACTTGCCGATCATCGAGCGCAATACGATCGTGCCGGTGAGCCGCATGCAGCGCATCTTTACGGTCAGCGACCGTCAGCGCATGTTGAGCATCAAGGTGTTCCAGGGCGAAGCGCGTTTGACCGTCGACAACGTGGCGCTCGGCGAATTCACGCTTGAAGTGCCGGTCAAGCCGGCCGGCCAGGCCGGGGCGGATGTACGCTTCACCTACGACGTCAACGGCGTGCTGGAAGTGGAAGCTACTGCGTTTCCCGGCGGCGTGAAGCGCGCGATGGTGATTGAAGAGAACCCGGGCGTGCTGACGCCGGAAGAAATCGGTGAACGACTCGCGGCCCTGGCTGCGTTGAAGATTCATCCGCGCGATCAGTTGGAGAATCGCACGCTGCTCACGCGTGCGGATCGCGTCTACGAGGAAACGCTGGGGGAGCATCGGCAATATCTGGCTGCGCATATCGCGCGCTTTCAGTCGCTGCTCGAGCGGCAGAACGCCGAGGAAATCGCCCATGTGCGCAGCGAATTGAGTGCGTTGCTGGATCGCTTCGATGTGCATGTGACGTACTGACCGGCTATGGATACGACTTCTGCCCACCACTGGCCGTGGGACGTACTCGGCCTTGCGGCAAACGCCGACGAGCGGACCGTGCGCCGCGCTTATGCGCGTCTCTTGAAACAGCAACGCCCGGATGAAGATGCTGAGGCGTTTCAGCGGCTTCGGTACGCGTATGAGTCGGCTTTGCAGATGGCGAGCGGCGGTGCTGCGGGGACCATAGCCGCGGTGTCGGCTTCGGTACCGGTGCCTGTGTCGGTACCCAGTCCGCCACCTGAGGCTCACCACCTTCCCGAACACGACGCCTTCGAAAGCGCCGTGCAGTTGTGGCAGCACTTCGTCTTGCAACGGGATCAGCTCGAGTCGCGTCGTTCGCTGCAGGATCTATTCGCAGCCGTCGTCAATATTCAGATGCGCGACGAACTCGAATGGCAGGCGCTGGTTCATTGTCTGAACGAGGATTCGCCGGCCACGCTGCGCATGAACCTGAGTGCGGTCCTGGGATGGCGGGACAACGCCGCGCATCTGCGGCGGCGCAACGCGGCCATCGCAACCCTCGCGCTAGACCGCGTATTCGCCGACGAGGACTACAACGCGCTACGCTTGCGCTTCACGAATGCGATGGCGCTGCTCGAAGGGCCTCAACCTCCGTTGGCGGCCGGTGCACACGCACTGCTGCGCGCTGGCGTGCGAACCGAGATGGAGCAGTTATTGACCGCGCTCGCTCGTTATCATCCGAACGTCGTGCGCCTGCGGCTCGACAGCGAGAAGGTCGAATTCTGGACCCGCTGCCTGTCGTTTCGGATTGGCGCAGGACGCCTGTTCGGGCCGGCGCTCGCGCTGAGCGCCTGGTGCGGCTTGCTGTTCGCCAACGCGTCAATGAACCTGAATAGCAATCGGTGGTTCGATCAATGGACGCCTGCTCAGCTGGCTGTGCTTCTGGCCACGCTGATGGTGACGCTGGTCACCAGCGCCGCGACAACTGTGCTGCTGTCCGAACCGCAGCAACAGCGGCTGCGGACGCTGCGCTCGATTGGCTGGCTGCGTTACGGATGGATTCCTGTGTGGCTTGGCGCGACCGCCGCCGCGTTATGCGACGCAGGTAGCGGGCGCTTGACGTCGATCGCAATGAACACACTTGGGATCTGCACGATGTGGGCCGCGCTGATCTATGGATGGCCGCGCATCAAACAACTCGCGATCCTCGCCGCCGTGGGCGCGATCGGGTTCGGCTTCGCCGGCCATTGGCTCTCCACCGACCCTCGCGCGTGGCAGATGCCGTTCGCGCACGGCGCGCTGTTCGCTTTTTTCTTCTCTTTTGCGCAACAGGAGTGTCGCGGCTGGCTCGCACGTCGGCCGCGCCTTGCGTGGTTTGTAGCGACGATGTGGTTTGCGGGCTTCGCCACGTTGATCGTTTTGCTGTTGCAACGGGAAGAGCGTTCGACGCAATTTGCGTGGGCGATTTTTACGGTAATGGCGGCGACGGGTGGAGTGTTGGCGACGACGCGTTGGAGCGATTTGCGCGGGGCCGTGCCGCCCTTTTTCCGTGGCTATGTACACCTCGTCTGGTTGGCGATTGCACTCTCCAAGCCGGACATCATCGCTTGCGTGAGCGCGGGATTGATGAGTGTCTGGATTATTGAGGAGCTGAAACAACGACGTCTATCGCACCGGACGGCGCTTTAAAGTCACGTCCAAAGGGCGATCCAAAAACAAAGGGCACACCACCCAGTGCGCCCTTCGCCCTCCTGCCATTGCGGTACAACATCAACCGCCCACCAAACCCATCACACGCCAAAAGGCATCAAGCCTCGAGCTGCTCCAGCACCTTCCCCTTGGTCTCAATTCCAAGAAAGTGCACCGCGATCGCCGCAATGAACGGCACAGCCGCGAGAATATAGAACGCCACTTCCAGGTTGCCGCCGATCATCGTCTTCGACACGATCGCCGGCGCGAAAATCGCCGCTACCTTCAGCCACGCGCCGCCCACACCGCAGCCCATCGCACGGATACTCGTTGGATACAGCTCCGGCGTGTACACATAAGCCGTGATAAAGCCGCAAGCAAGGAACCCGAGCGAGAAGGCGCAACACGTCGCCACCACATACACCGACGAATTGTGGAACACACCCGCCAGCAGCAACGACAACGCACACGCCACGAACGACAAATTGATGATCGGTTTACGCCCCACCTTATCGACCAGCAACGCACAGGTCAGCGAACCCACCACGCCCAGCACCGAAGCCGCCACCGCCAGATTCAACGCCAACTGCAGCGGCGCGTGATAAACCGTGCGATAGATCGTCGGCAGCCAGGTCGACAGACCGTACTGAATGAAGCCGCACGTAATCCACAGCATCGCGACCGCCATCGTGCGCTTCAGATACGCCGGCCCGAACAGATCGCTCATGCGGCGCTTCGGATGGCGATTGGCCATCGCGTCAAACTCGGCCGCATTGGCAACCGGCGGAAGCGGACCTTTCACCGCGCGTTCGAAAGCATGCACCGCCGTATCGGCATCGGCCATCCGTTCGCGTTCGGCCAGCCAACGCGGCGATTCCGGCACCAGTTTCCGCAGCACGAAGAACAGAATCAACGGCATACCGCCGATGAAGTACATCGCCTGCCAACCGAAACGCGGCACGATCCACGCACCCAACGCGTTCGATGCGAGCAAGCCAACTGGAAAAACGATTTCATACAAGAGCACGAAACGTCCACGGCCATGCGCGCGGCTGATCTCGTTGATATAGGTCGCGGCCACCGGCAATTCGCCACCCAGCCCGAGCCCCTGAATCACACGCAACACGACAAACGCCGCAAAGGTCGGCGCAAAGCCGCACGCAATACTCGTAATGCCGATGATCCCGGAGCTCAACGCAATAGCCTTCACACGGCCTTTGCGTTCCGCGTACCAGGGGAACACGAACGCGCCGATCAACTGGCCGACCGAGCCGGAGCCGATCAGGAAGCCAATTTCCCACGGCGTCAGATGCCACTTCGCAATCAGGATTGGCAGCGTGGCCGCAATTGCGATCACGTCGAAACCGTCGAAGAACGTCGCGAGACCGATCAGTATGCGCGCGCGCACCTGCATCGCATTCTTCGGCAAGCGCTCGAGACGCGCGATGATCGAGCCCCGGGTCACGGGGCCTGAGACACCGGCGCTGCTGCGGTCCCCCATGGTGTTGTCGATGGTTCTCATGCCGTGGTGCCGTCCGTAGGTGTGGTTAGGCAAGCGCCGTTGAGGCGTCGGTCAGGGTGGCAAGGTCGATAGTCCGGCCCTGGTTCATCCATTTGCGCGACAGTTTCAGTTCGCGCGGCGTGTTGATGGCGATGACACCGCGAATCGCGCTGTCTTCCAGATGAAAGAGCGTGGCGCGTTTGCCAGGCAAATCGCCGCGTACAGCGAGCTGCGCATCGCCCGGAATGTCGCCGAGGATTTGCAGATTGACGTCGTATTGATCGGACCAGAACCACGGAATGTCCGCGTACGGTTCAAACTTGCCGAGTAAGGCTTTTGCCGTCGAGATCGCCTGGTTTTGCGCGTTGGCCCACGATTCCAACCGCACGCGGCGCTTCAACCAGGCACTCGGATGGTTCGCCACGTCACCGCAAGCGAAGATGCGCGGGTCATCGGTCGCGCCGAAATGATCGACGACAATGCCGTCTTCCACCTTGATGCCCGCCGCTTCCGCCAGTGCCGTATGCGGCGTGAGGCCGATGCCGGCGACGGCGAAGTCGGCGTCCAATGAGGAACCGTTAGCGAACGTTGCGCGGATACGGTTGGCGTCGTTCGGATGATCAGCAATCGACACGAGCGATGCATTCAACCGCACATCCACGCCGTTCGCACGATGCAGTTGCAACAGGAAATCCGACACCATCGGCGGCAGCGAGCGGGCGCACAGACGTGGCGCGCCCTCCACTACCGTCGCGTCCACACCGAGCTTGCGCGCAGTAGCTGCGACTTCGAGACCGATCCACCCGCCGCCAACCACCAGCACGCGCTTGCTTGCGCGCAGACGTTCGCCGAGAACGACCGCTTCATCGAGCGTACGCAAATAGGTAATGTGCGAGGTCTTCACCAGCGCGTCCGGCAAACGACGCGCTGCGCCGCCGGTTGCAATCACGAGGCGGTCGTATTGCACTTCACGGCCCGACTGCGTGCGCACGATGCGCTGTTCACGATCGATCGACGTCGCGCAATCCGGTTGCCATGCTTCGACATTCAGCGCGTCGAAATCGTCAGGCTTCACGAGGCGCACGGTTTCGATATCGGCTTCACCGGAGAGCACGGCCTTCGACAGCGGCGGGCGCTCGTACGGCAAATGGATCTCATCGGCGATCATCACCAGGCGGCCATCGAAGCCTTCCTTGCGCAACGTCTTCACGACCCAACCCGCCGCCTGGCCACCGCCGATCACGACGATCGTGCGCGGCGCTTCGAGTCCGGCGTGTGCAGCTTGAGCCTTTTCAGCAGCAGCGTCAGTCATTTTTCCGCTCCGTCATGAACTTGCCTTCCGGCGCCTTCGCGTTTTTCTGGCGACGTGTATTGCCGTCGATGCCGCCGTCGATCGCCCATTCGGCGAACACCGTCGGACCCGGTTCGAAATCGCGCGGCTGCCATTCGGGCGTGAGCTGGTCTTCGTCGGCGTAGTACTCGATCAGACCGCCGGCCGGATTCTGGAAGTACCAGAAGTACGCCGACGACACCGGATGACGTCCCGGACCGAGTTGCGTATCCCAACCGCAGCGGCTGATATGCATGCCGCCGCCAAACACTTCGTGGATATCGCGCACGGTGAACGCGACGTGATTCAGGCCGCGCTTACCACCGGGCAAAGCCAGCAGGAAAATGTCGTGATGGCCACCGTGCGGTGCGCAGCGCATGAACGCGCCACGGCCCGGATAGCGGTCCGACATTTCGAAGCCGAGCAGCTCCTGGTAGAACTTCTCCTGTGCCGCGAGTTGGTTCGTGAAGAACACCACGTGGCCGACTTCAACCGGTTCAGCACGTTCGTAAATCGGCGACGGTTGATCGACGCGCAACGTCTGGCCCCACACGTTCGACGGCGAACCGTGAATGTCGAGCGCACGCTTGCGAGTCACTTCAACGCGAATCGCCATGCCGTTCGGGTCGATACAACCCACAGCGTCTTCCGTTTCGAAGTGGCCTGGCTGACCGGCAAAACGGCCGCGCAGTTCGTCGAGTTCCGCTTTCGTTGCCACGCCCCAGGTCACTTCACGCAGCGTCGGACCTTCTTCGAATGCGGGCGGCAGCGACGGGTCGGTTGCATCGACGACGAGAATCGTGCAGCCGTTCAGTGTTTCAAAACGTGCGTGCGTTTCGTCATGCGCGACTTCTTTCAAACCCCAGTCCGCGAAAAAGCGGCGACAGGTGGCGAGATCCGTCACGCCGTAAATAATCTGTTCAATGCCGAGAATCGTCATAACGTGCCTCTTGCGTATTTCGCGTATTAGTTCGCCCACGCCAGCGGCGCGTCGTTCAAGCCCCAGTAGAGGCTCTTCTGCTGCATGTATTCGCGGATGCCGAGTCGGCCTTTCTCGCGTCCCATGCCGCTCTCTTTCCAGCCGCTGAACGGCGTCGATATCGAGAACAGCTTGTAGGTGTTGATCCATACGGTGCCGGTTTCGAGCGCGCGGGCGATGCGGTAGGCGCGTTTGTAATCGCGCGTCCAGATGCCGGCGGCGAGACCGAACACACTGTGGTTGGCTTCTTTCAGCAGCGATGCTTCGTCGTCGAACGGCATGGCGACCAGCACCGGGCCGAAGATTTCTTCCTGGCAGATGCGGGCGTCGTTCGTGAGACCTTCGAGGATCGTCGGCTGAAAATAGGTGCCTGCTTCGCGGCCATCGCCGACCGGGCGTTCGCCGCCGCACAGCAAGCGACCGCCCTCCTCCAGACCCAATGCGACGTAACGTTCGACGGTTTCACGATGTGCGGCAGTGATCAGCGGACCCATCTGCGTTTCAGTACGCGACGGATCGCCGACGCGCAGCTTGCGCGCACCTTCCGCGAGCCGCTTCATGAACGCGTCGTAAATCGAGCGTTGCACGAACAGGCGCGAGCCCGCGATACATGCTTCTCCCGACGAACTGAAAATGCCGTACAGCACGCCGTTCACTGCATGATCCAGGTCGGCATCATCGAACACGATGGTCGGCGATTTGCCGCCGAGTTCGAGCGACACGGGCATCAGCTTGTCCGCAGCAATGCGTGCGATGCCACGGCCCACTTCGGTGCCGCCCGTGAACGACACTTTCTTCACCAATGGATGGCGCACCAGCACGTCGCCGATCACCGAGCCTTTGCCCGGCACCACGCTTAGAACACCCTTCGGCACACCCGCTTCTTCGCAAATACGAGCCAACGCCAGCGAAACCAACGGAGTGACTTCGGCCGGCTTCAGTACCACCGCGTTACCGCCTGCCAACGCCGGAGCCAGCTTCTGCGCATCCGATGCAATCGGCGAATTCCACGGCGTAATCGCCGCGATCACACCGATCGGCTCGTAAATGCTCATCGTCAGATAATCGCCACGCGAGGGGGTCACTTCTTCGTCGAGCGTTTCAAGGCAGGCCGCGAAATAGCGGAAGGTGTTCGCAGCACTCGCCACCAGCACGCGCGTTTCGTTGATCGGCTTACCGTTGTCACGACGCTGCAGTTGCGCAAGCGCTTCGTGGCGCGCCATGATCAGATCCGCGATGCGATACAGAGTCAGCGCGCGTTGATGCGGCTTCAAACCCGACCAATCCGCGCGCCGCCATGCGATATCCGCGGCTTCCACGGCTTCGCGGGCGTCGTCGGCATTTGCTGTGGAGATTTCCATGTTGACCGACTGATCCGCCGGATACAGGCTTTTGTACGGGTTGCCACGCCCTTGCCGCCATTCGCCGCCGATGAAAATATCGCCGGTGGGCACGAGGCTGGTATCGAAGTGAGTCATGTCGGTCGTTCCGGTTTGCTTCAGCTAATCAGCGAATGTCTTAAATCACGCAACGGGCCGCGCGATTGCGCAGCGCACGGATCGCGCTATACGCGGTCAGTGCGGAAGTCTTGGGGTTATCCGGCAGTGGCTTGCCGCACATTTCCAGCGACATCTCGCCGAACGCGCCGCGCGCCACGATGCGGTGCACATTGCGCGACACGTTCGGGTCCGCAATCAGACGGACCATGGTGTGGTCCAGGCCCAGACCGGCCAGCGCGATCGTCGCCGCAACGTTGGCGTTCTTCGGATACAGGCGCGCCGCCTCGCGCGCGCTGCCTTCGAAAATTACGATCTCTTCGTTCAGCGTGTGCAGATCGCAGAGCTGTTCCGCGGGCGTGCCGAGCCAGCCCGAAGGCGGCTTGCGGCCGGTGTACAACACTTCGTCGAGGCCGCCGAGCTTGGCGGCAGACAACGCATCCACGCCGCCGATTGCGCCCGACAACAGCGTCAACGTCGCGTCGCCTTCATCGGCTGCAGCGGAAAGCGCGTCCAACAACATCATGTCGGAGAGCGCACCGATCGATGCGACCGCGCAATCCGTACCGGCTTTCAGCAAGGGCACCACGTGATCGACCAGTGCGCTGTGCCCCGCGCATTCCAGCGCGAAATGCGGTTGGCTGCTCAATGCGGACACGGAGGCCACCACATCGACCGATGCGCCCACCACTTCGCGCACCGACGCCATATGGCGCTCCGGCACGATCACGTGCGACACGCGCACCGTCGGATCCGACTCGACCGAGCGATACACCGCCTGGCCGATCGCGCCGAAGCCGATCATCGCGACGTCGACGGGTGCGTGATGCCCCGCGTAGCCGGTCTCACGCATGTTCCGGCTCCTTTTCCTTGACCGGCGGGCCCGCGAACGCTGTGGCGAACGAGCCAACCGACAGCATGTCCACTTCAACCAATACGGGGCCCGTCTTCGCCATACCTTCGCGGATGATCTCCTCAGCCTGATCGAGCGATTTGATGCGGTAGTGCGTGAGCTTCAAGCTCTCGCAGAACTGCGCGAAATCCGGCTGGTGCAGATCGACGTAGCAGCGGCGGCCGCCGTATTGCGCGTCCTGAATGTTGCGGATCACGCCGTAGCACTGATCGTTCATCAGCACGATCATCACGTTGGCGTTTTCCTGCACGGCTGTTGCGAGTTCGCCGACGTTGACCATCAGGCCGCCGTCGCCAACCAGGCACACCGTCTTCGCGGCATTGCCCGCGAGCGCTGCGCCGATCCCCATCTGCATGCCCTGGCCGATACCGCCGCCGAGTGCATGAACGCCCGCGCGCGGCGAGAAGATCTTCAGCATGCGGTTACCCCACGTGCTGTTCGAGATCGTGACGTCGCGCACCCAGTTGTAGTCGCGGCCCACGGCCTGCTGCAGCGCGTCGACGAGGCGCTTGTACGGGCCGAGACCCTTGCCCACATCGGCGACGGCGCTTTCGCGCGCAGCAGCCAGGTCTTGCGCGAACGTCGGATCGACCTTCAGACGGCCTTCGAGCAGCGTCGCGAGCTCTTCGAGAACGGCCGAGGCATCGCCGTGAATGAACATGTCGTTGCGATAACCGCGGTTGTCGGCGAGCGCGTCGGCGTCGATGCGATACAGCGGTTGCGGCAGCGCCAGCTTGTACTTCAGCGTTTCATTGCCACGCAGACGCGAACCGACCACCACCAGCGCGTCGCACGTCTTGTAGAAGCTTTCGACAGCGGCATGCACGTTGAACGCGCCGAGCGTCGCCGGATGATCTTCCGGCAGCACGCCACGACCCTGCACGCTGGTCACCACACCGAAGCCCAAGGCCACGAGACGTTCAACCGCAGCACGTGCATGACGCGTGCCGCCGCCGAGCCACAACAGCGGACGCTTCGCATTCGCCAGTTGATCCGCGAGTTGCACGACACGCTGGCTGCAATGCGTCAACGTGGTGACATGCGGCGCGGCCAAGTCGGCAGGCCATTCGATTTCGGCCGCTTGAATGTCGATCGGAATTTCGACGCTGACCGGACCGCTCGGCGCCGTTTGCGCGACACGTACAGCTTCGCGGATCGTCGGCAATGCGGTTTCGACCGAGCGCACGCGGAACGCGGCCTTCGAGATCGACGACAGCATCGACAATTGATCCGGCGCCTCGTGGATATAGGCGAGATCCTTGTCGAGGTATTCGGTTTCGATCTGGCCCGTCACATGTAGCAACGCGGTGCCCGCGGTCAGCGCTTCGACCATCGCGCCGGCAGCATTACCCGCAGCAGTGCCGGTGCTGGTGAATGCCACGCCAAGGCCGCCGGAGACGCGCGCCAGGCCATCAGCCATGTTCACTGCGCCCGCTTCGCCACGTGCGCCGACGTAGCGAATCTTGCCGCGGTTGTGGATCGCGTCGAGGATCGGCATGTTGTGGATCGAGATCACGCCGAATGCGGTTTGAACGCCGCATTGCTCGAGAAAAGCGGCGATCAGTTCGCCAACGGTGGTTTTATTAGACATGTCGTGCAACGCCTCCAGAAACATCGATGTGACTGCCCGTCGTATAGGACGACAGCGTCGTAGCCAGATAAAAGAGCGCTTGAGCGGCTTCTTCGGGTTTGCCGAAGCGGCCTAGCGGAATGTTTTTCTTGCGCGCCAGTTCGGCGGTCCAGTCTTCCCAGCTCTGGCCCGGCTGCGCTTCTTTTGCGTAACGGCGGCGCCATTGACCCGATTCGACGATGCCGATCAGAATCGAATTCACGCGAATGCGTTGCGGCGCGAGTTCAACCGCGAGCGATTTGATGAGGCTCAACACGCCGGCGCGTGCCGACGAAGTCGCCACCATGTGCGGCTCGGGCTGCAGGGCGAGCAGCGAGTTCACGCAGACCACCGCGGGGTTTGCTGCGTCGCGCAACATCGGCAAGAAGGCGCGGGTCGGGCGGATCACGCTGAAGTACTTCAGGTCGAGTTCTTCGCGCCAGGCGTCGTCGGTGGTGTCGGCGAACGTCGACACGCGACCCTGGCCGGCGTTGTTCACCAGCATGTCGGTGCGGCCGAAACGCGCTTGCACTGCTTGCGCAAATGCTGCGACCTCGTCCGCGTCCAGCACGTCGCAGGTTTGCGCCAGCAATTGCGCTTGTGGAAACTGCGCCTTCAGCGAGGCTTCCGCTTGCGCGAGACGTTCGCTGTCGCGGCCGCAGATCGCGACCGAAGCGCCTGCTCGCAGAAACAGTTCGGCAGTCGCAAGGCCGATGCCGGACGAACCGCCCGTCACCACCGCTACCTGTCCGGTCAAGTCGATTTGAATCATTTGAGCCCCAATGCCTTAAAGTATTTCGCGCCCGAGTTCGCGCTACCCGTCGGCCGATAGTTGAGCCGCTGCGAGAGTTCGTCAGCCGCGCGGCGGACCTTGTCGATCAGGCCGCTATCGAGCAGGGACGCATCGATCTCGTGGCGCGGAATCGTCGTCGTAATCACGGCGACGATGCGGCCCGTGTCGTTGCGCACCGGCGCACTCACCACCGAAATGCCGCGTTCGAACGACGACTCGCTGATCGCGTAGCCGCGCTTGGCGTCATCGCGAATGCGTTCGTACAAGTCGTCGATGGTGGCCGGCGTTTGTTTCGTGAAGCGTTCGAGTTCCGGTTCCGGGTAGAGCTTTTTCAAGTCGTCGAGCGTCATGTCGCCCATCAGCACCTGGCCGTGCGTCGTTGCATGGGCCGGCAGGCGCGTGCCGACATTCACCTTCACCGAACTGAAAATCGGCGCATGGCTTTGCGCTTTGGCAACGAACACGACGTCGCGCCCGTCGCGAATCACGATGTGGCTGGTGAGGCCGGTGTCGTTACGCAGCGCTTCGATGATCGGCAAACCGAGGTCGGTCAATTCGAGCGAGCTCAGATATTCGAAACCGAGCCGCAGCACCGCGACGCCGAGGCGATAGTTGCGGTCCTTATCGGCGCGCTCGAGAAAGCCGAGCGATTCGAGCGTTTGCAGCAGACGGAACACCGTCGTGCGGGGAATCTTCAGGCGCTTCGATAATTCCGGTGCGCCTAGAACCGGCTCGCGTGGCGAGAACTCCGTCAGAATCTTCAGACCGCGTTCCAGACCTGGCACGCGATAGCTGATATCGCTGCCTGTGTCTGCGTCGTTGCGGTCGTCGTCCGCGTCGCGCTCGGCGCTAACCATGTCATGCGTGTCGGACGTCATTCATTGGCTCCGTTGTCCGTCGCTTGCGCGGCAGAACGTGTCGATGATCGCGGTGTACGCGGCGGGTGCTTCGATATAACCGGCGTGCCCGGCGCGCGGCACGACCTGCAGTGTGGTGCCGGCGGCGAGAGCAAGTCGCTCGCAGGTTTCGGGAAGCGTAATGGTGTCTTCAGCGCCTACCGCGACGCTGATGCGGCCTTTGTAGTGTGAGAGGTCGCTGGCAAGATCGGCGTTGGCGAGAAGATGCGTCGCTTGCGCATAGCCGTGCGGAATCACACGCGACATGTTCCAGCGCACCCATGCGTGGGCTTCGGCGCTCGCGTGGGTTGACAACATGTTGGTGCTGCGTTTTTCGGCGAGACCTTGCGGGCCGAGTTCTTTCAGCATGGCCAGACGTTGATCGCGTTTGGTTTCGCGCACTTCCGCTGCGGAAGCGCCGTAACCGCCAGCCGGCGACAACAACAGCAAACCGGCCACTCGCTGCGGATTCGCCACGGCAAACGCACCCGCGATGATCGCGCCAAGCGAATGACCCAGCAGCACACAGCGTTCAATGCCGAGCGCGTCGAGCCATTGCTTCAATACAGTGGCGTAATCGCTTGCTGCGGGGGAATCGGCTTCTACGGGTGTCGATGCACCGTATCCCGGCGCATCCCACGCCAGCACACGGCGCGTCTCACCCAGCACTTCAAACTGCTGCACCCACGAAGCCGCACCCGAACCGATACCGTGAAGCAGCACCAAAGGCAGCGCTTCACTTTCGGCACTATCCACATCGCGATAGCTCACCGCGCGTTGCGAAGCCAGCCAGATCTGCTGCGCGGGAAAGCGTGCAAGGCGCGCTTCGAGCGTAGCGTTCTGATCAGCGGTAGCGGACGGGACTGCGGACATGATTTCCTTCGCGGGTGTTTTTAAAGCAATACCGGTGTCTAAAGGCTTAGCGCTTGAGCGTGGCCAACGGCGAATCCGGCGGATACGTCGGCGTAATCGGTTTGGCCGCACCGAGCATCACGCACATCAACGCATCTTCTTCACCGATATTCACTTCCGTGCGATACACGCCCGGCGGCACCGAAATCAGATCGCGTTCACCGAGTACCGCTTCCCACGTTTCGCCGTCTTTCTCGCAGATCACTTTCATCTTGCCCCGCAGCACGAAGAAAATTTCTTCGACATCCATATGGATATGGCTCGGACCGATGTTGCCGGCTGGGATCACCATCGTCGAAAACGTGAAGCCGCCTGCGGGCACGGTGTTCATGTCCTTCGCGACGCCCGTGCCGCCCGTGCCGACATAGCGCATTTGCGCGCGGCGATATTTCGGGTCGTAGTCGGCCTGAAACTTCAGCGCGTCCCAGTCATAACGACGCGTTTCCAGGCGCGCGACGCGGCTGTCCAACCATTGTGCAAAGCTCGCGTCCGCGGGTTGTTCCCACGATTTGCGTTCGAGTTCGGCGTCCGCCATCTCTTTCTCCTTTCGATTCGACAAGATCAATTCATCACGAAACCGCCGTTGACCGGCAGCAACTGGCCAGTCACAAAGCGCGCGGCATCGGACAACAGGAACAGCACCGGCCCGGTGACGTCGTCGGGCACTTGCGCGCGTGTGAGCGCGCGGCCTTGCAGGTAGTACTGGTGACGTTCGGCAGGCACGTAGGCGGTGGCCTCGACTTCGGTGAGGCCGGGTGCGATCGCGTTGACCGTCACTTGATGTGTGCCAAATTCACGCGCTAGCGAGCGCGTCATCGAAATCACCGCGCCCTTGCTCGCGACATACGCGAGCAATTTCGGCGCGCCCCATATCGCTGTATCCGACGCGATGTTGACGATGCTGCCGCGGCCCGAATCACGCAGATATGGCAATGCGGCGGTGCTCATCAGCCACGTGCCGCGCACGTTGACGTTCATCACGGCGTCCCATGTCTCGATTGACAACTCATCGGCGAACTTGCCGCCCGAGTTGGTGATCGCCGCGTTGTTGATCAGCGCGTCCAGTCCACCGAGTTGCACTGCGGCCCGATCGGCAAACTGCTTGATGCTGGCGGGGTCGGCAAGATCGAGCGGCAGATACGTCACTGCGTGACCTTGCTCGACCAGTGACGCCGCAAGCGCCCGGCCTTCGTCATGCAGCACATCGCCGAACACGACTTGCGCACCGGCTTGCGCCAGCGAGCGAACGAACGCTGCGCCAAGGCCGCGCGCGCCGCCCGTCACGAGGACGCGCCTGCCATGGAGTGCAGCCAATGCCGGAGACGCTTCGTTATGCATGGCTGTGGCCTGCTGCTTCGGTTTGCGCGGTGCCGGCCTGAGCGGCTTGAGCATGATAGGCATCCAGCTCAGCGAAATGCTGCTGCGCGCGCTGACGGAACATGCGGCGCACACGCGTCATGCCGACGTCGTGCTGATAGAGGAATTCGTGCTCGCGTGCATTCGGCGCCATGCTTTCGAGAACGTAGCGGTCCTGCTCCAGTACGGCCCAATGCAGACCTTCCAGACGGTTGCGATACATGAAGCGCCATGCGTCGCGCTGCCACCCCGACACCTTGCGCGTGCGCCAGAAGTAAACCTGGCAATTGTTTTCGTCGACCGGCGTAGCAAAGCCGATGATCCCGAAGTTGCCGCCCGGGCCGAACTTCTTCTTGTACGGAATCGCGAGGCGCATCCACAGCGCGCCGGTTTCACCGAGCTCAACCCAGTCGAAATTCACGTCGCGCTGGCCGACCTTTTCGAACATCAGACCGGTTTCGGTCTTGCGCACGCGCATGTCGGCCTGCTTGTCGCCTTCGGCCATTGAATGTGACGTTGCGTGCAGATACGCGCCGTGCATCGGGTCCATCACGTTGTCGATCGCGTATTGGTAATTGCACTTCCAGTTCGACATGCACAGGAAGTTCGCGTACTCGTCGCCTACCAGTTCTTCCGGCAACACTAGTGGCGTGGGTTCTTTATGGGCGTCGTCGCCGAACCACAGGAAGATCGCGCCGGCGTGCTCTTCGACCGGATACGACTTCACGCACTTCTGGCCTTCCAGCGGGCAGTTCGAGACAGCCGGCACCTTCGTGACCGTGCCGCCGCCGTCGATTTCAATGCCGTGGTACCAGCACGCGACGCTGCCACCGAGGTTCCAGCCGAGCGACAGACGCGCACCGCGGTGCGGGCAGCGATCTTCAAGCGCGCGGACTTTGCCTTCCTTGTCGCGCCACAGCACGATCTGATCGCCGAGGCGCGTGACGCCGACCGGCGCGTCGCCGACTTGCCAGCTCGGTGCAACGGGATACCAGTAATTACGCAGGCCGCGGTTCAGATAAGACTGGATAGGGTCGGCCGCGCCTTGAGTCGTTGTATTGGGGGACGTCATGAAAAGACTCCGGATGCGAAAGCGAAGAGACGTGTGCGGGAGAGCGCGCTTATTCAGCGAGCAGGCGGAATTCGGCGGCAAGGCGATCGGCGTTCCACGCATTGCCTTCCGGAGTACGGAAGCCCACGCGGTTCAAACCGTCAACGACTTCCTGCAACTCATTCGCGCCGGCTTCGAAAACCTTTTCCAGCGCATCGCCGAACTCGTTTTCGTACTGGGTCGGCTCAGCCTTGCGCGTTTGCCAGATGAAGTTTTCGGTCTCACCCGGCTTTTCGATCACGCCCTTGCCGGCAACGTTGTTCGGCTGCGGCGCGAGCCACGGCTTCAGGAAGGGATTGAAGTTCACGATGTGTTCTGACATGTCATTCCACCTTGATCTGGATTTCTTCGCCGGCGAGACGTACCGAGTACATCTTCAGGTCGCGGCCGCCCGGCTCTTTCAGGCATTTGCCGGTCGGGATATGGAACACGGCTTCGTGCAGCGGGCATTCGACGGTGTCGCCGTCGACAAAGCCCTGCGTCAGCAGCGCGTACGCATGGGGGCAGACGTTTTCCAGCGCGTACAGCGCATCGCCCACCTTGTAGATGCCGATTTCCGTGCCGTCGAGTTTGAACTCGAGCGGCGCGTCGTCGGACAGGTCGCCGGCATGGCCGGCGCAGCGCCATTGTTCAGTCATTTCTCGCCTTCTCCTGAAGCCTTATGTTCCATACAAGGAACATCAGTTCGTGTATGGATAATTATAGGAGTGGCTTTGGCTCGAGAAAATAAAAATCTGGGCTGGTAGGGGAAAACACCGACTGTGGCATTCGCAACACAGCTTTGTGTGAACTGACGTGAACGGCAGTTTCCGCTTGATAGCCTTTCTGGGCGTGGGTTTGCCCATAATTTTCAGACAAATGCTGTGGCCCTCATGCGGGTTTGTACGGGGTCCGAAAATTTATTTTGACCACTTCCAGACTCACTATAATTTTCCATAGGCGATACAGACGCCCATAGGTGGAACATAAAGCGGAGCAGTTTTGGCGCATAAACCCGAAACTGCATTCAACCCAAAGCAAGGATCAGGGACGACGAAATCGGCGCGAGCTATCCGTCGTGTGATCAGGAGAACCAACGGTGAAGCACATCATTGCGGCGGCCGGCTTGACGGCAATCTGCGCAACGACCGGCGCCTGGGCGCAAAGCAGCGTGACGCTCTACGGCAGCCTGGATGCCGGTATTGCGTACATCAGCAATGCGGGTGGCCATTCGAAGTGGATCGAGGAACAGGGCAACATGCAGCCGGACCGCTGGGGCCTGAAGGGTGTCGAGGATCTGGGCGGTGGTCTTAAGACTGTTTTCCAGCTGGAAAACGGTTTCTATACCAACACGGGAGCATTCGCCAAAGCGGGCACGCTGTTCAATCGCCAGGCTTTTGTCGGATTGAGTTCGGACCAGGTCGGCACGGTGACGCTCGGCCATCAGACGCCGTTCAGCTTCGACGTGCTGGGTCCGCTGAGCACGGCTTATCTGGCCGCGAGCTGGTACGCGTTCCACCCGGGCAACATCGACGAACTCGCCGACACCGGCGTGGTGCCGTTCGACAACTCGGTGAAGTTCCGCTCGGCGAGTTTCGCCGGTTTCTCGGTCGGCGCGATGATGGGTCTCGGCAACACGACCAACTTCTCGACCGGCAAGACACTGAGCTTTGCGCTTAGCTATGCCAACGGTCCGTTCAAGGCGGGCGCGACCTATGCGAATGAGCACGACCGTACGCCGTCGATCGTGACAACGGGCATCACCAGCTTCCAGGGTGTCGCGGCGGCTAACTACTCGGCGGCCAAGGTCGAGAACATGGGCGCGGGCGCGTCATACCAGTTCGGCAAGCTGCTGGTGCACGGTTTATACACGCGTGTGAAGCTGGAATCGTCCGGCCATTCGGACACGTATCAGAGCTACGACGTGGGCGCGAATTATCAGTTCACGCCGTTCAACAGCGTTGCCGGCGGCGCCGCGACCACGACGATGGCCGGCCATCGCTGGACGCAGTTCGAGATCGGCGACATCTACGCGCTGTCAAAATCGACGCAGCTGTATGTGAATGCGCTGTACGAGCGCGCGGGCTCGAATACGGACGCCGCGTTCTTTACGGCGGGTGTGTCGAGCGGCCGGAACCAGACGATTTTCCTGACCGGTATCCACCACTCGTTCTGATATCAATTCGCCGCAACCGACCTGCGACGCGCTTGAGCCGCGGTCGGATCATCCGGCCGCGGACGATAGCTGAGCCGCTCGGACAATTCGAGCGCCGCCTGGCAAACCGCGATGATGAGCGGTTCGCGTTCTTCCGCTTCGCCGATATCGGAACGGGGAATGGTGACCGTCAACGCGGCCGCGATCTTGCCGCTTTGGTCGCGCACCGGCGCGCTCACTACTGAAATGCCACGTTCAAAAGACGCTTCGCTCAACGCGTAGCCGAGCGCCGCGCTTTCGCGCACTCTTCCGTACAGTTCTTCAACGGTCGCCGGCGTGCGTTCGGTGAACCGTTCGAGTTGCGGCTCGGGATACAACTGACGCAATTCTTCGAAACTCAAATCGCCCATCAGCACTTGGCCGTGCACCGTGGCATGCGCGGGCAAACGCGTGCCGACATGCACCTTCACCGAACTGAACATTGGCTCATGCGTTTGCGCTTTGGCGACGAACACCACGTCACGCTGGTCGCGGATCAGCAGATGCGTGCTGAGGCCAGTCGTGTCGCGCAAACGTTCGAGAATCGGCGTGCCAACGTCGGTCAGTTCGAGCGAACTTAGATATTCGAAACCGAGCCGCAGTACTGCGACGCTCAACCGGAAATAGCGGTCGCCGTTCACGCGCTCGAGAAAGCCTAAGGCTTCGAGCGTTTGCAGCAGACGAAATGTGGTGGTGCGCGGAATGCCGATGCGCTTCGACAATTCGGGCGCACCCAGAATCGGCTCGCGCGCGCTGAATTCGGCGAGGATGCGCAGGCCGCGCTCCAGCCCAGGCACGAGATAAGTCGATCCGCCGGTGCTCTCTTCATCGGGGGAATCGGGAGAATCGACGCTGTCCGCCAGGGATCGCGCCGCCTCGTCTCGCGGAGTCGAAACTGTCGCGCCGCGTGGCCTCGCGTGCTTGCGTCCCGCTCCTGTCTGCTCTTCTTTTGCCATCTTGGCTGCCGTCTTTGCCGTTGTCTCTGCTGTTCATCGGATACAGATCAGCATGATAGCGCGAAGCACACGGCGGTCATTTTCGTTTCGCGCGGTGCTATGCTTTGATGCGGTCCATCGCGCGAGGTCTCACTGCCGCGCATTGGCTCGCGCCAGGCGTCCGGAGGCCACGCTCATGTCCGATTCCGTACAGATCCAGGTTGCCGACTCACATCTTTATCCGGGTTGCGCAGTGCAGATCGCGCACCTGCCCGAGCCGGCCCGCGCGGCGGCAGCGGTAGTCGAATTCGCGGACGGCTCCGGCGCACATGCCACTTGCCATCGGCGGACTTTCGACGAACTCGAATTGACCGTTGACCGTTACGCTACGCAGCGGCGTCATCCCGTGGACGCCAAACATTGGCTTCTATTCGCCGTCGACTCGACGCACAACAGTTGGCGCGTGAAGCGACGATTACCCTAGCCGTGCCGGAACCTTCCGGCCACCTCGATTTTGAACCCGGTGCCGCGCGCACGCCGCCCCGAGCGCTAGCTTTCTGGCGGTGAAGCACCCGTCACGCAAACTCCGAGAGATACCGATGACAGACAACGACTCCACCCTGCCACCGAACCCCGACGACACCCCGGACGATCCTGAACGCCGCCGTGTCCTGACCGGACTCGCGGCAGTCGGTATCGGGCTGGCGCTAACCGGGTGCAAAACTGACCAAAGTACCGCGAGCGAGATGACGCCGCGCAGTGCCGCCGACATGCGGCTCGACGCCGCGCTACACGACCAGGTCAAGCAGATCGTGGTGATCTACGCCGAGAACCGCAGCTTCGCGAATCTGTACGGCAACTTTCCGGGTGTCCAGCATCCGCTCGATGCGGTGAGCGCCGAGCGTTATCTGCAACTCGACCGCGACGGCAAGACGCCGCTGCCGCGCCTGCCGGCAATCTGGGGTGGCCTCGTGCCGCAAGCGCAGGAGGTGGACGGCAAGCGCTACATGATCGGTCAGAAGGATATTGCCAACCTGCGCAACGGCCCGTTCCACATTACCGACGCGCAAGGCGCACCGTTGCCGAATGGTGTGATCACGCGCGATCTGGTGCATCGCTTCTATCAGAACCAGATGCAGATCAACGCCGGGCGCAACAACCAGTTCGCCGCATGGGGCGACTCCGGCGGCCTGGTAATGGGACACTACCGCAATTCCGCCGACACGCTGCGCCTGTGGAATCTCGCGCAGCAATACACGCTGTGCGACAACTTCTTCATGGCGGCTTTCGGCGGATCGTGGCTGAACCACATCTTCCTGATCTCGGCGCAGGCACCGTTCTATCCCGACATCCACAACAGTCCGGCGAAGAAGATGGTTTCGGTGGTGGACGGCGACGATCCGACCGGCGTGCGGCTGAAACTGGCGCCCGATTCGCCGGCGTCCGCGCTCGACGGTCCGCCGAAGTTCGTCAACGATGGCGCGTTTACCGCCGACGGCTACGCCGTCAACACGATGGCGCCGCCCTACCAGCCGAGCAGCGTGCGTCCGGCCGAAGGCGGCAATCCCGCGCTCGCCGACCCGTCGAATCCGCGCGTGATGCCGCCGCAAAACTACGCGACGATCGGTGACCGGCTGACGGACAAGGGTGTCGACTGGGCGTGGTACAGCGGTGCGTGGCAGTACGCGTTGGAGCATCAGGACACGGGTGCCGTGCCTGATTTCCAGTACCACCACCAGCCGTTCAACTACTTCACTAATTACGCGCCGGGCACCGCCGCGCGGCGCAAGTATCTGCGCGATGCGGGCCTCGGCGACGATGCGTCTACCAATCGGCTGATTGCCGACATCGATGCAGGACGTTTGCCGGCCGTCACGTTCTACAAACCGCAGGGCGATCTGAACATGCACGCGGGGTATGCGGATGTCGCATCGGGGGATCGTCACGTCGCAAATGTGATCGAGCATATTCAGCGCGGCCCGCAATGGGCCAATACGGTCGTAGTCGTCACGGTCGATGAAAACGGCGGCTGGTGGGATCCGGTCTCGCCGCCGAAGGGCGATCGCTGGGGGCCGGGATCGCGGGTTCCAGCGTTAGTGATTTCGCCGTTGGCGAAGAAGGGCTATGTCGATCACACGGTGTACGACACCAATTCGATTCTTCGCCTGATTAGCCGGGTGCATGGGCTGGCGCCGCTCGATGGGGTTGTCGCACGTGATCGGGCTTTTGCGCAGAATGGCCTGGCCCCGCTTGGTGATTTGACCGGTACGCTGGATCTGGCCTGAGCGGCTTGCCCATTGCGCTATTGTGTTTGTCTATTGCGTCGGGGTGGGCAGCAGTGCATCAATCACTGCGCCACCCCGTGCAGCTTGGCAATCACTGCATCTGAGATCTGCTGCGCTGTCTTCCCGATCGTCTTCTTCTCGTCACCACTCGCCATCACGAACTTCGCCGCGATTACGTACGGATTGAGTTTGATCGCCGCGCCTGGCTTTCCCTTGCTGTCGGCTTCTTCGACGGCCTCATAGAGCGGCGGCAAATCAGCCGTCGCGAGGCTATCGCACGACACCGCCACCTGAATATTGTTCTGACCCGCACCAAAACCGACCATTGCACGTCTTAGACGATTGCCGTCGTCGACGCTCAGAAACACGCCACGCACTTGCCAACCCGTTGCGGGTAGTGGCTGCCCGGGCGCAATACGGCGCGCATCGACACCGCCTTTTTTCAGGTCCGCAGTCAGCGCGTCGCCCATCTCGTTCACGATGTCTTTGGCGTGGTCCTGCGGATTCTTGTCCTTGCCCATCGGTCCCGGACCGCTCGGCAACAGACCGCGCAGGCGGCGCACGCGTTGCCCCGGTCCGCTGTCAGGCGTCACGTTGGCCACGTCGAGGTCGAAGTCGGATACATAGACGATCGGCACGGGCGCGGCGAACGGGGTGCTGTCCGCGGCTGCACTGAGCGTCGATGTCGCGCCGAGGCACCCTGCCATCATCGTGAGTTGCAGCAATCGACGCAGCATGGCTCGCCTCCGCGAATGTCTTTCCGACGCGGCTATCGTACAGCCGTGCGCGCTGGGCGTAAGTTTTTTTCGTGCCCGATCGTCGTACCTTTTCGCCTTGCATAACACGCGTTGCGACATAGACTGATAAAGCATTACTTCGCAATTTGTACGGAGCTGCCATGCGCCTGACCATCCTCATCAACGGCTCCGATCCCACCGTCAGCCACGACTACGCTGTGTTATGGCTCGACACCGACGAACATCGGTGGTCGAGGGAAGCGCATCAAGGGATCGATCTGCCCCCGTGGGGCGAGTTACACGACGACAATGGCGTGACGACCCTCTGTGCTCCGAGCACGGATGCGCCGCTGTGCACGTTGCGCGGATTGCATGTCGATCGCAAACAACGCGTGAGCGCGGCGCAAGGTGCCGCAGCGTGGACAGCCTTGCCGACACGCGCGCCGGCCAGCGGTTTCTGGCGCTTGCAAGCTGTCGATCGGCAGAACGTGCACGCCGAACACAGTGTTTTCGGCAATTAGGTTTCGGCGCTTTTTTTCGTCGGTCGAAATTTCCACTCATCCAAAACACGCCGCCTGCGGGCGTGGCGGGTGGGTTCGTGTGCGCGTTCGACCGTCGGTCCACGCTTTCGCACTCCGCATTCCGCATTCCGCGCTTAAGTCCGTCTTAAGTTTGCGTGAGTAGAGTTTGAATTCCACGCATTAGGGTCGCTGCAAAGCGGCCCGTTTTTTTTGGTGCAGCGGTTTTTGCCGTGCTTCTTCGGCTTCTTCCGCTCGCTGCATTTTCATCGCTGCGGGCACTGCGCCAAAGCCCCTTTCTCCCTTCATGTTCTTCTGCATTCCACCTCGCTCGACACAGGCTCGCGACGCTATACTTGCGCCCCCAATCCCTCAACTGACCCACCCATGAAGAAGTGGTTTGCCTGTCTGTTGTTCGCCGTTGCCGCTCACGCGAGTGCGGCGCCTTCCTGCACCCAGTTCACCCCGAATGCGCAATGGCCTGTTCTGTCCAATCAGAAGATGGCGCCGAAAGCGCGCATGCTTTGCTATAGCGATTTCGCGGTGCTGCATTCGGGTATCACGCATGGTCCGTTGTGGTCCGCGGAACATCTGACGCGCGACCATATCGAAGCCGCGAAAGACATGGTGCGCACCAACAAGTTCTTCGAAGACGCGCGCTTGCCCGATGGTGAAGGCGCGACGCTCGCGGACTATAAACGCAGCGGCTTCGATCGCGGTCATATGAGTCCGGCAGGCAATCGCTGGAATCAGGAAGCGATGGCACAATCGTTTTCGCTGGCGAACGTCGTGCCGCAAAATCGCGAGAACAATCAGCGCTTGTGGGCGCGTATCGAAACGTCGGTGCGTAAGATCGCGATGTCGTACAACGATACCTATGTCGTCACCGGACCGATTTTCAGTGGCCAGCAATTGCAGACGATTGGACCAACGCGCGTCTTTGTGCCGACGCAATTGTTCAAGGTGGTCTACGTGCCGTCGCGGCAGATGGCGTTCGCGGTAGTCGTGGACAACGTCTCGACCAACCGCTACGACATCAGGACGATTCACGAACTCGAAGCAACATCGGGCATCCGTTTTCCGGGCATTCCGGAAAATCTCAAAGATCAGCGGCCGGGAGGACTAAAAGGTGTTTAAACCCTATTCGAACGATGACGACGTGCTCAACATCCAGGGCGATGCACTCACCGTCAGCAACGGCACCACGCGCGTGGTGCTGAACGGTACGCTGGAGTTGACTCAGGACCAACGCGGACTGAAGGCGGCACTCGCACTGAAGGAAGCGATCGATGCGGTAGTGGCCGCGCTGCAGGCACAGACCAATCTGCCGGCGAAAGTGAAGGACGAGCCGGACACGAAGCCGGGCGTCGTGCAGAATCCGTTTCAATAGTGCGTTCGCGCAATCGCTCAGGCGCGAAGGTACGGCTTTCCCCGCTATCTTCGCGGCTGAAACGCGAAACCGCTTCGGGTTGATTCAGGACCCCGATATGTATCCGCCGTTACGTTTTGTCACCAGAGCATCGTCAACTGCTGTCTTCCCGCCAACGTTAAACCGGCAGCGCTGAAACATTTCAGCCGCGACACAAAGAACAACCGGTTTAACCAGGAGTTACATCATGAAGACGCTTTTCGCTGCTCTCGCTTCCGCTCTCGTCGTGTCGACCGCATTTGCACAAACCGCAGCACCGGCGGCCGCGCAACCTGCGCAAACGCAACCCGCGGGTCAAGCGAACCTGAAGGCGAGCACCGCCGTGCAAACGGGCGCCACGGACCAAGGCGCCGCCACGACCAAAGCGCCGACGAAGGCCGCGACGAAGGCGCATGTGAAGAAGGCTTCCGCCAGCCACACGGCAAAGCCCCATAAGGCCGCCAAGAAGACCGCAGTAGATACAAGCGCAAGCAAGACAAAGACGGAGAGCGCGAAAGAGGCCAGCAATGCCCCGGCAAAAGCCGACGGCGCAAAGACCGACACGACTAAAACGCAATAACACGTGATCGGTATTCGGCATGCACCGGCCAGGCATCTGTAGTTAATCGAAGCCGAACTCTGCCGTTCAGGGAGGGCGAGTCTCACGACTCGCCTTTTTTTATGGGCGTGTCATATGGACAGAGTTGAAGCCCACGCACAGTTAAATTACCGGCACGGCTGCTGGCTGATGCAATTCGAGCAACTCATCTAGTCCTCGTGATTTTTTCAGCGGATACCCCAATTTTTGCACTGCGTTTACCCGTAGACGTCTAATCTCGAACTGTCTTGATCAACCATGGCGTCAATGAACGCCGCATCAAATGGCACTCACGCAATCAATCGACAAATTCGAAACGCAGCCGCTTAGCGCGCCGCCGGTCCAGCGCAACAATGTCATCCCCTTCCCCGCGGCTCGCGCCCGCTTGCAGATCACCCTGCCTCATCCCCCGCACGATCTTCCCGGCACCCAGCTCCGCACACTGCTTCATTCGCCGCTCGGCGTGTATGTGGTCAGCACGGAAGCCGTGCGCGAAGAAGTGCGCGTGCAACTCGACATTGCGCTCGACGACCTCGACTTCACCTTGCATACGCTGATCTCGACACTCCCAGCAGCACTCATCGGACCATTGAAGCGCCGCCATGCCGTCGCAAAGGCGCGCTAATCATGTTCTCAGGAATCTGGCTGCCCATCGTCACCCCGTTTCGCAACGGTGAAGTCGACGTCGACGCGTTGCAGCGCCTCGCGGACTATTACCTGCGCACGGAGATCAGCGGATTTGTCGCCTTGAGCACGACGGGCGAAGCCGCTTTGTTACAGGAATCCGAACGCCTCACCGTCTTGCAGGCGCTGACCGATGTGATCGGCTCCCGTCTGCCGATGCTGATCGGTGTTGGCGGCGCCAATACGCGCGACGTCCTGCACGATATTCAGCGCTATGAGCGCTGGGACTGCGCCGGCTATCTCGTGTCTCCACCCTCGTACGTATGTCCGGATCAAGCCGGCGTGCAATGGCATTTCGAACAGGCCGCACTCGCCACCGAACGCCCTATCGTTCTGTACGACGTGCCGCATCGAACCGGTGTGGCGATCGCGCCTGAAACGGTTGCGCGTTTGGTCGAATACAGCAACATCGTCGCGATCAAGGAATGCGTGAAGGACCATTTCAGCAAGCTGCGCGGCCTGTCGATCAGCGTGCTATGCGGCACCGACGAAGCATTGGACGACTGTCTGCACAGCGGCGGCACCGGTGGGATTCTGGCGAGCGCACATGTTTGCGCGGACCTGCTGGTTGCCGTACAGGAATTGATCCGCGTCGATCGCGACCTGGACGAGCGCAATCTGTTCGCCAGCTTGCTGCCCGTGTTGCGTCTGCTGTTCGCCGCACCCAATCCGTCCGCGATCAAGGCAATGCTGGCATTCGATCATTCAATGACAGACGAAACACGTATGCCGATCACACGCGCGTCGGCACAACTCGTCGAACGTCTCGGCACCGCGCGCGACAGGTTGCAAGATCTGCGTGCCGAGTTTGCTGGAGCGATGAGCTAAAGCGCTAAAGAGCTGGAGCGACGACAAGAGGGCCCGAGGAGGAATGCGCCGCGAATGAGTTCATCATTCGTGGCGCAAACTTGCGTCCAGACGCTGCATCCGTAGCACGACGCGTTGCGCGTAACCGCGGCCACCGCCGCTGTAGCGAACGAGCGCGGCGTCGAGATCGCCGCCGCTTTGATCGAGGTAGCCGCGCAAAATAGTCGAGCCGATCCGCACATTGATTGCCGGATCGGATAAGTCAGTTGTGCCCGCAATCAATTGCGGATGCGCAGCGGGCAAGACCTGCATCAACCCTCGCGCGCCCGCGATACTGACCGCGTGGCGATCGAAACTCGACTCGACCGACATCACGGCAAGCAGCAAGACCGGCGAGATGGCTTGACGCTCGGCTTCGATCAATACCGCGCGAGCGATCTTCATGGATTCCAATGGCGCAACGCGAAACTGCGCGCGCAGCATGGCGGTGATATCGCTGAGCGCCGGCAAGCCGGCATCAGGCGCTGCGTCGCTCGCGACAATTGGAGTGGCTAACGGCAATGGCAACGCCGACTGCGCGGCGGCGGCGTGCGATGCCGCTGCGAACGAGAAGACGATCGCCGCGAACATCACCTTCAGGCCGGCTTTGCGGCGAAGATTTCGTTGTACCTGGACACCATCCAGAGCGCTATTTCCATGCATAGGTTCGCTTCCTGACCGGGGTACATCGACCTTACCGGGCTTGGTGTAGCGAATCGCCAAAGAAATAGGGGTGCGCCGTAAAATGCTTATAAAGATGCAGCGGCGTGTGAGTGGACGTATAGGGGATGCAAGGTCGCGCTTTGCGCGTAGATCACGGCGATCACGCGGTCGGATTCAGATCAGCCAGCGCCCTGAGCTTTTGCACGTCGGTGATTTCGATTTCCGCATAGCCGAGCTTCAACGCACCCTGCGTCTCGAACTGCTTGAGCACCTGATTGATCGTCTGCCGCGACAGGGCCAGCATCATCGCGAGATCCTCCTGCGGCACTTTGAGTACGCGCCGCAATGCGCCGGGTTCGCCATAGCCGCCTGCCATCAACAACAAGCGCCGCGCCACGCGCGGTGCGGCGGGCAGCAACGCGGCTTCTTCAATGGCGTCGAAAGCGAGGCGCAGCTTTTGCGTCAACAGCAAACCGAAGACATGCCAATACTCGGGCGCGCGTTCGAGCAGTGGGGCAAGCGCGGCGCGCGACACATGAAACAGTTCGGAATCGCGTTCGGCATACGCGTCGTGGGTTCGCGGCCGATTATCGAACAGCGCGATCTCGCCGAACCAGTTGACCGGCTCGATGACCGCGAGCAACGCCTCTTTGCCGGCCGAGCTGGCCGCGCCGATTCTCACGAGACCGTCGAGCACGCAGTAGAGGCCGTCGTCGGAATCGCCACGCGTGAACAGCCGTTCACCGGCCGCGAGGCGCTCGACACGCCCCGCTTCGATCAGCTGAGCCCGCATGGCAGCGGGCGCCGAGCGAAACCACGTGCTGCGTTCAAGCAGCACGGCAAGCTCATTCGATGAAAAACTCGCAGTCATAGAACGGTATCCGTGCCCGATTGTCGGCTACCCGATGGTTTCAAATTCCGCTGCCCGCGATTATGCTGGCTTTGATTGAGGAGCGGCATCCATGAGAACGCTGACGCAACAGCTTACGCAATACGCGGCCTACCATCGAGACCGGCGCAATATCGCCACGCATTTCATCGGCATTCCGATGATCGTGCTCGCGCTGGCGGTGTTGTTGAGCCGGCCTGCTTTCAGCTTCGGCGCGTTGCCACTTGCCTTGTCGCCCGCGTGGGTGTTGTTTGCTGCGGCGACCGTTTATTACCTCGTACTCGATGTGCCGCTCGGCGTGATGATGGCAGTCGTATCGATACTATGCGTCGCGTGCGGACAGTGGCTCGCTGCGCAAACTACCCTCACCTGGCTCGCCTCCGGCATCGGACTCTTCGTGATCGGCTGGGTGTTTCAGTTCATCGGCCACGTCGCCTACGAACATCGCAAGCCGGCATTTGTCGACGATGTGATCGGTCTGCTGATCGGGCCGCTATTCGTACTCGCTGAAGCGCTGTTCGGTTTTGGCTGGCGGCCGGCGCTGCGCGAAGCGATCGAGGAACAGGTCGGCGCAACGCGTATCAATGCGGATCGTGCGGCAGCGCATCGCTGAACCGCGGCATGTGATCCAGTGGCCGAAACTCAACGCGGCGCAAACCGAACGAGCCGCACGCTATGCAAGGCCGTCAGCGCAACCGCCATCCAGATCGGAACATACGTGGCTAACTGCGCGGCGCTGAGCGTCTCGCCAAGCAGCGTGATCGAGACGAACACCAGCAACACCGGTTCGACATAGCCAAGAATGCCGAACAAAGCGACCGGCAACAAACGGCTTGCCTTCAGATACGAAGCCAGCGCAATGGTGCTGAGCGCGCCGAGTCCCGGCAACAATAAGCACCACATGTCGATACGGCCGCCGATCATCGTCAACGAACCACCGATAACGATGAACACCGCCGCCGCGGGCAACAGCAACGCCATTTCGACGGTGAACATGGCGAGCGAATCCTGGTTGATTTTGCGGCGCAGCACGAAATACGGCGGATAGCCGAGTGCGACGAGCAAGGTGGGCCACGAAAAGGCACCCGTCATCCACAGTTCATGCACAACCCCCAATGCCGCGCAAATAACAGCGAGCCACTGCAGACCGTCGAGGCTCTCGCGATAGTAGAAGCGGCCCACCAACACCATCACCAGCGGCAGCAGAAAATAGCCGAGCGAGACTTCGAGCATGCGCCCGTGCAGCGGCGCCCAAAGGAACACCCACAGTTGCGCGCCAAGCAACGCCGCGCTGACAACCATCGCCGCGCCGAGCGTCGGCTCCGTCACCATGCGGTAAAGAAGTTGCCGGAGAATCGGCAGGCGTTTGCGCAACACGATCAGCAATAGCGCCCCGGGGACAGTCCACACAATACGCCACGCGAAGATGTCGAGGCCGCTCAACGGCGCAAGCAGCTTGGCGTAAGCCGACAGTAAAGCAAACATTGCCGATGCGCCCACCGACAACGCGATAGCGCGCTTTGGGTCATACTGGTTCATTGCGCGGCCCGTGGCGCAATCGCTTTGGATGCAGATTCAGGTGTGTGCGGCGCAGCATACGGCTGCGTGCCTCGAGCTATTGTCATTGGAAGTAGAGTCTCACAAGCAGGCAGTACGGCGGGCAGTGCGTATCAAGCGCTGCGTTTTTATCTTCGATATGCGATGCAAGCCGGCATTCTAGACGGGTTCCCGAACAACGTGCCCGTTCGCTCTTTGCAGCCAATAGCAATTTTTCCCGTGCGCATCGCGCGCCGATGCACTAGAACATAACTTCATGCGCGACAGGCGAATCCGCAGTTGCAACGCCGGCAAGTTTCAGCGCAGTTGCGCAAGCGCGAATCTTGCTATGAAGTCTAGCGGCATCGTTTGCAACGTCATCTGAGACATCTTGGATATCCGTCGCAAGCGTCATTTTCAACTGTCATCACAGCATCAATGAGCCGGGCCGGCATAGGCAGTCCATACGGACCGAGCCCGCCCTTCTTTCCCGCGGCATACGGTAACTGCGCGCAACTGCAAGCAACTGCGCTCCGTTGCACCTGCCGCCGCCCGGCCAGCAATCCCGCACATCGAATGTGACTACTGGAGCCAGCATGACCCAGCCAGCCCTATCGCACGACGCATCGCCCGACCTACTCCGCGCCACGTTTGCCGCCGAGGTACGCGCCGGACTCACGCATACGCCGCAAAAAGAATTGCCGTCGAAGTATCTGTATGACGAAGTGGGTTCTGCGCTGTTTGAAGTGATCACCGTGCTGCCCGAATACGGCGTGACACGCGCCGAGGAACGCCTGCTCGCGAAGCACGCAGCGGACATCGTCGCGCATCTGCCGCACGACGTGACCGTCGCCGAACTGGGTAGTGGGAGCGGCCGCAAAACGCGGCGCATTCTGGAAGCGCTGTGTAAAAAGCGCCCCACTTCTTACTTCCCGATTGAAATTTCGCGCAGCGCGTTGCAGTTGTGCAGGCGCGAACTTGGCGACATCGAGCGGATTTCGATCGTCGGTTATGAACGCGATTACCTGGCCGGACTCGCCGAGGTGAGCCAGGACCGCGCGGCGGACGAACGCTTACTCGTGCTGTTTCTTGGCAGCACGATCGGCAATTTCGGCCGGCTCGCAGCGACGCGTTTTCTGCGCGATATCCGCAACATGCTCGCGCCCGGCGACGCGTTGCTGCTCGGCACGGACCTGATCAAGCCGATACCGGTGCTGGTGGCCGCCTACGACGATTCGGTCGGCGTAACCGCGTCGTTCAATCTGAATCTGCTGGCGCGTATCAATCGGGAGCTCGACGGCGACTTTCCGCTCGATGCGTTCGAACACGTCGCGCGCTTCAATCCGGACGCGCGCAGCATCGAGATGCATTTGCGTGCGAAGCGCGATGTCACCGCGCATGTGGGCGCCGCGCAATTGACGGTCTCGCTCAAGGCGGGCGAAACGATCTGGACCGAGAGCAGCCACAAGTACCGCGCGGACGAAGTGCCCGCGATTGCAGACGATGCGGGCTTCGTGTGCAGCCATCAATGGATCGAAGACGGATGGGGGTTCGCTGAGAGTTTGCTGGTGGCGCGCTAGGCGCAAAGCGTTATCGGCTGACTAATCGGACAAACAGGACGCGCAAACGACAAGGCGGCGCGCCATCGAGGTGATGGCGCGCCGCCTTTTTTGCGTGAAGCTCAAGTGCTCAGTGCTGCTCGAACCGCTCGAAACGCTTTTCGGTCGCGCGCTCTTCGCCGGTCACTTCGGTGACGCGCGCCGCCGGCGGCCCGTGACGCAGCCACGACAGCATTCGGTCGACCTGGTTGGCCGAGCCCTGCAAGATAGCTTCGACGGAACCGTCGTCGAGATTCGCCACCCATCCCTTGATACCGAGCGCGTGAGCCTGCCGCACGGTGGCGTGGCGAAAGCCCACGCCCTGCACGGTGCCGCGCACTCGCACGTAATATGTTTCGATCCGCTGGTCCAGATCCGGGGCCATGCCGTCCTCTCGTCGCAATCTTTCAAGCCGGCATTCTAGACGTCTCGCGGCAACATTGCTCGGTGGTCTCTCTGAGTTCCCCTGCACGCCTGAGCCGCACGGCGCGACACGTGGCCCGCGCGACACGTACAATCCGTCGACTGTCACGCAGGGAATCAAACAGAATGACCGAACAGAATCGCGATCTCGTGCTCGTGACCGGCGCATCCGGCTTCGTCGGCTCGTCGGTGGCGCGCATCGCGCAACAGAAGGGTTTCAAGGTGCGTGTGCTGGTACGCGCCACCAGTCCGCGCAAAAACGTCGAGGCGCTGGATGCGGAAATCGTCGTGGGCGATATGCGCGACGAAGCGTCGATGCGCAACGCGCTGCGCGGCGTGCGCTATCTGCTGCACGTCGCCGCCGACTATCGCCTGTGGGCGCCGGACCCGAGCGAAATCGAGCGCTCGAATCTCGAAGGCACCGAGGCGACCATGCGCGCGGCGCTGAAGGAAGGCGTCGAACGCATCGTCTACACGAGCAGCGTGGCTACGCTGAAGGTCACCAGTTCCGGTCAGTCCGCCGATGAAACCTCGCCGCTCAAAGCCAACCAGGCGATCGGCGTATACAAGCGCAGCAAGGTGCTGGCCGAACGCGCGGTGGAGCGCATGATCGCCGAAGACGGACTGCCGGCCGTGATCGTCAATCCGTCCACGCCGATCGGTCCGCGCGACGTCAAGCCGACTCCGACTGGGCGCATCATCGTCGAAGCAGCGCTCGGCAAGATTCCCGCGTTCGTCGACACGGGGCTCAATCTCGTGCACGTGGACGACGTGGCCGCCGGCCATTTTCTCGCGCTCGAACGCGGCAAGATCGGTGAGCGCTACATTCTCGGCGGCGAAAATCTGCCGCTGCAACAGATGCTCGCGGATATCGCGGCGCTGACCGGCCGCAAGGCGCCGACGCTGAGTTTGCCGCGCTGGCCGCTTTATCCGCTCGCCGCGGGCGCGGAAGCCGTCGCCAAGATCACCAAGCGTGAACCGTTCCTCACCGTCGACGGTCTGAAGATGTCGAAGAACAAGATGTACTTCACTTCGGCGAAGGCGGAACGCGAGCTCGGCTATCGCGCCCGGCCCTATCGCGAGGGCTTGAGCGATGCGATCGAATGGTTCAGGCAAGCCGGGTATTTGAAGGCTTGATAAAAGTGCTGACGCAGGTCGCGCCGATCCGGTGCGGCCTGCACGCACTTTGTTACAACGTCACTGTGTTTGCGACAGGTAAAAGCCTACGCGCAGCAGTTAAAATCGTGGGTCTTACCAGAGAAAGCTCGCATGAATCTTCACGAACAGCTCGGCGCGCTGGAAATGGGCGTCGATCAGCTCATCCAGGCTGTCGTGGCCCCGCAGGCCGAAAACATCCCCGAGACACCCGCACACGCTGCAAACACCGCAGAGGTGGCAGCGCAGGAAACGCCAGCGGCGAATCACGCCTCATCGGAATCAGAAACGCAAACTGTTGCGTCTGAGGCAACGACGGCGGCAATAGCGGCGGAAGCAGCGGCGTCCGACAAAGAGCCGGCCGCCCAGGTGCAGCCCACGCTCGAAATCAACCGCCCCGCGCAAAACGAAATCACCATGACGATCGGCGGCCAGATGGTCGCGCTGCGTGCCGAGCAGATCGGGCAGCTGATCGAGGAATTGTCGAACGCGCGCGCCTCGATGACGCCGGAACCGCCGCCGGGCATTCCGCCGGGCTGGCGTTTCGTGTCGACGAAGAACCCCGTCATGGCCGTGCAGAAACAGTCGAATGGCGACCGCCTGCTGGTCATGCGCCACACCGGTCACGGCTGGGTGCCGTTCACGTTCTCGCCCGACATGGTGATCCAGATGTACATGATGCTCACCAAGGGCTGAAGCAAAGGTCGATATAAAAAAACGGCGCCCGAGGGCGCCGTTTTTTGTCTGATCAATCCCTGTGCACGCGCGTCTCAACGCTCCTGCACCGGCGCCTGCACTCGCGCCTTCCATTGGCCGCCTTTGCCGCGCCAGTAGCGCACCGCCGACGCAAACGTCGCGCCGACATAGAACAACGCCACCAGCGGCAGGAACGGGGCCCACAGCGGCGAGCGACGGTAGTAGCTGAGCATCGGCGCATACGCGCAGCACATGGCGGCCCAGGCGAGCCACGCGGGCGCGCCCTGAGGTCCGAGCACCAGCGCGGCCGCCGGCGGCACCAGGTAGATGATCGTCATGCCCAACAGCGTGCCGGCCAGCAACAGCGGCGAGTAATGCAGCTGCGTAAAGGCCGTGCGCGCGATCATGTTCCAGATCTCACGCCAGCTATCGTAAGGACGCAACGACACGCTGCGCGCCGCCACATCGAGGCGGATCGGATGACGCCCCGTGCCGCGATGCTTGATACGCGCAGCAAGGCTGCAATCGTCGATCAACTCGGCGCGAATCGACTCGATGCCACCCGCCTCTTCGAGCGCGCTGCGCCGCACCAGCATGCAGCCGCCCGCCGCCGCGGCCGTTCGGTTGCGCGGGTTGTTGACCCACGAAAACGGATACAGCTTGGCGAAGAAGAACACGAAGGCCGGGATCAGCGCCTTCTCCCAGAACGAATCGCAGCGCAGACGGACCATCAGCGAGACGAGGTCGCGCTTTTCCGCATCCGCACGGGCGACGAGTTGCGCGACGGCGTCGGCGGGATGGCCGATGTCGGCATCGGTGAGCAGCAGGAAATCGGCCGGCAGGCCAAGCGTGCGCACCGCCTCGATACCTTGCGACTGCGCCCACACCTTGCCGGACCAGCCCGGCGGCAGCGGCTTCGCGCTCAGCACCGTCAGACGATCGGGGCATTGCAGTTGCAACGCGGCCGCGCGAGCGGCGTCGGCGGTGCCGTCGGTGCTGTGGTCGTCGACCACGATCACGTGAAATTCGCCCAGATAGTCCTGCTCGAGCAGCGTGGTGACCGCTTGCGCGATCACATCGACTTCATTGCGTGCCGGCACCACGGCGGCGACCGCCGGCCATGTTTCGCGCGGCTCAAGCGTGAGCGGCGCGGCGGGCCGCGCCCGCCAGAAACCGCCGCGCGCAAACAGCAACACACACCAGATCAGCAGGGAAAGACACGAAAGGAGAAACAGAACCACCGCCATTAAGCATTACCCTCGAGTGAACCGGCTTCTACGCCGACGCGCCGCGACAGGCGCATCACCACAGTGCGTACCGCGACGACGCACCAGTCAAATGTGTTGAGTACCGGCCGCTCGCGAAACACGTCGTAGCCGGCTTTTTCGATCCGTTCGAGGATCCGCAAACCGCCATGGATGGCGCCGCACAGCTCGATTCCCAAGCGCCCTGGAATCCGCAACGCGAGCGGCGCGCCACGTACCAGCGTGGTTCGCACGAACGAAATTTCGTAGGCCATCAGCTTCGTCCAGGCTTCGTCGACGACACCTCGCGCGATCTGAGCCTCGGTCACGTTGAAGCGCCGCATATCCGCGAGCGGCAGATACACGCGATCTTTTTCCCAGTCGGCGGCGACGTCCTGCCAGAAGCTGATCAGTTGCGAAGCCGTGCAGATCGCGTCGGCGTCGGCGAGATTCTCCGGCGTGGCGGCGCCCACCAGATGCAGCATCAGATGCCCGATCGGGCTAGCCGAGTGGCGGCAATAGTCGAGCAAGGCGGAGCGGTCCGCGTAACGGCGGGTGTCGATGTCCTGACCGCAGGCGTGGAGCAGATCGTAGAACGGCGCGAGCGGCAGTTTATACTGCGCGATCACGCCGGCGAGCTTGCCGAACAGGAGCGGGTGCACGGGCGCCGCGCGCCCCTCCGCTACCGCGTCGAGCCCGGCGCGGAAGTCGGCGAGGCGGGCATGCCGCTCGGCCGGGCTCCAGTCGCCCTCATCGGCGATGTCGCCAGCGGTGCGGACAACCTGATAGATAATGCCGATAGGCGCGCGCAGCGCCTTTGGCAGCAGCACGCTCGCGACCGGAAAGTTTTCGTATTGATCGACGTCCATCCAGCGAGCCTCGAAACCTTTTTGTAATGCGGCAGCCGATACGTGCCGCAGGACCACGTAGTTTAAGGGTTCCGCCAAACCGGTGCAGAGTGTAATCATTGCCACCTGCGCCACGCGGGCGGCGCCGGGCCGCAGCCCGCAGTGCGGCGCGGTCCCAACACCCTGGCGGGTACGCCAAAGCAAAGCCGGCCTGATAGCGTTAGAATGCGCGTTTGGTTTTGCTGTACCGGCTGGCAGCCGGGGCTCAAGACGTCAACTAAATAGATGATCGCGGCGATAAAGTCATAATTACCGACTTCTTCGAAACCCGCGTCAGTCGGAGTTCGCCAATTTATGCGAGTCATCCTTGCTCAGCCCCGCGGCTTTTGTGCGGGTGTTGTACGTGCAATCGAGATCGTCGATCGCGCGTTACAGCAACACGGCGCGCCCGTGTATGTTCGCCACGAGATTGTTCACAATCGCCACGTGGTGGATAACCTGCGCCAGAAAGGCGCGCGCTTTGTCGAAGAACTCGATGAGGTGCCGCACGGCGCCGTGGCGATTTTCAGCGCGCATGGTGTCGCGCAAACCGTCGAGCGCGACGCGGAGCAGCGCGGCCTCGACGTGCTCGACGCGACCTGCCCGCTCGTGACCAAGGTCCACGTGCAAGGGCGCCAATATGTGGCGGCGGGTCGTACCCTGATCCTGATCGGCCACGCGGGCCATCCGGAAGTGGAAGGCACGATCGGCCAGATTCCAGGCAAGGTGCTGCTGGTGCAAAGCGAGGCTGAAGTCGCGCTTCTGGACCTGCCGCTCGATACGCCGCTTGCGTACGTCACGCAGACCACGCTGTCGGTCGACGACACACGTGGCATTATCGATGCCCTGCTGCGCCGTTTCACCGACATCGTCGGTCCCGACACGCGCGACATCTGCTACGCCACGCAAAACCGTCAGGCGGCGGTGCGCGAACTGAGCAAAGAGGTCGAGGTGCTGCTGGTGGTAGGCGCAACCAACAGTTCGAACTCGAACCGGCTGCGTGAGATCGGCAGCGAGACCGGTGTGGCGAGTTATCTCGTCGCCGACGGTTCGGAAGTGAAGCCGGAGTGGTTTGCGAACGTGCAGACCGTCGGCATCACGGCTGGTGCGTCAGCACCGGAAGAGATGGTAATGAACGTAATCGATGCGCTGCGCGCATTGGGGCCCGTCGATGTCACGACGATGGCGGGCCGTGAAGAGAAAGTCGAATTCAAGTTGCCATCGAAACTGATGCAACCACTCGCTGCACGCGAAGTTTAAGGAGGACGTCTTGTCTATTCCGCTGCTACAGAAAGTCCGGGTTGGCGCGTACATCATGCGTCAGCATCTCTCTGGCAACAAACGCTACCCGCTCGCCTTGATGCTGGAGCCGCTGTTCCGCTGCAATCTTGCCTGTAATGGCTGCGGCAAGATCGATTATCCGGATCCCATCCTGAATCAGCGTCTGTCGCTCGAAGAATGCCTTGGCGCAGTCGACGAATGCGGCGCACCGGTCGTTTCGATTGCAGGCGGCGAGCCGCTCCTGCACAAGGAAATGCCGCAGATCGTGAAGGGCATCATCGCGCGCAAGAAGTTCGTGTACCTGTGCACGAATGCGTTGCTGATGGAAAAGAAGATGGACGACTACGAGCCGAATCCGTACTTCGTCTGGTCGGTTCACCTCGACGGCGATCAACAAGCGCACGATCACTCGGTATCGCAGGAAGGCGTGTACGACAAGGCTGTCGCCGCCATCAAGGAAGCGAAGCGCCGCGGTTTCCGCGTGAACATCAACTGCACGTTGTTCAACGACGCTGTGCCGGAACGCGTCGCCGCGTTCTTCGACACGCTCGGCCCGATGGGTGTGGACGGCATCACCGTCTCGCCGGGTTATGCGTATGAACGCGCGCCGGATCAGCAACACTTCCTGAACCGCGACAAGACCAAGCAACTGTTCCGCGAGATTTTCAAGCGCGGCAACAACGGCAAGAACTGGTCGTTCAGCCAGTCGGGCATGTTCCTCGACTTCCTGGCCGGCAATCAGACGTACGAGTGCACGCCTTGGGGCAACCCGGCGCGTACGGTGTTCGGCTGGCAGAAGCCGTGCTACCTGGTCGGCGAAGGCTACGTGAAGACCTTCAAGGAATTGATGGAAACCACGGAGTGGGAAAAGTACGGTACGGGCAACTACGAGAAGTGCGCGGACTGCATGGTGCACTGCGGCTTTGAGGCGACTGCCGTGATGGATACGGTGGCGCACCCGTTGAAGGCGTTGAAGGTCAGCCTGCGCGGCCCGAAGACTTCGGGTGCCTTCACCAAAGATATTGCTTTGGATAAGCAGCGTCCGGCTGAGTACGTGTTCTCGCGGCACGTCGAGATCAAGCTCGAGGAAATCGGGCGCGCTGGAACGGGTAAGAAGGTGCAGACGGCGGCTTCCGCTTCCGCACACTAAGCGCTGTGCCTGGGGCGGCTTAGGGCCGTTTTATCCGCCCCATGAAGTACACCTTAGGTAGAAAAAAAGCGCGGTGGCCTGATTGCCACCGCGCTTTTTCTTTTTTGCGCTGCTATATGTCAGCCCGTGGTCAGCCCGCGCTTCGTGCGTTATGCGCAGTCAGGAACTTGATCAGCCCATCCACGCCGCCCTTGGAAATCTGATCGGCGAACTGCGTCTGATACACCTGGATCAACCAGGCGCCCATCATGTTGATGTCGTAAATCTTCCAGCCGTTAGCGCCCTTGGTCAGCCGGTAATCGATGGCATCGTCGCCGCCATTGCTGAGCACGTGCGACTGCACCACCAGGTCCTTGGAGCCGGCCGGCACATTGACCGGCAAGAACTTGAACTTCACGTCCTGATCCCGCAACTGCGACAGCGAGGCGGCGTAGGTGCGCACCAGCAGCAGCGTAAACTGGTCATAGAGCTGCTTCTGCTGCTCGGGGGTCGCCGTACTCCATGCCTTCCCTACCGCGATCCGGGTGGTTCGCTGAAAATCGGTAGCCGGTACGAAGCGCGTTTGAACCAGCTCGGTGATCTTCGCCATATCGCCACCGCGCGCCTGCGGATCGGCCTTCATCGCGGCCACCGTGCCTTCGACGGCACCCTTCACCACCGCATCAGGCGCGCTTTGCGCATAGGCCGCAGTGGACACCACGGCCGCAGCCAGAAAAGCAGACAGATAACGTTTCATACGCTCGCCAAAACCCCAGGAAGTAAGCGCCGGCAGGCTCGCAAGCCCGCAGCCAAAGCAAGATAGACCAGTATACCGATATTGCGTTCCCGCCCCCAGCCGCGCCGCCCGGGTGTCGTACTTGCTACCGAAGTGGAGCCGAGTCGCTCCGGCTCTGTATACTTGTGCACTTTCGTCAAAAACACCACTCGTGATAAGGCCACCTCCGCCTACATGCTGAAGTCATCTATCGTCCGTCTCGTCGCCTATTCGGTGCGTCATCCGTTACGGATCATCGCTCTGTCGCTCGTGCTCGCCGTTTTGAGCGGCTTCTACGTTGCCCATAATTTCAAAATCAACACCGATATCAGCAAGCTGGTCGAGACTGACAAGCAATGGTCCGCGCTCGAAAATGCGATGGACGCGGCCTTCCCGGATCGCGGCCAAACCGTGCTGGTGGTCGTCGAAGCGCGTGCCCCGGAGTTTGCCGACGCCGCCGCCAATGCCCTGACCGCCGCGCTCAAAGCCGATCCGAAGGAATTCGTCGCGGTCTCGCAACCCGCTGGCGGGCCGTTCTTCGAACACAATGGACTGCTGTTCCCGTCGACCAATGAGGTCCTGTCCACCACCTCGCAGCTCGTTCAGTCCCGCCCGCTCGTCAATGCTCTTGCGCACGATCCGAGCCTGACCGGCCTTGCCGGCACCCTCACCACGAGCCTGCTGCTGCCGCTGCAGCTGGGTCAGGTGAAACTGGCCGACATGAGTCATTTGCTGTCGCAAAGCGCAACCACGCTCGATCGCGTGCTGGCCGGCCAGCCAGCGGCGTTCTCGTGGCGCGCGCTGGTCGACAAGAGCGCCGCCACGGAGCCGGCGCGTGCTTTCGTCACGGTGCAGCCGGTCGTGGACTACGACGCGCTGGAGCCGGGCGCCACCGCATCGAAAGCGATCCGCGCCACGGCCGCATCGCTGCACCTCGATGCGCGCTATGGCGCCACGGTCCGTCTGACAGGCGAACAGCCGCTCGCGGACGAAGAATTCGCATCGGTCAAGGACGGCGCCGTGCTCAACGGTATCGGCACCTTCATCGTCGTGCTGGTGATTCTCTGGCTGGCACTGCGTTCGGGCCGCATGATCGTCGCCGTGTTCATCACGCTGTTCGTCGGGCTCGCGATCACCGCGGCGCTCGGCCTGTTGCTGGTGGGCGCGCTCAACATGATTTCGGTCGCCTTCATGGTGCTGTTCGTCGGGCTCGGGGTCGATTTCGGCGTGCAGTTCGGCGTCAAATATCGTGAGGAGCGGACTCGCGACAACCGTCTTTCCGCCGCCCTCATGCATACCGCGCACAGCATTGGCGTGCCGCTGACGCTCGCGGCTGTGGCGGTCGCGTTGAGCTTCTTCTCGTTCCTGCCGACGGCTTACCGCGGCGTGTCGGAATTGGGCGAGATCGCTGGCGTCGGCATGTTCGTCGCGTACTTCACCAACATGACGCTGCTGCCGGCGCTGTTGAAAATCCTCAAACCGCCGGTTGAAGCCGTTTCGCCCGGCTTCAAGCAACTCGCCCCCGTCGACGATTTCCTCGATCATCACCGCAAACCGGTGCTGATCGGCACGCTCATCGTCGTGATTGGCGCGACACCTTTGCTGACGCATTTGCGCTTCGACTTCAACCCGCTGCATCTGAAAGACCCGCATACGGAATCGATGGCCACGCTGCTGTCGTTGAAGGATTCGCCGGAAGCCGCGGTCAACAACGTCCATGTGCTCGCGCCGACGCTTGCCGACGCGGACCAGAAGGCCGCGCATCTGCGCGCGCTGCCGGAAGTGGGTCGTGTGACCACGCTGAGCACCTTCATTCCGACTGAGCAGCAGCAGAAGCTGATGCTGGTTGCAAGTGCCGCGCAGCAGCTGTTGCCCGCGCTGCAGCAGCAGCCCGCGCCTCAAGCCACAGACGCGGTACGCGTCGCCGCGTTGAAGCGCGCCTCGAACCAGCTCTCGCTCGCCGCGGACGACCACCCGGGACCGGGCGCCGCCGAAGCCCAGCACCTGTCCACGACGCTGCAAAAGCTGGCCGCCGCCGACGCCGCCACGCGCGATCGCGCCGAAACCGCAATGTCCGAGCCGCTGCGCATCGCGCTGAAGCAACTGGCGGATCTGCTGCAGCCGACCGAGATTACGCGCGACAACCTGCCCAAGGAGATTTCCACGAGTTGGGTTTCGAAAGACGGCCGCGCGCTGGTCGACATCGCGCCGAAGGTCAAACCCGGTACCGATCCAAACGACGACGCCATGCTCGCCCGCTTCGTTCACTCGGTGAAGAAAGCGGAGCCGGACGCGATCGGCGGCCCGATTTCGATCCTGAATTCCGCGGACACGATCATCAAGGCGTTCCTGCAGGCCGCGGGCTATGCGTTGCTGTCGATTGCAGTCCTGCTGTGGATTGCGCTGCGACGGGTCAGCGATATGCTGCGCACCCTGGTTCCGCTGCTGGTATCGGCGCTGGTGACATTGGAGTTGTGTGTGGTATTCGGCATGCCGCTGAACTTCGCGAATATCATTGCGCTGCCGCTGATGCTCGGCGTCGGCGTAGCATTCAAGATTTACTTTGTGATGGCGTGGCGCAACGGACAGACTGGCCTTTTGCAGTCGAGCCTCACGCATGCCGTGTTGTTCAGCGCGGCGACCACGGCGACGGCGTTCGGGAGCCTCTGGCTGTCGCATCATCCGGGGACGTCGAGTATGGGACGCTTGCTGGCACTCTCGTTGTTTTGCACCCTGATCGGCGCGGTGGTGTTCCAACCCGTACTGATGGGCAAGCCGCGTCAACGTCGCGCGAAGCGTAAAGGAATATAAGTATGAAGCTGCGAAACACCGTGCTGGCGCTGGCCGCCACCGGTCTGATCTCTGGCTGCGCGACCGGCCCCGACCGCAAGCCTGGCGATCCGTTCGAGCCGGCAAACCGTGTGATTTTCAATTTCAACGACGGTGTGGACCGCTTCATCGCCGTCCCGGTCGCCAAGGGTTACCAGAAGGTGACACCACAGCCGTTGCGTACGGCGGTGAGCAACTTCTTCTCGAATCTGGGCGACCTGACCAACGCCGCCAACAACCTGTTGCAGTTGAAGATCACCGACGCGACCGAAGACTTCGTGCGTTTCGCGTTCAACTCGACCTTCGGGCTCGGCGGCCTGCTTGACTGGGCGACGCCGGCCGGCTTGCCGAAACACCACCAGGACTTCGGTCTGACGCTGGGCCACTGGGGTATCCCGTCGGGCCCATACCTTGTCCTGCCGCTATTCGGTCCGAGCACGGTACGCGACAGCATGGGGTTGATCGTGGACGTGAAGTTCAACCCGTTGAACTACATTGAGCCGGCGGTACGCAATCCGCTGTACGTGCTGCAGTTCGTGAGCGTGCGTTCCGATCTGCTGGGCGCATCCAGCCTGCTGCAACAGGCCGCGCTCGACAAGTATTCGTTCGTGCGCGACGCCTACACCCAGCAGCGTAAGGCACGCCTGCGCGGCACCGGCGACAACGCCGCACCGCTCCCGACCTACGACGACCAGGACGACTCCGGCGCCGCCGCCCCCGCCAAGGGCGCATCGGGAGCAGCGGCAGGCGCCCCAGCGGGCGTCCCGAACTACACCGACCCGGGCGACGCACCAGAAGCCCCGAACGCCGCCTCAGGAAGCGCCACAGGCGCCCCGGCAGGCGTCCCGAACTACACCGACCCAGGCGACACACCGAGCGCTCCAGCGGCAGCGCCTGCTGCCGCGTCGGGCGCAACGACGCAGGCACCGCAAACGGCGCCGACGGACAAGAAACCGCAGGAAGCAACGCCAGCGGTCCAATAAGGGATGTGGGTCAGATCCCCGGCGCGCTTTGCGCGCGTCGGGCAGCGAAGAACACGCAGACAACTCGCCTGAAAAAACCAGACGGTTTTATGAATTACGCTTCGGCGCGCGGAGCGCCGCCGGAAGTATGACGCCCTTGTCACAAGCTTATGCACGGGCACGAACACAGATTCCAGATGCACCACTACCCGTAGCAGACCACGGTGCCCACTTAGCAGGGGCTTCTAGCCGCTTTCTTTGCTTATCTTTCTTTGCGGCGGCAAAGAAAGTAAGTGCCGCCCCGCACAGGGGCAACGCTAATAGACCACTAACAAAACAAGGAAAGGCACCAAACCCAGATCAGGGAAAGGCCAAAGCGCCCGCCGCCGCCATAGCATGCCGCGCCTGCACCAACGAGGTCCGCGCCGCCCGCGCATCGACGGCGACTTGAATCAGCGCCGCAAGCTGCGAAGGCTGCCGCAAAAGCTCCCGCAAAATCGGCCCTAACGCAGTAGTCCCATCATCCCGCAGGCCAGCAGTCGCAGCAGCCGGCAACGTCCGCCAGGCCGGATCAACAACCGCACGACAAACCGCAAACGGAACCCCATGCGCGGCAGCCGTCGCCCCAGCAATATGCGACTCCATATCAACAGCCAAAGCACCCGTCGAACGATGCAGTAACCGCTTGTCATCAGCGCTGACCAAAGGCGCGGTGACAGCCGCCATCACCCCACGCCGCAGACGCGCCGCGAGCGGCCCCGTTGCCAACGCAGCGGCAAACCTGTCAGCCCATGAGCGATCAGTTTCGAGCCGCCCGAACGGCCCCTCAACGGCCTCACCGACGATCAAAGTGCCCGGCTCCAGATCGGGCGCCAACCCACCCGCCGTACCAAAGCTAACAATCCCCGAGCACCCACGCGCAACCGCCGCACTCAACGCCCGCTCCAGCAGATCCGCGCGAGCCGCGTAGACCACCTCGACACCCTTGCCGCGCGCGATGCGCGCTTCGAACGCCATACCCGTCACCACGATCACCGGCAAGGTGTTGCGGCCGGCGTCGGCTGACAGCGTTGTTGAAAACGCCATCCGTTACATCCCGACCGCGACGCGCGTCAGCCCGTTGCGTTTCAGATGACGGAAGCGCGCCAGCGCCCACAACGGGAAGAACTTGCGATAGCCGTGGTAACGCAGATAGAACACGCGCGGGAAGCCGGTCGCCGTGAAGCGCGTTTCGTCCCACAACCCGTGCTCGCGCTGTTCGCGCTGCAGATACTCGACGCCACGCGCCACCGCCTCATGATTCACCTCGCCCGCCGCCATCAGGCCCATCAGCGCCCATGCGGTTTGCGAAGCCGTGCTCGGCGCGCGCTCGTAGCCGTGATAGTCGAGCTTGTAGCTCTCACCGCCCTCACCCCAGCCGCCGTCTTCGTTCTGGATCGACAGCAGCCACAACGCAGCGCGCTTCATGCGCGGGTCGTCGTGCGGCAGGCCAGCGGCGTTCAGCGAACACAGCGCGGTCCAGGTGCCGTAGATATAGTTCAGGCCCCAGCGGCCGTACCAGCTGCCATCCGATTCCTGTTCCTTGAGCATGTAATCGAACGCGCGCTGCGCCGGCTCGCTGCCCTGCGGAAATTCACCGAGTTGCGCTAGCATCGACAGGCAGCGGCCGGACACGTCCGCAGTCGGCGGATCGAGCAAGGCGCCGTGATCGGAGAACGGAATGTTGTTCAGGTAGTACTGCGTGTTTTCCGGTTCGAACGCACCCCAGCCGCCGTCGCTGCTCTGCATGCCGACCACCCATTCGCGCGCCCGCGCAATGGCTTCGCGGTCGACATCCGATTGCGTCAGCGCCGCCGAGCGTTGCATCGCCATCGCCACCACCGCCGTATCGTCGACGTCCGGATAGTGCGCGTTGTTGTACTGGAACGCCCAGCCGCCAGGACGCACGTTCGGACGGCGCGAGATCCAGTCGCCGCGCACGTCGAGAATCTGCAGCGGGCGCAGCCAGGCGAGCCCGCGTTCAGCCGCCTGTTCGGCATGCGCTTCGCCGGTCTCGAGCAGCGCATGCGCCACGAGCGAGGTGTCCCACACCGGCGACAGACACGGCTGGCAATATGCTTCGTCATCCTTGATGACGAGCAGCTTTTCGATCGACTGACGGGCGATCGCGCGGTTCGGATGATCGGCCGGATAGCCGAGCACGTCGTACATCATCACCGAGTTGGCCATCGCCGGGAAAATCGCGCCGAGGCCGTCTTCGCCGTTCAGCCGTTCGTCGACGAAGCGCACCGCCTCGCGCACTGAACGCTCACGCGTCGCCTTCGGGAACAGGCCGTCGACCATGCGCAGCATCACGTCCACGCCGCGGAAAAACCGGAACCAGCCGAGATGCTGATGCGGCGCCCGATCACGCATGCCGGTATTGACCGGCGCGCCGCGGAACAGCTCGTCGATCCGCACACGGCGCGGATTGCGCGCCACGGGCCGCTTCGCGTTCAGCACCAGCAGCGGCACGATCACGGTACGCGCCCAGTACGACACCTTCGACAGATGGAACGGGAACCACTGCGGCAGCAGCATGATTTCCACGGGCATCATCGGCACGGCACGCCACGACACCACGCCGAACAGCGCAAGCAGAATCCGCGTGAACACGTTCACCGTTTCCGCGCCGCCGTTCGCCAGAATCGCTTCGCGCGCACGGACCATGTGGTCGGCGTCCGGCGAGTCGCCGATCATCTTCAGTGCGAAGTACGCCTTGACGCTCGCGCTGATGTCGAGCGCGCCGTCGGTGAAGAGCGGCCAGCCGCCGTCCGCCAATTGGATGCGGCGCAAATAGCGGCCAATCTTCTGCTCCAGTTCCACGTTCGGCGTTTCGCCGAGATAGTGAACCAGCAGCACGTATTCGGCGGGAATCGTTGCATCGGCTTCGAGTTCGTAGACCCAGTGACCGTCCGGTTTCTGCGCGCCGAGGATCGCGTCGGTGGCACGCGTGATCGCGGCGTCGAGCGACGGCGCGTACGCTTGCGGCGCGGCATCAGGCGCAGCGCTCGACACCGCGCTTGGCACATTCAGCGCCGCATCGGCGATTTCAGGCAGGACGGCGTCCAGCGGCTGGGCTTGAGATAAGTCGTTCATCGGCGTTCCATCGGTTGATTCAGCAGCGTGTCCGCGGCCTTCTGGCCGGAGCGGATCGCCCCTTCAATCGTCGCGGGCAGGCCGGTGGCCGTCCAGTCGCCCGCGAGCATCAAATTGTTCCAGCGAGTGCGCGTGCCGGGGCGCAGCATTTCCTGATCCGGCAAGGCGGCAAACGTCGCGCGTTTTGCCACCACGACCTGCCAGGCGGGCATCGGCTCGGCCGGCACGTTGGCAGCCTGAGCCACTTCGGCCCAGATGGTTTTCGCCAGCGCTTCATGCGGTGTGTCGAGCAGGCGCTCCGCGGCGTTGACCGTGGCCGACATGCGGCCCTCGAAGGCAAACAGCCAATCGGCCGTCGCATTCAGCAGCCCCGTGATCGGCGCCATGCCGAACGGCGGCTCGACCGCGAAATGCACGTTAAGGGTCTCGGTGAAGCGATTCGGCGAGCGCAAGCCGGGCACGAGCGTCTGCGCGATGTCCGGCGGCACCGCGAGCACTACGGCCTGGTTGGCTTCGATCGCGATGCTTTCGTCCGCGAAATTCAGTGCCGAGATGCGGGCGGGGCCGGCGCCGCTGTCGGCAAACACGATGTCGGTCAGACGCGACCCGAGCCGGATTGCCGCGCCGCCGTGCTGCAACAGACGCAGCGCCGGGTCGACAAACGCGCTGCCCAAACCGTTTTTCGCCACCAGAGGCCGGCACGCCAGACCACCGGCGACCAGCGTCTCCCTGACCATCGCGGCCGTGAGCTCCGCCGACGCTTCACGCGGCTCGACATTGAGCATCGCGAGAAACAGCGGCCGCAGCAGACGATCCCACAGCGGGCCATTGCAACGCATGGTTTGCGCCACACTGCGCCCGGGTTTGGCGAACAGCAGCGGCACGAGCGCCAGATAGTCGCTCGGTCCGGTGTTCGGCACGCGCGCGTTCGGGTCGAAAATCCACCAGGGCAGGCGGCCCGGCGACATGCGCACGGTCCAGCGCGCCCGCGTCGCCAGATCCATGAACGGATATTCGGGCTGGGACGGGCCGACCAGCTCGTCGGCGGCGCCGATCGCGCGTACATAGTTGAGCGTGGCGTAATTGCCCGACAACACCATGTGATTGCCACTGTCGATGGTGGCGCCGAGCTTGGGATCGTAATACGACCGGCAACGGCCCCCTGCCTGTGGCGCAGCCTCATGAAGCACGACTTGTGCGCCGCGCCGCTGCAATTGCACCGCTGCGGCCAGGCCGGCGAGGCCGGCGCCGATCACATGGATGAGCTTCGGCATCAGCTCAGAAGAGCGCGTAACGCGCGACGATCCACAGCATGCGCAGTTTCGGCTTGCTGACCTTCGTACGCGGAATGTCGAAGCCGCGCTCGAGCGTGCGTTCGAGCAGCACGCGATAGACGCCCGACATGATGCGCGGTGCGCGCACATGGCTGCGCGGCTCGCGGTCCATGATCGCGTCGGAAGCGGCGAAATGCTCCTTGGCGCGCTCGGCGAGCGTCGCGCAGACGCGCGGCAACGACGGATCGTCGGCGATCTGGGCCGGGCTCGTCACGGCAATACCTTCGCGCGCCAGCAATTCGTGCGGGAGGTAGCAGCGGTTGATGCCGGCGTCTTCGTCGATATCGCGCAGGATGTTGGTCAGTTGCAGCGCGCGGCCCAGATGGTGCGCCAGCAAACGGCCCGGCTCCTCCTGCATCCCGAATATCCTCACCGACAGACGGCCCGCCGCGCTCGCGACGCGGTCGCAGTACAGGTCGAGCGTGGCTTCGTCGGGCGCGCAGATGTCGGCGGCGGCATCCATCGCCATACCGTCGATCATTGCGTAAAAATCTTCGCGTTGCAGGTGAAACGTATGAATGTGCCGCGTCAGCGCGCGCAAGGAAGCGCGCGGTGAGCCGGCGTAGCACGCGTCGATGTCGGCGCGCCAGCGCTCGAGCGCGGCGGCGCGTTCGGCGCGCGGCTTGTCGCTGTCGGCGATATCGTCGACAGCGCGGCAGAAAGCGTAGACCTGATACATCGCGTCGCGCTGCGCGGCCGGCAGGATGCGCATTGCGAGATAGAACGAGCTGCCGGACGTAGCGGCAGCGGCGTCGATTTCTGTATCGTCCACGACAAGATTGGAAACAGCCAAGACGATCTCCGCTGGAGGCGCCCGCTGAAAGGCGTTCAAGAAATTTGGTGGTTACTGCAAGGCATGCGCCCCGCGCGCGCGGACACGCGCGAAACACCCGGCAGGGATGCCGGAAACGGCGAAAAGTATAACAACCTTTGTGAGATGCCGCAGTTTAGGGGTGAATAAGGGGCCGGAAGACGGATGTGGCGCTTCGCGAGAAACGCTCAGGTAAACGCCACCGAGCGATTGCGCCCCTGCCGCTTGGCGCTATACAGCGCCGCGTCGGCTTCATTGATGAGCACGTCGTACGCCGGCACGCCAAGGCGCGCTGCCGCGCCACCGACGCTCGCCGTCACCGGCACGCTTGTGCCTTGCACGTCGACCGGCGTGTCGGCGATCGTGCAGCGGATTTTCTCCGCGACCCGCATGGCGTCTTCCAGCGGTGTACACGGCAACAGCAAGGCAAACTCCTCGCCACCGAAACGCCCGAAGGTATCCTGCGCCCGCACCACCTCGGCGACCCGTTGCGCCATCACGCGCAACACCGTATCGCCCACGCCGTGGCCGAACTGGTCGTTGATTTTCTTGAAGTGATCGAGATCGAACAGCAGCACGGACATCTCGCCGCCGTAGCGTTGCCAGCGCGTGAATTCGTCGCGCAGGCGCGCTTCGAAGTAACGCCGGTTGGCGATGCCCGTCAGACCGTCACGGTCCGCGTATTCCTGCAGCTTGGCGACCGCCTCTTCACGCTCGCGCTGCACGATGCTGACATGCGTGACGTCGGAGATGGTCACGCACACGGCCACCACTTCGCGATCGCGCGTGAGCGGCATGAAGGTGCAGTCCTGCTGCATGAAGTCGACGCCGCCGGTAATCGGCCGGTCGTGATCGAACTTGAAGAGATACGGGCGCTGCTCCCACGAACTGAACGCGAAACTGCCGAGCTGAAACACGCTTTCGATCTTGCGCGACAGCCACACGCGCGGCAATTCCGGAAAGTGCGTGAAGAGCGATTTGCCGACCACCTGCTCCGGCGTCAAGCCGCTGTGATCCTGCATGAAGCGATTCCACATCAGCACGGTCATATTGCGATCGAGCACGAAGATGCCGAAACCGACACGTTCGACCACCAGATCGCTCAACGACTCCGCGGACACATTCATAGGCTGGACAACAGCTCGTCGAGCGCCTCGTTCATATGGCGGATCGACTCTTCGGCCATCAGCATCACGAGGTGCGCGCGAAAACTCTGGTCCTCGAGCGCGAAATTGACTTCCACCAGCAGCGCGACTTCCCACTGCAACACGCCGGGCTGGAACACTTCGTCGAGCGTCATCGCCTCACCGAGCAGGCCAGGCGCTGAGAAGACCGGCGTGCGGCCGAGCTGGTCGAGGATGCACGAGACACACGCGCCCGTCAGCACGTTCGCGACGTCGAACACGAGTTCCTGCTGGCTCACCGCCTCATAGCTCGAGCGCGAATAGGGGTCGCTCACGAGCGAACACAACTGGTCGATGCTGTCGCTGCGGCAGATCACCAGCGCTTCGCCCTTGATATCGGAGCGAAAGCCCTGGCGCACCGCGCTCACCGTGTCCTCGATTCCGGTCATCTCGCGCAGCGCCTGTGCCGCCTCGCTCACCGCCACCACCTTCACGCGCGGCACCGATAATTCGATGAACGCATCGAGCAGGCTCGCGAGACGCGTCGCGGCCTGGCCCATCGCCAGATTGGCGACCTCTTGCAGCGCGTCGCGCTGGTCTTCGGTGAGGACTGGCTCAGACATACAACCCGTACTCCTTGAGGATGGGTAGTACCGCCTCGGGCGTCACGGGCTTGGCGATGAAAGCGACGGCGCCGAGCGCGCGCACGCGCGACTGCGCCATCGGCTGGACATCGGCGGAGACGACTATGACGAAGGTGTTCAGATCCTCATGCTGCAATGCTTCCAGCACCTGATAGCCGGTCATGTCCGGCATCGTCAGGTCGAGAAACATCACCGACGCTTTGCCTTCGCGATACAGGCCGAGCGCTTCGCGCCCGTTCGTCGCGTAGGACACGTCGACATCCCAGTCCGGCGGCAATGCCTTGGTGAGCACCTTGCGGGCAAGCAATGAATCGTCGGCGATCACAATGGGCAAAGGCATGGGCGGGTCGGTAAGCGGAATTAGCTCTTGCGCGTTAACGGCGGGTAGAGGTGATTTCTTTAGCGTGCGGTCTGTCGACCGGCGCTCAAACGGGCTGAAGCTTGCGAGAATGAAGCTTGCAAACGAGCGGGGTGCCCGCACAGCGAGGCGCGTGTGACGGAAGCCGTGGGCGCGCATGAATGCGCGCGGGCACGGTGGACGACGGCTATGACCGGCATGTTCGAGCCTACCCCGTAGATGAATCCGCGCGGCTCCACGGATCGGGCTGGTCCCTTGCCGCGCGGCTGTTTCCGCGAGCGCCTTCGGTCACGCGTTGTGCGCGTTGCCTGGCGGTCCTCGTGGCAGATGCATCCGAACATGGCGGACGCATTATTTGTGATGACATCGATTTTCGAAGCAAATTGGCGGAAAGGCAACTCGCCAATTTCGCTTTGATTAAAGAAATTTTCCCATTAAATGCTATTTTTGAAAATATTTCGGTAGATTTCAGAGTCTTTCTTTTACATTTATACTTTTGTGTACGTTTGCGCTGCTCGATTTGTCACTGATTCAAACGGCCGACAAATCGGGGGCCGACCATTTGTCACAGTAACTAGTACGGCTGCTGCATGTCTATGCTTTTCGTATGACGCCGATTCCCGGCCTTTTCGTCCAGAACGACCTTAGCGTTACCGACCATGACATCAGAACGGTTCGACCCGCCTGAAGCGAGCCGCCCTCCCCCTAGCCGCCAGGACGAGGCGCGGTTTCCGGCCGTACCGGAACAGAATTTCCACGTCCGGCGCATCACGCTGATCGCGCTGCTTATCGCAGCCATCGTGCTGCCGTGCGTGTACGTCGCCGCGATGGCGTTCAGCGATCTGCGCGCGCGCATGGCCGACGCGACCGACGTGACGCTGCGCACCGTGCGCGTGGCCGAAGAACACGCGCTGAAAGTGTTCGACATGAACGAGACGCTCGATTCGCGCATTGTCGATCTGACGCAAGGTCTGGACGACAACGGCATTCGCGCTCAGGAAGGCGAGATTCACGAGAAGCTGCGCACTATGGGCGGCGGCTATCCTCAGGTGGCGGCCGTCTCGATCTTCGGCCGTGAGGGGGATCTGCTCGCCACCAGCCGTTTCTATCCCGCGCCGGAGTTGTCGATTGCCGACCGCGACGATTTCACCGGCATTCGCGACGGCAAGGGTCTCGAGCATGTCTCGAAGGTCATGACGGGACATGTGGTGGGCGAACAGGTGTTCAACACGGGCGTGGAGCGGCAAGCAGCCGACGGCTCATTTGCTGGCGTCGTCTCGGTCGCACTGCGGCCCAGCTATTTCGACGCGTTCTACCGGGAACTGCTCGGCGGCAGCGACAGCACGCCGATGATCATGAGCCTCGTGCGCACCGACGGCGCGATCCTCGCACACTATCCGCGCCGCCCGCGCGAGCCGCAGGCTACGGCGCCGCATTCGCCACTGGCCGAAGCGCTGGCGCAAGGGCGGCGAGCCGGCGTCGTACGTATGCACTCCGACATCGACGACGACAACGTAATCCTCGCGTTCCGGCGCATCGGCGCCTATCCGGTCTACGCGTTGTGCGGCTATCGCACCTCGGCCATCTGGGCCGCGTGGTACCGGCATCTAAGCGTACTGATTCTGTCGATGTTCACGCCGTCTATCGTGCTGTGGTGCGTGATCTGGCTGTCGCTGCGGCGCCTCGGCGCCGAGGAGGAGGCGTGGGAGCGCTGGCAGGCCGAAGCCTCGATGCGCCGCTCGATCGAATCCGCGTATCGCCAATCGCGCAAGATGGAGGCGCTCGGCAATCTGGTCGGCAGTGTGGCGCACGATTTCAACAATCTGCTGATGATCGTTTCTGCCAACGTGCAGATCGCCCGGCGGCGCGGCGCGCCGGGGCTCGACCGCGAATTGTCGGCGATGGAGCGGGCGCTCAAGGGTGGCCAGTCGCTCACCCGGCAATTGCTCGGCGTCGCGCGCAAGCAGCCGTTGCGCAACGAGACGCTGGCGCTCGAGCGTTGGCTGCCGGCGTGCCGCGAACTGCTGCGCGCATCGCTCGGCGCGAAGATTTCGCTGGTGATGGATATCGGCGTCGATATCTGGCCCATGCGTGTCGACGTCGCCGAGCTCGAACTGGCGCTGATCAACATCGCGGTGAACGCGCGCGACGCCATGCCCAACGGCGGCCGCTTCACGGTTCGAGCCGCCAATATCAACTTCCGCCACCAGGACGGCTTTCCGCTGACCGGCGATTTCGTGCAACTGTCGCTTGAAGATACCGGTGGCGGCATGCCGCCTGAAGTGCTCGCGCGCGCCTTCGAACCGCTTTTCACCACGAAGCCGAAAGGCATGGGCACCGGTCTCGGACTGCCGCAGGTTTTCGCCTTCTGCGAGCGCTCCGGCGGCCTTGCCGCGATCGACAGCGCAATCGGCGCAGGCACCTCGGTGCGCCTCTACCTGCCGCGCGCCACAGCCGCTCCCGAAGCCGAACTGCCGGCCGAAACGGGTGTCGAGGAAAGCGGCGCGCCGCACGGCTTGCGCATCCTGCTGGTCGAGGACAACGACGAAGTCGCCGCCGGCACCGAGGCCCTGTTGCAGATGATGGGCCACCAGGTCACGTGTGTATTCAACGCCGATACCGCGCTCTGCCTGTTCGACGACGCCCACGCGAGGCAGGCGCGCACCGGCGAGCCGCTGCCGTTCGACCTGGTGCTGTCGGACATCCACATGCCGGGCACGATGAACGGCATCGACCTGGCCGAAGCCGTACAGGCTTTCGACACCCGGCTGCCGGTCATTCTGGTCACCGGCTACGCGGAAGAACTCGACCGCGCGCGGCATGTGAACGTGCGGGTGCTGTCGAAACCCTTCGATATCGCCTTGCTGGAAGAACTCCTGCAAGCGATCCAGCGCGAACTGGCGCAAACGGGCGCCGATCCGGCTGCGGCGGCCCATCCGGCCGACTAACGCCGCTTTTTCAGCATCGCCGCCAATTACCGGCGGTTGTAAAAGCGCGGCAGCGGAATGCCGCAGTTTCTATGCGAACACATGGCGCAAGCGGCCAGCAGCGGGCGTGCGGACACGCCGTGCCGCCCCGGCATGATCGTTGCGATGTTTTTAGGGAAGGAGGCCGACGCGTTCTTGCGCCGTTCGATCCACCTAAAACCGCCGGGAGACAGCCATGCGACATACCGTGATTGGTTTATTCGACACCTATTCTCAAGCCGAGGCCGCGCGCGACACGCTTGTACAGACCGGTTTTGCACGCGAAACGATCGAGTTGCAGGCGAATCCGGAACCCTCCGTCGGCTCCGCAACCGACGAGGTCGCCGGTTCCGGTGTGCTCGCCAATATCGAGCGTTTTCTCTCGAGCCTGTTTGCGAGCGGCCCTCGCGCGCCGGACACGGCTCGCTACACGGAAGCCGTGCGCCGCGGCGCCGTGCTGGTCTGCGTGAGCGCGGCCAGCGAATCGCATGCAGAACTCGCTCGCAATACCTTGACGAGGCTGGGTGCGACCGACATCGGCGAGCGTTCGCCCGACTGGGACACGCCAGCTGAATCGAGCCGCGATCATTCGATACTCGACGAACTCGGCATTGGCGCGGTGACGCCAGGCACGCCGCATACATCGAGCACGACGACGGCCGGCGTAGCGACGCCGGCTTCAACGACACAGCCTAAGGCCTCGGCCGATCCACTCTATCCGCCGCCGCTCATGGGCACCGACGCCGAGCCGTTCGTCCCGCCGCCGCGGGCTGAGCGGCCGATGCGCGACCCCGTGAGCGAGCCGGTCATCGACCCGCTGGTGGGCGATGCGGGACGTACCGCGATTGCGGCAGGTTCGATGCCGGGTTCGGGCGCGATCCTGCAGCCGTCGGACGTCGTCTCCGAAGCCGGGCAGCCGACCGCGGGTTTAGGTAGCCAGATGCCGAACGAGTATCTGGAATACGAAGAGGATTTCCGCACGCACTATGACGAGCAATACGCGGCTGAGAACGCGCGCTATGAAGATTACGTGCCGGCCTATCGCTACGGCGCGGAGATCGGTCAGGACGCGCGTTTTCGCGACCGGGCATGGGACGACGTCGAGCCGGAAGCCCGGCGCCATTGGGAAACCACCTCGCCCGACAGCACGTGGGAGCGCTTCAAGCTCGCCGTGCGTCATGGTTGGGAACGGGTGACGGGACACCATCACGTCTAAACGGGGGAGCGGCAACGCCGGCGTGCCGTGAAGTTACGGCGACGTCGGCGTTTTCAGTCTGGGCGGGTGCTTTGATATGGCCCGAATTGGCCGTCAGGCAGCGGTCTGACGTTTGACCCATGCAACGTAACGGTCGACGAAGGTCTGCAAAAACTTGCGGGTGCCGTCGTTCACGATCTCGCCTTTCTCGTTGATCGCCGCCGGGTCGTGCTTGATGAACACTTCAGGCTGGCCAAGCGTGGCGACATCGAGGTACGCCAGTACATTGCGCAGATGCTGTTGCGCGAGCGCCGTGCCGGTCGCCCCGAGCGAGGTGCCGAGCACCGCGCCGGGCTTGTTGCCCCATGAATTGGTGCCCCAGGGCCGCGAGCCCCAGTCGAGTGCGTTCTTCAGGACGCCTGGCATGGAGCGGTTGTACTCGGGGGTGACGAACAGCAGGCCATCTGCGGCTTCAACGCGCTTCTTCAGGTGTTTGGCGACTTCGGGATAGTCGGCGTCATAGTCCTGACTATAGAGCGGCAAGGAGCCGATATCGATGAACTCGAAGGTAAAGTCCGCGGGCGCGAGAGAAATCACGGCCTGCGCCAGTTGGCGGTTGAACGACTCGCGGCGCAGGCTGCCGACGACCACTGCGATGTGATGGGCCATAGTTCGCTTCCTCGAGGTTAGGCGCTTGACGCGCTAAAGGGTACGAACTGTTCATCATAGGCAAAAAGCCGGGCGGTACGGCAAGGGCGCGCACAAAAAGCGCCGACTTCTGGTTACGCGGTCCGGACCTCGAAAGTGGCGACCGGTGGATAACCCGGTAGCGACAAAAGTTATCCACAGATTCACTGAATAACCTTGTGGATAACTGGTACTTTTGCCTTGTCAATCAAGCATGCTTTCGGCCTAGGACGATTTGAGGCAACTCGACGTTCTTCGCTGTCATTCCGGGACAGCGATGTCGCCATCCACAAGCTGCCAGCCGTACGTCTCGGCAAACACCTGAGCCGCATCCGCATTTTCGAAAAACGGCATGTCCGCGTGGCCCTGGAAGGGATAGATCACGCGCTCGTCGCTTAACCGGATTACTTTCAGCGTCGGCACCGTCCCGCTGGAGGTTCGACGCGACGACACGGCGACCTGATAGTTTGCGCGGCCCGTCAACGGCATGGAATTCGCGCCCTGCGAGCGCCTGGAAATGTGGCTTGCCATCGGTGCGCGCATCAGAGTCCGGCGATCGACTCGCCGGCAACCATGCCGTCGATCACCCGCTCCGCGTAACTTGCTGATGCAATGCGTGCGTCGCCAGCCGCGCCAAACGGAGAACGGCTCGGCACGCGAAATACACGGCTGCTGGTCAAGGTGTCGTCGGTGCCGCGCCGGCAGATTCGCACCGCGGCGTCGAAGCCCGAATCGTAGTGGCGAACGCCATCGGCAGAACGCGGCTGGTGCGGATAAACCAGTGGATAAATCTCAAGGCCCCGGTAGCTTCTGATCGTATTGTTCATGGTAGTCGTCTCCGGTAAAGGATCTCGCTTGAAACGTGTGGCTGTGTGTTGGGCATGACGCCGGGCGAGTCGCGGCGTTTCAGCAAACAGGTGCTGGTCGGCGACGATGCGCGTCTGGAGCGGCGTCTGTAAGGCCACGCCGGCGACACCGTCGAACGAAGTAGAAGGAAAGGACCCCGTTCGGTTCAGGGCGCTGTGATGAGAGGCGGATGCCTGAGGGACTGCGCAGGGCGCGCAGGAGAACTGCAAGCTGTTGGCTCACTGTAACACGTTAGAAGAGTGAGCATTAGGCGCATTTGCGCGCCAGGCGCGGGTGTTGCTTCGGAGTGCCGGGTATTGCGTACCGCTTTCTGTTTCTCGACGCTTGCACACCGGAGAAAGGGAGTCGCAGCCCTGTTCTGCAGACGCTTCATACGTGCGTCAAACGTGCGGGATTAAATGCAAAAAGGGCGCCTTTATCGGCGCCCTTTCTTGATTTCGAGAACCCGTCTCGTCAGCAGACTTGTGCCGGACCGGTGTCCGGCCGCGTCCGCCAGACGATTAGTTGCCGAAGAACACGTTGCAATACGATGCCGGGCCGCTGCATTGAGCCGGTGCAGCAGCTTGAGCTGCGCCCGAAGCAGCAGCAAACAGGGCGACGGAAGCGATCAGGGCGGTAAGAATGCGTTTCATGGTGCTACTCCTCTTCGGCGTTTAGTTCGCGATCTGGGGCGATCGATGGAGTGGAGAATAGCGATTCAGTGCCCGCCTAAAAATACCGAAGACGAGAAGATGTTTTTTCAAATATTGAAATAATCCAGCCGCGTATTTGCGGCGAGCTTGAAACGTGTGTCACTACACGCCTCGCCCATGCGCCTGAAGTTACGGTTGCGCCGGCGCAGCCTTGATTTCATTTTTTGCAATAATATTTTTGCTGTCATAAAGCCTGTTGCGGCACGACTAAGCTCATCGAGTCTTCGCTTGCTGGCGGGCACATGTTCAATACCAATTCGCTTGCGCAGGAACGTGCGGGAGAATGGCGCACACGTCCGGGAACTGCGCGAGGAAACCCACCCGTCTATGAACCACAACGATCCAGAAGAAAACGCGCGGCAACCGCAAGCGCGGCGATGGAGCCCGCCATGGCGCAAGTAAGTGGGCCGGCGCTCGATGATCCCGTTTATCTGACGCAATTGCGGCGCGACCTGTTGCGCTTCGCCCGTTTGCAACTGCGCGATGCCGCTGCCGCCGAAGACGCCGTCCAGGAGGCTCTGGCCGCCGCCTGGACACAAGCCGACCGGTTTGCCGCGCAATCGGAGCACAAGACGTGGGTGTTCGGCATCCTGCGGCACAAGCTCATCGACACCTTGCGCGCCCGGCAGCGCACGGTGAATCTGTCGGCGCTCGAATCCGAAATCGACGGCGAGACGCTGCTCGATCGTGAACTCTTCAAGGACAACGGCCACTGGTCACGCGAGAGCAAGCCGCAACCATGGCCGACGCCGGAAACCGCGCTGCGTCAGCAGCAATTCTGGACCTTGTTCGAGATGTGTCTGGAACACCTGCCCGAGCACATCGGGCGCGTGTTCATGATGCGCGAATTTCTCGATCTCGAAACCGAAGCGATCTGCGCCGAACTGCAGATGACCGCCAATCACTGCAGCGTGCTGATCTACCGCGCGCGGCTGCGCTTGCGCACTTGCCTGAGCGAAAAGGGCCTATCCAGAGAGGATGCGAATGGGGAAGTGTAAGCACATCACGCGGCTATTATCAGACGCGCTCGACCGCCGTTTGACGACCGGCGAATGGGTCGCGATCCGGCTGCATCTGCCGACTTGCAGCGGCTGCCGCAATTACCGCAAACAGATCCGGCTGCTCCGCGTGGCGGCGCGCACGGTGAGCGGGATTGCGACGCCGGGCGCGGGTGGTGGTGAGGATTGAGGTGGCGCCTGTTAGCGCTCGCCGGGTGGCGTGTTCCGGTAGCACTCGAAGAAGCTTGCGTGTGACGCTTCGTCGATGGAGACGGGATGCGCTTGGGCACCGGCCGGATGTTTGGCCAGCTGCGCGCGCGTGCGGATCGGCCGATGCTGAAAATTGCCGCCACAGTTCGGACACACGTTGCGCAGCGTGCTGAGCGCACACACTTCGCAGAAAGTGCATTCGTACGTGCAGATCATCGCGTCGGGCGCGTTCGGCGGCAGTGATTTGCCGCATCCTTCGCAGGACGGTCTCAGTTCAAGCATGGTGGCTCCGGGTCGGCAGGGAAGCGAAGCGCGGGACTGCGCCTCGTCTGTGTCGAAGCAGTGTAAGTGGATCGGGCCATGTGGAATTGACAGCCAGGCGTCAATTCCTGCCACCGCTTGCGATCCTTGGGCCAGGCTCAGGTCAACACGGTCCACAACGCGAACGTCAAGACGAGGCCGACGACGGATACGATCGTCTGCAGCACCGACCAGACCATCACCGTCTGCTTCAATTGCAACCCGAAGTACTCGCGCACCATCCAGAAACCGGCATCGTTCACGTGGCAGAAGAACACGGAACCTGCGCCGATCGCGAGCGCCATCAGCGAATTGTGCGTCGCGCTGAGGCCCGCGACGACCGGCGCGACGATACCGGCGGTCGTGGTGGTCGCAACCGTCGCGGAGCCGGTCGCCTGCCGCAGCGCGACAGCGATCAGCCACGCCAGCAGAATCAGCGGCATGTGCGCGCCGACCGCGATCTTGCCGATCGTCGTGCTGATGCCGGCCACCACCAGCGCCTGCTTGAGGCCACCGCCGGCACCGATGGTCAGCAGCAGCGCCGCGATCGGCGGCAAGCTCTTGCGCAGAATGCCGCCGACCCGGTCGCGTGCCATGCCGCGCGACCAGCCCAGCGCCACTACCGCGAATAGCACGGTGAGGCCGAGCGCGACCAACGGCTCACCCAGGAAATTGAGCGCGTCGAACAGGAAGGTTTCGGGTTGCAGCAGAAGTTTGGCAACCGTGCGGCCGAGCATCAACACGACCGGCAACAGGATCGTGATGAGCGAGATCGCGAAACTCGGCGGCTCGCCGGTGCTTTGTTCTGCGGTGAACAGCTTGCCCATTTCTTCCGGCTCGACCACGTGCATCCGCTTCGACAACCAGATGCCGTAGACCGGTCCCGCCAGAATGACCGCCGGAATGGCAACGATCAGGCCGAGACCAAGCGTCAGACCGAGATCGGCATGCAGTGCGCTCACGGCGATCAGTGGACCTGGGTGCGGTGGCAACAGGGCGTGCAATGTGGTCATGCCGGCGAGCGCGGGAATCGCAATCCGCAGGATCGGCTGCTGCGAACGGCGCGCCATCACGAAGATGATCGGCACCATCATCACCAGGCCGACTTCAAAGAAGAGCGGCAGGCCGACGATGATCGCCACCAGCGCCATCATCCACGGCAGCGTACGTGGCGTGGAATGTTTGAGGATGGTTGAGACGAGCCGGTCAGCGGCGCCCGATTCGGCCATAAGCGCGCCGAGCATCGCCCCGAGCGCGATGATGATGCCGACGTCGCCGAGCAACGCACCCGCGCCTTTGCTGAATGCGCTGGCTACTGCTTCCAGCGGCAGACCAGCCGAAAAACCCGCCGCGAACGTGCCGACCAGAATCGACAGAAACGGTGCGAGCTTCAGCACGCTGATGAATACGATGATCAGTGCGAGCCCGAGCACGCACGACAAAATCAGTTGAGTGTCGTGGGATGACCACGGCGCGAGTGTTGTCGTCAGATGCACGATGTCCCTTTTCCGATTGACGCAGCCGCGACTGCGCGCGGATGACGGATTGTAGCGGGGCAAGGTGACTTGACGCAGTCAGACACGCAGAGCGGGACCGCTGGGGTGTCCCGCCCCCTCCGGCGTGATTTGCTTATGCGAATTTATCGGTTCGTCCAGGCTTGCAGACGAATTATCGTCAACGCTAATCGGTCCGTTTCGCGTCCGTCTTTTTAACGAGCACTTTTATGTCCCGTCATCTGTTGCTCACGCGCCGCACGTTTATCGCCGGCGTGGGCGCCTCGCTGGCCGCCGCGGCCTTACCCGTTGTCTCCACGTCAGTCTTCGCCGCGGATGCGCATGCGAAGGAATTTCGCATCGGTTATCAGAAAGCGGCCAACACGCTCGTATTGCTGAAGGCGCACGGCACGCTCGAAAAGCAGCTCGCACCGCTTGGCTTCACGGTCAAATGGACTGAGTTTCCCGCCGGCCCGCAGTTGCTCGAAGGATTGAATGTCGGCGCGATCGACTTCGGTTATGTCGGCGAGGCGCCGCCGGTGTTCGCGCAGGCGGCCGGCGCGAACTTCGTCTATACGGCGTATGAAATCCCGACGCCACATGCCGAAGGGATCCTCGTCCATCAGGACGCGCCGATCAAAACGCTCGCCGATCTGAAGGGCAAAAGGATCGCGTTCAATAAAGGTTCGGACGTTCACTGGTTTCTGGTCGCCGCATTGCAGAAGAGCGGCGTGAAGTACAGCGACATCCAACCCGTCTTTCTGGCGCCCGCCGATGCGCGTGCGGCCTTCGAACGCGGTGCGATCGACGCATGGGCGATCTGGGACCCGTTCCTCGAGGCGGCAAAACGCCAGTCGAATGCCCGCTTGCTGGCCGACGCCGAAGGGATCGTCAGTCACCATCAGTTCTTCCTGAGCGCGCGGCCGTTTGCGGAGAAAAACGGTGACGTGCTCGCGATCGTGATAGATGCGGTGAGTAAAGAGGGCGAGTGGGTGCGCGGGCACTACAGCGAAGCAGCCGCACAGCTTGCACCGATTCAGGGCCTCGACGCCGGTGTGATCGAAGCGGGTTTGCGACACTACGCGCACATCTACAAACCCATCGACGCGAGTGTGCTTGCAGAACAGCAACGTATCGCGGACACATTCAGCGAGCTGCGCATCATCCCGACAAAGATCGTGACGAAGGACGCTGCATTGGCTGCCAAGGCTTAGGTCGCTTCGGCTCGGGTCACGTAGATCGCGATGCTTCGACGCCTAGGCGAATAGCGCTTCGACATTTTCCGGCGGGCGGCCAATCACGGCTCGCCCGTTCCGCACGACGATCGGTCGTTGCAGAAGGATCGGGTGCGTTTCCAATGCTTCGTATAACTGAGCGTCGCTCAGCGTGGTGTCGGAGAGGTTGAGTGCTTTGTATTCGGCTTCGGTGTCGCGGATCATCTCGCGGACTGTGCAGCCTAGCTGCGCGTTGAGTTGCTTCAACTGCGCGGCCGTGAGTGGTTGCTTCTGGTATTCGATGATTTCCGTTGGTTCGTTGGCGCTGTTGTAGGTGGTGGCGATCAGGTCGCAGGTAGCTCGCGATTTTGAACAACGGGGGTTGTGGTAGATGGTGATCATGGTTGGGTGAATGGTGCTTGTGTTGGGTGCGGGGTGTTTTTTGGTTGGGGATTTTAGCCGGTGCGGGAGTTGGGTGGGGCGATCGGGTTTGTTGAGGCAGGAACGTGGCGTTGTCTGTTGGTGATGATGTCGTTCGGTTTATGCGCATAAAGCGCCTGCCGGAAGTTGTCGAGCTATCGCCGGGTGGCTTGGGCCGCTCTACTGAAAGCGTCAACCCATGTTGGTTGAGCCTCCCCCTTTGTATGCATGGACACGAGGCTTCGTGCAGCAGCCAGTCCCACCTCCGTGCCGTGCCGCAGGATCATGCATCGATCCCTACACCCCCCAGCAACGGCGGCTCCATGCTTGAGTCACGCCCGAAAAGTTTATGCGCATAAAGGTGTCTATGCGTGACGGCTCGCGGGGCACGAGTGTGGCCCGGATATGCCTCGACGCCGCCAACAGTTGGGGCCTGTAAAAGCGATGTGACGCAGCAACGCCAACCCTAAGTAAGCGGCACGGCGTCGAATCCCAGACTACCGACACACCACGACCCATACCCGTGGGCGCAGCTTCGCATCGCACCAGATCCAGTAGCGAACTCCCCCTTCGATACCTCACCGCGTCTGACACCTTCCCGGCGCCGCAAACCTATCGCCGTTGATCCGCTTCACACCCGCTGCGCTTTAGCTCAGCCATGCCACAACCTTTATGCGCATAAACCTATCCCGTTCGGCTAATTCTTCTCGCGTTTACACAAAAACGATTGAAATGCGAATTCATCCAGGTAAAATCCTTTTGCGTCTAAAAAGAGGAGGTGAAGATTGGCAGCAGAAATCATCGCGGTAACTCAGCAGAAGGGCGGGGTCGGGAAGAGCACAATCGCGATGCACCTCGGGGCTGCGTTCCATGAAAAAGGCAAACGCGTCCTCGTCGTAGACGCCGATGGTCAAAACACCCTGGTCCATTGGGCCAGCGCATCATCAGACGGCGAAACCGGCATTCCGTTCCCAGTCGTCAACCTCTCCGAAGCCGGCAGCCAGATCCATCGCGAGATCAAGAAATTCGTGGCTGACTACGACATCATCGTCGTCGACTGCCCACCCTCCATCACCGAGAAAGTGTCCGGCGTCGTGTTGCTCGCGGCGAGCGTCGCGATCATGCCAACGTCGTCGTCGCCCGCCGACTATTGGTCGAGCGTCGGGCTGGTGAAACTCGTGCAGCAGGCCCAGGTCATGAACGAGGATCTGCGCGCCGTCTTTCTGCTGAATAAGACCGAAGAGAAACGGATGCTGACGCGCGAACTGAAGCGTGCGTTGGAAGAGCTCGGTTTCCCACTGCTGAAGACCCAGATCCCGACACGGGAAGCCTACAAACAGGCAATGGCCTTAGGGCAGACAGTGCTTCAGATGAACGATCGCGGCGCCAAGCTCGCCGCCATCGAAGTACGGGCGTGCGCCAACGAGATCGCAGCCCTGCTCCCCTGAATTTATGCGCATAAAGGACCCTGAATGAAACCCTCCCAATTCGCCAAAGGCTTTCAAGCACGTCCTGATACGACTAGCAGCGAAAAGCGAACCGCTCTCGACCGCCTGAACGCGATCGACGGTTTGGTCAAGAATGGCGCCCCAACTGGCGATGTACCGAACCGCGTCATCCAGCCTGTCCTTTCCCAGGACGTCACCGAACTCGAAGCGGCGGATATCGCTAATGAGTCGGCGGCCTACCGTGCCTGGCGGATCGAACACGCTTACCGGCCGGGCCAGGTCATCGAACTCGCGCTCAAGACGATCAAGCCGAGCCCGTTCAATCCGCGCCATTTCTATCTGAAGGCGTCGATTGCCGAGCTTGCTGTCAATCTGGCGAAGCAGGGCCAGCAGCAGGCAATTCACGTCATTCCCGATTACGACAACCCCGGCACCTACTACGTCAGCGACGGCGGTCGGCGTGTGCGGGCGCTTAAAGAAGCAAACAAGGAATCGGTGAAGGCGATCGTCATCGATCTGCCGATCGGCATCCAGAGCTATAAGCTCGGCTACGACCTCAACGTCCAGCGCGATTCGCAGACCGTGTTCGACAACGCCGTCGTCTGGAAACGCTTTCTCGACGATCGACATTTCCAGAGCCAGAAGGAGCTCGCCGAACATCTCGGACTGGACGAGTCAACCATCGCGGTCGCCCTCTCGATTGCGAAGCTACCCGAGGCGGTGATGCATGAGATGGTCGCAAGGCCTGACCGCTTTGGTTCGAACATGGCGTATCAGGTGGGCCGCTATCACACTGCCCGCGGCGCCGACGCTACGCTGCGCCTGATCAACAAAATCCTCTCCGACGACCTGAGCACGCGACAGGTTGCGGACATCGTCAAGGGCAGAGCAAGCGCGCAGGAAAGCACCAAGCCGGCGGGTCGGCAGCGCTATGCGCAGCGTCTGGAAATCAAGCTCGGCGGCGTCTCGGTCGGCGATCTGAAATCGTATGGAGACGATCGAATCGAACTGCGCCTGAAGGGCCTCACCCGTGAAAAGCGTGACGACATCCTTCGTCAGATTGAAAAGATGCTGAAGTAACGAAGGAAGAGCATCAGCAGGAAAAGAAACGGCGGCACACGAAAGTGGCCGCCGTTTTTCTTGATGCGATCTTGACGATTACGCCGCGCGCGATTGGCTCAGCGTGAAGGCGAGCAGGTCGCCATCGGTGGGTTCGCCCCAGGTTTTGCGAGCCAGCCAATCGAAGAACGCCGTTTCGACGATCTTCGAATCCAGCCCACGACGACGCCAGTCGTCCCGCATATGTGTGCCGAGATCCGGCAACACGTCGTCCTCAAACGACTTCCGTGCGATCTCCCGCTCCGACTCACCTTGCTCGTCGTAAAGCTCGCGCGCTTCCTTGCGACGAACCGCCGAGTACTCGCCGAGCAGCCGCGCTTTCAGGTCGTCCGCCGGCGCAGCCACCGCGGCTTTACCGCCGCTACCGGACGCCAGCGCCTCGACCGGCGGCGCATAGCCCTTCTTCAACGCATCCTTGAACAGAGCCGGCGCGCTACGCACAGCGGGCAAGGACGTACTGCGCATGCGTTGCTCGGTCATCTGCAGCGCCGCGCGAATCCGGTTTTCTTCGCTATCGGCGTACAGTGTTTGCGCTTCTTTCAGCGGAATGCCGATCTTCACCATCCGGTCGACCAGGGTGCTGTCGAATACATTCGGGTGTTCGTCGAGTGCGAGCATAGGCTGTTTGCGCTCGGTCACGCGGAACTGGATCTCGGCAACCCGCCGTCCTTCCCGGTGCTCGATCAACTCGACAAAGATGTTGGTGACCGCATTTACTTCGGCGATGGCCGGGCGCAGGTAATCGCGCTTGAAGTACTTGTACTCGCGCTTCGCCTCATCACCCGCTTCGGTGTCAGGCGTGCCCGAGAGAATAGGGCGCCACCATTCCCATGTTTCGCGCATCGTCAGATGGCTCGGGTTGGTCAGGTAGCGAACGCAAATCTCGTAAAGTGCGAGCCCCGCGCTACTGCGCAACTGGCTCTGGAACTGCAGACTCAACCGCGCATACTGAACAGGATCGAGCAGCTTCTTTTTGATCTTCGGCGCAAATGAGAACTCCACCCACACACGGCGAGTGGTGGGATCTTCAAGAATTTCCGCGTCGGCAATCAGCGTGGAAATACCCCATTTCCGACCCGGCTTCTGGCTGGACGTGCCGGTACTCCATTCGACCTGCACCGACACCATGCGCCGCAGGTGCTCTTTCACGAGCGCCGTGTCGTTCGAATCGAATGCGGAATTGGCGACGATGTCAGACAGCAAGGCCCGATACGTATCGCCGGACTCATCGGCTTGCTGAGCGACGGCAAGGAGAACGTTGAACAGCTTGCGGGTGAGGAGCGTGATCTTGCCGCTCTTGGGCTGGATGGCGATCGCCTCAACGGCCTTGCGTAATTCGGCCGAGCTCGGGCTGACTACATCTGTCTTCTTCGCGCGCTTCGTAGCCATGCGTCTGGTCGAGGAGGGATTTGGCGAGAGCATACCGGCTGTGGTGATACGCGTCTATAGCACGGGTCTCACCGTTCCCGGTGAAGTGAGTTTACGAGGCACAACTCACCTCGAGCAACTCCCGAAAACCCTCACCTCACCCGTTTCGCGCCAGGTTCAGGGCATCCTTACAGGTCGCGGCCTCCAGAAAATTGACCCATTTCTGACCTGCCGCGAACCGGAGCTATTCGATCCCGAATCTTCTCACCTCAAAAAATTTTCGTGAATTTTGGCTGCACGCACGTAGCGAGCGAGACGCACTCGTACTCGATCGGTGGCTTGGATGCACTTTTGCCGATTTCAGCGGATAGGGGAGGGGAGAAACCCGACAAGCGCGCCGAGCCTCCTCCCTAAGCAGGCACCACGCCGAAGCCCGCCGGCACGCATATGCGTCGATTGCGGCCATGTGGCCTTCGATGCACAGATGCACACCGCAATCGCCGCATATTTGATTGAGCAAATGGCCCGCGACCCTGGCGGCAAGACATCTGATTCACGCGGCAGTGAGATCCGAGTCGCGAGAATCTCCCCCGAAAAAGCTCACCTTAACGCTAGCTGAGCGCTTGGAACGACGCGGCCTCCAGACCTGGGGCGCTGAAAAAACACCGATAAATAGTCCCGAAGAGCCTCACCTATGAGTCCGAATCAGGCCTACGCAGCGCATGAAAAAGCCCCCCCGAAAAACCTCACCTTTGCGCAGCGCACAAAAATTATCCAATGATTTCATTGACTTATCAGACCACTATTCACCGAGCCATGGGCACACGCTCCCGTATATCCTCACCTTTAACAGCTTTTCAGTGAAATTCGACGTTTCCGGTCGCAACCCAAAGGGCCCCGAAAAACCTCACCTTAAGATTTTCGCAGCCCCAAAATCAGAATGACTCTGACAGCGTCAGTAGGGCTTTTCCGGCCCATTGCGGCGACTTCAGTCCTGTATTTCCTCACCTTAGCGAAGACAAACGTCCCAAAAGGCTCCCGAAAAACCTCACCTCAGGCCCAAAACAGCTTTTTTGGCGATTCGGCTATCGCCTCGATCCAGGTCTCCCGAATTCGCTCACCTTTCCGCAATGGGTGATCGACGACCTCATCGGCGCACCGAACCGAATTTGGGCCGAAATCAGCTTCAGCTCCCGCAAACCCTCACCTTAAGCGTCCAAATGCACAAAATTGAGGCAAAAATGACGCCTCGGCCCCGGAAAGTCTCACCTTCAGTTCGCGTTTTCTCCTGTCTTGACTCACCAATGGGGTTAACGAGGCCAAAATAAGGTCAAAAATTGGCGGCCGCGGTGGTCCCGAAAGCGCTCACCTTAAGGCCCATCGAGCTCCGCACCTACTTTTGAGTGCTGCCGGGCGATCCCGGTCGCTCAGGTCCCGCAAAATCTCACCTTTAGCGAAACCACACTTTTGGGGCAGCTCCTGAACCCGCTCACGTTCTGTCCCGGACCTGCTCACCGAGGCCCCCGAACCTCATCACTCAACACTCCCGCAAGACCTCACCACCTCTCCCGTAAAGCTTCACCTTGCCGGGCTGGAACGCCCACCTGGTAAGGGTTTGCCATGGCGTTAACGTTTTTAACATGGGTTCAAAGGTGTTTACTTTTATTACTCTCTAGACTTTCCCCGCGCGTCCTTCGGACAAGACTGCTTCACCCCCAACCGCTCCCATGACGCCCGCGTGAAACAGTGAGCGATCAAAAAGAAACTACTGAAACTTCTTTATTTACAACAACTTATTAGCTAGTCTTCGTTTTGTTTCACGGAAAAACCAAGCTCGCTCCGATCTTGTGAGCTACCAGCAACGTCAAAACACGCCAATTGGCTAAATAACACTCGTCCCCAACAAATACGTAGCAAACAATACGTAAATTGTTATGATTCATCCAATTCGAGCGACATCGAGGTATACATGAATCTGGACCAGGAACGGCAAGCCATCCGTGACGAGCTTGAATCTTTGAGGGCTAGCGGAGCACGGCGGCAAGAACTATCGCTGCATGCTTGCAAACGACTTTTCTTCGATTTGGGCATTCGCCCGTCCATGGCGGCCGTCCGCGACCTGACACAAACAGGCAGCGCAAGTGACATCCCAAAGGACATCGACCACTTCTGGGAACGGATCCGAACGGTGTCGCGCGTCAAAGTTGGCGCCGGCGCTATCCCGAAAGCATTGGAAGATCGCGCCGGAGAATTATTAGGCGCCCTTTTCGAAGAAGCCGTCGTGCACGCCCGCTCTACCCTCGACAACGAACGCGAGGAAATTCGCGCCCAAGTCACCCTCGCCGACCAACGCGCACGGGAAGCGGAAATTCGCTGCGACGTTTCGGAAGAAGCGATCAAGCGCAGCGAACTCAGAGCTGAAGCCGCGTGGGAACGTGTTCGCGCACTCGAGACTGAGCTATCCAGCGCCACCACACATGGGACCGCTCACCAGGAAGGCTTGCAGGCCACGGTCCGTCGACTTGATGGCGAAAACGAAACGCTGCGCCAACGCCTCGATACCGAACAGGCGACGAACGCGGCGCTCCGCGACCGGATCGATGCGCTACATGTCGAATTGCGCCAAAGCACCGAGCACTATGCGCAACAGATCAAGGACGCCGTCGCCGAAGCCGAGCGCCGTGTGAAGCCAATGCTGGTCGAACTCGATTCCTTGCGCAGCATGGCGGCCACCTACCAATCGGGGGTGCGTGACGCCAGCCGCAAGGAATTCGAGTTTATTCAGCAGCTCGCTGCGGCCAAGGCGCGCGGCGATCGGCTCGACGCGCAACTGCGCGAGCAGTCGGATGAAGTGGATGTTTTGACGAAAGAAGTCGCTGCGCTGCGCGGCCAGCAGGACATCGATCCCGCCGTCGCGAACCTGTTGTGTTCGCTAGTCGAAGCCGGCAGGCTCACGACCGACGAGCTATCAGCGATCGGTACTGCGGCGGACGGCCATGTCACGTTGCCGCTGCGTTGCCCAAAATGTGAGGAAGGTGAGCCCGAGTTGTCGCAAGTGGATCACCGCTTCGAGCTGCAGTGTCCGGAATGCGATCACTCATCAGGACCCGGCGAATCAAGGCTGGAGGCGGTTAGCCGGTTTTTGTCGAGTGGCTCGATTGCAGCGTCGGCGTGACCCTCGGCGCACGCGTCATAACGGATAAATCGCCAAAGGTGAGGAAATTCGGGACCTGATGGGTGAGTATTTTCAGGACCCGTTCACTCACCCTTTCCTCGTCAAACGCCCGTCACGCCTAGGCGCGGGCAATGGCGGAGCAGCTGGATCCGGTTTATCCACTGTTGGCGAATCCTGCTGATCCATCCACCTTTGCCATGCCCGGTACAAACGGTTGGCAGACACGGCCTGGACAAATCCCAGCCATTGCCCGACCTGTTCCGCCTCAACTCCACTCTCGAATAGATCTGCCGCGAAGGTGTTGCGCAAAGTTTGCGGACTGGCGCGTGAGGCTCGGGACGCGGCGATGCCTGCGGCGTCGATCAACGCATCGACGCCGCGCAGCATGGTCGCCTTGTGCATTGGGCGTCCTGAAGGCGAAGCGGGAAAGACCAGATTGCCGGCCAGTTCGGAAAGGCGCCGTTCCGCAAGCCAAGCGTCGAGAACGGCCGCCGCGAAGGGTGCGAGCCGGGTACGGCGCGTCAGCATCGGATTCGAGGACTCGATTGTGACCCACGGCGATCCGACGTTCACGCAACTAACCGTAAGTGCTGCCGCTTCCCCGGTCTTGATACCGCCGCCGAGAAACACAGCGATCAACGCGCGGTCACGCCGCTCTCTCCAGCGCTGCGCAATGGACAAAACCGGCAACGGCGAAAACAGATGCGCAATGAGCGCTGCGCGTTCTGCATGATTGAGAAACCCGGTCGGCTCGTTATCGCGTGCATTCCGCCATGCTGCTTCGCCATCCTGAGCAATGAAGCGTGCAGGATTGGTCGACGCGGATTCGATTTCGCGCACGTGATCCAGCACCCGTTCAATGAGCCGCAAATACCGGACACGTTGCGGTTTTCGGATCTCAAGGCCGGCCACGAATTCGGCGATGGTTTGCGTGTCGACCGTGACCAGACTCTTTTGGCGAACCGCAAGCCAGTCGAGGAAAAGCCCCCACTGTGCTTGATAGACTTCAGCAGAAGAGCGTCTGAAATGTTGCTTGGCAAGCCACGCGTCGAACGCGATTTGCGGATCGCGGCGCCAGTCTTCCCGTTCCTGATCGAAGAGATCCGTTGACGGTGCAGGGCGTGGAACCGGGTCGGACAGATTAGGAGGCGACATAGGCTATTCTTCCGTTAGTTGCGCATATTGTAGGTGGCAACCGATGAAAGTACAGCGCCTGAGTCAGTCGCCCCACGCCCGTGCGTGCTTTAGCGGCGCGTCTTTAGAAGTGGGTTGCGCTGCGCGCCGTGCCGCCTCTTCATAGGCCGAGACGGCAAAGGCAAATACTGCAGGCAATGCCGTGGATGTACCAAAATCCACCGCCTCATCCGTTTCCGGATAAGGCAACTCGGACGGCCGTTGGAAGAGCCCGAGCATGATCGCGTCGTGCCGGCTCGCAAACCCGAGGTCTGCCAACGCTTCGGCTTCGATTGCATGAAGCAGGCGCCACGAGAGCGGCACCTGCTGGACGATGTAGCGCGCGGCGATGTTGCGCACGATGTGTTCAAGATCGCGCGCCGCGGTTTGATAGCGCAGCGCGGCCAGAGCATGCTCGGCTTGTTCGGTGGTCAGGTCGTTCATTATCGGCTCCAGTCGACACCCTGTACTGTACAAATATACAGTGTCTCGCGCAACCTCGGCCGAACGGACAATTCAGTCCAATTCAGACATCAACCTGCAACGGTGCGCCTACCCCTCAGCCGTGAATCACCACTAGCAATGCTTTCGCCTCGCCCTTTCCGGCGTTGCGGATTGCGTGCGGCTCGTCGGCGACATAGCGCGCGGTGTCCGCGGCCTTGAGCCGCTTCGTCGCGCCCGCCGCCTCGATCTCTATCGATCCCTGCAGCACCGTCAAATGCTCACGCGTGCCGGGTTCGTGCGCGTTCGACACCAGCGCCCCACCCGGCTGCAACGTCAACTCGTACCACTCGAACTTGCCGGCCAATTCGATCGGACCCCAGACTCGCAACTGATACTTGGCCTCGTGCCCGCTCAAAGTCGGGATGTCGTGCGGACCGGAGACGGCAATCGCCTCCGGCGCCTTCTGCGGCGCGAACAGTGAATCGAGACTGACGCCGAGGGCGTTCGTCAGACGCCACGCGACCGCGATCGTCGGATTGGCCTTGTCGCGCTCGATTTCCGAGAGCATCGATTTCGACACGCCGGCCGCGCGCGACAGGTCGTCGAGCGTCATGCGCCGTTCGGCGCGCAGACGCTGAATCTGCTCGCCGACGCGAGGCGGCGCAGCGATCGCCGGGACCGGACTCGCGCCTGAAATGGGTGCCGCGTTGGCTGCTGCGCGGCGGATTCCCGAACTTGCCATTTACTGACCTATCGTTTAGAGTTGTTCGACATACCGGATTTTAGTTCGGAAAAACGAAAATATCCGATAAAACTGACAACCGACTATAACAGCCCGCCTCGACGTCGAACATGCCGCAAGTGCCGGACATGTGCTGGACATGTCGGGGTGCACCACCCTTTCAGGAGTCTGGTTCATGCGTGACCTTTACCTCGCCCATCTGCGCGGCACACTCGAGCAGATCCGCGCCGACGGTTTTTACAAGAACGAGCGCGTGATCGCCAGCCCCCAGTCGGCTGACGTGCGTCTTGCGAACGGCACGGAAGTGCTGAATTTCTGCGCGAACAACTATCTTGGTCTGGCCAACGACGAACGCCTGATCGAGGCCGCGAAACAAGGCCTGGATAACGACGGCTTCGGCATGGCGTCGGTGCGCTTCATTTGCGGCACGCAAACAGTGCACAAGGATCTCGAAAAAGCGTTGGCCGCATTTCTGCAAACTGACGACTGCATTCTCTACTCCAGCTGTTTTGATGCGAACGGCGGTCTGTTCGAAACCTTGCTCGACGACAACGACGCCATCATCAGCGACGAGTTGAACCACGCGAGCATCATCGACGGTGTGCGGCTGTCGAAGGCGAAGCGCTTTCGCTACAAGAACAATGACCTCGTGGATCTCGAAGCCAGGCTGAAAGAAGCGGATGCCGCCGGCGCACGCTTCAAGCTGATCGCTACCGACGGCGTCTTCTCGATGGACGGCATCATCGCCGACCTCGCAGGCATTTGCGATCTCGCCGACCGCTACGGCGCACTCGTGATGGTCGACGATTCGCACGCGGTCGGTTTCGTCGGCGAACATGGGCGCGGCACGCCGGAACATTGCGGTGTGCTGTCGCGCGTCGACATCATTACCGGCACACTTGGTAAGGCATTGGGCGGCGCATCGGGCGGCTACGTTGCAGCGCGCCAGGAAGTCATCGATTTGCTGCGTCAACGCTCGCGTCCCTATCTGTTCTCCAACACGCTGACACCGAGCATCGCCGCCGCTTCGCTGAAAGTACTCGAATTGCTCGCCAGTGACGAAGGCGCGCAACTGCGTGCGCGCGTCCGCGAAAACGGCGCGCATTTCCGCCGCGCGATGAGCGCGCTCGGCTTCACGCTCGTGCCCGGCGAACACCCGATCATTCCGGTCATGCTGGGCGACGCGCAACTCGCATCGAACATGGCCGACGCGTTGTTGAAGGAAGGCGTATACGTGATCGGCTTCTCGTTCCCCGTGGTGCCCAAAGGCCGCGCACGCATTCGCACGCAAATGAGCGCCGCGCACACGCCGGAACAAATCGATCGAGCTGTCGACGCATTTGCGCGCGTCGGCCGTCAACTCGGTGTCATCTGAAGCGGAGGCGCATATGAAAGCATTGGCAAAACTCGAACGCGCACCGGGCCTCACGCTGACGGATGTGAAGAAACCCGAAGTCGGTCACAACGACGTGATGATCCGCATCACGCGCACCGCGATTTGCGGCACCGATATCCACATCTGGAAATGGGACGACTGGGCGCAAAAGACGATTCCCGTACCGATGCATGTCGGCCACGAATACGTCGGCGAAATCGTCGAGATGGGTCAGGAAGTGCGCGGCTTTGCGATCGGCGATCGCGTGTCGGGCGAAGGGCATATCACCTGCGGATTCTGTCGCAACTGTCGTGCAGGACGCCGGCATCTGTGCCGCAATACGGTGGGCGTTGGTGTGAATCGCGAAGGCGCATTCGCCGAATACCTCGTGATTCCCGCGTTCAACGCGTTCAAGATCCCGCCTGAAATCTCCGACGATCTCGCCGCGATCTTCGATCCGTTCGGCAACGCAACGCATACGGCGCTGTCGTTCAACCTGGTCGGCGAAGACGTGCTGATTACCGGCGCCGGGCCCATCGGCATCATGGCGGTAGCGATTGCGAAACATGTTGGCGCACGCAATGTGGTGATTACCGACGTCAACGACTATCGCCTCGAACTCGCGCGCAAGATGGGCGCGACGCGTGCGGTTAACGTCTCGCGTGAATCGTTGCGCGACGTGATGGCTGATCTGCACATGGCCGAAGGTTTCGACGTCGGGCTGGAAATGTCAGGCGTGCCGAGCGCTTTCACCAGCATGCTCGAAGCGATGAACCACGGCGGCAAGATTGCGCTGCTCGGCATTCCGCCTGCGCAGACCGCTATCGACTGGACCCAGGTGATCTTCAAAGGCCTCGAAATCAAGGGCATTTATGGCCGCGAGATGTTCGAGACCTGGTACAAGATGGTCGCGATGCTGCAGAGTGGTTTGGATCTGTCGCCGATCCTCACGCACCACTTCAAGGTCGACGATTATCAGGAAGCGTTCGCCACGATGCTCTCAGGCGAGAGCGGCAAGGTCATTCTCGACTGGACCGCTGCATGATTTGAAAAAGCGCTGCATTCAAGCGCAACTGCTGAAACAAAACGCCCGCACCGCGCTCACGCGCCTGCGGGCGTTTTTTCGAACTCAGCCTGAATACGCACATGAATATCGTCGCCGACAGCCGGATACCATGTCGACAAACCGAACTTCGCGCGGCTGAAATGCCCTTCCGCGGAAAAGCCGAGTGTGTCTTTTTTCGTGAGCGGATCGGGCGCGAAGCCGTTGAAGGTCACATCGAGCGTCACAGGTTGCGTCACGCCGTGAATCGTCAGATCGCCGGTCAACGTGCCGCGCGAATCGCCGGTGCGCTCAAAGTGCGTGCTGACGAAGCGCAGCTCAGGATAGCGTGCGACGTCGAGCATGCTGTCGCTTTTCACCATCTTGTCGAGTAGTGGCACATTCGTATCGATGCTCGCGGCGTCGATCGTGATCGCCACGCTACTCTTGTCCATCCCGCCTTCGTTCCAGTCGAGTTGCCCCTGCCTGCGATCGAAGCGCATCGTAAAGCGCGAGTACTTGAAGTGATCGATGTCGAAGGTGATGCTGCAATGGTCCCGATCGAGATCGTAGCGGCCAGGCGGCACGCGTGCTTCGTTCTGGCTGACCGTATGGGTGAGCACTTGCAAAGGCGTGCAGGCCATCGAAGTCAGCAGCGCTGCGCTGAGTAACGCGCGTACCAAGGTGATGCGGACAACAGGGAAGCTCATGGAATTCGTCCGGTTGGTCGATCAGCATCACGATAACAGCATGCGCAGCAATCCGCCGAAGCGCACAAAAACTTGACGAAGGAGAATGATCGTTCTACCCTTCGCACATGGCTACTCAAACCCCAACTGAATTGCTTGCATCCGGCAGCGCGCGTGAAAGGCTGCTCGATGCCGCGGAGGCGTTGATCTACGCCGGCGGTATCCATGCCACCGGTGTCGATGCGATCGTCAAGCAATCCGGTACTGCGCGTAAGAGCTTTTACACGCACTTCGAATCGAAAGACGCGCTTGTCGCGGCCGCGCTGGAGCGGCGCGACGAACGCTGGATGAACTGGTTTATCGCGGGCGCGTTGCAGCACGGCAAGACTGCACGCGCACACCTGCTCGGCATGTTCGATGTGCTGCGCGAATGGTTCGCGTCGGAGGACTTTCACGGCTGCGCGTTTCTGAACGCCGCCGGCGAAATCGCCTCCGCGGAGGATCCGATCCGGATCGTCGCGCGTGAACACAAGGAGCGCCTGCTCGTGTTCGTGCGAACCCAGTGCGATGACTACGCGGCCGAATCGGGCATGGACGCGCGCCGCGCCGCGCGCTTGTCGCGCCAATGGCTGATCCTGCTCGACGGCGCCATTGCCGTGGCGCTGGTGAGCGGTGAGGCCGACGCCGCGCTCGACGCGCGAGCCGCCGCCGAAGCCTTGCTCAATACCGAGTCCGCAAGCGAATCGAACCCACTCGCAGGTAAGTCCGCGAGCAAGTCCCCAAGTGAAGCCCGAAGCAAACGACCGCCATCCCGGCGCACAGAAACCTGACTGAGGAAACACACACCATGGCTGACTCGATCGAAACCCGCCCGCCTCTTCCGCCCTTCACACGCGAAACCGCGATCCAGAAGGTACGCGCCGCGGAAGACGGCTGGAATACCCGCGACCCCGAACGCGTGTCGCTCGCATACACACCGGATAGCGTCTGGCGCAACCGTGCCGAGTTCACGCATGGCCGAGCGGAGATCGTCGGCCTGTTGCGCCGCAAATGGGCAAAGGAACTCGACTACCGCCTGATCAAGGAACTATGGGCATTCACGGATAACCGCATCGCTGTGCGCTTCGCTTACGAATGGCACGACGACTCCAACAACTGGTTCCGTTCTTACGGTAATGAGAATTGGGAGTTCGATGAGCACGGGCTGATGGCGCGCCGGCATGCCAGCATCAACGACCTGCCGATCCGCGAGGCCGACCGTCTTTATCATTGGCCGCTCGGCCGCCGTCCTGACGACCATCCGGGCCTGTCCGACCTCGGCCTCTAGACCTCTCCCAACGATCGAAGGTGGACACGTGCCGTGTGTTCACCGCTCTGCCATCGGTTCTCCGTTATCGTTGCGTCTGCGCCCTGGGGCACGTGCCGTGCCCGCGTGCCCGAGCGTGTCCTCCACATCGCCAGTACGGGTTGAGGTACAGTGCGCGACGGACGACAAGCAAGAATACCTAGAACACAGATGACACCGGCGTTCGATCGGTGGCGGAGAATACATGCATTTTCGTCAGACAAAAAAGCAGATTCGACACGCGGCCGTAGCGCTCGTCGCGAGCCTCGCCGCAGCGTCCGCTGCGCATGCGGGCAACTGGTGCGAGGGCGGCATATGGGTCGACGCCATGCTTGGTTCGTATCACATCAATCCCGACCCCAATACCCATTTCGAGCAGTTCAATCCTGGCCTTGGCGTTGAATGCTGGCTCAACAATCAATGGGCGGTGACTGCCGGCGGCTTCCGCAATTCGCTGCGGCGCCCTTCTTATTATGGCGGCGGTGTCTGGGCGCCCGAGTTCGCGCACTGGGGCATTGTGCGGATCGCGGCGATCGGCGGGATTATCTCGGGCTATAACTACGGCAACTGGGGTCTCGGCCGCAACCACACGATCGGGCCGGTGGTCGCGCCGATCGTGATGGTCGACTACAAGCGCGTCGGGGCTAACTTCATTGTGATTCCGCCGATCCCCTCGGACAATCTTCCGTTCACGATCGGGTTTCAGGTGAAGGTGAAGTTCTAGTCTGCAAAGGTGAGCGATTCCAGGATGGTGAGGAATTCCAGGAGATGGCGGCATCGTGACCAAAGGTGAGGATCGCCAGGAAATATCGTCAACACAGTCAAAGGTGAGGAATTCCAGGAGACGCAACTACCTCGACGAACGGTGAGCTGTTCCAGGGAGCATGACATCACGTCGGCGAGAGGTGAGCGGTTCCAGGAGGTGTCGCCATATCAGCGAGAGGTGAGTCGTCTCGTGAGCTGAACTGCACCGTAGAAGCAAGCAAAGCCCACGCCAAGGTGAGGCGTTCCAGGAGGTCGCTCGCCAAAGGTGAGCGATTCCAGGAGGTGAGCAATCGCCGCGTTGAGTACGCACCTGAAATAAGGTGAGGATTTCCAGGGAGTCGTAGTCATTGCCGCTGACAGCGCACCACGACACTAAGTGCTTTCCCGCTCGATCAGACTGAACCCCACATCGACGATTGGCTCACTGCCAGCGCGATTCTCAATCCGATCGACTAGCATGGTCGCCGCAAGCGTTCCGATTCTCGTGCCGTCGATTCTCATGGTCGACAACGGTGGCGTGGTGTCCTTCGCGAAATTCAGATCACCGTAGCCAATCACACGCAGTTTCTCTGGTACTGAGATATCCCGGTACTCAGCTTCCATCAACACGCCTAGCGCCAGAATATCCGCGCCGCAAAAAACGGCGTCAATATCGGCGTGCGTGTCGAGCAAGCCCTTCAGCGCCCGTCGCCCGTCGCCCAGATTCGCAGGTGACTCGACCGTCATGACAGGAATGGAGGAGATTGCTTTGCCATTTCCGAACGCTTTGAGGAAAGCTTTGGTGCGGGCCTGCGCGCGCCGGTCGCTGGGCGTGACGACAGCGGGCCGCCGCACGCCACGCGTCTTCAGAAAGTCCGCGGCTGCCCTCCCGACGTTCTCATGAGAGAAGCCGACCAGCATGTCGATAGGCTCGCGTGTCAGGTCCCAGGTCTCGACGACAGGAATGCCGCACGCGCGCAGCTTTTGCCTCGCACTCTGGGAATGGATGACGCCGGTCAGTACGATGCCGGCCGGTCGGCGGCCGATCACCGCATCAAGCAGGGCGTCTTCGCGCGACTCGTCGTATCCGCTTTGCCCAATCAGCAACTGGTAGCCCGCCGCGGCAAGCTCGGTCGTCAGGGCGCCGACGGTTTCCTGAAACACGCTCCCGGCCATCGCCGGAATCAACGCGACGATGAGATGGCTGCGAGTCGACGCCAGCGAACCGGCGATGAGGTCAGGCGTGTACCCGGTTTGCCGGACGGCCGCCTGGACACGCTCCAGCGTATCGACCGAAACTAGTTCAGGCGTGTTCAGTGCGCGTGAGACGGTCACTTTCGTCACGCCGACGAGCGCCGCGAGATCGCTCAGCGTTACGCGGCCGGAATTCTTGCGGGCGCGCCGGGAGGCGCTGCGTTCGACAGGGGCAAGCAGGGTAGTTGGCGGTTTGCTCACGACGTTGATCACTCAGGCCCGAAAAAAGTTGCTGGCGATTATGGCAAAACCATACTACCATGCGTCGTATGTTACCGGTTACATGAACCGGTAACATCGATTAGAAGAAAAGCGATTGGCGCGACCCGAGTGCGTGCGCCCAGAACTTGAGAGACAGGAGAGCAGCATGTCGCAGGCTGGTACGGTGTTGAGCGAGCCGCTGATCCGGCTTAACGCCGCGGACAATGTACTGATCGCGCGAGAATCGCTGTCGATCGGACAGCAACTGTGCATCGGCGAGGCGACGATCCGCATCCGCGCGCAGGTCACCGCGGGTCACAAAGTCGCCGCTTATCGTATCCCACGTGGTGCGCCGATCCGTAAATACGACACCGTCATTGGCCTCGCGGCTCGCGACATCGAGGCGGGCGATCACGTCCACACTCATAACGTCGAGCTGATCGATTTCGAGCGCGATCCGGGTTTCTGTCTCGATGTGCGTCCGGTCGAGTACGTGGCGGAAGCTGAACGGGCCACATTCAACGGCATCGTTCGGCCCGATGGGCGAGTCGCGACGCGCAACTTCATCGGGATTCTGGCATCGGTCAATTGTTCGTCGACCGTTATCAAGAATATCGCCGCCTGGTTTACGCCGGAGCGGCTTGCGCCTTATCCCAATGTCGATGGCGTGGTCGCATTCGCGCAGACAAGTGGCTGCGGGATGTCATCGCCCAGCGAACACTTCGATGTCCTGCGCCGGACGCTCGCCGGCTATGCGCGTCATCCCAATCTTGCCGGGGTGCTGATTGTCGGGTTGGGCTGCGAACGCAATCAGGTGGGCGACCTGCTCGATTCACAAGGACTTCATGTCGGTACGTCGGTCCACGCGTTGGTGATGCAGGACGAAGGTGGCACCCGGGCAACGATCGAAGCGGGGATCGCTGCCATACAGAAGATGCTGCCGTCGGCGAACGATATCGAGCGTCGCCCGGTGTCGGCGAGCCACATCAAAATCGGTCTGGAATGTGGCGGCTCCGATGGCTTTTCGGGCATCACGGCCAATCCGGCCCTGGGCGCGGCCATGGATATTCTGGTGCGCCATGGCGGCACGGCGATTCTTTCCGAAACCCCCGAAATTCACGGCGTCGAATACATGCTGACGCGCCGTGCGGTGACACCGGAAGTCGGTCAGAAATTGCTCGACCGGCTTGCGTGGTGGGAGCGTTATACGCGCGGCCACAACGGTCAGTTCAACGGTGTCGTCGGCCCGGGTAATCAGAAGGGCGGACTCGCTAACATCTTCGAAAAATCGCTCGGATCGGCGATGAAAGGCGGCACGACGCCGCTGCAGGCCGTCTACGAATACGCCGAGCCGATCGATCAGGCTGGCTTCGTCTTCATGGATTCGCCAGGCTACGATCCCGTTGCGGTGACCGGACAGATTGCAAGCGGCGCAAACCTGATTTGCTTCACGACCGGCCGCGGTTCCATGTTCGGCTCGAAGCCCGCGCCCACGCTCAAGCTCGCGAGCAACACGCCGATGTTCAAGCGGCTCTCCGACGACATGGACATCAATTGCGGACTTGTCCTTGATGGTGAGCGGTCAGTCGAGGAGATGGGGAAAGATATCTTCGAGCACATTCTGCGGGCCGCGTCGGGTGAGCGCACCCGTAGTGAATTGCTCGGGCTGGGCGATCACGAATTTGTGCCCTGGCATATGGGCATCGTGAGCTGAAACGCCACCTCATTCCTACAAAAAAAGCGGAGACAGAGATTGAACCAAGCCTTGCAACAGGCGCCACGCAGCAAAGTGCGCTGGCTGGTGGCCGGTCTGATGTGGTCGGCCATTGCCATCAACTATATCGACCGCACGGTGCTGTCCGCCGCGGCTCCCCATCTTCAGGCGGAGTTCCATCTCAGCGCGATGGAGATGGGCATTGTGATGTCGGCCTTCTTCTGGTCATACGCGTTGCTGCAATTGCCTGCGGGCATGCTTGCCGATCGCTTCGGACAGAAGATCGTGCTGGGTGCGTCCGTGTTCTGGTGGTCGCTTGCGACCGCCGTAACCGGACTCGCCACCGGCTTCAAGTCTCTCGTGCTCCTGCGGGTCATGCTGGGCATCGGCGAAGCGGGCGCCTACCCCAGTAACGCGGGCATCGCCTCGCGATGGTTTCCGCGCAAGGAACGCGCAACGGTGGCCGGCATCTTCGATAGCGGGTCCAAGCTCGGCGGCGCGGTGGCGCTGCCGCTGATCGCCTGGCTGCTGGCGACGTTCGACTGGAAGGTCACCTTTGCGATCACCGGTGTGCTGGGTCTCATCTGGTGCGTCGTCTGGGTGTTCGTGTTCAGGGATTCGCCAGCGGATCACAAACGCGTGAATGCGGCCGAGCTTGCCCATATCCGCGATGGCGAAGCGGTGTCGCGCGGCGACAGCACGGGCGCGGCCGCCGATGTACCCTGGCACAGGCTGTTTGCGCATCGGAACATCTGGGCCATGTGCATCGGCTTCTTCATGATCAACTACAACTCGTACTTCTTCATCACCTGGCTGCCGACGTATCTCGTCAAGGAACGCGGCATGAGCCTGATGGAGATGGGCTTCATGGCTTCGCTACCGCTCGTCCTTTCGATGATCGTCGAGGTATTCGCGGGCTGGGCTTCCGATCGTGTGTATGCATCTGGAAAGTTGTCGCTCACCGCGACCCGAAAACTGTTCCTCGTGGTCGGCCTGGTGATGGCGTCAAGCATTGGACTCGCGGCGTTCGCCACTTCTCCGCTCGTGGCCGTCGCATTGCTCTGCGTGGCGAAGTCGGGCACGACCGTCGCCGCATCCCAGGTCTGGGCGCTACCGGGCGATGTCGCGCCGGGGAACATGGTGTCGCGGGTGGCGGGCATCCAGAACACCGTCTCCAACATGGGCGGCGTGGTCGGGCCGATCGTCACCGGCGCGATCGTCGGTGCAACCGGTTCGTTCATTCCCGCGCTGCTGTTCTCGTCGGGGCTGATCGTGATCGCGATCCTCAACTACCTGTTCCTGCTCGGAAAGGTGGAGCCCATTCAATTCAATCAAGTCCCCGTGGAGGCTAGAAATCGTGATGAACGCAACGTCGATGTCAGCGCTTAACCCATTCAAGGCGGCGCTTGCAAATGGTCAACGACAGATCGGCTTCTGGCTTTCGATGGCCGACGCCTACCTGGCCGAAGTCAGCGCGACCGCCGGCTTCGAGTGGCTGTTGATCGACGCCGAGCACGCCCCGAACGACGTGCGCAGCATTCTTGCGCAATTGCAGGCGGTCGCGCCGTATTCCGCCGAAGCCGTCGTGCGACCCGTGAACGGTGATCCGGCGCTGCTCAAGCGCCTGCTTGATATCGGCGCACGTAACCTCCTCGTTCCGATGATCGATACCGCGGATCAGGCTCGCGCGTGCGTGGCTGCCGTACGCTATCCGCCCCATGGAATTCGTGGTGTGGGCAGTGCGGTGGGACGTGCGTCGCGCTGGAGTTCGCGGACCGACTATCTGGATATCGCGGACAGTGAAATCTGCCTGCTCGTGCAGGCGGAGACGGTCACAGCGCTCGACAATCTCGAAGCCATCTGCGCGGTTGACGGCGTGGATGGCGTCTTCATCGGGCCAGCGGATCTGGCCGCGTCCATGGGCCATCGCGGCAAGCCCGGCGATCCGGAAGTGCAGAACGCGATCGAAGCCGCGATGCGCACCATCATTGCTTCCGGCAAGGCGGCCGGCACGTTGACCTCGGACCCGGTGCTCGCACGTCGCTATCTCGAGCTTGGATGCACGTTCGTCGCGACCGGTGTGGACATCCTTATGTTTGCGAACGCGGCACGCAAGCTCGCCCGGGAATTCATCGAGCAGTGAAGAATGGTGAGGAATTCCAGGAGACGACATCATCTCCTTCAGAGGTGAGTCATTCCATGAGTCGAACAGCACCTTAGGAGCAGGCAACGCCGCACTAAGGTGAGGAATTCCAGGAGATGATCTGCAAAGGTGAGCGATTCCAGGAGGTGAGCAATCGCCTCGCTGAGCGCGCACCTTAAATAAGGTGAGGATTTCCAGGGAGTCCTCGTCGTGGTCGCTTTCGGTGATGCAGCGAGCACTCCAAACCTCACCCTGACACGTGCAAGAGCAAGACCGATACCGCCAATCTCCTTACATCCTCTTCCATATACAAACAAAGGGTGAGCGCGACAGCTTGCGTCGGGTCACGTCGCAAAGGCCGTGCTACCTGCGCCGCACGGCGATACACACCGCAGCTTGTGCGCACCAGAAGCGGCCAAACTTCGCCATCTTGTAACGCTCTCGTAAAACATGATCTTTCGCTCGTTGATAAGTTGCGGATAACGCGTGTCGTCGCCACTCGAGCAACGACTTTGCGTCACCGTAGATCTATCGATGGAGAAAGCATGAAGAAGCTGTTGGCAATCGCGGCGCTGGCCGCACTGAGCGCAACCTTGAGCGGATGCTGGTGGGGGCCGCCTCCAGGTTGGGGCGGTGGAGGCGGCGGTGGGGGTGGACCTGGTGGCGGCGGACCGCACGGTGCGATCGTCGTTCCTGGCAACGCTGCTCAGGGCTGAGCCGGAAACCAGGCCAGAAACTAGGCGGGAAACGTAAGCGTCACCACGAACCCGCCGGCGGCGGCGTTATCGGCATGAAAAACGCCGCCGTTATATCGCACGAGGCGCCGCACGATCGCAAGCCCGAGCCCGCAGTGCGCATCGCCGCTACGCGCTTCATCGAGTCGCACGAACGGTTGCAGCGCACGATCAAGTTGACCGCTCGGAATGCCGCCGCCGTGATCGCGGACCTCGAGCGTATATTGGCCGTCGCGGCGGGACGTCGAAATTTCCACCGGCGGCTCGCCGTAAGTGAGCGCGTTCTCGATCAGATTGGTCAGAATCCGGTCGAGATCGACAAGCGGCAACCCAAAACCATCGCCAGCTTGTAGATCGAGGCGCACGAGCGCATCGTCCGCGAGGCCGTCGCCGTAGTGCCGGCGACAGTGGGCATCGACGCTGGTGCTTGGCGAGGTATCCGCCGTCTCACGTGCGAAGTCGAGAAACTGCGTGACGATGCGTGACAACGACTCGGAGTCTCGCAAAAAGCCGCGGCGATTCGCTTCGTCGGGCAGCAGATCCGCGCGCACCTGCATGCGGGTGATCGGCGCACGCAGATCGTGCGCCACGCCGGCCAGCATCACCGCGCGCTCCTGCTCGGCCTGCGCAAGTTCATGCACCATCTGATTGAAGTCGCCGATCAGTTCCTTCAACTCGCGCGGGCCGCTCGCCTCCACGACCGGCGCGCGATGGCCGACGCGGAACTCGCGCGCGGCGAGCGCCAGCCGGTGCAACGGCCGCTGCAATTGCCATGCGCCGAGCAGCGCGATGATCACCGCCAACACCAGCATCGTCGCCGATGCGCCCAGGAAGCGACGCGCCGGCAGCGTCGAGTTTTGCATTTTGAGCCAGCCTGGATTGCCCGCGTAGTGGACCCAGACCGTGCCGTTCTCGCCGTCAGATACGACCTGGCTGCCTGCTGGCAATTTCTCGCGCAAGTCGTGTTCGAACGGACCCGAGGTGTTCTCACACGGCGCAGGACAGCCATACCGAATCGCGTCTTGCGCGCTCACATAGGACACACCGAGCGTTGCCGCGACCTGGGAGGCGGCGAGCGGGCCGCCGCGTTCAGCCTCAACCGCGAGCACTAAAGCGCGTTGTGCATGACCCGCGTCGATCTGGCCGCGGTCTCGGTCAACGAGAACGATTGCGGTGATGTGCACCAGCACGATCAGGCTCACCGTCATCAACGCGAGCCGGCCAAACAGTGTGTTAAAGGGATTTTTCATCGTCATTGGCGTCGGGCACGAACATATAGCCGATGCCGCGTATGGTCTGGATCCGGCGCGGATTGGCCGGGTCGTCTTCAAGCAGACGGCGCAGGCGCCACACCGGTACGTCGATACCGCGTTCGGTTACTTCTGAGTTCGGCCCATGCAGCAGATCGACGAGCTTCGAGCGCGACAGCGTTTCCATTGGATGCGCGGCGAGCACTTCGAGCAGCGCATATTCGCCACCGGTCAGCTTGAGCGCTTCGTCATCGCGAAACAGGGTGCGCCTCGCGAAGTCGAGCCGGAAGCGGCCGAAGCGCAGTGCTTCACGTTTTTCGAGCGCCGTAGCCGTGGACCCCGACGATGGCTGCGCATGCCGGCGCAACACCGCATGAATACGCGCAAGCAGTTCCTGCGGCATGAATGGCTTGCCGAGGTAGTCGTCGGCGCCGAGTTCCAGACCGATTATGCGATCCACGCCGTCCGCGCGCGCCGTCAGCATGATCACGGGAATCGTGTCGCCATGCGCACGCAATTGCCTGAGCGCGCTGAGTCCGTCGACGCCCGGCATCATCAGATCGAGCACGATGATCGAGGGCCGTTCGCGTTCCAACCGGCGTGCCAGATGGTTCGCGTCGTGCAACACGGACATTTCGATGCCGCGTTGTTGAAAGAAGGTTCTGAGCAGGTCACGAAGGTCGGCGTCGTCGTCGACCAGTAAAACCTGGATGGGCGTGTCTGACATGGCTGGGCCCTGATCGATGAGGACAATTGACGGACGGCGCGGCAGCGCGTCTATCGCATGTCGCAATATAGCGAATCTCGCGGTGGCAGCGGTTTCGGGTTCTTATCTGCACTTACAGTTTATTACGGCGCCTGCCTTTGGTTTTGTCCGCCTGCGTGAAGCAGGCCGTGCCGGTCAACGTCACACCGTCCGATTCATCGCAACACCACGCGCCTCGTTACAACTCGTAATCCTCGTCTAAGCCACCGTAAGACGCCACTCACTATGCTGGGCCACTTCTCGCCGCTGGTGGCGTTACGCGGTTTCCTCCGGGCTCAGTGGGTTGGTTTGCGCGCAGATTCAGGCGCGTGGTCGACCGACACGTTTTCACCCGCCCCGCTTTAGCGAACAACGCATGCCAGACGGCCCTTTGTCGAATTGAGTCGAAGGATGCCCACAGCATGCCGAATAATCCTAGCGCGTCCGGATCTTCCTCGCGTGTACCGAGATTCACCTATCTTGCCGCCACAGTCGCTGTCGCCACGTTTTGGCTGGCGGGTTGCGGCGAGCAGGCGCCGCATGGCCCGCCACAGTTGATCCCCGAAGTTGGCGTCCAGACGATCGCGCCGCACGCCGTGGTGTCGAGTACCGAATTGTCCGGGCGACTGTCGGCGATCCGCGTCGCCGAAGTCAGGCCGCAGGTCGAAGGCATCGTCAGAAAGCGCCTCTTCACGGAAGGCTCGCTGGTTGCGGCCGGGGCGGTGCTGTATCAGATCGACCCGTCCAGCTACCAGGCAACTTACGACCAGGCCGTCGGCACGCTGGCCAAAGCCGAGGCGACAGCGAGCGCCGCGCAGACCAAGGCCACCCGCTACGCCGAACTGTCGAAGATCGAAGGCGTGAGCAAGCAGGACTACGACGACGCCGTCGCCTCCCTGGAGGAAGCGAAGGCCGACGTGGTCGCCGACCGTGCCGCATTGAAGACCGCCGCGATCAACCTCGGCTACACCAAAGTCGTTGCGCCCATCGCGGGACGGATCGGCAAATCGAGCGTGACTGAAGGCGCGCTCGTCACCGCGGAGCAGACCACCGCGCTCGCGACGGTCCAGGCGACGACCGAGATGTATCTCGACGTCACGCGCTCATCCGCCGACTGGTTGCGGCTGCAGAAAGAATTCGCCAGTGGCCAGTTGCAACAGGCGGGCTCGGACGGCGCAGTCGTTCATCTCGTGATGGAAGACGGCAGCACGTACACGCAGCCAGGCAAGCTGCTGTTCTCCGATATCACCGTCGACGCCACCACCGGCTCGGTCACCTTGCGTTGCGTGTTCCCGAATCCGGACGGCGTGCTGCTGCCCGGTATGTTCGTGCGCGCCCGGCTTGAAGAGGGTGTGAACCAGCAGGCGATTACGGTGCCGCAACTCGCGGTCTCGCGTGCATCCGACGGCTCGGCGAGCGTGCTGACGGTCGGTGCCGACAACAAGGTCACGCAAACGCCCGTCACGGCGGACACCGCTTCAGGCGCCGACTGGCTCGTCACGCGCGGCCTCAAGGCGGGCGATCGCGTGATCGTCGCCGGATCGCAGAAAGCGCGCGCGGGCGGTGTTGTGAAGCCGGTCGAATCGCCAGCCATATCGGGTGCGCCCGCCACCGCGGACACCATGTCGGCCGCACACAGCTAAAGCGAGACACTTATGGCAGGTTTCTTTATCAACCGACCGATCCTCGCATGGGTTATCGCCATCGTCATCATGATGATCGGCGGCGCCTCCATCGGGACACTTCCGGTCGAACAGTATCCGAGCGTGGCGCCGGTCTCCGTGCAGATCACGGCGACGTATCCGGGCGCTTCGGCTGAAACCGTGGCGACAACGGTCACGCAGGTGATCGAGCAGAAACTGAGCGGCATCGATCATCTGCTCTACATGTCGTCCACCAGCAGTTCGGCCGGACAGGCCACCATCACGCTCACGTTCCAGCAGGGCACCAATGCCGACATCGCCCAGGTGCAGGTGCAGAACAAGGTCGAACAGGCCAGTTCGTCGCTGCCGCAGACGGTTCAGGACCAGGGCGTGCAGGTCGCGAAGGCAGCCAATGCGTTTCTGATGATCGTGTCGCTCTCGTCCTCTGACGGCAGCATGAATTCCATCGATCTCGGCAACATCATCGCAACGCAGATCGAAGACCCGCTCACGCAGATCGACGGCGTCGGCGACGTCACGCTGTTCGGCGCGCAGCACGCCATGCGTATCTGGCTCGATCCGGTGAAGCTGCAGGCCGTCGGTCTGACTGCCGGCGACGTCACCACCGCGATCACGAATCAGAACGTGCAACTCTCGGTCGGCCAGATCGGCGGCTCGCCGTCCACGAAGACGCAGGCGCTCAACGCGACCATTTCGGCATCGAGCCTGCTCACCACGCCCGCGCAGTTCGGCGCGATCCTGCTGCGCGTGAATAGCGATGGCTCGAAGGTCATGCTGAAAGACGTCGCGCGGGTCGAGGTCGGCGGCGACGACTACAGCACGGACTCGCGACTGAACGGCAAGCCGGCGGCCTCGCTCGCGGTCAAACTCGCGAGCGGCGCGAACGCGATGAGCGTAGCCAAAGCGGTACGCGCGAAGCTGAACGAAATGAGCGGGCAATTGCCGCACAACGTGGTGGTCGACTATCCGTACGACACCACGCCGTTCGTGCGCATCTCGATCGAAGAGGTGGTGAAAACGCTGATCGAAGCGGTGATGCTGGTCTTCGTCGTGATGTACGTGTTCCTGCAAAACCTGCGCGCGACGCTGATTCCGACCATCGTCGTGCCCGTTGCGTTGCTCGGCACGTTTGCGGTGATGTCGGCAGTGGGCTTTTCGATCAACGTGCTGTCGATGTTCGGGCTCGTGCTTGCGATCGGGCTGCTGGTGGACGACGCGATCGTGGTCGTGGAAAACGTGGAGCGGCTGATCGCGGAAGAGGGACTATCGCCCGTCGAAGCCACGCGCAAAGCGATGAAGCAGATCACCAGCGCACTGGTCGGCATTACGACCGTGCTGATTGCCGTGTTCATTCCAATGGCGTTTTTCTCGGGGTCCACGGGCGCGATCTACCGGCAGTTCTCCATCACGATCGTCGCGGCGATGCTGCTCTCCGTGTTCCTCGCATTGACGCTGACACCGGCGCTGTGCGCGACCATGCTGCGGCGCGCGGACGTCGAGCACCACACGAAGCGCGGCGTGCTTGGCTGGTTCAACCGTGTGCTGACTCGTGGAACCGATCGTTACGACTCGGCGGTTGCGCGCGTGATTGGCAAGCCGATGCGTTATATGGTGATCTACCTGCTGATTGGGGGCGTGGTTGCGCTGCTCTTCATGAAGCTGCCGTCGTCTTATCTGCCGGACGAGGATCAGGGGATCATCATCACGTCGATTTCCGCGCCCGTCGGCACGCCCGCCGCGCAGACGCTGGAAGTCGTGAAAAAAGTCGAGGCGTATTACCTCGGTCTGCCGCAAGTGGACAAGATCATCGCGCTGACCGGTTTCAGCTTTAACGGCTCGGGGCAGAACAACGGCCTCGCGTTCGTCAAGCTCAAGGACTGGAGCACGCGGCGCGGCAGCGACGGTTCGGCGGCGGCGATCATCCAACGCGCCAACATGCATTTCGCCGCCTCGCACGACGCGCAGATTTTCGCGCTCAATCCGCCGGCCATTCAGGAGCTCGGCACGCAGAGCGGTCTCGACTTCGAACTGGAAGATCGCGCCGGGCAGGGCCACGACAAGCTGATGGCCGCGCGCCAGCAATTGATCGCGCTTGCCGCGCAGGACAGCGCGCTAGCCGGCATGCGTCCCGGTGGCCTCGACGATACGCCGCAGTTCCATGTGGATATCGATCGCGAGAAGGCGAGTGCGCTCGGACTTTCAATCGCCGACGTGAACGACACGTTGCAGACCGCGTTCGGTTCGACTTACGTGAACAACTACGTCGATACGGGACGCATCCAGAAGGTCTACGTGCAGGCCGATGCGCCTTACCGGATGATGCCGTCCGATATTGGACGGTGGTATGTGAAGTCCAGCACGACGAGCAGTTCGAGCACGAGTACCAGTACGAGCACTTCAAGCAGCTCGACCACAAGCACGAGCAGTACGACCACCACAGGCTACGACGGCCAGATGGTCCCGTTCTCCGCGTTCGCTACAGGCAAATGGACCTTCGGGCCGCCGCAGATCGAACGCTTCAACCGCACGCTGGCGATGGAAATCACCGCGCAAACCGGTGCGAACACCAGCACGGGCCAGGCGATGGCCGCCGTCGACGCGCTCGTGAAGAAGCTGCCCGCCGGCTATGGCATCGACTGGACCGGGCAATCGTACCAGGAGCGCCTTGCCGGATCCCAGGCGATCTACCTGTACGCGATTTCGCTGGTCGTGGTGTTTCTCTGTCTGGCCGGTCTGTACGAGAGCTGGTCCATTCCGATCGCGGTGATTCTGGTCGTGCCGCTCGGCGTGCTCGGCGCGGTACTGGGCGCGCATATTCGCGGGCTGTCCGACGACATCTACTTCAAGGTCGGCTTGCTCGCGACCATCGGGCTCTCCACCAAGAACGCGATCCTGATCGTCGAATTCGCCAAGGACCTGCAAGCGCAGGGCCGCAGCCTGATCGACGCCACGCTGGAAGCCGCGCGACTGCGTCTGCGGCCGATTCTGATGACATCGCTCGCTTTCGTGTTCGGCGTACTGCCGCTGGTCATCAGCACAGGCGCCGGCTCGGCGAGCCGGCATGCGATCGGCACCGGCGTGATGGGCGGCATGATCGCCGCAACGCTGCTCGCCATCTTTTTCGTGCCGGTGTTCTTTGTCGTCGTGCGCCGCCTGTTCGGCGAACACGGCGATGCCAAGCAACAGGAAGGTGTTGAATGATGAGACTCAAATTGAGCGCATGCATGGTGGCGTTCGCTGTTGCCATGCTGACGGGGTGCACGCTGGACCCGCACTATGAACGGCCCGCAGCACCCGTTGCGGTGGCTTATCCCAAAGGCGAGGCGTATGAGAGCACTAGCGCTGCGGCTTCGGGAACGGCTTCAGGAACCGCGACGCCTGGCACGACAACAACCGCACCGCCGCTTGCCGCCGACATGGCCTGGCGCAGCTTCTTTCGCGATGAACGTCTGCAACGGTTGATCCAGATCGCGCTCGACAACAACCGCGACCTGCGCGTCGCCGCGTTGAACGTAGCCGAGTACGAAGCGCAATACCGCATCACGCGCGCCGCGCTCGCACCGTCGATCAGCGCGAGCGGCAGCCTGACTCGCGAGCGTACCTCGGGCGTGACGAGCAGTTCCAGCGACGTGAGCGTGGGCACCACGTCATGGGAGATCGACTTCTTCGGACGCTTGCGCAGCCTCAAGCGTCAGGCCCTGGAAAACTATCTCGCGACGGATGCCTCGCGGCAGAGTACGCAGATCAGCCTGATCGCGACGGTAGCGACCGACTACCTGACGCTCCTGTCCGACGAACGTCTCCTGCAAATCACCGAAGACACGGTCAAGGCGGATCAGTCGACATACGACGTGACCAAGCGCATTCAGGAGTTGGGCAATTCGTCGATGCTCGACGTGCAGCAGGCGCAAAACTCGTTGGCGAGCGCGAAGGCGAGCCTTGCGTCCTATCGGCGCGCCGTCGCGCAGGACCGCAACAACCTGGTCGCCGTGCTCGGCGCGCCGATTCCCGACGACCTTCCACCCGCCCGCGAATTCGACGACGAGACGATGTTCGCCGACATCGGTGCGGGCGTACCGTCGTTGCTGCTCACCCGTCGTCCCGACATCGTGCAGGCGGAACATGCGCTGAAGGCGGCGAATGCGAACATCGGCGCCGCGCGCGCTGCGTTCTTTCCCAAGATCGAGCTGACGGCTTCGGCTGGTACATCGAGTTCGACGCTTTCGAGTTTGTTCAAAGCGGGCACAGGCGCTTGGGAATTCGCGCCGACCGTGTCAGTGCCGATCTTCGATTACGGCAGCAACAAGGCATCGCTCGACGTCGCCAAGATCGAGAAACAAATCGAGGTCGCTGATTACGAGAGCGCCATTCAGACAGCGTTCAAAGAAGTCGCGAACGCGCTGACTGCGCGTGCAACGTACGTCGATCAGGTGGCGGCGGATCGTGACTACGTGACGTCGTCGCAGCGGTACTACACGCTTGCTCAGGCGCGCTACAAGGCGGGTACGGACAGCTTCCTCACGTTCCTCGACGCGCAGCGCACGCTCTACACCGCGCAACAGCAACTGGCGTCGGATAGTCTGTCGCGACAGGCCAATCTCGTGACGTTGTACAAGGTGTTAGGCGGCGGTTGGGAGGGGAGCTGAAAGCCGAAAGGTGAGAACATTCGGGAGCGTGTGAGGTGATAATGTTGCTACCTGTCGACGCACTTTCGATTCGAAGGTGAGAAGATTCGGGAGGCCTGCGCCAAACGCAAACGCAGTCATCTGCGCGTTACTTTCCATTCATATGGAGCACGTTCCCAATGACGCCTGACGCTTTCGGTGAAGAAATCAAGGCAGCGCTGGCGCCGCACGCGGATGCCGGACGCGCCGTCGCGATGCGCGCCTACATGCGCGACCAGTTCGAGTTCATCGGGGTGCCGACGCCGCTGCGGCGCAAAGCGACATTGCCGGTCTTCAACCGGCTGCCTGTTGAAAACGCGGAACACCTGCTCGCGTGTGCGCACGTCTTATGGGCGATGCCGCAGCGCGAATACCAATACGCGGCTACCGATCTGCTGGCGCGCAAGTGGAAGACGTTGGCGATCGCGGACATCGAGCATCTACTAACAATCGCTCAACGCAGCGCGTGGTGGGATTCGATCGATCCGCTGGCGGGTGTGGTCGGCGACATTCTGAAGTCGGCGCGCGGACAGACGCCGCACGCGCAAGCATGCATGGACGCGGCGCTCGAGCATGAATCGTTATGGGTTCGCCGTATCGCGATGATTCATCAACTCGGCTGGCGTGACGATACGGACGAGACGCGTTTGTTTGGTTATGCACGCTCGCTCGCCGCAGAGCCGGACTTCTTTATTCGCAAGGCAATCGGCTGGGCCTTGCGGGACTATGCGTGGCATGCGCCTCACGCGGTCAGCGGCTTTCTGATGACCGCGCGAGACATTCTGTCACCGCTCACGTTGCGTGAGGCGTCGAAGCATCTGCCGCCGATCCGCTGACGCGGCGATCGCGAAACAACGGCCGTTAACGGCGTCGAAACTAAAATCTTTAGAAGAATATTTAAGCTCTCGGGCGTGGCCAAACGCTCTGTAGTCATCGCTTAGTAATATGCGCCAGCAATACTCGGCAGCGCTGCAAGCTTGACTCAAATTATCAAATAACGCGCTGCCCCGATCGAGGGCGGACGCGAAGGCCATACCCCCGGGGGTTTCACATGACTATCCGTCATCGCATCACGCTATTGGTTGTCTTGATGTTCGTCGCCTTGTCGGCAATCGGTGGCTACGCCGTGTATCAAACGCGCGGCAGCGCAGGCGAAGTGCGCAAGGTGACCGAGGGCGTCGTCCCCAGCGCGCTGGCTTCCGCCGACCTCGTCTCGCAAGTGAAAGACGTACAGCTTGCGACCATGACCTTGGTCTACGCGCCGGACGCCAACATGGTCGCCCAGGCACAAGACGAACTGAAGAAGAAAAAGGCCTCGTTGCAACAGGCTCTTGCGCTGCAAGGCAAAGATGCCGCGAGCCATGCCCAGCAAGGCCTCGTCTCCCAAGCCAACGACAGCCTCGAGAACTACTTCTCCGCAATCGCCGAGACGGCGAAGATGAAGGCCGACGGCAAGAACGAACTCGCGCAAGCGTATCTGTTCGCCAACGTCGCGCAGTATCGCGACGAACTCGAAGGCATTGTCGAAACCCTGCGTGTTGAGAAGAACCGCCAGAAAGACGATGCGATCACCGCACTGAACGCCACGCTTTCCACCACTACGACGGCCATCGCCGTCGTGACCGGTATCGCGATCATTCTGCTGACCTTCATCGGCACGCTGCTCTACCGTCAGATCACCCGTCCGCTCAGCCGCATGCAAGCGATGATGAGCGAGATCGCTTCGAGTCAGGATTTCACGCGCCGCGTGCCGGTGGGCCGGTTGGATGAGATCGGCCATTCGATCGTTGCCTTCAACGGCATGATCGAAAAGATTCAGGAAAGCTCCGCGCAACTCAAGCAGAAAACGGCCGACATCCAGGCGATGTTGCAGAACATGCAGCAAGGTATCTTGACGGTGGTCGACGGCGCCGTGATCCACTCGGAGTACTCGGCGTATCTGGAAGACATCTTCGAAACGAAAGACATCGCCGGGCGTGGTCTGATGGATCTGGTGTTCTCGGATACCGATCTCGGCTCGGACGTGCTCTCGCAAGTCGATGCGGCCGCGCATGCCTGCCTCGGCGAAGATTGCATCAACTTCGCGTTCAATCAGCATCTGCTGGTCGGTGAAATTTCGAAGCGCATGCCCGATGGCCGCGTGAAGATTCTCGACCTCAGCTGGTCGGCAATCACCGACGAAAACGACGTTATCGGGCGCTTGATGCTGTGCGTGCGCGACGTTACCGAACTGCGCAAGCTCGCTGCGGAAGCCAGCGAACAGCGCCGCCGTCTCGACATGATCGGCGAGATTCTCGCGGTGAGCGAAGAGAAGTTCCATCACTTCATTGAAAGCTCCGCAGGTTTCGTCAGCGAGAACGAGCGCATCATCCGCAAGCATTCGGAAGCGGACCATGCAGCGATCGCCGAGCTGTTCCGCAACATGCACACCATCAAGGGCAATGCGCGGACCTATAACCTGGCGCATCTGACCAACGTCGTTCATGAAACCGAGCAGAGCTATCACGAACTGCGCCAACCGGACGCGGACCGCTCGTGGGATCAGGAACACCTGATGCAGGAGCTGACGCGCGTGCGCGAGGCGATCGAGAGTTACGCGAAGATCAACGAACATAGCCTCGGCCGCAAGAGCAAAGTCGGAGCGAATAATGCTGGGAATGCGGGCCGCTATGTGATGGTCGAGAAGGAGCAGATTCAGCAGACCTTGAGCATGCTGGACAAGACGAACGCCGGCGAACTCCACGAATTGCAGTCGATGCGCGATGCACTGCGCCAGACCTTGCGCGCCTTGGGCAGCGAAAGCGTGCGCGACGCGCTCTCCGGCGTGCTGGACTCGCTGCCTTCGTTGGCGCAGGAACTGGGCAAGCCGGCGCCGGTCGTGCGCATCGACGACAACGGCTACCGTCTGCGCGGCCAGGCAGGCGGTACGTTAAACAACGTGTTCATGCATCTGCTGCGTAATTCGATGGACCACGGCATCGAAGCCGCCGAGGCGCGCAGCGCACACGGCAAAACGCCGGCCGGCACCATCGACATCGAAGTGGGCGTGGACAGCGGCGCGCTGCAGATCACACTCAGCGACGACGGCCGCGGCCTCGCACTCGAACGGATTCGCGGCATTGCCGCCGAGCGCGGCTGGATCGGTAGCGACGAACACCTGAGCGATGAAGCAATCGCCGAATTCATTTTCCGGCCGGGCTTCTCGACTGCCGCAACGGTGACGGAAGTATCGGGCCGTGGCGTCGGCATGGACGCGGTGCGCGACTTCCTCAGGCGCGAGAACGGCCGCATCGAACTGCGCTTCACCGACGATCACAAGGGCGCTTCGTTCCGTCAGTTCCAGACGATCGTCTGCCTGCCGGATAGCTTCGCCGTCGACACGCTGGGTGTGGCGGCGCGCGGCGATGCCGGCGAACTGCAACTCGACGCGATGGCGGATTGACCGTTGGTCGGAGCGCCGATTGACGCGCTTCGCGACGGACTTCGGAAGGATAGGTTGTGATTCAACAGTACGTATTGGCGGCGATGGCGGGCAGCGCGGTAACCGCGCTGCTGGCTTTTGTCGTGCACAAGTTGCAAAGCGCGAGGCTGACGGCACGGTTGCGTGACGAAGCAGATGCACGGATCAAGGCGTTATCGGCGGCACAGGCGGACCACGCCGAAGCGATCCGGGAACGCGAACAGGCCGCGCAGGAGATGGAAGCCCTGGCCGCGCAGTTGCGTGAGGAGCTGAGGCAGCAATCAGCCAGCGTCGACGAACTGCGCGTAACGTTGAAAGCAGCGACTGACGATAAAGACCAGTGGGCGCATCAGGCGCGACAGATCGCCGGCGAAGCCGCGCGTCTGAAGAGCCTCGGCGCCACGTTCGAGCGTTGGCACGAGCAGATGATCTCGCTGATGACGCAGAACCACGATATGCACGCGAAGAATCAGGAGCTCTCGTCGATCGTCCGGCATGTGGTGATCGTGTCGTTGAACGCGTCGATCGAGGCCGCGCGCGCGGGTCCGGCAGGACGTGGCTTCGCGGTGGTGGCGAGCGAGGTTCGGGCGCTCGCTGCGCGTTCTGAGGAATTGTCGAAAAGCTATCGCGACAGCCTGCACCGCAACGATCTGACCACCACGTCCACGTTCCAGGACATCCAGGCGGGTGGCAAGATGATCGCGGCGTCGCTCTCCAGCGTCGAATCGCTTGCCAATCAGTTCCACTCGAAGCTGCACCAGGTGCCGGCGTGATCACGAGCCAGGCGAAGGACAGCTTCGAACGCATTTTCCGCAAGGCGGCACAGGCGCGTTTGCCGCGGGATTCTGGCGATACGTGTGAGATCGCGCCGCTCAGCGAGGCCGGTGAGGGCGCAACGAAGGACACCCAGGTGGTCGTGCTGACCATCTCGTCGATCGTGTTCAGACTGCTGCTGATCCTGCACTTCGACGAAAACGACAGCACCCGCGGCTACTACCTGAAAGAAGGCGACGAGCGGCCGTTTCAGGAAGCGTTTCTGGAAATCTGCAATCTGTGTTGCGGCGCGATGAATCAGGAGCTGCTGCGTTATTTCCCGGACCTCGGCATGTCGACGCCTTATGTGTTGAGCGCGCGTTGTCTGGGGCATCTGCCGGCATTGAAGCCGGGTTTGCTGTCGTCGTATTCGGTCACGCTGAACAGTTCCGTGCAGCTTGCCGCGACGGTATGCGTGTGTGCCCATGCGCCGATCGACTTCGTGGCCGACACGAGCGCGATCGAAGAATCCAGCGGTGAGCTGGAGTTGTTTTGAGTGTTGGGTTTCGACCATGACGTCGATATCCGCAGCGAGCAGGAACGCGAAATGAACATGAACAAGCCGGTCAGCAAGGTGCTGGTGCTCGACGATTGCCCCGTGCACAAAGCGGCGCTGAAGCGCTTTTGTGACGAGAACAATCTGGTTGGCGTGAAAGTCGGCAAGAACCGCTTGCAGTCGGTGCTGCGCTCGAACATCGATCTGGGCGCGGTTCTGTTCGCTGAAGGCTACGGTGGCTCAGCCGAAGCGAGCGCCGAAATCGCGATCAGGATCAACGCGGTGCGCCCCGAGCTGCCGATCATCATCCGGCGGGATGACGATCCGAGCGTCGAGAGTCTGCCGGAGAGCTTGCGCCGCGTGGTCTGCGCGGCCTACGTCGCACACGATATGGCGCCGTTGCGCAAGGTGATCGACGAATACATCTTCAGCCTGGATTATCCGAACGCGCTGGTGCGCGGCATCGCCGACATGACGCAGGCGATTCTCGGCGACGTGTTCAAGGATCTGACCATCACGTGCGACACGCCTTATATCGTGCGCGACCGGATCATCTTCGGCGAAGTGTTCAGCCTGATTCCGCTGGAAAGCGCGTGGTGCCGCGGTTACATGATGATGCAAGCGGAAGAGGCGCCGATCCTCGAACTGATCGATCGTTATCGGATGAGCGAGCACGCGGAAGACGGCGAAGCAAATTTCCGCGATCTGAATGGCGTGCTCGGCGAAGTGACCAATCTGATCTGGGGTTCGTTCAAGAACCGCTATGTCGGCGATGCGGACGCCTGGCTGCGCAGCCAGGTGCAGGTGCCACTGCTGGTGAATCACAAGCACAAGTACATCTCGTTCGGCAGCGGCAATCCGCAGCTGTGTTTCATGTACTCGCTGACCGACCCGCAGACGGGCCGCTCGGTCAAGCTGCATCAACGTTTTGTGTTCAGCCTGAGCTGGTCGCCGGAGGACTTCAAGGAAGTCACGGACGACGTCGGCGCGATGGTCGAAGCGGGCGAACTGGATCTGTTCTGAATGTTGTCATAGGAAACAAACATGTCGAAAATTCTGGTGGTAGATGATTCGAGCACGGTGCGCGACGAAGTGGCCGGCTTTCTGAAGAAGAACGGCCTGGACGTCGACACGGCGGTGGACGGCAAGGACGGCCTGGCGAAACTGAAGGCCAGCCCGGGCATCAAGCTGGTGATCAGCGACGTCAACATGCCGAATATGGATGGCCTGACGATGGTCGAAAAGATTCGCGGCGAACTCGCGAACACGACCGTCAACGTCATCATGCTGACCACCGAGAGCAGCCCGGCGATGAAAGAGCGCGGCAAGGCGGCGGGCGTGAAAGGCTGGATCGTCAAGCCGTTCAAGGGCGACGCAGTGCTGGAAACGTTCCGCAAGCTGGCGAGCTAGACGCCGCATGCGCGGCGGGCCGGCCAAAGGTGAGGGTTTTCGGGAGCGCTGCGCCGGTGATTTGCAAAGCATGATTCGCTATAACGGCGGCGGTTGAAACACGCTAGTCTGCGAGCATGTGCCAACTGCTCGCCCTCAGCTGCGCCGAACCCACCGACGTCAGTTTTTCGCTGACGGGCTTTGCGGCGCGCGGCGGCCTTACCGATCACCATGTAGACGGCTGGGGCGTGGCGTTTTACGAGGATCGCGCGTGCCGCGTGTTCGTGGATGAGAAGCCCGCGTATCAGTCGCCGGTCGCCGAGTTTCTGAAAAGCCATCCGATCAAGTCGCGTAACGTCGTCGCGCATATTCGCAAGGCGACTCAAGGCGGCGCGCGCGTGGAGAACTGCCACCCGTTCATGCGCGAGTTGCGCGGCCAGCAATGGGTGTTCGCGCATAACGGCGACCTGCAGCCGCTCGGTGAACCGGAGCAAGGTCCGTATGCACCAGTCGGCACGACCGACAGCGAAGCGGCGTTCTGCTTCATCATGAATCGCCTCTACGCGCATTTCGCCAATCATGCAGACACGAATGACATCGACGCGGTATTCGACGTTATCGAGCAGGCGACGCACGCACTGAACCCGTATGGCATTTTCAACTTCGTGCTTTCGAACGGCACAGCACAGTTCGCGTATTGCTCGACGCGTCTGTCGTACGTGATACGTCACTGGCCGTTTTCGAGCGCGCGTCTCGTCGACGGCGACCTCTCAGTTGATTTCGCCGAGCGCGGCACGCCTGCGGATCGCACGGCAGTCATCGCCACTACCCCTCTCACCGATGAAGTCTGGACCACCTGCCAGCCGGGCGATCTGCTGATGTTCCGCAGCGGCGCGCTGTTGCGGCGCGCACACGTACCCGTTCCTGCCGAAGTCCTTGCCACCGCGAAATACGCACCTTCCGAGCTGTCCGCCATCCCTGCGTGACATCACGCCAACGCGTGGCCTTAGAAGCGCTCACGCTACCGGTATTTTCATATTCATCGAAGAATTCGTTAGTTTGCCGACACAAATTCCTCTCGTATCGTTGCGCCAGATTTAAACAAATACAACATTGATACGGGAACTCCAAAAATGAAACGTCTTTCTCTCCTCGCATTGCCCGCAGGTCTTTTGCTTGCTGCCGGCGCTCAGGCACAGAGCAGTGTCACGCTGTACGGCATCGTCGATGCCGGTATCGCCTATGTTCACAACGCACAAAACGCGAGCGGTCAGAATCAGTCGACGCTCGTAAAGTTCAGTAGCGGCAACCTGTCTGGCAGCCGTTGGGGCCTTAAGGGCACCGAAGACCTGGGCGGCGGCCTCGCCGCTGTGTTCCAGCTCGAGAATGGTTTCAACATTGGCACGGGCGCGCTTGGGCAGGGCAGCCGCGAATTCGGCCGCAAGGCCGTGGTCGGCTTGTCGAGCGGCACGTGGGGGACGGTCACCCTCGGACGTCAATACGACCCGGTGGTCGATCTGGTGCAAGGTCTCACGGAAGACAACTACTTCGGCGGCGTGTTTGCCACGCCCGGCGACCTCGACAACTACGACAACAGTCTGCGCGTAAGCAACTCGGTCAAGTACGTTAGCCCGTTGTTTGCCGGCTTCCAGGTCGAGGCGCTGTACGGCGTGGGTGGTGTGGCGGGTGCGACCGGCAGTGGCCAGACGTATAGCTTCGGCGCGGCCTATGCAAACGGCCCGTTATCGCTCGGCGCAGGTTACTTCTACGCGAACGGCGGCAACACGACGACGACGACGGCGAATGTGCGGACGTGGACCAGCACTTCCGATTCGCTGTTCAACACCGTCATCAACGCGGGCTTTGCGAGCGCCAAGTCGATTCAGATCGTGCGGGTGGGTGGACAGTATGTGATCGGCGCGGCAACGGTCGGTGCAGCTTACTCGAACACGCAGTACGCGAACGACACGTTCTCCGCTTTCAGCAGCACCGCCAAGTTCAACAACGGCTCGGTGTTCTTCAACTATCAGATCACTCCGGCCTTGCGCACGGGCGTTGGCTATAACTACACGTCGTTGACGGGTCCGAGTTCGGCACACTACAACCAGGTCAACCTCGGTGCGGACTTCGCGTTGTCGAAGCGCACCGAACTGTATGCGCTAGCGGGCTACCAGAAGGCGAGCGGCAACACGCTGAACGCGAGCGGCAAAGTGGTGAGCGCGCAAGCCTCGATCGGCAGTTACGGCGTGAATTCAGGGACCAACAGCCAGGAAGTGGCAGTGGTGGGGATTCGTCACAAGTTCTGATTGCCTGGTTGAATGAGCCGGCTGCCCTGATGGCGGCCGGCGTCTTGAATGTCTTCACAAAGCTCAAAGGTGAGAATATTCGGGAGCGTGATGCCTTAGCGCACACGTGAGTTGCATCGCATTACTCCTCTTCACCTTCCGACAATTCCGTCGACGACTCCCGCCAGTATTTTCCGAGCAGATCCGCCATCGGCGCGGAATGTGAGTGCCTGACACACGTCGCCTCTTACCTGGGTATGCAGATTACTCGACCCCTTCCAAAGGTGAGGGTTTGCGGGAGTAGCCGGTTCTGAACTACCGGTTGCCCGCCCAGCATGCCTTTGCGGCCTTCCCCCAAGCTCGAAAGGTGAGGGTTTTCGGGAGCGCTCCGATGGGCACTTCGCGCCTGATCTCGTTCGCTCCGTACCAAAGGTGAGATTTTTCGGGAGCCAGCGCGCACATCGTAGGCTGACTTTGCGAGTCTTCCCATATCACGTTCTGCGTTGAAAGAGTTGGGAAGAAATTGCCAACCTTGGGGGCTGTTCCGCGTTTTGAGAATAGCGGCATACAGGGAAGATGGCGACGCGGACGACAAGCGGTCAGCGGATTTGCTATTCCCGCAATCCATCGCCTGTCTCTGAAAACCGATCGTCTCCTGGAATCAGTTGGATGAGTCAGCACATTCTCTTTGTTGGCGCCGATGCCGGTTTAACGGCAGTAGTGGGCGAATCTTTACGCGGGCAAGGCTGCGGCGTATCCGCACGTCCGCATTGCGGCGGACTGAAGCACGTGGTCGAGACGGAGCGGCCGGCGTTGCTGGTGCTCGACGTCTCAGCGCCGCATGGCGACGGCCTTGCCGTACTGCGCGACTTGCGCATGAGCGGCAACGACGTGCCGGTGATTTTGCTGTCGGCGAGCAGCAAGGCGATCGATCGCGTGATCGGTCTCGAACTCGGCGCCGACGATTTCATGAGCAAGCCCGCCGACCCTGCCGAATTGCTCGCCCGCATCCGCGTGCTGCTGCGCCGGCGTGGCGCGCTCGCGCCAGGCGCGCCGGAAACGCGGCCGCCGTACCGCTTCGGACGTTGCGAGCTGAACTTCTCCGCACGCGAATTGCGTCGCGACAACGAGCATTTCGCGCTGCGCAGCTCCGAATTCGCGTTGCTGAAAATCTTCGTCAATCACGCGATGACCGTCCTCACGCGCGTGCAACTCAACGAGAAATTGCGCGGTAATAGCGTGCTGCATCAAGGGCGAAGTCTCGATGTATCGATCTGGCGGCTGCGGCGCCTGATCGAGATCGATCCTTCCGAGCCGCGCTATGTGCAGACGGTGTGGGGACGCGGCTATGTGTTCGTGCCGCACGGCGAGATTGGAGCGGCCGAGCGCGACGTGATGGTTGCGCCCGGCGTGTGAGGTGCGGCCTGCCAGCCGCAGCCGGGAACGATTGCCGCAATCGGCTAATCCAGATTGCGCGCGAGTGAATTAAGGCAGTGGCCCGAGCATCTCGGCGAAGCGCCGCGCCGCTTCGAGACCGAAACGAGTGGGCAGCAGCTTTACATCGCGATCATGCTGGACGTCGAAACCCATTCGCCATGCAGCGATTCGTTTGCCGTAACAGATCAGCGTATCCAACGACTGCATGACGAAGACAATCGCCGGCAGCACCTGGCCGTACAGCGCTTCGGCTTGTGCAACGTCGCCACCGACGAACGCCCGGTAGATTCGCTGCTGCCAGTCGAAACAATCGGGCGCCACGATCATGCCCGCGCATCCGGCACGCAGATTGTCGAGCAACTCCATGCCGCCACGCCCGTTGAGCACGGGCATCAGATGGCCGACGCGCGCCACCGTTTCCGCCAGCACGATCGACGGACCTTCACCCTTGAGCAGGCGGAAGTTCGGGCACTGTGCGGCGAGACGTTCTAGGCTTTCGGCCGACAAGCCGATGCCGAGATATTCGGGCGCATTCTGAATGCCGACCGGCACGCCGAGTCCGTTCATCACGTCGGCGAAGAAGTTGAAATAGAACGCCTCGGGTTGCGGCGGCGCGCCGGCGGCCAGCGCAGGCGGCTGCAGGATCAGCCAACTTGCGCCTTGTGCAATCGCGTAGCCAGCCAGATCGCGCTGGGCCTCAACTGAACTGCCGCTTACCGTGACTGCGAGCGGCAGCGTGCCGCCGCTGTCTTCGATTGCCCACTGAATGATCTGTTCGCGCTCGATTCGGGAGAGCTTGTTGACTTCGGTGGCGAGTCCGAGCACGGCCACACCAGGAGCCTGGGCGCGCACGACGGCTTCCATCTGTCGGCGCATCGCGCCGCGGTCCAGATGGTTGTCTCGATCGAAGAATGCGTAAAGGATCGGATAGATTCCGGCGATGCTGCTCGAATGAACGGAAGCTTGGTTCATGACGTCCGCTCAATGCGAGTCGCGCGGCACTGCCGCACCGCTGGAACCGACGAGGAATGCCAGGTCGGCTCCCAGATTGGCCTGCTGGACCGTCTCGACATACAGCTTGTACCAGCCGCGTGCGGGCGGTTCCGGCGCCTTCCACTCCGCTCGGCGGCGCTCGAGCTCCGCATCGTCGATATCCAGATGCAGGCGTCGCCCGGCAACGTCGAGTTCGATCATGTCGCCATCGCGAACGAGCGCCAGAGTGCCACCCGCGGCCGCTTCGGGCGCTACGTGCAACACGACTGCGCCGTAGGCAGTGCCGCTCATCCGGCCGTCCGAAATGCGCACCATGTCGGTAATGCCCTGCTTCAGAACCTTGGTGGGGAGCGGCATGTTGCCTACCTCGGCGAAGCCGGGATAGCCCTTCGGGCCCGCGCCTTTGAGCACCATCACGCAGCTGGCGTCGATGTCGAGGCTCTCGTCGTTGATGCGTGCGTGCAGGTCCTCGACGTTTTCAAACACCACGGCGCGGCCGCGATGCTGCAAGAGTTCGGGCGTGGCCGCCGATGGCTTGATGACCGCGCCATCCACTGCAAGATTGCCTTTGAGCACGGCAATGCCGGCCTTCGGCTTAAACGGCTCTGCGACCGGAAAGATTACCTTGCGGTCGAAGCATTCTGCGCGACTCACGTTCTCCCAGATGCTGCGGCCGTTTACCGTCAACGCGTCGCGATGCAACAGTTGCGCCTCGCCGAGTTCGCGCAGGACGGCGGGCAAGCCGCCGGCATAATAGAAATCTTCCATCAAGAATTCGCCGGAGGGTTGCAGATTCACGAGGCACGGCACATCCGAACCGCGTTCCCAGTCTTCCAGCTTCAGGTCAACCCCGATACGTCCCGCTATCGCCAATAGATGCACCACGGCGTTGGTCGAGCCACCGATCGCCGCATTCGTGCGGATCGCGTTTTCGAACGCTTCGCGCGTGAGAATCTTGCTCATTGTGAGGTCCTCACGGACCATCTCGACGATGCGGCGTCCCGCCATATGAGCCAGTACCTGACGGCGCGCGTCGACGGCGGGAATCGCGGCGTTGTGCGGCAAACCCATTCCGAGTGCTTCGACCATCGAGGCCATGGTCGACGCCGTGCCCATGGTCATGCAGTGCCCGCGCGAGCGGTTCATACAGCTTTCCGCCTCGATGAACTCTGCCATCTCCATCTTGCCCGCTCGCACTTGCTCTGACATTTGCCAGACGCCGGTACCCGAACCGATGGTCTCGCCCCGGTAGCGGCCGTTCAGCATTGGGCCGCCCGAGACCGCCAGTGCGGGAAGGTTGCACGACGCCGCGCCCATCAGCAGCGCGGGCGTGGTTTTGTCGCAGCCGCATAGCAGGATGACACCGTCGATCGGATTGCCGCGAATCGACTCTTCGACATCCATGGACGCGAGGTTGCGAAACAGCATCGCCGTAGGCCGCAAATTCGATTCACCCAGCGACATGACCGGAAATTCGAGCGGGAAGCCGCCTGCTTCGTAGACGCCTTTCTTGACGTATTCGGCGAGTTCGCGGAAATGCGCATTGCAAGGCGTCAATTCAGACCACGTATTGCAGATGCCGATGACAGGCCGGCCATCGAACAGATGATGCGGTAGACCCTGATTCTTCATCCATGAGCGATGGATGAAGCCGTCTTTGTCGGCTTTGCCGAACCAGGCCTGGCTGCGCAATGGCTTTTTGGGTGAGGTGCTCATGGTCGTCTCCTTCACGCACTCGCGGACTCGACAGATGCTCCGCGTATTCAGGTTCTTCGAACGGCCGGATGCGGTTCGAACCGAGCGTGGTTATCGGGTAACTCTATGGGCGGTGTGACGCTTCGTCAACTTACTTTTCCGCTGTCCCACTATGCAGAAATTTACTCATCTCTAGATTAGCTTTGCTAACTAATGTAGTAATGCCATTGAATTGGGCAGCGTCGTGTACGATCAGACAGGTGGGTTGGTGGATAAGGGTTGAGCGCAGCGCGATGGTTGCGCCCGGCGTGTGAGTATCGGCTTCTCCGCCGAAAGGTGAGGTTTTACGGGAGCACGAAGCTCGCGTATCAGGCCTGCTTCGCGACCTCGCGAATGTCGGCCACCGGCGTTTGGCCGAATGCATCGCTGAAGGCGTAGTCGAGCAACTGGGTGGCGCATTGTTCGGGCGTCGAAAGCTGACCGTTGCGCTTGAGGTCTTCGAATTTTTCGCGCATCGGGAACTGTTCCTCGCCGCTGCTGCGAATCTCCGCCTGCATATTCGTATCGATAACGCCCGGCGCGAGGCTGCAGATACGCAGTGCGCGATTCGCGTCGAGTGCAACGGCGCGTGCATGATGATCGAGCGCGGCCTTGGTCGCGCAGTAGATGCTCCAGCCGGGATACGCATTGCGCGCCGCGCCGCTGGAAATATGCATGATGCGGCGGTCGGTCGCGTCGACGCTGGCCTCGGCGAGTGCGCTCGCCAGCATCAGCGGCGTGGCCACGTTCAGACTCACGGCGGTCGCGATGTCGGCGGCGTTCTGCCCTTCGATCGGACCGATTGGCTGAACCATGCCTGCGTTGTTGATCAGCAGGACGCTCTGTGCGCCGCTGACGAAGCTGCGCAGTGCATCGGTTGCGATCCACTGTGCGACGCGCGTGGGATCTGCAAGCTCAAGCTCGATTTCGTCGAGCAGTGCCGGGAAACGCTCTTTGAGCGTGGCGTGACGCGAGCGGGACAAACCCAGTACCGCGACACCGCGCGTCAGCAGTTGTTCAGTGAGAGACGCGCCGAGGCCGCGATTGTGGCCGGTAACGATCGCACGGATCGGAGAAGAGGGAGACATGTCGTTCCTTGTGATCGTTCGCTTGAGAAGACCGCTATTTTCTCACGCTATGTCTGATGCTTGCAGCGGCGCGGGTCTTCAAGTCGCATTCCGGCGGCGCGCTAACGGCTCTCCTGAATGGTGCCCATGCCGCCGTCATCCTGCTTCCCTCAGGCAGAGCGAAAGCGCTCGCGATATTGCATCGGCGTGACGCCGATTCGCTTCGTGAAGACAATGCGCATCCGGTCCGCGGTGCCGAAGCCGCAGTCATACGCAATCGCCTTGAGCGCGGCATCGCTGCTTTCGAGCAACTTGCGCGCCGCATCCACGCGAGCACGCTCGACGAATTCATGCGGCGTCACCCTGGTCTCCTGCACGAACACCCGGGCGAAATTCCGCGCGCTCATTCCGGCGACGTCCGCCAGTTGTTTGACCGTAAAGCTCTCGCGAATCCGTTCCATGACGTGCGCCTGCACTTTGGCGACCGGCGAGGCGTCGTCAGCGGGTGCGGTCAGGTAAGGGCTGAACTGCGATTGACCGCCTTGCCGCTGTGCGAACACCACCAGCCGTTTGGCGACGGCGAGCGCCGTATGCGGCCCGTGATGTTCGGCGACCAACGCAAGCGATAGATCGATGCCCGCTGTTACACCCGCTGACGTGACCAGGTTGCCGTCGCGCAGATAGATCCGGTCGAAATCGACATGGGCTAGCGGAAACTGCTCGGCGAGTTGCGCCGCGTGCTGCCAGTGCGTCGTTACCTTGCGTGCGTCGAGCAGCCCCGCGTGGCCGAGCGCGAACGCGCCGGTGCAGATCGAGCCGAAACGCTCGCATTGTGTGGCGGCTCGCGACAACCAATCCAGCAAACGTGTGTCGGGCGTGGTGCCGTCGGGCAATGCAGGGCCGCCTGCAACCAGCGCAAGATCAAACGGCCGGCGTGCCTGGTCGAACGTGGCATCGGCGACGAGCGTCATGCCGTTGGACGCACGCAGTGGACCCGGCTCCGCGCTGAGCAGCGTGATCTCATAGCGATCCTGCGGCGCGATGAAGCGATTGGCTTCGGAGAACACATCGACCGGACCGGCGACGTCGAGCGCCTGCACGCCGGGAAAGATCGCGATCGCGACGGTAGGCATCGAATGCTCTCCTTTGACGGTGGATGGGAATCCGCGGCCCGCGGCAGTCAACGCGGTGCGTTTGGCAGTGTTCAACGGTCCGCGACGATTGCCCGCGACGGCCTGCTGAACAATACTGAGCTTCATCGGACGCGCTGCTCGACGGGTCAAATAAGCAGCCAGAAAAAGCATCGCGGACCAGCATACCAAACGCGCTATCGAGTCACAAAGACCGCGCGTCAGGTTCACTCAAGTCTTTCATGGAGCACTTCACATGACCACGATCGCAGGCATCCAGATTCCCGACAGCATGATGGCGCGCGAAGCCACGCAGCTTGTGCGCGATACCGAAACCGAGTTGCTCTATCACCATTCGCGGCGCGTGTTCCTGTTCGGCTCGCTGGCCGGTGCGCGCAAGCAACTCAAGTATGACCCCGAGCTGTTGTACATTGGCGCGATGTTTCATGACATGGGGCTCGTCGCGCCGTATAGCAGCGAGCATGATCGCTTCGAGGTGGACGGCGCGAACGCGGCGCGTGATTTTCTGCAGCGCCACGGCATCGGCGAAGACGATATCGAGCAGGTGTGGAACTCGATAGCGCTGCACACCACGCCTGGGATTCCGCAATATATGAAGCCAGTGGTCGCGCTGGTGACCGCAGGCGTGGAGATGGATGTGCTGGGCCTCGCCTATGACGAATTCACCGAACACCAGCGCCATGAGGTAATCCACGCCCACCCGCGCGGCGCGCATTTCAAGGAAGGCATCATCGACGCATTCGCGCACGGCACGATCCACAAGCCGGAGACAACCTTCGGTAACGTGAAGGCGGACGTGCTGGCATTGAAGGACCCGCATTATCATCGCGAGAATTTCTGCACGATGATTTTGGGGTCGTCCTGGAAAGATTAATTAGTCGGCGTGTCGCGGCGAAAATGACAGCCGCGCAGAAGAAATATTATCGGCGCAATTTTCGTCCAGCATGTCATTTCCAGTCAGCGTTCGCGACTAAGCCCATGAAACACCCGGGCGATCGTGTGCAGCGGTCAGCCCAGGGTGTTGCATCCTCAGACCCGGTATGTGCAACGGATCGACCGCGGCAAGCCAGTCTGAGCACCTGAACGTCGCTTATGCAGCCCTTGTTGAAAGCGGGCTGCTCACGTAAGACTGGAGATGAAATGAAATCGATCCGAGCCGTACTGATGTGCGGATTGCTGCCGCTCGCGCTTGTAGCGGGTTCTGTGCAAGCACAGGGAATAGGACGCGCTGGCACTTATCTGATGCCGCCCGAGTACAGCATGATGATGGACAAGCTGACTCCTGAACAGCGTGCTCAGGCCATCGGCATCCAGCAAAAAATGATGCAGATGGACATGGAGTATCAGGACACGATGGCGCAGATGGAGATGAAGCACGCGCACGAGATGATGCAGATGCAAAATCAACTACTGGATATTTTCAAAGGCCATTGACGCCCACCGCGGTTCGACCGGTTCGCGTGTGGACTCACGTCAGGCGCGGCCCGGTCATCCCCTGCCATGCAACGCGGCGATCTCCTGCAAATCGAGATCCCGCTCCAGTTCGGTTAGCAGTTCATCGTGAATCATCCCCGACCGATGCATCCGCAACAACTCGCTGCGACCGGCCGCCACGGCGGCGAGCACAACGTCGTAATGCGCGACGCGAACGTCGGCGGGATATTCCGTCACGTGCTGGTAGGTGTCCGTCATCTGCGCCCGATAGCTGTATTGCTCCAGTAGGCGCGGATGAATTACTTGTCCATCGGCGTCGTGCACGAGTGGTTGGATGGCGGCGAATTGTGCCGCTTCGAGTCTCGCCCACGCCTGAGGCTCCGTCAAATGCTGTTCGTTGTGCTCCTTCACGCTATCCAGTTTGACCCAGCGAATCAGTGCACCGATCGTGGTCCCTTGTCCGAGCACGGTCACGAGAATCACCGCGAACGATGCCACCAGAATCAGATCGCGCCCCGGCATTGCCTCGGGCAACGAGAGCGCGATTGCCAGCGTCACCACGCCACGCATGCCGGCCCAACTCGTCACCGTCGACGAACGCCAGTCGAGCGCAATGTTTGCGCTCCGCGTCACCTTGCACACGAGTCCCTTCAACCATTCGACGGCAAACACCCATACGAAGCGCGACAGCACGACGGCTGCGATCACTGCGCCGACAGCGGGTGCGAACGCGGTCCACGCATCTCCGACGCCGCCCAGCCGCACGATCACGCCGCGCAGCGACAGCCCGATCAGAAGGAACACGAGCGCTTCCATCAGGAAGATCAGGACCTGCCAGAAAGCCGTGCCGCGCATGCGCACCGAGGCAGAGAAAACTTCGTGCTGGTGCCAGCCCAGCACCATCCCGCAACTGACGGTCGCGATGACGCCCGAGACGTCCAGCATGTCTCCTGCGATGTAGCTGAGCCACGGGGAGAGGGCGGATGCGGTGATGATGAGGTAGACGTCGTCGAGGTAGCGCAGCAGCCTGACGACCACGAAGCCGATCGCGATGCCCACTGCCACGCCACCCAGGCCGAGCACCGCAAACCGCTCGACCGCGTGTTGAGCGTTGAACGTGCCGGTCAGCGCGGCCGCGACGGCGAAGCGGAACAGCACGATGCCGGCGGCGTCGTTGAGCAGGCTTTCGCCTTCGAGGAGCACCATCAACCGGCGCGGCAGCGCGACGCGTTCGAGTACTGCCTTCGCGGCGATGGCGTCGGGCGGCGAGACGACTGCGCCCAGAGCGAAGCACGCGCTCCATGGCAAGGACGGCACGACCCAATGCACGACCAGACCGACCGCGAGGGTCGTGAAGGCGACGGCGCCGATCGCGAGCAGCAGGATGCCGCCGAAATTGCGCTTGAATTCGTCCCATACGGAGAAGTAGGCGCCGTCCATGAGGAGCGGCGGCAGGAACACGACCAGGACCAGCTCGGGATCGAGGTTGATGCGAGGGAGTCCAGGCACGAAGGCCATCGCGGCGCCACCGACCAGAAGTGCCGCGGCCGGAGGGAGTCGTAGCCGCTTGGCGAGCAGTTGAAGACCGATCATCGCGCCGAGCGACAGCAGGACGAGTTTGAAGCCCATGACGGAGGACATGCGGGAGCCTCGGCGGGTGGCTGGGGATTACTTTTTATCACAGAGCAAGGTCGTTGCCTGCAGTCCATTGCCTGCAGTCGAGCCGACAGACGATACAGCTATTGCATCAAGCACTTGAGGTGACTGTGCGCAGCTTGTCCACAGGTTTGCCAACAATTTGTGGGGACAAGTTTTTTGGATGCTCGGCGCTTGTTTTGTCAGTGTTCTTCGCGCTTTGGCCTTTCCTTGAATTGTTAGTGGTCTATTCGTGTTGCCCCTGTGCGGGGCGGCACTTACTTTCTTTGCCGCCGCAAAGAAAGATAAGCAAAGAAAGCGGCTAGAAGCCCCTGCTAAGTGGGCACCGTGGTTTGCCTGGGGTAGTGGTGCGACTGGAATCCGTGTTCTCGCACATTCGGCGTTAGTGACAAAGGAGTCATCAGCTCCCACTCCGCACTACGTGCGTCGCGGACGGGTATGCAGGGGAAACCACGGGCTTCGGTTGAGGTTTGTGGGAGCCGTCGGCTTCGCCTCGGCGAGGCGCTCATGCATTCACCCGGAACCCGTACCTCAAATGATATGGCGGTGCCCCGCAATCACGGTCGCGGCACGGGTGCCGTTGCCGTTCCAATCGCAGTCGCGATGCCGGGGAAATGATGAGGCCACGATTTGATGACGAGACGCGAGCGCCAAAACGCAGCGATCGGTTTTATGAACGACTCTTCGGCGCGCGCAGCGCCGCCGGAAGTATGACGCCCTTGTCACTGGCGTATGCACGGGCACGAACACAGATTCCAGATGCACCACTACCCGTAGCAGACCACGGTGCCCACTTAGCAGGGGCTTCTAGCCGCTTTCTTTGCTTACCTTTCTTTGCGGCGGCAAAGAAAGTAAGTGCCGCCCCGCACAGGGGCAACGCTAATAGACCACTACCAAAACAAGGAAAGGCCAAAGCGCCAAGAACACGGACAACAAGCGCCGAGCATCCAAACACCTTATGCCTTCAACACCGAAGCCGCCACGTCCTCCCGCGACTGCACCTGCAAAACCGCATCCCGCTTATCGAGCAAATGCTGCCGCAGAATCGCGCTCAACTTCTTCCCATCTCGTGCCTCGAGCGCCTTCAACATCTCATCATGATCATGAATCGCGCTATCCCACTTGGGGATCTGAAAATTCGACCGGAATCGCAACGCCTGCAAACGTCGATTAACCGCGACATAAGTCTGCCGCAGTGCTGAATTCCTCGCCGCCTCATTGATCTTGTCGTGAATCGCCTGGTTGCGGCTGTAGTACCCAGCCAGATCGTTCTGCGTCCGGCAAGCCAGCATCGCGTAATGCAACGCCTTGATCTCGGCGAGTTCCGCAGCCGTCATCCGCTCCGCCGCCAGTTCGCCGGAAAAAGCTTCAAGACCGCTCATCAGTTCGAAGGTCTCGCGCAACTCCGCTTCCGACATTTTCGACACCGACGCACCGCGATTCGGCGAAATCTCGATCAGCCCTTCGGCAGCCAGAACCTTCAGCGCCTCCCGCAACGGCGTGCGCGAAATCCCAAGCGTCTCGCACAACTCGCGCTCGTTCAGTTTCTTGCCCGGCTCGAGCACCCCTTCGACGATAAAGCGGCGAATGTGCTCCACCACCGTGTCGTGCAAACGCTGACGCTCAACCTTCGGCATCAGCGGAGAAGCGACCACACCCGCATCGAAATCCGAATTTTGCATACAAAAGCCCTCAACATCGTGTTAGGTACGATTTTATCGGAACCATGCAGATTAGTTAATAGCACGGGTAAACACCGGTATCAGCAGGCAATTTTCGCCTTGGGATCGTCACGGATCATCTGATATAGTTTTTTGCATGCAAAATTCAATCGGAGGAGCCCAATGCTCAAGCTAGACTTTCATCCCGCTGGCCGTCACTTTCTGCAGATTCCGGGTCCGAGCCCGGTGCCCGATCGCATTCTCCGTGCGATGAGCTACCCGACCATCGATCACCGCGGCCCCGAGTTCGGCGAACTCGGTCTGAAGGTGCTCGAAGGCATCAAGAAAATCTTCAAGACGCAGCAACCGGTGGTGATCTATCCGGCCTCTGGCACCGGCGCGTGGGAAGCGGCGCTATCGAACACGCTGAGCCCGGGCGACAACGTGCTGATGTTCGAAACCGGCCACTTCGCGACGCTGTGGAAAAAGATGGCGGAAAGCCTCGGGCTGAAGCCTGAGTTCCTCGGCCTGCCTGGTATTGAAGGCTGGCGGCGCGGGGTTCAGCCGGACATGATCGAAGAGCGTCTGCGCGCCGACACGCAACACGCGATCAAGGCCGTGTGTGTCGTCCATAACGAAACCTCGACGGGCGTCACCTCGGACATCGCCGCCGTGCGCCGCGCGATCGACGCAGCCGGTCACCCGGCACTGCTGCTGGTCGACACGATCTCGGGTCTCGCCTGCGCCGACTATCGCCATGACGAATGGGGCGTCGACGTCACTGTGTCAGGCTCGCAAAAGGGTTTGATGCTGCCGCCGGGTATCAGCTTCAATGCGATCTCGCCGAAGGCATTGGCCGCCAGCAAGCAGGCCAAATTGCCGCGCAGCTTCTGGGACTGGACCGACATCGTCGAGATGAACAAGACCGGTTACTGGCCGTACACGCCGAACACGAACCTGTTGTATGGGCTTCATGAGGCGCTGGAGATGATTCTCGGCGAAGGGCTCGACAACGTGTTCGCCCGTCACGAGCGTCTCGCCGAAGCCACCCGCCGCGCGGTCCGCGCGTGGGGTCTGGAGATTCAGTGCGCGGATCCCGCTGTGTATAGCCCGGTGCTGACCGGCGTGATGATGCCCGAAGGCATCGATGCCGACGCCGTGCGCAAGCTCATCTACGAACGTTTCGACATGTCGCTCGGTACGGGCCTCGGCAAGATGAAAGGCCGCATGTTCCGCATCGGCCACCTTGGCGACTGCAACGACCTGATGCTGCTGGCGACGCTGGCCGGTTGCGAAATGGGACTGCGGCTCGCGGGTGTGCCCCTCAAGGAAAGCGGCTTGCCTGCCGCTATGGAGTGGTTGAGCCAGCAGACCAAAGCCTCGGGGCTGAAAGCCGCGGCTTAAGCGATGGAGCGCCACGCGCATCGGTGCTCACCACATCGGTGCGTCAGCGCCTCTGCCTGACAGGCAGCAAATAGCAAGCAGCAAGCAGCAAGCAACAGGCATCTCGCAGCAAGGGAAGGCGGGGGCACTTCCCTTACGAAGCCGCACATAGAACGCGGCTCATGGACAACATGCGATGGACCCACAGCGCATGCCGCTGGCGGGCGACGACGCAGCGCGCCATTCCAGGCGCGCCGTCGATAGACTGCAATGGAGAGAGACGATGAAGCGGTTTCGTGTGAGCAGTGCGACCAGTATCGTTCTAGTGATGCTATGCATCATGTACTTCATCACTTACCTCGACCGCGTCAACGTCAGCACCGCGGCCGCAGGATTCGGCAAGGAATTCGGCCTCTCGCATACGGAAGTGGGCCTGGTGTTTTCGGCCTTCGCTTATCCGTATCTGATTTTCCAGATCATCGGCGGCTGGGTTAGTGACCGCTTCGGTGCAAAACGCACGCTGATTTTCTGCGGCGCTATCTGGGGCGTGGCGACGTTGCTGACCGGTTTCGCCGGTGGTCTCGTCTCGTTGCTGGCCGCACGCGTGTTGCTCGGTTTCGGCGAAGGCGCCACGTTTCCTGCTGCGACGTCCGCGATGGCGCGTTGGGTCGCGAAAGAAAAACGCGGCTTTGCGCAGGGCATCACCCACGCGGCATCGCGTATCGGCAATGCGGTTGCGCCTGGCTTGATCGTGCTGGTGATGGCGACCTGGGGCTGGCGCGAATCGTTCTATATCTGCGGCGTGTTCAGCTTGCTGTGGGTGGCGGTGTGGGCGTTCACGTTCACCGAACATCCGAAAGACCATCCGCGTATCACGACCGAGGAACTCGAAGTCCTCCCCGCGCCGAAGCCGAAAGCGGCCCGCGTGCCGTGGGGCAAACTGTTTCGCCGCATGTGGCCGGTCACGATCGTGTACTTCTGCTACGGCTGGACCTTGTGGCTGTTCCTCAGCTGGATTCCGCAGTACTTCCTGCACAGCTATCACCTGCAACTGCAAAAGTCGGCGATCTTCGCCTCGGTCGTGTTCTTTGCCGGCGTACTCGGCGACACGCTCGGCGGCATCGTGACCGACTGGATCTTCACGCGGACCCGCAGCCTGAAGCGCGCCCGGAGCTGGATGGTGTCGGTGTGCATGTTCTTTTGTCTGCTCTCGCTGATCCCGTTGATGTTCACGCACGATCTGTATCTGTCGATGGCGTGTCTCGCTTCGGGCTTCTTCTTCGCCGAAATGACGATCGGCCCGATGTGGGCGATTCCGATGGACATCGCGCCGGAATACTCGGGCACCGCGAGCGGCATGATGAACACCGGCTCGGCATTGGCCGCGATCATCTCGCCGGTGGTCGGCGGATTTCTGATCGACTACTTCGGCAGCTGGGAGTTGCCGTTCGTCGGCAGCATGCTGTTGATGGCGATCGGCGTGGTGCTCGCGTTCCGCATGCAGCCGGAAAGCAAGTTCGCGCTCAATGCGGCCGATGAAGCACACGCCACCACGGGCGTGGGTGCATAAGCAGACCGCGCACCGTTCCCTCTCTTCGCATTCAAAGCAATGACAACATCACTGAGTCAACGTCTCGCCGACGCGCGCCGCAATCACCTGACGCTCGATGCGTTGCCGCCTGAGCAAACGCCCGCCGACGGCACCGCCGCCTACGCGATCCAGCACGAGATCCTGCGCGTACTGGACGCACCCATCGGTGGTTGGAAGATCGGCGCGAAGTCCGACAGCGGCCCGATCCAGGGCGCACCGTTACCGGCGAATGATTTGCACGCCGACGGCGCACGATTACCGCGTGAAGCCTTCGCGCCACTAGGACTCGAACTGGAGATCGCATTCCGCTTCGGCCGCCGCTTCGAGCCGTCGACAACACCCTATAGCGAAGCCGACGTGCACGCAGGTATTGGCTCGATCGGCGCGACCATCGAGATTGTGGCGAGCCGTTACGCTGACTGGCCCAAGGTCGACAAGCTTGCGCAGCTCGCGGATTTGCAGAATCACGGTGCGTTGATCGTCGGCGAATTCACGCCGTATCGCGAGGATTTTCCGTTTGTGACGCCGTCGCTGCAGTTCAGCTTTGACGGGAGTGACGTGGTGGCGACGACACCCGCCAATCCGGCCGGCGATCCGCGGCGCCTGCTGACATGGCTCGTCAATCACGCCACCTCGCGCGGTATCGCGATCACGCCGGAGATGGTCGTCACCACCGGTTCGTACACCGGCATGTTTTTTCCGCAGAGCGCGGGCACAGCGAGCGGGCGTATTGAAGGGCTCGCGCCGATCAGCCTGACGCTGTACTAGCCCGCTTTCCTATAGGCCGACGATATGACGAACCCCACTTCCGCTTTACTCGTCAAGCCGATCCATCTGGTGCCGTCCGCCGCACGGTTGACGTCGCCGCTCGCGCAGCATCTGCGTAAGTCTTTGCGCGGCGACGTGTTGTTCGATGCGGCGAGCCGCGGCCGTTATTCGACCGATGCGTCCATCTATCAGATCACGCCGATCGGCGTGGTGGTGCCACGCAATCAGGACGATCTGCGCATCGCACTGGAAATTGCACGCAGCGAGAAAGTGCCGTTGCTCGCGCGTGGCGCGGGCACGAGCCAATGCGGCCAGACCGTTGGCGAGGCGCTGGTGATCGACACCAGCAAGTGGCTGAACAACATCGTCGAATTCGATGCCGACGCGCGCACAGTGACCGTCGAGCCGGGCGTCGTGCTGGATCATCTGAACGCATGGTTGAAGCCGCATGGCCTATGGTTTCCGGTCGATGTTTCGACGGCTGCGCAGTGCACGATTGGGGGAATGGCCGGCAATAACTCGTGCGGCTCGCGCTCGATCGAATACGGCAATATGGTGCACAACGTCGAAGCGATCGACGCCATTCTCGCCGACGGCAGCGAAGCGCGTTTCGCTTCATTGCGTGAGGCGCCGCAAGGCGCGCGTTTGCAGCAGATCGTCGAAGGTGTGAAGCGAATTGCTGAGCGGGAGCATGCTGAAATTGTCGAACGCGTGCCGAAAGTCTTACGTCGCGTTGCGGGCTACAACATCGACGTGTTCGATTGCCAGAACCCGCGCGCCTATACCGACGACGGCATCGCGAATCTCGCGCATCTGCTGGTCGGTTCGGAAGGCACGCTTGCGTTTAGCCGGCAACTGACGCTGAAGCTCGCGCCACTGCCGACACATAAGACACTGGGCGTGGTCAACTTCCCGACCTTCTGGCAGTCGATGGATCTCACGCAGCACATCGTCAAGCTGAAGCCGGTGGCCGTGGAGCTGGTCGATCGCACGATGATCGATCTGGCGATGAGCAATCCCGCTTTCCGTCCGGTGATCGAGAAAGCGCTGGTCGGCGAGCCGCAGGCCATTCTGCTGGTGGAGTTCGCGGGCGAGGACCGCGATCAGCAACTCGCGTCGCTCAAACAACTCACCGAACTGATGGCCGACTTGGGCTTGCCCGATTCGGTCGTCGAGATGCCTGCCGCGAACGAACAGAAAGCGCTGTGGGAAGTCCGCAAAGCCGGACTGAACATCATGATGAGCATGAAGGGCGACGGCAAACCGGTCTCCTTCATTGAAGATTGCGCGGTGCCGCTCGAACACCTGGCGGAATACACAAGCCGTTTGACTGAAGTCTTTCATCGCAACGGCACCGAAGGCACCTGGTATGCACATGCGAGTGTCGGCACGCTGCACGTGCGGCCGATTCTCGACATGCGGCGCGACGGCGCGGTGAAGATGCGCGCGATCGCCGAAGAGGCGGCGGCCCTGGTGCGCGAATACAAAGGCGCATATTCCGGCGAGCACGGCGACGGTTTGTGCCGTGGCGAATGGGTAGCGTGGCAATACGGGCCGCGTCTGAATCAGGCATTCACGGAGATCAAGGCGCTGTTCGATCCGGACAACCGCTTCAATCCTGACAAGATCGTGCGTCCGCCGAAGATGGACGACGCACGCAACTTCCGCTTCGCGCCAGGCTACGAAGCGCAGCGGATCGATACCGCGCTCGACTGGTCCGTATGGAACGTTGAACGCGATCCGCTGACGGGGCGGGAGACGCTGCCGGGCAGCGGCAACGACCTGTCGGGCGGTCTCGCGAAGGCCGTCGAGATGTGCAATAACAACGGCCATTGCCGCAAGTTCGATGCGGGCACCATGTGCCCGAGTTATCGCGTGACGAAAGATGAGCAACATGTGACGCGAGGACGTGCGAATACACTGCGTCTCGCGATCTCCGGGCAACTCGGCGAAGCAGGACTCGCTAGCGACGACGTCAAGGACACGCTCGACCTGTGCGTTTCGTGCAAGGGATGCAAGCGCGATTGCCCGACGGGCGTCGACATGGCGAAGTTCAAGATCGAAGCGCGGGCGGCGCGTGTCAAACGGCATGGGCTGCGTCTGCGTGACAGGTTGGTCGCCTTCATGCCGCGCTATGCGGCAACGGCGAGTCGCTTGCCAGGATTGATGGCATTGGCCGACAACGTGCCGGTGTTGTCGGCGTGGTTCAAACGCTCGGTCGGCTTTGCGCCTGAACGTACGTTGCCGCGTTTCAAGAAATCGTTCCTGGCGAGCGCGTCGGCGGCCAAACCACCTCAAGGTGGCGCGCTGAAAGAAGTGCTGTTGTTCGTCGATACATTCAACAACAACATGGAGCCGGAAAACGCGCGCGCCGCGCAGCAGGTGTTGGAAGCTGCGGGTTACACGGTGCACTTCAATGCGCGCCAGGGCGAGCGCCCGGTGTGTTGCGGCCGCACTTTCCTCGCGGCTGGTTTGGTCGATGAAGCGAAGCAGGAAGCGCGACGCATGCTCGATCTGTTCAAGCCGTTCGTGGAGCGTGGCGTGCCGATCGTCGGGTTGGAGCCGTCGTGTTTGCTGTCGTTGCGCGACGAGTTTCTGCACTACGGTTTCGGTGACGAAGCGCAACGTCTTTCGAAGCAGGCGTTTCTATTCGAAGAGTTTCTGGTGCGCGAGGAAAAGGCCGGGCGCTTGCAACTTGCGTTGAAGCCGTTGGCGAAAGAGCAGGCGCTTGTACACGGCCACTGCCATCAAAAGGCCTTCGACGCGTTCACGCCGGTGCAAACCGTACTGAACTGGATTCCTGAGTTGAAGGTGTCGACGGTCGAGTCGTCGTGCTGCGGTATGGCGGGTAGCTTCGGCTACGAAGCCGAGCATTACGCGACATCGCAGGCGATGGCGGAGCTGTCACTGCTGCCCGCGGTGCGCAAGATCGACGGCAATACGGTGATGGTCGCGGACGGCACGAGTTGCCGGCATCAGATTCATGATGGCACAGGCATCGACGCAATCCATGTGGCGCGTGTATTGGCGATGGCGTTGCAGTGAGGGAGGGTGGTTGGCCGCGGTTGGCCCTTATGCCGCGCCCACCACCTGCCGATACACCGTCGGCGCCACACCGACGCTCTCACGAAAACGATGGCTGAAATGGCTGGCGTTCGCATAGCCGCATTGTTCGGCGACCTGTGCGAGCGGCAGCCTGGTCGTGCGCAGCAGTGTGCGTGCACGTTCGAGCCGTTGCTGCGCGATCCAGGCAGCAGGCGGTAGTCCGAACGACGTGCGGAACATGCGCGCAAGATGAAACTCCGAGAGCGCCGCGACACCGGCAAGCTCACCGAGCGTGAGCGTTTGCTCGAGATGGTTTTCGATGTAGTCGCGCAAGCGCCGCCGGGTCGCAACCGACAGACCGCCCTTGAGCGACGTATCCGTGCGACGCACGCCTTGTGCGCGCAGCAGCAGACTCAACACCTCGTGCGCCGTCTCATTGGTCCGCAGCAGGCCATCAGGATCCTGCCAGTCTTCATTCGCGAGCGACTGACACAGGTGCGCGATGCGGGCGTCTTCGAAATAGGTGCGATCAGCCAGCGTCAGTTCGCGTGGCTCGCGATCGAGTTCCTGCACAGCGCGCTGCGTGAAGTGTTCGGGCAGGAAGTAAAGATGCATGAAATGCATATGGCCGCGCACCCACCAGCGCGACTCATGCTCGCCGGGCAACGCGCAAAGCCGCGACGGCGCGCCGTAGCGCCCGGGCATTTTCTGACGTTCGGTGCGATAGCCGCCGTCCAGATAGCACGACAGAGTGTGATGGCCGGGGCGGTCATAGACGGTCTCGGCTTCCTCCGTGTCGCGGGTCCAGACGGCAATGGCGAGCCGGTCGCCGAGCCACGCGAAGCGTTCGAGATTCGCGTTGGCGCTCTGCAGCGTGTGACAGACCGACTGAAGGCCGAACGGCGTTTCGGTGGATTCGATCACAGTGGCGGGCGGTCTGACGTTCACGGAACGAGCGGGATGCATTCGATGACAGGGTAAGCGTCAGTATAGGGCGAGCGATTGCCGGCCGCTCACGCCTCCGAAAAAGTGCGCAATCCTGGACAAGTGCCGCCGCCGCCGCTGCAGCATAGTTGGGTTTCCGCTTTTTGCTGCTGCAGGCGCTGCCATGAACCTTTCGCTCTATGCCGTCACCGTGCTGATCTGGGGCACCACTTGGATCGCCATCAAATGGCAACTGGGCGCGGTGCCGCCGCCAGTGTCGATTGCGTGGCGTTTCTGGATCGCGGCGCTGGTGCTGTTCGCGCTGCTGCGCATCATGCGCCGGCCTATCTGGCCGCCGCGTGCCGCGTGGCGCTTCCTCGCCGCGCAAGGCCTAGCGCTCTTCTGTCTGAACTTTCTGTGCTTCTACTATGCCGAGCAGGTGGTGCCGAGTGGCCTTGTCGCGGTGGTGTTTTCCACCGCGCCGCTGCTGAATTCGATCAACGGCCGGCTTTTCATGGGACGTCCTCTGCAACCGTCGGCGATTGCCGGGGCGGCGTTGGGGCTCGTCGGCATCGTGTGCCTGTTCGTGCAGCAGATGGCAGGACACCTGGGCGACCACACGGTATGGTTGGGACTCGCGATCGCGTTCCTTGGCACCTTGTGCTTTTCAGCGGGCAATCTGCTGTCGAGCCGGATGCAATCGATGGGCTTGCACCCGTTCGCCACCAATAGCTGGGCCATGCTGATCGGCGCCGGCGTCCTGACGGTGGGAAGCGCGCTGGCCGGCTTTTCGTTCTCTATCGAACCCGACGCGCGTTATCTCGGCGCGCTCGCTTATCTGGCGATCTTCGGCTCGGTGATTGGCTTTACCGCGTACCTGATGCTGGTTGGGCGCATCGGGCCAGAGCGAGCCGCTTACTGCACCGTGCTGTTTCCGATTGTTGCGCTGGCGGCGTCGACGGTATTCGAAGGCTACCGATGGTCCGCGTTGGCGGTGCTCGGCCTCCTGCTGGTGGTGGCGGGGAATCTGGTGGCGTTCGATCTCACACGGCGGCTCTTTGTGCGGCGGGTGAGGACATCCTAATCCGCGGCGGCCCACTCCGGCCGCTTTCCCATGCTGTCGAACAGTTCGAGTATCGTCGCTTTGACCTTCTGCACGGCGTTGCTGAGCAAGGCCGTGTCGTGCCAGCAGAGTGACAGATCGCGCGAGAACAACCGGTGATCGACCTTGGCAAGCTTGAGCTTGTGTTCATCGAGTTCGACGTGTGCAGCCGTCCACGGCAGGATCGTCACGCCTAGTTTTGCCATCACCGCCGCGAACAACAACGCGGTGGAACTGGCCTCGAACAGAATCTCGCACGGCAGCCCGGCTTCGCGCAGCGCCCACTCGACGCGGCTGCGAATCGTATTCGGCGCGCTCGGCAGGATCAGCGGCATGCGCGCGAGTTCGGCGATCGACACCGGCTCACGCGGCATCTGAAATTCCGGCCACGCAATCAGATAGAGCGCCTCGGTGAGCAACCTCTGCGCGGCCACCCCGCGAGTTTCGACTGCATCCACCACGACGGCCAGATCCACCCTCCCGCTACCGATCAGGCTGCCGAGCTCCGCGCTCGGTGCTTCGAGCAACTCCAGCGCGATGCCGGGGTAACGGTCGCGGATTGTGCGAGCAAGCGGGATCGCCATCATCCGCGCCGTGCTCGACGGCATGGCGACCGACACTCGGCCCTGCGGCAGCTCGGCGTCCTGGCGCAGGAGTTCGCGCGTGCTGTCGGCCTGGCGCAGCAACTCGACCGCGTGTCGGTAAAGCGTTTGCCCGGCGGCGGTGGGCGCCACGCCTTGCACGCTGCGCTCGAGCAACTGCATCCCCAGATCGCGCTCCAGATTGCGCATCTGCTGGCTGATTGCGGGCTGCGCGATATGCAGCGCCTCGCTCGCGCGGGTCACGTTCCCGCACTCCACCACTTTGACGAAATACCGCAGTTGCCGCAGGTCCATGCGCGTCGCTCGCTCCTTCATCCCATAACGAAATCCGATTGAGCTAGAGAAATATCATATTTTTCGATTATCGAGCGCATTCTTATACTCAAACCACAAAAACCGAAGCGTGCCCAGCGTGAGTTGTCTGGCGCCGCTTCAAAACGGCCGGCTGCTGCTGGTCAGGAGACGAGCATGTCGAAAGTGATCGATGCATCGACGCCCGGGCTCAAGCCCGGCCGCACGCCCCTCACCCGCGAGCAGATCGGCGGCTTCTGGGCGGTTTACTCGGGATGGGTGCTGGATGGTGTGGATTCCGTGATCTACGCGTTGGTGCTGATTCCGGCGCTCACCGAGTTGCTGCCCGTCTCGGGCATTGCCGCGACGCCCGGCAATCTCGGCATGTACGGCTCGATCCTGTTCGCGCTGTTTCTGATCGGCTGGGGGCTGTCGTTCATCTGGGGGCCGCTCGCCGACCGCTTCGGGCGGGTCAAGACGCTGGCCGCGAGCATCCTCATCTACTCGGTGTTTACCGGCGCCGCTGCGTTCGCGCACAACGTCTGGGAGCTGGCTGCGTTCCGGCTGATTGCCGGCATCGGCGTGGGCGGCGAATGGGCGCTGGCAGGTACCTATGTCGCCGAAAGCTGGCCGGAGGATCGTCGCAAGATGGGCGCGGGCTATCTGCAGACCGGCTACTACGTCGGATTCTTCCTTGCCGCTTTGCTGAACTACACGGTCGGCGCGACGTACGGCTGGCGCGCGATGTTCCTGTGCGGTCTCGCACCCGCGTTGCTGGCGATTTTCACGGTGCTCAAGGTGAAGGAGCCGGGGCAGTGGCGCAAGGCCACGCATGGCGTCGGTCAGACGAACGTCGCGGCGGTGACCAGGCGCCGTCCGCTGATGGAGATATTCGCGCCGGCTTATCGACGTCGCACGTTGACGAGTGCGAGCCTTGTGGGCGTCGCGATCATCGGCTTGTGGGCCGGGTCAGTCTACGAAGCGAGCGCGGTCGTGACACTGGCGACGCGCGCCGGCATCGACCGCGTCGGCGCTGTACGCCTTGCGTCGATCGGGGCGGCGGTGCTGTCGGTCGGGACGATCCTCGGTTGTCTTGCGGCGCCGTGGCTGGCGGAACGGCTGGGGCGGCGCACGGCGCTCGGGGTGTATTTCGCCGGCATGGCCGTGTCGATCGTGTTGGCTTTCGGCTGGGTCTTCTATTTGCCGAACGGACTCAACCTTTTCATGGTGTCGCTGCTATTCCTCGGCTTCTTCGGCGGTAATTTCGCGATCTTCTCGCTGTGGCTGCCGGAGCAATACCCGACGCGGATACGCGCTACCGCGTTTGCCTTCAATGCGTCGGTGGGCCGCCTGCTCGGCGCCGGTGTGAACTTCCTGCTGGCTGCCGCGATTCATTGGCAGGGTTCGCTCGGGCTGCCGATTGCGTGGACAGCGGCGGCTTTTGTGGTCGGCCTGCTGATCTTGCCGTTCGCTGTCGAGACCCGTCATCAGACCTTGCCGGAATAGTGCTGCGTTGAACGCATCGCTCGCGTTGCTGCCGTCTTTCGTTGGACGCGGCGGGTATGGCGCAAGCGCGTCACTTGGTTGTCCGCAACCGTCGTTAATTCGCTGGAGAAATGAATGCAAGCGTTACAAGGAATCAAGGTCGTTGAACTGAGCCGTGCGCTGTCGGGGCCGTTCTGCTCGATGGTGCTGGCCGATCTCGGCGCGGACGTCATCAAAGTCGAACCAGGCCCGGGTGGCGATATGAGCCGAACCTGGGGGCCGTTCGACCGGGGCGTGAGTACCTACTATCTCTCCTGCAACCGCAACAAGCGCGGCGTGTGCATCGACTTCCGCAATCCGGAAGGACTGGCCGCGATCCACCGGCTGATCGACGATGCCGACGTGGTGATCGAGAACTTCAAGCCTGGAACCATCGAGAGCATGGGACTCGGCTATGACGTGCTCAGCGCGCGCAATCCGCGGTTGGTGATGGGCAGCATCAACGCGTTTGGCGCCGATGGTCCGATGAGCGGCTGGCCCGGTTTCGACCAGATCGCGCAGGGTTATTCCGGCATGATGAGCCTGACCGGTTTCGCCGACGGCGATCCCACGCGCACCGGCACCGCGATCGGCGATCTGAGTTCGGGCATGTGGCTCGCGATGGCGATACTGTCCGCGTTACTGGAGCGCGAGCGAACCGGGCGCGGCCAACACGTGAGCACATCATTACTTGCGAGTCTGGTGGGCCTCTTGAGCGTGCATGGCCAGCGCTACCTGAGCCTTGGCGACATTCCGCGCCGTACCGGCAACGCGCATTCGGTGATCGCACCGTATGGCGTATTCGAAACCGCCGATGGTCCGCTCAACATTGCGCCGATTACGTCCGACATGTGGTTGCGCTTGTGCCAATTGCTCGATTTGCCCGCATTGCCGGACGACCCGCGCTTCGCGACGAATGAGGCGCGCGTCGCGCATCGCGATGAATTGAAGGCTGCGCTGGAAGCGCGTTTGAAGACGCGCGGCAAACGGGAGTGGACAGAGTTGTTCATCGGCGTGGGATTGCCTGCCGGCCCGATCAATACCTTGGACGAAGTGTTCGACGACCCGCAAGTCCAGCATTGCCGGCTGGTGGAAACGGTCGAGCATCCGACCCTCGGCGCATTGCGCCAGGTCGTGACGCCGGTGTCGAGTTCAGCGGTACAGGGCGATTCTTCGCATCACGTCAGCCGCCATGCGCCGCCGGGCCTTGGCGAACATACTGTCGACGTATTGCGCGAGGCGGGTTTCGACGAGGTCTCGATTGAGGCGTTGATTGCTGCGAAAGCGGTGCATCAACAGGGTGGCTATTGTTTGCCGGAGAAGGTATCGGCACGTATGGCAGGGGCTACACAATGAGTCTGATGCAAAACTCAGATCATCCGGTGGAAGTCACGCAATGAACACGCCTAAAAACTTCGAACTCGCGGCGCGAGCCACGCTGTGAATCCGACGCAAAATTCGGAACAGGGCTGTTAGAGTCGCGCAATAAGCATGCCGAAAAAGCTTGAAATACGCTGCGGGAGTTACGCGATGAGCAGGCCGAAAACTTTGGAACACGCTGCAGAGGCCATACGATGAACACACCGAACACATCGCCGTTTACGGTAACGGTCGATATCGTAGATGAACGGATCGCACGCTTGACGTTCAGTCATCCTACCCGCAGGAATGCCCTCAGCGCGGAGTTGCTGCACGCGCTCGACGCACACCTTGTCGATCTCGCGACACAGCGCATACCGGTCGTGATACTTGGCAGCGGCATCGGGCAGGATGTCTGGAGCGCGGGCCACGACCTTGGAGAGCTAGCGGATGATCGCGATCCGATTGCCTACGGCAAGCCGTTGGAGCGGACGTTGCGCCGCGTGCGCGCTTACCCGGGCGTAGTGATCGCGATGGTGTCGGGCTCAGCATGGGGCGGCGCCGTCGATCTGGCGATGAGTTGCGACCTCGTTATCGCCGACGAAAGCGCGCGCTTCGCGATGACGCCGGCGAACATCGGCTTGCCCTATACGACAAGCGGCCTGCTTCGTTTCTTCAACAACTTGCCGATTCACGTATTGAAGGAAATGTTCTTCAGCGCGTTGCCACTCGATGCCGCGCGCGCCGAGCGCTTCGGCGTCATCAACCGCCTGGTCGACAGCGACAAACTGGAAGCAACGGCGCTTGAAATGGCGCGCGGAATCGCAAGCAAGGCGCCCTTGGCGATCCAGGCCGTGAAGGAACAACTTCGGATACTGGAAGACTTGCAACCGATGCCTGTGCAAGCGATGGAACAGATTGCAGAACTGCGTCGGCAAGCATGCGAAAGCGCGGATTTCAGCGAGGGGCTAGCGGCGTTTTCAGAAAGACGTCCACCGGTGTTCAAGGGCAAATGAACACGACGTTCACCTGAGCGAATGACGTTGTTCGAGGGGAGTGGTTCAAGCAACGGTGATGTCCTGAGCGATCGCGCTTGCACCGCCAGCGTTAAAGGTGAGTCTTTCCGGGAGCGAAGAAATAAACGAAAAACACCATTGGTGAGCTTTTCCGGGAGCGAGAAAAGCGCGAAGCGCGTACCCGCAAGCACTTCGCGACAACCCACATGCGCCAAAACGTAGCGATCGGTTTTATGAACGGCTCTTCGGCGCGCGCAGCGCCGCCGGAAGTATGACGCCCTTGTCGCAAGAGCATGTAGTGGCACGAACACAGATTCCAGATGCACCACTACCGGTAGCAAGCTGCGGGACCCACTTAGCAGGGGCTTCTAGCCGCTTTCTTTGCTTATCTTTCTTTGCGGCGGCAAAGAAAGTAAGTGCCGCCCCGCACAGGGGCAACGCTAATAGACCACTACCAAAACAAGGAAAGGCACCAAAGCCAGATCAAGGAAAAGCACCAACCCCAGCCAAAAGAAAAGCTCAACGTCGCAGACGTACAGCCACACCCACAGGCGCACAAGCCGCCAACCCCGCCGCCCCGGCATAAGTCACCAACCCCATCGCAGCAACCCACCACAACGCAATCGAAACATGCGGCGCCAAAATCGTCGCCGCACCGGCAATGGCGACGCCAACGAGCCCTCCGGCCTGCCGCAACGCGTTCAGCAATCCAGAGGCCACGCCAGCCAATTCACCAGGCACCTGTTCCAACACAGTAGAAATCATCGGCGGCACCGACAACGCTGTCCCACCTCCAAACATCACCATCGCCGCATAAGTAAAAAACCAGGGCGCCCGCCATTCCAGACTAACAGAGCCATAGCCGGCACGGCAACAGCAGCCAACACGAGCCCCGTAGTCATAAACTGCGTCGCAGTAAACCGCCCATGCAACCTACCCACCACCACATTCCCGATCGACAAACTCCCCGCCAGCGGCAACAACGTAAGCCCAATCTCCCGCGCGTTAAACCCAAACTCACCATGCAGATAAAGACTCAACTCAAACAACAATCCAAAGTAGCCAACATAAACAAGCGTCCCCATAGCATTCATCGTCACGAACATCCGATTGCGAAACCACTCAACCGGCACCATCGGATGCTGCGCACGCCGCTCGACAACAACATGCGTCAGCGCAGCTAACACGGCAAGCAACGCCGCCCCCCACACCTCTCGCGCAGCAATCCCCCGCGACGGCAACTCAATCGCCGCATAGCAGAGCGCGCCCAATGCGACGATGCTCGCCAACTGCCCACCCCAATCGAAATGACGCCCAACGCTGCGCGTCGAGTGACGCACCACGACCCAAGCTCCCGCGAACGCAACGAGACCGGTCGGCACATTGATCAAAAACGCACTGCGCCAGCCGAACCCTTGCACAAGGAGGCCGCCCAACACCGGCCCAATCGCCGCCGCGACCGAGGCAATCCCTGCCCACGTCGCGATGGCGCGCCCGCGCTCGACGGGGTCGTCGAAGGTGCTGCGCACAATGGCGAGCGACGCCGGCAGAAATAACGCCGCACCGCTGCCCTGCACGAAACGCGCGACCACCAGCGCACCGACGCTCGGCGCCAGCCCGCAAGCCGCCGAGGCCGCGACGAACAACGCCAGGCCCCACAGATACACCGCCTTCGCGCCGAAACGGTCGGACGCGACGCCGCCCGCGAGGATCAACGCGGCGAAGCTCAGCGTGTAGGCATCGACGATCCACGCGAGACCGCCCACGGACGCGCCGAGGCTAACGTGCATCGCGGGCAGGGCGACGTTGACGATGGTGGTGTCGAGCACGGCCATGAACATGCCGCTCGCCACCAGCGCGAGCGTCAGGCGCGGACGCCGGGCGGCCCGCTCCGAGTCGGCTAGCTTGGTAGGCAGCGGTTGTTCAGCGGTGCATTCGGTCATTACACATCCTCGGGCTAAAACTGCAATTGAATCGATCGACGAAGTCTAGTCACATACGCGAATGCAATAAAGCAGTGATTGCGCATGTGTATGATGCAAATATGCATGACGGACAGCGCAGCCAATGATCAACTGGGACAACGCACGATTTTTTCTCGCCGTGGCGCGTACGGGCACGCTGCGCGGCGCGGCGGCGCAACTCGATGTCGATCAGGCAACGGTCGGCCGACGGATCGCGGCGCTCGAAGAAACGCTTTCGACGACGCTGTTTCTGCGCACCCCCGCCTTGTTCGTGCTGACGCCTGCCGGCGAAGCCCTGCTCGGGGCGGCCGAGACAATGGAGCAGGCTGCCTTGTCGATCGAACGGCGAATCGCCGGACTCGACGATCAGCTGGCCGGCACGATCCGCGTCGCCACAACGGATTCGCTCGGCAAACGCTTCGTCGTGCCGGCCATCGCCAAGGTACGGCGGGCCCATCCGGGCATCGAGATCATCTGCGTGACGTCCGCGCAGATCGCCAATCTGACGCGGCGCGAAGCCGACGTGGCGATCCGCACGTTGCGGCCCGACGCACCCGACCTGATCGCGCGTAAGCTCGCGCAACTGCAGGCCGGTATTTACGCGTCACGCGAATACGTTGCGGCACGCGGCGAGCCGCGCGAAGGCGAGGCGTTCGATGGGCACGATCTGGTGATGTATCAACAGCCGGCCTCGCCGTCGATGCGGGCGGCGTTGTGCGGTGAGCCGACTTCGCGCGGACGTCTCGTGTTCCAGACGCAATCGACTGCGATGCTGTTCGAGGCTGTCCTTGCCGGCTTCGGTATCGCCGAGCTGGCATGTTTTCGCGCCGACTACGAACCGGAGCTGGTGCGCGTGATGCCGCATCGCGCGGAGCCCTTCGGTGTCTGGGTGGTCGCGCACGCCGATCTCTACAAGAGCGCGCGGATGCAGGTGCTGATTGCGGCAGTGGCAGAAGAATTCGCGCAGGCGGGTTGAGGCGCGTTAATGTGCTTCAAGACGTATTCGCACGTCGAAGGGTTTAGTGTGACGCCGTATTGAAGTCGTTTAGACGCTGCGTATCCAGCACCGGCCACAACGGCGGATCGGCCAGCGGCGGCGCTGCCTTGACCATTCCTGGCGCGTTGTCGAATACATCGGCGAGCCAGTCGACAAAGGCTCGCACGCGCGGCGAAATCTGCCGGCTTTTCACATACGTCACCGAGACGGCGACCGGCGTCGGCTTGCATTTCGGCAGGATCTCGACCAACTGTCCGGATGCAAGGTGCGGCTCGGCGGCGGCGCGTCCAGGCTGAATCAGTCCCAGGCCTTCTAGCCCGCACGCGAGATACGTGTGTTCGTCGTTCACCTGAATGAAGCCGTCCACTTTGACCTTGCTCGTCCGCGCCGCCACGCTGAAGTCGAAGTCCACGCGCCGGCCGGTTTGCGTCGACAGCCAGTTCACCGCGACGTGATCTGAGAGATCGTCCAGGTGACGCGGCTCGCCGTGCCGCGCGAGATACGCCGGGCTCGCGCAGGTGACGCGTTCGAGCAGCCCGAGGCGGCGCGCAAGCAGCCGGGAATCGGGCAACTCGCCCAGCTCGATGCTGCAATCCACGCTCTCGCCGACCAGATCGAGCGTGCGCTGACCCACGCCGAGCGCCAACTCGACATGCGGATGCAGCGCACGGAACGACGCCAGAGCAGGCACCACGATCGACGCGGCGATCATGCCCGGCATCGCGACGCGTAAGCGGCCGCGCAGATTCTCCGGACGGTTGAACAGGCCCGATTCGACTTCTTCAATCGCGGCGAGAATCTGCGCGCAGCGTTCGTAATACGCGGCGCCTTCCGCGGTCAGCGTGACCTTGCGCGTCGTGCGCACCAGCAACTGCACGCCGAGCAGGGATTCAAGCGCCTGCACGGTGGTCGTCGCGGTGGCGCGCGGAATTTCGAGCGATTCGGCGGCGCGCGTAAAGCTGCTGGCATCGACGATCCGCACGAAGATTCGCATGGCTTGCACTCGATCTATCACGATGCTTCTCCGGTAAGACGCGGGTTGTGGCGAGTCAACCCGGCTGCGAGCAGGGGCGCGAACGCGAACGTCGCGAACAGCCAGAGCGCGGTGTGTTGCGCGCCGGGTAGCGGGGCGAGGGTCGTGAGACCGGCGCCGTTCGCGACGAGTCCCGCGAGCGCCGAGCCGAACGCCATCGCGAACAGTTGAATGGTGGTGATCGAGAGGGAAGCCAGATTCTCTTCGCCCGGCCGCGCGGCGGTAAACACTCGAGTGAGCAGATGCGGCCAGCCGATCCCGACACCCAGCCCAACGCTCGCAAGCGCCGCGCACAATGCGGCCGTGCCCGGCAAATCGTCGAACAAACCTGCTATCGGCATCAGCCATGCGAGTGCTGCGAGTCCAAGTGCAGCCACCACCGGGCCCGCGCGACTCAAGCGCTGAGCAGCGATGGCGGAACATCCGGCGCTGAGCATCGAACCGACCGACCAGCCGGCCGCCATTAACGCGGTCAGATAACCGGCGGCGAGCGGCGAACGTCCGTGGATCGTCTGCAAGAAATACGGCACGAAGATCTCACTGGTCACGCCGATGCCGAGCAGACTCATGCAGGCGTAGATGCGGCCGATCCGCGTGCGAATCGAAAACGACCCGCTCGGCAACAAGCGCGTGTGGGCGTCGCTGCGTTCGAGTCTTGCGAGCAGCCAGACGAAGCCGAGGCCGGCGATAACGCCGAGTACGTTCAAGCGCATGTCGTCGGTTAATGCGGCGAGCGAAATCACCAGCACTGAGGCGCCGAGCAAACTGACCTTGAGTAACGGAATCGGTTGAGCCGCTTCACCGTGGGCGCGTTTGTCGTCGACCTCGCGATGCACGATCACGGCGAGCAGCAGCACGACCGGCAGCAACACCCAGAACGCCAGCCGCCAGTCGCCGAGCTGGGCGAAGATGCCGCCGACCGCCGGCCCGCATAACGTCGCAACGCCCCACATGCCCGACACCAATCCCATCGCACGCGGCCACAGGCGCTCTTCGAACACCACGCGAATCAGCGCGTAACTGAGCGCGAGCAGAATGCCGCCGCCGAAACCTTGCAGCGTGCGGCCGGCGAGCATCCACAGCATCGACGGCGCAGTCGCGCACACGACGGTGCCGAGCGCGAACACCGCCAGTGCGCTGAAATATGCGGAGCGCGCGCCGAGCACCGCGAGCAGGCGCACCGACAACACCGAGCCGAGAATCGACGCGACCACGAACAAGGTGGTGTTCCACGCATACAGTTCGAGCCCGCCGATGTCATGCACGACCGACGGCAGGATCGTCGTCGCCACATACACATTGGTGGCATGCAGCGCGACGCCGCCCGCGAGACCCAACGCCCGCCAGCCGTTACTGCCGCTAAGCAGATCGCTCCATGCCGGCACATCCGATTGCAGATTTTTCATGTCATGGACAGCCGTGCGAGGCTGGCTTATTATGCAAGTATTGGCTTGGATAATAATGCGCTCCGATGAGATATGCAAATGAAAGCTTGGAAAATTCACCGGCCGTTACGCAGGCCGCGTCAGCGGCTGCGCCGGTGGATCGCATCCTGAATCTGTTGAAGACGCAGGGGTCTTTGTCGACGGCATCGATCGCGGGCGAACTCGGCATCACGGTTGAGGCCGCGCGGCAGCAGATACAGAAGCTGCTGACAGGTGGCTTGATCGAGGGGCGCCAGGCGTCGCAGGCGGGGCCAGGGCGGCCGAGTCAAAGCTGGGGTTTGACGGAAGCGGGCAACGCGCGCTTTCCGGATACCCATCCGCAATTGACCGTGCAATTGCTCGGCTCGATCCGTCAGCTATTCGGCGAAGAGGGGCTCGACAAATTGATCGATCAGCGCGCAGTCGAAACGCGCGCGAACTATCTCGCGGCGCTCAAGCCGATCAAGAGCCTCAAGGCGCGGCTGACCAGGCTCGCTGAAATTCGCAGCGCCGAAGGCTATATGGCCGAGTTGCAGAAAGACGGACGCGACTGGCTGCTGCTCGAGAACCACTGCCCGATCTGCGCGGCGGCGCGCACCTGCCAGGGCTTTTGCCGCACAGAGTTGCAGTTGTTCGCGGAGATTGTCGGTGAGGAAGGATCGATTGAACGCGAGGAGCATGTGCTCGCCGGCGCGCGGCGCTGTACCTATCGCGTGAAGCTCAAGAGCAAATAGCGCTGCATTACAGCGCATGTTTATGCGCTTCGAATTGTTTAGGCGATTAACTGCTTACCGCGAATTTTTTGCGAATAAATTTCCGCTTTTTCCATGCGAGGATAAAACGCCAACAACGTTCATGTATGTGCGATAGCTAGTCGATCCGCATACAGGCGATAGCGCGCCGCACACGCCGGCCGTGCGCGCTTCGCATCTCGCAAGGAAAACCCGTCGTGAAATTCTCGTCTCGCCTTGGCGTGGCAGTTCTTGTCGTCCATAGTCTCCTTCCTCTCAGTGCATCCGCGCAATCGCAACTCACCTACACCACGTCGTGGATCGGCAATAGCTTTGGTTTCGGCGATGGCAAGTGGATGCAGCAGGACATTCAGGCGATCAGCGTCGGCGCCGACGGCACCGTTTATACCAACGCCCCCTGGGATGAAAGCGGTAGCGAAATCGCCGCATACCGTGCGGGCGACAAGATCGCCGTGGCCGGTTCGACGCATGGCTGGGGCGCCGCCGGCGGCGATGCGGTCGCGACGAACCATACCTACCTGTACGCGGCGATGTCGATCGGCAATGAGAGCAATGGATTGGTCGGCGCCGACTATCCACCGGCGAACCAGACATGGTTCGGTGTGACGCGCCGCACGCTTGCCAATCTGGCAACGGGCGCGCCTTTCACGGGTGGCATCGGCAATAGCGCCAACGCGACGAAGAACAGCTTCCTGCTGCTGAACACGGTGACGACTGGTACCGATGCGGGCATTCGCGGCATGGCGGCCACCGATACCGAACTGTATGTCGCGGATACCATCAACAGCCGCATCCTCGTGTTCGACGCGGCTTCGATGCAGCGTTTGCGATCTTGGAACGTGCCTTCGCCGGGACGCATCGCAATCGACACGGATTCAACACTGTGGGTGATGAGCGGTGTTTCATCCGGAAACCTAAGCATTCTTCACTACGCCGCCAACGGCACTGCGCTCTCAGGCACCTTGACGTTGCCCGCCGGCGCAGTGCCAACCGACATTGCGATTACACCTTCCGGACAAATCCTCGTCGCCGACAACGGACCGTCGCAGCAGATTCTCGTCTACAACAAAAATGCTAGCGGTCAGCCGCAAGCGGGCGCATCGATCGGCACCCGTAACGGCATCTTCCACGCGCTCAAGGGCGTGCCAGGCAACTGGCGCTTCAACGGCATCACGGGTATCGGTCTCGATCCGGCGGGCAATCTGTATGTCGCGCAGAATGGTGAAGGGCCGCGGCCGCTCGGCTCGGCATCGGTGGGGCAAGGTGCGGTGCTCGAGAGCTATGGGTATAGGACGCATGCTCTCAACTGGCGCCTGTACGGGCTGACTTTCGTCGATAGCGCCGCGTTCGATCCGGCAACGCCGAATTCCGTCTACACGGGTTCGAAGCGTTTCACGCTCGATTACAGCCAACCGGTCGGCCACGAATGGTCGTATGCGGGCTTCACGCTCGACCGCCTCGATTATCCGGACGACCCCGCTTTTCACGAGCCGCGCGGTGTGCGCGGTGAGCCGATGGTGCGGCGAATCAACGGCCTGCCGTTTCTCTATACGCTCGATCCTGGCGCGCATTATCTGAACGTTTATCGCTTCGACGCAGCACACGCGGAAATGGCGATTCCGTCCGGCTTGCTGGCGCAAAATCCGCTGCCAGGCACGTGGCCCGCAGCGCAGCCTACCTACGGCGAATGGTTATGGCGCGACAGCAATGGCAACGGCACTGTCGACGCCAGCGAGATCAGCAGCAATCCGTCGACGGGCAGCACGGTCGGCAACGGCTTCTGGTGGGTCGACACGCCCGGCAACGTGTGGCTCGCCACACCGACGAGCGGCATCCGCGAGATGCCGCTGCAAGGTCTCGACTCGGCCGGCAATCCGATCTACACGTACGCGAGCGCGAAGATGTTCGCGATGCCGCAACCGTTCACACGGATCGCGCGGATCGCCTACATCGCCGAGACCGACACGATGTACATATCGGGCTTTACGAGTGCGATCCCGTGGGATTCGACGCACTGGAAAGAGGCCGGTCCGGTGCTCGCGCGCTATGACAACTGGAGCTCCGGAACACCGACGCAGCAATACACCGTCTCCTTGCCATGGAACACGCAAACCAGTCCACAGACGACAACGGTCGGCGTCGCGGTGGCGGGCAATTATGTCTTTATCGCCGAGTTGTACACCGCGAAGGTGGACGTGTACGACGCGCGCACGGGCCAGGCGGTCGGTTATATGACGCCGGGCGCGAGCGTCGGCAACACCAGCGGCTGGGTGGATGTCTATCTCGGCATCAGCGCGGTGCAGCGCGCCAATGGCGAATACGTCGTCCTGCTGGAAGACGATGCGCGCGCGAAAATCCTGATGTATCGGTGGACGCCTTGACGTGAATCGTGTGAATCGCACTGAGTCCGAGCACGAATAGACGTCAGCGCACGATCGGTATATAACAACGTGAAAGGATGGCTTTGTTCACTGATGCATCAACCTGAGAGAAGTTTCATCATGACGCAAGACGTAACGCCTCAGCCGCCCACGGGCGACCGGCCCGACCTTGAACACCTCGATGCAGCGCTGAGTCACGTGGATCAGCAGGTGTCGTCCGGCAGCATTGCTTCCGGTGCCGCAAAGGGCATTCTGTATAGCCTGATCGAAACGCTCGGCGCATTCGTCGGTGATCCGGATCTGCCGGAGCACGCGCGTTCGGGTTACGAGGGGCTGCTGGAAGCCGCTCGCGAATTGCGTGCGAAACTGGACCACTGAAGGCGAAGGGCGCGCCGCCTATGGGCGGCGTGGTTCGCCCTTACGAATCGCCGTTGTAATTCGGCGGCGCGGTTCACTGTGATAAAAAGGCGCATTGTTTCCAACATTGCGCCTTTTTTATGCTTTCCACGTCCGCTATCGCGTTGCTGGCCATCGGCATTATCGTCGTGCTGATTACGCCGGGTCCGACCAATACGCTGCTTGCGGCTGCTGGTTTGCGTCAGGGCGTGCGCCGTTCTTTGCCGCTGATCGTCGCTGAACTCGCCGGCTATCTTCTGTCGATTTCAGTGTGGGGGCATTTTCTCGCGCAAGCCGCGCACGCGCTGCCGTGGTTGCCGTCGCTGCTACGCGTGGCGGCCGGTGCGTACATCGCGTATCTCGCCGTCGATATGTGGCGCGCGGCGGTGGCTTTGCCCGATTCGACGCAGCGGGCGAGCGGCATGCGCACGCTATTCGTGGCGACGCTGCTCAATCCGAAAGGCTTGTTGTTCGCCGGTACGATCTTTCCCGCAGTCGCGTTCGCGCATCTGCCCGCGTATGGCACGGCAATGCTGATGTTCGCCTGCCTGCTGGTGCCGATCGCGCTTGCATGGATCGCGTTCGGCGCGGCGCTCGGCAGCGGCAAACTCACGTGGTTGAATCCGGTGAAGATGCAGCGCGGCGCGTCGATCGTGCTGGGCGTGTTTTCCTTGTCACTTGCGTGGGCGGCGCTGCATTAATTCCGCCTCTTGTGCCGCGAGCTTAAGCTTCCATCCTGCTGTCTACGCTCAACGCCTCGAGCCATTCCGGCGGCGCGGATGCGATTTCCAATTGCGGCGTGCCATGCCAGTCCGCACAGCGTTGCAGAGCGCGGCGCAGATCGCCCGCTAGCCTCGCACTAAGCCGCACGCCGGGTTCGATGTGCAGCGATTTCAGTTCGAACACGCCGGTGGTCCGATGCGCTTTCGCATCCACGCGGCCGACCAGGCGCCCCCGGCTCAAAAGCGGCAACACAAAATAACCGTACTTGCGCTTCGCGGCCGGTGTGTAGCATTCGATCGCATAGTCGAAGTCGAATAGCGCGGCAGCGCGCTTGCGATCCCACACCACCGGATCGAACGGCGACAGCACCGTGGTGACGGTTGAAGCGAGCTTGCCGTTCGCTGCTTCGTCGATCATCGGCGCGAATTCGTGATGGACGAAGGTGTCCTGCTTCCAGCCTTCCACCTGAACCGGGATCAGCTCACCGCGATCGGCGAGCGCATGCAATTCGTCGCGATAGGGGCGGCGTGGCAGCCGGTAGTAATCGGCCACCCAATCGGCGCGCACGACGCCGAGTGCGCGGCAGGTGCGTCGCAACGCTTCCTCGGTGACGGTTTCCCGCGGCGGCAGGTCGCGCGCGTCGTCCCAATCCGGCAACACGCGCTCGGTCAGATCGTAGACGCGGTGAAAATTGCGCCGCTCGGCCACCATCAATTGCCCGATCGCGAACAGCACTTCCAGGTGGCGCTTCTCCGGCTTCCAGTCCCACCAACCGTTGCCCTTGCCCGCCTCGCGCGCGAAGTCCGCTGAGCGCACGGGACCTGTCGCACGGATATGCGCGAGCAGCTTCTCGATGTCTTTGCGGTACTTCTTGTGCCATTCCGCCGCGTATTTCCAGCCCATATCGCTCGGGTCGAGCATGCGATGGCGCAGCAGGCCATAGTCTTCGATCGGGACGAAACAGGCTTCGTGCGACCAGTATTCGAACAGCTTGCCTTCGGCGAGATGCTCGTCGAGCCATTGCTGCGGGTACGCGCCGAGCCGGCTGAACAGCACGAGATACGGACTGCGCGCGACGACGTGGATCGTGTCGATCTGCAATTGCGCCATGCGGCGAATCGCGTCGAGCACGTCGGTTTTGACGGCCTTGCGGCGTGGCGGTGTCAACAAACCTTGCGCGGCCAGATGCAGGGTGCGGGCGGCAGATAGCGGAAGAGTCTTCACGCGGGCGTTGGTCACGGGATTAGGAGCGGACGCAAGGTCCGGCCTGGATCAGCAGCCGCTACTTTAGCGCGAATACGGCAGACGAATCGGCGTGGTGCGCAACCAGAGCATGGCGCCGTGGGAGGCACGGTAAGCCCAATGACAACGGCGCCGCAACTCCGCACCGTGGCCGACGGACATTACCAGTCGCGTCTGTGGTGCTTATCCCAGCCGCGATGGCGGCCATGGTCATGCCGCTCGCGATACCCGCGGTAGTAATCGCCGCGATACCCATAGCCATAGGCCGGCTGCACCGGCGCATAAACGACCGGAGGCGGCGCATAAACTACGGGCGGCTGGGCATAAATGGGGCCGGGGGTGTTGACGAACACGCCGACGTCTACCCGAGCCAAGGCAGAGGTCGATGCGCAGGCGGCAGCCAGGCTGATGGCGGCGAAAACGATCGCACGTTGGATCATGCTTGTCTCCTGTGTCGACCAGAGTTCGCGCGCTTGAGAGCACTTACTCCGGTCCCATGCAAGATTGCGGTCTAAAGAGTCAGCCATTCGCTGTCGAATGGCTGACAACAATCTTACGAGACAGAAAGAAAAGCAGGTGCAACCAGTTGAAGGCGTGTGTAACAGCAGATTACCCCGGGGGCGTTCAGGCCCCCAAAGCGACCGCTTCCCCCGCCGAAACAGCCAGCAGCTGGTGGATCTGCGCGACCACCGCCGCACCTTCTCCAACCGCCGCCGCGACGCGTTTCGTCGATCCGGCGCGCGCATCGCCGATCGCATATACGCCTTCGACCGTTGTAGCGAGATCGCAGACGGAGGCGCCGTCCACGCCGGCACCGGTCAGCACGAAGCCCTTGTCGTCCAGCTCCACGCCGCAGGTGCGCAGCCAGTCGGTATTCGGATCAGCGCCGGTGAACAGAAACAGATGGCGCGTATCGAGGCTTGCGGTGCCGTCCGGTAGCGGCTTCTTCAGCACGACCGATGACAACCCGATGTCGTCCGCCTCGAGCCGGCCGACCTCCGAATGCGGATGCACGAACACATTCGGCAACGAACGGATGCGGTCGATCAGATAGCGCGACATGGTGGCTTCAAAGCCGCCCCGGCGGATCAGCACATGGACCTTGGCCGCGTGGGTCGCCAGATAGACGATTGCCTGGCCCGCCGAATTGCCGCCGCCCACCAGCACGATCTCCTGGCGTTTGCACAGCTTGGCCTCGACTGGCGACGCCCAGTAATACACGCCGCGGCCATCGAAACGGTCGAGCCCTTCGAGCGCAGGGCGCCGATAGACCGCGCCGCTCGCGATCACGATGGTGCGGGCCGTGATCTTGCCGCCGCACTTGAGTTCCAGCCGGTACGGCGACTCCGCGCAATGCAGCGCCTTAACGTGGACCGGAATCGCCACGTGCGCGCCGAATTTCTGCGCCTGCACGAACGCGCGGCCCGCCAGCGCCTGGCCGGAGATACCGGTCGGAAAGCCGAGATAGTTTTCGATCCGCGAACTGGCGCCTGCCTGGCCGCCTGGCGCACGGCTGTCGAGCACGATAACCGAGAGGCCTTCGGACGCCGCGTACACGGCCGTGGCGAGGCCGGCCGGCCCGGCGCCGACGATCGCGACATCGTACACATGCGAATCATCGAGATCGGGCAGCAAGCCGAGGCAGGTGGCGAGTTCAGGCATGCTCGGATGACGCAGCACTGTGCCGTCCGGGCAGATCACCAGCGGCATGTCTTCTTTCTGCGCGGCGAATTGCTCGATCAGACGCAGCGCGTCTTCGTCGCGCTCGTCGATGACTGAGTGAGGGTGGCCGTTGCGCGACAGGAAGCCTTGCAGCATGACGAGCCGTGCGTCGCTGCTGTTGCCGATCAGGATCGGGCCGCCCGCGCCCTTTTCGATCAACGACACGCGCCGCAGGATCAACGCCCGCATGATGCGCTCGCCCAGTTCGGCCTCGGCGACGATCAACGCGCGCAGCTTGTCCGGCGGAATCAGCAAAGCGTCGACCGGGGTGACGGCCATGCCGTTCACCAGCGCGGGCCGCCCGGACAGCTGACCGACTTCCGCGAGAAAATGCTTGGCGCCATGTTCCGCAATCAAAACCTCGCGCCCAATGCCATCGCGCTGATAAACCTTCACGCGCCCTTCCAGCAGCACGAACATGCCGGGACCGGTGTAGCCGGTCTCGAACAGCAGCTCACCGGCTTCCCAGTGGCCCACTTCGCCGAACCGGCGCAGACGATCGATTTCTGCGCACGTGAGTTCGGGGAACATCTGATGCATGCGCGTCGCAAGCGACGAAAACGGCGCGTCGGCGACGACGGCCTGTTGCCCTTCAACTTCTTGAGTCGACAGCATTGAACCGCTCCTTCTGTGTTCATCCTGAATGATCGACACGGGGGGCGAAGCGGCGCGGGCGCACAAGGGCGCCGATATGAATGCGCTGCTGCGCTACACGGCCTTTGGCGCGATTTCGTCGCCGACCGCCACGTCGGGCGGCGGCATGCCGGGCAGCGCGTCCACCGCTTTGCCCGAGTCGCGCCAGGCTTCCATACCACCGCGTAACGGCAGCACGTCGGCGAAGCCGGCTTCGTTCATCTGTTTGGCCATCCATGCCGCGGATATTTCATTCGGGCACGAACAGTAAATCACCACCTTCTGATCGTGCGGGTATGTTGCGACGATCTCCTCGAGCTGCCGCTCGTCGGCGAATTGCGAACCTGGAATCACGAACGGGTCGAGCGCACGCTTTTCCTGCGAGCGAATATCGAACAGTACCGGCGTTTTGCCGGACGCGACCAGCGCCGCCAGCTCCTCGACTTCCATCCGCTGAGTTGCGAGCTTGGAAATCAGCTGACGCCGGCGAATCCAGCGATAAGCCGCATACAGCAGCAGCAACGCGACGGCCACCAGCGCGGCCGTGCGCCCCAGGCGTCCGGCCATGGCGAACAGCATATCGATCTGCCGGGCGAACAGCGCGCCGATGATCAAACCGGTACCCGACCACAAGGCGGCGCCGATGCTGTCGTAGGTGAGAAACGTGCGGTAGCGCGTGCCCATCGCGCCGGCCATTGGAATCGACACGATCGACAGGCCCGGCACGAACTTCGCCACTGCCAGCACACGCACGCCCCAGCGGCCGAAAAAGCGTTCGGTCTTTTTTACACAGGTGTCGCGCGACAACGAAAGACGGCAGATCGTTTTCAGCGTATTGCCGCCATACATACGGCCGGCGAGATACCAGGCGCTGTCGCCGATCAGGGTGGCGAAGATCGACAACACGAGGACCGGCATCAGCTGCGTGCCCACCGACCCGGGATGCATGGCCGCCATCGCCCCGAACAGCACGAGCGACGGCATCGCCGGCACCGGCAGCCCGAGTGAGGCGGCCAGCACGTTGACGAAGACGAGCGCCGGTCCATATTGCTCGACGAGATCATGTAGCATCGGCTTACTTCCGCAGCCCTTTCGGGCACGGCGCAGGTAGGGAAAGCAACGGGGTATGTAAGGATTATGGACGCATTTTCAAGACGTGCAAATGTCCGGAAATGCGTCAGGTTATTAGCGCGTTAAATGCGCGAGTGTGGCTTGCCAGCGGGTTAAAGGCGCGGAATAGAAGCGCGAATGGAACAAAGCGAACGGATTGATGCTTTCGCGGCAAGCAAGTGACGAATAATGGCCTACGGATGCCCGTAGGCCATTATTGCTGTACGCAAACCAAAGGCGGCGGTGCAGAAACGGCGCACGGCATTCGCGCGTAAGCGCAATAGCATGCGTGACAGCTTTATTGACGATGATTGTGCTGTTCGCCCGGCAATTCCGCGCCATGCGCGCGAATGGCAGCAATCAGTTCGGCAGGCGTGATTTCGTAGCGCACTTCGCGGTGAATGCCTGGCTTGCGCTCATCGACCTCGACCAGAAGAATGCCTTTGCCGTCTTCTGTCGATTCGAGGCGCAGCGAGCGGAGTTCGCGCGCCGTTGCGTCGTCGTATTCGGTGAGCAGGGCCATTGACCCGGAGGACCCGGTAGTGCGCATCGAGGTTGTCCTTGTTCCGTTGTTGATCGAACCATTGTACGGGCAGGTGGGCGCGCCGTCTTTCGCACGGCGCTCACACTTGGGGAACCCGCCCGCCACCTATCTGCTTGCCGGTACGCCGCTCTGCCGCATTGGCCAATGGCTGGCGAGGCCCGCTGGGCAATGCGAGCCTTGACGCCCGACTGTGACAACCAGTTTAACGCGACTCTCCGCGTCGACGGCTGCATTTTTCGTGCCCCGTGACGGTGCAGCCCTTCTCTCCCCGGCTGTCACGGTGCTGACGCGCGCGTCGGTTATGGCGGGGCGATGAGAGAAACAGGCGGCGAAAAAAATAGCCCGTCCTTTGGGAGGACGGGCTGCTAAACGCCGTTGTTACTCGGGTCAGCCTGCCCTTGCAACTAATTGGGCGCTGACGTTTGCATCGTGATGCGTCAATTCAGGACTGTCGAGGTGGGAGTAACGCCGATCTATCAGATTAATGTCAAATCTTCCGCCGGCATTCGCCACTTCAACGACGGTCGACGACAGGCTGCGCGCTGCCTGGTCGAACGTTTGCCTGCGCTCCGAGTGGCCGTGAAAATCAGTGCCGGATGCTTCGCGTGCGGTTATCAAAAGCGCTACACTGCGCCGGTAAAGGGCTGCAGACCTGTTCCGTGCTCCTCCGAGCCGCAGCGGTCTGCGTGCGCGAACCACGCTAACTTTGCCAGCTGATGCAAAAGATCCTCGACCGTACGCAGGAATCACTGGCGCACGCATTCGCGTCGCTGGCTCATAGCGCCAAGCGCCAACAACGGTTGTACCTCGCGACGATCGCTTCGCTGATGCTGATTGTGGTGATCTTTGCGCTGCTGCTGGCCGTCCTTGCCGCGGACAAGCAACTCGAATACCGGCGAACGTTCGCGTCCCAGAGCGCGGCCGACCTCTCGCGGCTCCTGCATCGGCAGGAATCGTTCATGCGGCGGGCCGAATTCACGCTCGACTACTATCACGACACCGACAACGTGCTGCGCGTGCCGGCAAGCGTCGAGGATGCGGTGCGCGTGAGCGGCGTCGCACGCGGTACGGTGCCAAGGGTCAACGCGCAATTCGACCTGCTGGTCGGCGACGCCGCGCGCGCGGCATGGGGGCCGCAATTCGGCGCGAACCTGTGGCGTATCTACGAAGCGGCACAGTCGACGCTAGTGACGCAGCAGGCGTTCGAGCTGCCGCAACGGGCGATCCTGCTCGGGCTGACCGAAGACTACGCCGCGATTCTGCCTTCGCTCGCTCAACCGGTTGCCAATTCGGGTGCCGATAGCGGCGTAACGGCTGCGCCGCCTTTGCAGCCGGCGATCGTGAGCACGTTGCGTGAGACCCTCGAACAGGAATTGCAGACGCAAACCGGCACGCGTATGCCCGGCAAGGGCCAGCGGATCTGGCTCGGTCCCTATCGCGATACGCTGCAAGGCGTGCCGGTCATCTCCACGGTGAGCGCCTACTATGCCGGCGATACACCGACCACATTGATCGTAATGAGCATTCCGCTTGACGGGCTATTGGCGCACGTCGCGCGGCCCGACTACGACGGGACACAGTTGCTGATGACGGCGGATCGCCATGTGATTGTGTCGTCGCCGCCAGTCGATGCGCAGACTGCAGCCAGGCTGCAAGACGCCGTCGCGCATATGCCATCCGATGCGTACCGTTACACCCGCGACGGCGTGATTCTGAGTGAGCCCTTGATGCCCGGCTTTGGTTCGCTGGTCAGCTATCTGTCGTGGCGTGAGCTGATTGCCGCGCTCGGTTGGCAACTGGCCGCGCTTGTCGCCCTCGCGCTGCTGGTGTTGGCGGGGATCGCACTGGCGGCGCGATTCTGGGGGCTGCGCCTGATGCGCAGCACCTTCGCGGAAACGTCGCGCGCGCTGGAAAGCGAAACCATCAATCACGTATTGGTCAGCGCGACGCCGGTTGGTTTGTGCATTGTCCGGCAGAGCGATTATTCGATCATCATCGCCAACGCATTGGCCGACGAGTTGCTGCATATAGAAGCCGGCAGTAGTCGCTTGCCGCCGCATATCGTCGATGAGATTCGTGCACAAGCGCCGGATGGCCCTTCGATCACGGCATTCGCGAGGATCGCCGCTTTTGTCGCGCCTGCGCAGCCGGTGCAGCCGGAAGCGCATCCGCAGCCACGGCCGCCGTCACAACCGGCGCCCGACGAAAGCGCCGCGCCCCAAGTGCAGTTTCTGCAGTTCACCTACGCGCCGGCACGTTACGCCGACGAGGACGTGCTGTTCTGCGCGATCCTCGACGTCACCGCACAGCACGCGCTCGAACAGCAGTTGCGGCTCGCGCAGCAGACCGCCGAGATCACGATGCGGACTCGCTCGAATTTCTTCGCGTCGATGAGCCATGAAATCCGTACGCCGCTGAACGCGCTGCTTGGCAACCTCGAATTGTTCGCCCGTACGCCTGGACTCGAAGCGCACGCGCAGCGACTCACGGCGTTGAATGTCGCGGCCGATGCGCTGCGCCGTATCGTCAATGACATCCTCGATTTTTCGAAGATCGATGCCGGCGAGATGAAGCTCGTGAGCGAGTCGTTCCGCCCGCTGGACGATTTCGAGAATATCGCGCTCTCCTACGCGCCCATGACGGCGGATCGCGCGATTCGTTTTTACGCACATCTGTCGCCGACGCTCGACCAGGTGCTGCGTGGCGACCGCACGCGCATCGCGCAGATCGTCAACAACCTGTTGAGCAATGCGTTCAAATTCACCTCGTGCGGCAAGATCACGCTGAATGCCGAAGTGAAAGACGATCTGCAAGGACGTCCGATTCTGATCTGCCGGGTTTGCGATTCGGGGATCGGCATGGATCAGGCGCTGGTTGCGCGCATCTTCAGTCCGTTTGTGCAGGGCGAGGCAAGCACGTCGAGCCGCTATGGCGGCACTGGCCTCGGTTTGTCGATCTGCGCGCGGTTGTGCGAGTTGATGGGCGGCGATATTTCGGTCGAGAGCGTGCTGGGAGTCGGCAGCGCGTTCAGCGTGTCGATCCCGCTCGCTTCGTCCCCAGATGAGTTGCGCGAACCGCTTGTCGAGCCGGCTCGGCGTGGCAGTGTGCTGGTGGTGTCGCAGGAACGCGAGTCGGGGCAGATCATCGACAGCGGTTTGCATCTGGTGGGGTGGTCTGTTCATACCGTGGTATCGATGCGTAGTGCAGAAGCGTGGTTGCGCGTGAACCGGCCGGAGGCGATGGTGGTCACCGGCGAATACGATCTCGACGCGATTGCCGCGTTGCGTGCGGTGCACCCGGCCGGCGTAGTGTGGATCACGCGCACCGGACCGCATCGTCCCGCTCCGTGTGGAGACGGCGTCCTCGAAGTGACGGAGTTCAGCCGCAAGGCGATTCTGGCCGCGGTCGATCTCGCGGCCGCGGGTGCCACCGGTGCCGCAGCGACGCTGCCGCCGACCTCTGCCGCATTGCCGCCCCCCGAAGCCAATCCGGCTTTGCAAGGCTTGACGGTGCTGGTCGCCGAAGACAATCCGCTGATCCAAAGCTTGATCGTCGAGCAACTGGACGCGCTCGGCTGCCTGCCGACGATTGCCGGCGACGGGCGGCAAGCGCTGGCGGCATTCAAACAGGGGCATTTCGAAGTGGTGCTGACCGATATCCATATGCCCGTGATGGATGGATATACGTTGCTCGCGGAACTGCGTAAAGCGCATGCGGACTTGCCCGTGCTGGCTTTTAGCGCAGTCACCGACAACCAGCAGCAGGAAGGCTGGCGCGAGCGGGGTTTTACCGGGTATGTCGGGAAGCCGGCGTCGCTGGGAGAGTTGGAGGCGGCGCTGCTTGCGGTGACTTCCGCGGAGCCGGGATCGACGACAGCAGCGACACTGGCCCCGGCTTCAACAACAGCCGCGCAAACGGCTGCAACGACTCCAGCGGCAGCCACCGCAGCCACCGCAGCCACCGACCTGGCGAACGCGCTCAGCGCGGACGACAAGTCGCGTTACACGGCCATGCTCAAGGAGCATCTTCAAAACGACCTGCCGAGACTGCTGGCGATTGTCGAACAGGAAGACCGGAAAGCATTGGGCGGCTGGGCGCACAGCGCGGCCGGCGGGTTCCTGGTTGTGCAGGAGCAGCGCTTCGCGCAGCAATGCCGCGAACTGCAACGGCTATGCGAGAACGGCGAACCGTGGACGACCGAGCTGGACGAACGCGCGATCTCGCTGCATGAGGCGATATGCGATCACTTCGGGCTGGATGAAGCGTCGACGCATTGATTGGCGTTTCTGCCATCGCCGATGCCATCGTCATCGGCGTTTCAGTCGCGGCCAGTCAATCCGGGCGTTTCGCGATGAAGTCGATCTCGACCAGCGCGTCGCGTGCGAGCGCAGTGACGCCGATGCAGGTTCTCGCCGGCAGTTTGTCCGCGGGAAAGTAGGCGCGGTAGGTCTCGTTCATCACCGCATAGTCGCGCTTGAACTCGGTCAGGAAAATGCGCACGGCGACCACGTGTTGCAGCGTCAGACCGACGCCTTGCAGCACGAGTATGAGGTTGTCCATCACGCGTTGAGTCTGCGCGACGACGCCGTCCGGAAGCGGCGCGCTGTCGTCGGTGGGCGAGGTCGGCATCTGACCTGTGAGGAACACCCAGCCGTCGGTTTCGGTGGCATGGGAGAAGGGGCCGACAGGCGTCGGGGCGGACGGGATCATCCAGAAGGCGGGGGTAGGGCTCATGAGGGCAGTCGGCGTCGAGTGTCGGCCGGCCTAAGTTACCCGAACAAAATTTTTGACGTCGGCGGTTTTTCCTTATTGCCGCCTGTGTTAACCGCTTGCCGGTACTCAAGTACTCAAATGGTCGAGCTTGCGGAGATTACGCCGCACTGTGCGGCGTGATCTCCGCGCCGTCTGCCGCGCCGTTAAACCAACCCAGTCATGTAATACACGGCGATCACAAAGAACACCGCCAGTGTCTTGATCACCGTCACCGCGAAGATATCGCGATACGACTGACGGTGCGTCAAACCCGTCACGGCCAGCAGCGTGATCACCGCGCCGTTATGCGGCAGCGTGTCCATACCGCCGCTCGCCATCGCGACGACCCGGTGCAGCACTTCCATCGGAATATGCGCCGCTTCCGCGCCCTTGATGAACGTATCGGACATAGCCGCGAGCGCGATGCTCATGCCACCCGATGCCGAGCCCGTGATACCCGCCAGCGAGCTCACCGAAACCGCGGCATTGACGAGCGGATTCGGAATGCTCTTCAGCGCATCACTGACCACCAGGAAACCCGGCAAAGCCGCGATCACGCCACCGAAACCATACTCCGACGCCGTATTCAACGAAGCCAGCAGTGCGCCTGCCACCGCCGCCTTGGTGCCGACCGCGAAGCGTTCGCGCACGCGACCGAATGCCGTCACCACGACCATCACGATACCTAGCAGCAGTGCGCCTTCCACAGCCCAGATCGCAACGACGCTTTTGATGGTCGTCGTGACCGGCGCATGGATGCCAGGCAGGATGTCCGGTGCGATGGTGTACGTCGCACCGTACCAGTTCGGAATCCAGCGGGTCAGCAGAAAGTTCGCCACGCCAACGAGCACCAGCGGTGCGACTGCCAGCAGCGGATGCGGCAGTTGCTTCGATTCGACGCGTTCCGGTTCGTTGACGAGTTCCGTGCCGTAGCCTTCGCCCGTCGCCATTGCCGCGCGGCGGCGCCATTCCAGATAGGTGAGGCCAACCACGATGATGAACAGCGAGCCGATCACGCCAAGCGTGGGCGCGGCCCAGGACGTCGTCTTGAAGAAGGTGGTCGGGATGATGTTCTGGATCTGCGGCGTGCCCGGCAGCGAATCCATGGTGAACGAGAACGCGCCGAGCGCGATCGCGCCAGGCATCAGGCGTTTCGGAATATTGCTCTGGCGGTACAGCTCGGCGGCGAACGGATACACCGCGAACACCACCACGAACAGCGAGACGCCGCCGTAGGTGAGCAGCGCGCACACCGCGACGATCACCGCATTCGCACGCGAGCGGCCGATATAACGGATGGCCGCGGCCACGATCGACTCAGAAAAACCGGACAGTTCGATGACTTTACCGAACACCGCGCCCAGCAGAAAGACGGGGAAGTAAAGCTTCACGAAGCCGACCATCTTCTCCATGAAGATGCCGGAGAAGACCGGCGCGACGGCGCCCGGATCGGTCAGCAGCACCGCGCCGAGGGCGGCGATCGGCGCGAACAGAATGACGCTGTAGCCGCGATACGCGGCAAACATCAGAAACGCCAGCGCGGCGAGGACGATAACAAAGGACATTGAGTCTCCAAAGCTTGGTTGTTCTACGTGTACGCCGTCCCGATGAGTGCGACGGCCCGGCGCCCGCAAATGCAGATTCCATGCCACGCACGCCGCAACGGCCTGTCCGTTGATTTCACAGGCCGAAGTTCGAAACGTGATGCGGCCGATTGTACCCAAACGTCTCCAAATCGGGACGCAGATCAGCTGAATACAGGCCGAACCGAGGTTAAACCCTTATGGAGTAGGCTTGCTGGCGATCTCGCTGATGAGATAAGCTTGTCCACGAAATGAGATATGCATAAATAGAACGATAGCCGGAGACAGCGACACCATGATGAACGACTGGGCGGGCCTTCCTGCTACCTACGGCGACGTACTCCGCCGGGCGATGGACTCGCTCTTCCGCACGTTCGAAAACTTCAGCGAAGGCACCTTCATCGTCGACGCCGAGGCGCGCGTTGTCTGGATCAACAAGCGCTACGCGGCGCGCTTTGGTTTTTCGGACCCGGAGCAGGCGATTGGCCGGGATTGCGAGGAGGTGATTCCCAACAGCCTGATGCGCGAGGTCGTGAAAACCGGCAAGCCGATTCTGCTCGACATCCTCGAAACGGGCCGCGAGCCGCTTGTCGTAACGCGGCTGCCGTTGAAAGACGATGCGGGTGAAACGGTCGGCGCGGTGGGTTTCGCGTTGTTCGACGAACTGAAGGCGCTCACGCCGCTCTTTTCCCACTACTCGCGCGTGCAGGAAGAGTTGATCGCGACGCGCCAGTCGCTCGCGCAGGCAAGACGGGCGAAGTACACGTTCGGCAGTTTCGTCGGTACGAGTGCGGCCAGTCTCGAAGTGAAGCGCCAGGCGCGCCGCGCCGCGCAACTTGAGTCGCCGGTGCTGTTGCTCGGCGAAACCGGCACGGGCAAGGAACTGCTGGCGCATGCCATTCACGGCGGATCGGCGCGGGCGAACTGGCCACTCGTGACCGTCAACGTGGCGGCGATTCCGGACACCTTGCTCGAAGTCGAATTCTTCGGCGCCGCGCCCGGCGCCTATACCGGCGCTGACCGGAAAGGACGGGTCGGCAAATTCGAGCTTGCGAACGGCGGCACGCTGTTTCTCGACGAAATCGGCGACATGCCGCTGCCTTTGCAGGGCAAGCTGTTGCGCGTGCTGCAGGACAAGGAGTTCGAGCCGCTTGGCTCGAACCGGATCGTGCGCGCGGACGTGCGGATCATCGCCGCGACCTCAGCCGATTTGCCAGCGCTGGTCGCGGCCGGGCGTTTCCGCGCGGACCTGTTCTATCGGCTGAACGTATTGACGATCCAGGCGCCGGCGCTGCGCGAGCGTTCGTCCGATATCGAGGCGCTTGCCTACGCCATGCTCGAGGACCTGTCGGCGCAAGCGCCGGGCGCCAGCCACTTCGAATTGCAGGACGATGCCTTGCGGCTGCTGTGTTCGTATGGGTGGCCCGGCAATGTGCGCGAGCTCCGCAACACATTGGAGCGGGCAGTGGTGCTCTCGGACAGCGAGCGCATCGATGCGCGTGCGCTAGCGCCGTTCATCGGTCCAGCACGCAGCGGACATCGTCCGCTTGTTTCCGCGGGCTCTGAAGCGCACGCTTCAGATGCCACCTCGGAGGCGCCTGACGTGACGTCGTCATGGAGCGAAGCCATGGCCGCGTTCGAAAAGCGCTTCCTGGGCGATGCCTTGCGCGCCAACGGCGGTCGCGTGATCGAGACGGCCATGCAGATCGGCATGGGCCGCGCGACGCTCTATAAGAAGATCGCTGCATACGGCATCGAGGTGTGACGAAGTCCCGCTACATCGCGTGGCGAAGTGTAATTGCCGCGTGGCACAATCGCGTGATCGAAAAACAAGACGTGATCGGGGTTTCAAATGAAACGCAGTCTTTCCTCTTTCGCGCGCGGTGCCTGTGCCGCGCTGGCGCTTCCCGCAATCGCCATGCTGAGCAGTTGTAGCAGTAGCGCACCGCTGTTTCTGTCGGACGGCCGACCAACTACGCTGGTCCAGTGTTCGGTCGGATCCGACTCCTGCTCGCAGCAGGCAAACGCAGCGTGCGGCGGCGCCTTCGACGTCGTGCGCCAGTCCAGCGACAACGGCACTCTCAGTCTGATTTACGCCTGCCGGGCGAAATGACGCCACGCCGGCCAATGGCTGGTGTGATGCGTGTGATTGACACTTTCCTTCCTTGATCCCGCCGCTCGGCCATGACGGCGGGCTGTCTCCCTCTCTTCGCAGTTTCCGCTTAACCGGACCAAACCGGCCATATGGCGAGCGGTGTCATGCGGAAAGCATATGACCGTCATAAATATCTGGCTCTAATGTGCGTTCGCCAAAACGGTTACGATGCGCAATGAATATCGATCGAATTGCTTCGAGTTTATTACCTTAATTATTTGCTCTGACAAAAAGCGCTCGGTTTTCGCTGTCAGGCCGAGTCGGTGCGGCATCTAACGGAACGCGAAGTTTCGCCGCAGTATCCTCATCTGGCCGGCTCACAATCAAAAACAATGTGCAGGTTTTGCCGGTTTTTCGGCGGTCCGAATTATCCGCTTCAGAAAAATCTTCCGTTTTAACCGAGCTTCTGGAGTAATCAGGGCACGCTTTATGCTTTTAAACTGGCTCAATGAGTAATTCCGGGGAAAGCAATGAATCACCTCCAACTCGAAAAAGATATCCAACACCTTGAAAATGTAATCACGCATATTTCCGCTGAAGACCGCATCCCGCTGTCGTATTGGCGCAATCGCATTAACTCGGTGTCCGGAGCGGCACTGATGCCGGCACAGGCTAATCGCGTCAAACGGCTCAATGCGGCCCTCGCTGCATTGGAGGACCGGCAGAAAGCGTAACTGTCCATGGTTGGAGGGTGACGTGTACCGTCTGATCGGGTAACGTTTCCGGCAGAAATTAGGGAACGTAACACCTAAGAATTCAGGAGGAGCATGCAACCAGCAGGATTTTCAGCCGCCCGGCTGACGGCGCTGACGAACGCCATGCAAGGCTATGTGGAACGCGGCGAAGTGACGGGGGTCGTTTCGCTGGTCTGGCGGCGCGGTGAAATCGGCTACTTCGGGCCGCTCGGCCTGCGCGACGAAGCGGCCCAATTGCCCATGGAGCGCGACACGCTGTTTCGCATCGCGTCGATGACCAAACCGGTGACGAGCGCGGCGATCCTGATGCTGATCGAGGAGGATCGGTTCGCGCTCGACACGCCAATCTCATTGTGGTTGCCGGAGCTGGCAGCGCCATCCGTGTTGCGCGACCCCACCGGCCCGCTCGACGAAACCGACCCGGTCAGAGCGCCACTTACCGTGCTCGATCTGCTCACGCACCGCGCCGGCTTTGCTTATCACTTCACCGCCACCGGACCGTTGGCCGAAGCTTACGCGGCGGCCTTCAACGGCATTGAAGCGCGTGGGGATGCCAGCGCGTGGCTGGGGCGCATAGCCAGCTTGCCGTTGATGTTTCAGCCCGGCTCGCGCTGGCATTACGGTATCGCGACCGACGTCCTCGGCGTGCTGATCGAGCGCGTGAGCGGCATGCGGCTGGGTGACTTCTTCCGGACGCGGATTTTCGAACCGCTCGGCATGCGCGATACGGCGTTCTGGGTGCCCGACGCGCAACTCACACGTTTGGCGACGGCCTATGGCGTCGAGGCGGGCACGCGGCGGCGCGTGGTCGAAGATCATCCGTCGGCGAGCCGCTGGGCGAATCCCGATCGTTTCCAGAGCGGTGGCGGCGGACTTGTCTCGACAGCGCAGGACTATCTGCAGTTCGCGCAACTGTTGCTCGGGCGTGGACGTGTCGGCTCGATACGTCTGCTGTCGCATCGCTCGGTCGATTTGATGCGCTCGAATTTTCTGACCCGCGACCAGCGGCGTGTGCCGGCGTTCGGTCATGTGCTGTGGGCAGGCCAGGGCTTCGGCCTCGGCTTGTCGGTGGTCGACGATCCGGCGCAGCAGTTGCCGCTTGGCTATCGCTCGGTGGGTTCGTTCGGCTGGCCGGGTGCGTATGGCACGAGCTGGTTCGCCGATCCGGTGGAGGACCTGATCGGATTGATGCTGATTCAGCGGCGTGCTGTCGAACCCTTCCCAATGTCGGTTGATTTCGAGCGCCGCGTGTACGATGCAATTGACGATTGAGTGCGTGGCCTGCAGCAGTTGAGCGGGCGGTCTTGAACGGCGGACGGTTCACGGGCGCACTCTGAGCGGACCGCCCTGCGCGGGCCGCTCTATCCGGCACTTTATTCGTCTGATAGTGTCCGCAAGTGTCCGCACCGCAGTTCGTCAAATCGATCGGAGTACCCGCCATGGCCTCATATAAACAGTTGACTGCTCAGCTCGAGAAGCTCCATAAAGAAGTCGCGGTGGCGCGCGAAAAGGAAATCGCACAGGCGATTGCCGAGATCAAGCAGAAGGTTGCCGAGTACGATCTGACCGCGGAAGAGCTGGGTTTTACGAGCAAGCGTGCCGCGGTACGCAAAGCGCCTTCGGTAGCCAAGTACCGCAACCCGAAAACCGGCGAGACGTGGAGTGGCCGTGGTCGCTCGCCTGGCTGGCTCGCCGGCAAGAATCGGGAGCGCTTTCTGATCGAAGGCTAGAGTACGGTTCGACCGTGGCGCTTGCGCTCGCAACGCGCCGAATTTTTCTGAAGTGAAGTTGCGTCGGGTTTTTCTCGCACCGCTGAGAGGGTCCCGAAAACGCTCACCTTTCGCGTGAGCTTGCAACGCGCGCCGTGGGTTTCGCGAGGTACCTCGCACCAGGCTTCGTTGTTTCGGTGAGCCTGGTTTTGTCGGATGACGCACCTTGCGGTGCGATCACTCCGGCTGTCTCTCGCGGTGTCGCGACCTCCCTCGAAACCCGCGCCAGCCTTTGCTGGCGGGCGTTCCCTGGCTATGCGAAGAATCGCGTAATCCATCGTTCGATTCTCACGCGGTCTTTTCCGCGTGCTTCGCCTCGCTGCTGAACCTCGCGCCGCTGGTGCGTGCGCGGCCTTCTGTGCGCTCACCTTTCGTCTGGATTCGAGGCTCGCCATCGCGAGTCCCGAAAAGTCTCACCTTTGCGCTTGACCGTGCGCGCGACTCAACGCGCACATCCAACGTGCCACCTGATGCGCCCGGGGGCAAACCCGGAGATGAGTTCGCCTCATACCCCGGATCAAAACTCATCGATACATGGTCGCTGAGACCGCGCAGCACAATCGGTCATCCACTCAACCTCGACGGAAAGACCATGAGCGTATCGACGGACAAACAACTCTTTATCGGCGAAGGATTCGAAGGTCCTGGCGTCAATCTCGCGCATATCAACGTGCTGGTCGGCCCACGCAACGGCCCCGCAGGGCAGGCCTTCGCTACGGCATTGGCGACGCCTTCAGCGGGGCATGCACCGTTTGTCGTGATCGCGCGGCCGGGTGTGCCGACCAAGCCGCTGACGCTCTATGTGAACAAGGCGCAGATCGGCAGCGACTTCCACGGCAACGCGACGTGGGGTGCTTCGCAAGCCGGCATCGCGAAAGCGGTGGCCGAATCGCTGGAGAACGGCACGTTGCCGCCCGAAGCGGAGAACGATTGGGTGGTGGTATCCGCGAACTGGGTCAATCCGGCCACCGACGATCTCGACGCCGTCTTCGAGAACAACTACCGCGCGTGCAAGAACGCGATTCTCGCGGCGATGAAGGGCCTGCCGCATCGCGATGAAGTGTTTGCCGCCGCGCGCGACGTATCGAATCCGTTCTACACCCCCAAACAACGTTAATCACACGCAACGTGCTTCGCGCGCCGTGAGGGGCGTGCTGCTGCGTGCGCTACTGAATGTGACCAGGAAGGAGACAAGCACTATGGAATACATTCGCCTCGGCCACTCGGGCCTGAAGGTGTCGCGTTTGTGCCTCGGCACGATGAACATGGGCACGCCGCAATGGAAGCCGTGGATCTTCGACGAAGCGCAGAGCGAGCCGATCGTGCGTCACGCGCTGGAAGCCGGCGTCAATTTCATCGACCTCGCCGATTTCTATTCGACCGGCGTGGGCGAAGAAGTGGTGGGCCGTATTCTGAAGCGCATTGCGCGGCGTGAGGAAGTTGTCGTGACGACCAAGGTCGGCTACGACATGGGCGCGTATCAGAACGCCGGCGGCCATTCGCGCAAGCACATCATGGACGGTATCGACGCGTCGCTCACGCGCCTCGGTATGGATTACGTCGATATTTACATGCTGCATTTCTTCGACGTGAACACGCCGGTCGAGGAAACGCTGGGTGCGTTGAACGATATCGTGTGCGCGGGCAAGGCTCGTTATATCGGCGTATCGACGATGTACACGTGGCAGTTCGCGAAGATCATGCAGGTCTGCGAGCGCAATGGCTGGCACAAACCCATCAACATGCAACTGCAGTTGAACCTTGCGTACCGCGAGGAAGAGCGCGAAATGATTCCGTATTGCCAGGATCAGGGCGTCGGGGTGTCGGTGTTCAGTCCGCTGGCGCGTGGTCTGTTGACCTGCGATCCAAACTCGACGCGTAACCAGACCGATTTCTTCACGGCGCAGATGTACGGCGATACGGTATCTCGTGAGATTGCTGCTTCGGTGACGCGCGTGGCGGCGCGGCGTGGTGTGTCGGCCGCGCAGATCGCGCAGGCGTGGGTGCTGAATCATGGTGGTGTGGCGAGCATGCTGGTCGGGGCGGACACACCTGCGCAATTCGATAGCGCGTTGGCCGCTTTAGGCACGAAGCTCTCCGCCGACGAACTATTCGAACTCGAACGCAATTACACCCCGTGCGATCTGATCAACGACTACACCGCGGGCAAACGCATCGCTCGTGAAGCGCGGCTTGCGCAAGGCACGTTCGTCGAGAACCTGGAGAAGGCAGCATGAACGAGTTTCTCCGAACCGGACATTACATTGGCGGTGAGTGGTACGAAAGCGCAAGCACGTATCCCGTTCTGAATCCCGCGACGGGCGAGGTGATCGCTCAAGTCGCCAGGGGCGGCGCGGCGGAAACGACGCAGGCCGTTGCCGAGGCTGAACGCGCTTTTCCGGTGTGGCGCGCGTTGACCGCAAAAGAACGTGGCGCGCGTGTCAGACGCTGGGGCGAGTTGATGCTCGAGAACCGCGACGCGCTCGCTGAACTGTTGACGCGTGAGCAAGGCAAGCCGCTTGCCGAAGCACGCGGCGAAGTCGGCTACGCCGCGAGCTTCTTCGAATGGTTCGCTGAGGAAGCCAAGCGCAGTTATGGCGACGTGATCCCGAGCCCGAATCCGAACGCGAAGATCATCGTGACGCGCGAACCGGTCGGCGTAGTCGCGGCCATCACGCCGTGGAATTTCCCGCTCGCGATGATTACGCGCAAGGCCGGGCCGGCGCTCGCAGCGGGCTGCACGATGGTGCTGAAGCCTTCCGAAGAAACGCCGTTGTCCGCTTTGGCTCTGGCCGTACTGGCGGAGAAGGCCGGCATTCCACCAGGCGTATTCAACATCGTCTCCGGCGACGCAGTCGCGATCGGCGGCGTGCTGACTGAATCCGAGGTGGTGCGCAAGCTGTCGTTCACCGGCTCGACGCGCGTCGGCAAACTGCTCGCGAAGCAGTCGGCGGATACGCTGAAGAAGCTGTCTTTGGAGCTTGGCGGCAACGCGCCGTTCATCGTATTCGACGATGCGGATATCGACGCGGCAGTGCAAGGCGCGATGGCTTCGAAATTCCGCAACACGGGGCAGACCTGTGTGTGCGTGAATCGCTTCTACGTTCAGGACGGCATCTACGATGCGTTCACGCAGGCACTGACGCAAGCCGTGCGGAAGATGCGTGTCGGCAATGCGCTGCAAGGCGAGGTCGAACAAGGTCCGCTGATCAATCAGGCGGCGCTGAAGAAGGTAGAAGCGCATGTCGCCGACGCGTTGAAGAAAGGCGCGAAGGTTTTAACGGGCGGCAAACCGCACGCGCTCCGCGGCACATTCTATGAGCCGACCGTGCTGATCGATGCATCAAAGTCGATGCTGATCGCGGCGGAAGAAACCTTCGGTCCGGTGGCCGCGTGCTTTCGCTTCAAGACGGAAGACGAAGCCATCGCGGCGGCCAACGATACCCCCTTCGGTCTCTCTGCCTATTTCTATACGCGTGACCTGGCGCGTGCATGGCGCGTCGCGGACGCACTGGAGAGCGGCATGGTCGGCATCAACGAAGGGATTCTTTCGACTGAAGTCGCGCCATTCGGCGGCGTCAAGCAATCGGGCCTCGGCCGCGAAGGCTCGAAGTACGGGCTCGATGAATACACGGAACTGAAGTACATGATGATGGGCGGGCTCGGCCGCTGATCTGCGTCTCACACGTTCGCCTGGCGCATCGCATGTCAAAGCATGCGGCGAGTAACGAGGCGAACGACGAGATGAACAGCGAAGCGAATCACGAGCCCAACTGCGCGGCTTGACGCGGCACCGGCATCACGCCGGCGCCGCGCCGGCCGCGCACGTACAAACAAGGAGACAGCGTGAGCACTCAGGATAGCCAGGCGGCCACTCTCGGCCTCGCCCCCACTTTGCCGTCCGCCGCAGCGGCGGCCGTGCGCGGCCCCGTTCCTCTGGATGACGTTCCGTTGAACGCGTTCCACGTCAAGATCGCCGGGTTGACGTTCGGCGCTCACTTTACTGAAGGGTTTGCACTCGGCACGATCGGCTATGCGCTGGCGTCGCTGAATCGCCAGATGCCGCTCGACGCGTTCTGGATGGGCATGATAGGCAGTTCCGCGCTGATGGGCATCTTTGTCGGCAGCCTCGTGTTTGGCTGGCTGTCGGATCGTCTGGGACGGCAGAAGATCTTTTTGCTGAGTTTTCTGATCATCACAGCAGCAGCGTTCGCGCAGTTTTACGTGAGTTCGCCGTTCGAGTTGTGTCTACTGCGGGTGTTGATCGGCTTCGGCATGGGCGGCGATTTTGCGGTCGGGCACGCGATTCTCGCCGAGTTCTCGCCACGCAAGCATCGCGGTACCTTGCTCGGCTCGTTCAGCGTGGTGTGGACGATCGGCTATGTGGTCGCCAACGTGCTCGGCATGCAGTACGCCGACGCGTCGCCGGATGCGTGGCGCTGGCTGCTTGCGTCCGCTGGCATTCCCGCGCTGATCGTGCTGATTTTGCGTATGGGCACGCCGGAATCGCCGCGTTGGTTGCACGGCAAGGGACGTGTTGCTGAAGCCAAGGCAATCGTGCTCAAGCACTTCGGCCCTAACGTAACGCTTGACGGCGGCGACGACGAACACGCGCAAGCTCGCGGCGGCTTCATGCGCCTGTTCAAGAAGGACCTGATCCGCAGAACGATCTTCAACTGTGCGTTCTTTGTGTGCCTCGTGATTCCGTACTTCGCGATCTACACGTTTCTGCCCACCATTCTTAAAGCGATCCATTTGAACGACGGATCGGGTGCGGATTTTCTGTTGAACGGCTTCCTCGTGCTTGGTGCGCTGATTGGTATCTGGCTCACCATTAAGTTATCGCGCCGTGCGTTTCTGATCGGCTCGTTCGCGGTGACGTGCATGTCGCTGATTGCGTTGAGCCTGCTGCCGGAGTCCGCAACGCTTGCGATGATCGTCGCGTTCGCGATCTTCACGCTGACGATGTCGGCGTTCTCGAACCTAGTCGGTGTGTTTCCGCCGGAGTGCTTTCCGACCGAGGTGCGTGCGTGTGGTGTCGGGCTGGCGATTGCGTGTAGCCGTCTCGGTTCGGCCGTCGGCACGTTTCTGTTGCCGCTCGGCATCCTCCACCTGGGTTTTCACGCGACGATGATGGTGCTTGCTGTTGTCCTGCTGATCGGTATGGTGGTGTCGATTGCATGGGCGCCTGAAACGAAGCACCTGACCTTGAACGAAGCTAGCGGCGCTTAGTCTGCGGTTAGCGCTGTTCAGAAACTCCCGCCGCATCGGCAACAATGCGGTGGGAGTTTTTCAATTACGTGGCCGCGAGCCGGCCGGAGACGCTCCAGGCATTTGTCGAACAGGTCCTAATCGCCGATCGCGCATCCGTCCCCCAAACCCCATTTCCATACGTCAGCCCCCATGACGTGTATCATTCGTTCCCTGCGCTGTTCTGTGCCGGCAATTCCCGTATTTCCAAACGCTCGTTCGTAACCTGGTTGGTTGTGACGCGGCGGAGTTGCCATCGTGACGCGGGTCTCAGATCCAACTCCCGCAGCTCGACGCCGCCGCGCCAGACGTGGCAGACCCGAGGCCACAAGCTTCGGGACACCGCCCGAACCTCTATCCGTGACCGCCAGACCCGATGTCAGTCTCCGAACTCAGACGCCGCCGCACGTTCGCGGTTATTTCCCACCCGGACGCGGGCAAAACCACGCTCACTGAAAAGCTGCTGCTGTTCTCGGGCGCGATTCAGATCGCCGGTACCGTGAAGGGCCGCAAGAGCAATCGCTACGCGACCTCGGACTGGATGGAGATCGAAAAGCAGCGCGGCATTTCCGTCGCCAGTTCGGTCATGCAGTTCGAGTACGGTGACGCCGTCATCAATCTGCTCGATACCCCGGGCCACGAGGACTTCTCGGAAGATACCTACCGCGTGCTGACGGCGGTCGACGCCGCCGTGATGGTGATCGACGGCGCCAACGGTGTGGAAGCGCAAACGCTGAAGCTGCTCGAAGTCTGCCGCAGCCGCAAGACGCCGATCGTCACCTTCATCAACAAGCTCGACCGCGAAGTGCGCGAGCCGCTCGAACTGCTCGATGAAATCGAGCAGCATTTGGGCGTCGCCGCCGTGCCGTTCACATGGCCGATCGGTATGGGCAAGGACTTCCAGGGCGTCTACGACATTCAGCATGACCAGGTGCGCCTGTTCCGGGCCGGGCAGGATAAGGCGGGCGGGGCGGTCGAAACGTTGCAAGCGCTCAGCGACGAAGAAGGCGAACGCCGCTTCGGCCATAGCTGGGTCAAGGCGAAAGAAGAGATTGATCTGATCACCGGCGCGTCGCCTGATTTCGATCGCGAGCAGTTCCTCGCAGGTCAGCAATCCCCGGTGCTGTTCGGGTCGGCGATTAATAACTTCGGCGTGAAGGAAATTCTCGATGCGCTGGTCGATCTGGCGCCGCCGCCGTCGATGCGCATGACCGTGCAACGTCCGGTGATGCCGGACGAGCCGAAGTTCACCGGCGTCGTCTTCAAGGTGCAGGCGAACATGGATCTCGCGCACCGTGACCGCGTGGCGTTCATTCGCGTGTGTTCGGGGCACTTCGAGCGCGGCATGGCGGTTAAGGTGACGCGCACGAACAAGACCTTCCGCGCGAATAACGTGGTGACGTTCCTGTCGCAGCGTCGTGAGACGGTGAGCGAGGCGTACCCGGGCGACATCATCGGTATCCCGAATCACGGCACGTTGAGCCTCGGCGATACGCTGACCGAAGGCGAGCTTCTGCAGTTCGTCGGCTTGCCGTTCTTCGCGCCGGAAATTTTCCAGACGGTGGAAGTGGTCGATCCGATGCGCGCCAAGCAACTCGGCGAAGCGCTGAAGCAACTCGGCGAGGAAGGCGCGATTCAGGTGTTCCGTCCGGAAGTCGGCGGTCTGATGATTCTCGGCGCGGTCGGTCAACTGCAGTTCGAAGTGGTGTCGCACCGCTTGTCGACGGAATACAAGGTCGATGTGCGGATGGCGCCGGCGCGCTATCGCATGTCGCGTTGGGTGACGTGTGACGATGCAGCCGAATTGCGCCGTTTTACGGATTCGTACGCGGCGCGGATCGCGCTCGATGCATCGGATGCGCCGACATACCTGGCCTCGCACGTGTCGGAGATTGAAGTCGCGCAGAAGGCGTGGCCGAAGATCGTGTTCAACGAATTGCGCGAGCATTCAGGCGCGCCGTTCAAGAAGGCGATGTAACGTCGTCCGGCCGCGAGCGCTCAGTGCTTGCGTCGTTAGACGAATAAAAAGCCGCGTCGAAAAAACGCGGCTTTTTTTCGCTCCTACTTTGCCGTTCGCAATGCAGAGCAGCCGCAGCGCCTCACTCCATCTTCAAAACCTCTTCCCTCATCCAACCGGCAAACGCTTGCACATGTTCAAGCGACGCATGGTGTTGCGCCACGTCGAGCCAGTAGCCGTACGGCCCGGCTACTTCAACATCGGAAAACCGCGCGAGACTCCCGTCCGCCAGTTCCTCGACGATCATGTTCCGATCGACCACCGCCAGCCCCGCGCCTTTGCGCGCGGCGCGGATCGCCTGCTCCAGCGTAGAAAACTCGATGCCGTTTTCCGCGTAGCGTGCGGGCAGGCCCGCTTTCGCCAGCCAGTTCGGCCATAGGTCCAGGCGGGCGTCGTTATGCAGGACGTGCAGCGCGGGCAAATGCTCGAGCAGCATGTCGAGTGATTCGCTGAGCAGACCCGGTGCGCCGACCAGTACGTGACGCTCGGTCATCAGCAATTCGGAATGTGCACCCGCCAGTGCGTTTCGGCCGAAGCGGATGACGCAGTGACAGTCTTCCGTGGGCGACGTGCGAACGGACAGTTCGACATCGGGCAATTCGTCTCCCAGCGAACCGAGCCGCGGCGAGAACCATTGGGTCGCAAAGGTGGGCGGCACGGCGACGACGAGACGCCGCCGCCCTTTGGCCGCAGTGATCTGACGAAAGCCGCGCTCGATGGTGTCGAAGGCCTCGGAGAGGCAAGGCAGGAACTGCAGCCCGGCCGGCGTCAGCCGGATACCCTTGTGATCGCGCTCAAACAGCTTCGCGCCGAGCGATTCCTCGAGCAGTTTGATCTGCCGGCTCACCGCGCCTTGGGTGACGCATAGCGCAGTGGCCGCGCGGTTAAAGCTCATGTGCCGGGCTGTTTCTTCAAAGAAGCGCAACGCGATCAGTGATGGCAAGCGCCGCATAAATCACCTTCTGTCTCTTTGTTCGTCCGGAGCGGGCGTGACGGTTGTCGCGTGCCTGCTCGCGGAATCCATGTTCGTGCCGCGCGTTGTCTCCGACGCGCCATGCCGCCATCAATCAGCCCGCACGTTTCAAAGGCAAACGGGCTGGTCGGGCATCCCTAGGATTGTCGCATTCAGGCTTGATATTTTGCCTGATCGCGCTAAAAAAATTCTGGCGTGCGTTGGTGCGGATCAAGTGGATTTCGTCCACGTCACGCCGTGTTTTCAGAACCGCCGCCGCGCAAGCTCTGGACTTCGCCTATCCTGACGAAGACGCGCGCCACCTGGCCGCCGTGCCTACTTCACACTCCGCTGGAGCGCCCGTGACCGTTCGCAACCTAGACGCCCTGTTCCGCCCTAAATCCGTCGCCGTGATCGGCGCTTCCGAGCGGCCGGGCAGCACCGGCGCAATGGTGTGGGCGCGTGTGCTGGAAGGCGGCTTCGAGGGCCCTGTCTGGCCGGTCAATCCGAAATACGAGACGCTCGGCGGACGTAAGGTGATTGGCGATGTCGGCGATTTGCCGCAAGCGCCTACCGTCGCGCTGATCTGCACGCCGCCCGATACGTGGCCCGGCATCATCCACAAGCTCGGCGGATTGGGCACGCGCGCGGCGATCATCGTCGGCGAGGTGCGGAGCGATGAGGACCGCATGCATCTCCGACATGCGCTCTCGGCGGCGCGGCCGCATTTGCTGCGCATCGTCGGGCCGGGCAGTCTCGGGGTGGTGTCGCCGGCGTTCCACGCGCATTTCGGTGCGCCGTCGTGCACGGTGAAGGCGGGTGGCGTGGCATGGGTGTCGCAATCGAATGCACTGACGAATGCCGTGCTCGGTTGGGCGCATGCGCGCGGCCTTGGCTTTTCGCACGCCGTGGCGCTGGGTGGCGAAGCCGACGTGGACGCCGGCGACGTGCTCGACTATCTGGCGAGCGATCCCGGCACGCGCGCGATCCTCCTGGAGTTGGATACGGTGCGCGCCGCGCGTAAATTCATGTCGGCGGCTCGCGCCGCGGCGCGCAACAAACCGGTACTGGCACTACGCTCAGGCCGCGCCGATCCGGCCGACGCGCTGTACACCGCTGCATTCCGCCGCGCGGGCATGGTGCGTGTCGACTCGCTCGACGATCTGCTCGATGAAATCGAAACGCTCGGCGTGGGCCGGGTGGCGGCAGGCGCGACCGCGACGCTGATCACCAGCGACAGCGGTCTCGCCACGCTCGCCTGCGACGCCTTTGCCGCCGCCGGGGACACGCTCGCGCCGTGGCCCGCCGAAGCGGACGCGGCGCTAAGCGAAGCGCTGCCGCACGCGGTGGCGGGCAATCCGCTACGACTCGGCGACGATGCGCGCCCCGAGCATTTCGGCACCGCGCTCAAACTGCTCGCCGAGCATCGCAGCACGGGCACGGCCTTCGTGGTCCACGCGTCGACGCATGGCGCGCCGGTCGGTGAGGTCGCGCAGGCATTGATCGCGAATCAGCGCTTCGCCTATCGTGGGCTGCTCGCATGCTTTTTCGGCGGCGTGGATGCGGCCACGCGCGATGCGCTGCATGCGCAAGGCATTCCGGTTCATACGACGCCGCAGCGATTGGCGCGCGCCTTTGCGCGTCTGGTCGACTACCGGATGGGCCGCGAGTTGCTGATGCAGACGCCGGAAGGTTTGCCGGCGCAGATACCCGAAGCAATCGACGCCGCTCGGGCGCAAGCCCGCGCCGCGCTTGCAGCAGGTGAGCACCAACTAACCGGGGCGGCAGCGGCACAGTTTCTTGAGCGTTTTGGGCTGAGCGTTGAAACGCAAGGGGGCGACCCGACGACGAAAGAAGCATTAGCGCAAGGCGCTACGCAAGGATCGACGCAAGTGCTATCCCAACAAGCCGCGCAGCAATCCGCCGCAGCGCCGGCACAAGCAGATTGCGAGGAACTGGTCGCCGCGCAGTCGCGCAAGCCGGTTGTCGCCCTCGCCGTCGAACTTCACGACGACGACAACTTCGGCCCCGTTTTCCGCTTCACCGCGCCGTCGACGGATGGCGTGTCCGAGCCGTTGCGCGTCTACGGCTTGCCGCCACTCAATCCGATGCTCGCACGCGACATGGTCACGCACTCGCGCTACGCGCGCCTGATCGATCCCGAGCCGGCATTAACCGCATTGACGGCGCTTTCGCAGGCGGTCTGCGACGTCAAGGAGATCGTCGGCCTCTCGCTGACGCTGCGAGTGTTTAAGGACCACGTGGTGGTAGTCGAGCCGACCCTCAGCCTGGCGGCGAAGCGCAGCCGGCTTGCGATCGTGCCCTATCCGCGCCGCTTCGAAGAGACGCTCGATTGGCAGGGTCTGCGTGTGACGATCCGGCCGATCCGTCCGGAAGACGAAGCCGCGCATCACGATTTCGTCGAAGCGATGACGCCGGAAGATTTACGTTTGCGTTTCTTCGGCGCAGTGGGCAGCTTTGATCATTCACAGCTCGCGCGCATGACGCAGATCGACTACGACCGCGAAATGGCGCTGATCGCGACGGTCACCAGCGAAGACGGTTTCACGCGCACGCTCGGCGTCGTGCGCGCCGTTGCTGATCCCGACAACGAGACAGCCGAGTTCGCCGTGGCAGTGCGCTCCGACCAGAAAGGCCGGCGCCTTGGACAATTGCTGATGGATCGGATCATCAAGTACGCGCGGGCGCGCGGCATCCACTGGCTGGTAGGCGAGGCGTTGCGGGAGAATGCGCCAATGATCGCGCTAGCCAGGTCCTGCGGCTTCACCATCACGCCGACGGAAGATCCTGGCGTGGTCGGCTTCAGGATGGCGCTGGATGAACCGGCGCAAGCTTAAGTTGGCGGGGACGGCGCTTGCCGAAGCTCACAGACACAAGGCCGCCTGCTATGACTGTGACGCCAGGCCGCGGCGATTCGCGACCCAGGCGTTGTGACTTCAGCAGTTAAGCCGGCAACTTCGCCGCTGCTTCGTCGACCTGCGTGCGGGTCACGGACAACTCTTCCAGCAGCGCTTCAGCGTACACAGCGCCGGTTTCGCGTTCCAGGCGCGCGATGGTCGCGGCGCAACGGTTCGCGTCCTTCAGCGTCGCGATGAACGACTTCACCGATTCACCCGCCTTGAAGGCGTCGAACAGCGGCACGCGGATGTCGTCCGGCAGCGGACGCGCCGTCCATTGATACGGCTTGCCGTTGAACGTGAACTGCGGCGGCAATACGCGCTCTTTCTTCGCAGCCGGAATCAGGCCGAAGGTGCGCGCGGCGTCGCCGATCTGCTCGGCCGAAAACAGCTCGTCCGGGCTGATGTCGAATTGCTGAATGAAGGTCTCGATGCTGTGCATCGCTGCAGCGCGGTCGTCACGGCGCTTTTGCGCATGAGCGACGATGTCGCGCAGTTCGTCGGCTTCTTCGGGCGTGATCGTGAAGCTCGACTGCTTCTGCTGAAGTTCGGAAAAACGCTGGAATTCGGAATCGGTCAGAAGTTTCGCCATTGCTTGATCGTTGAGCGCGCATGAGGAGACCCCTGCGGCGTGATTTTTGAAAGGGTCGCCATTCTAAACCATGTGCATTAAACAGCCTCTTCCCGAAACATCGAGAGCGCCTGCACCGTCTCACGCAGCAGCGCCGTTGCCGCCTCCAGCGTCGGCGCGACGTATTCGTCGATGCGCCGCAGGTACGGACACGTGAGCACCGCGATCGCCTGACCGGACGGCCCCTGAATCGGAAACGTGACGTCCGTGACACCGAAGGTCTGCTGACTGTCCTTCTGCGAAAAACCCGCCGCGCGAATCCGCTCGCATGCCTGTTCCAGGGCTTCGCGATCGATCGTGACTTCGCCTTTCACCTTGGTGTGTTCGGCCAGCATCTGGTCGCGTTGCTCGACGCTTTGAAACGCGAGCATCACGCGGCCCGAACCCGTATCGATCAGGCCGACCCGCGAGCCGAGCCGCACCGACATGCCCCACGTGCCCGGTCCGTCCACCTGCGCGATCACCAGCAGATTGCCGCGGTCGTACACCACGAGGTGACACGATTGCTCGGCAGCGTCGGCAAAACGCTGCATGAGCGGCAGCGCTTCGGAGATCAGGCGGTTCATCGGCGGATGACGATGCGCGAGCGCATACAGCTTCAGGCTCAGCGAATAACGGTCGCCCGCCGCCGAGCGCACCACGTACTGCCGTGCGACCAGTCGCTCCAGCATCCGGTACATCTCGCTCGCGTTGCGTCCCAGCCGCTTGGTGATTTCGGCGCGCGTCAGCCCTTCTTTCTGCTCGGCGAGCAGTTCCAGGATGTCGAGGCCCTTGTCCAACGCGGGGGCGCGGTAACGGTCGGCGTCGTCTTTGTCGTCTGCGTCCATGGTGAGCGAGGTTCCGTGTGTTGTTCTCATTATCTGGCGCGTGAGTGTAAGTGCGTGGGGAATCTCGTGCGAGGTGGCACGCGCCAGGGGAAACACCGAGGCATGATGCAGTGCACATCGCTTGACTTCGAAAAGTCCGTATATGAATAATACGTTCATTGGTGAATGAACGCACACCAATACTTCATAAGAAAGCGCAGGACCAAGTGCCCACCACTCGCATGGCGGGTTCACGCAGTTCCCACAACGCATCAGCAGGAGACAACCATGTCGTTCGCGAAAGGGCCGCACCCGGCTCGCCGTTTCTTCCAGAGTTCGTTGTTCGCCGTTGCGGCGGCAGCTTGCGTCGCCAGCCTCGCCGTCAGCGGTGCGGCACACGCCGCTGACGCCGGCAAGGTCGGCCTCGGTCTGCCGCTTCTCACGTCGCCGTTCTGGCAGTCGTACAACAACTATCTGCCCAAGTACGCGAAGGACATGGGCATCGATATCCTCGCGCCGGTCAATTCGAACGGCGATCCGGCCCAGCAGATCACCGACATGAACAACCTGCTGAACCTCGGTGCGAAAGGCATCGTGGTCGGCCCGCTGGATTCGGCGGCGATCAGTCGCGCGCTCGATGCGGCATCGGCGAAGAACGTGCCGGTGGTCGCCGTCGACGTCGCGCCGACGCAAGGCAAGGTGGCGATGGTGGTGCGCGCCGACAACCACGCCTACGGCGAGAAAGCGTGCAAGTACATCGGCGAGCACGTGAAGTCGGGCAAGGTTGTGCAGATCATGGGCGACCTGGCGTCGGTGAACGGACGCGACCGCTCCGAAGCGTTCCGCTCGTGTCTGAAGGGCTTCCCGGGTTTGTCGCTGCTGGAGATTCCGGCAAGTTGGAAGGGTGACGTCGCGGCTACCGCGCTCGACAGTCTGCTCACCGCGAATCCTGATGTGAAGGCAATCTACATGCAGGCCGGCGGCGTCTATCTGTCGCCCACGCTGCAAACGCTGCGCCGCAAGCAGATGCTGTTTCCGGCCGGCGATGCGAAGCACGTCGTGATTGTCAGTAACGACGGCATTCCGCAGGAGTTCGAGGCCATCCGTCGTGGTGATATCGACGCCACCATTTCGCAGCCTGCCGATTCCTACGCGAAATACGGTCTCTTCTACATCAAGGCAGCGTTGGCCGGACAGACCTTCAAGCCGGGCCCGACGGATCACGGCAGCAACATCGTCCAGTTGGCGCCGGGCATTCTCGAAGATCAATTGCCCGCACCGCTCGTCACGAAGGCGAATGTCGACGACAAAGCCTTGTGGGGCAATACCGTTAAATGAACGAGCCGACGCCCTCCGTGCCGGTCGTCGAAGCGTTTGAGGTCACCAAACGCTTCGGCTCCACGGCCGCGCTGAAAGACGTGAGCATCCGGGTGATGCCTGGCGAGTCGCATGCGCTCGTCGGGCGTAACGGTGCGGGCAAATCGACGCTGGTGTCGATCCTCACCGGCCTGCGCAAGCCCGATACCGGCGAGGTGCGTTTTGGCGGCACGGCCGCGCCGTCGATCGCGGACCGTGATGCGTGGCGCGAGCGTGTGGCCTGCGTTTATCAACATTCGACGATCATTCGCGATCTGAGCGTCGCGGAGAATCTGTTCATCAACCGGCAGCCGTCACGCGGGGGCGTGATCGATTGGCGCGCCATGCGCCGCGATGCACGTGAGTTGCTCGATCACTGGAAGATCGACGTACGCGAAGATGCGCGCGCCGGCGATCTGAGCGTGGAAGCACGGCAACTCGTGGAGATTGCGCGGGCGCTGTCGTACGGCGCGCGCTTCATCATTCTCGACGAACCGACCGCGCAACTCGACGGCGACGAAATCAAGCGCCTGTTCCGCCGCATCAGCGAGTTGCAGCGCGAAGGCGTGACGTTCCTCTTTATTTCTCATCATCTGCAAGAGGTCTATGAAATCTGTCAGGCGGTGACGGTGCTGCGCGACGCGCGACATATCGTCAGCGCGCCGGTTTCCGCGTTGCCGCGCGAGCAATTGATCGAAGCGATGACCGGCGAGCGCGGCGGCCTGGCCGTCGCTGACGCGGCGGCGCGCGATGCGTTGCCGGCGGACACCGCCATTGCGCTGGAAGTCAAAGATCTGGTGGGTTCCGATTACGAAGGTGTGTCGTTCACGGTGAAGCGCGGCGAAGTGGTCGGGCTGACCGGCGCAACGAGCAGCGGCCGCACCAGCGTGGCCGAAGCGATTGCCGGTTTGCGTGCGGCCAGGCGCGGCTCGATCAGCGTGGATGGCACGACGCTGCCACCCGGTGATGTACCCGCTGCGCTGGCTCACGGCATCGGCTGCGTGCCGAAGGATCGCCATCACGAAGGCCTGGTGCTGACGCAATCGGTTGCCGAAAACGCCTCGATGACGATCGCGCGCCTGCTCGGCAAATTCGGCATTGCGCCGCCGGCGAAGAAGAACGCCTTCGGTCAGAAGATGATCGACGCGCTCGGCATCGTCGCGCAAGGCCCCGAGCATGTCGTGTCAGGGCTCTCGGGCGGCAATCAGCAGAAGGTCGTCATGGCCCGCGCACTCGCCACCGATCCGAACGTGCTTGTATTGATCGACCCTACGGCAGGCGTCGATGTGAAATCGAAAGAAGCGTTGCTGTCAGTGGTGGATCGCGTGCGAGAGGAGGGCAAGGCCGTGCTGGTCGTGTCCGGCGAACTCGACGATCTGCGTACCTGTGACCGTGTGCTGGTCATGTTCCGTGGCCGTGTCGCGGCCGAATTTCCCGCGGGTTGGCAAGACCACGACCTGATCGCATCCGTTGAAGGAGTGAGTCTCCATGAAGAATAGTGTGCCCAGCCCTGCATTCGGCACCGCGCAAGCTCAAGCGCAACCGCAGCCGATCGCGGCGGCCTCAAGCGGCAAACGTGCCCGCAGCGAACTCGCCCGGCTGCGCGAACTGGCCTTGCTGCCCGCGCTTGCGTTGCTGCTCGTGGTCGGCGCGTTCGTCAGCCCGAGCTTTCTGACGAAGGCAAATCTGATCAGCGTGCTGGGGGCGTCCGCGGCATTGGCATTGGTTGTGCTCGCCGAATCGCTGATCGTGTTGACCGGCAAGTTCGATCTGTCGCTCGAATCGACGGTGGGCATTGCGCCGGCTATCGGCGCGATGCTGGTGATGCCGGCGGCGTCCGCGGGCTTCGGGTTGCAATGGCCGGCGGCGGCGGGTTTGCTGGCTATCCTCGTGGTTGGCGCGGTGATTGGCTTCGTCAACGGTTTCCTGGTGGTGCGTTTGCGATTGAACGCCTTCATCGTTACGCTGGCGATGCTGATCGTGCTGCGCGGCATGCTGGTCGGTGCGACCAAAGGCGGCACGCTGTTCGATATGCCGCCGTCGTTCTTCTCGCTCGCCACCACGATCGTGCTCGGTTTGCCGTTGTCGGTATGGCTTGCGGCGGCAGCGTTTGCCATCGCTGCGTTCGTGCTGCGCTATCACCGCCTGGGTCGCGCGTTGTACGCGATCGGCGGTAATCCGGAAGCGGCGCGCGCAGCTGGGATTCGCGTGGAGCGCATTACGTGGGGCGTATTCGTGCTCGGCAGTATGCTGGCCTCAGTGGGCGGTCTGATCGTGACTGGCTATGTTGGCGCGATCAACGCAAACCAGGGTAACGGCATGATTTTCACGGTGTTCGCGGCGGCGGTGATCGGCGGCATATCACTCGACGGCGGCAAGGGCTCGATGCTCGGTGCGCTCACCGGCGTGTTGCTGCTCGGCGTCGTGCAGAACCTGCTGACGCTGGCCCAGGTGCCGTCGTTCTGGATTCAGGCGATCTACGGCGCGATCATTTTGGGCTCGCTGATGGTGGCGCGGCTCGCCAGCGGCGAAGGCCAGAACTAATGCACACGCATCACGGAGAACGCACTTGACCAGCAGCTCAACGCAAACCGCGCAAACGCCCCAAACGTTGCAAACCGACCCACGCCTGATCCTGCTCAGCCCCGCGGACAACTGCCTGATCGCGGCGGCGCGTCTCGACGCAGGCACGCAAGTCGAGATCGAAGGTGAGCGCGTGACGCTCACCAAAACCATCGACCTCGGCCACAAGGTCGCGCGCCATGAACTCGCGAAAGACGACAAGGTGCTGCGTTACGGCGCAGTGATCGGTCACGTGACCGAGGCGGTGGCGCGCGGTGCGCATTTGCATACGCACAACCTCGAAAGCGATTACCTGCCCACGTATACGCACGACGCGGGCCACGAGTTCGTCCATCACTGAATTGAGCACATTGACGTGGCCTTGCGCCGCGCTGGAATGATCATGACTGACACTTCCGTAGCATCCGCCGCCGCGCAGCATCAGCCCTTGTTGCAGGGCTATCCGCGCAAGGATGGCCGCAAGGGCATCCGCAATGTGGTTGCGGTGGCGTATCTGGTCGAGTGCGCGCATCACGTCGCGCGCGAGATCGTCACGCAGTTCCGCGAACCGCTCGACGCGTTCGACGATCCTTCCGCCGAGCGCGAGCCGCCCGTGCATCTGATCGGCTTTCCCGGTTGCTATCCGAATGGGTACGCCGAAAAGATGCTCGAGCGCCTCACCACGCATCCCAACGTAGGCGCGGTGCTGTTTGTGTCGCTCGGGTGCGAGAGCATGAACAAGCATTACCTTGTGGACGTGGTGCGAGCGAGCGGTCGTCCTGTCGAAGTCCTGACGATCCAGGAAAAAGGCGGCACACGCAGCACGATTCAATACGGCGTCGACTGGATTCGCGACGCCCGCAAGCAACTTGCTGCGCAGCAGAAAGTGCCGATGGCGCTGAGCGAACTGGTGATCGGCACGATCTGCGGCGGCTCGGACGGAACCAGCGGCATCACCGCAAACCCGGCCGTGGGCCGTGCGTTCGATCATCTGATCGACGCCGGCGCGACCTGCATCTTCGAAGAAACCGGCGAACTGGTGGGCTGCGAGTTTCATATGAAAACGCGTGCCGCAAGGCCGGAACTCGGGGATGAAATTGTCGCGTGTGTTGCGAAGGCGGCGCGCTACTACTCGATCCTTGGGCATGGCAGTTTTGCGGTCGGCAATGCGGACGGTGGGCTCACCACGCAGGAAGAGAAATCGTTGGGCGCGTATGCGAAAAGCGGCGCGTCGCCGATTGTCGGCATTATCAAACCCGGCGACGTTCCGCCGACCGGTGGCCTCTATCTTCTCGACGTCGTCCCTGACGGCGAACCGCGCTTTGGCTTTCCGAACATCAGCGACAACGCGGAAATCGGCGAGCTGATCGCATGCGGCGCGCATGTGATTCTGTTCACGACCGGACGCGGATCGGTTGTCGGCTCGGCGATTTCGCCGGTCATCAAGGTGTGCGCGAATCCCGCGACCTACCGCAATCTCGTCGGCGATATGGACGTCGATGCAGGGCGCATTCTCGAAGGCCGCGGCACGCTCGACGAAGTCGGCCGCGAGGTGTTCGAGCAAACGGTGGCGGTGTCGCTCGGGGCGGCGTCGAAATCGGAAATGCTCGGTCATCAGGAATTCATCCTGACGTACAAGACTTTCGAACCGGTGGGCCCGGCTTGTTTGCCGTCGAGCGCTGCACCGCCGCATCGGGTTGTTGCGATCGAGCCGCACTGAGCGGGCTTAGCGTCCTCAGCGATCAGTACGACCGCAAGCCCGAGCCGTAATCGATTTAGCAACTTTCGGTGCAGCCATTAGCGTGCCAAGGCCGTCGCTAGTAGCGCGGCAGCGGGCAAACATCGCCGGCACGTGCTAAAACATTAACAAATGGGAGACGTGGTCCATGACGGCAAAGATCGGTTCGAAGATCGAACAGCGGCGCAATATCGGCCGTCGTGCATTGCAGGTATCCGGATTGGGGCTCGGTACGGCGCCGTTGGGTGGTCTGTACCGCGATCTGTCCGAAGAAGAAGCGCATGCGACTATCGCCGCCGCATGGGACGTCGGCGTGCGCTTTTTCGATACCGCGCCGCACTACGGTCACACGAAAGCCGAGCACCGTCTAGGCGACGCGTTGCGCGGCTACCCGCGTAGTGAATACGTGCTGTCCACCAAAGTCGGGCGCCGCTTCGTACCGCGCACCACGCCCTACGACGGCAGCGAAGGCTGGCAAGACCCGCTGCCGTTCCAGGCGATCTTCGACTACACGCACGACGGCATTCTGCGTTCGTTCGAAGACAGCCAGCAGCGCCTCGGCATGGTCGATATCGACATTCTGCTGGTGCACGATATCGGCGTTGTCACGCATGGCGACAAAAACCCCCATTACTGGCGGCAACTCACTGAAGGCGGCGGCTTTCGTGCGCTCGATGATCTGCGCTCCTCAGGCGCGGTCAAGGCTGTCGGGCTCGGTGTCAACGAAGGCGCGGCAATACTCGACGTGATGGCCGAATTCGATATCGATTGCGCGTTGCTCGCGGGCCGTTATACGCTCCTCGAACAGACCACGCTCAACGATCTGCTCCCAGCATGTGAACAACGCGGCGTCAGCATTCTGTTAGGCGGCGCGTTCAACTCAGGCATTCTGGCGCGCGGCGTCGCGGGCGATCTGAAATTTAATTACGGCGACGCGCCGAGCGAAATCATCGAACGCGTCGCGCGGCTGGAAGCGGTGTGCCGGGTGCATGGCGTGCCGCTTGCCGCCGCAGCTTTGCAGTTTCCGTATGCGCATCCGGCGGTCGCAACCGTGTTGACCGGCGCGCGCAGTGCCAATGAATTGCGCGAGAACGCCGCGTCGTTCGAGCAGCCGATCCCGGCGGATCTGTGGTCCGCGTTGCGTGACAAGGGCTTGCTCGACAGCCGCGCGCCCGCGCCGGAGGATTGATTTGACGATACGTATCGACGCCCACCAGCACTACTGGGACCCCGCTCGTGGCGACTACGAGTGGCTCACGCCGGAACTGAAAATCCTGTACCGGCTGTTCGGTCCCGACGATCTCAAACCACTGCGAGAAGCAGCGGGCGTCGAACGGACGGTGGTGGTCCAGGCAGCGCCGACCATCGATGAAACGCGCTACTTGCTGGACATCGCGCGGCATGAGCCATCGATTGCCGGTGTGGTCGGCTGGGTGCCGTTGCTGTTACCCACGGCGCCGGCCGTGATTGGAGCGCTGGCGCATGAGCCGAAGTTCAAAGGCGTGCGGCCGATGCTGCAGGATCTGCCCGACGATACGTGGATTGCGAATCCCGATCTCGCGCCCGCAATCGAAGCGCTGATCGAGCACGACCTCGCGTTCGACGCGTTGATTTACGCGCGGCACGTCGAGCCTTTCGAAACGTTCGCGGAGCGGTTCCCTACGCTGCGCATCGTTGTCGATCACGGTGCGAAGCCGCCAATCCGTTACGGTCGCGCGGGTTGGCAATCATGGGCCGACGCAATCACGCGGCTCGCAAAGTTGCCGCAAGTGCATTGCAAGCTGTCGGGACTCGTCACAGAAGCGTCGCCTGGCTGGAGCGAAGAAACGCTTCATCCGTATGTCGAGCATCTGCTGAAGTCATTCGGCCCCTCGCGTTTGATGTGGGGCAGCGACTGGCCCGTGCTCGATCTGAACGGCGACTATCAGGTCTGGCACTCGGTGGCGAACACCTTGCTCGCGTCCTTGAGCGACGCCGAGCGTGACGCGGTTTTCGGCGGCAACGCCGCTGCGTTTTATCGACTTTGATGTGACGAAGACGAGTTACGAAGACAAGAGAAAGCCCATTCAACTGGAGTCGTAGATGACACAAAGACTGGCCGGCAAGACGGCCCTGATCACCGCTGCAGGACAAGGTATCGGTCTCGCCACCGCGGAAATGTTCGCGCGCGAAGGCGCGCGCGTGATCGCCACCGATATCCGCATCGACGGACTCGCCGGCAAGCCGGTCGAAGCGCGCAAGCTCGACGTGCGCGACAACGCGGCGATCAAGGCGCTGGCCGCCGAGCTCGGCGCGATCGACGTGCTGTTCAACTGCGCGGGCTTCGTGCACGCAGGCTCGATTCTCGAATGCAGCGAAGAAGATTGGGACTTCGCCTTCGACCTGAACGCGAAGGCGATGTACCGCATGATCCGCGCGTTTTTGCCGGCCATGCTGGAGAAGGGCGGCGGTTCTATCATCAATATGTCGTCAGCGGCCTCTAGCGTGAAGGGCGTGCCGAACCGCTTTGCCTACAGCGCGTCGAAAGCCGCGGTGATCGGGCTGACCAAGTCCGTCGCTGCAGACTTCATCACACGTGGTGTACGCTGTAACGCGATCTGCCCGGGCACGGTGCATTCGCCGTCGCTCGAACAGCGGATCGTTGAGCAGGCCAAGGCGCAGGGCGCGACGCTCGACGTCGTGCAGGCGGCTTTTGTGGCGCGTCAGCCGATGGGCCGCATCGGCAAGCCGGAAGAGATCGCCGCATTGGCGCTGTATCTCGCGTCCGACGAATCGTCGTTCACCACCGGCCACGCGCATGTGATCGACGGCGGCTGGTCGAACTGACGCACACTGATCGACGCTGACACACGAACCGAATACCACTGAACGGAAAGGGAAGTGCAACGATGAAACTGCTTCGTTATGGGCCGAAAGGCCAGGAAAAGCCGGGCCTGCTCGACGCGCAAGGCAAGATTCGCGATCTGTCGAAGGTGGTTGGCGATATCGACGGCGCCGCGCTGACTGACGAAGGCCTCGCCAAGCTGCGCTCGCTCGATCCGGCTTCGCTGCCGTTGGTCGAAGGCAATCCGCGCATGGGACCGTGCGTCGGCAAGATCGGCAAGTTCATCTGCATCGGGTTGAACTACGCGGACCACGCCGCCGAATCGAATCTACCGGTGCCGGCGGAACCGGTGATTTTCAACAAGTGGACGAGCGCGATCAGCGGCCCGAACGACGACGTCGAAATTCCGCGTGGCTCGAAGAAGACCGACTGGGAAGTCGAACTGGGCGTGGTGATCGGCAAGCCCGCGAAATATATCGACGAAGCCAACGCGCTCGATTACGTTGCCGGCTACTGCGTGATCAACGACGTGTCGGAACGCGAGTGGCAGATCGAGAAGGGCGGCACGTGGGATAAGGGCAAGGGCTTCGATACCTTCGGCCCGATCGGCCCGTGGGTCGTGACGCGCGACGAAGTTGCCGATCCGCAGAACCTGAGCCTGTGGCTCGAAGTGGATGGCCATCGCTATCAGAACGGCAGCACGAAGACGATGGTGTTCGGCGTCGCGAAGCTGGTGTCGTATGTGTCGCAGTGCATGAGCCTGCAACCGGGCGATGTGATTTCGACCGGCACGCCGCCGGGCGTCGGCATGGGCGTGAAGCCGAATCCGGTGTATCTGAAGCCGGGCCAGACGATCCGCCTCGGTATTGAAGGTCTTGGCGAACAGACGCAGAAGACTTACGCGGCGGAATAAGCGATGCAGTAAGCCGCGCAATCAGCGCTGTTCAGAATGAAAAACCGCGCCTGCTTCCCAGCAGGCGCGGTTTTTTTATGTACCCTGGTGCGAGCCGCATGACTCGCCATCCCATCTCTAGTGCACGGTTCCGGTCAGCCCGCCGGCTCGTGCTCGCCGTTCTCGCTAATGCGATTGATCGTGCCTTGCGCAACGGCGACGAGTTTCTCGCGCTGGCCGTCCATCACATACACGTTGCACTGGCAGGTTGCCTGATGCCGCCCTGCGTAGACGACCTTCGCCCGTGCGATTAGCGTGCCGTTCATCACCGGCCGCAGATAGTTGATCTTGTACTCGCCGGTCACGACCTTCGGCCCCAGCGACAGCGCGCCGGCGAACGTCAGCGCATTGTCGGCGAGATAGCTGATGACACCGCCATGCACGAAGCCGTGTTGTTGCCGCAACTCGTCGCGGATCGGCAGACACAGCGTCAGTTCATTGGTGCCGGTGTGCATGAGTTCGGTGCCTAGCAGCATGCTGAACGGCTGGGCATGCAGTGCGCCGCGCGCCCGGTCGAGGATGTCGGTCATCGTGAGTCCTTCGGGCTTGGCCCGCAGTGGCATCTGCACCGGCGTCCATTGTGCAGTCCCTACCCACTCTAGGAAGCGCTGACGCATCGCGTCAAGGTGAATCCAAAATATCTGTGGAGCATTGTTGCGGAAAATGACGGGAATTGCGAAGTTGGCCGATGAAATGGGGACGTAAGACGATTTTTGGCGACATTGATCTCAAGCAAAGTTTGGCCTTGCCGTTAACCCGGACGTAGGTCCCGTCATTCTTTGCTTTAGGTGTTCACGATGTTCAGCAAGATCAAGGTCGCATCCGGCCTGTTGTGTGTTCTGGCCGCGTTCTGCGTTTTCCAGCTTGTCACGGTGGGTTTGGGGTTCTGGTCGCTCACACGCACGCATGACGACGTGGGGGATCTGTCGAATGTCGCCTTGAAGCAGGTGGACGCGGTCAATGAAACGACCCAGCACCTGATGGATGCGCGCATCAACCTGTCGCGCGCCAGTACGCGCATGGTGCGCGGCGGCGCCGAGCCGGCCGATATCGTGCAGCATGCCCGCGACCAGCTGACGGCAGCTGATCAGTCGTTCGGTGCGTTCATGAGCGCGCAGAAGACCAGCGACGAAAACAGCACCCGCGCCGCCGCGCTCGCCGAGCGCTACAAAAAGTTCCACGACGCGCTCGCGGAGCTGGTGCAGTTTCTTGACGCGAACAATATTCAGGCTTTTCTAGACCAGCCGACTCAGGGCTTCCAGGACGCCTATCTCGCCGAGTCGCACAACTTCGTGCAATTCGGCGCTGCTGCGAGCCAGGCATCGCTTGATTCGATCGACGCACGCATGGCCACATTCCGCGCCGTCAGCGTCGCGATCCTGCTGGTGCTGGTAGCGGGCACATTCGGCGTGTACGCGGCGCTCCGTAAGGGCGTGGTGGCGCCGCTGGAAGAAGCCGGTCGTCACTTCGACCGCATCGCGCAAGGGCGTCTCGACCAGCCGATCGCTTCGCGCGGCACCAATGAGATCGGCCGCCTGTTCTCGGGTCTCGCGAAAATGCAGGCGAGCGTGGCGCGCACCGTGCAAACCGTGCGCGAATCCGCTGACTCGATTCACCTCGGCGCGGACGAAATCGCCACCGGCAACGCCGATCTGTCGGCACGCACGGAAAACCAGGCGGCATCGCTCGAAGAAACCGCGTCGAGCATGGAGGAATTGACCGCCACGGTGCGCCAGAACGCCGATCACGCCCGTGAAGCCAATGCCCTCGCCGAAACCGCCTTGGAGGCGACCTCGCGCGGCAGCGAAGTGGTCAACGAGGTGGTCGACAAGATGCGCGGCATCGCGCAAAGCTCGGACAAGATCGCCGAGATCATTTCGGTGATCGACGGCATCGCGTTCCAGACCAATATCCTCGCGCTGAACGCGGCCGTCGAAGCGGCGCGTGCGGGCGAACAGGGCCGTGGCTTCGCCGTGGTGGCGGGCGAGGTGCGCGGGCTTGCCCAGCGCAGCGCGCAGTCGGCGAAGGAAATCAAGACGCTGATCAGCGAATCGGTCGCCGAGATTCAGGGCGGTTCGACGCTGGTCGAGCATGCCGGTGAGGCGATGAGGAACGTTTCCGCATCGATCTCCCGCGTCACGCAGATGATGGCGGAAATCAGCGCATCGTCGCTCGAGCAGAGCACGGGCATTGAGCAGGTCAACCAGGCGGTGGTGCAGATGGATGAGATGACGCAGCAGAATGCGGCGCTCGTCGAAGAAGCTGCCGCAGCGGCAGCCTCGCTGCATCAGCAGACGCAGCAATTGAAGGACGCCGTTTCTGTGTTCGAAATTTCTGAGACTGTGTTGCGAATGCAACAAATGGACGACCTGCACGGGCAAACGGCGGCGTTTGCGCTGTCAGGGATGCGGGCGATCTAGGCCGCGAACGTGCCCAAAAAGAGGGCATCTGCAATAGAAAATGGCCCGCCAAAGCGGGCCATTTTGCATTAGACGCAAGCGCCTAAGGGTGCCTCAACGTACCTGAAGGTACTTAGGCCGGCTGGATGTTCGCAGCTTGCTTGCCCTTCGGGCCTTGCTTGACTTCGAACGTCACTTTTTGGTTTTCCTGCAGGGACTTGAAGCCGCTGCCTTGAACTTCCGAAAAGTGTGCAAACAGGTCTTCGCCGCCGTCGTCCGGGGTGATGAAGCCAAAGCCCTTTGCATCGTTAAACCACTTCACAGTACCTGTTGCCATTTTTAATCCAGTAAATGTTGTGTGTTGCATTCGCGACCGCTATTTCTCAACACGAGATCGAGCGCGAAGTACGAGTTGTATCACGTCTTTATGATGGACGCCAATCAACAAGTATTCGGGTATTCCCCTGATTGGACCCTTTTGAGGTCCGGAAACCATTTTCCAAGGGGGCCCAGCCGGTAGGGTAAACTGCTTGTATTACTCTTCCAGGAAAAACATTGACACATTATTTGCAAGATGAACTTACCTCATTCTGGAGTCGTTTGACCCCCTATCTCGCGATATTGGAGTCGAAATCACCTCAAGAAGGCGCCCCGGATCCGGTCGGCCGAATCACGGTCGATACCGAAGAGCACCAGGCTTTCGCCCTTCACACCACCGATAAAAAACCGCACGGCGATACATCGGATACCCCCACCGGACACAGCGCGACCTACACGCGATTCAAAACTGCCGACGCCGATTGGGGACCCTGGCAACGCGAAGAATACTGATTGACCGGTCAGTCGGCTTTTGACGCCGATGCACGGGGAGACGGCGGCCGGCGCTTAGCCCGGCAAGGCGTCATAGGCGGTCGCGAGGTGATAGGGGGTGGTCGACGGCATGTCGGCACGCACCACGTCACCGGCGGCCGTTTTGCATTCGAACCAGCCTTGCGGACGCAGGAAGCGTTGCCGGAAGAGCTCAATTTGCCGCGGCAGCGCGGCGTGCGCAGCCGGGTCGTCATGGCTCGCCAGTGCGCGCAGATACTCGGTTTGCGCCCAGATCCGCTGGATGGGGTCCTTGATGCGTCCGGTTTCGTCGAGCGAGGCGTACACGCCGCCCGTTTGCGGGTCCACGCCATATTGCTGCGCGAAGCTGAACGCGCGCGTCAGCGATTCGTTGAGACCTGAGGCTTCGAACAATGCACCCGCCTGCTTGACCAGCCAGAACCATTCGAACTGATGCCCCGGTTCCAGACGGTTGTCGTCCGCGCCAATCGGCAATTCGGCGACGCAGCCGGTCGGCGCATGCACGAAGTGATGCGCGATGGCGCCGGCAAGACGGCCCAACGCGGCGTCGAAGGCGTTGTCGCGTGTGACTTCGCGGGCGGCCAGCCACGCTTCGGTGAGATGCATCAAGGGATTCTGGATGGGCGTGCCGGTCACACTGGCGAAGTCCGCGGTGAGCGCGGCGTTGAACAGATCACCGTCGGCCACGAAGTGCGACTGGATCAGTGCCGACGTGCGATGCACGACTTCCAACGCGTCGCGGTTGCCGGAACGGCCGGCATATTCCGCGCAGGCGAACACGACGAACGCGTGCGTGTACAGGTCTTTGGTCGTGTCGAGCGGCGCGCCCTGCGCATCCACGCTATAGAACCATCCGCCGTTGCGGGTGTCCTGAAAGGTGTGCATCAGCGAATCGAACAGCACCTGGGCATGCGCCGCATCGCCTGCTTGCGAGAACACGAACAATTGTCGCGCGCACGCCATCGCCCGGTAACGCTCCGCGGGCAACGGTTCAGGGCCCTCGGCGCTGACCGCTTCGTAGGGCAGCTTCAGCGCGGGGTTGAAACCGGGCCCGCGCCACAGCGGCAGCACCACGTGAGCGAAGTGGTCACGCAGTGTGTTGGCAAGCGGGATCGTGGAAGCGGTGAAAGGGGTCATGCTCTGCATAGTTCGGTTGGTCAAACGCGGTCATTCGAAGCGCCTGCGGATTTTGGCTCTCGCCGCAGCGAGGCCGCTGGCGACGTGCGGCCAAGCATAAAGCAAACGGCTGCCGCTGGCACTCCGTCACAGCTGCGAAATACGCTTCAAATAATTTCAGAAGAGGAGGAAAAACAATGTTGGGGAACCTTGAACTCATTTCCCGTCTGATGCTGGCCGCTGCGCTCGGCAGCGTCATCGGCTTCGAGCGCGAACGGCTTTCATGGGCCGCGGGCTTGCGCACGCATATGCTGGTCTGCGTCGGTTCGACGCTCATCATGATCGTGTCGGCCTATGGTTTTGCCGAAGTGCTGTCGGGCGATCACGTCGTGCTCGATCCGTCGCGGATGGCCGCGCAGGTGGTCTCCGGAATCGGCTTTCTCGGCGCCGGTTCGATCCTGCTGCGGGGCGAAATCGTGCGCGGGTTGACGACGGCGGCCAGCCTCTGGTCGGTCGCGGCGATCGGGCTGGCGGTTGGCGGTGGGCTGTACACGGCGTCGATCGCCGCGACTATCATCATTCTGATCATCCTCGCCGGGATCAAGCCACTCGAGCGCCGCTTCATCACCGTGAAGCAACGGCGCCAGCTGACCATGATCGTCGAGCGCGGCGCCATGACATTCCATTCGCTGCACGACGAACTCGGCGCCGCGAGCCCGCGCGTCAAACAATTCGTGATGCAGCAAAGCGATGACGCGCCGGAGTGCGACGAAGTGATAATCACGTTGCACCGCGTGTCGAATACCGAATATGAAGCGATCTGCTCGCGCTTGCGTCAGTTGCACGGCGTCAAGCAGTTCCGGCAGGACGAGGCGTCGTCTTAAAAACGGAAAAACCTCGGCGAATGGCTTCGGCAGGGGCGGGCGGCCATGCGACAATGCGGTCTCGAAAAATTCCAATGGCATTGACGAGCGGTGCTCGGCGCCCGCTTTCTGGCGACGACCGCTTTTTTCTCTATGGCAGATTCCGCAGCATCCACGCAGTCCCGGCCTCAGCGCGCCGCTTCGAAGAAGCGGCGCCAGGCCACCGTCTCGACCGAAACTGAAAACAAGCTGGCGCGCGCCGCGCGCTCGGCACAACGTCTCGCGCAACTGAGCGATGCCTCGCGCGACGACAGCACCCTCGACCTGTTCCCCGACGATCCCACCCGCGCCACGCTGGAGGCGATGAATATCGACGTCCGGCAAGGTACGCTGCATGGCTTTGAATTACCCGATGTCGTGCTGGCCGCGGTTGGCGTGATCGATGCCGACGGCATGTCGCCCGAGGCAAGGGCGGCGCGCCGCGCGCCTCGCGCTGCGAAATCCGATGAACCGGTGCCGGTGAATGCGCAATTGAGCGGGCTGGAGACGGAGGCCGTGGAGGCAGCGGCATCGCCGGTCGGCGAGTTGGCTTTCGGCGATGTGAAGGCGGCGGCAGAAGCGTCGGCCGAAGAGAAGCCGGCGGCATCGGCACGTGACGCGGCTGCGCCGCTTACGTCTGCGATGGCGGCCGCGACTGTGGCGCGCAGCGTGACTGCGCTGCGTCAGGCTGCTGAGCCGGGTGCAGCGACGGCGGATGCAGCGGTTGCGTCGACCTCGGGTGGTGCCAAACCGGCTGTGCCGCCGCAGCGTTTCGCGGCGACTTTTGCCAAGGCGACGACGGCTTCGAGAGAAGCGGCCGGCGTGGAAGGCTCGGATGCGGGAGCGGAGGGTGTTTCGTCTTCCTCTTCCTCCGAGTCTGGGGTTGATTCCGGTGCGGTGGTTGCTGAGCCGACGTCGGCCGTGAAGCCGTCGGGCAACGTGTCTGCATCCGCGTCGTCAGCGTCGGTATCCTCCGCGCACACAAACGCGTCTTTCTCTGCACCTTCTTTCCGCGAAGCCCAGCGTGCCGAAGCAGCCGCGGCAGCACTGCGCGCCGCGCCTGAGCTCGACCGCGCCCGTGCGACAGCCTTCGCCGATACCGTCGACGCCCTATACGGCGTGATCGCCGATCAACGCCTCGCCGCGACCGATCATTCACGCCGCATGAAATGGATGCTGTCGATCGTGGTGGGCGCGTTGCTGATGACGGTCGCGATCGGCATCACGCAGACCGTGCTTCTGATGCGCCTGACGCGTGAAACCACCGCCCAGCAACACCGCATCGAACAGATGATGCAGAACCAGCAGGCCGCCATGGCCAGCTTGCTCGACACGCACATCGCGATGGCCAACGCAGCGGCAGCCAATGCGGCTTCTGACGCAGCCGCAACCGCGGCGCCTCAGGCAGCCGCGGCCACGCCCGCTCATAGCAAACGCGGCACGCGCGCACAGCACGCGCACAAGCCGAAAGCTGCCAATTCGCACTGATTCTCAGTGACTGCCGCGCCGGCGTTAGCTGGCCGCGGCAACTCGTTTTGCCCGCGCAAACAAACAGCCGGGCGCCTACTTCCGCCCCCAGCTCCCCGGCTTCCAGTCTCACCCTCGCTCCCTGCCTCCCAGGATAGGCGCCGTAAGGAACCACCCGCCGCCAACGCCTCGCAAGCCAAACTTCACGTTTTAAACTCTCGTTGCTGTTGCGAAGCCGGAACGGATACGCCAGCGCATCTTCCGACGGGAGCCATCATGCCGACCAGCACGCACAAATATTCGATCGAGGACCTGCTAGCCGCGCTTCTGCGCGATCAGGGCATCCACGAAGGGCACTGGGCGTTGAATGTCGAGTTTTCGGCGACGGGCGCGTCCGTCAAGCCGCAAGAGAACCCCGCGCGGACCTTGCCGGGGCTGATCGTCTCCGTCAACAGCGCGACGCTGATGCGTGCGGACAGCACAGCAGAGGGCGCCGTCGATGCCGCCGTAGTGAACCCTCGCAAAACCACGACGAGCGCGAAACCCACGCGCAGCAGGAAGCCACAGTCGACCACGCTTCAGTAGACGGAAGCTTTTGACCCTGAAATATAAAAAACGGGGACGTTGTCATGGTGCGACGCACCATGGATAAAAACCCTGTGACAACACACCACACCCGAGAAATTGCTGCATTGCACTAGCTTTTGCCTAGGGAAAACCCTATAATTCTTCTTAAGGGAAAACCCTAGCTAATGCAGTAACCAACCGGGAGTCGCCATGAGCTTCATTTTTGCATTGTTCCAAAAGGTCAGCGACCTCTTTGCGTCGCCCCATCTGCCGCTGGATTCGGACTACTCGTACGCAGCACGTAGCCGCGAAGCAGAGCGCATGCGCAAAGCGCAATCCACGTTGTTCGGCATCAAGCTGAGCGACTAATAAAGCAAAGCTGTACGGCCTGAGCGCGGACCATCGCGCATGAGCACGCACGTCGAGTGCGTCCGCATCATTGAAGCCACTGCCCGCGAAACGCGTGCCGTGGCTTTTGTTTTTTGTGCGGTTACCGCCCAATTCCCCGTTTTTCCGAATATTTCCTGGCCGAAATGAATGTAACGGCAGCTCACACGGCGCCGTAGTGTCGTTCAGTTGATTCACCGCGCATGCGCAGTAGACGGGCGGCGAAGGTCCAAAACACGGCCATTCATCAGTCCCTTTCATTGAAATGTGCGCTTACAAGTGCTCACGTCTTCATGCGGTTTGCGCCGCTAAAGTTGGTCTCAAGCGTACGGCGTCTGGTCCGAACCCAAAATCGCGGTTCGATGTTGGCCGAACACGGGCGCTGGCTTGATACAAAACTTTGCATGGGAGGTCACTATGAAAACCTTTAACAAGACGTCGCGTTCGATCGTTGCAACCTTGTTGGCGGGCGGCGCGCTGCTCGCAGCCGGCAGTGCTTTCGCCCAGGAACGGGTGGTTATCGAGAATGGTCCGGGACCGGCGGTTTACGGTCAGCCGCACATGACGCCGGTGGGCGTGTCGATCAATATCGGCTGGCACGGCGATCGTTACTACGACGGCCACCGCTACTGGGCTCATGACGATTGGATGCGCCATCATCCGCACGACTACGATCCGCATCACCACGACGACCGTCGGCCGCCGCCCCCGCGCTACTAATGCGCGCATGACGGCGCCGCGTGACGCGGCGTGAGGTCCGCAAAGCCGGTCCCTCCTCACGGAAGACCGGCTTTGTTGCATTCGGTCTTCGAAAACGGCGCGCTGCGCTATGCTTGAACGCTTTCATCGACGGCAGCAGGAGAGCGGCGTGGACAAGGCAGTCATAGGCGTAGTGGGCACGGGATTGATGGGCGTCGGTATTGCGACGCAAAGCGCGTTGCACGGGCATCGGACGATCGTTCACGACGTCGACCCGGCGCGCCTCGCGAGCGTTGCGCCGAAGGCGGAGGCGGTGCTCGACGAACTGATCGACGCCGGACGCATCGACCACGCTGCCAAGCGGGCGGCGCTCGGGCGCATCGAGACACATGGGCAACTTGACGTCATGGCGTCGGCGCAATTCGTGATCGAGGCGATTCCCGAGGTGCTTGAACTGAAGCATCGCCTGTATGCGGCGCTGGCAGAGTTGATGGCAGACGATGCGATTCTCGCGAGCAACACCAGCGGTTTTCCGCCCGATCAACTGGTTGCTCCGCTGCGCGCGAAGGAGCGTTTTCTGATCGCGCATTTCTGGAATCCGCCGCACATGATCCCGCTCGTCGAAGTTGTGCCGGGTACCGCGACCGCACCGGAAGTCACCGAACATACCGCTGCGTTGATGAGCGCGATCGGTATGGAGCCGGTGGTGCTGGCGAAGGCGATTCCGGGTTTTGTCGGCAACCGGTTGCAGTTCGCGGTGCTCCGCGAGGCGTTGAACATCGTGCGTTCGGGAGCGGCGACGCCTGATGTGGTCGATCGGGTCATGAAGGCATCGCTCGGGCGCCGCTGGGGGATCGTCGGGTCGTTCGAGGGCGCGGACATGGGCGGCCTCGATACCTTCCTCGACATCTCCACGCATTTGATGCCGGAACTCGCCAAGGACGAAGACGTGCTCGATCTGCTGCGGGCGCAGGTAAACGCGGGGCGTGTTGGCGTGCGCAGCGGTGCTGGTTTCTATGAGTGGGACGAGGCTCATTTGGCGCGCGTCAAAGCTGGCCGCAAGCAGGTGATTAGTCGCGGTTAACTATGGCGCGGCAATCAACGATCAGACATAGAGGATTGCGGTAAGCATTGGCGGCGACCGACCGTCATCGCCAACTTATCCCGCTGCTTCGCAATCCCACCCAGAATCGATTCCGCCAATCCGTCCGGAAATCCCGAAGGAACCTGAGTGCCCACCGCACTGATCACATGATCAGTCGCGTCGACCACTTCAGCAATGATGTCTTGCGCCGTATCGCTTCCCGACCCAACCTGTCGAGCCTGTTCGATCCAGTGCCGCCGCTGAATCTTTTCGATGAGATAGTGATTGGTACTACCTCGAACAGCCATCGCCATCTTCACCTTCTGACGCGCAATCTGATTTCGCCCGGGGCCAATGATTGGATGCGCGGAGAGCACGTCATAAAGTGGCGTCGACCGGTACAAGCCGCCCGGCAGATGGAAAATACTGAAGTTCTTCGCATGCCCATCCGTTGCTGCCAATAGCCAGAACACAAGTTGAGTTTTGAAGAACTGCCGCCGATCCTGGTCCGCGTTTTCCGAGCCGAGCAACACGTCCATGATCTCTGCGATGCCCGGCCCGCCGTCGGCCTGGTACTTCAGATGTGAGGGCCTTCCGGTGGCCTGGCACATGTCTTCCTGCGGAAGGCGCACGATCCAGCTCGCGTCGCTCGACAATCTACGGTCGAAACGCTCGACCACGAGCGCTTTTTGATTCTCGAACGCTGCAATCTCGCAGTTCGCCGCGGGAAGTCCATACGCCGATACGATTTTCGAGCACAGCCATTCGTTCTCGATTGAGGTCCGCATGTCCGCCTGCATGTTTCCAACCAGCCCGAGCGGAAGCTTGAAGATATGCGTGGTCGGCGTGCTGCCAGTCGGGTAGATCCACTGTTCGTCGTGGCGCAGCAGCGCCGTTTTCTCCTGGGCTCCGGCAATCGATAACCTTAAATCCACCCCGTTATCGTATTGGCCGAGCGGCGCCGCTGAGGTGGCATTGCGCAGTAGCAGCGCGATCTGCGGCTCGGATAACGGCGTTCCGGAGATGTCGTAGAGGTCGGTGGGTTGTTCGTCAGGCGGGAGTAGTTGGATCGCACCGACGCAGTCCCGGCCAAGCGCTACCAGCAGATCGAATGCGTTCGTGCTGCCCGTGCGATGCCGTTGAGCCAATCGCCGGCGGATCGCATCGCTATCGGGAAGCAAATTGTCGAAGAATGCGCTGACCACGTCGCCGCGGTACGGTTGGTTCCCGGGCGTGAACGGCATCGATAGGGAAAGGGGACGCCCTTGTTCGTCTTCGATCCACTCGTCGAGATAACTCAGGCGGTCCCCTTCCCGTGCTTTTTCCCAGTAGCCTACGGGCAGCCCGTTCATCCAGATGTTGAGTCGTTGTGTCTGAGAGCGGCGCGCCATGATTACCAGTTTTCCCGTTTCTTTTTGGTCGTGATTGTCCCAAGGGATTGCCTCGAACTCGACGCCTTCTGAGTCCGGCCTGAGCGGTTGGCGACAGACGGAGATTTCGCTTTCTGGGCGGCAGGGACGTGTCGTTGAAGCTTTGGCGTTTCGGCCTGCGCTGGTTTACTGTCAGGCGCGGACGACGTCTGACTCATGCGCAACTCGACGTTGAGCAAACGCATGACCTTAAAAAGCCGCTCGACGCTTGCCGATGCCGGATTGGCTTCCAGCTGCGCGTAGCTTTGCTGCGTGATGCCTAGCAGTTCGGCCACCGCAGCTTGTGTGAGCCCTGCGGACTTGCGGAAGCCCAGCAGAATGGGGCGGAGCTGACTTAGCGTCTTGATAGCGTAATCCATTGGATTTTCTTCAGGCTCGTACAGTCTCTGGACTGTATCACGAAAATACAGTCAATAAGCTGTAAAGCAAATATACAGGTTGTAGACTGTATTTGTAATTTACAGCTTAAAGCCTGTTAATACGAGCGCGAACCCAACCGATGAACTGGAACTCACGGAAGCGCGAACAGCCGTAGTCCGCTTCACTGCTGCCTTCAGCAGCCCCAGCAAGTCTGCGGTATAAATACCTCCCGCCTCACCCGCAAACCCCAACACAAACCATGCCCCACTACTTCTACAACCCCGCCACCGGCCACGGCCTCCCGCACGACCCATTCAAGGCAATCGTCGCTCCGCGCCTGATCGGCTGGATTTCCTCACGCGCTACCGATGGCACTCTCAACCTCGCGCCCTACAGTTTCTTCGGCGCGTTCGCGAGCTTCCCGCCGATCATCGGCTTCTGCAGCGAAGGCCGTAAAGACAGCATCGCCAACATCGAGGCCACCGGCGAATTCGTCTGGAATCTGTCCAGCAAGCCACTCGCCGAGCAGATGAACCGCTCCTCCGCGCCAGTCCCGCCCCACGTCGACGAATTCGAACTCGCGGGCCTGACACCCGCGCCTGGTCGCAACGTAGCCGTGCCGCACGTCGCCGAATCGCCGGCCGCGCTCGAATGCAAGTTGCTGCAAGTGGTCCGTCTGCACACCCTCGACGGCAAGCCCATGGACAACTACCTGTCGCTAGGCCAAGTAGTCGGCGTCCACATTAACGAGGCCTATCTGAAAGACGGTCTGTTCGACACCCACGCTGCGCAGCCGATCATGCGCGCGGGCTATCGCGCCGACTACGCGGAAATCGGCGAGATGTTCCAGATGTTCCGCCCAACCGCATAAGTACCCAAAGTGGCACCCAAAGCGTTTGAATCATCTCGCGCCGCGCAATGCGGCGCGGCACTCACCTGATCACCTCCGCGAAACGCAAAGCCAGCGCCCCGCAAACTGGCCCGCTTGATGCTTGCAACCGACGCTCCAACGCGTCGTTTTCAACTGCCGGCTCACTCAAGAGGAGCGCGATCATGTCCACCGAATTCGCTACGCAGTTCAGCCATGTCCGTCCGCAAGACACGTCCTACGTGGATCAGGGCCTACGCGATTTTTTTCTTTACCGCGATTTAGGCATCGCGCAGGCAACCGGCGGCAAGGTGCTCGCGCAACTCGTCAAGGCGAATCACGCACCAGAGCAAGGCACCGGTTGGCACCGTCATGAGGCCGATTTCCATATTGTGATCATGTTGAAGGGCTGGGCGCGCTTCATGTACGGCGACAAGGAGACGCTCGTCGCCGCCGGCGATTGTGTGCATCAGGCGCCGGGCATCGTCCACTATCTGTTCGATTACTCCGAAGATATGGAGTACATCGAGATCGTGTCGCCGGCCGATTTCAAGTCGATTGAAGTCGAAGGTCCGTGCGAAGTCCCGGCGGTGCAGCCGTGGAAGAGCGCCGTGGCCTGACTCACGATTGCGTCGCGGGTGGCCGCCGGCGCGGTGCCCGTGACGCCTGCTGAGTCTTGGCGGTGGGGCCGGAGCCAACCCCGTTTGGCGAGGCAGTTACCGCCGCCGCCGAATCCACCTCGACGTCGACCACTGCAGCAGCAGCCGGGGCTGACGCGATCGCTTCCGAAGCCGCTGCCACCGACACCGGCTGAATCGTCCGCGCCCGCGAACTCACCACTACCGCACGCGGTTCGTTGTCGTAAATCACGGCCCGCACACGCGGATAAATCTGCCGCTCCCACCGGTGTCCATTGAACACGCCATAGTGCCCCACACCGGTCTGCACATGATGCGTCTTCAAATAAGGCCTCAACTTGTCGCACATATCCTGCGCAGCGAGCGTCTGACCAACCGCGCAGATATCGTCTTTTTCACCCTCTACGGTCAGCAGCGCAGTACGTCGAATTTTCGAAGGCTCCACAAGCCGTCCTTCCACCTCGAGTTCATGCAACGGCAGCGCGTGCCGCTGAAAAACCGTATCGACGGTCTCCAGATAAAAATCGGCCGTCAGGTCCATGGTCGCGAAGTATTCTTCGTAGAAAGTGCGAATCGTATCGGCCTTCGCCGGATCGCCTTTGGCGCGCTCGTAATGCATAGTCTCAAACGAGTCGAGATGGCGGTTGAGGTTCATCGCCATGAACGCGGTTAGTTGCACGAAGCCGGGATACACGCGACGGTGCGCACCCGCAAAACCGAACGGCACGGCGCTGATCAGGTTCTGCTCGAACCACTCGATCGGCTTGCTTTTAGCCAGTTCGTTGACGCGCGTCGGGTTAATGCGCGTGTCGAGCGGGCCGGCCATCAGCGTCATGCTGGCGGGCTGCGCGGGGTTGTCGTCGGCGGCCATTAGCGCGACTGCGGCCAAAGCGGCGACTGTCGGCTGACACACCGCGAGCAGATGCGCGCCCGGCCCGATCGTTTCGATGAAATCGATCACGTGCCGTACGTATTCGTTGAAGCCGAAACGGCCCTGGCTCAGCGGCACGTCACGCGGGTTGTGCCAATCGGTGATGTAGACATCGTGCTCGGCAAGCATCGTACGCACGGTGCCGCGCAGCAGCGTCGCGAAGTGGCCGGACATGGGCGCGATCACCAGCACGCGCGGTTGCGGATGAGAAGGCGCGGTGTCTTTACGGAAATGCAACAGCGAACAGAACGGCGTGTGCGCCGCGACTTCCTCGACGATCTGTACGGGTTTGCCTTCCGTCACCACGCTATCGATGCCGAACGGCGGCCTGACAGGCGTGAGTCCGGCAAGCGTCAGCAATTCGCAAGCCGCGCGTATCGAACGACCATGCGACGTATCGCCAAACGCGGGCCACGCGTCGAGCGAATGATTCACCAGCGCTGCGCCGTGCCGCATCGGCAGCATCATGTCGGCGAAAGCCTGGTATGTGGGATATGCGAACAGGTTCATAACCTTCGCACGAGTGCAGGAAAGGAAGGAACCCGAATAGAGGCAAGTCATGTGCCAATCGTGCAGTCGCACTGACGCCGCCGTCGCTGCACGTTGGCATAGCATTTGCGCCGGTCATGGGAGCGGGCCGAATTTGCCGCGCTTTGGTGCGCCCACGCACGGCAACGTGCATGCGCATCGTCAGGCGTCGGACGAACGCCTCATCTGGAGGAGAATCGTATGGCGAATACCACGCTCACCATCAGCAGCAAGAACTATTCGTCGTGGTCGCTGCGCGGTTGGCTGCTGACCAAATTTAGCGGCCTGCCGTTCGAAGAGATCGTGATGCCGATCGACGATCCCGCCGCGCGCGCCGAATTGTTGCTGCTGTCGCCGTCGATTCTGGTGCCATGTCTCTTTCACGACGGCATCAAGGTCTGGGACACCCTCGCGATCGCCGAATATCTGAACGAGCTGAAGCCGGAAGCGGCGCTATTGCCCAAAGACATCCGCGCGCGAGCGCATTGCCGCTCGATCTGCGGCGAGATGCATTCGGGTTTTGGTTCGCTGCGCTCGGCGTTGCCGATGAATCTGAAAGCGCATTTCCCGGGCTTCAAGGTGTGGGCGCGAGCGCAGTCGGATATCGACCGCATCGTGACGATCTGGAGCGAGTGCCTGAAGCAGTATGGCGGACCGTTTCTGTTCGGCGAGCGCAGTGCGGCGGATGCGATGTACGCACCCGTGGTGACGCGTTTCGTGACCTACGACGTCAAGCTGGATCCGGAGATCGTCGACTATGGGCAGCGCATCATGGCGCTGCCAGAGATGCAGCAATGGATCGCGGACGCGCAGCAGGAAGTGGAGGAGATCGACGAACTGGATGTGGAGTTTTGATCACGGCGCAGGGCGCACGGCGGCGCGGCAGGGCGCCGCGCCGTTACATCGACCTAGGCAACGCGTTAATCCCGCCCAGCCCCCAGCTTGAACACACTCACCACCTGCGCCAGCCGCGCAGCCTGATCGCGCAGCTCAGCCGCCGCGTGTTCGGCCTCGCCGACGATCGTCGCATTCTGTTGAGTCGCCTCGCCGATCTGCGTGACAGCGAGATTGACCTGCTCGATGCCACCCGATTGCTCGCGTGACGCAACGCTGATTTCCGCCATGATCGCGCGCACCTGGCCGACCTGTTGAACGATGCCCTGCATCGTCGAGCTCGCTTCCTCCGCGATCCGGAAACCGCTTTGCACGGTCGCCGTGGAGGCGGCGATCAGCCCGTCGATCTCCTTCACCGAAGCCGCACTGCGCTGCGCCAGCGCGCGCACTTCCGACGCCACCACCGCAAAGCCCCGGCCGTGTTCGCCGGCGCGCGCCGCTTCCACGGCGGCGTTCAACGCGAGGATATTGGTCTGGAACGCGATGCCTTCGATCACGCTGGTGATCTCGGCGATCTTCTGCGACGAGCGGCTGATCTCGCCCATTGTCGAGACCACGCGTTCGACGGCACGGCCGCCTTCGACTGCGGCGTCCGCGGCATTCGTGACGAGCGTGTTGGCCTGCGCGGCATGGTCGGCGTTCTGCTGCACGGTCGACGTGATCTGTTCCATGCTGGCCGCCGTTTCTTCAAGGCTGCTAGCCTGCGTGGCAATACGCGCGGCAATGTTGCCGCTGCCGGTAGCGATCTTTTCAGTCCCTCCCGATATATCCGTCGACGCATTGCGCACTTGCGAAACGATACGCGCGAGGCCTTGGCCGATGCCATCGATCGATTGCATCAGGCGGCCGATTTCGTCGGCACGCGCATTCGCACCCTTCCCCACGCGCACGCTCAGATCGCCCGACGCGAAGCGCTCGGACGCCTTCGCGGCTTCATCGAGTGGACGGCTCACGAGGCGGCGCACAGCGATCAGGAACACGATCGCGAACACGCCGACCAGCACGAAACCGATCACCAGGAATTGATCGCGCGTCGCGACGACGTCCGCCATCACTTCGTCGCGCGGTGCGACGCCGCCCACCAGCCATTGCCATTCCGGCACGGTGACGAACGACACGAATTTGTCGCGCGCGTTGCGCTCGCCCAGCGTCGCGTCGGCGGAACTGAATTCGAGTTGGCCTTCTTTCATGTCGAGCATCTGCTGGTACGGCGCGTTCGCGTTGTCCGCGTTCTGGCCGGCGGCGGCCGGATGCACGATCAGCTTGCCGCGATCCGCGCCCTTCGAGGCATTGACCACGAAGTAGTAGCCGGTGTCGCCGATTTTCAGTTTGCTGATGCCGTCCTGGACCGACTGGATTTCCTTGTCCACGTTCACGCCGACAAACAGCGCGCCGATCACGCGGCCGCTCGCGTCCGTGATCGGCCGATATTGCGTGATTAAACGTTTGCCAAACAGCGCGGCAAGTCCCGTGTAGGACTTGTTCGCCATGATCAGCCCGTAGGCCGGCGCTTTGCGGTCGAGCAACGTGCCGATCGCGCGCGAGCCGTCCTGTTTCTTCAGCGAAGTCGTCACGCGGACGAAATCGTCGCCGCTGCGTGCGAACACGGTAGCCACCGCGCCGCTGCGTTCGAGAAACTGGTCGGGAATCGAGAAGTCCATGTTCAGGACTTTGTCGCCGGCCTTGATGGTCGGGGTGGCGACGCCGTTGATGTCGACTTTCTGGGCGTCGTCGAGCGTGTAGCCGGTGGGAAGGAAGCTTGCGAACAGCGACATCGAGCGATCGACTTCGGCCGACAATGCCTTGTCGAACAGCGTGATCATTGCGGCGATCGAGCGGTCCTTATCGGCGATGCGTTCGAGCACCTGATCGCTGACCTGCTTGCCGGCGCTGCGCGTGAGCGCCCATGTAAAGGCGGCAAAAATCAATGCCACCAGCGCGCACGACAGTACGGCAAGCCGGGCGCCAACACTGGCGCGGCGCAAAGAGAGAAATTCCATGGGCGTTCGGAGTAAGGAGTGACATGAGGTGCGCAAACCGTGCGAATGCGTGGTTTACACCTATGTCAGGATTACGGCCGATTTGCCCATATCTTTAGTATTTTCGAAAGCCTTACGTAATACTGCCCCTTGCCCTGCCTTTCAGCGCGCCGACGCGCCGCGCCAGGTGCGCAGTAGTAGTGCATTGGTCACGACGCTCACACTCGAAAACGCCATCGCCGCGCCGGCCAGCATCGGATTCAACAAACCGAAGGCGGCAAGCGGAATGCCGATCAGGTTGTAGACGAACGCCCAGAAGAGGTTCTGCTGGATCTTGCGCCACGTCCGGCGCGAAATATCGAAGGCGTCGGCCACCAGCGCCGGATCGCCGCGCATCAGCGTGATGCCGGCCGCCTGCATCGCGACATCGGTGCCGGTCGCCATCGCGATGCCGATGTCGGCGGCAGCGAGCGCGGGAGCGTCGTTGATGCCGTCGCCCACCATCGCGACGATGCCGGCGCTGCGGATTTTCAGATCGCGGATCACCCGGGCTTTGTCGTCGGGCAGGACTTCGGCGTGGAATTCGTCGATGCCGAGCGCCTGGGCAACGCTCGCCGCGCTGCCGTGGTTGTCGCCGGTAACGAGCACGCTTTTGATGCCCATCTGGGCAAGCCGCTCGACGGCCGCGCGGGCGGTCGGCTTGACGGTGTCGCCGAAGGCGATCAAGGCGAGCGCGGTGGGCGCAAGCGGCGCGCGCTCCATCAGCCAGGAGACCGTGTTGCCGGCGGCTTCGAGCTGTTTTGCGCGCTCGGCGAGTTGCGGCGGCAACTGGATGCCGAGTTCGTTGAGCCAGCGCGTGCTGCCGAGCGCGAGGGTGCGGCCCTCGACGTCGGCTTCCACGCCGCGCCCGGGCACCGCACGAGCGGCGCTGGCCGTGAGCGTCGGAACTCGCGACTCCGCCGCGGCCGGCGACGCCACTTCATACGCCTTCACCACTGCCCGCGCCAACGGGTGATCGCTATGCCGCTGCATAGCCGCAGCGAGCGCCAGCGCCTCGTCGTGCCCAATGCCGCCGATCGCATCGAACGCCGTCACCGACGGTTGCCCGAGCGTCAGCGTGCCGGTTTTATCGAACGCGACGATATTCACCCGATGCGCGGTTTCCAGCGCCTCGGCGTCCTTGATCAGCACGCCGCGGCGCGCAGCGACGCCGGTGCCGGCCATGATGGCCGCGGGCGTCGCCAGTCCGAGCGCGCACGGGCAGGCGATCACCAGCACGGCGACCGCATTCAGAATCGAGGTTTCGCCACCCGCGCCGGCGATCAGCCAACCCACCAGCGTGAGCGCCGCAATCGCCAGAATCGCCGGCACGAAGATCTCGCTGACGCGGTCGACCAGCCTTTGGATCGGCGCTTTCTCGGCCTGCGCACTTTCAACGAGCCGGATGATTCGCGCGAGGGTCGTCTCCGCGCCGATCGCGGTGGTCGTCACCGCAATCGCGCCTTCACCGTTGATCGACCCGGCGGTAACCGGATCGGCTGCCTGCTTCGGCACCGGCAGGCTTTCGCCGGTAATCAGCGATTCGTCGATGTGAGTGCGGCCTTCGAGCATCGCGCCGTCCACCGGCACGCGCTCGCCCGGACGCACGATCACCACCGTGCCGACCCGCACTTGCGCGAGCGGTACTTCGCGTTCGTCCGTGCCGACGCGGATACGCGCGCGGTCGGGGCGCAGTGCGTTGAGCGCACGGATCGCATCCGTGGTCTGGCGCTTGGCGCGCGCTTCGAGCCATTTACCGAAACGCACCAGCGTAATCACGACCGCCGACGCTTCGAAATACAGATGCGTCATGTCGCCCGGATGGGTCGCCAGTTCGTAGACGCTGATTCCATAGGCTGCCGACGTGCCGAGCGCGACCAGCAAGTCCATGTTTCCGGCGCCGGCCCGCACCGCACGGAAGGCCGCGCGATAGAAACGCGCGCCGAATACGAACTGCACGATCGAGGCGAGGGCGAACTGCAGCCACGGGGAGAGCATCGCGTGCAAACCGAACCATTCGCCGACCATCGGCAGGACGAGCGGCAGCGTCAGCACGGCGGAGGCGAGCACGGCCGCCAGTTCGCGGCGCGTCTGGCTGCGTTTGCTGTCGGCAGAGGAGGCAAGGGCGGAATTTCCGGCCGCCGACGCCGGCGCGATCAGCGTTGCCTCGTAGCCGGCTTTCTTGACGGCTGCGATCAATGCGTCGGAGGCGACATCGTCATCCGAAGCCACGTCGCTGAGATTGACGGTCGCCGTTTCGGTCGCCAGATTCACCGACACGCCCGCGACGCCCGGCACCTTGGCGAGCGCCTTTTCCACGCGCATCGCGCATGAGGCGCAGGTCATCCCGCCGATCGCCAGTTCCGTCGCGTGCGAAGTTTGCGCCGGCGCAACGTCGGGCAGCGCCGACGGCGTCGCTTCGTAGCCCGCTTTACGCACGGCGCCAGCGAGCGTTTCGGGGTCGACGGCAGCGTCGCTGTCGATACTGGCTTTTTCTGTGGCGAGATTCACCGACGCGCGCGTGACCCCCGGCACTTTGGCCAGCGCCTTTTCGACACGCATCGCGCACGAGGCGCAGGTCATGCCGCCGATGTCGAGTTCGGTGGTTCTGGAGGGCGTGGCGTCCGCGGGACGCAGCGGTGTGGCAAGTTCGGTCATGGCAGGCAAGGCTCGTCGCGGCATTGGGCCGCATCATGAACCCAGTATTGACCTTCCCATGATGGGAAGGTCAAGGATGTTTTTGCGGTGCGCCTTGCCGGGCAGTCGCGTGACCTGGCCAGCAGGGCAAGAATCAGTGGGGGAGTGACAAAAATCGTCAACCGTACGCTAAATGATGGCCACGCGCGCATTGCCAGGCGCTATTCCTGCCTTTGCGCTTGCCTGGTGAGCAAGGATACGATACAACCCGATGTTGTCGGAATCGCGAGCCACCGCCTGGCTGCGCTGGGCTTTGGGAGGCCACGCAAACCGGTTTCGCTGCGCACCGACGTCTCCCTTAGGACCGCACGTTCTGCCACCTGAACGAATGATAAAAAATCGCCGAGAACTGTTTTCGCTTCACTGGACCTGCGCATCGCTCGTAGGCCTCGCATTTCTGGCTGGTTGTGCGTCGACTCCGTCCACGACGCAAAAAGCCGACAGCTGGGTCAAGGACGAAGTCGCCGATTCGTATGTATTCGGCTATCCGCTGGTGCTGATGGGCGTCGCGCGCGACGCGGCGGTCGGCACCGATCCAGGCCAGGCGCCGATCAACACGCTGCGTCACGCGCAGGCCTTGCCGCCGATCGGCGCGTCCAATCCGCTGCAGCCGAGTCTCGACACGCTCGACTCGACCGGCTGGCTGGACGTCGGCACTGAGCCGGTGATCGTGTCGCTGCCCGATTCGCGCGGCCGCTACGTGGACGCCCGCGTGCTCGACATGTGGACCAACGTGGTGTGGTCGACCAGCTCACAGTTCGCTACCCGCGCCGCGGGCATCAAGGCGCAAACGATTGCCTTCGTCGGCGCGGGCTGGCAGGGCGATCTGCCCAAGGGCGTGACGCGTGTCGACGTTCCGACCCGCAACGCCTGGGTGAGCGTACGCATCCAGTCGAACGGCACCCGCGACCTGACGGCGGTGCGCAAGCTGCAGCGCGCCATCCGTATTGCACCGTTGAGCGTCTACGCGGGCGACACGCGCTCGGCATCGATTACGCCGCCTAGCAGCAATGCCGCCGATGCTGCCGCCGCGGCCGCTTCCGGCACGCCGGCTGCGCAAGTCGCCGCGCTCGACGCGAACGGCTTCTTCAGCCGGCTCGCGCAGGCCTTGCCGGACAACCCGCCGGCGCCGGCCGATCCGCACGCGCTGAAAATCCTTTCGGACCTTGGTGTGACGCCTGGCGATCCGGTGAAGCTGCCGAGTCCACCCGAGGCGATCGCCGCGGGCCTGGCCGACGGTCACCTGCGTGTCGTCACGCCACCCTCCAATCTGCTGATCGGTAACGGCTGGAACTGGTTCGGCGACGGCGTGGGTAACTACGGCCCCGACTATGCAATGCGCGCCTACGCCGCAGCGACCCAGCCGGGTATCGGCACGAAGGACGATGAAGTGCGCGCGGTCGTCACCCAGGACAGCGACGGTCATGCGCTGAACGGCGCAAATCGCTACGTGATCCACTTCGCGCCGAACCAGTTGCCGCCGGTGCGCGGCTTCTGGTCGATCACCGCCTACACGAAGGACGGCGCGTTAGGGGAAAGCGCGCCGGCGCGTCTCGCAGTCGGCGATCGCAACGGTGCGCGCCGTAATCGCGACGGCTCGCTCGACGTGACGGTGTCGTCCACGCGCGGCAAGAGTGGCAACTGGCTGCCGGCGCCGCGCGCCGATTTGCAATTGATGCTGCGTTTGTACGCACCGAAGCCGCAAGCGACCGATGGCAGCTGGCAACCGCCGGCCGTCGTGCGTCAGTGAATTGCCGCCGACGTCGTTGAAGTTGGCTAGTGAAATGCCTCGGTGAAGCGGGGCAGCGAAGTGCTGGTGTGAAGTCCATGAATGTTATGCGTCACTGCTGTGACAGTGAGGTATGAGTGACGCATAGACCAACGCGTGTCCGCCGCTTCGTGCCGGCGGACATGCGCTGCAGTAGCGTGCAACAATGTGTAAGCCACGGCTTACATTTCTAGGCCGCGTAAGATTCACCACTTATACTGCCGCTTGCGGGATTTTCGTTTCGCGGCGGGCTTGCCGCCGCATTACCCAAGACCGAGCATGGCAAGCCTCAATAAAGCATCAATCGCCTCTTCCATGCAGACCGTGCGCGATGTCGCGCAGTCACGCCGCACCCGGCGTGTCATCACGGGTCTGCTGATCTTCCTCGGATTGTTCGGTCTGCTGGGCTTTTTCGCGGCGCCGCCGTTGATTCGCCACATTGCCGAGCAGCAACTCAGCAAGCAACTCGACCGGCCGGCTACGATCAGCCGCATCGCACTCAATCCGTACACGCTCAAGCTCGAAGCCGATAGCGTGCATATCGGCGAGCGCGGCGGCGCGGGCGACTTTGTCGATATTGCGCGGCTCATCGTGAAGCCGTCATGGAGCTCGCTGTTTCGTGGCGCGCCGATCGTCGATGAAGTGCAACTCGATTCACCACGCTTTCATATCGTTCGCTACGACGCGCAGCGCTTCAATTTCACCGACCTGATCGAGAAATTCTCGAAGCAGCCGGCCAAACCCGATAGCAAGCCGACGCTGTTTTCGGTGTCGAACATTCGCCTCGAAAACGGCCAGATTACGTTCGACGACAAATTGCTCGGCGCAACGCACGTGATCGATCAATGGAAGCTCGGCATTCCGTTCATCGCTACGCTGCCTTCGAAAACCGACATCTTTGTGGAGCCGTTGCTGCGTGCGCGTATCGACGGCAGTCCGCTTGCGGTCGACGGCAAGACCAAGCCGTTTGCCGCGTCGCGCGAATCGGAGGTGTCGCTGCGCTTCGACGGGCTCGACGTGCCGCAGCTCATCTCCTACGCGCCGACCAAGCTGCCTGTGGTTGTGCAGAGCGGCAAGCTATCCACCGATCTCAAGCTCAACTTCGTGGTCTCTAACGACGCTCCCTCGTTACGCGTGGCAGGCACCGTCGACTTGAACGATGTGGACGTGCGCGATCAGAGCAAGGCGCCGTTCTTCGCGGCGCGCGCGTTGCATGTGGCTGCCGGGACGCTGGAGCCGCTGAAGAACCTGTATCACATCGACGAGATCCGCATCGACGCGCCAAGCGCCAATCTTGCGCGTGATAAAGACGGCGTGTTGAGTGTCGAGCGGATGTTCGCGCCTGCGCCTGCTGCGGGGGCTTCGGCATCGGCGCCAGCGTCTGCGCCCGTTGCGGCGTCGGGTAGCGGCGCCACGGAAAAGGCCGTACAGCCTCTGGACCTGTCGATCAAGCGTTTCGTGCTCAACGACGGCACCGTGAACGTTCACGATGAAGCGGCCTCGCGTCCGGTTGACGCCGGCCTGCAGAAACTGGCCGTCACGCTGACCGATTTCTCGACGCTCGCTACCGCCCCCGCGCATTACACGCTCAATACCGATTTCAAGGACGGCGGCGGCTCGCTCGGCGTGGCCGGCGCGTTCGGCCTTGTTGCGAAGACCGCCAGCGCAAAGGTCGATTTGAAGTCACTGAAGTTGCCCTTGCTGCAACCGTACCTCGACACCGCGACCGCCGCGCAAGTGGTGGACGGCGCACTGTCCGCCAACGCGAATGTCGGCGCGAACTGGTCGAAGTCGCCGGTCGCAGTCATGGTCACCGATACACAACTCAATCTGCAGTCGCTCAAACTCGCAGCGCGCGGCAGCAAGGAACCGGTCGTCTCGCTCGCGCAAGGCCAGGTGACGGTCAAACAGGTGGACGTGGCGGGGCGTACTGCCGATATCACCGGCGTCGATACGACCGGCTTGGTGGTCAATGCGCAACGTCTGAAGGACGGCAGCATCGACCTCGCCGCGCTCGCGGGTCCGCATCAGGCCGAGCAACAGCGCACGGCGATCCATGCGGTGAAGAAGGCGGAGGCAGCGGGGCCCGCGTGGCACTACAAGATCGGCGAACTTAACCTGAAAGACGCGACCGCGAATTTCACTGACAACACGACGCCGAATCCAGTGAAGCTGAGCGTGACGCCGTTGCAATTGAAGGTGCAGCAGATCAGCGACGATCTGAGTAAGCCGTTGCCGGTCGATCTGCAAGCCACGCTCAACAAGAAAGGCACGCTTGGCGTAAAGGGCAATGTCACGGCGACGCCGCTCAAGGTGGCCGTCAAGGTGAACGCGAACCGCCTGGATGCGGCGGCCTTCGAACCGTACTTCGGCAGCAAGCTGAATGCGCTGATCGCGAGCGCGTTGCTCAATGCGAATGGCGATCTCGCGCTGAGTCAGGCGAAAGCGCTTAAGGCGACATACCGCGGCGATGTCGCGCTCGTCGACGTGCGGATGATCGACAAGGCGACTTCGGACCCGTTCGCAGGATGGAGTTCGCTCGCGCTGACCAATCTGAAGGCCGACTACGACGAACACGGCACTGTGGTCGATGCGGGCCGCGTTACGTTCACGAAGTTCTATGGGCGTGTGCTGCTCGACGCGCAAGGCAAGCTCAATCTCAAGGATGTGGTCGCGCATGAAAGCGGCGCCGCGCAATCGCTGACACGCGACAAGAGCGGCGGCCATGAGCCGGTGCCGTTGACGCCGCAGGCTGCGTCGGCGCCAGAGTTGGCTTCCGCGCCGGTACCGGCGTCGTCGGCAACGCCGGCCACAGTGACGGCCGCCACGCCGCCGCAAAGCCCCGTCAAACTGCACTTCGGCCAACTGGTGCTGCAACAGGGCCGCGTGACGTACACCGACAACTTCATCAAGCCGAACTTCACCGCGAACCTGGTTAGCATTCAAGGCACGGTCGGCGCGTTCGGCACGCAGTCGACTACGCCTGCGCCCGTGGACATCGCCGCGAAGCTGGCGGCGAATGGTCCGCTATCGATTCGCGGTACGGTCAATCCGCTGATTGCGAAGCCGGCACTCGACCTGACTGCGAGCGCGCACGATATTGAGCTCACCAATCTCACGCCGTATTCGGCGAAATACGCTGGCTATCCGATCACCAAAGGCAAGCTGAACGTCGATCTGCACTACAAGCTCGATAACGATCAGTTGAATGCCAACAATCATATTTTCATCGATCAGCTTACGTTCGGTGACCACGTCGAGAATGATACGGCGACCAAGCTGCCAGTGCGTCTCGCGATTTCGCTGCTGAAAAACTCACGCGGTGAAATCGATGTGAATCTGCCGGTGTCGGGTTCGTTGTCGAATCCGGAGTTCAGCATCGGCGGCCTCATCTGGCATGCGGTGCTCAATCTGCTGCAGAAGGCGGTAACGGCGCCGTTCTCGCTGATCGCCAACGCCTTCGGTGGCGGTGGCGAGGAGTTGGGCTATGTCGAGTTCGAGCCCGGGTCGGCGCAACTGTCCGACGCTGCGGACAAGAAGCTCGACACTATCGTGAAGGCGCTGGCAGACAAGAGCTCGATTCGTATCGATCTGATTGGCCGCGTCGATCCGGCGATCGACGGACCGGGCCTGCGGGCGCAGTACGTCGACCGCCAGGTCAAGCAACAGAAGATCAAGGACGTGGTGGGCAATGGCGAAAGCGTGGATCTGTCGACCGTTACCGTGGATCCGAAGGAATACGACAAGTACTTGACCAAGGCCTACAAGGCGGCCGACTTCAAGAAGCCGCGCAATTTTGTCGGTTTGACCAAGAGCCTGCCGGACGACGACATGAAGGCGGCAATGGCTGCCAATGCTCCGATCGACGACGCCAGCTTGCGTCAGCTCGCCCAGCAACGGGCGCAAGCCGTGCAGCAGTATTTCGAGGGCAAGATCGACAGCAGCCGCGTGTTTATCGTCGCGCCGAAGCTGGACGCTGATGGCATCAAGGACAAGGGTGCCACGACGCGGGTGGACTTTGGATTGAAGTGATGCGTTGTGTGGCGATGCGAGCCGGTTAAGCGGCTCGCGTCGGCACCTTCTTCAACGCCGTCTGCTCGATCACGCGCGCGAGCGTGTCGAATGCCGGACCGATCTTCTCGTTCGGCACGCAGGCGTAGCCCAGCAACAGTCCGCGTCGCGCGGGCGTCTCGCTGCTGTAGTAAGCGGCGAGCGGTCGCACGATCACGCCGGCATCGTAAGCGGCTGCCGTGACGGCGCGATCGTTCGCATGATCGGGCAGCCCAAGCACCAGATGCAGCCCGGCCTCGTCGCCCATCACCGGCAGTTCGTTGCCGAAACGCGCGGTGATCGCGTCGATCAGAATCTGCCGGCGCTCGCCATAGAGCGCGCGCATACGGCGTACGTGCGATGTGAGATGGCCGTCCATGATGAAGTCGGTCATCACCGCCTGCTGCATTAACTGTCCCTCGCGATACAGCTCGGCCACGCCCGTGCGGAACGTATCCACCAGATGTTCCGGCGCGATCATGTAGCCGATCCGCAAACCCGGAAACAGCATCTTCCCCAAACTTCCCACGTAGATCACCTGGCCGGCGTCGTCGAGTCCTTGCAACGACGCGAGCGGACGGCTGCCGTAGCGGAATTCGCTGTCGTAGTCGTCCTCGATGATCCAGACGTTGTGTTGGCGTGCGTATTCGAGCAGCGTGCGGCGCCGCGCGAGACTCATCACCATGCCGAGCGGATATTGATGCGACGGCGTGACGAGCGCCAACCGCGGCGGCTGTTGCAGATCCTGCTCGCGCGGATTGAGGCCCTCGTCATCCACCGGCACCGGCACTAGCGTAATCCCCGACGATTGCAGCACGCTGCGCGCGCCCCAATAGCACGGCTCTTCTACCCACGCGCGATCGCCGACGTCGGTCAATAAACGCACGGCCAGATCGATCGACTGATGAATACCCGTCGTGATGATGATCTGATCGGGCGTGCAATTCACCGAGCGCGCGACGCGCAGGTAATCGGACAGCGCCCGCCTTAACGGCCGATAGCCGCCGCCCGGCGCATAGGTCAGCAGATCGGGATTGGCTTCCTTCCACAACCTTGCTTGTAAGCGGCTCCATGTGCGCGCCGGAAACTCAGCGACGTCGGGCACGCCCGGCATGAACGCGCCCCATTGCTTGGCGGACACGCCTGCCTGATCGATGAGCCTGCGTCCGCGCATGGAGAGGTCGCCTAGATCGCGTTTGGGCGGCTTCAAGGCCTCGGCGGCTTGATCGGCGCTGTCAACATTGACACTCGCCACTGTCGGCTTCTTGCGTGCATTCACTGCTGCCGTGTCCGGCCGCGTGTCGGCGACATAGGTGCCGCTGCCGGTGGTCGAGATCACATAGCCTTCGGCGGTAAGCTGGTCGTAGACGTGCAGCACGGTGTTGCGCGCGATGCCGAGGTCCTCGGCGAGCGTGCGCGAACTGGGCAGCTTGGTGCCAGGCGGTAGCTGACCGGTCAGGATGGCCTGCTGCATCAGCCGCAACGTCTGTCTGTAGACCGGTTCGGCGGCGGCGCGGTCGAGTCGCGCGGCAAGCCAATCCGACAAGATCACGGTGTCCAAGTGGTTCTATCCGGAATAATGAAATGGTTCCATATTGTAGAACCGTAAGGGACTATAGTGAGCCACGCAATTAATGCAATCCCGCTGCTTTGCAGGGGGAGCCAGCCGGACCGCAGAGGAGACTAGTGCGATGAAAACCGATGACGTGATCGTCAGCTTTCGGGGTGTGCGCAAGACGTACGACGGCGAAACGCTGGTCGTCAAACAACTCGATCTGGATATTTACCAGGGCGAATTCCTGACGCTGCTCGGGCCGTCCGGATCAGGGAAAACCACATGTCTGATGATGCTGGCGGGCTTCGAATTTCCCACCGGCGGTGAGATTTGGCTCGACGGCACGCTGCTCAATACCGTGCCGCCGCACAAGCGCAACATCGGCATGGTGTTTCAGAACTACGCGCTGTTCCCGCATCTGACGGTCGAGCAGAACGTCGCGTATCCGCTCACGGTGCGCAAACTGTCGGCGGAAGAGCGTGCGCATCGCACGAATAACGCGCTGAAGATGGTGCGCATGGAAAGCTTCGCAAAGCGCTACCCGGCGCAGCTTTCCGGCGGCCAGCAGCAACGTATTGCGTTGGCGCGGGCGCTCGTGTTCGAGCCGAAGCTCGTGCTGATGGACGAGCCGCTCGGCGCACTCGACAAGCAGTTGCGCGAACACATGCAGTACGAACTTAAATCATTGCACGAGCAGCTCGGCGTCACGTTCGTGTATGTCACGCACGATCAGGGCGAAGCGCTGACCATGTCCGACCGCGTTGCCGTGTTCGATAAGGGCATCGTGCAGCAACTCGATACCGTGGATCGTCTCTATGAATCGCCGTGCAACGAGTTCGTTGCGAACTTCATCGGTGACAGCAACAAGCTGCGCGGCACGATTGCGAACGTCGACGGCGAGTACTGCGAGTTTCATCTGATTGACGGCACGCGACTCACGGGACGCAATATTGGCGGTGCGCGGGCGGGCACGCCGGCGGTCGCGTGCATCCGTCCTGAGCGTATGAAACTCGCCAACGGCGTGTCACGGCCTGGCGCTAATGCACTAAGCGGCGAAGCGCGCGGGCTAATCTATTTCGGCGACCACGTGCGGATGCGTTGTGGTTTGCCGGAGCAGGACGAGTGCTTCGTGAAGGTGCCGCTCGGCACCGATGCACTCGAAACCTTCGCACCTGGCGCGCCCGTCGCGCTCGAGTTTGCGCCCGAGCATCTGCGAGTGTTTGCAGGCGCGTGAGCGCGTGCAATGCACGGGTTGCAGGTCGTCGACGCAGGCAAAAGAAGCAGTTCACCTAAGCAGCACATAACAAGTCGCACTGTACGTAGCTTGAAGCACACCACCAAAGGAGAGCAACACACCATGAGCAAGATCGGGAAATCGCGCTGCGCCATCGCTGTCGGTGCTGTGGCGCTCGCGCTGGGCGCCGCGCAAGTCAATGCAGCTGAACTGACGGTCGTCAATTTCGGCGGCGCGAATGGCGACGCGCAAAAGGTCGCATTCAACCAGCCGTTCGAAACGCAAACCAGCAATAAAGTGACCGCCGTTGAATACAACGGTGAGCAGGCCAAAGTGAAGGCGATGGTCGAAGCCAAACACGTGAATTGGGACGTGGTGGAAGTTGAATCGGGCGACATCGGCCGTGGTTGCGACGAAGGCCTGTACGAGAAGCTCGACTGGTCGAAGATCGGCAAGAAGTCGGACCTGATTCCGGAAGCACCGCAAACCTGCGGCGTGGGCTTCTTCGTGTGGTCGACGGCACTCGCGTACAACGCCGACAAGCTGAAAACCGCGCCGGCTGGCTGGGCCGACTTCTGGGACGTGAAGAAATTCCCGGGCAAGCGCGCGATGCGCAAGGGCGCGCGTTACAACCTCGAATTCGCGCTGATGGCCGACGGCGTGCCGCCGAAGGACGTCTACAAGGTGCTCGCCACCAAGGAAGGCCAGGACCGCGCGTTCAAGAAGCTCGACGAACTGAAGCCGAACATCCAGTGGTGGGAAGCGGGCGCGCAGCCGCCGCAATTCCTGGTCGCGGGTGACGTGGTGATGTCCACTGCGTACAACGGCCGTATCGATGCCGCGCAGAAGGAAGGCAAGAACCTCAAGGTGGTGTGGAACGGCAGCATTTACGACCTCGACTACTGGGCGATTCCGAAGGGCACGCCGAACAAGGCGCTGGCTGAGAAGTACATCGCGTATTCGATCTCGTCGAAGCCGCAGCAGGACTACGCGCACAACATTGCGTATGGTCCGGTGAACGTGGCGGCCATCAAGGCGCTCGATCCGAAGACGCTGTCCAATCTGCCGAACTCGCCGGCTAACGGCAAGAACGCCGTGCTGCAGAACCTCTCGTTCTGGACCGACCATGGCGATGAGCTGGAGCAACGTTTTTCGTCTTGGGCTTCGAAGTAATTAGCCAGGTGTGAGAAGGCGCGGCTTTTATGGTGAAGCCGCGCCGCGTCAATGCAATGAAACAAACGCAAACGCATGTCTTCGCGATGTGCGCGAGCGGCCGGATGCATGGGATCGGAGTAAGGGCTAGCGCGCTAACTCCGGATCGAGGAGACGAGGTGTGACTACGATGACGATCGCCGCCGATTCGACGCCTGAGTCGAATGTTCGACTTAAGCGAGAACTGAAGGCCGCAGAAGCAAAGAAGCGCGCAATGGCGCTGTTGCTGATTGCACCGCTCGCCATTTTTCTGCTGCTGATTTTTGTCGTGCCGATCGGTGCGCTATTGACGCGGGCCGCGCAGAATCCGGAAGTGATGAACGCCCTGCCGCATACGCTGAATGCGTTGAGCGGTTGGGATCGCAAGGCGCTGCCGCCTGACGCCGCATACTCCGCGCTAGCTGTGGACCTGACTGCGATTGCCGATAGCGATGGCATGGGCGCGCTGGCGCGGCGGCTGAACGTGGAAATTCCAGGCTATCGCTCGCTGGTCGCAAAATCGGCTCACGCCATGCCGTTCGTCGACGACAACAGCAAACCGCTAACGCTCACGCCGGCCCAGATGCACGCGAAGTTCGTCGAACTCGACGAACGCTGGAACAACGTCGCGTACTGGCAGGCGATCGCGAAGAATTCCGGTGCCTACTCGCCGTTTTATCTGCTGGCCTCTTTGGACCACAAGCAGGACGGATTCGGTCACATCATCGAGACGGATCCGGAGCAACAGATTTATCTCCACGTATTCAGCCGCACCTTCGTGATCGGCGCAGTCGTGACATTCTTTGCGCTGCTGCTCGGTTATCCGCTCGCTTACTGGATTTCGACGCTCTCCGACCGCCGCGCGAATCTTGTGATGATCCTCGTGCTGATTCCGTTCTGGACTTCGATCCTCGTACGCGTTGCTGCATGGATCGTGATTCTGCAAAGCGAAGGGCTGGTGAACAAGGCGCTGATTGCGAGTGGCATTTTGCACGATCCGTTGTCGTTGCTGTTCAACCGCACCGGCGTGTACATCTCGATGACGCACATTCTGCTGCCGTTCATGATCCTGCCGCTGTATAGCGTGATGAAGTCGATCCCGCCGACCTATCAACGTGCCGCGATCTCGCTCGGCAGTCATCCATTCGCCGCGTTCTGGCGCGTGTATGTGCCGCAAACTTATCCGGGTATCGGGGCGGGCGCACTGCTTGTGTTCATTCTTGCGATCGGCTACTACATCACGCCGGCATTGCTCGGCGGACCGAATGATCAGATGGTCAGCTACTACGTCGCGTACTTCACCAACGTGACGATCAACTGGGGTATGGCGTGCGCACTCGGCGGTTTGCTGCTTGCCGCGACGCTCGTGCTGTATGTCATCTATGGACGCTTCACGCGTTCGTCCCTGAGCCTCGGCTGATTGGCTGAACGGAGCTTACTCGCGATGAAACTTGCCAAGCCCTTGTTTGCGCCGCATACGTCCTTGATCGAGCGCGTGTGGTATTTCGCGTTGCGCGCGCTTGCCGTGCTGACGCTGCTGTATTTGATCCTGCCGGTGCTGGCGATTGTGCCGTTGTCGTTTTCGTCCAGCACGTTCCTGGTGTATCCGATTCCGGGCTGGTCGATGCGCTGGTATGCGAACCTGATCGGCTCCGATGAATGGCGCATGGCGGCGAAGAATAGCTTTATCGTGGCGCCGTCGGCGACTGTCGTGGCGACTGTGCTCGGCACGTTGGCTGCGATTGGCCTGACCAAAGCGAATTTCCGCGGCAAGGCATTGCTGATGGCGGTTCTGATTTCGCCGATGATCGTGCCGGTGGTGGTGGTCGGCGTCGGCATGTATCTGTTTTTTGCGCCGCTTGGTTTGGCGAATACGTATATCGGGCTGATTCTCGCGCACGCGTCGCTCGGTGTGCCGTTTGTGGTGACGACGGTCGCGGCGACGTTGCAAGGCTTTAACTACAACCTGGTGCGCGCGAGTTTGTCGCTAGGAGCGAATCCGGTGAAGACGTTCTTCCGTATCACGCTGCCGGTGATTGCGCCGGGGGTGATTTCGGGTGCGCTGTTTGCGTTTGCTACTTCGTTTGATGAAGTGGTCGTGACGCTGTTCCTGGCTGGGGCGGATCAGACTACCTTGCCGCGTCAGATGTTCACTGGTATTCGCGAGAACATCAGCCCGACTATCGCGGCGCTGGCGACGATTTTGATTGTGTTCTCGACTTGTCTGTTGCTTGCGTTGGAATGGCTGCGGGGGAGGAATGCGGCGCGGGCGGTGGCGGCGTAAGCGTCGCGCCCGATGACAGCTGTTATGCCACACGAATGCAAAAGCGTGGATTTTCCGACATGATTCTAAGAATGTTCCCATTCCGTCTCGTGCTGCGTCTCTTCATACTCGGAGCCTTCTTAAAGAAGATGCGCTCGACGCAGAAGAGCAATGAAATTTCAGCTAACGCTGCTAGCTTTTGCACTGGCCTTGTCAGGCTGCGCGGATCACGCCGCGCGTGAACGTCTCGGGATTGAAGATGCCACGGTGCTGAAAGCGGGAATCGGCACATCGCAGGACGAGGCAGCAGGCGCGGCAAACGCGCAATGGGTTGGCGCCTATGCGTCAATCGTCAGCAGTCGCACCGCGCTGGCATCGTTGCAACAGCGGATCGATCAATTGCCCGGCGACAAGAGCGGCTACTTCCACGCGAAGGCCCAGTGCTGGATCGATGCCGGTCAGCAGACGCAGCAGGCTAACGATCACTGGGGCTTCGTTGAGGAAGCGATCGGCCAGGCTGCGGTCATCACAATGAGCCTCGAAAACGGCACGCCGTTGTCCGCTGCTAACCCGGTCTTACGCACGGTGTCCACGGTGCGTCCTGATCTGTGGAAAATCGTCAATACCATCAAAGGCGATCCTGCCTTCGCCCAGTGTCCCCAGGCACAACAACCTCTTGCATGTGCTGAAGTCGAACTGCTGCAAGCAGGCCATGACGCTTGGGCGCGTAGATTCTCCGCTGCTGAACAGCGCTTACCCGAGGTTCAGGATAATTTGCGGAAGTCGGCGGAAACGGCGTTGCAATGCTCGCAGGCGAAAGCGACGCCTGCATCGGCACCCGCAGTACAGGTGCCTCAAAAGATTACGCTGCGGGCCGACTCCCTGTTCCGTTTCGACGGCAGCAGCGAGGCTGCGATCCTGCCGGCTGGCAAGCGACAACTCGACGGGGTGGTCACGGGCTTGAAGCGGGCCCCAACGGTACGCGAGCTAAAGATCACCGGGTTTGCCGACCGACTCGGAAGCGATACCCACAACCAGAGTCTATCGTTGCAGCGTGCGCAGACAGTCAGGCAGTATCTGCGCAACCACGGCGTGACGTTGCCTATGACCGCGCAAGGCCAAGGCAGTGCGAATCAGTTAGTCACCTGCCAGCAAACAAAGCGCGATGAACTGGTGCGGTGTCTTGAGCCAAACCGGCGCGTCGAAATCGAATTTGTGCTGGCCGAGTCGTAGCGTGCACATGCATCAAGAATCACCGTCGGTATCTATGGACGCCAACGTCGCGCAGCAGCTGGTCGATATTTCGACTCGCACATGTTGTGTCCCGGCTCCGTTGTGAGCCTCCTGTAATCTCAATTCTCCATAGTCTCTCACCGCAAAGCAGAAGTGCATTTGTGTGCACATCTGGCAAGAATACTTACCGGCGGCCTGCCTTCTCATTTTTAGGGCGCATGGGGTTTCTTCTCGATCGATTCAGATTTTGGGGCTCGCGCATGGTGACAATTGACGTGATAAGGGGATTTTTAATGAGCGACAAGACCGTGAGCACGTACAAGAGCCGCATTCAGGAAAAGCTTGGGCTGTCGTCGTTGGCCGCGCTAATCGAGTTTGCGACATTGCACAGACTGATCGACTGAGTTTTTCGGGTTATGAAAAAAATGAGTCGGCTTGGTTCTCCAGCGGACACGCGTAGTCGTGCATCACGCTTCTCGCAGAATGCGGGACTTACGTCAATCCGCTTTGCGGCGGTTTTGGGCGGCCTTTGTGCGTTTGCGCTGCTGTGTATGTTCTCGCTACGGGCCAATGCGGCACTGCTAGCCGACGGTGCGCCACGCATGCTGTACCACAACAATTCGCGTCCGGCTGTTGTGCTGGCCGCGCGAGATGCGGTGGCCCAACTCGGGCAACCGGCTCACGGCACTCATTCGCGCAACGAGACTGTCGCCAGCGCGCCCTTCGTGCTTGCATCGCGTGATAGTCGCTATGTCACGGGCCAACCGGCAACTGGCGCACGTGACACCGAGATCGATCGGCAAACGTGGGTATTGGAGCTCGCTGCCCCCGCGGTTGTAGCGCTTGCCGGTGCGTGCTTGTCTCGCGCCGCGCTGAGGCGCGCTGCGGAGAAATGGCGTCGCGCTGAAGATGAATGGGCACGCCGGTGCGATGCAGCCGAAGCACGGGAGCAGGCTGCGCGTGTCAAGGCATCCATCCAGGCACATGCCGCCGCAAAGCAGGAGCAGCTCTGGCTGCTCGGCGCGATGCGTCTCTATACGGAAGCTCCGTTGACCGCCGTAACGGGTCTGTTTGAATCGCTCGAAACCGCAGCGATGCCGTCTGCTCAACGCACGCAGATGTTGATGATCCAGTCCGCGATGCGTACGTGGGCCCAAACGCTTCACGATCTGATGGATATTTCGCCGTTGGAGTCACGAACCATCGTTCTAGACGAAAGTGTGACGAATCCGCGGGAGGTCATCGACGGTGTCATCGCGCTGTTGGCTCCTGCTGCCGCGCAGCGAGGCTTGCGTCCGAGTGTGAGCTTTGACCAAGCGGTGGCGACGCTGATACTCGCCGATAGTGCGCGGCTTGGTCAGATTTTCTTCCACCTGCTAAACCACGTGATTCAACTCGGCACACAGGGCGAGATTGCCGTCGTTGTGCAGGCGGAACTACTGAATGCTGGTTCGCAGCGTATTTCTATCAAATTGATGGATACCGGACGTGATGCAGTTCACGTTGCCCAATTGCCACTGTTCGAGCCGATCGTTGATCTAGCGTTCGCCGGAGAATGGCCCGCCAACTTGGACGCTTGCTTGTCGCTTTGCCAGATACTGGCGCAGCGTATGCAAGGCGAACTTTTAGTCACGAGCGATTCAAAATCCGCCACTCGTGTGAGCTTCAGTGCGCCGTTCAGCGTCGAGCAATGGGGGCCATCCGCGGAATTGACGAGCAACGCACGGGCGCCCCTGTTCACCATCGCCGCGCAGTCGCGGGACGTTGCCACGAGCTCCTCATTTGAACCCTTCGAACGTCGCTATCTCGACGCGCTGTCGGAAGAGGGTATCAATCTCTACACATTTCTAAGTGCCTGGCGTCGTTCGATGACGGACGATCTGGAGCGCCTAGGCGGCTTGCATCACCAGCATGACATCGATGGGTTACGCACCTTGCTGCACAGATTGAGTGGGGCCGTGGGCCTCGTCGGTGCAGGCAGTCTGATGGAAGCGCTACGGAGCGCTAGTACGGCACCGGAGCACGAGACCAGTGCAATCGACTCGCTCATCGAGCGCAGCAGGACTTTGGTCACGCAACTCGACACCGCGATCGACCCACACCGGAGCATCATGCAATGAACCGACCTCTGGCCTTGATTGAAGGTGCTCTGGCGATTCCGAAACCGCGCCCATTCGACGGCTTGCCGCCTCCTTTCGGCTCGCGACGACGTACCGCGCGAGCCGCGACACAAGACGCCACGCAACCTATCGCTCAAACCGAAGCACAGCGGGCGCTGCAGGACGCAGTGCAACGCCGGCCGCAGCAGGCACGACCGGGTCCGTTTCCTCCGGGCGCGAAGCTTTTCTTCTATAAAGTGCCGCCGCGACGCGTGGCTTCCCACGGCTTTGACGCGGCGCTGGCTGAAGCAAAGCGCTACCTTGAGGCAGGCAGGGTACGTCCGCGCTCGTCGCGGTCGGACCACATCCTCGGTGGGGCGATCTTCGTGGGTTGCAGTATCGCGCTGGCCTGGTTGCTGGCGACATGCGCGATGCGAGACGCCAATAAGGCGAGCGAACTGGCTCTGAGACCAGCGGTTCCGCCGGCCGTCAGCAGTCCACACGTTGTCGATCCACAAGAACCGATTGAGCTGGCTCAGTTGGCAGTTGAAGAGATGCAGACGATTTCGGGGAGTGTGCCTTCAGCAGCTAGCGCGGTGCCAAAGACAAGCACCGTTGCAGCGCCACCGTCCGCAAGCTTTGCAAAGCGCTATGCGGCGGCAGATGTCGTGCCAGCACCTTCCCGCGAGACCACGACAACCCGCCTAGCAAAGACGGAACGCAAAGTCGCGGTCGCACGTATGACCGAAGGGCATGTCAACGAGCGGCTCGCGCTGAGCCGTGCCGTTCGCCCAGCCGCGGGGCCTGCCGTGTCGAAACAGCCAGAATGGACCACGCGTCTGTCGGCCGAAAACGACACAGTCGACCAGGCAGCGTTGCTCAACTGGGCCAAGCAGTCACGCGCGCATGTCACCACGCGCGCCACCGTACCGGTCTCGGGCGGCGTCGACTGGAACGCCCACATGACCCAGCGCCGCATCACCGACGATCCCGCCGCCTTCCACACCGACCGCAGCGACAAATAAAAAAAGCCCGGCCAAAGCCGGGCTCTCAAATCGGCTGCGTCCTTCCACAAGGACGCAGCACCTGCAAAACAGCTTGCAGTTACTGCATGCGTTACCTAATACCTTAACCTCAAGCAGCCAGCAGCGAACGCAACACGAACGGCAGAATCCCGCCGTGCTTGTAGTAGTCCACTTCGATCGGCGTATCGATACGCAGCAGAACCTGCACGCGCTTCTCCTTGCCGTCCTTGCCGCGAATTACCAGCGTCACTTCCTGTTGCGGCTTGAAGTCAGCGCCCAGGCCTTCGATGTCGTACGTCTCTTCGCCGGTAATACCCAGCGACTGAACGCTATCCGACCCCTTGAACTGCAGCGGCAGAACGCCCATGCCCACCAAATTCGAACGGTGAATCCGCTCGAAGCTGCGAGCAACCACAGCCTTCACGCCCAACAGTTGCGTACCCTTCGCAGCCCAGTCACGCGACGAGCCCGTGCCGTACTCTTCACCCGCAAACACAACCGTCGGCGTGCCCGCGTCGATGTACTTCATCGCTGCGTCATAGATCGACTCTTGTTCGCCGCTCGGCTGGTGAATCGTCAGGCCGCCTTCCACACGCGTACCGTCTGCCTTCGCCGGGATCATCAGGTTCTTGATCCGGACGTTCGCGAAGGTGCCGCGCATCATCACGTCGTGGTTGCCGCGGCGCGAGCCGTAGCTGTTGAAGTCGGCCTTCTGCACGCCGTTTGCCTTCAGCCACTTGCCTGCCGGCGAGTCTTCCTTGATCGAGCCTGCCGGGCTGATGTGGTCGGTCGTGACCGAGTCACCGAAGATGCCCAGTGCGCGTGCGCCCTTGACCGGAGCGATGCTGTCGGCCGGCGTCATCGAGAAGTCCTTGCCGAAGAACGGCGGCTCAGCGATGTAGGTCGACTTCGGCCAGTCGTAGACTTGACCTTCTTCGCCTTCGATCTTGCTCCACAGGTCGCCCTTCTTGGTCAGCGACGCGTAGTTCTTGCGGAACGCGTCTGCGTCCAGCGCGAACTTGAGCAGCTCGTTGACTTCTTCGCTGGTCGGCCAAATGTCGCCCAGGTAGATGTCCTTGCCGCCCTTGCCCTTGCCGACCGGTTCGGTCATCAGGTCGCGCGTGATGTTGCCGGCGATTGCGTAAGCCACAACCAGCGGCGGCGAGGCCAGGAAGTTCGCGCGGATGTTCGGATGGATACGCGCTTCGAAGTTACGGTTGCCCGACAGAACCGCTGCCGCGACGATGTCGTTCTTCGTGATCGCTTCGTTCAGTTCCGGCGTCAGGTCGCCTGCGTTGCCGATACAGGTCGTGCAACCGTAAGCGGCCAGCGTGAAACCGAGCTTGTCGAGGTACTTCATCAAGTCGGTCTTCGTCAGGTATTCCGTGACGATGCGCGATCCCGGCGCCAGCGAGGTCTTGATGTGCGGCGCGACCGTCAGGCCAGCTTCCACAGCCTTCTTGGCCAGCAGACCAGCAGCCAGCAGCACGCTCGGGTTCGACGTGTTCGTGCACGACGTGATCGCGGCGATCAGGATGTCGCCGTTCTTCACGTCGACGCCGTTGCTCGTCGTGTATTGCGCGTCCAGATCTTCCGACTTCTTCGCAAAGCCGTTTTCTGCCACCGGCTTCGAGAACAGGTCGCTGAAGGTCGACTTCACGTGACCAATTTCGATACGGTCTTGCGGGCGCTTCGGACCTGCCAGCGACGGCGTCACCGTGCCGAGATCCAGCGTGACGACCTTGGTGTAGTCGATCTGGCCAGCCTTCGGAATACCGAACAGACCCTGCGCCTTGAAGTAGTTTTCGAAGGCGGAGATTTCTGCGTCGGTGCGGCCCGTGCCCTTGAAGTAGTCGATGGTTTTTTCGTCGACCGGGAAGAAGCCCATCGTTGCGCCGTATTCCGGCGCCATGTTGCCGATCGTCGCACGATCCGGCAGCGACAGCGACTTCGTGCCTTCGCCGAAGAACTCGACGAACTTGCCGACAACCTTTTCCTTACGCAGCAGTTCGGTGACGGTCAGGACCAGGTCGGTCGCCGTCAGGCCTTCGCGCAGCTTGCCCTTCAGTTCGACGCCCACCACGTCCGGCGTCAGGAAGTACACCGGCTGGCCGAGCATGCCGGCTTCAGCTTCGATACCGCCCACGCCCCAGCCCACCACACCGATACCGTTGATCATGGTGGTGTGGCTGTCGGTGCCGACCAGCGAATCCGGGTAGTACACGGTGTCCGCGCCTTCGGCCTTCTTGTGCACGCCGCGTGCGAGGTATTCCAGGTTCACCTGGTGAACGATACCGACGCCCGGCGGCACGACCTTGAACGTGTCGAATGCCTGCATGCCCCACTTCATGAACTGGTAGCGCTCGTTGTTGCGCTGGAATTCCAGTTTCATGTTCAGATCGAGCGCGTTTTTTTCGCGGAAGTGATCGATCTGCACCGAGTGGTCGACCACCAGATCAACCGGGACCAGCGGTTCGATCGACTTCGGATCCTTGCCCATGTGTTTCGCGACACCGCGCATTGCAGCGATGTCAGCGAGCAGCGGAACGCCGGTAAAGTCCTGCAGCACGACGCGCGACACCACGAACGGGATTTCGTCGACGCGCGCTGCGGTCGGCTTCCAGTTCGCGAGTTGCTCGATGTGTTCTTCGGCGATCTTCTTGCCGTCGTAGTTACGCAGCACCGATTCCAGCACGATACGGATCGAAACCGGCAGGCGGTCGATCTTGATGTTCAGTGCCTTGCCGAGTTGCGGCAGGGAGTAGAACTTGCCTTTGCCGGAACCGCTGTCGAATTCCTTGAGCGTTTTGTGGAGGTTGTGGGCCATGGTGTTTTCCTTGGTTTGATCGCGGAACTACTGTACTTAACTAGATGACGTACAAATCGACGTATTCATTGACCGGCATGGCTTCGAGCCTTGCCTGATCGAGCGACACGTCGAGAATCGCCAGTTGTTGCTTGACCGGAAAGCGGCGCGCGAGATTGGTCTTGAACTTCTCGACCAGCAACGGTATCCCGTCTTCGCGACGACGCTTATGACCGATCGGGTATTCGACTACAACTTCGTCGAACGTCGACCCATCGTTGAATTCGACCGTCAGTGCATTGGCGATCGAACGCTTCTCCGGATCGTGGTAATCCTTCGTGAACTGCGCGTCTTCGACGCATTCCATCCTGGCGCGCAGCACATCGATACGCGCGTCCTGCGCGATCGAATCTTCATAATCCGCGGCCGTCAGGCGGCCATGGATCAACGGCACGGCGATCATGTATTGAATGCAATGATCGCGGTCGGCCGGATTGTTCAGGGGGCCCTTCTTGTCGATGATACGGATCGCGGCTTCGTGTGTGCGGATCGTGATCTTCTTGATGTCTTCCACTCGCTTGCCTGCTGCATTGAGTTGCGCATGCAGCGTCATTGCCGCTTCCACCGCCGTCTGCGCGTGGAATTCAGCCGGGAACGAGATCTTGAACAACACGTTTTCCATCACGTACGAGCCATACGGACGCTGGAACTTGAACGCATTGCCTTTGAACAGGACATCGTAAAAGCCCCACGTCTTCGCGGTCAGCACCGACGGATAGCCCATCTCGCCAGTCTTCGCGATCAGCGCAAGACGTACGGCGCGCGAAGTCGCATCGCCTGCCGCCCACGACTTGCGCGAACCCGTGTTCGGCGCGTGACGGTAGGTGCGCAGCGCATGCCCATCGACAAACGCCTGCGATACCGCGTTGATTAACTCTTCGCGCGTCAAACCGATCAGTTGGCCGACCACGGCGGTGGAAGCCAGCTTCACCAGCAATACGTGATCGAGCCCGACCTTGTTGAACGAGTTTTCGAGCGCGATACAGCCTTGAATTTCGTGCGCCTTGATCATGCCGATCAACACGTCTTTCATCGTCAGTGGCTTTTTGCCTGCTGCGATGGCACTGCGCGAGAGCCAGTCGGCCGTCGCCAGAATCCCGCCGAGGTTATCCGACGGATGGCCCCATTCGGCGGCCAGCCATGTGTCGTTGAAGTCCAGCCAGCGGATCATTGCGCCGATGTTGAAGGCGGCTTGAACCGGGTCCAGCTGGAACGACGTGCCCGGCACCTTCGCGCCGTTGGGGACGATCGTGCCCGGCACAATCGGTCCCATCAGCTTGGTGCAGGCAGGATAGGTGAGCGCCTCGAGTCCGCAGCCGAGCGTATCGATCAGGCAGTTACGCGCGGTGTCCAGCGCGAGCGTGCTGTCGATCGGAAATTCCAGTACGTAATCGACGATATCGACCAGGACTGAGTCCGGGTCGGGTCGCACGTTGGAAATCGGAGCGGACATCGGGGAGCTTTCCTGATGTAACTGATTAGTTGCTGGTCTTGTCGATCGCGTTCGATTGCGTCGGAGCCGGTGCGCCTTGTTGCATCGCTGCCGTCTTGCACTCGTCGGCCAGACGCGAGCTGTCCTTATCCGAGAACAGCATTGCCTTCGTTGGGATCACGACCAGGTCCATACCCGATGCTGCGTCGTGGAAGCGGTCTGCGCCGGTGGTGGTCGATTCGCGCGGCAGATTGTAGTTTTTGTTCGCCCAGTGAACCGTGACGATCTGGTCACGCTTCATGTCGCCCTTCAGGTCGAATGCCAGACCTTCGTTGCACGACCACTTTTCCGAACCTTCCGGCACCGGATCAACCTTCGCTTCCTTGGCCGGATTGGCCTTGCGCTTGATCAGGCGCTTCGGTTGCGGCTTCTTCGGCACAGCCTTGGCAGCCGGCGTGGTGGTGGTTTGTGCAGCGGCGTCCGTCGCAACGGTCAGCATCGTCGTGGACAAAGCGCCGATTACGGCGGCGATCAACAGCTTATTCATGGAGGAGAACCTTTCTATCTAGTTTCAGTTGAACAGTACGCGGGCTACCGGTCCTGGCAACCGCGAGGGTTGAACTGCACGCGCTTCGAAAGCGCACAGCGACCGCTATTTTCTCCTATTTAGCGCCACGAACTTCAAATTCTCTGGACCGGTGTAATTCGCACTCGGACGGATGATCTTGTTGTCGATCCGTTGCTCGATAATGTGCGCACTCCAGCCTGCCGTACGGGCGATCACGAACAGCGGCGTGAACATCGCCGTCGGCACGCCCATCATGTGATACGAAACCGCGCTGAACCAGTCGAGATTTGGAAACATCTTTTTCACATCTGCCATCACTGTTTCAAGTCGCTCGGCGATATTGAACAGCTTCAGGTTGCCCGCTTCCTTCGACAGCTTCTTCGCGACTTCCTTGATGACCTTGTTGCGCGGGTCGGAGATCGTGTACACCGGGTGACCGAAACCGATCACCACTTCCTTGTTCTCGACACGCTTGCGGATATCGGCCTCGGCCTCATCCGGCGTTTGATAGCGCGACTGGATTTCGAACGCGACTTCGTTGGCGCCGCCGTGCTTCGGGCCGCGCAGTGCGCCGATTGCACCGGTAATCGCCGAGTAGATGTCCGAACCCGTGCCCGCGATCACACGGCCGGTGAACGTCGACGCGTTGAATTCATGCTCGGCGTACAGGTTCAGCGACACATGCATTGCATCAACCCATGCCTTCGACGGTTCCACACCGTGCAGCAGATGCAGGAAGTGACCGCCGATCGAATCGTCGTCGGTTTCGACTTCGATGCGCTTGCCGTT
>NZ_FPBH01000058.1 GCF_900116445.1 Paraburkholderia aspalathi
GCTATCTGCGCGATCCTCTTCATCCGCGGCGCCAGCCCGCGCGTTGAGCGGACCACCAAATCGCCGCAACGCCGCCCGGCGCGCTTTTCAATCGCGGAGTAACGGCGATCAGCCTGCCAATACGGCCGCGGCCACTTCTTCGCCCTCACCCGAATTGCTTCCTTCGTTAAGTGATTGTCGTGAAGGGCAACACTCAGCAAACGCCGTGCTGCGGATACTCCGCGACGGCGAGGCAGACGAACACGAGGGGCGGTAGCCTCCATAGCCTAGCTGTCAGCTTGCGGCCGATTCTGTTGAAAAAGTCGCGTTTTGGTTTGGGGCGCGGGTTTTTGGCAGTACGTTTCGAGTTGGAGAGTTCAGCGAGACGGCGGTCTTGCAACGTGCGATGCGCTCCGTTTCTCGTCATGTAGCTGCCTGGTTTGTCTGCTTACCTTCAGGCATGAGCCATTTGGCCATTCTTCGCAGATTTTGCGCAGTTGCTGCCATCAGAAACTCATCATGCGCACCGTTTGGACCACGCAGTCGCAAGCGATCGAGTTTGAGGATGCGCTTGAGGTGAGCGAAGAGCATTTCCACCTTCTTTCGCTGCCGGCGCGACTGTTTGTATTCCGGGGTCGCCGCGATGCGCCTCGCTTCATCACGTGCGGCTTCATGGATGCTGCGCACGACTTTGCGAAACTGCGTATTCGGGCAACATCGATCCTTCATCGAACAGCCGTCACAGTCCATCTGGCTCGCTCGGTACACGATGGTGTCGGCTTTCGTGACGTGTGTGCGGGGATTCCCGAATGAACGCCAGTCGCTACGTAGCGCGTTCCCCGCAGGACATCGATACTCGTTGGCCTGCTCATTCCAGATAAATTCGCTGCGGGAGAACGTATTGTCCTTACGCGTTGTTTTATCCCAGACCGAGACGTGTGGCTCAATTTGTTTCTCTTCAACCATCCAGCCGAGCAGCGCTGCTGTGCCGTATGCGGTGTCACCTACCAGTCGGCGAGGCTTCAGGTCCCGTTGGTGTTCAACACGATTGATCATTGTCCTGGTTGATTCGACCTCTTGTGACCGGTTCGCCGGCGTCGCTTCAACATCCACAATGATCCCTGCCTGCAGATCAATCAGGTAATTCGTCGAGTAGGCAAAGAACGCGGGACCACCCGGTGCGGCCGTCCATCGTGCAGAAGGATCGGTCAGGGATATCTTCTTAGGAGGCGTTGGTGAGGCTGCTGGCTCGGACGTATCTGCCTCCACCGGATTGGTTTGTTCCAGTGCCTCAAGATATTCCCGCACAGCGCGGCTTCGCCCCTCGACACGTCCCCAGTCGATAGGCTCTGTTCCCGGCACTCCGCGCGCAGGACTCGCGTCCGCCTTGATAATGCTTGCGTCAATCGCGAATCCCTCACCCTAGCTGTCATGAGCACGGCGCACGGTCCAGAATTTCGCATCAATCGCTGTCTACCGTCAGTGGGGTGTGCAAATTGCTTTTCGCGTAGACCAGCGCGGTTTGTATCCGGTCAGTTTTTGCATCGAGGTCCAGCAGTGTGGAGTGCTGTAGCTGTCCGCCGGCACGTCGATGGAACATGACCATTCGCTTGGCGACAATTTGCGCTACCTTTGCACCAAGATCTCTTTCCACCATCGAAACCGCAAGATCGGTCCCCGCAGTCATGCCCGCGGATGTCCATACTGGACCATCCACGATAAATATCCGATCTTCTTCGACTTTGACTTTCGGATACGTCGTCTGCAATTCGCGCGCGTGTGCCCAGTGAGTCGTGGCACGCCGATCGTCCAGAACGCCGGCTTGAGCCAAAAAGAACGCACCCGTGCACATTGAGGCAACGCGCCGGGTGTTTTTCACCGCGCCTCTTAAATATTCAATCAGCGCGGCGCTCGCCGGGTACGCGCCAGTGATGACGCCGCCGATGATCACCGTATCGAACCCACCTTCAGCGAAACTATCCGTCATGACGGAGTATCCGAGAGAACTTTGAACCGGCCCACCGCTTTCAGATATCAGACGTATCTCGTAGTACGGCTCCTTGGTCAGTCGGTTTGCGAGCTCAAACACTGTTAGTCCGCCGAAAACCATGACCTGGAAGCCTGGAACGACGATGTAGCCAATGCGCAGCATGATAGGTCCCGGAAAATAGCAGGACATAACGTTACGTCCTGCGCGCTGGCGCCTGGCGCGAGCCGTCGCCTGCTGAGCTGTGATTCTAACCAGCGATCCCGATGCCGATAAGAGTGGCCGCGCCAGCATGGCCAGAATTGTCGGAAATACGTCCCTCCTGCCTCGTTGAGGGCTTCTACCATTAGCGGATTCCCGAGTCTCACATCGGACCAATCGAGAAACCCCTATGGAAAGCAACCTCTCTGGAACAGTGTCTATTCCTGCACCCTCTATCTCGCGCCGCGCGTTCCTCGCGAGCGGGACGGCCTTTGGTGCAAGCCTGCTGCTGGATCGCGGGGCGCAGGCGCAAAGTCCTGGAACCGGCGGCGTACCGGGTATCAAGGAGTACGACGTCAATACCAATGGCATCACCATGCACGTAACCGAACAGGGAGATGGGCCAGCCGTACTCTTCTGCCACGGGTTTCCGGACACTTCCTACACGTGGCGCCGGCAGATGAAAGCGGTGGCGTCTGCCGGATATCGGGCAATTGCTCCCGATATGCGCGGCTACGGACGCAGTTCGGCGCCGACGGACCCAACCTTGTACACGCCACTGCAAACGGTCGGCGACCTGGTTGGCCTGCTCGATGCGTTGAAGATTCCAAGCGCTGTCCTTGTGGGTCATGACTGGGGTGCAACGCATGTGTGGCAAGCAGCGTTGATGCGTCCCGATCGATTCAAGGCCGTGTTCTGTCTGAGCGTGCCATTCGTTCCTCGTGGGGATGTCAGCGTCTTCGAGAAGATGCGCAGGTCCGGCCACCAGGATGATTTCTACATGTTCGAACAGATCCGGCCAGACGCCGATCAGATCTGGCCGACGCCACGGTGACCATTCCAGGAATGCTGTACTGGGCATCGGGCTCCGCTCCCGCAGACAAGCGGTGGAGTCCGATGGATCCGGCACGCAGCCTTCACCGTGCGGCCCCCGGACCGTTACCGTCATGGGCGGAGCCTGATTACGTCGCTTATAACGTGGCGGAATTTCAGCGCACCGGCTTTCACGGTGCCCTGAACTACTATCGGGCCGCTGAACCGTACTTCTACCTGTCCGCTCCTTGGAAGGGCGCCAGGATTACCCAGCCTTCATTTTTCATCTGGGGGAAGGCGGATGGCTTGAAAGAGCTTTATCCGCTGACCATGGACCAGATGCGCTCCGGCGTTCCCAGTCTCATTGGCGGTCTCGAACTCGACAATGTGGGCCACTGGGTACAACACGAAGCCCCTGATGTGGTCAATGAGCAACTCGTGAAGTTTCTGCAAACCGTAACGACCACCTGACTCGCGCTGGGATTGATACGAGGAAGGGACATCTATCCTGCGTGATGGCACCCGATCCCACGCACTTTGCAGCAGCCGCGCCGGCAAGAACTACATCCAACTGAAACGGATTTAACGATGGTGACAGGCAAAAGCCCCGTGTACAGGTTGAACAATGGAATCGAGATGCCCGCATTCGGACTTGGGGTGTTTCGTAGCGAGCCTGAGAAGACCGTAGCTGCGGTCAGATCGGCAGTCGCAAACGGATACCGGCTGATCGACACCGCTGCGGCCTATATGAACGAGCAGCAGGTTGGGGAAGGTATCTATGTCAGCTATGTCACGCCGCACTCTGCTCGCCAATGGAACCGCCTTTGGTGCAAGTCTGTTGATGAGTAAGACAGCTTTTGGGTCTGGGTCTGGGTCTGGCGCTGCCGGCGGCACGGTAGTCGTCGGTGCCAGTGCAGATAACGTCCCTAACCTGACCGTGCATACCTTCAGCTCGCCGCGCCACACAACGCGCTACCTGGCGGCTGGCCCGGCCGATGGGCCGTTGATGATTCTCCTCCATGGCTGGCCCGAGATCGGCCTGATGTGGCGCGCGCAGATCGAGGCGTTCGCATCCGAAGGCTGGCGCTGCGTTGCACCGGATATGCGTGGCTATGGCGGCTCATCGGCGCCGGCCGCTTCCGAGGCCTATGCCTTGAACGAGATCGTCCACGACATGGTCGAACTGCACGACCATTTGGGGGCACGCCCGGCAATCTGGGTTGGCCACGACTGGGGAAGCCCGGTGGCCGGAGCGCTCGCTGCGCACCACGGGGCGCGCAGTCGCGGCGTGGTGCTGATCTCAGTCCCTTACTTTCCGGAGGGCTTCGCGCTGCCCAATCTCGTGCCGCTGATCGACCGTCAGTTGTACCCTGCGGATCAATATCCGGATGGGCAGTGGGATTACTTCCGCTTTTACCTGACGCACTTCAGTCAGACGGTTAGCGATTTCGAGGCGGACACCCCGGCAACGCTCGCGTCGCTCTATCGGCGCGGCAATCCTGCGTCTGTCGGCCAGGTCTCTCCGTCCGCCTTGATCACAAAAAACGGCGGGCGTTATGGCTCGGCGCATCGCGCCCCGGCGACGCCGCCTGATCCAGCGCTCTGGACGCCCATCGACTTTGACGCGCTGGTCGATGCGTTCGATGTCAGTGGTTTCCGTTCGGTCAATGCCTGGTACCTGAACGACACCGCCAACATTGCATACGCGCGCACAGCGCCGAAAGGCGGCCAGCTACGCCAGCCCGTTTTGTTCGTCAACGGTGATTGGGACGCAATCTGCGACATCAACCGCAGTCGCCTCGGAGAACCCATGCGCAGCGCCTGTGCCGACCTTTCCATAACGAACCTGCCCGCTGGCCACTGGCTTCCGCTTGAGCGCAAGGCTGAGCTTGTCCAAGCGATTCGTGCGTGGCTTAAGACAAGCGGGTTGTAGCGGGTGGACCGGCCGGGTGAACGTTTCCCGGTCGAAGTGAACCAGTTCGTCGATTGGCTGAGGCAAAGCTTCCTCGCATGAGGTTAATCAAGCACCCCGACGTGCCACAGATCCAACAGCCCTTTCCCTACAGCGTGGAGTGTTCGAAATGTCTGATAAGAAAATTTTTGTTGCCGGAGCGACAGGCGATACCGGTGGAGCAGCTACCGAAGCACTTGTAGCGGCCGGTGAAAAGGTACGCACGCTGGTGCGGAAGGAGGACCAACGTTCGGAACGACTGAAGTCGCGTGGAGTCGAGGTTTTGGTCGGTAACCTTTCCAGTCTGGACGACGTGGCACAAGCTCTCGAGGGCATTTTTTCCGCGTACTTTGTCTATCCAATCGAAGCAGGGGGAATACAGGCGAGCGTCTATTTTGCTCAGGCGGCCCGGGAGGCTGGAATCGGCGGGATCGTGAACATGTCGCAAATTTCCGCTCGCAGGAACGCAACGAGTCACGCCGCACGTGACCACTGGATCTCGGAGAGGGTATTTGACTGGTCGGGAATCCCGGTCACCCACATTCGCCCGACGTTCTTCGCACAATGGTTAACTTATCCCGGCCAGGTTGCAAACGTCAAAAAGGACGGAACGTTGAGGCTGCCCTTTGGTAACGGGCGTCATGCACCGATTGCAGCCGAAGACCAGGGGCGCGTCATCGCTGCGATTCTTCGTGATCCAGCTCCTCACGCTGGCAAGGTCTACCCGCTATACGGCCCCGTCGAGATGAACCACCATCAGATTGCTGATGAAATGAGCAAGGTTCTGGGCCGGGAAGTGAAGTACCAGCCGATTGACCTCGATATGTTCGAAAAGCGTTTGAATACCGATTCGAAATTTAGCGATGCATTTTCACAGCATCTCCTGTCTGTCGCTGTCGACTATCAAAATGGCGTTTTCGCCGGTACCAATACGCTGGTCGAGGAACTAACGGGCACCCCGCCCATGACCGTCGAGGCGTTCATCCGGAAGCACGTGGCGGTCTTCGCAGACTGACGGTCTAGTCCTGCCCTCGAAAGAAGCTGCTCGCGATTGTCTGGACTTGCGTAGGACGCTTCGTGAGCAGGTATCCCGATCACCAGAGAACGCATGAAGTAGTTGGCACTGAGCGCAAAGTGCGAACCCTTCCGGTTCCAATACCCGCGATATATGACGTAGTTGATTCTGAATCGGATTCGAAACTTTGACCCGAGAGAGCGGACTGTGCATACGGCCGCTACCGAATGCAAAGGAGTCGTTCCTGTGGCGGCGCCGACTGGCAGTTCCGGGTCAATGCTGGTGAAAAATGCTGGAGGACACTCCGATTTCATGGGTTGCTTTGTGAGTGGGTATGCAGAGGCATGCGAGCGTATTCGCGCGACGCTGCTCGACGCTCCGCCTGAGAACGGAAAGCGTGTGCTGCTTTACATCTGCCCAGAGTGCGGCGATGTTGGCTGCGGCGCATATTCGGCCCTCGTGCGGCGCGATCGCGAATCCTACGTCTGGGAAAATTTTGCCTACCAGGTGGGCGAATATGATTCGACGTCACTTGAGGCAGTTGGACCGTTTGTTTTCGAATTAAGTCTATATAAAGCCGGTTTGCTCAATGCGTCACGATTTTGACGGACCCGAATAGGTGTGAGGCCCCAGTCGGCCACCAAGAGTCATTCGCCGGCAGCGTCGATTGGACATCAAGGCGATCGCTGCACACCGGCAACCGGCCGTTTGATAGGTGTTGCTGAAAGACTCGGGCCGACAATGCGCGCTTCCATCGGCTCGCACCAAGCCCGGTAGGTCTCTTCGAGCTGATGGTCACGCGACTGCCCCTTCGCGCCGATTCCCCCGTGCTCCGAACTGGATTGACGCGGCCGACGTATGTCAGTCACGATGATCCTCCGGGCTGTCGGGCCGTCTTGTAGTTCACCAGGCTAGTCATTGCGCAGCAGCAGTCGAGATTCCGGGCGAGCAGGAGCGCCGCTGGCGTCGTTCAGGTCGTCGAGCCTTTTCAAATCCCGAATCACGTGGAAACGATCACGCATTGAATCAAGATCAATCAGTCTCAAAAACGCAAAGGTATCCTGATAAGCTCGCATCCAGGGGCTCATTGCGGAAGCCACAGCTTTTCGTCCCTCGGTCGTCACGGCGAGCTGACGTGTCCGCCGATCTCCCTTGTGGGTGATCGATGAGATGAGCTTGCGACGGAACAATGGTGCCAGATTGGCCGACAGGTTCGATCGGTCCATTGCCAGTTCTGCTGCCATGTCGCCGAAAACCATTGGTTCGCGTAGATGTAGCAAGGCGAGCATACAAAACTGGGATGCGTTGACGTCGGTATCCCGCAGCGCTTCGTCGAAATGAGCCCATAAAGCGCGCATTGCGCGCTGGGCGAAAAAATGGTTGAGCGCGAGAGCGGAGATTTCTCCGATTGCGAGCATCGACGACTCGAAATTCTGACTTTCCATATGTGCGGTTCCGGGTGCGTACGGGCTCGGTTGCAAAGAGTTCCGTGCTGCTGCGGGCCGTGGTTGAAAGGCGCCGAAGTTGTCATGACCATGGACGGCTGAAGCTAATCACTCGTCGGCGCAGGGCAGGCCCGCGAACGTGATGCACGTTGCGGCGGGAGAGAGGATTTCACGCGAGCCCGAATGTTTTCCTCAAGCTTGCATCCACGGGGCCGGAGGGCATGAAGCGCCGCAATTTGCGCAACAGGGATGCTTCGCCGGCCGGCGTGCGACGCATACGCCAGGTACCGAGCGCCGCTTCAACGATTGTCTTCGCTACGCCGTCGGGCGCGGGGGCGCCATTGACACTGTTGACGACTGCACTTGATGCAAGGACCCGCTCGCGATCATAGTCGGCGATCTTCGAACTCACCTCCGGTGCATTGACATCGAGATTTGTGCGGGTAAAGGACGGCTCGACCAACGATACTCGGATACCGAACTGGCGCACCTCATGATCCAGGGTCTCGGTCAGCCCTTCGACGGCATGCTTGGACGCGGAGTAGAGTCCCATGTAGGGGGCGGGCAAGAACCCGAGCACCGAACTGACATTGATGATCCTTCCGCCATGTTGTGCACGCATATGGGGAAGTACTGCCTGCGTCGTGCGCAGAATGCTGAAGACGTTGGTATCGAACAGCGACAAGGCCTCGGCAGCCGAAGTTTCCTCCACGGCACCGATCAGGCTCGTTCCCGCATTATTGACGAGGACGTCGATTCGCCCGGTGCATTCGATGACGGACTGGATTCCGGCCTGGACCGAAGCATCGTCGCGAACATCCATCTCGACAAGCTCGACTCCGGAGATAGGCACCGCTTTTGCAATGCTGCGCACTGTGCCAAACACGCGGCAATCTCGCCTCGTAAACCTCTCGGCGGTGGCGCGTCCGATACCCGATGACACGCCGGTCACAACGACAACCGTGGAATGCGACATGAAAAGCTCCGTTTGGTGATTTGATGGTGTTTCAACGCGCGTCGAGCGCATCCTGGGTCATCGGTTCGGAGCGCGAAGACTGGTGATTCCGGCTCTTGTGCGAACCCACAGGGCTGCCGGGGCGGATCCTGAACCAGATCGCGAACATGGCCGGTAGGAACACCAGCGTGAGAATCGTTCCGGCTAACGTGCCGCCGATCAGCGTGTAGGCGAGGGTTCCCCAGAACACCGAATGCGTCAGCGGGATGAATGCCAGGATCGCCGCCATGGCCGTGAGAATCACCGGGCGCGCCCGCTGCACAGTGGCTTCGACGACCGCATGGAACGGATCCAGCCCGGCATGTTCGTTCTGGTGAATCTGCCCGATCAGGATCAGCGTGTTGCGCATCAGGATGCCCGAGAGCGCGATGAGACCGACCAGCGCATTGATGCCGAACGGCTGCCGGAACAGGATCAATGTCGGAACGACGCCAATGAGGCCGAGCGGACTCGTCAGGAACACCATCACCATCGCCGAGATCGAGCGAACCTGGAGAATGATGATGATCAGCGTGATCGCCAGCATGATCGGGAACAGCGGCAGCATCGCAGTCGTCGCTTTGCCCGATTCCTCGATGGAGCCAGCCTGCTCGATCCGGTAGCCGGTCGGCAGCTTCGCGATGATCGGCTGAAGCTGCCTGGTGATTGCCGTTGATACGTCCGGTGGCTGCAGATTTTCGGCAATGTCGCCACGTACCGTGATCGTCGGCACGCGGTCGCGCCAGCGCTTGATCGGCTCCTCCAGCCGCACGTCGACCTTGCCGACCTGCGACAGCGGAATGCGCTGCCCGTTGGCGCCGGCTAGCGTTAAGTCGCCGAGCCGGGCAGGGTCGAGACGCACATCGCCGGCCGAGCGCGCGATCACCTGCACGGTTCGGATATCCTCACGCACGGCGGTGACAGACACGCCGGTGAGCAGGAACTGCAGCTGTTGCGCGACGGCGCTGGACGTCAATCCCACCGCCTGCAAACGATCCTGCTGCAACGTGAAGTGCAGCGTCGGTGAGCGCGTGCCCCAGTCCGTGTTGACCGTGCGCATCATCGGACTGGCCTCCATCACCTGCTGGACTTGAGCCGCGATTCCACGCAGTTTGTCCGGGTCCGGACCGGTGACGCGATAGGCGACCGGGAACGGCGAATATGGCCCGAACACGAGTTGCGTGACGCGCACGCGCGCTTCGGGCACAAGACCATCGGCGATGGCTCGCCTCAGTCGCGCCTTCAGTGCATCGCGCGCCTCCTGACTGTCCGTGCGGATCACGATCTTTGCGAACGACGGATCGGGCAGTTCCGGTCCCATCGCCAGGAAAAAGCGCGGTGCACCTTGCCCGACGTACGCGGTGACGATCCTGGCGTCCTTCTGTTCAGACAACCATGCCTCCACCTTTCGCGTGGCGATGCTGGTCTGCGAAATCGATGTGCCGTAGGGCATCTGCACTTCGACCAGCACTTCGGGGCGATCGGAGATCGGGAAGAACTGCTTCTTGACCACACCCATACCGAGGATGGCCAGGGCAAAGAGGCCAACGACCGAACCGGCGACCAACCATTTGCGCGCGATCACGCGCGTCAGCAACTGGCGGAAGCGGTTGTAGCGCGGCGTGTCATAGATCGCGTCATGCCCACCTTCGACCTTTTTGAAGTCGGGCAGCATCTTCACGCCGAGGTAGGGCGTGAAGAACACGGCAACGACCCAGGACGCGATCAGTGCAATGCCGACTACCCAGAACATATTGCTGGTGTATTCGCCCGCGGTGGACCGCGCGAAGCCGTTGGGCATGAAGCCCACGGCCGTCACCAGCGTGCCCGACAGCATGGGGGCGGCAGTGTGGCTCCAGGCATAGGCAGAGGCGGCCACACGGCTGTAGCCTTCCTCCATTTTCACCACCATCATTTCAATAGCGATGATCGCGTCGTCCACCAGCAGGCCCAGCGCCAGGATCAGGGATCCCAGCGTGATGCGATCGAAGTTCTTGCCTGTCGCGGCCATCACCACGAACACGATGGCCAGCGTCAACGGGACAGCGGCGGCAACCACCAGGCCTGCGCGCCAGCCCATGCTCACGAAGCTCACGAGCATGACCACCAGCAGGGCGACAAAAAACTTGAGCATGAACTCGTCGACCGCCGAATGAATGTTGACGGCCTGATCGGTGACCTTTGTCAGGCTCATGCCCAGCGGCAGCCCGGCGTTGATTGCGCCGACCTCGCTGTCCAGTGCCTTGCCGAGATCGAGCCCGTTCCAGCCGTCGCGCATCACGATGCCCAGCAGCAGCGCGGGCTCGCCGTCGTTGCGGATCATGAATGTCGCCGGATCTTCATAACCGCGCTCGACGGTGGCAATGTCCGACAGTTTCAGCGTGCGGCCCTGCACGACGACCGGCGTGTCGCGGATCTTCTGCAGGTTGTCAAAGGCGCCGTCCAGGCGAATGAACACCTCTGGACCTTTGGTCTCCACGGAGCCGGCCGGCGTCAGGGCGTTCTGGCCATTGAGCGCGGCGAATACGTCCTGCGGACTGACACCGAGCGTTGCCAGCCGGTCATGCGAGAACTGGACGTAGATGCGCTCGGCCTGCTCGCCGATGATATTGACCTTCTTCACGCCCGGCACATGCAGCAGCCGTTGCCGCAGCGTCTCGGCATCGCGCACGAGCAGCCGTTGCGGTTCGCCCCGGGCTTTCAGTGCGAAGAGCGCAAACGTGACATCAGCATATTCGTCATTGACCATCGGCCCGATCACGCCAGCCGGAAGGTTAGCTGCTTCGTCGCCGATTTTTTTCCGGGCCTGGTAGAACTCCTCCTGCACTTCCGACGGCGGTGTGCTGTCGAGCAACGTCAGCGTTGTGTATGCCAGGCCAGGTCGTGTGTAGGTTTCGGTCCGGTCGTACCAGCGCAGCTCCTGCATGCGCTTTTCGATCTTTTCGGCGACCTGGTCGTGCATTTCCTGCGCAGTGGCCCCCGGCCATACGGTGATGATGGTCATCACCTTGATTGTGAACGCCGGGTCTTCGGCGCGACCCAGCTTGAAGAACGACAGGAGCCCGGCTAGCGAGATCAGGCAGATCAGGAACAGGGTGATGGAACGCTCGCGCACGGCGAGCGCCGACAGATTGAATCGGCCTTCGCTCACGGACGTGCTCCTTCGTTTGCCATCGCGACGGCCTGGCCGGACACGCGGACCTGCTCGCCTTCGCGCAGCAACTGGGCACCGAGCGCAATGACGCGATCGCCTTGCTTCAACGCACCGGACACGCGCGCGCTGTCGTCGTCCAGGTGAAGGACCGTCACCGGCTGCCATGCAACCCTGGCCGGCTCGCCGTTGGCGATCCACACGCCGGGCCCTTTGCCCGCGTCGAGCACCGCGCCGATCGGCACCTGCATGCCGCCTTGGAGCGCCACGCGTGCGTCCGGTATCTCGATCGTGACGGTTGCACCTAGCGGCGCGTCGGCGAGCGCGTCCTGCAATACATAACGCGCTTCGAATGTGCGGGTACGCGGATCCGCCGTATCCGAGAGCTGGCGCAGCGTGGCTGGCACGCTGACGCCGCTGTTGCCGAACAGGGTCGCATGGGCGACCGAACCGATGGCGGGGCGCAGAGTTTCCGGTAGTTGGATCACGGCCTCGCGGCGCCCGGCATGGGCCAGGCGCACCACGGGCTGTCCGGCGCTGACGACCTGGCCCGGTTCGGCCAGCGTTTCCATCACGACGCCATCGCCGTCCGCGGCCAGATTGGCGTAGTCCGTCGCATTGCGCGCCACGTCGGCGTCGGCCTGGGCCGCGCTGAGCTGCGCCCTGGCGGCATCGGCGGCCGCCTTGGCCTGGTCGTAGGCCGAAGCCGAGATCGCACCCGTGCCGCGCAGGTCGCGATAGCGCTCCTCATCCTGCGCGGTCTGCTGCGCCCGCGCCCGCGCGGCGGTGACCGCCTCCTGCCGGGCCTGCGCGGCAAGCTTGAGATCGATGGGATCGAGGCGCATCAGCAGCTGGCCGCGTTTGACGGTTTGGCCGGTATCCACAAGCCGTTCCAGCACCTTGCCGGAAACACGGAAACCCAGGTCGCTTTGCACGCGAGCCGCGACAGTCCCCGTAAACGAACGGGCTGCGGGGACGGCGCTCTGAACGATGGCCGTGCGCACCAGCGGCACCTCGGTGCGCGGATCGGACGGTGCTTTTTCGCCGCAGGCCGCTAGCGCAAGCGGCAGCGCACAGGCGAGTGCGGAGGTGGCGAAGCGACGCGAGAACATGAAAGTCCCATCGATGAAGTGATGACGGCTTTCATTATGGTTCTAGTGACCAAATTAGTCAAGAGTCACTAGTGTTGATCGCGTCAGGGCGACAGACTTCGGAGAACCAGGCTGGACAGCTGCGCAGGCGCGACATCGGTGGTGTCGCGGTTGTACTGCAGGAGTAGCGGGTTGAGGTACGGGCGCAGCACCAGGTAGATTGCCATCGCGGTTTCGTCCAGCGGCGTCTTGCGTTCGAAGTCTCCGCTTTGCCGACCTTCCTGCAGAACTTCCTGGAGCAGCTTCTGAACACGTGCCTCATAGGCTTGCACCGCCTGCCAGTTTTCCGTGGCGGCCGATGCTGCGATTTCGTATAGCTTGCGGTCCCGGAAAAACAGCCTGAGGCTCGCTTCGGTAAAGACCTTGAAGATCCGTCGCAGCTTCTCCGGCGGCAGATCGGTCTCTGCGACGGCTGTCCGGACCTCGCTTTCGATTTCGCGCAGGCAGTTGACGCAGATCATCTCGCCAATGGCCTGCTTGGATTCGAAGAACTTGTAGATGTAGGCCTTGGAAAACCCGATCGCCCTGGCAAGGTCAGAGACCGTCGTTTTCTCGTAGCCATACCGGCTGAAGTGCTCGGTGGCGGCGGCAACGATCTGGTCCCGCACTTCGTGATCAGCCGGGCCACGCGCGGGGGCGGAGGAAGTGGTGGTGTTTTTCATGGGCATAGCATACAGGAATGGACAACGAGTGACTATTTGGTATTATAGTCACATCCGGAACTTCGCTAAGACGCTCATGCTACCCAAACACCTCCTTGCTGCGGTCATTGTCGCCAGCCTCTCGGCGGCCTGCGCTGTCGGCCCCGACTATGTCCGGCCCGATGTAGCCATGCCGGACCATTTCCAGGGCCAGGCTGCGGTAGATCACCGGCAGGCGGCGGCGAGCGCAGACCTGGTCACGTGGTGGACGGGTTTCGGCGATCCGCAACTGACGCGATTCGTCGCGCTTGCGCTGGAGCAGAACCTCGACCTCGCGCAGGCATCCGCTCGCGTCGTGCAGGCGCGTGCAGGACTTGGCGCGGCGAATGCCGCGCTGCTGCCTTCTGGCAATGTTAGTGGCCAGGCGGCCCGGGTCTACCAGTCGGTTGAAACTCCGCTGGGACGCGTCCTGAACTCAACGCCTGGTTTCGATCGCTACGGCAACGACTACGAGGCCAATTTCAACGCGAGCTGGGAACTGGATGTGTTTGGTGGCCTGCGTCGCGGGCGGGAAGCGGCAGTTGCCGATTATCAGGCTTCAGAGGCCGGCGAGATGGCCGCGCGCCTGGCTGTGGCAGCGCAGACGGCCGACATCTACATCACCATTCGTGGATTGCAGGCTCGTCTGCAGGTGGCCCGCAAGCAGTTGCAGACGCAGCAGGATCTGCTCTCGACCATCAAGCTTCTGTATGGGAAAGGCCTGGCGGCCGACCTTCAGGTGAGCCAGGCTGAAGGCGCGCTTGCGCAGGTTCAGGCGTCCATCCCGGTCCTCGAGGCGGGGCTGGATGCGGCGATGAACGCGCTGGATGTGATGCTGGGCTCACAGCCCGGCACGCATCGGGCGGAACTCATCGAGGGCGGCGATATCCCGGCCGCCCCGCGAATCGCAGGCACCGGATCGCCTGGCGAGTTGCTCAGGCGTCGGCCCGATCTGATCGTGGCCGAGCGCCGCCTTGCTGCATCGAACGCGCGTATCGGCGTGGCAGTCGCTGAGTATTACCCCAAGCTGTCACTCAGTGGACTGATCGGGAGCGCCACTTCAGTGGCCAGCGGCAACCTGTTCAGTAGCGGCGCCGGTCAGGCCGCTGGCGTGCTGGGGCTGCGCTGGCGTCTGTTCGATTTCGGCCGCATCAATGCCCAGATCAATGAGGCCAAAGGCCAGGACGCCGAGATGCTCGCCGCGTACCGGCTTGCCGCATTGCACGCAACGGAGGACGTCGAGAATTCTTTCTCTGCACTCGTGAAGCGCGAGGAGCAGGCCGCCGTTCTCGCGCAGGGTGTGAGCTCGCTCGGCCGGGCGCGAGCCGCCTCGTTTGCGGCCTACCAGAAAGGTGTCGTCAGCCTGATCGAAGTCCTGCAGGCCGATCAGAACTTGCTGAGCGCATCCGACGAGCGGGTGCAGGCGCAAACAGAATCGGCGCGCGCAGCGATCGCCGCATTCAAAGCGCTCGGCGGGGGGTGGCAACCCGCCGATCCTCAGGCCGTTGCAAGCCGATAGCACCATCACCGTGGGCCGGCTGCAGCCGGCCCGCTCGTTTGCAGAGGCTTCCTCCGACAGTCGGGACGCTGTTTCCGGCGCCTGCCGACGCGCAGTGCGCACGACGGGCAAGTGACCGTTGGTAATTCGAGAACGGCCACAACTAGTGCAATGACCTGACTGAAGGAAACGGATCCGCAAAGCGGCCCTGTCCGTTATCGATCGATAGTGCCGTAGAGCTAATGTTTCATGGCCTCGATGCGGGCGGCCGCGGTCGCTGCGCTACCTTCCTTGACCGGAGCTAAAGAAGCCGTGATTCTCGTTAGAAAACGCTGGGAACCAGGTTCTCACCACCTGATACCTCGATGACGGTGCCGGTTACATAACGGTTGATCATCAGGAACAGCGCAGCGTGTCCAATATCATCTGCTGTGCCTGCGTGTCGCGCCGGAAAGGACTCACGTACTTTTGCTCTCAATGCCTCGCGCTCGTTATCGGACATGACGCGCCACAAGTTTGTGTCGACATAGCCGGGACGTATCGTGTTAACTCGAGTAGGGGCTAGTTCGAGTGCGAGTGAGCCCGATAAGGATTCCACCGCGACAAACGCAGAGGTGACAGCGCTGAAGCCGCTCTTATGTCGCGCTGCCAAGCCACCGGTAAGGAAGGTAATCGAGCCGCCGGCTCTCAGGTGGGGCGCTGCATAACGCGCACAGGCCCAACTGCCGAGGAACTTATTTTCTATATAGCTTCGGACGCCGCGCATATCGTCGTCCATGAAAGTCCCCCAGGTCCCCAAATCGGGCCCTGCTGTGACGGCGAGATGGTCGAATGGTCCTATGTTGTCAAAGGCCTTTCTCACCGCTGCCTCATCGCAGATATCCAAGGTCACCTGTTCGAAATTAGCCAAATCCCGACGTTCCTCCGCCGAGGTGATACGCCGACTTGCGACCATCACGGACGCACCCGCTGCATACGCCGCTTGCGCAATTCCAAGGCCAATTCCTGTTTTCCCGCCAACCACCACCACTTTTTTTCCTGAGAGGCTCAGGAAGGGCGATGACGAATGTTCTCGATGATTTATTGCGGTGCTCATGGCTCTAGTCCTATTTGATCAGTAGTTTCGTTGTTGATCCAGGAAGCGCCGCAACTTATCGACCAAAAAATCGATGAGCGGCGTTCCTTCCAACAGGGGTTTCAAGGTGCTCGATGGGCTTGGGCGGCTGTGACGCATTGTTTTGGTAAAAAACGTGTTGCCACGCCAGCTTCTGCTGTCGTTCGACCGATTGATCGGGCACGCATCGATACTAATTTGGTCGGTTAAGATTGATAATGGGCAAATATTTCATAGGTACCATTCTTTGAAAGAATAGGTCGATCTGCCCCCCGGGAGGTCCGCAGTCGATTCCTGGCAAGGTTCATGCGGGCCCCGCCAAGCTCGCCAAGGAAATGGAATGGATCGATTTCATGAATTGACCGCTTTCATCACGGTTGTAGAAGCGGGTGGTTTTTCCGCTGCCGCGCGCCGGCTTGATGATTCGCAATCTGGAATGAGCAAATCCATCAGTGCATTGGAGAAGCGGCTCGGTGTGCTGCTTTTAAACAGGAGCACGCGCAGTGTGACGTTGACCGATCAAGGGCGAAAATACTATGACCGTATCAAGCCGCTTCTCGAGGAAATGGACGAAGCGGACGGGGAGCTAACCAGCAGCTCGCTGGAAGTCTCCGGTCTTGTCAGGATCGCTGCGCCCTCTACATTTGGCCGGCTTCATGTCCTTCCGCTGATCCCACAATTGTTGGCACTTCATCCGAAGATCAAGTTGGATCTTGGTCTTTCGGACAGCGTCCGAGATCTGCTTGCGGACGGGATCGATTTAGCGATTAGAGTCGGTCCTGTGCACGATCCGGATGCGGTGGTGAAACGGGTGACGGGCACTTCATTGGTATGTGTTGGGTCTCGCCGTTATTTTGCTCGACACGAGGCGCCCACGGTCCCGGAGGATCTTGTCAATCACAATTGTCTTGTCTACGACGAGATGACGAATTGGGCTTTTGGCGGCCCAAAAGGAGAATTTAGCGTGCCCGTGAGCGGTAATCTTTCTTCGAACAGTATGGAGACGATTCTTTCCGGGGTGCTTGCTGGTATAGGCATAGGCATGTTTTCCCGGGCGTCGTTGGTAGGTGAACTCCAGCATCCAGACATCGTTACCGTGCTCGATCCGTTTATGAATGAAGCGAGAGACGTCAGCCTCATCTGGCCAAAGCGTAGGTTTGTACCAGCCCGTGTGCGGCTGGTAACTGATTTCTTCGTGACGACGCTCTCTCAGCGTGTTTGAGCACCATGTGGCAAATAGCCCATGACGATTTCCGTTCATGCGAAGGGATGGTCAAGTTAGCGACTGAACGGGTAGGCCCCCGCATTCGCACCGATCCGACTGGCCCTTGAACAACCCCAAAGCGGACATATGCCTCTCGAGTGCGAACGACCGTCTCCGTCGTTCAACTGTCATCCGGCTTGATCTGAGAATGGCCGTCGTACTCCGAACGCGGATGCCCTCCACATTCTGGCAATACTGCTCGAAAGACATGGCGACTGATCGTTATACAGTGTCGCGTATGCAGCCGCACTTACTGCACCCGAGCGATCCACGGATCAGCGTCGCGGACGATATCATCGGGGCTCGATTTGGCCAAGCCGCTCAGTCAGCGATTGCGGGTGGCCATCAAACAGCGCCGCGTAGTAAACCGTGTTCGACAATACATTCTTGACGTAGTCGCGGGTTTCGTTAAACGGAATTGTCTCCGCGAAAATCGCGCCTTCCACCGGTCGCGGCAGGTTGGCCTGCCACTTACGCGGGCGCCCAGGGCCGGCGTTATAGCCGGCGGTCGCGAGCACGGCAGAACGGTCAAGCTGGTTGTAAATCATCGATAGATAGGACGTGCCAAGCAGGATGTTCGTGTCGATGTCGTTCATCCTGGCCCGCGAGATCGTACCGAGCCCGATCTTCCTCGCGACCATGTCAGCGGTGTTCGGCATCACCTGCATCAGGCCGCCCGCGCCAACCTCCGAGCGCGCATTGATAATGAAGCGCGACTCCTGGCGAATGAGGCCATACGCCCATCCGACGTCGAACCCGGTGGACCGCGTATCGCGCTCGACAATCGTGCGGAATGGCGCCAGGTAGCGCAGCGAAAAATCATGTTCCGTCTGCGTCCTGTCGGCAGTGCTCACAGCCCGGTCATAAAGCTCGATGCGACGCGCGTACTCGGCGACTGCGAGCAGTTGTCGGTCAGTCATGCCGCGTAGCTGCCAGTTCCACTCACGGTTGCCTTCCGTACGCAGGTGCAGCGCGTAAAAGCGTTCTGCCAGCTCGAAGCCTGGTGTCCGGCCAGCCCGCTCAACTTCTTCGTCGGTCACCTTGGTCTGCGGCGGGATCACGATCTGCCGGCCGAGCGCCTCGGAGGCCAACTGGCCATAGAAGGTGTAGTTACCCGCGATCGTTCGGAATTCCTGGTCGGCTGCCGCTACCTCGCTGCTCTGCTTCAACGCGCGCGCGTACCAGTAGACCCATGCTGGCTGTGCGCGCAGCGCGGCCGGCATCTGCTCGATCGACCAGCGCACCATTGTCCAATCCCCGGCCAGCAGCGCGCTGCGCGTGCGCCACTCGTAGGCCTGACTCGACAGGGGCGCGTTCGCCGAGAGCCGGTACCAGTTCACCGCGCCCGGTAGCTGCCTGAGCACCGCCTGATAGGCGATCGTGCCCCAACCGATAGCCCGTTCTGCCAGGGTGAGCGACGGTGCGATTGCGGTGAAGGTGGCCTCGGCGGCCTCCGGATCGCCGACCGCCAACTGTGTGATGGCGAGCAGCGCGAGTTGATGGGACGCTGCGTCCAGCTGGATGCCTTTCGCGAGCAACAGGCGTGGCTGGTTCGTCGCCTGCTCGAGGAGCCGCTGATCCGGGCGCGCCGCGCCCAGCGCATCGACCAGTCTGCCGCCTGTCGTCCTCGCGCCCTGTTCATAGGCCTGGCGAATCAGCTGCCACCCATCGTCCGGAGTGAACTGCTGGTTACGGACGAGCGCGGTGATCAGATCGACGCAGCCGTCACCGTACCAGTTCGGCTCGACGAGCAGCGCCCGCGCCGCGTTGGCCACATTTTCGCCTCGCGTGGCACGGGACTCGAGCGCATAGCACTTCACCTGCGTGTCGTCGTCCAGGACGAACTTTGAATATTGCGAATCGAAATCGTGCCAGTCGTGGCGCGCCCCGAGCACGCGAAGGTAGTCGTTGCGCAGACGGTCGGCAATCGCCTGTCCGTCGTAGCGTTGCAGAAATGACAGCACCGGTGCGTCCGGCGCGTCGAGATTCGCATGCCCCGCGCCGGTGAACAGACGCGGCTTGATCTGGAAATAGCTGAGATAAGCCGGCGCCGGATAATTCGGAATCAAGCTTGCCAGGTGCGCTGCGCGCGCGGGATCGTTGTCGCGTGCAGCGTCATGCAACTTGATGAAAATCTGATCGTCGGCGGACAACGAGGTGAACGGGGTGGGATGTCTGGCTAGCACCGTGCCAGACATGACCAATGTCACGGCGGCAAGGGCAAGGCCGACCGTGCGAGACACCCGGTGAAGTCGTGTGGACATCGCTGTTTTCTCGTTGTTTCAGTGCAGAACATTGAACCAAAGCTTAGGCCGCTACCCGGCGAAGCGAAGCTTCGAAAAAGACAGGACTCAACCCGCAATTCAGCTCTTTGCGAGCCGGATGCCTGGGACACGTCGGCACTTGCGTGTCCGCTGTTTCGTAGCGTGGGCCGGGAGCTGGATTCGGCCATGCGATCCAGAAGGTCTTGAACGCGGCGTTGGTCGATCTGGCCGGGATGCTCGCTTCTGGGTGGTTTTGGAGCGGAGGGTCGTCAAAGAGCAGCGAGGACTAAATGAAACGGGCACCCACCTGGGTGGAGATTCCTCCGCTTGTGTCGAGAAAGACTCTTGACTGACCAGCGCGGCTAGAGCTCACGAGTGCTGCGAGTGAGGTGGTTGTTGGACCCAACCACGGTAGCCAGGCAGCGAGCGCGGGGGGCACGGCCGAGACCTTGGCTAGTCGGATGGAAGTCGAGATCGACGAACGTGGCCGAGTTTGTGATCTACATCGTCAAAGGCCGTGACGTTCGAAGCAAATCCATATACGACCGCTTTGCGCGCTGCGTCCGTATTTAACGGAGCACGGTAGTCTGCGACGATAGACGGCCAATTGCAGCGGTTCGCTCTCGTCGGCGCGTGGTCATTCGACCGGCGATTCAGCTTTGGTAAGAGACATTGAGACGGCCGAGCGTCGAGCGGCAGAGAAGGGTCGACCTTAGCCAGTCGCCGTCCGGCTCAGTGCGGCCAGGAGCGGTCAATGGACACGGTGGCCTAGCCCTGCTTAATAGTGACGGGCTGTCCCTGCGAGGAGGCCCACTCTCTAAGTGCCACCAGCGGTTTGTCATCGGTGCGATAGGCCTTCACACGTGCGATTCGCCGAGCGTCGTTCGTCGACACCAACTCCGCAACCCACCAACTGTTATCGGGGCGGACGAAAGCCGTGAATTTCTTTTCGCCTGCAGTCACCAGCCAGTAACCGGTCATCGCATCGCGCGCGAGGCGGAGCGCCTCCGACACGGCATTCGCCGCCTTCGTCATGGCCACGAACGCCGTGCCGGGTATATCTTGGCGGGTCGTGCCGTTGACCGTGAGGGTGAGGGTGACCCGCACCTCGTCCAAATGGTCGATCCAGCCGATCCTGAGCCCATCAACGCCCCCGCTGTCCATGGGTTTCCAATGCGCGTCGGCAAGGGCCGGCAGTAGCGCGTACAGTTCGACGGCCGAGACCATCTGTCCGTCGCGCAGGGTGTCCAGTGTCACCGACGGACGATCGGGATCCGCAAGGCTGAGCACAAGCGAGGCACGCGTACCGGGAATTGCCAGATAGAAAGAGTTCCCGTTGGGACTGGTCTGGACGGGGCCAAAAGCAGTAAGGGTCATGGTTTGGGGACAAAGGGGGCAGATGTAGCATTATCCCTTGCGCGAACGGCTGCTCTCGGTAAATCCGAAGGTCCCCTGTGGGTCCACTGCACACAAACGCATTGAGCAGCCAGCCGGCCACTCAATGCACTCACCGGCGCGCTCGCCTGCGGAACTCGCTTCCAACATTTCCGTAGGCCAGTCGACCAGCGAAGAGCCGAACCAGCCTGAGGCACTAACAGCGCACCTCAAGCAAGCGCCACGACAGCAATCTCGACAAGCAACTCGGGCGCGGCCAATTTCGCCTGCACTGTCGCACGTGTTGGTGCGCAGCCTTGTGGAACCCATGCGTCCCATACTTCGTTCATACCGGCGAAATCGCGGCTAATGTCCGAAAGCCAGACCTGCGCGGAAACCAGACGCGTCCTGTCGATGCCAGCTTTCTCCAGAAAGCCGTCGATCTTCTCCAGTACTTTCGCGGTCTGAACCTTCACGTCGGGTGCGTGATCGGCCGACGTCTGGCCGCCAACGAACACGAGGCCACCGGCTTTGACGACGCGGCTCATACGCTGATTGGTTTCGATACGAACGATATCGGTCATGAACATCTCTCCAGTTGAAGTCGGACGAAACCGTCGCGCGCCGACTCAACGCGCGTGACGGAGCAAAAAGAAGAAGGCGATTAGTGCGTGACCAGTTGCGCAGTGCGTGAAAACGACGAGTCGCGGCCGAAGCGATCGATAGCGAACGCATCGAGCGGGATCGATGGCGCGCCGTCGAGTATCAGTTCGGACACGAGCTTGCCGCAGCCTGGCCCCAACTGAAAGCCGCTGCCGCAATAGCCAAACGAGTAATACAGATTCGACGCCTTGCGGCTCGCGGAGATCACCGGCAATTCATCCTCGGTGAAGGCTTCGACGCCGGCCCACGCGCGATTTACACCGAGATTGCGCAGGTGCGGAAACAGATCGGTCACGGTTCGCGCGCTGCGCACGAGGCGGGCGAAATCCACTTCGCCGTGACGATTCGCGAGGTCCGCGATACCGATCAGTTTGCCGCCGATCACCACCGTGCCGTTGTCGAATTGCTTGAACGACAGCGGCCTGCCCGTTGCGCCAAGCGTCGCGCGACAGAAGGGCGCGACACGATGCGTGACCATCAGCATCAAACCTTCGGGGTGCACCGGAACCGGTTCACCCACCTGCTTCGTGAGTTCGCCGGACCACGCGCCCGCAGTGACCAACAGTTTTTCCGCGCTGAACGTGCCACGCGATGTCACCGCGAACCACCGCGTGCCGCGCTGTTCGATGCGGCGCACCGGCGTGCCTTCCAGAAAGCGCGCGCCCAGTCTTTGCGCGGCGAGTCGGAAGGCAGTCGTTGTCCGATAGGGCAGTGCGAAGCCGTCGCGCTCCACCCAGATGCCGCCCGTCACGTGCCGCGCAAGCGCTGGCTCGAGTTCCAGCACGGACTCGCGGTCGATCACTTTCTCGTGCGTGAATCCATGCGATTCGAGCAACGCGACGCGCTGGCGGCACGCTTCGAGTTCGTCATCGGTTTCGGCAATTTTCAGCTGGCCGGACGGGACGAAGCCCCCATCCTCGCAGAGCAGATCGCTCATCCGATACCAGATTTCGCGCGACATCAACGCGAGCGGAATCTCGGGCAACGGGCGGCCCAGCGTGCGCACGCCGCCCGCGTTCACGCCCGACGAATGACGCGCGACGTAGTCGGCTTCGAGCACGATCACCTTCGCGCCACGCCGCGCCATGTGGAACGCGCTGCTGGTGCCGTGCAGTCCACCGCCCACTACAAGGACATCGACTTCGTGAAGGTGGGTGGTGTCATTCACCGGCGAGTTCTCCGAGCGTGAGCGGCTTGATCGGCGGACGGATGCGGTAATAGCCCACTTCGGCGGGCGAGACGCGGCGCGCTTCGGCGATCACTTCCGTCACCGTGAGACCGCACATGCGGCCCTGGCACGGTCCCATTCCGCAGCGTCCGAAAGACTTCGCCTGATTCGGTCCCACACAGCCCAGCTCGACGAACTTGCGCAACTCGCCCGCGGTGACCTCCTCGCAACGGCACACAATGGTCTCGTCGCGCGGAATGCGGTTGATGTCGCGCGGACGATAGAGGCTGTCCAGAAACGGCCGGATGCGCATGACGTCGGCGAGCGCGCGGCGATGCTGAGTGGCCTCGGTATCGCGAAGCGAGGCAGTGATGGCGTCCAGTTGCGCGGCGGCCGCGAGCCCCGCGAGTGACCCCTGCAATGCCGCGGCCTGCGCGCCGCCGATCCCCGCGCAATCGCCCGCCACGAAGATGCCCGGCACGTCGAGTTCGCCCCACGCATCGACTTGCGGCGTAAAGCAGAGTTGCCCGTTGTCCCAGCGGTGCGTGGCGCGCAGCGCCTGGGTGAATTGCGTGTTCGGCACGACGCCCTGGTGCAGCAAGATCACGTCGGCTTCAATGCGATGCGCCGTGCTTTGGGTCGTGAAGTGAAGCGCGGCGGCGCGCTCGACGTGATCCGTGCCGATGCGCCCTTCCACACGCAGATCGTCTGCCGCCTCGAAGATCGGCACGCCGGCTTCGCGCAGCGTGCGGATCAGTTGCAAGCCTTTGGAGAGGAACGGCCACGCGCGCAGCGCCGCAAACACATGACGCTTGGCGCGCCAGCGATCTTCATGACGCGTGGTGTCGACCAGCGCGCGAATCGGCACGCCGGCGCGCACGTATTGCCAGCCCAGCAGATAGAGCAGGGGGCCGCAGCCCGCCAGCACAGGCGGCGCGGCTGGCACTTCGCCCGCGCTTTTCAGGAGAATCTGCGCCGCGCCCGCGGTCAGCACGCCGGGCAGCGTCCAGCCGGGAATCGGAAAGGGCCGCTCCAACGCGCCGCTCGCGAGAATCACGCGCTGTGCGTCGAAGCTGCCAATCTTGCCGTCCTTCAGATAATTGACGCCGCGCTCGCGCGTGACTTGCCACACGCTCGCGTCGGTCACGTGGCGCGCGCCGGAAGCGACGAACGCGTCGGCAGTGGCGGCACCCGCTGCGTAGTCCGGGCCGAGAATTTCCTTCCGACGCGCGTCGGCACGGCCAATGCCGCGATAGATCTGGCCGCCCACGGCGTCCTGTTCGTCGATCAATACGGTTTTGAGGCCTGCGCGCGCGGTGCGCGTCGCCGCGCTCATGCCTGCGGGACCGGCGCCGACCACAACGACGTCGACAGTTTCAGAAGCGAAATCAGCGGCCATGTATGTTCTCCAGCGGTGCGTCAGTCACGGGCGGCAGGTCGCGCGCGCCTTCCTGCGAGCGAATCCGCATGCCGGCCTTCACTTCCACCATGCAGCTCTGGCGGCTCGGCACGCCGTCTATTTCGACGAGGCATTCGAAGCACGCGCCCATCATGCAGAAGGGCGCGCGCGGTGCGCCGGACACGGGCGTCGCACGAAAGCGCGAGACGCCCGACGCGAGCAGGGCGGCCGCGACGGACCGGCCGCCGGGCACGGTGAGCGGCTGATCGTTGAACAAGATGTCGACGTTCGCGGCGGCTGTGCCTTGCGCGTCCGCGAGTGGCTTGAACAGGGTATGGGTCGATTGCGAAGTCATATCGATGGTCAGTGAGCGGGAGTCAGTTCTCGGGCGTGCTCGAAGCGGCGCGCGGAAAAATTGGGCAGTTCCTCTGGCATCGGTCTGCCCATGATCCACGGCGCCACGCGCAACGCGTGCGCCGCCGCGAGCGTCACGCCGCTGTGACACGTCACGACGAACGCGCCGGGATGCTTCACGGACTGGTCGTAGATCGGGAAGCCGTCGGGGGTGTAGACGCGCAATGCGGCCCACATGCGCACGAGCCGCACGTGCTGCAACAGCGGGAATGCGCGCACGCCGCGTCGGGCGATGTCGGCCAGCACGTGCGTGGTGGTGAAGTCGTTGAAGCCGACTTCCTCCATCGAATCGCCGAACTGCACGGTGCCCTCGTCGGTCTGTCGCACGTTGAGCGTCGGATAGTCGAGAAACTGCGTCACGCGCTCGCTCACCAGCACCTGTCCCCGATTGGGCGCGACCGGCGCATTCAGTCCGACGAATGGCGCGAGCGCGCGATTGCCGAGGCCAGCGGCGAGAACCACTCGCGCCGCGCGATACGTGCCGCGTGTGCCATGCACGATGAAGCCATCGGCTTGCGGTTCGATGCGCTCCGCGCGTTCACCTGAGACGAGCCGTACGCCACGTGCCTGCATCGCGGTGTGCAGTCCGCGCAGGAGCTTGAGTGGATTCACGTGACCGTCCATCGGCGTATAACTCGCCCCAATCACATCGGGGCCGATCTGCGGGATGCGCGCGCGGACTTCGGCGGCATCGAGCATCTGATACGGGTAATCGCCGAGTTCGGCTTGCAGCGTGGAGAGGCGTTTCTCGCGCTCGGCGAGTTCGTCGTCGTTGAAGCAGAAGTGGAAGCCGCCTGGCTGACGCAACGCGACATCCACGCCGGTTTCCTTGAGCAGCGCTTCGGCGAGCAGGGGCCAGCGCGTGGCCGAACTGCGCGACCAGCGCGCGTAGGGCGACAGGCCGTAGCCCTTGCCCTGAATCCAGACGAGGCCGAAGTTGCCGCGCGAGGCGCGGAAGCCGCCGTCGTCCTCGTCGAGCACGGTCACGCGCGCGCCTTCGCGGGCGAGTCCGTAGGCCACGGCGGAACCGACGAGTCCGCCGCCGAGCACGAGCACGTCGGGGCAGACGCTGCTTGTCAATGTCATCGGGCTTCTCCGATCAGAATGCGATCGAGTCCAACCATGCGATCGAGCAGGATCATCAGGAGGACAGTGCCGACGATCAACACCGCCGACACCGAAGCGACCAGCGGATCGATCGTCTGCGCGATCTGGTTGTACATGGCGACGGGCAGCGTGGTTGTGCCGGGCGTCGCAACGAAGATGGTCATCGTGAGTTCGTCGAAACTCTGGATGAACGAGAGCACCCAGCCGCCCGCCACGCCGGTGCGGATCATCGGCAGCACCACGCGGCGAAACGCGGTGAACCGGCTGGCGCCACACGAGAGCGCGGCGCGCTCCGTATCGCGATCCAGTCCGACAGCGGACGACAACGCGAGCCGCAACGCGTACGGCAGCACGATGATCACGTGTGCGCAAACCAGTGACCAGAACGATCCCGACAGATGCAGCAGCGACAGAAAGCGCAGGAACGCGATGCCGAGCACGACGGCGGGAATCATCATCGGTGAGAGAAAGAAGCTCGTGAGCGCGGCGCGGCCGGGAAAGCGATACCGCGCAATGGCGAGCGCGGCGGGCACCGCGAGAACCACGCCGATGGTCGCCGAAGCGAACGCGAGCCGCACCGAGAGCCAGAATGCCGAGACCATGTCGTCGTTCTCCAGGATCGCGCGGAACCAGCGTAGCGACGCGCCATCGAAAGGCATCGAGATATAGCCTTTATCGGTGAAGGCCACGAGCATTACCGCCGCGAGCGGCGCGATGATGAAGGTGAGAAAGAACGCGTTGTACACGAGCCCGAGAATGCCGTTCTGTTTCATGTTCGCTCTCCCTCGCTCAGTCGAAGATATGCCGGAAGCGGCGTTCTGTGAGACGGCTGCAGCCCATCACGATCGCCACGTTGGCGATCAGCAGCAGCATGGCGATGCTTGCGCCGAGCGGCCAGTTGAGCGTGCCGAGGAATTCGTCGTAAGCGGCGGTGGCGACCACTTTCAATCGACGTCCGCCGATCAGCGCTGGCGTCGCGAAAGCCGAAGCCGAGAGCGCAAACACGATGATCGAGCCCGACAGCACGCCCGGCATGATCTGCGGCAGCACCACGCGGCGGAACACTGCGAATGGCGAGCCGCCGAGCGAGCGGCCGGCCCATTCCACTTGGGGATCGAGCTTCTGCACGGTCGCCCACACCGACATCACCATGAACGGCACTAGCACGTGAGTGAGCGCGATGATCATGCCCGTCATCGTGAAGACGAGACGGATCGGTTCGCTCGTGATATGCAGCGACTGAAGCAGATTGTTCAGCACGCCGTTATTGCCAAGCAGGATTTGCCAGCCGAGCGTGCGCACCACCACGGAAATCAACAGCGGGCCGAGCACGATCAACAGACACAACGACTGCCATGGACGCTTCATGCGCGCGAGCACGATGGTCTCCGGCACGCCGAGCACGATCGAAAGCAGCGTGACGGCGAACGCGAGACCGGCAGTGCGCAGGAAGATCGTGCCGTAGTAGGGATCGCTGACCACTTCCCAGTAGTTCGTGAGCGTATAGGCGGAGGTGACGCCGGCCGTATCGCTGAACACGCGGAACGACAGCATCAGCGTGAGCAGCAGCGGCACCAGCAGCAGGCTGACGAACAGCAGCAGCGCGGGCCCCGACAGCAGCCACGGCGCCGCGCCGGGGCGGCCGTCTTCAAGCGTGGCCATGAGCGCTCTCCCGATCGTCTTGCGTGAGTACGCGTAGGTCGTCGTCGGTCCATGCGAGACCCACTTCGTGACCTTCCTCGGGCGGCGGCGCGCCGAGGTTCGGCTGCGCCACGCGCAGCTTGCCGAGTTCAGTCTCCACTTCCAGCAGCCACTGATTGCCGACGAAGACCCGCGTCGCGATACGGCCGCGCACACGGGCGTCGCCATTCGCCAGATGAACCTTTTCCGGGCGGATATAGACGTTCACCGATCCATCTACCTGACGGCCCTCGTGCGGAACATGCAGCGTGGTGCCGGCCACCGCGACTTCCGCGCAACGCGGATTGCGGCGCAGCACTTCGCCCGGAAACGCGTTGGTGCGGCCGAGGAAGGTGGAGGCGAACGGCGTGGAGGGCCGTTCGTACGCGTCGTAGGGCGTGCTCAGTTGCGCAATCGCGCCGCGATGCATCATGGCAATGCGATCGCTCATGGTCATCGCCTCCACCTGATCGTGCGTGACGAGAATCGTCGTGATGCCGAGGCGCTTCTGGATGGCGCGCAATTCGATGTGCATTTCCTCGCGCAGCTTCGCGTCGAGGTTCGACATCGGTTCGTCGAGCAACAGGAGTTCGGGCTGCATCGCGATGGCCCGCGCTATCGCGACGCGCTGCCGCTGACCGCCAGACAGTTCCTTCGGAAAGCGGTGGCCAAGGCCATTGAGGCGCACGAGCGAGAGCGCTTCGGCCACGCGCTCGTCGCGCTCCTTGCGCTTCACCTTGCGCATCTCCAGCCCGAAGCCGACGTTGCCGGCGACTGTCATGTGAGGAAACAGCGCGTAGCTTTGAAACACCACGCCAATGCCGCGTTTTTCCGGGCGTTCCTGGGTGATGTCGCGGCCATCGAGCAGAATCCGGCCCGCGGTCGGCGTGACGAAGCCCGCGACCATCTGCAGGGTGGTCGTCTTGCCGCATCCGGACGGGCCGAGCAGCGCGAGCAGTTCCCCACGTTCGACGGCCAGATCGAGCTGCTCGATGGCGGTGAAATCGCCGTAGCGCTTCGAAATGCCTTGCAGAGTCAAAAAGGCCATACGCCTCGCTCCTTCATCAGATCGCGCGCCGCGCGAAGAACTTACCAGTCACAGACGGCTGTGACGTACATCAGCGTTCGACCGAACGGTTCCAGCGCTCCGTCCACTCGGCGCGATGCTGGTTGATCGTGGCCCAGTCCATTGCGGTCAGCTTCGAGACCTGCTCCGGTCCATACGGCACGCGCGCGGCGATGTCAGGTGCGAGCTTCACCGTCTTGTTGACCGGACCGATGCCGATGCCTTGCGCCTGCAACACCTGCACTTCCGGGCTCAACAGGTACTGCACGAACTGCTGCGACAACTGCGGCTGCGCGTTCTCCGCGACAACGCATGCCGCCACCTGCAACGCGACCGCGCCTTCCTTCGGGTAGATGAACTTGAGCGGGAAGCCGGTGTTCTGGAGCGCCACGGCGCGGCCGCTGCCATAAGGCGCGAGGATCACGTCGCCAGCTTGCATCTGACCGTCCATCTCGCCGGGCGTCGGCGCCCAGGAGAGCACGTTCGGCGCGACTTCCTTCGTCATCGCGGCGAAGCCAGGATCGATATTCTTTTCGCCGCCGCCGGAGAGGCGCGCAAGCATCACGAGCGTATGCAGGCCGTAGGTGTTGGTGATCGGCGGCACGCCCAGCTTGCCCTTGAGGTGGTTGTCGGTGAGCGCCTTCCACGAGTCGGGCGGCGGCAGGCCGGCTTTCTTGAACGCCTCTTCGTTGTAGCCGATTCCGGTCGCCACCATGCCGACGCCGATCGAGGTCGGGCCGAGTTTGGCGAGCGGATAGATGTCTTTCATCACGGGCGCGTCGTCGAGCTTCGCGCACAGGTTGAATTGCATCGCCTGATACATGGGGCCGTCGTCCATCACCGCCACGTTGATCTGCTGATGGCCTTTCTGCGCCTGGAGCTTGGCGAGCGTGTCGCTCGAATTCCCCGCGACGTAGACGATCTTGACGTCATGCGCCTTTTCAAACGGCGGAATGATCTTTTGCCGGTAGACCTGTTCGTTCGAGCCGCCGACGTTGGCCACGTAGAGCGTGGTCTCGGCCTGCGCGAAGAGCGGGGCGGCAAGGGCGGAAGCGAAGGAAACGGCCGCGATGGCGGCGCGCGATGGGGCGGACAGACGGCGATGCAACGCTCTTCTCATGACGAAGATCTCCAGTTCCGGTGTGGGGAGGCGGGCTTGGTCGCCCGTCGTTAGAATGCAGTGTCACGCTGCCTAATCATGTCGTCCAATACGAATTAAATACCTACCTATGCATGAGTGATATGGGTTAGGGGTGGTCGTCTAAGGGAGAATACGGATGAATCTCAAGCACATCGAGGCGTTTCGCGCGGTGATGGTCTCGGGGTCGATGACCGCCGCGGCCAAGGCGCTCTTCACGTCGCAGCCGAATGTGAGTCGGCTGATCGCCCAACTGGAGCGCGATACGGGCTTGCAGCTCTTTCAGCGCAGCGGCGTGCGGCTGATTCCGACCAGCGAGGGCGAGGCGTTCTTTCGCGAAGTCGAACGCGCATTCGTCGGCTTGCAAGGTTTGGCCAATGCCGCGGCGCAGATTCGCAATCTCGGCAGCGGCCGTTTGCGCATTGCCGCCATGCCGTCGGCGGGCATGACGCTGGTGCCGCACGCGATCAAGCGGTTTGTCGAGCTATTTCCGGAAGTCACCGTATCGCTGCATGTGAATACGTCTGGCACGGTCAATCATTGGACTGCTTCGCAGTTCTGCGATCTGGGTGTGGCGGTGTACGTCAGCGAGGCGTCGGATTGCGAGGTCGAGCAGCTGTCGAAGGTGGCTGCCGTTTGCGTGATGCCGGCGGAACATCGGCTGGCGGGAAAGCGCAGCATCAAGCCGGAGGATCTGGAGGGTGAGTCGTTCATCTCGCTGTGTCACGGCGATGGCACGCGCGTGCTGATGGACGAAGTGTTCCAGCGCGCCGGCGTGCAGCGCGTCCTGGCGATCGAGGCGCAATACACCGCGATGTGCTGCGAGATGGTTCGGCATGGGATGGGCGTGACGCTTGCGCATCCCATCGTCGCACGCGACTTCGCCGGACCTGATATTGCAATTCGCCCATTTCTACCGGCCACACTCTTTCCGACTTATCTGCTTTTTCCTCCGCACCGGCCACGAGAGCGGCTCGCGTCAGCTTTTGTAGAAGTGTTGCGGGGGCTGCACGAGGAATTGCTTGCAGAGGTAGTTGCGCCGGTTCGGAGTACGGCGGGCCGCGCGCGAGCGCGCTCTCGGGCCGGGGCGTGACGGGAGACGTTCCGAATTGGGGGCGGCGTATTCTGGTCTTGTGGTGGGGCCGTCGGGCAGGGTTCGGTCAGTTTTGGACGGTCGACGTCGTGGCCTGAATTGTTGAGACCTTCAAGGCCAAGTTGACTGGATGCGCCGTCCGCTACCTTTTCAATAGGGCCACGTAGTAGTCGGCGATGCTGTCCTCCGCCCCCTTTGTGATCCGATTGAATACTCGTCCCCATGGCCAGAAGCTGGAACCTGAGGTGGTTTGCAGACCCGGGAATCGGCTTCCGCCAAGGGTGACCATACCCCATTCGCCACCATGATTGCGGCGATACACCTCTCCGACGTAACTTCCGTAGGCTTTCGCAAACGACATAACTTGTTCGTCCGTAGGCTTGGGACTCGTGCCGACGTAGGATGAACTCATTTGCGCCAAGGCCTTTTCGACATTTGCAATACTCGCGTCCGACCAGTCGAGTTTTATTCCAAACTGTTTTGCGGAGAAGTCGACGGCGTCTAGCGAGTAGGCTTCCGCAATTTTCTGGATTTTTGGATCAGGAGAAAAGGACTGATCAGATGGGGTTTCTGCCAGAGCAACTCCACCGCGAACGCAAGCCATCAGGACGATCAGCGCTAACAGGAAGCGCTTTACGATTGTTTTCAAGAGGATTCCCACTCCAAGACAACTCTGAGTCGCTGCAGCGAGTCGGAGTGTTGAATTTTCGCCTAGACCGATCTTATACGTCGGAGCCGCCTATAAGCTATGTGAACGGCAGCTTTCGGCAAATCTGAAGGTCCCCTGTGGGTCGGCCTGAGCCGATCGTCATCCGTCACAGTGCGGCCAGGAACGGTCATTTAGCCGCGTCGGTCTGATTGGCGACAGATACGGTTGTCGGGGCAAAGCGTTTTTGCAGAAAATAGCGTGTATGCCCAATCGGAAAATCGGGCAACTCGCCGAAAACTGTAAATCCTGCGCTCTCGTAAAGACGTTTCGCAGCAGGGTTGAACGTGTCGATCCATGCAGCACGGCATCCTCGGCGTATAGCTACCTTTTCTGCCTCAACCATCGCTGCTGCAGCAAGCCCTTGCCCACGAGCGCTGTCAACTATCCAAAGCCACTTAACGAACAGCCAGTCCCATGCGGTATAGCCGACCAAGCCTCCAAGGCATCCATCGTCAGAACTGATTGAAACTGCGAGGTCTCGCCAATCAGAGGTACCTACCGCTACGGTATTAAATGCGGACAAGCCATCGCCGACAAGCGTGGCTAAATCGTCAGGAATTGAATCGAAGACGTTAAAGGTCGCGCTCATTGAAGGAGTTTCCGTTGTCGATAGAAATTCGTCGCGATCATACTACGTCCCGCAAATAGCTATCGATAGCGCAGCGCTAGCCGGAGGCATGCACCTCCAGTGAAGGGCCGCTTCGGAGAATTGAGACCGGCTGCTTCGGGTCGGTTTATGCCTTTCGCATACATGCTGTTATCAGTGATCGATCGAGGTCTGCGTCGGACCGGGTTCGGCCATGAACGGACCTTCGTCGTCCTCGCCTAGATTGTCGACAGCTTGACTTAAGTGGATGGGCTAACCACTTGACCGTCAACACTTGCGCGGCGTTGTTGATATCCAGTACGGTAAACGTTCTTTGGTCATCCCCTTATATCGCATGGTCACTGTCCGCCTACTAGATCCACATGACGCAGATCAATTCAAAGCTTTGCGTCTTCTCGCCGTCGACAACGCCCCCACCGCCATATGGCCTACCCGTCAGGAGGAAATGGCACGCTCGACTGAGGAGATCGCCAACCGCGTTCGTTCAACGCCAACACAAGCCGTCTTCGGTGCGTTCGAGGGTGAGGTGCTGGTCGGCATCACGGGCGTTCGTCGTGAACCGCTGTGTCAGGTGAATCACAAGGCCACGATTTGGGGCGTGTTTGTAAACCCTTCGTACCGTGGACGAGGAATCGCACAAACGCTTTTGTCGGCAGCGACAGTTCACGCGACTGAGGAGTGGGACACCATCCAGTTGATGCTTTGCGTCAATGCGGAAAACCTGCCAGCAAAGAGGCTTTACGCGTCGCACGGCTTTCAGACGTTCGGCCTGGAGCCACGGGCTATGAAGGTTGGAGATCGTTTTTATGACGAGGAGCATATGTGCAAACAAATGATCTAGAGCGCCGCATTGCGTTAGACCGGATTCGGCCGAGGCCGTGTAAAAACGCGCGTGATCACCTAGACTAAATCAACCCGCTGAAACAAGAGGCGCAGATGGGGCGATTTGTCGAAGGTGCGGAA
>NZ_FPBH01000022.1 GCF_900116445.1 Paraburkholderia aspalathi
TCAGCCTGCGTCGGCAGCTTTTCGTGGACCAGCAGATACGCGATCTCTTCGAATTCGCAGGCACCGGCGATGTCGAGAATGTCGTAGCCGCGGTAATGCAGGTCGTTGCCGGTCTTGCCGACCGTACAAAGGGCAGTGTTGCCAGCCGTCACGCCGGACAGCGCAACGGATTTCTTCGGTTTGAAGGCGCCTGCGTTCGGCGTGCTGTTATCGGCTTCACTCATAATTTCGTCTCCAACTGCGGGGGTTGCGTTCGTGCGGCAATTAGCGCGCTGAGCTTGTCTTGCGGGGTTTCGATGCGGGAACCGGTGAAAACGGAGGCTATAACGCAAAGAATGGGCCATGCGGAACGCACGCCGCTAAGTGCCTGATTTAACAAAAAATCCTGTCCCGGCCATAGAGCCACCCGATTTCACAAGTGAAATCGCATATTTCAAATTCGAAAACGACAGGTGCATAATAGGCGGACTTCTCGCCCTTCCCGCCTCTCTCCAGACAACGAGCCCCGCCGTGAGCACGCCCCCCTTCGACCCCGCGCAGCGCCCTCGTATCTGGGCCGTCAGCATCAGCCGTCTGCGTGATCTGTTTTTCGACATTGCCGGCGAGTACGTCGAACGCGCCGATCTGCGCATCGTCGCGCATGGCTTCGAAGACGCCGTGCATGAGATCGACGCGGTCGGTGCCGGGCGTCCGGATGTCGTGATTGCCGGCGGCTCCAACGGCGCGTATCTGAAAACGCGCGTCAGCGTACCGGTCGTGCTGATCGGTCCAACCGGCTTCGACGTGATGCACGCGCTCGCGCGAGCGCGGCGCGACGGCGCCAAAGTCGCACTCGTCACGCACGGCAACACGCCAGACGAAGTGCGGCGTTTCATCGCCGCGTACGGCATCGACGTGACCTTTGCGTCGTATCAATCGGCGCAGGATGCGGAGAGTGTCGTTCTCGACCTGCGCGATCGCGGCATCCAGGCCGTGGTCGGCCCGGGGCTCATCGCCGATCTCGCGGCGAACGCCGGCATGGGCGCGGTGTTTCTGTACTCACGCGCCTCGGTACGCGCTGCGTTCGATACCGCACTCGAAGTCGCACAGGCCACCCGCCGCGAAACGGTTCGGCGTCAACGGCTCGACAATCTGCTGCAGCATCTGCGCGACGGCGTCGTCGCACTCGATGCGCAAGGACGCGTCGAAGCGATGAACCAGCGGCTTGCCAGCGTCCTCGGCATCGATGCAGCACAGGCCGTGGGCCGCGCGCTGCTCGATCTCGCACCGGATCTCGCCGGCAGCTTGCCGGACGCGGACGGCGACACGTTCTGCACGGTGCGTGGCGCGAGCTACATCGTGCATCGCGGGCCGCTCGCGAGCAGCAGCTCGGCGGCAGGCACCGTGCTGACGTTTCAGGAATCGCGCGCGGTCGAACGGCTCGACCGCACCTTGCGCTCGCGGCAACGCGTGCAGCAGTTCAGCGCGCGTTATCAGCTTGGCGATATCGTCGGTGTATCCGATTCGATCGAACGGGTCCGCACGCTCGTGCAGCGCTACGCCAAATCGGACGCCACCGTGCTGATTCTCGGCGAAAGCGGCACCGGCAAGGAGATGGTCGCGCAGAGCATGCATCAGCTGAGCGCGAGGCGCGACTTCGCCTTCGTCGCCATCAATTGCGGCGCGTTTCCTGAGGCCTTGCTCGAGAGCGAGTTGTTCGGCTATGAGGAAGGCGCGTTCACCGGCGCACGCAAAGGCGGCAAGGCGGGGCTGATCGAAGTGGCGCACCGCGGCACGCTGTTTCTCGATGAAATCGCCGAAATGCCGCTGTCGTTGCAGAGCCGATTATTGCGCGTACTGCAGGAACGTGAAGTCGTGCGGCTTGGCTCGACGGAGCCGACGCGAGTGGACATCCGGGTCGTCGCGGCGACGCATCGTGCGTTGACCGAGGGCATCGAGGTCGGCAGTTTTCGCGCCGATCTTTACTACCGGCTCAACATTCTGAGCATCGCACTGCCGCCGCTGCGTGAGCGGCCAAACGATCTGCTGCCGCTCGCGATCGAACTGTTGCTGCAGGCGGCGTCGCGTGAGCCGAGACTGGCGGCTCGCCTGCCCGATGCGGATGCGGCGAAGCGCGTTCTCGCTAGTCTCAGCGAGCCGTTTAAGCGTCACACGTGGCCGGGAAACGTGCGTGAACTACAGAACGTGATCGAGCGGATTGCGGTTGAACTGGCAGATGCGGATATGGGCACGGGCACGGATTCAAACAGCGCACCAGAAACCCTCTTCACGCGCGAGGTTCTGCGCACCGTCGCACCTGAAATCTTCGATCAACCCCACACGCGCACGAAGAAAGCAGCGCTAACGTTACGCGAGCGCAGCCGTCACGTGGAAGCAGACGAAATCCGCGCCGCCCTCGCCGCCTGCGACGGCGATCGCGATGCGGTTTGCCAGGCGCTCGGCATCAGCAAGACGACGTTATGGCGGAAGCTGAACGCGGCGCAGTAGCCTGAACGACACCACCGTGCTTCACTGCATTCTTCGCCGCGTTCGCGCCAGCGCGCGCGATGAACATGCTGGGCGTCATCCCGCAGCATCGCTTGAAATGCCGGCCGAAGTGGCTTTGATCGAAGAATCCCACCTCCGTGGCAACAACCGATCCCGGCACACCTTCGAGCAACAGAGTCTGCGCCCGCTGAATCCGCAACCCGCACAGATAGCGATAAGGCGACGAACCATACTGCTGACGAAACACCGTCGCAAAGCGCGACACGCTGAGCGCGGACAGCGCGGCGAGTTGCGCGAGCGTCACCGGCTCGTCGAAATGGGCTTCGATAAACGCCCGGGCGGCATTGAGGCTGATGGACTGTTTCATGACGTCGCGATAGTCGAGCGGGGCGCGGCTTGCCTCGCGAACCGGGTGACGGAAAACACGTCGAGGGGAATGTCCGTACGACCTGTATCGACGAGCTCGGCCAGCGTCTCGCCAACACCCGGACCGATCTGAAAACCGGACCCGCAAAAACCGAACGCGTAGTAAAGACCGTCGACCTTGCTGCTCGGCCCGATCACCGGCTCACCGTCCGTCAGATAACTTTCCACGCCGCTCCACACGCGAATCACATGCAGCGGCACCATCGCGGGCACGAGCCGCCGCAACTGTGCGACTTGCCGCACGGTATTGCGCGGCAGGACCGATGCGCGGCACGTCACGGCATCCGCCGGCCCAGCGGGACCGCCGCCGAGAATGATATTGCCGCGCGGAATCTGGCGAAAATAGATGCTCTCTTCCTTGATCGATGTGAACACACCCATCGACGACTTGAACACATACGGCACCGGCTCGGTCACGGCCATCTGCGGTCCGCTCGCGACAAGCGGAACGGGTTCGCCGAACTGTTCGGTGAGACGGCTCGCCCAGGCGCCCGCGCAGATCACGAGTTGCGCGGCCCAATACACCTCGCCGCCCGCGCTCTCCACGCGAAACCGCTCACCTTCTTTTTCAACACGCACGATCTCGGTGTTCTCGATCACCTGGGCGCCAAGCCGCGCGGCCGCACGACCAAATGCAGGTGCTGCGAGACGCGGATTGGCGTGGCCATCGAGTGGCGAAATCGATGCCGCCAGCACCTCGCGCCCGAGAAACGGAAAGCGCTGGAACATGGCGTCGCCGTGCAGCACCTTGAGGTCAAGACCATAAGCGCGGGCGTCGATCGCATATTGATCGAAGTTCTCCACGTCTTTCTGGTGGTAGCACACACGTGTGTGCCCCGACGCCAGAAACTCGATGTCCTCACCGAGCAGTTCCGTGGAGCGTTGCCATGTGCGCAGCGCGCGATTCGCCATCGCCAGTTGTGGCAACGCGCGACCCTGCCGCCGGATGCCGCCGAAGTTCACGCCACTCGCCTGTTGTCCCGTGAGCCCACGTTCGAGCAGGATCACCGAACGCTTACGCTGACGCAGGAAGAAGGCGGTCGTCGTCCCCATGATGCCGCCACCGATCACGATCACATCGGCTTCGTTTGTAGTCGTCGTACTCATTCGCTCACCTCTTCGGTAAGCGCCACAGGTAGCGGTTTAACGGGCGCCTGGCCGCGCAGCCGTCCCACCGAGGACAACGGCACACAAGCCGCCGCCGCAATGATCTCAGCGCCTGCGTGACCGCAATAACGCCCCTGGCAGCGGCCCATGCCGACGCGCGAAAACGCCTTGGCGCGATTGGCTTCCTGCGCGCCGGTCGCGTGCACCACACGACGCAACTCGCCGGCTGTAATCGCTTCACAACGGCAGACGATCGTTTCATCCGGCAAGGACGCGGCGAATTTCGCCGGCCACGGAAAGGCTTCGCGCAAGCCCGCGGCAAAGCGCGTGAAACGTGCGAGTTCGGCGCGCAACTGCTCGACGCCTCCAACATGCATGCCGTGATCGCGCAACGCCGCCAAGGCCGCGAGACGGCCCGAACGTTCGGCTGCGTCCGCACCGCGCACTCTTGCGCCGTCTCCCGCGAGGTAGACGCCCTTGATGCTGCTACGGCCGTCGTCGTCGATTTGCGGAAGCCACTGCTGCGTGTTTTCGTCGAACAGGAAGCGGCACCCCGCGAGGTCCGCAAGCTGCGTCTCGGGACGCAGGTGATAACCGAGCGCAACGGCATCGCACGCCAGCGCCAAGCGTTCGCCGCCGGGCAACGCAACCACGACGCCGCTCACGCCCTCTTGCGGCGAACCTTGAATCTCCAAAGGCTGCACGCCGCGATATACCAGCACGCGAGCCTTTGCGAGCACACGCGTCAACGCAATACCCTTTTTGAGCGCGGCAGGAATCGCCAGCAAACGCGGCAGCGCAGCCACACGCTGCATGAACGTCGACGTATCGAGCACGGCGGCCACCTGTGCGCCCGCCTTCACGTATTGTGCGGCAACGAGATACAGCAGCGGGCCGCTGCCCATCATCACGATGCGCGAACCGATCGCACAGCCCTGAGATTTCAGCGCAACCTGCGCGCCACCGAGGCTATATGTGCCGGCCTGGTGCCAGCCCTTGACCGGCATCAGCCGGTCCGTCGCGCCGCTGCAAACGATCAGGGAATCGAACCTTAGCGTCTGGTAGCGCGTGCCGCTTGCCAGATGCACGGTGTTCGGCGAAATATTCCAGACCAGCGTTTCCGGCAGATAATCGATCTTGCCCTTCAGCGCATCGAAGCTTTCGTGCAGCGAAGCGGCGCGTTCAGCTTCGGTGCCGTACAAGGTCTCGTAGCTGCGCGAAAACCCTTCCGGTTGCCGCCGATAGATCTGGCCACCGTCACGCCGCCCTTCATCGATAACCGTCGGCCGCAGCCCCGCTTCAACCAGCGCCTCTGCAGCGCGCACGCCCGCCGGCCCGGTGCCGATGATCACTACACGCGGGGCCATACACCCTCCGCGGCTTCGGCCAGCTTCGTCACGATCGACATGCCCGGCGCCGCAGGCGTACTGCACGCCCGCATGCGTTCGCCTTGTGCGGTCCAGACCCAGCAATCCTGGCACGCACCCATCAAACAAAAACCGGCGCGGCGGCCATCGCCGAATTCGGAATCGCGCAACGTGCTCACGCCGGTCAGCAAGGCAACCATCAAGGTGTCGCCCTCGGCGGCTTCGCGCACGACGCCGTCCACGGTAATCGGAAACGTCTTGCGCCCCGTCTCCGCGAGTCGCACAAATCGTCCGTTCATACCGGGGCCGCCTCTTCGGTCTGCAAGCGATTCAACTCGGCGGCCGGATGATGGCAAAGAATCTCCGCGCCCGAAGGCAATTTCTTAAGGGACGGCGGCGTCATATTGCACATGCCGTCGATACGCACTGGGCAGCGCGCGCGAAACGCGCACAACTCGGGAATATCCGCGCTCTCACCCATCGCCGGCAACGTGGCGCAACCGATCTCGCGGCGCGCATCGAGCCAGCCCGGTTTCAAAGCGGGCACCGAATCCACCAGCAATTCCGTGTACGGGTGATACGGCGGCGCCGCGAGCACATCGCGCTGCCCGGCTTCCACGCGATGCCCCGCGTACAGCACGACCACTTCGTCGCAGATCGCCCGCACGGTCGAGATGTCGTGGCTGATGAACATGTACGACACGCCGAGTTCACGGCGCAATTCGGCCAGCAGGTCGAGGATCGCCGCGCCGACCACCGTATCGAGCGCGGAGGTCACTTCGTCGCAGAGAATCAACGCAGGATCGGCCGCCAGCGCGCGCGCCAGATTCACGCGCTGCTTCTGGCCGCCGGACAGTCCGGCAGGCGTGCGCGTGGCAATCGACGCCGGCAGCTTCACCAGATCGAGCAGCTCCAACATGCGTTTCTTCGCAGCCGAGCCACTCAGATGGTGATAGAACGCGAGTGGACGGCCCAGAATATCTGCGATCGAATGGCTCGGGTTCAGCGCCGTATCCGCGTTCTGAAACACGATCTGGATCTGCCGATACTGCTCCGGCGTGCGGCGCGACAGTTGTGCGGGCAACGGCTTGCCGTCGAACAACACTTCGCCGCCCGCACGATCGACAAGACCCGCCACCACGCGCGCGAGCGTTGTCTTGCCGGAGCCGGATTCACCGATCACGCCGAGCGTGCTGCCGCGCGGGATTGACAAACTGACGTCGTCGAGCACGCGCACGGCGGGATTGCCGAAGCGATCGATACGTCCGTAACCCGCCGAGAGTCCGCGAATTTCGAGTAGCGGCGGAATGTGCTTGCCGAGATTCTTCGGCGTCTCCAGCTCCGCTTCCGGACGGCGCGTAGCGGCAAGCAGTTGACGCGTATAAGTATCCACCGGCGCATCAAGCACTTGCGCGACCACGCCGTTCTCCTTCACCGCGCCGCCATTCAGCACGACGATGCGGTCCGCCATCTGCGCGACCACAGCCAGATCGTGCGACACGTACACGGCGGTCGTGCCGAGTTCGCGGATCACTTTCTTGAAGGCCGCGAGCACTTCGATCTGCGTGGTGACATCGAGCGCGGTGGTCGGCTCGTCGAACACCACCACAGCGGGATCGGTGATCAACGCCATCGCGGCCATCAAGCGCTGCAACTGGCCGCCGGACACTTGATGCGGATACCGCTCGCCGATCGTCTCCGGCGCGGGCAGCGCCAACGCGCGAAACAGGTCGATCGCTTTCGCGCGCGCCGCGTCTTTCGTCATCAGGTGATGCAGCAATGCCGGCTCGGTCACCTGATCCATGATCGTGCGCGCCGGATTGAAGCCTGCCGACGCACTCTGCGCGACATACGCCACAGTCCGTGCCCGCAATGCGCGACGGCCCTTCGCGTCGAGCGACAGCACATCCACCTCGCCGACGCGCACCGAGCCGCTGCTGATCGAACATCCTGCCCGCGCATAGCCGAGCAAGGACAACGCGATGGTCGTCTTGCCCGAGCCGGACTCGCCGATCAACGCCAGGACCTCGCCCTTCTTCACCGAAAAATCGACGCCCTTGACGATCTCCGTCACCGGCCCCGGCGCGGCACCGGCGACAACCCGCAGCCCCTTCACTTCAATCATGTCCCGATCAGCCATCATGCACCTCCATGGCTACGGCCACGACGCCGCAAGTTGTCGATCAGCAGATTCATGCCGATGGTCAGCGTCGCAATCGCAACGGCCGGCATCAGAACGGCAGGCGCGCCCTCGGACAGACCGCCGATGTTCTCGCGCACAAGCGAACCCCAATCGGCATTTGGCGGCTGCACGCCAAGACCGAGGAAACTCAGCCCGCTCAGCAACAGCACGATGAACACAAAGCGCAAACCAAAATCGGCAAGCATCGGATGAATCATGTTCGGCAGCACCTCGACACGTGCGATATAGAAGATGCCTTCGCCGCGCGCTCTCGCCACCTGCACGTACTCCAGCCCCATCAGGTTCACCGCGAGCGAGCGCGAAATACGGAATGCGCCGGGGATATAGGCCAAAGCGGCAACAGTCGTCAACATCGGGATCGACGAACCGAACGCCGCAATCACCACGAGCGCGAGCACCTTGCTCGGAATCGAAATCAACGCGTCGAACAGACGGCTCAGGATTTCATCGACCCAACGCCCGGACACCGCGGCGAGCAAACCGAAGAACGTGCCGATCAAACTGGCGAGCACGGCAGCAGCCAGCGCGAGGCCCATCGTATAGCGCGCGCCGTAGAGAATCCGGCTCAACATATCGCGGCCGAGATAGTCGGTGCCGAGCGGATAGGCCGCGCTATAGCGGCCGAAGATCTCCGTCGACGTCAGCGTTCCGCCTTTATACGGTGCAACCAGCGGCCCAATGAACGCGACGATCAGCCAGAAGGTCACCAGCACGAGGCCGATCAGGCCGAGCACGGAGAAGCGATGCACCAGCCGTTTCAACACGCCCTGCTTAAGCGTTGCCGTTTCGACGACCGGCGTCTCGATGACGGGTTCATCGACGCCCAGGTCGTACAGCTCGGTAGTGGCGTGGGGAACATGAGGAACGTGGGGATTGGTAGGTTGGCTCATCATCGACGCAGCCTCGGATTGGATACGATTTGACACAGGTCGGCGATCAGCACCAACGCGAGATACGCCGCGCAGAACACCATCACGCAGCCCTGCACGAGCGGCATGTCACGGTTGGTGACGGCATCCACCATCAGGCTCGCGAGGCCGGGATAGTTGAAGATCGATTCCACGATCACCACGCCGCCGAACAGATACGACAGGCTCAACGCCACCGCATTGGCAATCGGGCCGATGGTGTTGGGCAACACATGCCGCAACACCACACGGGCGGGCGACGCGCCCTTCAACACCGCCATTTCCACATACGACGAATTGAGCTGATCGAGCACCGCGGCTCGCGTCATGCGCGCCATCTGCGCGACGATCACGCAGCACAGCGTCATCACCGGCATCGCGTAGATGCGCAGCAGCGCGCCGAACGAATGGACCTCCGAGAGATACGACAGCGCCGGCAGCCAGCGCAGCTTGACGGCGAAGATCAGCACGGCGATGGTGGCGATCAGAAATTCCGGCACGGCTACCGTCGACAGCGTGAGCACGTTGAGCGTGCGATCGAGCAGCGAACCGCGGAACATTGCCGACGAAATACCGATCAGCAAGGCCACAGGCACCGAGACCAGCGCCGTCAGCCCAGCCAGCACTAGCGAATTCGGCAGGCGCGTGGCGATCAACTCGCTCACGGGCAGATTGTTTGACAGCGAGGTGCCGAAGTTGCCGCTGACAATATGAAAAAGCCACTCGAAGTAGCGTTGCAGCGCCGGTTGGTCGAGCCCGAACTGATGCCGCAATGCCGCGACGGCTTCCGGCGTTGCCGCCTGGCCGAGCGCCTGTTGAGCGGCATCGCCGGGAAGCAGCCCAGTGATGGCGAACACGACCGCGGAGACCAGCAGTAGCGTAAGCAGCGCGAGGCCAAGGCGCGCGGCGATGAGTCGTTGCGCATGTGCTTTCATCGAAAGTCGGCTCCAAGGGTAAAGCCGCACGCCGCAAACAGGCGGCGTGCGTATTGCCGGGTTCGACTTCCCAGTTCGTCAAACTGGAAACCCTTCTTTACTGCATGTCAGGCAAGACCAGCTCAAGCATCCAGCCAGACGTTTTCCGCGAACATGAAGCCCATCAGGCCAGCCAGCGGAATCGAGCCGAGGCCCTTGAGTTTCGTCGTGTAGGCATCGAGCGAACTCTGGAACAGCGGAATACCGACGCCGCCGTTTTCATGCACCAGCACCTGCATGTCGCCGTAAATCTTCTTGCGCTTAGCATCATCCGGTTCGCCGCGTGCTGCAAGCAGCATCTGGTCGAACTTCGGGCTCTTCCAGTTCGCTTCGTTCCACGGTGCGTCCGACTTGAAGAACTGGGTGAAGATCACGTCGGCGCTCGGACGCGCGTTGACGTTGCCGAAACCCAGCGGATGCTTCATCCAGTGGTTCGACCAGTAACCATCGGACGGCACGCGCGACACCTGCAGATTCAGACCGGCTTGCGGCGCGACCTGCTGCAGGAACATCGCCATTTCAACCGAGCCCTCTGCTGCCGGCGAAGCAAAAATCTGGATCGGCGCGCTGCCGACCTTCGCCTTCTGGAAATGGAACTTCGCCTTGTCCGGATCGAAGGTACGCTGCGGCAAGCCGGCCAGGTAGTACTTGTTGGTCGGATCGATAGGCTGGTCGTTGCCGATCGCGCCGTACCCCTGGAAGATCGCGCGGCGCATCTGCTCGCGGTCCTGCAGGTACATCATGCCTCGCCGAAAATCGTCGTTGCCGGTAATGCCGCCTTCGTCGCGAACCACCAGGTCGGTGTACAGACCCGTCTTCGTCTCCAGCACGGAGAAGCCGCCGGCACCCTTGATCTGCGTGGTCGAACGCGGGCTCACCGCGTTGATCAGTTGCACGTCGCCCGAGAGCAGCGCGTTCACACGCGCCGACTCGTCGCCAATGCCGATCAGTTCGACTTCGTCCAGATGCGGCAGGCCCGGCTTCCAGTACTTCTCGTTCTTCACGCCAACCGTACGCACGCCCGGCGAGAATTCCTTGACCTTGAACGGGCCGGTGCCGACCGCCGTTTTGAAATCTTTGGTGCCGTCCTTGATGATCTGGAAATGCGAGGTGGCGAGAATCACCGGCAGATCGGCGTTCGGACCTTCGAGCGTGATCGTCACTTCGTTCGGACCCGTCGCCTTCACTTCCTTGATCTGATCGGCGAGCGTCTTCGCTTTCGACGCCGTCGCCGGATCCTTATGGCGCATGATCGAATACACCACGTCTGCCGGCGCGAGCGACTTGCCGTCGTGGAACTGCACTCCGGGGCGCAGCTTGACGACCCACACCGTCGCATCCGTCGTCTCCAGCGCGGTGGCGAGCGCCATCTTCGCGCCGAGATGCGAATCGAGTTCGGTCAGGCAGTTGTAGAACATGAAGCCGCGAACATAGTCCGTGCCGAGCGCGCCCTTTGCCGGATCGAGCGTGTCGGCGGCCGATGCGGACTGCGTCGCCACCCGGATCTTGCCGCCCTGCTTCGGTTTCGCTTGCGCAAATGCCTCGCCGCTCGCGGTCAGAAGACCCGCGCCCGTCACCGACATCATCCCGGCCGCGGCCATCGCGCGCAGCACGCCGCGCCGCGACGCGCCTTTTGACGTCAAGCGCTCCAACTCGGTACCGAGTTGAAGAGCGTCATATTGTGAGGTTTCCTTATTCATCGAACTTCTCCGCGAGGGTGACAGGGATAGCAGCGTGGTTTTTAATGGCAAATGCAACAGTGAAGAATCAATAGAAAATGTCTTTGATGCGGTAGTACGTCCCCACCAGCGGCAGGAACCAGGGTTTGCCGGTGTGGCCTGGAATCGCCGGCCACTCCGACTCGCGCCACGGATTGCGCTCTTCGTGGCCGTCCATCACGTCGGCCATCACCTGGCCCATGTGCGTCGACATCTGCGTGCCGTGGCCGCTGTAACCCAGCGAGAAGTAAATTCCATCGTGCTGCCCGGCATGCGGCAGGCGGTCCGCGGTCATATCCACGAGGCCGCCCCAGCAATAGTCGATGCGCGCATTGGCCAGCATCGGGAACATCGCCGCGAGACCTTGCTGCAGAATCCTGCCGCTCTTCGCGTCCGATGGCCGCTCGGACGCCGTGAAGCGTGCGCGGCCACCGAACAGCAAACGTGAATCGGGCGTCACGCGGAAGTAGTTATGCATCAACCGCGTGGTGGTATACGCGCGCCGGTTCGGAAACACCTGTGCCAGCAGTTCCGGCGCCAGCGGTTCCGTCACGACGATGAACGAACCCACCGGCGCAAGCCGCCGCCGGTACCAGCCGAACGGACCATGCCGCGACGGGCCGGTGGCGATCAACACCTGCTTTGCGCGCACTTCACCGCGTGCGGTGGTGATCTTGAAGCCGGCGCCGTCCTTCGCGATCGCGGTGACCGCCGCGTTTTCATACAGCTTCGCGCCGCGGCGAACCGCGGCATCGGCGAGCCCGACCGTGAACTTGCCCATATGCATCTGGCCGCCGTGCCGTTGTAGCAGCCCGCCGTAAAAACTGTCCGACTGGATCTCGCTGCGAACCCGCTCACGTCCGATTAATTCGATATCCGTATCGACTTCGCGCCGGATCAACTCCGCCGTCTTCTCCAGATGCGCCAGGTGATGCGGTTTCGACGCCAGCTTCAGCTTGCCGGTCGCGCTGTAATTGCAATCGATGCTTTCCTCGCGAATCAGACGCTCGACCGTATCGACCGCATCCGAAAACGCGCGGTAGCAGGCGCTCGCCCGCTCCACACCGAGTTGCGCAACCAGCGCGACGAAGTCCTGCGCGACGCCGGTATTGACCTGCCCGCCGTTGCGCCCGGACGCGCCGCCGCCGATGCGCCCTGCGTCGAGCACCGTCACCGAAGCGCCGCGCTTGCCCAAGGCCTGTGCCGCCGAGAGTCCGGTGAAGCCGCCGCCGATCACAACGACATCGGTTTGGCCTTCGACCGGACCTTCACACGCCGAAACGAGCGGCGGTGCGGTGTCGAGCCAATAGGAATCGAGCTTCATCCGGTCTGTCCTTGAGATGGGCAATGAGCGAGGCGATCAATGTGCAAACGTCGCTTACAGGCCGAGTTCCGCGGCCAGATGCGGAATGTCGTTGACTTCGTAGTACTGGTAGTACGGCGTCGACGGTTCGTGGCCGCGCTTGACGAAAGCCTTGTGCTTGATGCCCAGGTCGTGTGCGGTCATCAGGTCGTAGCGCAGGCTCGACGACACGTGCAGCACGTCTTCCGGATTGCAGTTCAGTTGGTCGAACATGTATTCGAAGCCTTGCATGCGTGGCTTGTACGACTGCGCCTGCTCTGCCGTGAAGACGGCGTGGAACGGCGCGCCGAGCTTGTCGACGTTGCTCTGGATCTGGTTGTTCGACGCGTTCGAGAGAATCACCAGCTTGTACTTCTTCGCCAGACGCGAGAGGCCTTCCGGTACGTCCGGATGCGGACCCCAGGTCGGCACCGCCGTGTAGATCTTCTCGGCTTCCACTTCATTGAATTCGACATTCATGCGCTTGCAGGCGCGGCGCAACGCATTGACGACCACGTCGCGATACGGCTTCCATGCACCGAGCACTTCGTCACGACGATAGCCGGAGTAGAACGTAACGAGCTTCTCCAGGTCGTCGCCTTGCAGCACATGGCCGAACATTTCGCGGGTCATGTCGGCCATGCGAAATTTGGTCAGCGTGCCGTAGCAGTCGAAGGTGATGTACTTCGGTTCGAAATCGATCATGGTGCAGTCCTATCGTGGTGGTGAACTCACATTGAGTTCAGTGACGAAAACAGTTCAAGCTCACTTCTGTTAAAGATTTAATCAGCGCAAAAACATAGATGTTCCTGATTAGGGCGCCGCTGATGACACAAACCATGCGTTTTGAGGCCGCTGCGCAGCACAGTCTGCGGTGGGTGGGCTGAAAGCCCCGTCCGTATTGGCTTTGCGGGATTCGGCTCTGGCCGGTTCGTTGCACGGACCGGTGAAAGCCGAACCCGTGAAACCGCGTACGGGTTTCCGCTTACGAGTCCTTGCTGACATCAAGGCCGCAAGTCGATCAACACGCTCTTGAAGCGCAGGTTTGCCTCGTAAGCCTGGCGACCGAGGTCCTTGCCGATGCCCGAACGCTTGTAGCCACCGGTGGGGATCATGAAGTCGGAAGTCCGGCCGTAGCGGTTGACCCAGACCGTTCCCGCTTCGAGGCCGCGCACGAGGCGCAGCGCCCGGCCGAGGTCGGCGGTGTGCACACCGGCAGCGAGGCCGTACTCGGGATGCTGGGCGAGCGCGAGCGCTTCTTCTTCGGTGTCGAAGGTTTGCAGTGTCAGCACGGGGCCGAACACTTCTTCGCGCACGGCTTCGGAGTGAGCGGTGACGTCCGTGAGCAAGGTAGGTGTATAGAACGCACCATTCGCCCCAACGTCGGCTCGCACGCCGCCAAAGCGCAGTGTCGCCCCCGCCTCCAGCGTGCGCCCGACAATTCCTTCGATGCGCGCCGCCTGTGGCGCGGAGATGATCGGCGACAACGTCGTGCCAGCGGCCCACGTCGCACCAGGTTTCAACTCGGCGAAGACCTTGCCGATGCGCTCGGCGAGCGGTTCCGCCAGGCTTCGCTCGACCAGCAGCCGCGAACCCGCCACGCACACCTGGCCAGCATTGCCGGTAATAGCGCCGGCGATCCGGCGCGCCACGTCGTCGAGACGCGGGGCGTCGGCGAACACGATTTGCGGACTCTTGCCGCCCAGTTCGAGCGTGACCGGCTTCGTGCCGCTGTTGGCGCAGGCTGCCATGATCGCGGCGCCGGTACGCGTGGAACCGGTGAAGGTAACTTTGCTGATCTTCGGATGGCGCACCAGTTCGTCACCGGTGACACGGCCATCGCCCTGAATCACGTTGAAGATGCCGGCCGGCACACCCGCCTGCACGGCCAGTTCGGCGAGCCGCAACACCGAGAACGGCGTCATTTCCGAGGGCTTCAGCACGACGGCATTGCCCGCCGCCAGTGCAGGCGCGATCTTCCACGACGCCATGACCAGCGGGAAATTCCATGGCGCGATCGCCCCGATCACGCCGTACGGTTCAGCGATCGTCATGCCGAGGTGGTCATGATCGGTCGCGGCCACGTCTCCCCCCACCTTGTCGGCGAACTCAGCGTAGAAGCGAATACCTTCGGCGGTGAACGGCACGTCCCAGCCCACTGCCTGAGCAATCGGACGCGTCGAACCGAGCGCCTCCAGACGGCCCAGGAACGGCGCATCGGCTTCGACCAGCTCGGCGAAGCGGCGCAGGATCTTCGCGCGCTCGCGCGGCGCCATGCGCGCCCAGCCGCTTGTTCTGAAGGCTTGCCAGGCGTTCTCCACCGCGCGGTCCACCATCTCGCCGCCGGCGACCGGCACGGAGGCATAGATCACGCCGTCCGAGGGGCGCGCCACCTCGATGCGGCGCTCACCGCCGCGCTCGCTCTCGTCGACATACTCACCGCCGATAAAATGCCCGCTGCGAATCGCGACGTCGTCCGGATTGAAGCTGTCCATGAGAAGGGTCTCCTGTGTGACTGCTGTGGGTCCCGGGCGGTGCGTCTCGAGCGCGCCGCCGCCATGGCAAAATCGTAGAGCCGCAGGCGCGGCATATATCGCCGACAAAAATCCCCACGCAGCAGAACACGCTTGTAATGCACGATGAAACGCGGCGTTTTGCATCGATTTGCGATGCGGCCCTCTCGAGCGGCCCGGATAAAAAGATCGTCCTAGTCACACCGCGCACCGAATGACAAAGTGACGGCGTAAGCCTTCAGCCATCCAGGGAGTACGGCGTGTCCGATCCGATTACCTACAGACGCTTTACCCACGAGGACATCCCCGCCGCGCATGCGTTGACGGTCGAGCTCAAATGGCCGCATCGCCCGGACGACTGGAGATTCGTCGCTCAACTTGGCGTGGGCTTCGTCGCGGAAGATGCGAGCGGCGTGATCGGCACGGCGTTGTGCTGGAAATACGGCGCCGACCGGGCCTCGCTCGGAATGGTGATCGTGTCCCCCGAGCAGCAAGGGCGCGGCATCGGCCGGAAGTTGATGGAGTTGGTGCTGGAAGAACTCGGCGGCCGGGTCACGTTGCTGCACGCCACCACGGCGGGGCAGCCTTTGTATGAAAAGCTCGGCTTTCGCGCGATCGGCACGATCGACCAACATCAGGGCGCCGCATTTCAGCCGCCCCTCGTTTCATTGCCGCCTGGGGAGCGCCTGCGCCCGCTCGGTTCGAGCGATACGGCTCGGCTGGTCGAACTGGCCTCGCAGGCAAGCGGTCTGGATCGCGGAGAAGTCTTGCCCGCCCTGTTGAGCGCCGCCGATGGAATCGCCCTCGATCGCGACGGCGAACTGGTCGGCTTTGCCCTGTTTCGCCGCTTCGGACGGGGCTTTGCGATCGGACCGGTGGTCGCCCCAGAGTCAGAAGATTCCAGTCGCGCCAAAGCGTTGATCAGCCACTGGCTCGCGCTGAACGAAGGCGTGTTCGTGCGTATCGATACGCCGGGCGAAAGCGGGCTGACCGAATGGCTGGAGCAGTTAGGGCTGCCGCGGGTGGATACGGTGGTCAAAATGGTTCGGCATGCCACGCCGGCCGATCTTGCGGCCGCCCGCAAGGACGCGCCCTATCTGCAATACGGCATCATCAACCAGGCAATCTGCTGATCCACCATGGCCTTCCTTTATAAAGCCGACCCGGCGCGTGGTGCGCAATGGGCCAAACTTTTCGCGCAGAAAGCACCGAACCTGCCGTTCCACGTCTGGCCCGATCTCGGTGACCCGGCCGCGATCCGCTACCTCGCCGCCTGGCAACCGCCGGAAGATCCCACCCGCACCTTCCCGAACCTCGAAATCGTGTTCTCGGTCGGCGCGGGCATCGACCAGTTCGACCTGTCGGGCGTGCCGGCGCATATCCCGGTGGTACGGATGATCGAGCCCGGCATTATTGAAGGGATGGTCGAGTACGTCACGCAAGCCGTGCTGACGATTCATCGCGATCTGTTCGACTACGGCCATCAGCAACAACAGCAAATCTGGCGTGAACTGCCCGCCCAGCCGGCCAGCGCTCGCCGCATTGGCGTGCTGGGACTCGGCGTGCTGGGCACGGCGGTGCTGGAAAAGCTGCGGCTGTTCGGCTTCACCTGCGCGGGTTGGAGCCGTTCGCCGCGCGAGATCGAAGGCGTCGATTGTTATGCAGGCGAAGGCGCACTAGATGCGTTTCTCGCCCGCACCGACATTCTGATCTGCCTGTTGCCGCTCACGCCCGCCACACGCGGCCTGCTCGATGCTGAATTGTTCGCGAAGCTGCCGCGCGGCGCGTCGCTGATTCAAACGGGGCGCGGTCCGCATCTGAATCAGCCCGATCTGCTGGCAGCGCTGGACAGCGGCCAGTTGCACAACGCCATTCTCGACGTCACCAATCCCGAGCCGCTACCCGCCGGTCATCCGTTGTGGACGCATCCACGTGTGCGTCTCACGCCCCATATCGCCAGCTCGACACGGCCCGAGAGCGCCGTCGACGTGGTGCTCGAGAATCTGCGCCGCCATCGCGAAGGCCTGCCGATGCTCGGTCAGATTGACCGGACCCAGGGATACTGACTCCGGGACACTGAGCGCGGCGCCGCGGCGCTGAATGAAACGCCCGCCCGTCGCGGCTTTTCAGCGTCCGCAGCAGAAAATGCTGAGGTCACACGTCAAAACGCGTCGGACGCGCTTTTCAGGCATTTGTTTAGGTGAGCAGGCGATTGCCCTGGGTCAGTAGTATGGAACGGTCAACAGCCCTTTCCCGCGACGAGAACCCATCATGCCGATCCATTCGCTCATTGAAGCCGACCGCAAGCATCTGATTCACCCGGTTATCAACTACCGCGTGCACGAAGCCCGCGGCGTCACCGTCCTCGAGTCCGCCAGCGGCGCGTTCCTGCGCGACGCGGCCGGCAACGAACTACTCGACGCCTTCTCCGGCCTGTGGTGCGTGAATGTGGGCTACGGCCAGCAAAGCATTGTCGACGTCGCCACCGAGCAGATGAAGAAACTGCCCTACGCGACCAGCTATTTCCATTTCGGCTCGGCCCCGGCGATCGAACTGGCGCAAAAACTGGTGGAAGTGTCGCCCGCTTCGCTGCAACACGTGTACTTCACGCTCGGCGGCTCCGATGCAGTCGATTCGGCCATCCGTTTCATCACGCACTACTTCAATGCGACCGGCCGGCCGTCGAAGAAACACATCATCGCGCTGCAACGCGGCTACCACGGCTCGTCGACGATGGGTGCGGGGCTCACCGCCTTGCCAGCCTTCCACCGCAATTTCGATCTGCCGCTGCCGAACCAGCATCATCTGCCCTCGCCGTACGCGTACCGCAACGATTTCGCCGACGACGCCGCATTGATCGCCGCCTCGGTGGCCGCGCTCGAAGCGAAGGTGGCCGAACTCGGCGCGGACAACGTCGCAGCCTTCTTCTGCGAACCGATCCAGGGCTCGGGCGGCGTGATCGTGCCGCCGGTCGGCTGGTTGAAAGCGATGCGCGAAAGCTGCCGTAAGCTCGGCATTCTGTTCGTCGCCGATGAAGTCATCACCGGTTTTGGCCGCACGGGTCCGCTGTTCGCGTGCCAGGGCGAGAACGTCGAACCGGACCTGATGACGGTGGCAAAGGGTTTGACCTCCGGCTATGCGCCGATGGGCGCCGTGCTGATGTCTGATGAAATCTATCAAGGTATCGCCGATGGCGACGCCGAAGCGATCGTCGGCCACGGCCATACGTATTCGGCGCACCCGGTCAGCGCGGCAATTGGCCTCGAAGTGCTGCGCCTCTATCACGAAGGCGGCCTGCTTGCGAACGGCGTGGCACGCGGCCCGCGTTTCGCTCGCGGCCTCGACGCGCTGCTCGCGCACCCGCTGGTGGGCGACTCGCGCCATCGCGGCCTGCTCGGCGCACTCGAACTGGTATCGGACAAGGACAGCAAGACCGGATTCGATCCTGCGCTGAAACTGTCCGAGCGGATCGCTGCGGCGGCGTATGAAAACCGCCTGATTTTCCGCGCGTTCGGCGACAATATTCTCGGCTTTGCGCCGGCGCTCTCGTACACCGAGGCCGAGTTCGATCTGCTGTTCGAACGCCTCGAAAAAACCCTCGACGACGTTCTGGCGCAAGCCGATGTCCGGGCCGCGCTGAAGGTCAAAATTCATGCCGCTGCGTGCTAGAGTAGAGGGCCCTTCGAGACCCTCTCACCCATCGCCGGAGCGATAACGTTACGATGAGCAGCGACAGCAAGCTGGACCGGATTGACCTGCGCATACTTTCCCAGTTGCAGAAGAAAGGCCGCATAACCAACGTCGAGCTTGCCGACGCGGTCGGCCTTTCGCCCAGTCCTTGCCTGATCCGGGTCAAGCGTCTGGAGAAGGCCGGCTACATCATCGGTTACGGCGCACAGATCCAGCTCGAAAAGCTCGGCGACGTGCAGATCGTGTTTACCGAAGTCACGCTCGCCGATCATCGGCGGGAAGACTTCATCAAGTTCGTGAACGCGATCAAAGACGTCGACGAAATCGTGGAGTGCCATCTGGCGAGTGGCGGCTACGATTACCTGCTGAAGTTTGTCACTCGCAGCGTGAGCCACTACCAAAGCATCATCGAGGGTCTGCTGGAACGCGATATCGGCATCGAGAAGTACTTCAGCTACGTGATCATCAAGTCGCCGTTCGTGAAGAGTCACTATCCGCTCGAAACGCTGTTCTCGCAGAACCACAACTAGTCCAGCAGCCCCTTACGGATAATCGCTAAACCGGGATGTCGGTTCGGTTTCCGTTGTCGCCGGTGTATAGCCTGGCACATTCGCGCGAAACTGATTGAGCAGACCGTTATCGACCTGCGAAAAGCCTTTGAGCTGAAGTTGCATCAACACACGCGTGCCGGTGCTGGGCGACGTGGTCGAGCTGGTGGCGTTGGTGTATTTCTCGAACGCCACGCCGAGCGACCAGCAATCCGCATCGTATTGAAGTCCCAGCAGGCCCGCGATCAGCCGGTGGGCGCTCATGTCGTAATTGACGCGCGCCACGCTCACAACGTTGTGCATTAACGGCCATTGCTCGGACACGATGAACTGATTGACCGGTTGATAATCGAGCGTGGTGTTGGCGCGCGTATAGCGATACGCGACATTCAACACCTCCCGTGAAGCCGGCGACCAGCCAAAGCCGGCTTCCGCATTCGTCAGATAGTGGTTGGCCTGGCTGTACTCCACGGCCTGTTCCGCTGAAAAACCCGCCCCCAGCTTGTACGACGCGCCGACAATCACACTCGTGCGCGCCACGGTGCCAATCGCATCGTCTGTGTTGAGCGTCACGCGGGGCGTACGAAAGTCGTACTGCTCTGCAAGGACGAAACGGGACCGCTCATCGCCGTTCGTCGCATCAATGAAGCGCGTCGTCAGCGCTGCCGTAACGCGGTTGGCATCGGACACCCGGTCATTGCCGACGAAGCTGTTCGGCATGAACAGTTCAGCCAACCCGAAATCGGCCGTAGCCGTATCGAACAGCGGCGCGTATGCCTGGTTGCGGTAAGGCGTGTACACATAGAACAGCCGCGGTTCGAGGGTCTGGATATACGACTGCCCGAAGAGCCGCACGCTTCGCTCGAAGCGCATACCCGAATCGAGGGTGAAGGTCGGCACGTTGACGTTAAACGTCTTGGGCTGCCCGGCGGGCGCATCCGATCCGATCGTAGTCAGGTCATACGCCGCGAAATGCCATGCGAGCTTCGGCGTGATGAACCAGCCTGGACGCTCGATCGGATAGCTGACGTAAGGGTTGAAAACGAAGCGGCTGCCTTGCGTTGCATCGGCCGACGAAATCGTGAAGCGCGTCGCATCCGCTTCGGCGCCGAAGTCGAAGCCCCCCACGTTATAACGCGCGTACTTAACATTGACCTGCGGTTCGCGGTTATAGGTCGAGTCGCTGGTAAAGGCCTGCCACCGTTGCTCGCGAGCCAGCACGCTCCACGGCCCGTTTGAGTAAGTCAAACCCGCTTCCTGCTGATACAGCGTGGTGGAGCCCGTCGGAAACGCAACACCCGACGCAAGGTCGGTGACCACTGTCGAGTCCGACACCCGGTTGTAATTGACGTAGGCGCCGAAGCCCGAGCCGAAGTTCCAGTTCTGTTTCAGCGCGATCGAGTAACGATCGGTGTTGGTGATCGCATCGTGTGGCAGCCACGCGACCGAGATCGTCCCCGAATCGTTCGGCTGCAGATAGCGGTAGTCCGCCGTCAACATCTCGCCTCGCTTCGACATGATGCGAGGCGTCAGAGTTAAATCGTAGTTCGGCGCGAGGTTGAAGTAATACGGCAACGCAACGTCGACACCATTGGTCGAACTGATCGAGAACGTCGGCGGCAGGAGGCCACTGCGACGTGCGCCGGACAAGGGAAACGATAGCCACGGGCTCGCCAGCAACGGCACGCCCTGGAAAAAAAGCACACCGTTGTGTGCGATTCCCTCATCGCCGCCGCTGTCGATGTCGAATTCGGAGGCCTTCAGATACCACGCGGGATCGGATTCGCATTGGCAAGTGCTGTACGTACCGTGATGAACGACCGTGCGCTCGCTATCGACCAGATCGACGCGTTGAGCACTACCCCACCCTCCCGTCAGATGAAACCGGTACTTCGGCACGCTCATGTAGCCTTCATTCGCTTCGACGTAGAAATGCGCGTCCGGGCCGTCGAACACATTGCCGTTGTCGACGAGTCGCACTTGTCCGTACGCGTCGACCTTGTCGGTATCGACGTCGTAGTGCAGCGCATCGCCTTTAACGATCGATGCGTAACGCCGCAGTTGCGCGTGACCTTTTAGCGAAACGTCGGTGTCGGTGGTCGCGGTCACCGAATCGGCGATGGCCGCAGTAACGGGTTTGTCGCCCGGCCGCAGGGGTTGCTCGGTCAGTTGCGGATCGAGCCGCAGACCCCAGACGCCGTCGAGCGGTTCCGGAATCGCAGACGCACCGACTAATTGCGCGTGCCCGGCAAGCGGCATGCATCCAGCCGTACCCAGCACGAAAGAAACGAGAGGCCTTAAGCGTAGGCGTCGAAATACACCGCGTAGTATCAAAACAGATAAGGATCGGAAAGGATGACAGACGCATCAAGGCGAACGGAAGCCCTGACTTGCGTCAGGATGAACAGCAGCGAATACACACTGCGCTATTGAAGTGTGACGTCCTTGGCGCGGGGGTCCGCTGGCGTGCCTGCCCCGCTCGCAGCGCCGCCCAGCGCCTGAAGCAGATAGGGAATCTGCTCCGCAGGCAACGAAAACGACAACCCCGCGCTACCGGACAGACGGAACCGGATCACCACCATTTCCATGCCGTTCAGCCGGCCGACTTCCCAACCCTGGCAGTGCAGCGCGAAGCCCATGTCCTGATTGTTATGAATCACGCGGTCGGCGTGTTCTATGGCGTTCGGCAGCGCCACCAGCAGGTCGTTGAGCACCGAACGGTGCAGCGCCGCCGTGGGTTGATTGCCGTGAATCAGCAGATATTGACCGTCCGCCGTCAACTGCATATCGGTGATCGAATTCAGCACGAAGGTCGACGGGTCAGACATGACGCGCGCCCTCCCCTGTAACCTCGTAGCGGCCTGCCGCCTCACTCACCGTGTCGCCGGGCACGGCGCGAAGCGTGCGCACCGATGCCATCGCAAGATGGACTGAATAGATCGGTGAGGAACTCACGCGCAAGACAGCAGCAAGAACCGCCGGTGAAAAAAATTCAATCATGACCACTTCTCCAGATCGCGTTACGCAGGTAGCGGAATCGACAATTTGACGATAGCAGTGCAAAGTCGCCGCCAGGTTACGCGCGGACTACGCTTCTTTTGAGTCTGTAACGCATTATTTCGAAGCTCGCGCTCCAATCGGCGTCAGCCTGCGCGGGTGCACGCTGCGCACCCTGGCGGCCGGAATGGTCGGAAAGTTTTCAGTAACGATCGGCAGAAAACGCGTCCCTATACTTCGCGCTTTCCAGTGTCATGGAACGTCGTTTCGAATGCGTCGCTTGCCTTCGAGCGCTCCCGTCTGCGCTCCGCGCGCTGCATCAGGACTGAAAACCCAAGATGAATCTTCAAGTTTTAACGAGCCGTATCGCCGGCGCACTCTCGCTCGTCGGTGTCGCGCTGACAAGCGGGGCAGCCCACGCAGCGCAGCCGTTCGTGGTGCAGGACATCCGGATCGAGGGCTTGAAGCGCGTCGAACCCGGTACCGTGTTTGCCTACCTGCCCATCAAGCAGGGCGCCACATTTGACGACGATAAGGCTTCGGAATCGATTCGCGCGCTGTACGCCACCGGCTTCTTCAATGACGTCAATATCTCGACCGAAGGCAATGTCGTCATCGTTCACGTTCAGGAGCGCCCCGCGGTCGGCACGATCGACTTCGCCGGCATTCACGAGTTCGACAAGGAAAATCTGACCAAGGCACTCGGTGCGGTCGGGCTTTCGCAAGGCCGCTACTACGACAAGGCGTTAGTCGATAAATCCGAGCAGGAGTTGAAACGCCAGTACCTGACGCGTGGCTACTATGCCGCCGAAGTGACCACCACGATCACGCCGATCGACCGCAACCGGGTCGCGATACTGTTCTCGGTCGCAGAAGGGCCGAACGCGAAGATCCGCCAGATCAACTTCATCGGCAACAACGTTTTCAGCACGGACACGTTGCGCGACGAAATGCAGATGTCCACGCCGAACTGGTTCTCGTGGTACACGAAGAACGACCTGTACGCGAAAGACAAGCTGACCGGCGACCTGGAGCGCATCCGCACGTACTACCTGAATCGCGGCTATCTGGAGTTCAACTTCGAGTCGACCCAGGTATCGCTTTCGCCGGACAAGAAGGAGATGTACCTCACGGTCACGCTGCACGAAGGCGAGCCGTACACGGTTTCGTCGATCAAGCTCGCCGGCAATCTGCTCGATCGCGAAGCCGAGCTGAAGAAGCTGGTCAATATCAACCCCGGCGAGCGTTTCTCCGCTGAAAAATTACAAGCCACTACCAAGGCGATCGTCGATAGGCTCGGCGAATACGGTTACGCGTTTGCCACTGTCAATGCGCTGCCGCAGATCGATCAGGAACATCACAAGGTCGACCTGACGCTGCAAGTGGACCCGAGCCGCCGCGTGTACGTACGTCACATCAACGTGGTCGGCAACACCCGTACGCGTGATGAGGTGGTGCGCCGCGAAATGCGTCAGCTCGAAAGTTCGTGGTTCGATTCGAACCGACTCTCGCTGTCGAAAGACCGGGTCAACCGTCTCGGCTACTTCACGGACGTGGACGTCACCACGGTGCCGGTGGAAGGCTCACCGGACCAGGTCGATGTGGACGTCAAGGTGAGCGAAAAGCCGACCGGCGCGATTACCTTGGGCGCGGGTTTTTCGTCCACCGACAAGGTGGTGTTGTCAGCCGGGATTTCGCAGGATAACGTGTTCGGTTCCGGCACCAGCCTCGCCGTGAACGTGAACACCGCGAAGACCTACCGCACCCTGACCGTGACGCAAACCGATCCGTATTTCACGGTGGACGGCATCAAGCGGATCACCGACGTCTACTACCGCACCTCCTATCCGCTTTACTACTACACCGACACGAGTTTCCGGATCATCACCGTGGGTGCGGATCTGAAGTTCGGCATTCCGTTCTCCGAATCCGATACCGTTTACTTCGGCGCCGGCCTCGAACAGAACCGGTTGTCCATTGATTCGTCGACACCGCAGAGCTACAAGGACTACGTAGCCGAATTCGGCAGCGTGGTGAACAACGTGCCGCTCACCGCGGCCTGGGCTCGGGATAACCGCGACAGCGCACTGGTGCCAAGCCGCGGCTATTTCTTCCAGGCCAATGGTGAAGTGGGCACACCGGCTGGCAACACCGAGTACTACAAGACCGATGTGCAGGCGCAGTATTACTACTCGTTCTCACGCGGTTACATTCTCGGCTTGAATTTTCAAGGTGGCTACGGCAACGGCTTCGCCGGAAAAGCCTATCCGATCTTCAAGAATTACTACGCGGGTGGTATCGGCTCGGTACGCGGCTACGAATCGGGCTCGCTCGGCCCGACCGACAAGACGACCGGCGACCCGATCGGCGGCTCGCGCATGGTCGTGGCCAACATCGAGATGACCTTCCCGCTGCCGGGCAGCGGCTGGGACCGCACGCTGCGCGTCTTCACCTTCATGGATGCGGGCAATGTCTGGGGCACAGAAGGCAACAGCAATGGCGCCAACGGCCTGCGGTATAGCTACGGCGCGGGTCTTGAGTGGATTTCGCCGATCGGCCCACTCAAGCTGTCGCTGGGTTTCCCGCTGATCAGACACTCCACCGACAAGTACCAGGTATTCCAGTTTCAGATCGGCACATCGTTCTGATCACGCCGTTCTGCTTTCCAACACCCGCGGTCATGACATGAAGACCGCGGGCGTTATCTGCATCATTCCTTCCCGCTTTCAGCCGCGCAGAGGCGCCCAACCGGTATGACCCGGTTCGGTGCCCGCTCAAAGCACCGCATCTGCGCCCTCCCGCCCCAAGTTCACAAAGTCTCCTTATTTTCACCATCGTTGCTCCAACGTTGCTATCTATCATTCGCTCATCATCAGCGCGACCGTGTCCGGTCCGCTTTCTGAGTTCGATAGGTCGCTCCAAAGCAGCAGATGGTTGAATTGGCTGAACGTGAACATCGCACGGGCTGCAACCGTCGATTCCGGTTGGGAGGTAACGCAGATTTATGACGATCAGCCTTCTTGTAGTCGAACCCGATCAAACCATTCGGGATCAGTTGCGCTTTCATCTTCACAAGAACCAGATCGCACTCTCGGTGCTGTATAGCGCGGCTCAGCTTGTCAGCCGGGTGGAACTGGAGTGTCCGTCAGCGATTCTATTGCGCGCCGAGTCGCCGATGAGCGAGGCGCGCGAGGCGCTCCGGCAACTGCGGCTAGCCGGCTACGACATGCCCATCTTCGTGCAAAGCACCTCTGATGAGATCGTCGACAAAATCGTCGCCTTCGAATTGGGTGCGGACGACTATATCGTCGACCCGATCGATCCATACGAATTGACCGCCAGAATCAAACGCGCCGTGCAACGCTGCAATCGATCGCTTTGCGACGCGCCGGAAATTCGTGAGAAGGTGTTGTTCGGCGACTACCAGATCGACTTCGCTACGCGGCGCCTGCTCAAGGACGGCTGCGAAATCTCGCTGCGCTCCGGCCAGTTTGCGTTGCTCAAGCTTTTCGCAAGCAATCCGATGCGAATCCTGACGCGTTCGATGGTCAACAGCCAGCTAGGAAGAGCGGAGAGCCAGAAGGCCAGTCTGGATGTTGCGGTCTGCCGCTTGCGCGGCGTGATTGAGACAGACCCGGGCAATCCCAGGTTCATTCAGACCTTGCGCGGACGAGGCTATATGTTCGTACCGTCGCTTGAATAGATCGAATGGTTCGAATGATTCGAATGGTGCGGATACCAAGCCTTACTTGAGGCAGGCGAAAGCGAACGGCATAGCACGACACGTTGCGTGCTTGCCGCCATACTGCGTTATTTCTGGCCTTCTTCTAACGCGAGCTGCATGATAGGCCCCGTCATCGCGGCATCGATCACGTCGATGATGTCGGCATAGCCCACATAGTCGGAATACAGGTCACTGGTCGCTGCCAGCAGGCCACCGAATCCGTAATGGAAGTCTGCCGGAACGATTGGCCTGAACCCTGAGGCATAGTGTGGCCGTGGCGCGCAGCTATTCAGCTCATCAACAACGCCGGCAGAAACACTGTGATTCCCAAGTGCGAGAGCATTAATACTCTCCTGGCGCAAACCATGGCGAATCGGAGCGCAGCAAATCGATACCACGACCAGGACGACAATAATGATGCGCATAATGGACGTGTTCAAAGTTGATCTTGAAAGTCAGACAGCCGTAGGATAACGAAGTTTTTTTGGCTCAATTACAATCCCTTTCTACCGGCCTGAATTACACGCAGCAACGAGGTTATGCAGCACTCAACCGCGCCGCAGACGCCCGCGTCCCGCAGGTGCAGAAGGGTCGTCCGCCAGCGTGTGGCGTTGACCGTTGCGATGCATCCGCACGCGTTCCCGAATCTCGGCCACGGTCGCGGCGCCTGGCACGGCAACGCAAGAGTATTCACCGTTGCGGTTGATCCATTCGACAATCCGGCAGCACTCGCCCCACGGCTGCATGAGCGGTGCGGACACGCGGCAGCCACGTATCTTCATGACGTCGGTGGCGAGTGGTGCGTTAGCGCCGTTTTCAGCGGTGCCGCGCGTAGCGGCAGCTGTTGCTGTCTTTCGGCCGGGCCGGAAACCGCGCGACTCGGCACGGTTCACAGGTGAGGAGACTTGCATGAGATTGCTCCACTGACGGATCTGATCACCGGACATGGCCTCTTTGAGACCACGGTAAAAGTGCCATACCATCATATCCAGACAACACGCAGAGACAACGAAGAAAGGATGGAGAAGTTGTGGAGATTCGTCGGCAAGTGTGGATTGACGTAGCATTCATCTAGAATTCAGCCATGCAAAGTGAAACTATCCGAATTCGTCCAAGCCGCCCTTTAGGGACCTTTCTCTCGCGCGCGCGGCAGCAGCGAACGAAGATGCGCTTTGGCATTACGTGGAAAATGTTTCTCGCCGTTTTAATCGCCTGTCTGGCGATTTCCCTGACGATGGGCTACGCCTTGCGCGTGAGCTTCGAAAACGGCTTCCTGCACTATGTTCGGGAACGCAACGCCGGGCGCATCAAAGCCGTCATGGCGAAGGTGACGAGCGAATACTCCGCTCACGGCAACTGGAATTTCCTGCGGGAGCATCCCGAGGCATGGCTCGCGCTGCTGGACGGCGCCGCGCACGACGCCTTGCGCGAAGAGCTCGCCACAGCGCAGACGGGCAAGCTGCCGGGCTGGCGAACCTTTCCCGGGAGCGGCAGCGTACAGCAACTGCTTGGGCCGCTCTCCGGCCCGTCCGAAGGGCCGCACTGGGGCATGCGCCTGCCACCGGCGCCACCGTCCGGTCCCGACATCGCGATGGAGCGCGACCGTGTGTCGGCAAGCGGTGTAGTGGGCGGCGACAGTCGCTATGACCGGCCGCCCCCTTCAGTCGCTTTGGCGTCGTCTCCCGTCTCGCCCCCGTCGCATGACAGTGTGACCCGTGACACGCCGCCCGAGGGGCCGCCCGTCACACTGTACGACGCCCGCCATGAACTCGTGGCGAGCACCGGCCAGCCGCCCCCGCCCGGCAGCACGATGCGCCCCGTCGTCTACGCCGGCAAGGTGGTCGGCTGGCTTGCCGTGAACGGGCCCGACACCCTTTCGGACGCGGCCGACATCGCCTTTCAGGCGCAGCAGAAGCGCGCGACCTGGGAGATTGCGGGCGTGGCGATCGTGCTCGCGGCGCTAGTCGCTCTGGTCCTCGCGCGTATCGTGCTCGCACCGGTAAAGCGCTTGATGAATGCGACCCACCGCCTGGCCGGCGGGGACTACACGGCCCGGGTGCCGGCCGGCAGACGCGACGAGCTTGGCCGGCTGGCGGGCGACTTCAACGTATTAGCCGATTCGCTGCAAAAAACCGAGCGCTCCCGGCGCGATTTCATCGCGGATATTTCACACGAGCTGCGCACGCCGCTCGCCGTGCTCCGCGGCGAGCTGGAAGCCATCGAAGACGGCGTGCATGTGTTCAACCGCGATTCGCTCACTTCGCTGCAAACCGAAGTGAACATGCTCAACAAGCTCATCGAAGATCTGTACGAGCTGTCGCTGAGCGATGTCGGCGCACTCAGCTATCGCAAGACGCCGACCCATGTCGGGCAACTGGCGCGCGCGTCGATCGAGGCCATGCGGGAGTCGTTCAAGGCGAAACGAATCGAGCTCGACCTGACCTGCATGCCGGACATTGCGGACACGACCTTCGCGGTCGATCCCGCGCGTTTCGTACAGCTGCTGAAAAACCTGTTGCAGAATTCGTTGCGTTATACCGATCCGGACGGCCAGGTGCGCGTGTCGCTTTCGCAAAGCGCCGGCGGTTGGCAACTCGACGTGCAGGACTCCCTGCCCGGTGTGCCCGAAACCGCACTCGCCCATCTGTTCGACCGTTTCTATCGCGTGGACGAATCACGCAGCCGTCAGAACGGCGGTGCGGGCTTGGGCCTCTCGCTGTGCCACGCTATCGTGACGGCGCATGGCGGCACGATCGGCGCCAAGGCCTCGCCTATGGGCGGCGTCTGGATCACTGCCCGCTTTCCATCGGAAGGAGACGTGACAACATGACCGAAGGGCGCCCTTCGCACATCCTGATCGTCGAGGATGAACCCAAGCTCGCCGCCGTGCTGGAAGCCTATTTGCAGCTTGAGGGCTTCGTCACCACGATCCTCAACGATGGTCATCAAGTGATGCCCTTCATTCGCTCAACGCCACCGGCGCTGATGCTGCTCGACCTCATGCTGCCCGGCCGCAGCGGCATGGATATCTGCCGCGAGCTACGGCAATTTTCGGCGTTGCCCGTGATTATCCTGACTGCGCGCATCGACGAAATCGATCGTCTGCTGGGTCTTGAGATCGGTGCCGACGACTACGTCTGCAAACCGTTCAGTCCGCGCGAAGTGGTGGCGCGCGTCAAGGCGATCCTGCGCCGTGCAACGCCCGCCGCGGCGGCTGCGGACGGCTTGCCACAGGGGCAACCGGGTTCACAGGGTCTCCAGGTCGACGAGCAGTTTCATCACGCCTTACTCGACGGTAAGGAACTCAAGCTCACCCCGCTTGAATTGCGGCTCCTCGCGCTGCTGATGAAATCGCCGGGGCGCATTTTTTCCCGCGACTACCTGCTGAGTCATCTCTACGACGATCACCGGGTGGTCACCGACCGCACCATCGACAGCCATATCAAGAACTTGCGCCGCAAGCTGCAAGGCGCGCGGCCGGATAGCGAGCCTATCGCGTCCGTGTACGGCGTGGGTTACCGGCTGGAAATCTGACGCTGGCCGTTTTCGAATTCAGCTCGCCTTTTCCGCTGCCGTGGTATCAGGCGGCGGACTCCATTGCGCGAACTCCTCGCTCAGAAAGTCGACGCATACCCGCACCTTCGCCGACTGAGCGAGCCGCGCCGGATACACCGCCCACAGGTTCGCAGGTTGCGTGACGTCCGGTAACACCTGCTGCAACTGGCCGCTGTCGAGCAAGGGTCGCACATCCCACATCGAGCGCAGCACGATTCCGCGTCCGGCCAGCGCCCATTGCACGGCCACCTCACCGTGATTGGTCGACAGCGGTCCGGTGACCTTGATCGATGCCGCCTCGCCGCGCACCGTCAAACGCCACAGACCGAATGGGTGGTCGCGCTCCTTGATCGCAAGACACGCGTGCGTCGACAGGTCCGCGAGTTGACGCGGCGCGCCGTGCCGCGCGAGGTATTCCGGCGACGCGCACAATACCCGATGATTCGACGCAAGCCGTTTGGCGATCAGATGCGGCGCGATTTCGTCGCCGATACGGATATCGAGGTCGAAGCCTTCGCCGCCCACGTCGACGAGGCGGTCGAACAGATCGAGCCGCACGCTCAGTTGCGGATACCGGTCGGAGAACCGGGCCAGCGCGGGAGCGACGAAACGGCGGCCAAAGCCGAAGCTGCTCGAGATGCGCAACTTGCCGCCGGGGATGCGGCGCGTGGTCGAGACGTCTTCCACCAGTTGGTCGACGTCGTCGAGAATCTTTTCGGCCCAGGTGTAGACCCGTTCACCAGCCTCCGTAATCGCGACGCGCCGCGTGGAACGGTGCAATAAACGCGTACCGAGCGTAGTCTCGAGCACATTGATGCGTTTGCTGACGTACGCCGCGGACACCGACAACGCCTCCGCCGCCGCGCTGAAACTCGATTTGCGCGCCACTTCGCAAAACACGCGCAAATCGCCTAGATCGGGTGATGGGACGGCGTTCATAGGTCGCTCGGTGGCAGATTGTTTGTACACGATTCGTGCACAGTGGCTTAACTAAAGCGACTATTTTAAGCTCAAACAGCAGGAATAAAATAAGCGCTATCGAACCATCGAAATTCCCAACGGAGGAGCAGGAACATGTCGAAGACCTATCGGATTGCGGTCATACCCGGCGACGGCATCGGCGTCGAAGTGATGCCGGAAGCCATTCGCGTGCTGGAGACGGTGAAAAAGCGCTTCGGCATCGAACTGGAGTATCAGCACATCGAATGGGCGAGCTGTGAGTACTACGCCAAGCACGGCAAGATGATGCCGGACGACTGGAAAACCCAACTGCAATCCGCCGACGCGATTCTGTTCGGCGCGGTCGGCTGGCCCGACACGGTGCCCGACCATATCTCGCTGTGGGGGTCGCTGCTGAAGTTCCGGCGCGAATTCGACCAGTACATCAACCTGCGCCCTGCCCGGCTCTTCGCCGGTGTGCCTTCGCCGCTGGCGGGCCGCAAGGCTGGCGACATCGATTTCTGGATCGTGCGTGAGAACACCGAGGGCGAATATTCGTCGGTGGGTGGCGTGATGTTCGAAGGTACCGAGCGTGAGTTCGTGCTGCAGGAATCCGTGTTCACACGGCACGGCAGCGAACGTGTGCTGAAGTTCGCGTTCGACCTCGCGCAACGGCGCGAACGCAAGAAGATCACCGTAGCGACGAAGAGCAACGGCATCGCGATCAGCATGCCGTGGTGGGACAAATGCGCGGCCGGCGTCGCGGCGCAGTACCCGGACGTGGCGTGGGACAAGCAGCACATCGACATTCTCTGCGCGCGCTTCGTGCTGAACCCGGATCGCTTCGACGTGGTGGTCGCCACTAATCTGTTCGGCGACATCCTCTCCGATCTCGGTCCTGCCTGCACGGGCACGATCGGCCTTGCACCGTCGGGCAATCTGAACCCGGATCGCAAGTTTCCGTCGCTGTTCGAACCGGTGCACGGTTCGGCGCCTGACATCGCCGGCAAGAACATCGCCAATCCGATTGCGATGATCTGGTCCGCCGCGATGATGCTCGACTTCCTCGGCAATCACGAAGGCAAGGAACGCGAGGCGCATGACGCGATTCTCGCGGCGATCGAAGCAACGCTGGTCGAAGGCCCGCATACGGGCGACCTCGGCGGCAAGGCGAACACCACCGAAGTCGGCCAGGCAATCGCGGCTAAACTCGCCTGAGCCTGTCGATCCCTACCTTCTGCGAGGACACGTTCGAATGAGCATGGAAACCTATCCCATCGAAGTCGAATTCCCGGATATCTCGGTTCACGAGCAATCGTCGTCCGGCGTCGCCTACGTTCATACGTTCGATTCCGGCGTGCCGGGACCGCACGTGATGATCAACGCGCTTACGCACGGCAATGAAGTGTGCGGGGCGATCGTCGTCGACGAACTGCTGCGGCGCGCGTTGAGGCCGCGTCGTGGGCGCCTCACGCTAGCCTTTGCGAACGTCGCTGCATATCGGCGCTTCGACCCGGCCAAGCCCGACGCCGCCCGCTTCGTCGATCAGGACTTCAACCGCGTGTGGACCGCCGCAGTGCTCGACGATACGTCGCGCACGTCAAGCGAATTGACCCGTGCACGCGAGATGCGCCCGGTGATCGACACGGTCGACGCACTCCTCGATCTGCATTCGATGCATGAGAAATGCAAGCCGCTGATCGTGGCGGGACCGCTGCAGAAAGGCATCGACCTTGCGGTGCGTCTCGGCACGCCCGCTACGGTGATCTGCGACGAGGGCCATCCCGAAGGCCGCCGCATGCGCGATTATGAAGGCTTCGGCACGACGGATAGCGCAAAGCATGCGTTGCTGATCGAATGCGGACAACACTGGGAACGAAGCGCGGTCGCCGTGGCCCGCGATACGACCGCGCGCTTCCTGCTGCTGGCAGGTGTGATCGATGAAGCCGATCTGCCGGACGGCTGGCTGGCGCCGCTGCCGCCCACCCAGCACATCGTCCGCGTCACGCAGCCGGTGGTCGCGACCAGCATGGATTTTCGTTTCGCTGCGCCCTACACCGGCCTGGAGATCTTTCCGGATGCCGGCACGGTCATCGGCTGGTCGAACGGCGAAGCAGTGGTCACGCCTTACGACAACTGCATGCTCGTGATGCCGTCGCTGCGGCAGTTGCGGCCTGGGGTCACCGTCGTGCGGCTGGGCAAGATCGAACAAACCGTGACGAACGCCGACGCAAACACAAGCGGCCGATGAATCGGCTCATGCACATTCAAAAGGTAACGTGAAAATGAAGGTTCAAAGCATCAAGCAAAGCGTGAATCTGCAGAATCTCGAGGACTGGGGCAAGGCGGGGCTGCCGGGCACGACGCCGATTCAGGTGTCCGGCGTGCAGCGCGTGATCAAGGGCAGCGAAGCCATCGACACCGGTATTTTCGAATGCACGGCGGGCACATACCGCCGCTCGGTCAAGCAGGCTGAGGTGATGCACTTCATCGCGGGACGCGGCCGCTTCACGCCCGATAACGAAGAGACCATCCATTTCGAAAGCGGCGACACGCTCTTTTTCGAAGCCAATACCGAAGGTCTTTGGGAAGTCGAGGAAACCATGCGGAAGGTCTACGTGATCTTCTGAGCACGACCCCGGGCGCCGCCCCCGGTGCTCGCCCCCACACCTGCTACGCCCCATCCCGGCGCACCCAGCGCCGCGGCATCCCCAGCCACTCCCACTGTCCTGTCGCGCTGCCTCATTCGATGAGGCAGCGGCGCCATAGTCGGGTAATCCCGCGTTGCCCCTCGTTGTCAAACTACTTACAGTTCGGCCTGTTCTTATAGAGAATCAGCGTTCTTTATACGAACAAATCAGCCGAATTTATTGACGCCCGGATCGGCTGTATCTTCTCGCAGGTCAAGGCAGGTCAACCTGTCCGAGTACTATGCATTGTCGAAGCGCATCGATCTGTATGCACTACAGGCGTTCCAGCGCACCAACGGCAACGCGCCTGGCACGGCCGGTTCGGGCCTCATCATCACGGCCGGCGCGACCATCGGCGACGGCTTACCGAGCGCGCCACCGGCATAGGCATCGTGCACCGCGTCCAACCGGCGTACGATCGTAAAAGAAAGGAAGGCTCTTTACGGCGGGCCTTTACGTATTGTGCAGTCAGGAGACCAGCATGAGCCGCAGCAACGCTGTGAACGTTCAAACGTTTATCAACGACCACCCCTTCTCGCCGTTCCAGTGGCTCATCTTTTTCATGTGTTTCATCATCGTCCTGCTGGACGGTTTTGACACGGCCGCGATCGGCTTCATTGCACCGTCGCTGATCTCCGAATGGGGCATCACCAGGCCGGCACTCGCGCCGGTGTTAAGCGCGGCGCTGTTCGGCCTCGCGTGCGGCGCGCTCGTCTCAGGTCCGCTGTCCGACCGGCTTGGGCGACGCTCGATGCTGCTCGGCTCGGTGCTGCTGTTCGGCGTGACCTGCCTTGCTTCGGCGTTCTCGAACAGCATCGAACACCTCACGATATTGCGCTTCGTCACCGGCGTCGGCCTCGGCGCGGCCATGCCGAACGCCGTGACGATGATGGGCGAGTACTGCCCCGATCGCCGCCGCGCGACCGTGATCAATCTGATGTTCTGCGGTTTTCCGCTCGGCGCGGCCTTCGGCGGCTTTCTCGCTGCGTGGATGATTCCGCACTTCGGCTGGCGCAGCGTGCTGGTGCTCGGCGGCGTCACGCCGCTGTTGCTGCTGATCGTGCTGGTGCTGAAGATGCCGGAATCGGTCCGCTATATGGTGGCCAACAGCAAGCCAGTCGAACGGATTCGTGCAGCGCTGGCACGCATTTCGAGCGACGCCGCGCAGGCCGACGGCTTCGTCATGACCGAAACCGCGCCGCAAACCGGCGGCAAGGGCATGGGCGTGGTGCTGTCGCGCTCGTACATCGTCGGCTCGGTGATGCTGTGGATCGCCTATTTCATGGGCCTCGTGATCTTCTACGCGTCGATCAACTGGATGCCGATACTGCTGAAGGACGCCGGACTCACGCCGCAACGCGCGACGCTGATTTCCGCACTGTTCCCGCTCGGCGGCGTAGGCGCCGTACTGTGCGGCGTGCTGATGGACCGCTTCAACGCGAACCGCATCATCGCGGCCTGCTATGCGCTGACCGCGGTGAGCGTGTATTTCATCGGCCAGGCAGTTGGCAATGTCGGCGCGCTGGTGTTTATCGTGTTCGTCGCGGGTGTGCTGATGAATACCGCGCAATCGTCGATGCCGGCGCTTGCCGCCGCGCTCTACCCGACACAAGGTCGCGGCACGGGCGTGGCGTGGATGCTGGGGATCGGCCGCTTCGGCGGGATCGCCGGCTCATTCCTCGTGGCTGAATTGACGCGCCGCCACTTCACCTTTGGCGGCATCTTCGCGATGGTTGCGGTGGCGGGTCTGATTTCGTGCGTGGCGTTGCTGATCAAGCAGGCGGCACGGCCGCATGTGGCGGCAGGGACCGGCGCGAAAGCGGAGTCGTTTGGGCATTGAAAAGGCGGGCAGTGCGAGTAAAAGGCACCGTCCGTCACTTCCCGATAAACTACGCCGTTATTGATTCGTGCGGGCATGGCAATGGTCAATACCACTGCCTTTGCACCGTCGCCCATCTAACGACAGGATTCAGTCAATGAAACGCGTAGTTGTATCGGCCGTGCTCGCACTGTGCCTCGCGCAGCCGGCCGTTGAAGCCGTTGCACAAACAGTCAGCGATCAATGTTTTGCAATCGGCGATATTGCCGGCCAGGTGGCCTCGTGGCGTGCCCACAAGAAGACGAAAGCGCAGGCACTTGATCAAGCGGCCAAGTACTACAAAGGTAAATCCGACCGGCAAGCAGTCTCCGCCATCGTCGAAAAAATCTACAGTCCGAACGCCCCTCACATGACGCCCGATCAGGCCAGCATGGCGTTCACTTCGGACTGTGCCAACCAGCAGAAATCGCAGGCACCCGCGCAGTAGTGCCTGCTATCCGCACTAGCGGTTAACGCCAGAGCTAGCGCTTCCTGAACGCATCCAGCGACGTCAATGCGTTGCCGTGAAAATCGAACAACGTGTTGTTGTCCCACTGATCGCCCGCGCCGACTTTCCATCCCACGTTCGGCGTCGGGATCCATTCCGGCTCCCACCAGAACACGCCCTTGCCGTGCCCGCCGGGTATCGCTTTCACGATATCCGTCACCGCGCCGATAAATTGCGCCTGGCCGGCCGGTGTCTGGGGGAAGGTCGTGGAGCCGGTATTGGTCATCGAGTTGGGTTCCGAGTCGCCGTCGCTCGTGGTCCACGGATACGCGGTCTCGACGACCATCACGTCCTTGCCATAGCGCGTCGCCATATCGTTCGCATTGTTCTGCAAGTCGCTTAGCGCGCCTTGCCACTGCGGGTAGTAGGACAGGCCGATCACATCGAACGTGACGCCGCGTTGCACCGCGCTGTCGAACCACCAGCGGCTCGTTGCGTTGTTGCCGCCGCTGTCGAGGTGCAGCATGACCTTGATCCGTTCATCGACCGATTTGACCGCATCGTGCCCGGCCTTCAGCAGTTGCGCGAGGTTGTCCCACTGATCGTACTTGCCGAGCGGCCACAGCATGCCGCCCGTGATTTCATTGCCGACCTGAACCCACTCCGGATGCACGCCATCGCGCTTGAGCATCGTAAGGACCTTCGACGTGTACTCGGACAGCAACGCGCAGGTTTGCTCGATATCCTTGCCGGCCCAGTCGTGTGGCGGATACTGCTTGCCCGGATCGGCCCACCAGTCGCTGTAGTGGAAATCGATCAGTATGCGCATGCCGAGCGCAGCGGCGCGGCGAGCCAGAACGCGAACATGTTCGGCATTGTTGTAACCGGCGGCGGGACTCTGGTCAGCCGGAAAAAAGTTCGGATTGCCAGGATCGTTCCACACTTTGATGCGGATCGAGTCGACACCGTGACTCTTCAGAATGAAGAGACAGTCGAGCGGCATACCGTGCTCGTAAAACTTCGCGCCGTTGGCCTCGAGTTCCAGCAGCGTCGACACGTCCGCACCCTTTGCAAACCCGCGGCCATGACCGAACACGCCAAGTTCGCCGGCAACGGCGGGCACGCCGACCGTTGCGCCGACACCAGCGGCAGCCCCAGCAGATGCGAGCCATCCGAGCATTTCTCTTCTGTTCATCTGTCATCCTCCATCGATTGAATGGCGGTTCTTCTAGAGGCCGCCTGTTCCGGGTTGAAGCGCTTAAATTTCTGCCTCCAATAACGCCTTCTTCTACCTTGATAAAACGTTCAGACGCGAGGGCCTACGTGTTCCTCCACGCGCAGACGTCGCCGGTTTTCAATTCCGAATGTCCCAGCACAAACGTCGCATTGGCTGGCGCAGGCGCTTGCACTGGCTCCGGCCCGAAGTTGAACGCGAAGGTCAGATCGCCGCGCCGGCGAATGCGCAAGCCATCAGCCAGGTGCTGCGTCTCGATGCCGGCATCTTTCGCGGCCCGCTGCAACACCTCGCGATGCAACGCGTGCGACAACCAACCCGCCACATAGCGAACCCTTCCGTGGGTGAGGATCGCGGGCCACGTGTCGTCGAATTGCGCGTCGACGGTTGTCTCGCCATTGGCGCGAACGTGCTCGCGCCAATGCAGTGCAACGCCCTGCGTGTCTCCGATCGAAAGCGCTGGCGTAAGCGTCGGACGCAGCGTTTCGACTTCGAGCACCTGCATCGGCAGAACGCGTTGCAACGCGCCGGGCGGCAAGCTCGAAGGAATGGCAAAGGTCGTGGTCTTCGAACCGCTCCTCGGACCGAATACCCATTGCGCCGAACTCTGCTCGATCTGGTCGACGAGCGTGTCGTTGATCACGGCAATACTCGGCACCACCACTAACCGGTACGGCGAAAGATCGGCTTTGCTCGACACGATATCGACGTCGAGGCCGAGTTCACGCAGCGCCTCGTAGTAGTCGAACGCCAGCGTCTGGTAATCGAAGGTTTTGCCATGACGCTGAATCTCGAACATCCACTGCGTCTCGTAGTCGAACACGATCGCGGTGGCCGCGCGCGTCGGCGCACCGAGTCCGGATAGCGCCGCGGACGAGGCAATTTCATGCGCCGCCTGCTGCACTTCGAGGCCGCCAGGCGACAGTTCGTTGTTCGGTAAGTTGAGACCCGAATGCATCTGTTCCTGCGCATACGGACACTGACGCCAGCGGAAGTACGACACCAGTTCCGCACCATGCGCGAATGCTTCGTATGCCCATAGCCTGACCATGCCCTTCGCGGGCACCGGATTCCACGGCGCCCAGTTCACCGGCCCAGCCTGTTGCTCCATCACCCAGAAACGGCCGGCGCCGATCGCGCGGTAGCGATCGTGATCGAACGCCGAGACGTCCGGATGCGCGGTACGTGCGTAACGCGCCTTCTGCTCTTCTGGCAGTGCGATCGATTCCGTGCGCGCGATCGGATAGCTGTCCCACGCCGCCACGTCGAGCGCGTTGTCTTCGGCAAAGCGGTAATGATCGAAAGTCGTGAAGAAGCCCATGAAGTTATGCAGCAGATCCGCCTTGGGCGCATGCTGACGCAGCACGTCGATCTGCTCGCGATGGAAGCTCGCCACCTCATCCGACATGAAACGGCGGAAGTCGAGCAAATGGATCGGATTGGCGTCCGTGGGCGTGCGGTTCGGCAGGCCGATCGTATCGAACGACGGATACTCCATGCTCCAGAACACGTTGCCCCATGCATCGTTCAGCGCCTCGATGCGCTCGTAGCGATGCTGCAACCACGTCTGAAAGCGCGCCAGCGCCGCGCCCGAATAACTCGGCACAGTCTCGTGGCAGCCGAGTTCGTTGTCCGTCTGCCACGCAACGATAGACGGGTGCCGTCCATAGCGCTCCACCATCACGGTGACAATGCGTACGCACTCACGCCGGTAGGTTTCGCTGGAAATATCGTAGTGGCGACGCGAGCCGAAATTCCAGCGCAAACCATCCGCACGCACCGGCAACACGTCCGGGTGTGCGTCGATCAGCCACTTCGGCGGCGACGCGGTCGGTGTGCCCAGCACGAGTTTCAGGCCTGCAGCCGCGAGCGTCTCAACGGCTTCATCGAGCCAGTCCCAGGCGAATTCGCCGGCGCGCGGTTCCATCCGGCTCCACGCGAATTCGGCGATCCGCACATGCGTGATGCCGAGCTCGACCATACGTTTCGCATCGTCGGCCCACATCGAACGCGGCCATTGTTCGGGGTAGTAGCAAACACCAAGTTGCATGAGAGAGTCTCTTCGTTAAATGACGGCGAACGGGCGATCAACCCTTGCTTGCGCCGAAAGTCAGGCCGGCGACGAAATGCTTCTGCATCAGGAAGAACATCAGCACGGAGGGCAAAGCGGCGAGTACCGAGCCGGCGGCAACCAGATTCCATGCCGTGGTCCATTGGCCTTTGAGCGCGGCGACGCCCACGGTGATCGGCGCAGCCTCATCGCCTTGCGTGAGGCACAGCGCCCAGAAGTAGTCGTTCCAGACAAACGTGAAGACGAGGATGCCCAGCGCGGCGAGCGCGGGACGAATCAGCGGCAGCACGATGCGCCAGTAGATCGTCCATTCGCTCGCCCCTTCCACGCGCGCCGCCTCGATCATCTCGAACGGCAACTGCTTGATGAAGTTGCGCAGAAACAGCGTGCAAAAACCGGTCTGAAACGACACATGAAAAATCACCAGTGCCCATACGCTGTTGAAGAGGCCCACTTTCAGCGCCATGTCGCGAACCGGGATCATCAGAATCTGAATCGGCACGAAGTTGCCGGCTACAAAGGCGAACAGCACAGCGGTATTGCCCGGGAACCGGTAGGTCGCCAACGCAAAACCCGCCATTGAAGCGAGCACGATCGCGCCGATCACCGAGGGCACCGTGATTAACACACTGTTGGCGAAGTAATGGAGCATCGGCGTTTGCGTGAGTGCCGTGCCGTAGTTTTCGATTAACGCAAAATGCTTGGGCCAGCCCCAGTAGTCGCCTTGCGACAACTCGTCCGACGAGCGGATCGACGTGACGAGCACGGCCAGCATCGGCAGCAGCCATATCAGCAGCGCAAGCGGCAGCGACGCTTTGTACAACGTGCGGTTGAGCGGTTTCCAGCGTTCGACGGGAAGGGGATACATGACGCGTAACTCCTGGAAATCAGTGTTCTTCGCGCAGCATGCGGCGCAGATGGAACACGATGTAGACGAGCATGATGGCGAACAGCACGACGGCAATCGCCGCGGAATAGCCTTCGCGGTAGTACTTGATCGCCTGGTCGTACATGTAATAGGCGAGCACGGTCGAACTATCGAAGGGACCGCCGCCACTCATCACCGCGATCAGGTCGAAGCTGCGCAGCGCGCCAATCACGGTCAGGACGACTGCCATGAATGTGGCTGGCCGCAGTTGCGGAAGGATCACGTGCCATAGCAGACGCACGCCTTTTGCGCCCTCCATGCGAGCCGCCTCGACCACTTCGGGATTGATACCTGTCAGCCCGGTGAGATACAGCACCATGCAGAACGGCGTTTGCGGCCACAGCGCGGCGAAGATAATGCCGAAGGTCACCGTGTGCGGATCGCCGAGCACAGGAATGCCATGACCAACGATCAGACGCAGCAAGCCGAAACCCGGATCGTAAAACCAGCTGAACACGAGCCCGACCACCACGCCGGATAGCACGAATGGCGCAAAAAACAGCGACTTCACGACCCGCATGCCACGGATATGCTGGTTCAGATACAACGCGAACAGCAGTCCGAGCGGCGGCGCCAACAGGAATAGCGCGAGCCAGATCAGGTTGTTCTTGAGCGCCGTATAGAACGTGTCCGCATGAAACAGTTCGATGTAGTTATCGAAGCCCGCGAACGTCTTCGGCGTCATGCCGTCCCAGTTGTAAAAGCTGAGCGAAATACTGCTGATGATCGGGTAGACCACGCACAGGCAAAACAACACACAGCCCGGCAGCAGGAAGAAAAGCGCCGCGCGGTGCTGATGACGGCGCGTCGTGGAGACGTGCCGGTGCCGCGCCGCGGGTAAGCGGCGCGCTGCGGAATGAGACATGATCGGGCCTGGTCGAAAATCGAAGAAGATCGAAGGCGAGCGCCAGCGCTTGCTGCCTTGCTGGCGCTCCGGGGGCTTACTTCTTGTAGATGCGCTTGCGGGTCGCTTCGAGGCGGACCAGCACGGCGTCGAGTTGCGACGGATCGCTGTAGAACTGCTGCATCGCCTTCATGCCTTCGTCGGCCATTTCCTTCTGCATGTCGCGATCGTAGAACTGCGCAATGCCGCCCTTCGTGTTGGCAAGGGTCTGGAAACCGACCTTCGAAATCTCGTCCTCCGGTTCAGCGGATTGGCTGTTCGACGGCAACTGCCCCCAACCCTTCGCGAGATCGGCGTTGATCTGCGGCTGTTCCATGAAGGCCAGCAGTCTGCGGGCATCGGCCTTGTTCTTCGCCTTCGCCGGAACCAGCAGCACATTGACCGGGCCGTCTTCGGCCATCGGCACGTTCGCGTCGACCACTGGGAAGCGGAAGAAGCCGGTCTGCGGCCGGACCGATGCGGGGATGCTCGCCGAGAAGAACGTGCCCATCAGCATCATCGAGGCCTTGCCGCTCACGAGAAACGGTGCGATCGAATCGAGGTCGTAGGAGAGCGCGTTGTCGATGAAGTAGTGATCGTCGATCAGCGTTTTCCACGCGGTGTAGACCTTTTTAACGCGCGCATCGGTGTAGGGAATTTCGCCGGCCATCAATTGCTGGTGGAATGCGTTGCCGTTGATGCGCAGGTCAAGATAGTCGAACCAAGCAGCAAGCGTCCAGCTATCGCGCGCCGCAACGGCGATCGGTGCCACGCCGCTGGCCTTCAGCTTCTTGCAGGCGTCGAGAAATTCATCCCACGTTTTCGGTTCGCCCTTGATGCCGGCCTTCTCGAACAGATCCTTGCGATAGAAGAAGCCGTAGGCGTCGTAACCGAGCGGCGCGGCGTACTGCTTGCCCTTATACGTCGAGGCTTCCTTCACCGACGCATACTGCTGCGACCAGCCATTCTTGCTCCAGTCCGACGACAGGTCTTCGAGCAGGCCGCGTTGCGCGTAATAGGCCATGCGCTCGCCGTCGTGCCACGACACGACATCTGGCGGATCGGTGGCGAGCCAGCCGCCCATCTGCACCTTGTACGCTTCCTCGGTGATGTAGGTCACCTTGAGGTCGACGTCGGGATTGGCTTTCTTGAACTTGTCGAACGCGTCCTGCCACGTCGAGCGCTGATTACCGCGCGCCGATACGTTGACGGTCAGCGTGGCCGCGTCGGCCGCGGTGGCGCAGAGTGTGCCTGCGACCAGAGCGGCCGCAATCGACGCGTATGCCAGACGGCGAAGGCGAAGAGAAATCATCTTATGTCTCCTTGACTACCTTGTTGGCTGGCAGCGGCTCGCTGCCAGACGATTTACCCGCTCTTTGGCGGAATAGGGTTGTGCGATCAAGCGGCGACCCGCTCGGGCTCGAACGTGCTGCGCCGCAGTGCAACGCCGTCCGCATCGAACAGATGACATGCGGCAGGCGGAACGTGAATGCAGATGCGCTCGCCCGACCCGATCGGCGTATCGCCCGCGGCCTTGGCGATGAGCGTGCCGCCCGCGTGATCGGCGTGAATATAGCTGTGCTCGCCGAGCCGTTCCGATAGCACCGTGACGCATTGAATGGATTGCTCGTCGCCGGACAGACACAGATGTTCCGGGCGCACGCCGAGCGTGACAGGCTGGCCACGCTGAAGACGTTGACCGTCCACGTGAGCGACCAGCCGTTCGCCGCTTTCCGTCAGCGTGACGGCTACCTTGCCTGCTTCGATCGAATCGACCACGGCATCGATGAAATTCATGCGCGGCGAACCAATGAAGCCCGCCACGAAGCGCGACTTCGGATGGTGATACAACTCGAGCGGTGCGCCGCTCTGCGCGATGCTGCCAAAGCGCTCGGCGTCCGCTCCTGCATGCAGCAACACGATTCTGTCGGCAAGCGTCATCGCTTCGACCTGATCGTGGGTTACGTAGACCACGCTCGCATTCGCGAAGCGCTGGTGCAAGCGGGCGATTTCGACACGCGTCTGGCCGCGCAATGCGGCGTCGAGATTCGACAGTGGTTCGTCGAACAGGAACACACCGGGTTCACGGACGATCGCGCGGCCGATCGCAACACGCTGCCGCTGCCCGCCCGAAAGCGCTTTCGGATAACGGTCAAGGAAGGCGTCCAGTTGCAGAATGCGCGCGGCCTCGCGCACCTTCCGGTCGATCACGTCCTTGGGCTGCTTCGCGAGTTTCAGGCCGAACGCCATGTTGTCGAACACGGTCATGTGCGGAAACAGCGCGTAGCTCTGGAACACCATCGCCACGCCGCGCCCGGCGGCGGGCACATCGTTCATGAGGCGGCCGCCGATGTGCAGTTCGCCTTCGCTCAGGTCTTCGAGACCGGCGATCATTCTCAGCAGGGTCGACTTGCCGCAACCCGAGGGTCCGAGAAACACGCAGAACTCATGCTGAGCGATCTCGAGATTTACACGCCGGATCACCGGCGGATGGTCACCGTACGACTTCTGCACGTTCGTAAGACGAATCGTAGCCATGTTGTTGCCCTTTGGATTTAACCGCTTAAATTTCTAGGAAAAATAAACGGCCAGCTCTTGTGCAGCAGGCATTTAATCGCTTAAATTCGAGTCCGAGAGGAAAAGTCATGATGAGTGTCTCCGCTGTGTTTTCCAGCAACTTATCAACGTCGCCCGTTGCTTGCAACATTTGAATCGCGCTCCCTGAATATGGGATAAATAGTAAATGGTCACCCTTTCCGAAGTCGCAAAGCGCGCGCACGTCACCGCCGCCACCGTTTCCAATGTCCTGCGCAACCGCGAGAAGGTCCGCCCGGAGACGGCCGAACGCGTACTGAAGGCCATCGCCGATCTCGGCTACCGGCCCAACTTGAACGCACGCGCGCTGGCAGAGGGCCGCTCGTCGACCTTGGCCCTGATGCTGTCGAACATCTCGAACCCGTTCTACCCAGAGTTCGTCTCGGCCGCCGAACGAGCGGCACGCAAAGCCGGGTACTTCCTGATGGTTTGCAATACTGATGACGATGCGGAGATCGGCCGCGCGTACCTGAACCAGATCGCCGGCACGCTCGCAGACGGTGTCCTCGTGATGAACACGGACATCGCGATCAACGACTTGTGCGCGTCGGCCACGCACAGCGCGCCGATCTTGCTGGCGATGTGGGAACACCCTGAGGCTCCGCCCGCGCTGCCCTGCATCGCCGTGGATTTTGCTCATGCGGGTGCGCTTGCCGCGAGGCATCTGCTCGAACTCGGTCATCGCGAGATCGGTCTTCTGATCGGCGATGGATGCGGCGGCTTGCAAGACGCGCGCTCCAACGGATTTCGCGCGGTGATGCGCGAGGCCGGAATCGAAACAGACGCTGCCGCGGTGCTGCAGATCCGCGACTCGATCGACGCTGGCTACGCCGCCTGCATGCAGTTGATGGCGAGCCGCCCTCACCTCACCGCGATTTTCGCGACCAACGATCTGCTCGCGATCGGCGCGGCCCAGGCATTGATAACGCTTGGCCGCGCCGTGCCGAACGACGTCTCGGTCATCGGCATTACGGACATTCAACTCGCACACCAGGTGCATCCTGCGTTGACGACGATCGCGATCCAGACGGCGGCCGTCGCGGAGTTGTCGATCGAGAGTCTGATCCGGCTGATCCAGACGCCTGAACAGCAACCGTCGATGGTGCTCGCGCCACCGCCGCAACTCGTCGTACGCGCTTCGACGGGGCCGCGGCGGGTACGTTGAGGCGCGAGCTAGCGCGTACCGCAGACCGCGCAACACAGCCTTCACCACCCATCCCGGCCTGCCGCTTCACCGCACATTCAGCAGAAAATGCTGTGGCGGCGTGAAAAAAAAGCGCCGCGCACCGTCAAAGGCCCACTGGGATGATTTCATTGACTGCGGCGTACGCGTAGGATCAACGTGTTAGTCGCCCGCAATCTACCTTAAGTGCGCGGCCGCGCCGCCGCATCGATGACTCGCCCTCGCCTCATCCAGGGCAACCCGAAGGAGCAACCCCGATGTCACTCGCATTGACCCGCAAAGAACTGATTCGCCCGCAGAACCTGATCGACGGCAAGTGGACCGACGCCGCAGACTCGGCGCGCTTTCCCGTCACCAACCCGGCCACCGGCGAATTGATCGTCGAAGTCGCGAACAGCGGTGCAGCGGACGCCCGCGCAGCCACTGACGCCGCGGCCCGCGCGTTCCCCGCGTGGCGCGACAAGCTGCCGCGCGAACGCGCGGAGATTCTGCGTCGCTGGCATGCGCTGATCGTCGCCAATACCGAAGACCTCGCCAAGCTGATGTCGACGGAACAAGGCAAGCCGCTCGCGGAAAGCCGCGGCGAAGTCGCCTACGGCGCCTCGTACGTCGCGTGGTTCGCCGACGAGGCGACTCGCATCTACGGCGATCTGATCCCGCAGCAACAGCGCGGCAAACGCATGAGCGCGGTGAAGGAACCGGTCGGCGTGGTCGCGGCGATCACGCCGTGGAATTTCCCGCTGGCGATGATTGCGCGCAAGATCGCGCCCGCGCTCGCAGCCGGATGCACGGTCGTGGCCAAGCCCGCCGAAGATACGCCGCTCACGGCACTCGCGCTGGCGGCGCTCGCCCAGGAAGCGGGCTTGCCGGACGGCGTGCTGAACATGCTGTCGGCTTCGCGTGACCAGGGCATTGCGGCGGTCGCTGACTGGCTCGCCGACGGACGCGTACGCAAGATCACGTTCACGGGCTCGACGCCGGTCGGCAAGCATCTCGCCCGCGAATCGGCTGGCACGCTGAAGAAACTGTCGCTGGAATTGGGCGGCAATGCGCCATTCATCGTATTCGACGACGCCGATCTCGATGCTGCGGTCACCGGCCTGATGGCCTCCAAGTTCCGCAACGGCGGTCAGACTTGCGTGTGCCCGAACCGGGTTTATGTGCAATCGGGTGTCTACGCACGTTTCGCCGATCTGCTCGCGAAACGGGTCGCCGCGCTGAAGGTTGCGCCCGCAACCGATCCGGACGCGCAAATCGGCCCGATGATCAACGAACGCGCAATCGACAAGATTGCCCGGCACGTGGAAGATGCCGTCAAACACGGCGCAAAAGTGCTGACAGGCGGCAAGCGCCTGACCGAACTCGGCCCGAACTACTATGCGCCGACCGTGCTGACCGATGCACGGGACGACATGATCGTCTGTTGCGAAGAAACCTTTGGGCCGGTGGCGCCGCTGTTCCGCTTCGATGACGAAGCCGAAGCGATCCGCCTTTCCAATGACACGCCGTTCGGCCTCGCCGCCTACTTCTACACGCAGGACGTGCGACGTATCAATCGCGTCGCAGCCCAGCTCGAAGCGGGCGTGATCGGCATCAACGAAGGCGCTGTGTCGAGCGAAGCGGCGCCGTTTGGCGGGGTGAAAGAATCGGGCTACGGCCGCGAAGGGTCGAAGTACGGACTCGACGATTACATGTCGATCAAGTACCTGTGCCAGGGCGGATTGGATTAAGGAAGGAGCCGCCGCGGCGCCAGAACCTCCCCCAGCGCACCAGCATTGCACCGTCCACCGCATAACCCGTTATCCTCTTCCTACTGAAGATCAGGAAACACGGATATGAATCTTAGGGCGTTGCAGTGCTTCGTGATTCTGGCGGAGGAGCTCAATTTCAGCCGCGCCGCCGAGCGCTTGCACATCGCGCAACCCGCGCTCAGTCAGCAGATCCGTTCGCTTGAAGAGCGGCTCGGCACGCAGTTGGTCGATCGGGCAAGACGCCCGCTGAGTCTGACCGAAGCCGGCCACTACCTCTGCACGGAGGCGCGTCAGATACTCGGTTCGCTGGAACAGGTGTCGCTTACAGCGCAAGAAATCGGCGTCGGCCGGCGCGGCTGGCTTAGCATCGGCTTCACGCGCTCGGCGATGTACAGCATCCTGCCGCCCGCGCTCAAGGCGTTTCACAACGCGTTCCCGCAGGTTGAACTCAAGCTCTTCGAATTGCTCACTGAGGAGCAAACCGATGCGTTGCGCGACATGCGCATTCACATCGGCATCGGGCGGCAGCCGCTCGCGATTGAAGGCTGCACGTCCTATCCCTTGCTGCGCGAGCGCGTCATGGTCGCGCTCGAACCGGGTCATCCGCTGGCCGCACACAAGACCGTGCGAATTGCCGAGCTCGCCGATACGCCCTTGATTCTGTATCCGAAGCACCAGAACGCACAGTTCAAACGCTCGGTGCAAACGCTCTATCGCGATGCGGGCGTAACCCCGGTCGTCGCTCACCAGGCCTATGAAATTCAGACCGCGATTGCACTCGTAGCAGCGGGCCTGGGCGTAACATTTATCGGCGAATCGGTTGCGCGCCATGGACGTACGGACGTCGTGTACCGCCACCTCAGCGGTCCCGGTTCATCATACCGATCGACGCTCGCAGCCACCTTTCGCACGGACGACGCCTCACCGCATCTACGCGCCTTCCTCGCCTGTCTCCCCGCGCCGCTTGCTGACGCCACACTATAAGTAAAAACCTATACAAGCATAAGCAAGCGGTCTTGGACTCTCCGTCCGGGCGTTCTTATCATGGGCCTCATGCTTCAGCCGCTGTCCGTTCATGAGCGCATCAGCATCAGCGCCTGCAGGCACGAACGGTAACCCCTGAAGCCCGGCCGTCAAATACGCGGCCATCGGGACACTGCCGGCGTTCGATCCGGCAGGCCGACCATAAGAACGCCGCCACGGCTCATGAAGCCGTCGCAGCAAGGTAGGAGACAGCATGACCTCATTCGACGAAGCCACCACCATGCGCAAAGTGTACGGGCGATTAATGCCCCTGCTCTTTGCGATGATGTTCTTCAACTATCTGGACCGGATCAATATCGGATTCGCCGCGCTGGACATGAACAAGCAGTTGGGCTTCAGTCCAGCGGTGTTCGGTTTCGCCGGCAGCATCTTCTTCGTCGGCTACATGTTGCTGGAAGTGCCGAGCAACCTGTTGCTGCATCGGGTCGGTGCACGCCGCTGGATCGCGCGCATTCTGCTGACGTGGGGCGCGGTTGCGGCAGCCACCGCCTTCGTCTTCAACGACTCGAGCTTCTATGTGCTGCGCTTTCTGCTGGGCGTGATGGAAGCGGGCTTTTTGCCGGGCGTGGCGGTTTATCTGACGAAATGGTTTCCGGTGCGCTACCGGGCACGCGCGGTGGGTGGCTACATCATCGCGGGTTCGTTTTCGGCGGTGCTTGGCGGTCCGATCTCCACGACGTTGATGACCTACGCGAACGGCATTCTCGGTTTGCAGGGATGGCAATGGATGTTCATCCTCGAAGGCATCCCGGCGATGGCGCTCGGTCTGCTGACGCTGCGCATCATGACCGAACGTCCGGCCGACGCCAAATGGCTCTCCGATGACGAAAAGCGTTGGCTGGAATCGACGCTCGCAGCCGAACGCGAAGCCGTTGGTGGCACCAAACATTTTCCGCTGCTGCGCGTGGCGAGCGACATCCGCGTATGGAGTCTCGCGTGTCTGTTCGGTTGCGCGCTGGTCGGCATTTATGGCCTGTTCCTATGGCTGCCGCAGATCGTTAAAAGCCTCGGCCATCTGAGCAATATCGAGGTCGGCTTTCTGTCCGCCGCGCCGCCGCTGCTTGGCGTGTTGGGCACGTTCCTGATCAGCCGCAGTTCCGATCGCACGGGGGACCGCAAGAAGCACCTCGCCTTCGTGTACGGCATGAGCGCATTGGCGATTGCCGGCAGTGCGTATGCGCCAAACCCTGTGATCGCCTACGCGCTGCTGTGCCTGACCGGTTTGTTCATCTATGCGGGTAACCCACTGTTCTGGAGCCTCGCGTCGTCGTTCAGAACGGGCGCGGCGGGCGCCGCGACGATTGCGCTGATCAACACCATCGCGCAGTTCGGCGGCCTGGTCGGCCCCTGGAGCATCGGGCTGGTCCGCAACGCCACCGGCAATTTCAAGCTGGCCTTGCTGACGATCGCAGCGTTTCTGGTGGTCGCGACAATCATCGCACTCGTGATGCGCGTCACGCCGTCTGAAGATGAAGCCGCCTCGCTCGCGACCGGCGACCCTGCCCCGCGCACCTGAGCGCCCTGACCAGTGAAACAGCGAACGTAGCGAACGCACAGCGCAGGCAGACAAACATCCACAAAGACATCAACGGATTTTTCACACCATGATCATCGATTGCCACGGTCACTACACCACCTCGCCGCCGCAGCACGAGGCCTGGCGCGCGCAGCAGATCGCCGCGCTGAAAAACGGCGGCTCGCCGCCGCCACGGCCCCTCATTACCGATGACGAAATTCGCGAGAGCATCGAAACCGGCCAGATTCGCATCCAGCGCGAACGCGGCACCGACCTCACGATCTTTTCGCCACGCGCCGCCGGCATGGGACACCACCTCGCCACGGCCGAAGCCAATGCAGTCTGGTCGAGCGAATCCAACGATCTCATCCATCGCGTAGTGTCGCTGTTTCCGCGCAACTTCGTCGGCGTGTGCCAGTTGCCGCAAGCGCCGGGCGTGGCGCCGGCCAATTGCATCGCCGAACTGCGGCGTTGCGTGGAAGAGCTGGGGTTCATCGGCTGCAATCTGAATCCGGACCCGTCCGGCGGACATTGGTCGGGGCTGCCGATTACGGACCGCTCGTGGTATCCGCTCTATGAAGCGATGGTGGACCTCGACGTGCCGGCAATGATTCACGTGTCCTCGTCGTGCAATCCGAATTTTCATGCGACGGGCGCGCATTACATCAACGGCGACACGTCGGCGTTCATGCAGTTGCTGCAGGGCGATCTGTTCGCCGACTTCCCGACCTTGCGCTTCATCATTCCGCACGGCGGCGGCGCGGTGCCCTATCACTGGGGCCGTTATCGCGGGCTCGCGCAGGACATGAAGCGGCCGCTGCTCAGCGAGTATCTGATGAAGAACGTGTTCTTCGATACCTGCGTGTATCACCAGCCCGGCGCCGAACTGCTCGCCAAAGTCATTCCGGTCGAGAACATCCTGTTCGCCTCGGAAACCATCGGCGCGGTTCAGGGTATCGATCCGGAAACCGGCCACTACTACGACGACACGCGGCGCTATATCGACGCCATCGAATGGCTCAGCGCCGCGGACCGTCAGCACATCTATGAAGACAACGCCCGCGCGGTGTACCCGCGGCTGTCCCATCAACTCGAGAAGCAATTCGCCACGCAAGGGGCAACGATATGACTGTCACTACGAATCCCATCGGCTGGCGCGAACACGAATCCGCGCCTCAGGCCAACCCGGCAACGCTCGACGCATTGCGTGAACTGGCGGTTTCTCTTCTCAGCGACAACATGGCGCGCGCGAGCGGCATGGTCGGCTTGCGGCCGTATCATCAGCCCAAACCGATGGCCGGCACCGCGGTTACGGTCCACACCCGCCCCGGCGACAACCTCGCGATCCATCGCGCGTTCGACTTTTGCCGGCCGGGCGATGTGCTCGTAATCGACGGCGCCGGCGAACTGACGCAAGCGCTGATGGGCGAGATCATGGCCAGCTTCGCGGAGAGTCTGGGCGTGCAGGGCCTCGTGATCGACGGTGCGATCCGCGATGTCGGCGCGCTACGTCAGCGCGATTTTCCGGTGTACGCGCGCGGCGTGACGCATCGTGGGCCTTACAAGAACGGTCCTGGCGAGATCAACGTGCCGGTCACGGTCGGCGGGATGGTGGTTCATCCTGGGGACATCATCGTCGGCGATGAAGACGGCTTGCTCGCGATCTCGCCGGCTGACGTGGAAGCGGTGATCGAAGGCGCACGGCGGCAGAATGCGAAAGAAACGGCGGCGTTGAAGTCGATCGCCAATGGCAGTTTCGACCGTTCCTGGGTCGTACCGCATCGCGATCGGATGATGAACGGCTGACTTCACGCACGACGTCAGAGCGTGCATGATGCTGACTGGTTCCCGCCGCGTAGCTTGGGTCGCGGCGAACCAGCTAACATCGTCCCAACCCTGCTGGAATCATGTGCCTCATGGCGGAATATCTGAACGCTGCAATGCTCCTTGAACTCGCGCAACGTGCGGAAGAGCGCACTGCCGCGCCTTGTATGTGTACAAAAACGCCGCTTGACGGTTGGCACTCGCAGCCTCTCTCTCTCGACGAAACGCAGTTCAAGGAAATCGGCACGCTTGCACCGGAGGACGATCCGGAACCGACGTTCAGCGAATACCTACCGGGCAAAACGACCTACTGGTCGGCCGACGCCCCCATCGCACCACGTTACTTCCCGTACAACCGCTGTGCCGTCTGGCAGTGCGCGTTGTGCGACCGTCTTTATCTGCGGTACACGGAAGGGGGTGGCTACTTCGTCGATCGCAGGATTCGCGCTGTACAGTCGGCGCTGATCGAGGACGTTCCGCTTCCCGAGTAACGTTAGAGGTGCAACGCGCGGACTTAATGCCCAGGCTTCAGCGCCGCATACGTTCCCGGTGTGATCCCATAGGCCCGCTTGAAAAGCCGGTTGAGATGGCTTTGATCGTAAAAGCCGACGGCCGCGGCAGCGCTCGCCGCGCTATGCCCCGCCGCAAGCATGCGTTTGGCTGCAAGTAGCCGCACCTGCGTCGCGTAGGCGTGCGGCGGCAGTCCAAACTCTTTACAGAAGGCACGCGTGAGGTAATAGCGGCTCAGCCCCACCAGTTCCGCCAGCTCATCGACCGGAATATCGCGCGCATAGTTGGCGGCGACGTACTCACGCACCTGCGCCATCTTGTGGGCCTCCCGCCGTGCTTCGCCGAGCTCGTGCCGCGATTGCCCGTAGCGCCCGACCAGCATTCCCATCGCCGCCCACCAATTCGCCTGCCGCTCCATCAGCGAGACCGAGCCGTGCTGGTCGAGACTCGCATGCGCTTTGACCAGCAGGCCGGCCAGATGCGCATCCTGATAGAGCCCCGGCGGGATCAGAAGCGGTTTGTCGGGACGCGAGTCGGGCGAAAACACAGCACCCAGCGCGCCCAGGCCATCCATGTCGAGATAAATGGCGCGGTAATTCCATTCGCGGCCTTCCCACACCTCGCCGCTGTGATATTCGCCCGGTCCGAACACGAGCACGCTGCCGGGTCCGGCGACTTCGCTGCCGGTGCGCGTATGACACTGCCCCGCACCGGACTGCGTCATGACAATGACGAGTTCGTCGTGCAGATGCCGGTCGAATTTGTGCTCGCCGTAGCGGGCACTCGCGAGACAGGCGCCGTCGAGCGCGCCGTCTCGCCAGCACACTACTTCCGGCTCGCTTTTATCCGATGTGTCCATAGCTCGGTCTCCCGGGATGCCCTTCAAACCAGCTCTATTCTGACCCGGCGATTGCGGCGCCCCTTGTTTTCTATCTTCACGATGCGGATCGGTTTCGATTGCGCCGTGTTGGTCAGATGCGTGCCGCCGCAAGCCTGCCGGTCCAGGTCGCCGATTTCGACGATCCGCACCGTGCCGTCGGAGGTGGGCGGCGGCGCCACTGAAAGACTGCGGATCAGGCCCTGCGTCGATTTTGCCTCCGCTGCGCTGACGTAGTAGGTCCGAACGTCCATGGCGCTGCGGATCACCTCGTTGGCGGGCTCCTCGAGCAGGCGCAATGCGTCGTTATCCGCCTCGGGCAGATCGAAATCCATGCGGGCGGTGCCGTCGGCATTGATCTGCGCGCCGGTCACGAGTGCGCCGGCGAAGCGCTGATACACGAGGGCGTTGAGAATATGCGTGGCCGTATGAAGCTGGGCGACGGTGGAACGCCGGGCCGCGTCGACGGCCACGTGGACCTCGCCATTCAGTTCGAGCGGTTCGTCGAGCAGATGCCAGAGCATGCCGCCTTCCGGCGCGACGCCGGTAATGCGGACGGCACCGTGCGCGTGGGTCAGGGTTGCGGCGTCCGACACCTGGCCTCCGCCGCCCGGGTGCAAGGCCGTGCGGCCTAGCACGACGGCGCCGGGCCGCGAGGCGATCACGCTCGTTTCAAACTCGAGTAAGTCCGGCTGCTCATGGCAAAGATAATGCGCCACCTTGAATTCCCCGCATGAAATGACTGATTACGCCTAGGATACTCAGTCTCATGGGAGGTCGTCTTGGTCAAAAATGCTCTCTGCGGTTAGGCCCGGACCATGGCCGCCCGTCTTTTGCGGATCAGGCGAAAGGCGGCCGGTAAGCCGCCACGCGCTTGGGCGATCAGACGGACAGCGTCTGCTGAAGGTTCAGATTGGGCGAATTGAGCGCCAGATCCGTGTTCAGGTTGGGCAAATTGAACGAACCGTTGCCGGAAACCGTCTGGTCGAGGCCGCCTTGCGCGGCCCACTGGAAGTTGCTCACGCCAGAAACACCGTCCGCACCGGACACGTCGTGCGTCTCGATCTGCTTGTAGACGTCCGGGTTCTGCAGCATGTACGACGCTGCGGCGGACACGTCGGACGGTGTGCCGGCGGGCGGATTATTGGCGAGCTTGTAGAGCTGGTCCGGATCGAGCGACGAGATGCCGTTCTGGCTCATGTAGCTCGCCAGCGCGCCGGACGCGCTTTGCGCATCCATCATGGCGCCTTGGGTCGAGGTCGAATCCAGCGTATCGGTCGTGCTCGGCGACGGCTCGCTATCGAGGCCACCCTGCGCCGCCCACTCGAAGTTGCCCACGCCGGAAATACCGTCAGCACCTGACACGTCGTGCGTCTCGATCTGCTTATAGACGTCCGGATTTTGCAGCATGTACGACGCCGCGGCGGACACATCGGGCGGCGTGCCGGCAGGCGGATTGTTGGCCAGTTGATAAAGCTGATTCGGGTCGAGCGACTTGATGCCGTTCTGGTTCATGTAACTCGCGAGCGTGCCCGACGCGTTCTGCGCCATCGCGTTCTGTCCCACCGACGACGAACTTTGCTGCAACACCTGGTTGATCATCGCATCGACTTGCTGCTCCAGCTGCTGGATGGACTGATCTTCTGAAGAGAACGACGAGTCGAGGCTGGGTGTGGCAAAACTGGAGACGGCGTCGTTGGCGATAGCGGTCATGGGATCCTCTGCAAGGGAAGATAGACCGCCATCGGTCATGCGGATGTGAAACGAAACACAGCGGCGGTCCGGGGTCGTCTAATGCTAATTGGGCCAACTGAGCCGGTTTCGGCCCATGCGAAAAGCGGGCCGAAAATGCGAAGCCATGTCTGTGTGAGGGGGAATGCGTGGCATCCGGCACGGCACATCATTGGACCTGCGCAGCGCCGCGCGCGGCCTGCTCTTCGCAGTACGCCAGGTACTTATCGTAGGCCTGCTGCGGCGGCGTTTTGGCGTACTGTCCGTACAGACGGTCGATAAAGGTCGTCAATTCCGCCTGCGCGTACAACTGTCGTTCAATCGGCATTGCCGCCGCTACATGCTGCGCCTTGCGCAACTCGTCTTCCTTGCTGACGCCAGCATCGCGGTCCTGCGCGATCAGCTTCGCGTTGTTCGCACGCGTCGTGCAGACCTGCGTCATTGCCGACGAAGCCTGTGCATGCGCGGATAACGGGCTTAGCGCTGTGGCCGACGCAATCAGCGCTGTCACGGCCATGCCGCGTACGAATGGCAGAAAGGAGGTGCAAGGCGAATCGCTTCGGGGTACGCCGATCATCCGGTCCTCGTTATATTCGGTTGTAAAAGCCTGCCGTCGAGCAGCGTCGACGCACTTTCGTCGTCAGCAAAACGACTGATCGACAGCACATGATCCAGCGCCCAGACGCAGTGAAACCAACCGGTTGGAATCACCAGCAGATCGCCCGGTTCGAGCATGACGTCCACGCTGGACGCATCGGCAAAGCGCGGAAAGCGTGTCAGGTCCGGAGCCGCTACGTCGACGCGGCAAGGACGATACGTGTTGAATGCGTCGAGCGCGTAGACGGCGCCTTCCTGAGCAGGCGCATAGAGCCGCACCCGCTTGCGGCCGTGAATCTGTGCAAGAAACGAATTCGCCAGATCGCAGTGCAAACGCGTGACAAGTGCGGCGGCGCTGGCCCGCCCGAACCAGAGTTGCCCTGCGCCGAACATGCGCGCCGGAAGCATCGGCAGTGAAAAACGCGCTTCCCATGCGGGCGGCAGGAGGCAGCCTTCCGTGTAGGTGGCGGCGCCTGCGCTGGCGAGAGGCTGTACGGCGAATCCATCGATAAAGTCGGCAACGGTTTGCGGAAGGCCGCTCGACGGATTCGCGCGCAGTACAGTAGCGCCCTCGTGAGTACGCCAATCATCGAGTGTCCAGGCGACTTCGGGCCAGCTCACCATGCCGCGCAACACCAGCGGGACGGAGGCATCGAGCGTGTCTGCGAGTGCCGCGTGCAGGTCCTGATCGCCGCAGCCGCTGGCCTGCAGCGCCGGCACGGTCGCCAGCGCTGCGGGTGCGCGCCGCCGGGCTCGCTCCAGCGCCATGCGGGCCGCCGCCGAGGGTCGCTTGAGCAGTTGCAACCAGTAAGCGGCGAGCCGCTCAGCGCCGTCGATTCGCACGCCGCCGAACGCCATTGCCGCCGCACTGCGCGGATCGAAGCCGGTGGGATCGTCGAGCATCGCGCTCAACAACGCGCGGCTCAGCGTGATGCGGGCTGCGGCGCGGTGCACGTCGTCGGGTGGGATCGACGTCGACTCGATCCGCGGACCAAACGTGAAACGGCGGCTGGCATCCGCGCAATCGCTGACGATCAGATCGACGGCCACCGCTTGTGGCGGCGCCACGTAATGTGCGCTAAGCCGCGCTTCCAGAACCGCGCTGAGTTCGACATGCGCCGTCATGCTCACCATGGCTTGCGCCAGTAGACCGCTTGCGTGTTCACACGCGTAAGCGGCGCGTCGATGCGATGCACGGCGCGGTATTCGTCAACGGCGCGTGCGCAGCCAGTCGGCAGGCCATAGTCGTCGACGATCACGAAGCCACCCGGTGACAGGCGCGGATACAAGGCCTCGAGTGCGTCACGGGTCGAGTCGTACCAGTCGCCATCGAGACGCATCAACGCGAGGCGCTCGATCGGCGCGTCCGGCAACGTATCGGCGAACCAGCCCGGCAGAAAACGCACGCGGCGATCGAGCAGGCCCGCGCGCGCGAAAGCTTCGCGCACGGTCGCCAGATCGCTGCGCAGCAGGCCGACCGCGCGCATCAGGTGATGCCAGATGGCATCGCGCAAATCGGTGGCAGGGTTCGGCGCGGGCAAACCCGCGAAGGAATCGGCCACCCAGACGTTGCGACCAAAGCCGCCGAACGCGGTCAGCGCGGCGCGCATCAGAATCGTCACGCCGCCGCGCCATACGCCGGTTTCGATGAAGTCGCCCGGCACGCGCTCGTCGATCACGAGGCGCGCCAACTCGACGACGTTATCGAGTAGCACGTCGTCGCACATCGTCAAACGACGCGACTCGTGGTGCATGTGGTTGAGCGCATCCGCCATGCGCGCCGGATCGATCCCGGCAACCTCAGCCGCCGTGCGATGCAGTGGCGCGAGCCATTCGGCAAACACACGGTCCGCATCGGCGAGCCGTTCGACGCAATCGTCGGCGGTGATTGGCGCAGTTTGGGCCGCGGCGGCTTGCGCGAGGTCGTGAATGTCGGCCGCGCCGCCAATGTAGCGGCGGATCATCGCCAGATACGCATAGGCGCGCTCGTCGTCGGCGACCAGCATGGATAGCTGCGGCTCAGGGCCGGACAAAGAAGCGGAAGAAGGACTCGAAGGATTCAATTCCATCGCGGGTTCGGGTGGGCGCTCGGGCCGTTAGCGGACGAGACGTGTGCGAGAAAGCCGCCATACGCAAGGCGCGGCGCGGCGGCAAGCCCGAACCAGTATCGGCCGACACGGCCCCCCGTTCAGCTGAATCACGAACGGATGCATGCTCATGCGAACCGCGGAGGGTTGGCGCCTGGGCGCGCCGGCCAGCATGCGTGTCCCACCCACTGCGTGCGGTTTTCAATGCAGTCTTTCGTGTCGAGCCACGCAGCGGCGTGCCGGATCAGGTGTGATGGCACCATCGCCCGCCTTCCCCTTCCGCCAATGACTGGTTTTCCGCCCCGCCCCGCGCAGTTGCTGCGCCCGTCGATGACCTGCCTCGTGGCCGGCTGCCTGCTCGCACTCGCCGGCTGCGCGACGCCGCCTAAACCGCCCCCGCCGACGGCAGACGAGTCCTTGCCCGTGGCCTTGCGAGCCAACCAGGACGAGGTGCTCCAGGAAGTCATTACCACCCATGGCGACGAAACCTACATATGCCGCCGCATCAAGGCGGGCCCAGTCGCGCTGCCTGACACGATCCCTGGCGTCGCCCGTGACGGCACGCAGCTGCTCTGGGATCCTTTGGGTTCCGAAGCAACCCTCGTCGACGCCGCCGGCCAAAGCGTCGGCACCGTCGCGCCGGGCCGCTACTTTCTCTCCTACGACGGCAGCTACGTGATCGGCAACGTCGCCGCCGAAAGCCAGGTGGGCGCCAATGCGCTGACCTGGGCGCGCTACACGGCCCGCTTCGTCGCGGCCCCGCGCCCGGGCGAGGGCCGTTTCGCCGACGTCAGCTCGATCCAGCGCATCGACACCACGGGCGGTGTGCCGCCGCAACCGTCGTGCGAACTCGAGGGCGCGCATCTGCTCGTGCCGTACGGCGCGACCTATATGTTCTACCGCGCTAAAGGCCGCGCGCCGGTCGCCTTGTCGGCGAATCAGGCCACGCAGTAACCCGAGGAGTCGACGATGCAATTCGGTTTGTTCATGACGTTGCCTGCCCCGGAGCCGAAGCCGGCAGCCGAGCTCTACCAGCGCGCGATCGCGATGGCCGAAGCCGCCGATACGCTCGGCTTCAGCCACCTGTGGCTCGCCGAACATCACTTCACGAACTACTCGCACTCGTCACGGCCGCTGATGCTGCTGTCCCATATCGCCGCACGCACCCACCATCTGCGCCTCGGTCCGGCGATCGTGCCGGTGCCGCTGCATCATCCGCTCGTGATTGCGGAAGAACTCGCCACGCTCGATGTGTTGAGCGGCGGACGTGTCGAAGCCGGGCTTGGCAGCGGCTATCAACGCTATCAGTACGAGCGCTTCCAGCTCGTCAAAGGCGCCACCTCCGCCCGCGACGACGAAGCGATCGACGTGCTCTTGCAAGCACTACGCGAACCCGTGTTCTCGCACCAGGGCGAGTACTTCAACATTCCCCGCACCGGCCTCGTCCCGCAACCGCTGCAACGCGCGATGCCGGTATGGCTCGTCGTCAATTCGAGCCGGCGAGCGTCGGTCGAACAGGCGGTGCGACGGCGCGCAAATCTCTTCACCGGCGTGCTCGAACCCATTTCGAAGCTGACCGACGTAAGGCGCCATTATCCGGACCTTGCCCCTGCACTCTCGACTGTACGCATCGGCACGCAGCGGCCGGTGTTCGTCGCGCAGAACGAAGCTCAGGCCCGCGAGGCCGTCGAACATGCGCGCTGGAACGGACGCGCGACGCTGCGGCTGCGTCACGACATGGGCGACGTGGTCGACGGCATCGTGCCGGACCAGCCGCTACCCGACGAACCGTCCGACGACGCGCTACGTAACGATTTCCTCGTGATCGGCACCGCCGACGAATGTATTCACCAACTGCGCCGCATTCAAGCCGGCCTCGGTTGCGACTACTTCAGTGCGAGCTTCTGGTTCGGCTCGATGCCACACGACATGGCGATGGAGTCGATGCGCCGGTTCGCACGCGACGTGATGCCCGCATTCGCGAACGGTGCGCTTGCAGCGACCACCCAGCAAGCGCCGGCATCGCGCCCGCAATGGGAATCCACCTTGGCGTGGTGAACGCATTCAGCGCGCATGACACGCGTTCCTTCGCACGACGTTTGCATCTGCCACGTTCGCATCCTCGGCCCTCACTTCGGACTTCCAGCACTGCAATGTGACGTGGCGATGAAAATTCGTCATCGTCGGCGAGTTGCCGACGCGACCGTCCTCACATGGGAGACCGCTCGTGCCATTCGGGATTCGCAACCCTTTCTCACGCGGCGCACCGCCCGTTCAGCAACAGCAGCAGCCTGCGGCCCCGCAGGCGAATCAGCCGCAGAACAATGTACCGCTGCCTGAAACGAGAGTGGTTGGCGGCCCGCTCGACAAGCTGCGCGCATTGCGCAACCATCTGCCCAGCGCGCCAGTGCAGACGCCGCTTGGACCAGGGCAGACGCATAGCGACCCGATGCCGCAAGGCTCGCCCCTCAACGACCTGACCGGCAGCGGTGCGAACAGCACCTTAACGCCGTTCCACGCACGGACCACCGTGCGCGCATCGCGGCCCGCGCCGGATATCCAGCCGAGCCCTGGGCAGATGCACACGCCGAAGGCCAACGCGAGCACACCGCTTGGCGTCAATTCGCACAACAACACCAACGTGAAGACTGCGGTCGGCAAGAACGAGCGAGCCTTGTCGCAAGCAAGCACCGAACTGCGCGACCCGGCCAGGGCCGACGCGCATCTTGCCGAGAGCTTTCCGGCTGAAGCGGGTACGCAGTTCGCAACCGAGCGCGACACGCTGCTGGCCAATATCCGCGACGCGATTCCGCAAGGTCAGCGCGGCGACCCGCCGCTCGCGAAGTCGCGCTATCTCGGTCACGCGCTCGCCGAAGCGACTGGCGGCAACGTGCAACGCGCAAGCGACGTGCTCGGCGTGCTGCAAGGCACGATCCAGAATCCCACTCCGCAGCAGACGCGCGACGCGTTCGCGACACGCTGCGCGATGGCGCGCTCGCGAGCCGCGTTTCACGCGCTGCGCAACGTCGAAGCGGCGCCGCCGATGGGAGGCAACATCCAGGCGCCGACCGACCGCGACCGCAAGGTTCACGCGGAAGCCGACTGGCAAACCTGGCGCGCCGCCGACACGCTGTTGTCGGCATGGCCGAACGGCATGGAAAAACCCGGCACGCTGCCCGAACTCGCGGCATCGGCCAACGCCATGCTGCCGGCCGCCGAACGCGACGCCAACACCCAGGTCGCGCAAAGCCAGCAGCAGGCCGCGATCAGCCTCGCGCTGACGCCGCATACGCAGACCGCCAAGGCGATGCTGTGCGGCAACGCATTGCTCGAGAGTCCGCGCGCGCAACCGCAAACGCATCTTCGATCAGCCTACCTCGCGCATCGCAACGGCATCGCCGAAGCTGATGTCGGCCAGGTGCAGAATCGTATGTACTCGGTGGTCAAGCATGCGCAGCGCAACGCGACGTCGGCACGCACCGGCTCGTGGATGAATCGCACGGCGCAGCGATTTCGCAGCGGCGTCAAGCAAAGCTTCGGCCACGAGAAGGATCCGATCTCGGCGCTCGGCATGGGCACCGCCGGCGGTCTGATGGATCATCCGGACAAGGACTTCAGCACGCTGCAATCCATCGACACGGTGGTCGACGCGCTAAACACGCAGGTGGTGAACGCGCCGCACCGGCAGCGCGGCCAGGCGCCGGACAACGCGACGATGAACGCCGCTGTGCGCGCCGCCGCGCTACGCAACTGGAAGGGGAATATCGGCGCCAAGGGCTGGTTGCGCGACGACACGAAATTCGGCCGTCTGCAACGCAATCAGATTGCGCGCGACGTTGCTGGCGCGCTGAACGTCGATAAGGACACGGTGCGCAACAGCCCGGCGTTCCGCGATCTGCCGAAGATGAACGCCGAGACGCTGCGCGCCTGGGCAACCGAGTCGGGCGCGGATATGAATGCGCCGATCGGCGCGACCAACCGCACGCTTGGCCAGAATCTCGACCGCATGCAGGCGATCCGTCAGGATCCGGTGGCGACGCCGGCCACGCCGCAAGGCAACATCGATTCGTTGTGCCATCTGGTCGAAAACGTGCCGAAGACGTGGAGCGTGCAGATGTCGAGTGGCGGCGTCTACGGGCTCGACGCGAACATCTCCGAGAACATCGCAACCGCGCTCGGCCTCGTCGGCGCGCCGAGCGCCTCGGTAGCGCCGGACGTGCGCTATCTGAAAGGCCGTCACGCGCTGCTCGAAGTCGGCTCCACCTCGCATCACGGCGAAATGTTTATCGGCACCGACAACCGCAAGTCCGCGCACCTGGGCGTCGGCGGCTTCATTGGCTGGTCACTCGCTGGCGGCAAGGCGATGGCGAGCGGCTACGGGTCCGTGATTGGCGGCCGCGACACCAGCAATCCGCGCGGCGTGGTAATCCGCACGCCGTTCGACCAGACCGGCAACAACGACCCTGAGGCCTGGCGCGGCAAGATGACCGACGTGGTGCGCACGCTCGGCGGCTCCGGTCCCGGCGGACAACTGCCGCGCACAAAGGACGAAATGTGGAATGGCATGGCGGACAGGTTCTTTGCCGATCCGGATGTGTCGATCGGCTGGGTCGACAACAAGAGCCGTTCGAATTACGGCTCGCTCGCGGTGACGGGCGGCGCGCGTTATGTGACCCCGGCCAACGTCAAGTTCGGGCCGCTCGTAACGGGCGAGGCCGTGTTCGGTTCGAGCAAGGCTCACTCGACCGATCAGAGCGGCGCGCGCAATGTCGACAAATCGAGCAGCGGTCATCGGTTCGCAGTCAATGGCAGCGCCACGCTGGTATCGAGCCCGCCGCCCGTGCCGATCGGCAACGCCGGGCCATTCAATTCACTGTCGTTTTCGAGCGCACCGCTGGTCGGCTTCGGCACGACCTTGCTGCAAACGGGCACCGGCTCGACGCTGCGGCTCTATGAAGAGAGCGGCGACATCGTGCCCGAGCGCACCTATCGCGACACCGAATTCACCAGCGTCGGCAATTACCTGCAATACATCGACAGCCGCAATGATGCATGGGCGCATTCGGTAAACGGCGGCCAGAACGCATTGAACACGTACCAGACCAAGGTCAAGCTCAACGCGACGCGCGGCAATCAATACTATGGCGAGCGGCAGCGCATCGTGCCGGAAGCGGCTGCCGAAATCAACGCGTATCGCGGCACGCTGCGGATGTTCGAGCAGGGCGGACGCACGCCAACCCAGGACGAGCAGAGGGAAATGCTGCGGATTCGCGGCGAAATCGCGCGCTTGCTCGAATCGCCGACAAGCTGGACGAATCATGTGCTGTACAGCTACGAGTCGAATTCGGCGTCGCGCACGTCGGGGCTCTCGTATGTCGGCACGGCGCAGGCGGTCAAGCAGGTCAGCGCGCAGCGGGAACTCAGTTCGTTGTCGGTGCCTTGACCGTGAACTGAGCGCGCCTAGCCTTCGAGCACGGCGCGCACCCGCTCACCCATCGCGTCGAAACGGGCGCGTTGCAAGCGCGCATAGTCGTCGTATGTGGCAACCAATGCGCCGCGCACACCGTCGTTCTGCAGCGATGCGATGGCTGCGAGCGCGGCGTGTGCGCCGTCGTCGCCATCGCATGCCGCGCTCCATGACTCGCAACCCACCTCGCTCAGGAGACGTTCGATGCGCGTGTCCATCGAGAGCCCGAACACCGGCACGCCATGCGAGATCGCGAGTACTGCCGCGTGATAGCGCGTTGTCACCACGCATGCTGCATGCGCGACCGTGGCGGCTACTTCGTCGAGCGTATGCGGGCCGCGCGCGACGATGTCGATTGGGAATGGCACATGGGCCGCCAGATCGGCGCAGGCGCCGCTATCGAGTTGCTCCATGCCAACCAGCACCGGCGTGTAACCCTGCTCCCTCAAGCCGACAGCGATCTGCACGAAGCGATCGAGATAGGCGTGATAGGCCTCGGCGCGCGCCGTGTTCCAACTGTGAAAATGCAAAGGACCATAGCGCAGCGATGATGCCTCGCCGCGTGCGTCGAGTTCACGCGCCCGCGCGGCGTCGGCATGCACTGGCCACCAGAACGGATTGTTCGGGCATAGCGCGACGCGCCGTGAACTGAGCGCCGCGTTGCTTGCGTCAGCGGGCGCCCGATAAGTCCAAGCGGTATCGGCGCCCACTTGTGCGCTAACGCCGAGCGAAGCAAGTTGTACACGCGCAGCGTCATTGCGGCAAATGACTTCGCCGGCTTGCGCATTGCGTTCGACAAAGCGCGTGAGCGCAGTGCTCATCGTGCCGCTATCGACACCGTAAGCAACCGCCGGCCGCCGATGCGCATGCGCAAGCGCAATCCCGCCGATCAGCACGCCCGCCAACGAGTCGGAAAACTTCGACGTATAGGTCGAGCCTTCCACGTTCAGCACGAGATCGGCATCGCGCACGGCGGCGTCGAGCGCATCGGGCAGATAAGGCAGCGAAGGCGTGAGCCGCGGCGTGCCGGCAAGCAGCGGATGATCGAAGCAGTCTCCGAGCGCAAACAGCGTGATACGCGGCTCGCGCGGCGCGAGCAGGCGACGCAACTGGGCGATCGTCTCAATCGTGCGCAGATCGGCGCCGGTGTTGCCCGCGCCGCTATAGCCAAGCAGCAACACACGCGGCGCGTCACGATTCGCGCCTGGATCGCAGCGGCCAGGCGCACGCCGTGCCCCGTTGATGCGTTGCTGCATGTCGTCGAGAAAGACCTCGTCAGGCGCGGGTGCGCTTGCATAGCGATTCAACGCGGCCAGCGAACGCTGCAACGGGCTCTCGACAATATCCCAATCCATCACGTCGCTCCCAAAGCTTGCGCGAGTTGCTGCATTTGCAGCGCGCCGGAATACGGTTCCACCGCCACTTCGATGATCGTCACGCCGGCGTGATCGCGTGCTTCGGCGAGCGCCTCGTCCAACGCGTCGCGCGTCTCGACACGGCGATGCGCGAGCCCGAACGCCTGCGCGAGCGCGCCGATATCTAGTTTGTAGGGATTGCGGATCGTGCGCCGATAGGCCGGTGCGCGGGCGATCGGCAAAAAGTCGAAGATCGCGCCGCCGCCGTTGTCGACCACACAGATGCAGGCTGGCGTACACACACGTTGCGCGCTCGCCAGTGAGGAAAGGTCGTGGATCAACGCCTGATCGCCGAGCAGCAGCAGACCCGCATCGCGGCGCGCGAGCGCTTCGCCGATGAACGTCGCCATCGTGCCGTCGATGCCGCTCACGCCGCGATTCACATAGATGTCCTGGCGCGCGGCGCGTACGTCGTAGCCGATATCGGCGTGACGCATCGACATGGAATTGCCGAGATGAACGAAGGCAAAGCCGGGCGCCGCCAGCACGCAATGAACCGCCGACACTTCGCCCCAGGCGAGCGATGCGACGCAAGCGCGCCGCTCGCGTGCGCCGTAACCGGCGACGCTTGCCCAGCGGTCGCGCCAGGAAAAGGCGACGGTCGGGCGAGGCGGCGTGGGTGCGTTGGGACTGGCGTCGGCATGTGTACGCCGCTGCACTGCTTCGGCCAGCGCTGCGGCAATCTCTTGCAGCATCGCCGATGACGGCGCAACCAGCACGTCGCGTGGATCCAGAGCCGGATGCAGATAGTCATGCGCCACACGGCAAGGCGCGATCTTGATCGTCGGCACGTCGGCGTGTGCTTCGAGGTACGCGTGCAGCACCGGCATAACCGGCGCGAGGCCGAAGCGCACGATCAGTTCCGCGCGCGCCGATGCGAGCCGTGCGGCACCGCCGAATACATCGAATGCGTTGACGATCAATGCGCCCGCCGCGCCGCGCGCGGCCGCTTGCGGCGTCAACGCCGACGGCCCCGATCGCAGCCCACTGCCCGCGTCGGCTAGCACGGGAAAGCCACTCGCCGCGGCCAGCGCGAAAATCGCTTCGAGTGGCACGCCCGGTTCAGGGCCGACCACGATCAACCCGTTGAGGCCGTTACTGAGCGGAACGCTACCGCGCTTCGCAAGCACGCGCGCCATGACGCGTTCGACGATACGCGCGGGCGACGCTTCAGGTACTGGGGACGCGACGTGATCGTGCGGCGCTAGTTGAGCCCGTGCCGCGCGGACCGTCTCGAACGAAACCGGCTGCGTCTCAACTGCATCGTAGACACCGGCAAGCGGGACGTTGATATGCACCGGACCACGCGTCGGCCGCTGTGACGATGGATGCACATCGGCGCGCGACAAGCTGTCATCGCCGTCCGGCACTCCCCTGGACATCGCAACAAGCGCTGCCGCGAGCGTATGACGGGCTTGCTCCAGAGCCTGCACTGCATCTTCAGGATCTTTCAGGTCCGCCTGCGCGCGCACGAACGCGCGAGTCACGCCGAGATGATCCGCCATCTGTCCAAAGCCGGTGCCGCGCAGCGCACGTGGCCGGTCGCACGTCAGTACGACGAGCGGCACGTCGGACGCGTCCGCTTCGGTCAGAGCGGGCAAGACATTCGCTACCGCCGAGCCGGACGTCGTGACGATCGCGACCGGTTCGCCGCTTGCCTTCGCGATCCCGAGCGCGACGAAGGCGCCGCTGCGCTCATCGGTGCTGACCATCTCGACGGCAATGTGCGGATGTCCGTCGAACGCGAGGCACATGGCGCTCGCGCGGCCACCGGGACACAGCACAGCACGACGCACACCGGCTGCGCCTAACATCTCGACGATGAATTCCACCCATACCGCGTTCAGCGATTCGCCGCTTGCCGCGCCGGCTTCGCTCAACGATTCACTGCCCGTTGCGGCGGATTCGTATCGTAAAGCGCTCGCCGTCACAGCCGTTTCGTTCAGCAACTCACTGTCCGTTGCTGTGACTTCGCCAGGCAATTGATCAACTCTCACCGCAACATGAGGAACGGCGCCCATCAAGCCACCGCTTGCGACGTACCCGCCACCGGCGTAATCGCAATCGTGCTCACGGGAGTGGGCGCCGCCCCCTGCTCCGCCGCAATCAACCGCTCCATCACGCGTCGTGCGCGAATCGCGCCGGCGTCGATCGGCAGCAGCGCCGGCTGCATCGCCCAGAAGTCGTGGTCGCCGAGATTCTTCTGTTGCGCTTCGAGCATCGGCAGGTCCTCGCACTCGAACGGCTTCATCAGTCCTTCGACGGCATAGCGCACCAGGCCGCGCGCCGCGTCGCCCATCTCCTTCGGCAAACCGAACGCGAAGAAGTAATGCGTCGTGCGTTCGGTCTCCGGCGTCAGCCAATGCGCGGACGGCGCGATCAGCCCCGCTTCGCGCGGCATGCCCGCCGCGGTCACGCCGACCACGATCGAGAGCAATCCAGGCGGCGTCCAGCGCACGTCCATCCAGCGATCCACCCGCGTACCGGGCGGAATCCCGAAGCCTTGCGCGACGAACGGCTGCAACGCTTCGTCGTAAGCGCTGCGGCGGACCCAGACAATGTCGTCGAGACTGCCCGACTGCACGTCGCCGCGCGCGATCGCCTCGCTGCCCAGCGTATCGGGATGAAGAAACTGGAAGTGGCTCAGATCGAGCAGATTGTCGGCGCTCAGCTGATAGTGCGCGCGCGTATGCAGGTAACCGTCGTGTGTGACGTTAGCGGCGGGATCGACGAACAGAAACGACGGCAGCAAGGCCGCATCGGCGCGCGCGGGGTCGCCCGGCCAGAACCAGATGGCGCCGTAACGTTCGAGCGAAGGGTACGCACGCACCTTCGCGCCGGCCGGCACCCGGCCGTCGCCGTGCGGATTGTGCACGCACTGTCCGTTCGCACTGAAGCGCAGACCGTGATACGGACATTCGAGCACGCCGTCGACGATACGGCCTTGCGACAGCGGCGCGAAACGATGCGCGCAGCGATCGTCGAGCGCGATCGCGCGCTGTTCCGCATCGCGATATAGCACCACAGGCCGCCCGAGCAGCGTGCGCGAAAACGGCACGTCGGCGCGGACCTCGTGGGCGAAAGCCGCGACATACCACGCGTTTAACAGAAAGGACATGAGCGCACTCGCAATGGAATCGGCACAAGAAAAAAATGCGCGGCGCCGCATTGGCGGCCACCTCATGCGAGTGTAAATAGCCGCTCATCCCACAGATTCAACAAAGCTCAGGGAAATGCGAAGCCGCATTCCTTAAAACGCGCTTTTCAGATTCTCAACAAAAATAAATACGGCTTGCAACGCTGAAAGGTACTGCGAACCTTGCTTCGCGTGCGATTCCCGGCGATGCGGGTCTCTTTTACCCGTTACCGAATGCATGACGGTAATTGCTGCCGAAATCGTGTTTAGAAGTGCATCTCCCGGCTAATAGCCGCGATCTGTCTGGTTATTGACCGGATCGAAACGATGCGAAACAAATTCTCCATCTTTCATGCAATTTCAATGCGTCATGCGATGAAACAATTCGTTACAGCCCTGATATTTTAAGGGCCGTAATTTTCGGGACACGCAATGCGGTTTGGGAAGCAACCTTAGGCATCAGTCCCGGGAGGGCATGTTGAAATTCGCCGTGATGACCACCAGCAGCAGTCTGTTCAATCTGATTTGCCAATGCTTTCGCGACGATACGATCGAATGCTGCCGCTTCCTCGATGACGTCGCGCTCTCGCGGGCGATCTATCGGGAGGACTATCACGCCATCCTTGTCGACGCGGCAACGGGCATCGATGCAACGCGCGCAGTGTTCGCGCGCCGTGCCTGCTATGGCGACCGCCGCGCGCCGTTGATCGTGATCGGCGCATTTGCCGATCGTGACAGCATCGAACGGGCCTTCGAAGTTGGCGCCGACGATGTCGTGCTCTCGCCGATCGATCAGGGCGAACTAGAGGTACGCACCTACCAGGCGTTGCGCCGGTTCCAGTCGCCGCCACCGTTGCAATCCGAAGACCGGGCCGAACTCGGTCCTTATCGCCTGGACCGTCGTACCGGCACGGTGCTGGTGGACGAACGCGAAATCCGCCTGACGGTGCGCGAATTCGCGATTGCATGGCTGCTGTTCTCACGCGCCGGTGAATACGTGAGCCGCAGGCAGATTGCCGGTGCGATCTGGAGCAGCACGGAAGATATCGTGGGCCGCACGCTCGAACAGCACATCTACAAACTGCGCAAGAAGCTGGGGCTGAACGGCGCGTCAGGCGTCCAGCTACGCACGATGTATGCGCACGGATATCGCGTCGAGTTGTGCGATGGCAAGGCGGATGCCGACGCCATCATGCCGGGGATAGTCCAGGTCGAGCAGACCGTGGATGCGATTACGGCGATCACTGAAGTCGTCAACATCGCTCGCCATGAAGCGAATATAGAATGCGTCGGGCAAACAACGCGCCCTTCTCGAGCGCTCGACGTTCATGCAAAAGACAGCGAAGCCGCTCGCAGCGCACAACCGTGGGGCCAGTATGCAGCCATGTGGCACAGCGGCACCGCGCACTTCGTGCACCCGGTAGCGGGCTTCACGGCGCGCGGGGCTGAATCGCCGGGCAGCGACTCTTCGTCGGCATTGACATCGTTCTCGATTCCCGCCGCGCTGCTAGGGAGCAACGGACGGCGCCGCTAAAGCATAGAGGGGCGAGCGCTGCGTGCGCCTGCCCCTCGTTTCATAACACAGCCCTCGATTACAGATCCAGCACCCGTGGCGACAACAGGAAGACGCGTTCCATATGCGAGCGCGAGTCGTTGTTGTTGCGGAACAGTGCGCCGATGAGTGGAATTTTCGACAGGCCCGGCACACCGGTCACGCCGTTCGAGTTGTTATCCACGCTGTAGCCTGCGATCAACAGGCTCTCGCCCTGGCCGACAAAGGCCTGCGTATTGATCTCACTGCTGGTGATCACCGGAATGTTGTCGACCTGCTGGCCGGTCAGCTGACCGTCTTCGATATGCACCTCGAGTTTGATGCGCGTCTGGCCGTCTTCCTGTACGACCATCGGCAGCACGCGCAGCGAGACGCCAGTCGACACGCTATACAGATCCGCCGACGTATAACCGGACACACGCACGAAGAACTTGGTCTTGTTGTCCATCACGGCCTCGACGTTATCGAGCGTGGCGACCTTCGGCGACGCGTCGATCTTTGCCTTCGAGGTGCTCTGCATCGCATTGACGCGCGCCATCAGGTAACGCCCCGCGTCGCCGAGCACGGCGGTGATCGAGGCGCCCACCGGCGTCGCGGAAACCACCGTGGTGCCATCGGCAAGCGTCGTGGTGCCGAAGTTCGGATTGATCTGGCCGTTCGCGTAGCTGTTCTGCTGATACGTTCCGGTGCCGGTCTGGAAGTCGAGATGACTGTTGTGGGCACGCCAGTCCACGCCGATCTGCGCAAGCACATCGTCGTCGATCTCGATGATGTGCGCTTCGATTTCGATCAGCTTGGGCCGTGTATCGAGCTGATCGATCAGCGACGCGTACTGGTCGATGCGCTGCGGCGTATCGCGGATCAGCACCGAGTTGGTGGTCGGGTCAGGCTGCATGATCGGCAAGCTCAGATCGCCGCCGCTCGGCTGGCTCGCCTGCGAGGCGCCAGGCGCGTTCGCGTAGCCGACACTGCCCGTGCTGCCGTAGTTAGAAAGCTGCGCGTTGCCGACCAGGCCGCCGAGCGCGGAGCCTTGCCCGTCTGCCATATTGGGCGGCAACGGCGGGTTCATGACCGGAGCGCCGCCGCTGTTGCCGCCGCCCACGTCGTTCATCGGCTGCACGCGTTGCATATTCGGCGACACCGAGGTCTGCGATTGACCACCGCCCTTCTCCTGCTTCGCGTGATACATGTTCGACAGCACGGTGGCCACGCCCGGCACCGTGATCGTGTTGCCGTCGATCTGCACCTTGTGGTCCGCGGCCCAGGCGTGCTTCAGCTTGAACACGCGAATCACGGAGCCGCTGCGGCGGCTCGCGTTCTCGTCGAGGCGTCTGGCAATCTCGCTCACCATCTGCACATATTGCGGCGGCCCGTTGACGATCGCCGTGCCCGCGCTTTCGTCATATACCACCGGGAAGCGCGCGTCGTCGACACTCATCGTATGCAGCGCGGCGCGCAGATCGGAAGCGGATGCGTGATCGAGCTTGATCACCTGATGCGTGACGTCGTTGGCGCTGCTGATCGACAGCACGCTGCCGTCATAGAACCAGACAAAGCCGAAAGTCGAAGCGAGCGTGTCGAGGAAGCGCTGCGGCGACATATCGAAGCGGCCCGTCACCGCGCCCTGAACGTTGCCCGCGATCGACGCGGCCACGCCCTGGCTCGCGGTGAAATCGCGCAGAACGTCTTTCAGATCTTTGCCTTCCACGGCGATGTGCACCGAGGTACCGCGCCATCGCACGGGAGCCGCGCTAGCAGGTTGCAGCGCGCTCAACGTCAGGGACGCCGCGAGCCACGCGGCGCAGAACAGCGTCTTCGATTTCATGGAGTCGACTGTGTGAGGGTGATGGAAAAAACCGCGAATACCGAAACGCGCAGCAGTGGCAACAAAGCGGCGGCGTTATCGTTCAAGCGTTTCGGACGGCGCTTCATGAAACTGCTTGCGATAACCGTTCACGAGCGTCGAGCGGTTTTGCACGCCCCACTTGCTCGCCGCGCCCAGCACGCCGCGATCGCTCGAATACGACCGGTCGGTGAGTTCCGCGCGAATCCGCTCCATGCGTTGACGGCGGATCAATTCGGTTGGCGACAGTCCGAGGAAATTCTTGAAGGCGCTTTGCAACGCACGTTCGGTTACGCCGATCTCCGCGGCCACTTCGCGCACTGAAAGATCGCGCCTGTCGAGATTGTCGAGCACGTAGCTATATGCGCGGCGGTACTTGGCCGGCAGACGTGCGCCGACATCGTCGAGTTGCGGCGAGGCTTTCGCGCTGCGCTGCAGGAACGGTGCGCGCACCTGTGAGTCTTCGCGCAGACATTGCATGGCGACGAGCGCATAGCGGCTATAAAGTTGCAGCGATTCCTGCGCGCGGCCTTCGGCTTGACGCGTTTTGGCGCTGCAGTAGAGATATTCGAGCTGACGGTGGCCGGTGGTGCCGTTGCGGCCGATCTGATGCAGTGGCTCCAGAATCGAGCAGGCCAGATGCGGCGCCGCGCCGGCCAGTGTCGCGAGAGCAATTTCGAGGCGCAGCGTGCGCTGATAGTCACCGATTCCCTGCTCGCGCGACCACTGCAAATGACGCTGCAATTCGCCGATCGCATCTCGATCCGCGCAGGCGGCCAGACGCAATTGCTGCAGATAGTCGATGCGCGCGCGCAGCAACGGCGAACGCACGCCGAACACGGCGCGTGCAAGGCTGTCGACGCTCGCATCGGCCCCCTGGCCCGGCCGCGGCACGCGTTCGCTCGACAAACCCGATTGCCAGTAAACGTGATCGCGCAGCGCCGTCGCGTTACGCACTTCCATCTGCACGGCGAGGTCGAAGCGCAGCGTCGCGAGCAGCGCGTGCCAGTGGCCCGCTGCATCGTCGAGATCGCGTTCCACCCGTTCGAAAAGATCGTCGAGCGCGTCGGCCGCTTCGCTGGTGCGGCCCAGTTCGTAGAGCACGCAAACAATGCCGAAGTGCGCTTCCACTGCGCGCGCCGGCTCGATTTCGGGCTCGTCGGCGACACGCGAGAAGCACGCTAGCGCCGTGCCGAGCCGATGCCGGAAAAATGCCTGCCATGCGGCGTTGCGGCATGACGCGGTGCGGATCGCGTGCTTCGACGAACGGATCAGCTTTTGCGAGCGACGGTAGTTCTCCTCGGCCTCGACTTCGATGCCGAGCATCAGTTGCAGATCGGCGTGCAGTTGCAGTGCGTGCGGCGCGAATTCGGCGTTGCCGGCTTCGTCGGCCCAGCGGCTCGCCAGCTGACTCGCGGCGTTCAGCTTGCCGTCGAGCAAGGTATCGAGAAATCGGCCGGACAGTGCGGTGTGAGCACAGGGTGCGGGCGTTGCGAGCGCGGATACCACGGGGAAGTAAAGCATCGAGAACATGGACGACTCCTCTGAGTGCGGGAACGCGTCGCAAGCGGCATGCGCGATGCGTCGAGTGGAGTCAATGTAGCGAGGCGCACCAAACGAAGTTTCAATTAATCTGATATTTGCGGCGCATTTGAGAAGGTTTGAGATTTGCATCGGCGCGGCCGCGCAGCGACCTTCTACAAGGCATTCTCAACACAAGCTCAAGGCTTGTTTGGCGGACTGGAAGAGTTCGATGTATTCGGCGCCTTCGTCGTTTCGTTAAGCACGCGAAACTGCGCCTCAAGACCGCGCAAGGTCACCTGATCGCGCACCTGGTCGACGAAAATGCCGACGAACAGCGCCAGCATCAACACCGTCACCGCGCCTTTGACCGGCTGGCTCAGCGTCATCAGATCGAGCTTCGATGCGGACTTCGCGGCAAAGCCAAAGGCGAAGTCGACCAGCAGCAGAATGAACATCATCGGCGCGGCGAGCTTGGCGATGGTTTGCATCAGCGTGTCGGTCTGCGTCAGGACGAACGATTCGATGATGTTCGACACGTTCGGCCCCGCCGAGACGATCGGCCACCAGTGATACGACTCGTATAGCGTACCGAGCAGAAAGGTCATGCCGCCGAGCGCCCAGAACGCGACGGAGGCGATTTGCCCCAGCAGCGTGGCAGTCGGCGTCGATTGCTCCTGGCGCGTGGGATTGGTGATCTGCACGTTGTTGTAGCCGGTCAGATCGTCGATATAGGTGCCCGCGCCCTCTGCGACCCAAAACACGACCGAGGCCGCGAAACCGATCACGAGTCCAATCAACGCCTCGCGCAAACCGACTTCCAGCAGCATGACGCCGTGCAGCGATTGCATGAAGGCGACGGGCTGACCGTACGCCACGTAGGAGCTGAACAGCAGCACGACTGCATTACGCACCACACCTTGCAGCAAACCGTCGGCAGTCGGCGGGAAAATGAACATTACGATGAACAGGCGCAGCGAGCACACGCCGATCAACGTGATGTAACCGACCAGCAGCGTGCCGAGTTGCGGTAGCGCGGAAAAGATATCGTTCATGCGGGCGCTCCACGCGCCTGAAAACGTCGCGCGAGCGCGGTTTCTTCGGCCTCCTCGTCGCTTGCATCGCTGGCCGCGTTTTCCTGAACGCGCCGGATATCGCGAATCCGTTCGCCGCACAGATCGATGCGGCCTTGATTCAGGGCGATCTCGCGTTGCGTCTGCGCGATCGCCGCAGTATTTTCCTGCACGGAGGCTTCGGCTTGCGCCAGTTCCGCTTCGAGCAGGCGCAGCCGGTCGTTCACCACCCCGATGTACAAACGGCAGTTGTTCAGGTCGTCGAGCGAGAACGGCTCGGTGCCCGTCATCATGCCGTCGATGCGATGCTGGTAGAACTGCAGCACGCCGGCTTCGTGCGCGACCTGGTCTGCCTTTGCATCGCGCGCGGCCTCGAGTTGCAGTTGCGCGTTGCGCTGCGCGGTAAGCGTCACGCGCAAAGTTTCGTCGAGACGCCGGCGGCGCGTACACGATCGCTCGAGTGCGACGATGCGCCGTTGTTGCATGCCCATCGATCCTGCCGCCATTAGCCGAGCCCGCTGAGGTCGTATAGCAGCGCTTCCGTCTCGTTCGGCGCAGCGTAGTCGCCGGTGCGTTGCGACAGGAACGCCTTGATCGCGTCAGCCTTGGCGATGGCTTCATCGGCCAGCGGATTGGTGCCGGGCTGATATTCGCCGATCTGCAACAGCATCTCCACCTCGCGATGCTTCGCCATCAATTCGCGAATCCGCGCCGCAGCCTGCACGTAGGCGTCCGGCACAACTTGCGGCATTACGCGCGACAAACTGCCGAGCACGTCAATCGCGGGGTACTGGTTCTTCGCCGCGATCTCGCGCGACAGAATCATGTGGCCGTCGAGAATGCCTCGCACTTCTTCAGCGATCGGATCGCTGCCGCTATCGTCTTCGGCGAGCACGGTGTAGAGCGCGGTGATCGAGCCGGTTTCGCCCATGCCCGCGCGTTCCAGCAAACGCGGCAATTCGGCGAAGATGGACGGCGGGAAGCCGCGTCTTGCGGGCGGCTCGCCCGCCGCCAGACCGATCTCACGGCCGGCGCGCGCGAAACGCGTCAACGAGTCCATCATTAGCAGTACGCGCTGGCCACGGTCTCGGAAATACTCGGCAATTGCGGTCGCGACGTAGGCGGCTTTCGCGCGCTCCATCGACGAACGGTCCGACGTCGCGCATACCACCACCGAGCGCGCCATGCCTTCCGGTCCGAGAATCAGTTCAACGAACTCGCGCACTTCGCGGCCGCGCTCGCCGATCAAAGCGATCACGTTGACGTCGCACGAAGCCCCGCGTGCGAACATGCCGAGCAAGGTACTTTTACCCACGCCAGCCGGCGCAAAGATGCCCATACGCTGGCCCTCGGCGAGCGTCATCATCGCGTCGACGGCGCGCACGCCGGTCGGCAACGGCGCCTCGATCATGCGGCGGCTCATCGGATCGGGCGGCGCAGCGAAAATCGGTCGTAGCGTATCGGAATGAATCGGCGGACCGCCATCCACAGGTTCGCCGAGACTATCGATCACGCGGCCCAGCAGCATGTCACCGACTTTCACCGCGAGCGAGCGGCCGAGGCCGATCACCTGAGTCGAGCGCGAAATGTTTTCGAGGCGGGAGAACGGCGAAAGCAGCGCGACGTCGCGCGTGAAGCCGATCACCTCGGCATGCTGAAGCAAGGTGCCGTTCGGCGCGCGCAACTCGCACAACTCACCGAGCGACAGATCGAGACCGGCCACCTTGATCAGCGTGCCGATCACTTCCAGTACTTTGCCCGTGCGAGTCACACCCGGCACGGCGAGAATCTCGCGTTCGATCTCGTCGGTCAGCCGGTCGAAATCGACGGTTCGGGTGAGCCATGGCGTGCTCATGCAGCTTCCTCGTCATTGCGCGGGTCGTAGCCGTCGGCGTCGTTGTCGGCATCGGCTGACGCCGGTTCTTCGTCGTGCGCATCGGCCTCTTCGACCGAGCGTTTCAGCGCGCGCGACACGGCGCTGCGCATGGCGCGCAATTGTGTGTCGAGGCTCGCATCGACGGTGCCGAAGTCGGACTCGCAAACGCAACTGCCGGGATCGAGCCGTTTGTCCGCGATCACCGAGAGCGGAATCGGCTGGCCGAGATCGCGCCAGCGCGAGGCGAGCCGGTCGAAGGTGGCTTTGGCCTCGGCGTAGTCGTCGGGGTGAACGGCGACACGCAAATAGGTCGCGCCCTCCACGATGCGGTCGACGGTCGCGAGCGCCCGTTCGAACAACGCCTCGTGACGCTCCACGCGCACGATCTGTTCGACCGCCGACGCCACGATCTGCGCGAGCCGCTCGCGCATACGGATCTGCAACTGGCTCTGCGCATCGGCGACGTCGGCGAGACGCTGCATCCAGTCGGCGAGCGCGCGATCGCAACCGTCGCGGTAGCCCTGTTCGCTGGCGGTGTCGTATTCGCGCTGCGCCTGCTCGGCGATTCCGGCGGCCTGCGCATGGCCTGCATCGACGATGCGCGCCGCCTCGTCACGCGCGTCGGCGAGCAGCGCATCGCGTTCGGCTGCGAGCGCCGCATAGGCTGCGTCGATCGAAACGAGCTCGCCGAAGGTCGCGCGGGGAATCACATCCGCAGCCGCGCCGACTCGGGCGAACGAAGCGTTGGCATCGATTTCGCCAAAGGCGGAGCGCGCGTGCTTCAACCAAATAGCCATGCAAACTCCGGTAGCAGGTCGGATAGACGCGCGAAGAGGCGTGCGGAGCCGGCAGCATCCAGCTCTTCAGGCACGGACGCGAGCCATGCGGGAGTGGGCAGCACGCGCGGCAATGCAAGCCTCAGCAGCGGAAACGGCACACGTGCGCTTTCGTTCGCGCCGCTTGCGCCGCTCGTTGTGTTCGTGCCGCCCAGATCGCGCAACAGCAGCGCGCAGCCTTCTACCGCCAGCGTCCCGGCATCCAGCGCCGTCAACGGCGGCATCGCGGCGCGTGCGGCCAAACGCGCGATATCGGGCGCATCGGCGAGATGGGCGTCCTGCGTGAGACGGTCGATGCCCACACCCGTCCATTCCGACAGTTGCGATCGCGTGCGTTTGTCGATCAGACGACGCACCTCGGCGCGCCGGAACGACAGCGCACGCATGCGCAGCACCTGCAGTGCGTGCTGGACCGGCAGCACATCGAGCAGCACGGCATTCGGCTGTACGGTACCCGCAGGCGTCGGTTTCAGCGCGGCTTGAGTGAGCGAAGCGAACGAAGGCGGCTTGACACCGACAGCATCAGCGAGAGCCTGAGAACAGGCTTGGACCGCCGCTGCACCGGCACGCTCGAGCGCGCCACGCCAATGTTCCAACTGCGCCGCGTTCGCGCCGAGCAACGCGGCGCTCCACGACGGATCGGCCCACTGCGCTGCAGTAGCGAGGTTGCGGCGATACGAATCGAGCGCCGCGGCCACCCGCATGAAAGGCAAATCGGTCGGCGCGTTCATCGTAGCCGCGTCGCCGGATCAGTTCGCGGGGCGCAGACGGCGCAAACGCGCCAGCAATCCAGCGAAGCGGCCGCTCGCGGGCTCGCCCGTTCCAGTGCCACCCGCCTCGCCGCCCGGCCGTCCCGCCAGTACGCCACGGCGCGCCAACACCAGGAGCGCTGTGGCGGCCAGCACGACCACACCGGCCAACACGCCCATCAGCCACACCGGCATGCTATTGCTCTGCGGCAGTTGCGAGTATTCGACCGGGTCCGCCGCAACCGCGGTTACGCTGACCTGATCGTAGGTGAGCCCTTCCACGCTATGCATGACGAGCGTCTTGATCTGCGGCACCAGCGCGCCGATATCCGAGTCGCGCCGGTACTTGATGAACACCGCCGCCGACGAGGGCTTGATGGTCTGCGCCAACGGGTCGTTGTTCGGCAACACGATCTGCACACGCGCGACCAGCACGCCGTCGATCTTCGATAAGGTCGACGACAACTCCTGCGACGTGCCGTAGATAAACCGCACACGTTCTTCGGTCGGCGTCGAAACCAGGCCGTCCTTCTTGAACAAAGCGCCGAGGTCGTCGAACTTGTTGTGCGGCAAACCGCGCGCGCGGAGCACTTCCATGGCGCGCACCATCTGCGCGTCGTCGACGTCGAGCGACCAGGTCTTGCCCGCGTCCGACGTATCTTTCGACGCATCCACGCCGCGTTCCAGCAGCGCGACCACCATCTCGTTGACGTCCTGCTCGGACAGGTTGCCGTACAGCTCTTTCTTGCAGCCGCTCAGCGTCACGCATAACGCGAGTACGCAGAGTAACGGTGCGGCGCGGCGGCGGATCGGCAATCGGTCGAACATGGTGGCGGCGTCTCGCATCGTATGCACAAGGTTCGCGAAGGCGCAGCGCCACGTTCAGGGTGGCGTGCGCAAGCGCGTTACTGGTTCTTCATCAACGTTTCGATCGCCGACTTCGACGAATCCACCACGCCCATCTTCGCTTCCAGATCGAGCTGCGTGCTGGCAAGTTCGAGCGTCATGCGAATCGTGCCCGCGCTCATCTCGTTCATCGTCATGTTCGGCGCCTGCTCGGCGAGTTGCAGCGCGTCGTTGACGGTGTGCTGCAGCTCGGCGTCCTGCGAGGCGACCAGCTTCGAGGCAACCGCGGTGCCATCCTGCTGCGGCGTGGCGGGCGCGCTCATCGGCGACTTCTGCATCAGCGACTGGAACTTGTCGGCCATTTCAGGCGTGGTCTGCGCGGCCGGCGCGGCGCCCGCGCCTTGCGACATCTGCTCGAGCGAGGCTTGCAAGGCGGTCGTGGTGGCATTGACGGTCATGTGCGGCTCCGGAAACGGATGGAAATCAGGCTCGCAGGAACGACTGGTGCGCGTAATCGGTTGTAGCCGGCGTGGCTGCTGTAGCCGGCGCGGGCGCAGCCGCGGCGGGCTGAACATCGGCCTCAGCGCCCTCAGCGGTTTCCGCATCGAACTCCGCCAGCGCCTCCAACGATTTCGGCGTGACGAACTGGCCGCCGGCGCGCTTCACCTTCATCGCGTTCAACAGGTCCTCGCGGGCTTCGAGCGCGCGCACCAGCGACTGCGTGTCGCGCGTCGGATTGTTTTCCATGGCTTCGGTCGCGCTTTGCTTCCAGTCCGGGTCGCCCTTCGCGGACAGGCAGAAGGCGAGCAGCGCCTTGGCGTAGCCGAAGCGCGGCGCGTTCTCGCCGACCTGGCGCAGCACGTGGATGGCGTCGTCCCAGTGGCCGCGCACCATATGCAGGATGCCGTCGAGCGTGTCGATTTCGGCGACGCGCGGACGCAGCACGCGCAGCGCATCGAGCACGAGTTCGATGTCGTACGGGTCGGCGGACACCTTCGGGAAGTTGCTGAGCAACGCGGTCGAAACGGTTTCGATCAGACCGCCGACGACATCGGGGCTGCAATTCATGTATTCCGGCGTGCTGACGGTCATGGCGATGGGCTCCTGACAGAAGCGTTGAGGTCGACCGTGCCGTTCGCAGCCGGTCGGGAAGGATGACGCAAACATAGCAACCGGCGCGCGGCGGCAGACCGTTGGACGCGAAGTGAGCGCATGGGATGCGAAGCCGGGTGTCCGCTTCGTAATGCGCGCGCCCGCTTCGCCTCACCCGGCACGGGGGCTCAGCGCGGGCGCTATCGTCAGGCGGGATATGCGGCCCTCGCCTCAGGCACGCTTCGTGAACGCGCCGCGTGCCCCGCCCGCCCACGCCCCTCCTCCCATCGCGACCGAGCCGACATGAGCGACGAAAAGACCGAAGAGCCAACCCAGAAAAAGCTGCGGGACGCGCGCAAGGACGGTCAGGTGTCCCGCAGCAGCGATTTGACCGATTCGATCTCGATGTCGGCGGTGGTGTTGTTGCTGATGGCGGGCGCGAGCCACTTTAGCGACGCGATGCGCGAAGCGGTGCTGATCGCCACGGGCTTCGTCAACGGCGACCATTCGCTGACCAATATGCAGACGCAGTTCTACAAGATCGGCGGCCTTGCGTTGTCGGCGATCGTGCCGTGCGTATGCATCGCGGCGCTCGCCGCGATCGCGGGTTCAATCGGCCAGGTCGGCATGCAGATCGCCACCAAGCCGATCACGCCCGATCCGAAGGCCGTCAGCCCGATGGCAGGCCTCAAGCGAATTTTCTCGGTTCGCACGCTGATCGAGTGCGCAAAGATGATCGTCAAGGCGGCGATCGTGTTCTGCGTGATGTGGCAGACCATCAAGTGGCTGTTTCCGCTGATCGTCGGCTCGTTGTATCAGCCGCTGCCGGAACTCGTACGGATGTTCTGGGACCTGCTGCTGAAGCTTTTCATGGTGGCCGCGGCAGTGTTCGTGCTGGTCGGCGCCGCGGACGTCAAGCTGCAAAGCTTCATGTTCCTCAAGAAGATGAAGATGTCGAAGGACGAGGTCAAACGCGAGCACAAGAATCAGGAAGGCGATCCACGCATCAAGGGCGAGCGGCGACGTCTCGCGCGCGAAATGCTGAACGCGCCACCGCAATCGAAAGTCGGCATGGCCAACATGATGGTGGTCAATCCCACCCACTATTCGGTCGCGGTGCGCTATGCGCCGGATGAACACCCGCTGCCGCGCGTGATCGCCAAAGGCATGGACGAGAGCGCCGCCGAGCTGCGGCGCGCGGCCCGCGATGCGGGCGTGCCGATCATCGGTAATCCGCCGGTTGCGCGTGCGCTGTACAAGGTCGGCGTCGATCAGCCGATTCCCGAAGAGTTGTTCGAGACGGTCGCGGCGATTCTGCGCTGGGTCGATGCAATCGGCGTGCGGCGCGTGGAGGGCGATATGGCTGCCGACGTCGATACACACGCCGATAGTACGCCCATGCATCCCTCCGGCCCGCCGCCCGCCCTCCACTGACGAGACCCACCATGCTGAAGACGTTGAAACTTCCCGCCGGTGGTGAAATCGGCATCGTCGCGCTGATCGTCGCGATTATTTCGCTTATGATCCTGCCGTTACCGCCGACGCTGATCGACATTCTGCTCGGCGTGAACATCACGATCAGCGTGACCTTGCTAATGGTGACGATGTACGTGCCCGACGTGGTGTCGCTGTCCGCGTTTCCGTCGCTGCTGCTGTTCACCACGCTGTACCGGCTCTCGCTGAACATCGCGTCGACCAAGTCGATTCTGCTGCATGCGGAAGCCGGCCATATCATCGAGAGCTTCGGCGAACTGGTGGTGGGCGGCAATCTGGTGGTCGGGCTGGTGGTGTTCGTCATTATCACCACCGTGCAGTTCATCGTGATCGCGAAAGGTTCGGAACGGGTCGCCGAAGTCGGCGCGCGCTTCACGCTCGACGCGCTGCCAGGCAAGCAGATGAGTATCGACGCCGACCTGCGCGCCAATTTGCTGACCGCCGAAGAAGCGCGCCGCAAACGCGCGACGCTCGCTGTCGAAAGCCAGTTGCACGGCGGCATGGACGGGGCGATGAAGTTCGTCAAAGGCGACGCGATTGCGGGCTTGATCATCACGATGATCAATATCGTCGCGGGTATCGCGGTGGGTGTCGCGTATCACAACATGAGCGCGGGCGAAGCGGCGAACCGCTTTTCGATTCTGTCGGTCGGCGATGCGATGGTGTCGCAGATTCCGTCGCTGTTGTTGTCGGTGGCGGCCGGTGTGATGATCACGCGCGTCGCGGATGAACGGCAAGCCAAGCCCGGCTCGCTCGGCGACGAGATCGGTCGCCAGCTCGGTTCCAGTTCGCGCGCGCTGTATTTCGCGGCCGTGTTGCTGCTTGGCTTCGCCGCGGTGCCTGGGTTTCCGGCCGCGCTCTTCCTGCTGCTCGCCGGCACGCTCGCGTTCACCGCATGGCGTCTGAACGCAAAGAAGCCCCAGCAGCAAAATCACGAACGCGAATCGCTGCACGCCATGCAACGCTCGGGTTCGAAGACCGACGTGCCCGCGATTCTGGCGCGCGCACCGCAGTTCACCTGCCCGCTCGGCGTTCGTATTGCGCCGGATCTGGTCGCCCGGCTGACCATGCCCGCGCTCGACAAGTCGTTCGAAACCGAACGCGCGCGCTTGCAGGAAGAACTCGGCCTGCCGTTTCCGGGTATCACGATGTGGACCTATGCCGCGCTGCCTTCATCCACTTGCCAGATCCTCGTGCACGATGTGCCGCAACTGACGATCGAACTACCGGCCGGCAAAGTGATGTTGCCCGAAGCCAGCCGTCTCGCGCATTCGGCTGCACCTGTCACGCTGACGAGCGAAGAAAGTCAGGCCATGGACGCGCTCATTGCGCAATGCGAAGCCGGTCCGCCAATCGACACGAGCGGCGCGCCGACGCGCTGGCTCGAAGAGCGTGCGGTGCCGCCGAAAACACCGGTGTGGCGTGCGGAACAGGCGATCGCGCATGCGTCGGTCGCACTGATGCGGCGGCACGCACCCCTCTTTCTCGGCATTCAGGAAGTGCAATGGATTCTCGATCAGTTGGGGAGCGACTATCCGGGCCTCGTCGCCGAAGTGCAGAAAGTGCTGCCGCCGCAACGGATCGCCGACGTGCTGCGCCGTCTGCTCGAAGAGCAGATTTCGATCCGCAATGTCCGCACGATCATGGAAAGTCTGATCGCGTGGGGACCGAAAGAAAAAGACATGCTGATGCTCACCGAGTACGTGCGCGGCGACCTCTCGCGCTTTCTCGCGCATCGGGCCGCGAGCGGCGAGCGGACCTTGTCGGCGGTGCTGTTCGACATGCCGGTCGAACAGCATATCCGTCAATCGATCAAGCAGACGCCGACCGGCAACTTCCTCGCCTTGCCGCCCGACGAAGCCACGTTGCTGATCGACAAGATCCAGTCCTTCGTCGGCGCTGTGCCGCGCGAGGGGGTGGCGCTGGTGACGTCGATGGATATTCGCCGTTACGTGCGGCGCATGATCGAGGCGCGGCTCGGCTGGCTTGCGGTGTATTCGTATCAGGAACTCGGCGAGCACGTTGAATTGCGGCCGCTCGGCCGTGTGTCGATCTGAGGCCGTGACGATGACGCACATCGTTTCGCGCCACGTGCGTGTCATTCCCGGCGAAGCGGACAGCGAAACGGCCGACGAAATCGACGCGCGTACAGCCTCGCGCGGATCAGGTGGGCGCGGCTTCGATTACGCGTCGCTGCTCGGACGGCGTCGTACGTTGCATCGGCTCAATAGCAATGCGAACACCGATGCGCATGCAGGTTCGCAAGGTGGAGACGAAGCGGATGCCGCCGAAGACACTGCTGATGCACCTGCTCCGTCTGCACCGCGCCCGTTCGAACGCAGCGGGAGCGATGCGGGCTCTGACGCGTCCGCGAGCACCGCGTCCGGCGCTGACGCGAATCCTTCGGCAAACGCGGACAGCACGCCATCGCCCGAACGTCTTGCGATCGGCGCGCGCGTCGCCGATGCCGCAGCGCCGGTCGTGACTGCCGTCTACCGGCAGCAGCAACGCTTCGTGCAACTGCTCGGCTCGCTTGCGCGTGAGATCGGCGCGTTCTGCGGCGATCCTTCGATTGCAGAAGCCGGCAACTGGGAAGTGCAGTTGCCTCTCGATCAGAAACTGCTGCCGCAGACCACGCTGTATCTGACGCTTTCGCGTTTCAGTCTGCAGCTTCGGTTCGACACGCCGGATACGGCAACGAGGCAACTACTCTTGGAACACAGCGCACTGCTCGAGCGAGAACTCGATACCTTGCTGCGCGCGTGGGGTGAAGCCCGCGAAATCGAACTCACTGTGTGGTGACGGATTCCCTGCGCATGACCTATCCGCTCGACGAGCCGACAACCGAAGACGAAGCCGCGACCGATCCGCACGCCGCGCGCGAGCGGACCTCGGGCGTGGGCCCTATATCGGGCGATACGGCGCGCGAGCGTGCCGCCGCGGTGGAATCGACGCATCGGTCGAGCGACGTTGCTCGTAGCGCGCAGCAGCAGCAGCACGGTGCAGCTGCAATGCCGATCGCAACGATAAGGAATCCGGCACACGATGCGGCTGTGGTCGAAACACCCGTTACGCCGATCGCGCCGCTGCGTCTACCAGCTATCGGCCGCGCCGCCGCGCGCGTGACGCGCACGGTCTGCGATGCGCGGGTCGCCGGTTATCTGCATGCGACGCTCGGCGTCACCGAATGGCACGCCGCCTTGATCGATGCACACAGCGTTGATGCGGCTTACGCGGACCCGGGCGTCATCGAACTAACGCTCGCTTCGGCGGATGGCAATTCGACCGTCGCCATGCGCGTTGCTCTCGATCTGCGCGACTATCCGGCCCTCTCGATCGCGGCGTGGCCGGACAGCGACGCGCTCACCACGAAGCCTCCCGCCGACGTCGCGTTACGTCAGGCTGTTGCCGGCGTCGTGCTGGAACCACTATTCGAGCGATTGATCCGCGCAGGTTTCAAAGGCCCACGTGTCGCCGCTGTTCGCCGCGGGCGGCTGAACGAGGCTAATGCCGACGCACCTGTCGTCGCACTCTCGTTCGTGCTCGGTGAACGCCGCTATCAGGCCGCGCTCAGCGCCGATCCCGCGTGCTATGACCTGCTCGACCGGTTGTTACGTACGGAACCCGCGCCTGCGTCGGTTTCATCACACGCAGCAGCCGCTTCAACCGCATCATCGGCGTCGCCCGATCGCACACCAGAAACCGCCTTCGACCTCACCGTCCCCGGCAGCCTGATCCTCGGCGTCAAGCGCTTACCCGTCGACACACTGCACGCGCTGGAACCCGGCGACGTGCTGCTGCGCGCCGCCTTCCCTTCGCTCGATGCAACGCTGCTCGATGCCTCGAACGATCCCTCTTCGCCTCACGCGCGGCCACGTGCCGTCGCCGCGTGGGGAACCCCCGGGCTCACCCGTGTGTGCGCCGCTGTGGAACTCGACGGGCAGTCGCTCGTCATCGTCAAGGAGCCGAACATGTCAGAAGAGCTGGACCCGGCGAGCGCCGACGCCGGGCTCGCCATCGACGACCCCGCCGACCCGATCCGGATCGGCGAACTCGAGCTGCCGGTGCAGTTCGAGATCGACACGGTGGCACTACCGCTCGCCCAGTTGTCGGCGCTCGGCCCCGGTTACGTGCTCGAACTGCCCGTACCCGTGGCAGACGCGCAATTGCGGCTCGTCGCACACGGACAGACCATCGGCTATGGCGAGCTGGTGACGGTCGGCGAGCATCTCGGCATCCGCATCATTCGCATGGCGCACAGGCATGGTCCAATTCAGTGATATCACCGGGCTGCTGCTGGTCGTCGTCGCGATCAGCCTGCTGCCCTTCGTTGCCATGGTCGTCACGTCTTACGCGAAAATCGTCGTAGTGCTGGGCCTCTTGCGCAATGCGCTCGGCGTGCAGCAGGTACCGCCGAACATGGTGCTCAACGGCATCGCGATTCTGGTGTCCATCTACGTGATGGCGCCGATCGGCATGCTCGCCGCGAAATCGCTCGAAGGGCAACAGCTCGCCGCCCAGCCTTCGCAAGCGTTGATTCAGGCATTCGGCGCGGCGCGCGAGCCGTTCCGCGCGTTCCTCGTCAAGCACACCAACGAGCGCGAAAAGCGCTTCTTCCTGCGCTCGGCTTCCGTGGTGTGGCCGAAGGAAGAAGCCTCGCAGATCAAGGAAGACGATCTGATCGTGCTGGCGCCCGCGTTCACGCTGACGGAAATGACCGACGCGTTCAAGATCGGCTTTCTGCTGTACATCGCGTTCATCGTGATCGATCTGATCATCGCGAACGTGCTGCTCGCGATGGGCCTGAACCAGGTCACGCCGACCAACGTCGCGATTCCGTTCAAGCTGCTGCTGTTTGTCGTGATGGATGGCTGGTCGACGTTGATCCACGGTCTCGTGATGTCCTACAAATAGCGCGCGTAGTCGGAACGACCGCCCAGGGAAACTCACATGGAAATCGATTCGCTGATCCGCTTCACCACCGAGGGCATGCTGCTGTGTCTGACCGTATCGCTGCCGGCGGTGATCGTCGCGGCGGTGGTCGGGCTCGGCGTGTCGTTCCTGCAGGCCATTACGTCGATGCAGGACCAGACGCTCTCGCACGCGGTCAAGCTGATCGCGGTGACAGTGGTGATCGTGGTCGCCGCGCCGCTCTCGTGCGCGGCGATTCTGCACTTCGCCAACGAAATGATGCAGGCAGCCGTGCCGCTGTAAAGCGGCGCACTGCCTGACCGACCTGCGAGGCGATCGACATGAGCCGCATCTCTCATCAGGGCAGCGATACGGCGGCGACCCAGGCGCAACACGTCGCCCAGGCGCAGCAGAAAGCGGCCAACGCGCAAGGCGCTCGCAACGGCGCGCAATTCGCGGCGCTGTATCGCGGCACCACCAATTTCACTTACGGCAACGACGCGCAGCGTGGTCCGTCGGTGAGCTCGGTGCGTGCGAAGCGAATGGCCGATCAGTTGGCACGCAAACGTCGCGCCGCGAAGAAGCAGCGCAGTAATGCCGGGGGGCTCGACGACGACGGCCCGGACGACGCCGAAGCGCATCGTGCCGAGGGCCATAAGGTCAACCGCGACGGCGGCGGGCGTGGCGGCGGTGGCCATTCGCAGGGCGATCATAGCGATGAACATGATTCCGGCGCGGCGCCGTCGATCAAGGCGCGCGGCGATCGCAACGCCGTGCCGCCTCCACCGCCGGGCCGTCTCGACGCGATCGCCGCACAGTATGCACAGCCGGGGCAGGAAGGCGCGCGCGCCGCAGCGGTGCGCGATGCGTGGCGCACGGACATGCTGAACCTGCGCGAGCAATTGGCCGCCAATCCGCAGATGCCGATCGACGCGCGCGTGCTGGAACAGGCGATCGATCTGCTTGGCGTGCAGCAGCGGATCGGCAGCATTGCCGCGTCGCAGCCAGGTGCGGGATCCGGCGTAGCTGCGTTGCGTGAGCGTACGGGCGGGTCGACCGCCCAAGGCGTGACGCGCTTGCCGCCGCCGGAGCGAGTGCAGCGTTTCAACCTGCTGTTTCCGTTGCTTTGGCTGCATGCCGACAAACCGTCCAATGCGGCGCAGCTCAACCGGTCGATCGACACGTTGTGCGTGATGCGCAGCGGCACGCTCGGGCGGTCGGCGGTTTCGGGCTCTTCCGAGGCACCGGGGACCGCGGGCGCGTTGGGTACATCTGGCGCAACCGAGTCTGCCCCTGAAAGAAGCGCCCATGCAGCCGCACCCGGCGCGCCGGCGCCCCCGCCAGGCCCGCGCCGGGCCTTTCCTGGCGGCGGCCGCTAGGCGGTTTGCCGCGCGGCTTCGCATCCCATGCGGCGCCTTCGCATCCGCTCCGGACCATGCCATAGCGGGCGGCTACATTAGGGTCGATCGGGCCGGTCGCGCCGTGCACCGCGCGCGCCCCGGTTCTCCTCCCACCCACCCTGTGCGAGCACGATGAAACTGCTGCGGATACTGACGGGCGTTCACGCGGGAGCGCAATTGCAGCTCACGCCGGGCACGCATCGCGTCGGCGCCGACGACGATGCCGACATCCGCCTCACCGACTGGCGGGGTGCGGACGCGCTGCTGCACGTCGACGCGAGCGGCGTGGTCAGCGCGCAGCGCGTCGCGGCTGCGGCCGTGCAGACAGTGGACACGGCAGACGGGCAGCTGGCACAGCCCGCCGTCGCGGAAGAAGTGGTGTTGCTGGTGGACTTCGTGCCGATGCAATTCGACGACATGATCCTGTGCGTCGGCGCGGACGACGCCGTGTGGCCGTCCGACCTCGACCTGCTGTCGATGCTCCTGACGCGTCCCGCCGAAGCGCGCTTCGCAGCCGAACGCAAGAAGCGCCGCCGTTATGTCGGCGCCGTGGTGGCGTGCTTCGCGCTCGGCATCGTGATCGTCGCCGGTTCGCTGCTGACGACCACGCAGATGAGCCGCGCCGCCCTGCCGCGTAATGCCGACGACCGCGCGCAGCGCGTCAGCGAAGCGTTGGCCGCGGCCCACGTGAGCGGTTTGCAGGCGCACGCAGTGGGCAATACCGTGGTGGTGACCGGCATGGTCACGAGCCCCGCCGACGACGACGCCGTGCGCAACCTGCTCGCGCGGATTTCGACGACCGGCATCTCGCGCAATTACGACGTCGCACAGAACGACGCGCGCAGCATCGAGGATTCGCTCGGCGTTGCGGGCGCTCACGTGCGCTATCTCGGCGACGGCAACTTCGCGATAACAGGTGCCGTCAGCAGCCGCGCGGATCTCGACGCCGCGCTGGCGCGCGTGCGGGCCGATCTGGATTCGAACGTGAAAAACGTGGTCGTGGAAGCCGCGGAAAACACCAGCATTGCCGCGGCCAACCCGAGCGCGGCGTCGTATTCCGAAATGATTTCCTCCGACGACGTCCGCTACGCGCAAACGCCGGACGGCGTCAAACATATCTACGCGATCGATCCGCCAGCGTCGGACAGCGATGCGGCAGCCGCGGCGAATGCGGCTTCGGGAGCCGGCGGCGCAAGCGGCTCAACCGTTGCCAACGCCAACGCCGCCACTCAATCCAACGCCACCGCGACAGCGAATGCAAACGCCACGGCGAAAGGCAACCCCAACGTCGCCCATACAGCAAACACGGCAAACCCATCGAACCCGGCAAACGCCTCGATCGTCGACAACGACACCGTCACCCGCAGCGCAGCCGGCGTCGTGCCGCTGCCCAACCCCGCCACACTGCCGACCGCGCAGCCGCGCGGTCCGTCCAGCTGACCCACTACCGGCACACCGCCCCGTTCAATCAGGAGATCGACATGTACGAGCAGCTCGAAACCCACGCCAGCGAATTCAACGACCTGCAGAAGACGCTCGCCGATCCGGCCGGTGCGCCGAAAGTGGACGCGATCCGTCAGGCGCTCGACGCAACCGCGCAGCGGATCAGCGACACGCAGGGCGCAACCGACCTCGATCGCAACAATCTGGCAAAGCTGTATCGCGGCTTTCTCGCTGCGTCGCGCGTGATCGCGCGGCTGCAGGAAAAACAAGCCGGCGCGCACGCCTGATACGGCGGCGCGGTGGCTCACCGCGAGCCTGGCGGCGTGTCACGCACCGGGCTCGCGGGCAACGCGCTTGCTGCGGCGGCCTGTTCTTATGAGCAGCCGGCGCGGCGGCAGGTCTCGATATAGGCCACTCACTCTCTACCCATAGTCACTGGAGGTTCTTATGTCCGTAGGAAGCGCAGGCGGAATGATGGCTGGTCTCACGCAGGAAATGGACCAGATGACGATGATGTCAGCCCAGATGCAAGTTGAGCAAAGCATGTATTCGTCGGTGGCGAACATTGCGAAGAGCGGTGCAAGCAACGTCAAGGATGCTTCGCGCGGTAGCTAAGCATCGCAGACGCGGGCCGCTCGCCATCGGCGGCGGTCCGCACACGGCCGGTCCTGTTTTGCGTGGGACCCGGCCGTGTTTCTTGCAGCATTCTCAGCATTCGCCGGATGCATGGCGCGGGTCGCATCCGCACCGCGCCGATTACAGCGTGCATCGCCCAAGCAAGGTACGAGGATGAGCAGCGAGCGTTACACCAGCCTGATCGTGGATCTGTGCGCGACCGTCGGTCTCGGCGACGCGGACCATGTGCTGCGCACGCGGTCGATCGAGGTCGAAGGCTTCGACGTGCGGCTCGACTATTTCGAGCGCGACCTCGACGCGATGTATGCGAATTTTCATTTCGGCACGGTGACGGCCGGGCGCACGCTCGTCGTGTTCCGGCTCATGCTCGAAGCCAACCTGCTGATCTATGCACAGGATCAGGCGCAACTGGGGCTCGATACGGACACGGGCGGCGTGGTGCTGGTGCTGCGCTTGCCGTTCGCCGACGGTCTCAACGGCGAAGGGCTCGCCGATCTGCTCGCGCACTACGCGGAGCATGGCCGCTACTGGCGGCAAAACATCGTCGAATCGAACGACGAGATGTTTGAAGGCATCGCTTCGGGGGAGTACTTCTGGCTGCGGGCCTAAGCCCGCATCACCTCATCCGCATTACCCCTTCGACGCCTCTTCGACATTGTGCGCGCCCTGCTTCAGCAACTCCGCGATCTGGTTGACTGCCGCCTGCTCGAGTTGCATCACGCCGCCCAGTACGTTCAAGCCAGCCGACGCCATGCCGGTCGCATCGTTCGCGACGGTGGCCGCGCCTTGCGTCAGCCCGCCGAACCGGCCGGGACGCCCCGGCACGCCGCCCGGCATGCCTCCCGCGCTTTGCTGAGGCACCACAGGCCTGCTCGCCGACGAGGTGTTGGCCGAGAACGACGCGCCCTTGCGCTTGCCGGTTGCCTCGCCGCTGCCGTTGGCGGCGAGCTGGCTGAGATTCGCGTCCGCTTGCTGACTGGCGTGCGCCGCCCCGTCGACGGGCTTGCGGCCGCCGGTGGCAGGCGACGACGGCGTGCTGATGTCGGATAGTGGTAGCGTGCTGCTCGGGCGTGAAATCGACGGGGAATCCGGCATGGTGCGAGGCTCCTGAAGGAAATGCGCGCTGCGGTGACGAAGCGCAAGACGGGACGTCGAACAGGCATCCTGCTCGACCTTACAACAGGCGTACGAGGCCCGCGGTAACAGCGCGAAATAGTGTGCGACGAAGCGAAGCCGGATGCAGGGCGCGATGGGGCGAATCACGTAGCCGCGCGCACGGTCAGCCGCACGCCGGCGTCGCGCCGGCCGTCCGCGGCCCGGTCTTCGCACCCCCTTACGCCGGTTCGCGGACCGTCGTGCGTGAGTCACACGCAGGCGGCACACTGCATGAGTTCGTCGCTCATTCGGAGTCCGAGTCATGCGCTTCATCCCGCTCGACAGCATGGAAACGCCTTATCTGCGGCTGCGTCCGCTCACCCTTGCCGATGCGCCCGCCCTGTTCGACCAGATGCTCGGCGACGCCGACACGATGCGCGACCTGCCGGTGCTGCGCCATACCGGCGTGGCGCAAACCACCGAATTCGTCGACGAAGCGCTGCGCGGCTGGGACGACGGCAGCCTGATTCGCTACACGCTCGAATGCAAGGAGACCGGCCGGCTGACCGCATTGATCGAATTGAAGCCGACGCTGCCGCGCGTGGAGATCGGCGTGATCATCAGCCGGCATGGCGGCGCTCGACGCCGCCGGGCTGGCGTACTCGCGCTGCAGGAATTGATCGACTGGCTGATCGAGCAGCCGGGCGTGTACCGCGTCTTCGCCTGCTGCGCCGTGGATGGCGCCGCGCACAGTTCGATGGAGCGCCTCGGCTTCGTCCAGGAAGCGCAGCTCACGAATCACGAGCCGCGTCCGAACCGCGGCCTCGCCGCCGACGACAGCTTTCTCTACGCTTTGACGCGACCCGCACCGGTCCCGCCGGAGCCGGCCAGCGAGGGTGCGGCCTGGCTGCGCAACACGATGCAGTGGAGTCTCGCGGACGCCTGAAGCCGCCGAACCGTCCAACCGCCCAGCAGAAGGCCCAAGCCGGAACGAAGAAGTGTCCGCAAGACAAGCAATTGTTCACTTCTCAGGCGATAATGCAAAGGTCAGACGAATACCGCATCGCGGCCATTCGTTACGCGTGCCTCGCGAGTACCCCTCGCCGGTGGACCGAAACACAACTACGCCGGAGACCCATCATGTCGCTACCGCGGCTCACCGGTCAGGTGATCGCCTTTTCGCGATTCTGGCTCGCGCGCGAGGTGGGCCTGCTGATTTCCGACGGCGCCGTCATCGAACTCGGCGCGCGCCCCTTCGCGATGCTCGCTGCCCTGCTCGAGGCGCGTGGCCGCGTTGTGTCGACCACCGAGTTGCGCGAGATCGTCTGGCCGGGCAGCAATGTCGATGCGAACACGGTGCAGGCGCAGATCTCCGCGATTCGCCGCGCGCTCGACGACGACCGCGACCTGATCGTCACCGTGGCCGGCCGCGGCTACCGCTTTGCGGGCGAAGTCCGCGTGCTCGACACCCCCGACGCCGGGCTTGATTTCCCGGTGGCGAACGCCGGCAGCATAGCCGCCTCGCTCGCCACCTCGTTCGCGGCAACAGCCGCAGCCAGCCCGCCGACCACGGTCGGACTCACGTTCGGTTCGTCGTACGGCTCGTCCTATAGCGCAACGTGGCGCGGCGCCGCTCCGGCCTCGCCGCGCACCGCGTATTCCAAAGCCGCGCCGTCCGCGACGCTGACCTCAGTCACAGCCGTATCGAGCCTCGCCGCGGCCGCCGTGCCGGCCACCTCGGCTTTTCCGGCGTTGATGCCGACCAGCGCCGTCACGTCGCTGCGCTCACAGATCATCGACCCGTCGCCGTTCATCGGCCGTCATGCCGAACTGTCCGAATTGCTTGCACTGGTGCCCACACGCCGCATCGTCACGCTGACCGGCGCATCCGGCGTCGGTAAAACGCGACTCGCGATCGAAGCCGCCAGCCACCTCGCGCCGCATTTTCCAGACGGCGATTTTTGCGCGGCGCTGGCCTCGCTCGCCCAGCCCGACCGCATCGCCAACGCGATCGGCGCGGCCATCGGCCTCGAGCCGGATAACGAGTTGGCGATGGCGGCCAATCTGGCCATGCAGATCGGCGAGCGCCGCATGCTGCTGATCGTCGATCACTGCGATCATCTGAGCGAAGCCGCGGCCGAGTTCATCGATACGCTGGTGGCGAATACAGGCGGCTTGCATGTGATCGCCACGTGCGAGTCGCCGCTTTTCATCGGCGGCGAAACGGCCGTGCCGGTGGCCGCGTTGCGCGCGCCGCCCGAGCAGATCGACGGCACGCCCGCCACGCTCGACTACGACGCGCTGCGCCTGCTCTTCACCCGGCTCGCGCACTGTCTGAAGCCAGCCGCTTTGCATGCGCCGCTGCCCGAAGTGGACAGCATCGCGCCGACCACCTTTGCGGCGGCCGCGCTGATTTGCCGGCGTGTCGACGGTGTGCCGTTCGCGCTCGAACTCGCCGCGGCGACCATCGCCGGCCAGGTGCGCGCGGGTGTGCCGCCGGAAGACGCGATCGTCGCATTCGCGCGCGAACTCGATACCGTGATGACGCATCGCAGCGGCGGCCGGCGCATCGTGCTGCCGCGCGCGGCGATCGTCCACGTCATGCTCGACCTCTCGTATGCGGCGCTCGAGGCGCCGACCCGCACCATGCTGCGCCGGCTCGGCATTTTTGCCACCGCGTTCTCGCACGACGCTGCCTGCGAAATGCTCGGCGCGTTCGGCAGCGACTACGGCTTCGGACCGCCCGACCCGCGCCAGCTGGAACGCCAGCTTCATACGCTGATGGATGCGGGCCTCGTGAATGCGGTCGACTGCGACGGCGCCTTGCGGCTGCGCTTGCCGCCCGCCGTGCGCCGCTTCGCGCTCGACGCGCTGGAGCGCAACCGAGAAAGCGCCGAGGCCGATCTGCATCACGCCCAGTTCGTCGCCCGCGATATGGCGCGCCGTTTCGGCGCGGGCGTCGCTGTGGCCACGGCGCACAGCCGCCACGATATCGACGCGCTGCGCGCTGCGCTCGAATGGGCCGTCTCGGTCGACAAGGTGGAACTGTGCACCGAGTTGCTCGACAACACGGCGCCGATGTGGGGGGCGCTCGCGCTCGTCGACGAATACATCGGCTGGGTGCGCGCCGTGCTGGCGCGCGTGGACAGTGTCTCGATGCGCCGTATCCGCGACGAGATGCGCTTGCGTGCCGTGCTTGCGCGCGCGTTGATGCTCAAGCGCAGCACGTCGAACGAGATCGTGGAGAGCTGGCAGCGCACCTACGAGCTCGCCAATATCTGCGCCGACACGCCGTATCGTCTGCGTGCGCTGTTCTGCCTCGTGATGTGCGCGCTCGACGCCGGCGAGGTCGAGCATTGCCGGCGCCTCTCCAACGAGTTCAGCGAAATCGCGCCGGTGGCGCACAGCCAGGCGGTCAGCATCAACGCGCGGCGCATCGAAGGCATCGTCAAGGCGTATGCGGGCGAGTTCGATACCGCGATCCGCCTGCTCGCGCCGGTCGTCGGACTCAACGACGAAGCGGCCGACGAGATCGACGAAGACGTCAGTCGCGAGGCCAATGCGGTCGCCACCAGCTATGGGCTGTCGCTGCATCTCGTGACGCGGGCGATTCACGCCGTGGCGCTGTGGCTGGTCGGTCAACCGCATATGGCCGCGCCGCTGCGCGTCACGATCCGCGATCCCGCCGACGAAAGCGAACCGCTCGCCGGCTGCATCGCGCTCGGCCTCGCCTGCGCACTTGCCGCACTCGACGACGACATTCCGCTCACCGAATCCTGCGCGGCGGCGATGGTGACGCGAGCGCGAGCGGCGGGCGTGAAACGCTGGCTGCGTCTCGGCCTCGACTTTCAACTTTGGCTCGACGCGCGGCGCGGCGATCAGGAAGCCGCGCGGCGGCTGATTACCGGCGCGATGAAGCGGATGGCGCGCGAACGCGTCAATGTGCCCGATATCGCCTTCATCGCCACGCTGCTGCCGCGCATCGCGCTGCAGGACGAACCGGAATTCGCGGCCGCGCTCGGCGCGACGCTGCGCGAAGCGGTGAGCCGCAGCGAACGCACCGGCGAGCTCTGGTATGTGCCGGAGTTGCTGCGTCTGATTGCGACGCTGCGTCAGCGCAGCGGCGAAGATCCGCGAGCGGTGCGGCCGCTGCTTGAAGACGCGCTGCAGCGCGCCCGCCAGCACGGCGCACGACGGCTCGAATTGCGCATCACCGTCGATCTCGAAGCGCTCGACGCATCGGCTTCCGCGGGGCTGCTTCGCGTGCGATGACCTCGCTTCGCACCCTGCCTGGGACTGTCATATGCGCTCCATACCGTGACTTCAACTGCCGCTCGTTGAACGTCACGCGCCATGTCCGACATCCATGCAGTACCGCAGCACCCGATTCACACGCCCGAGGCCGAAGGGACTGAAGCGGCCGGTCATCAGCCTGCCGGTGCGCCCGCCGTGCAACCCACGGGGGCGCCACAAGCCCGGCCGCTGGTCGACGAAACGCTGCTGGGCAGGCTCGGTAACAAGCTGTCGCGCACCGGCGCACGGCTGCGCGCGAGCAAGTTCGATATCAGCACGGCGCTCTCGCAAACGAGTCAGCACGGCAAGCCATTTGCGCCGGCCGATTTCACCGCGAATGGCGAGCGCTATCCTGCGAAGCCGGTGGTGGCGTCCAACGCCGCGGGAACGCCGTTGGCGAAGACTGAGCGGCAAGTCCGGCAGGCGCTTGGCAAGACGGCGCAGTCTTCGTCCGCTTCGTCATCCTCGGCGGGCAGACTCGCCGCAGAACATGAAAACGAAGCATCGACGATTCCGCTCGACGCGATGGCCGGCGAGGCCGCGCTGCGCGACTATGTGGGTCGCCAATTGCCTGGCCCTCAAGGCAACCTGCTCGCGCAGGGCGAGCTTTCGCATCGGCTGGCGGCGCTGAGCGGCCCCGACGCCGCCACCGACACCCATCGCGGCGCCCTGGTCGCCCAGGCGCTACACGGCGCCAATATCGGCGACGCGCACAGTGCCAACGAAGTGCTCGACGCACTCGAACAGCTCGACTTCGCGCAGATGCACACGGCCCGCTCGACGACGCCCGCCGAAGCCGGCGCATGGCAAGTCGCCCGCACGCTGGCGCGCACCGACGCCGGTTTCGACGCGCTCAACCAATTGCGCCATCACGGCCAGCCGCCGCCCGGCGATGCGTCGACGCAGCTCGCCCAGCGGATGATGCTGCAAGCCGCCGATGCGCTCGATCCGCCGCTCCACGGTGCAGGCCCGGCGCAAGATCCCGCGCCGGCCGCCGTCGCCGCGCGTTCAGCACCCGCGGCCGGCACGCCGCTGCATGAAACCCCGCTAGCGTGGCAGGCGTACGACGCGGCGTCGACACTGACCACACAGGGTCGTGGCGCACTCAACGCCGATCAGAAGGGCGCGTTTTTCGCATGGCGCCAGAATTTTCGGGAAGACGGACGCGGCAGCGACTTGTCGCAGGCACGCGAACGTCTTAACAAATTCTCAGCGAAGACGATCGACCGCGTCGGCGAAAACCGTTGGAAGACGTTCTTGCCGCGGCTCGCCGGCAAACGCAGCTCGCCGTTGTCGGCGCTGCGCTTCGGCACGCAAGGCGTGCCGCGCAAGACCGTCGGCACTGAGCAGGGAAAGCTCGAGGAGGCCATGCGCGGGTCGTTGGCGCCGCTCTCCGAGCGGCCCGAGATGCGCCCCGCCGCCGCGCTTTCGCATGCCCGCCCGGAGCAGTCGATCGCCGAACTCGCGGCGCTGCATGTCTGGCTCGAATCAGGCGGCTTTCCGAATGGCAAGCTCGATGCGGAACAGTTGCACAAGGTCACCGAGCGCGCGCAGCAGTTGTGCGCCGAGCTGCAACCACGCGACGTCGGTTCGCCTGCAACGCTCGCGCGCCTGCAAACCGAAACCGCGCGCTGGGCCGCCGCCGATCCGCACGCGCTCGCGCGCAGCAAGCCGTTCAAGTCGATCGCGAAACAGCCGTTCAATCTGGAACGGCTCGCCTCGTGGGGCAAGGTCGCGAAGGTGCCCGCCGATTCGCCGTTCTGGACCCATGTCTCCGACCTGAAGGACAAAGCGCGCCCGCCCGCGCCGGCCGCCACCGCGGACACTGCCGACACGGTCCGGCAAACGCTCAAGGACGTCGCACACGATCTGCAATCGAGTTCACGCCTGCGTCTTACCGACGGCCGCCGTATCGGTGTCAGCACGCGCGGGTTGTCTGCGAATCTCAGCAAGGTGCTGCATACCGGCGGCGTGCCAATCGCGCCGCGCCTCGATCTGCGCGCGTCGAAAAGCCGTGAAGCCGTGGTCGAATTGAGCCGCGGCACGCACGGCGTCGAGATGTTCGTCGGCACCGCAAAAACGCAGGTGCGGCATGCGGGGGTCGGCGTACTGGTCGGCTACGACATGGACGTCGGGCTGACCCAGTTGCGCGCCGGGCTGACCACCCAGGCCGTGCTGCACTCGCAGGAGTTGTCCGAGCCGAGCGGCGTGTCACTGCGCGTGGCACGCCGCGTCAATCCGAACGGCACCGGCTATGAAGATAGCGCGATGCGCGAAAAACTCGAAGGCATCATCGATCATGTCTTCGACGAAACAACTGAGGCGCACGGCGCCAACTCGGGCGGTTCACGCGGCACCTGGAACCGGCTCGCCGAACATTATTTCGATGATCCCGATGTGTCGATCAGCTGGACCGACACTGTGGCGCGCACCGTCAAACGCGGGGCCTCTGCCGATGTCGGCCTTTCCGTAAGCGTGCCGAAGATCGGCTCGCCGTTTCGCGCGGGCGCCAACATCGGCATCGGTTATGAGAAAACCGCGAAACAGACGCTTGATTCGAATGAGCAAAGTGGACGCATGCAAATCGAGCAACATCGCGTCGGCGCCGGCTCGCGTCTGATCGGGCGGCTGAGCGGCACCGTCAGTGCGACGCAGCCGGTCGGCGCGAAAGAGTCGAGCGTGGGCGTAGGGCTCGTCTCGCTCGACGCGCCGTCCGCGACCATGACGTTCAACGACGACAGCCACCTAGCCAAAGTACAGCTGGTGCGCGAAGACGGCGCGCTGGTGCATCGCGCATGTCTGCTCGATACGGAGTATTCGAGTGCCGAAACCTACACGCGCGCACTCGATGCGAGCCGTGACCAGTGGGTCGATCTGTTCACCGAGCAGGTAAATGCAGAACAGGAAGGCGAACGGCAGGAAGCGCGGCTGAACGGCAGGCCCGAGCCGCAGCTACCACCGGCACGCACGCTCGCGGAACAACGGCTCGACCGGCACCTCGGCGATGTGAAGGCGAACCGGCGGCCAAACCAGACTTACTTCCACCGTTACCGTTTGAAGCGTAGCGCGGCGAAACAGCTCGATATGCTCGCGGCGATGTCGAAGCAACTACCGCCCGGCGAGGCTGCTGCCGGGCGCGCGAAGATCGATGAAAAGGTGAATGGCATTCTGAACGAGCCTGCCTCGTGGATGCCGATTGAACTGAAGGTCAAGGAGCGCACAACCAGCACGCAGAGTCCTGGCTTGAATTTCGCGCTGCAGTTGAATACGCAGACGAGCGCGACGGGAGACAGGGAGTTGTTTGCGGAGAGTATTCCGTTTGCGCTGGTGGATCAGCTGGATCGTTGAGGTGCCGCAAGCGCGCCAACCTTGCTCCCGATCCCCGGTTGCGACCATCAGTTTAAAAGCGCCCGGGGAAAGAACCTCCGGTTGATATAATTTTCCAGTCGCATATGACCAGGCACGCTCGCCACGAGCAAATATTTCGCCCGTCATACGTCAATCTGACTGGAAGATTCGATGTCCCAACAACTAGCCAACACGAGTCGACCTCCCACCCTCACCGGGCTCTTCCTTATATTCAGCCGTATTGGGCTCACCAGCTTCGGCGGCGGCCTGAGCGGCTGGCTCCTGCGTGAATTCGTCCAGGATCGCGACTGGATCAGTGAAGAAGACTTTTTGAACGGCCTGGCCATTTCTCAGGCGCTGCCGGGCATCAACGTCAAGAACATGGCGATCTGGATCGGCCACCGTCTGCTCGGCTGGCGCGGCGCGCTGCTGGCGGTTGCCGGCATCATCATCCCGCCTGCCATTTTCATCATTGTTCTCGGCACGGTTCTCGGCCATCTGCTGCAGTTCCCGATCGCTCACATCCTGCTTGCGGGCGCGGCAGCAGCGGCCACCGGCCTGTCGTTGTCGATGGGCGTGACAACCGCGCGCCGGGTGCCACGCAGGCTCCTGCCGCTGCTGTTCCTCGCGGGTACCTTCGTCGCGGTCGGCATATTGCGCCTGCCGCTGGTGTGGGTCGTGATCGGCGCGGGAGGCCTGAGCGTGCTGGCCGAATACATCAAACTGCGCAGAGCCTGATTATGTCGAATCGCGTTCTCCTACAGCTTGCGGCCGTTTTCGCGCCCCTGTCACTGGTGACGATAGGCGGCGGCCAGGCCATCATTGCGGATATCCAACGGCAGGTAGTCGACGTGCATGGATGGCTGACGCATGCCCAGTTTGGAGTCGACTTTGCCATTTCGCGCATGGCGCCCGGACCCGGGTCGCTGCTGGCCACTCTGATCGGCTGGCAGATTGCCGGGTTCTGGGGCGCCGTGGTGGCCACGCTGGCATTGCTCGCCCCGACCGGCATCCTGATCTACGGCGTGACCCACATCTGGACGCGATATAAGGGCGCGGCATGGCAACTGGCGCTCGAACGTGGGCTGCGCCCCGTCGCCTCCGGGATGATTCTCGCCGCGGGATGGGTTCTGTTGAAATCGCTCGACGGCGGGCATCCGGCGCAAGCGATTGCCCTCATGTCAGTGGGGACGCTGCTCAGCACGCGAATCAATCCACTGCTTCTGTTGCTTTGTGGCGCGTTGATGCTGCTCGGTATGTACGAGCTTGGCGCCAGCCTTCCGTCGCTGCTTCAGGTGCACATGGGGAGCTAGTGCAATTCCGTCACGGCGTCTGCAGCGTGCCGTCCTTCAGGCGGGTTTGCGTCCACGTCGTCACGGTGTTTTCGCACGGGTATTTCGCGGCCTCGGTTTCGTCGATGTCCACGCCCAGGCCCGGTTTGTCATTGGCATAAACGTGTCCGTTCCTGAATTCCGGCAGCCCCGGGAAGACATCGAGCAAGGCCTCTCTCGGCCCCTTAAGGTCCTGGATCACGAAGTTCGGCGGCTCAGTTCCCGACCACTCCTGCACGCCGAAATTGCGCGCGGCGAGATCGATATGGATGTTCGCCGCATGCGCTAACGGCGACATATCGCCCGGACCGTGCCATGCGGTCCTTACTCCGAACTGCTCGGCAAATATCTGCAACTTGCGTCCCGCCGTGATGCCGCCGATCTGGCTGAGATGCACACGGATGAAGTCGATCAGACGCTCGGTGATCAGAAACCGCCATTCGTACGGGTTGTTGAACAGCTCGCCCTGCGCCAATGGCGTAGTCGTTTTGGCGCGTAGCTGACGCATCCATTCGCCTTCCTCGAGCGCAACCGCGTCTTCGAGAAAGAACAGTTCGTACTGTTCCAGCTCGCACGCAAAACGGATCGCCTCCACCGGCTTCAGGCGTTCATGCACGTCATGGCACAACTCGACGTCGAAACCGACCTTGCTGCGAATGCCGTCGAACAGTTTGAGCGTCTCCCGCATGTACTTTCTGCTGTCGAGATACACGCCATCCGCGGCGCCTTCGGGTGCACTCGCTGGCGCCTTGCCGAAGCTACCTCCGCCATAGCCGCCGCTCTGGCAACGAATATGCGTGATGCCCTGCTCGCGATACTTCTGGATGCTCTCGCACAACTCGTTCAGATCGCGACCATCCGCATGGCGATAGATCGGTACGCCTTCGCGGCACTTGCCGCCGAACAGTTGATAGAGCGGCATGTTCGCCATCTTGCCCTTGATGTCCCACAGCGCCATATCCACACCGGAGATTGCGTTGTTCTCGATCGCGCCATTGCGCCAGTACGCGTTCTGATGCATCAGTTGCCACAGTTCCTCGATCGCCTCGGCGTCACGACCGATCAGCAACGGCCGCAGGTATTCCTCGATGAGGCACTTCACCGCCACGTGCCGGTAGGCGAACGTCGCGCATCCGAGACCGACCAGACCGGGCTGGTTAGTCTCGATCTTCACGACGATCAGGTTGATGCCTTCCGGCGCGGTCAGGATGACCTTTACATCGGTAATCAGGGTTGCCATGTTCTGTCTGCCAAAATCGAATCAATCAAACGAAGTCGAATTGCGCGCTTCTTCGCCAAAACGTGACGTCCGAGGTGTGGGGAAACACGGACCTGCACGAGAGATTCCCCGGGCGTTACGTACGATGCAGCGACAACGAAGCATCACGCTTGGCGTGCTCGTCGGCATTCGCGGGCACGGTCATCATCAGGATCACCGAAAGCAGCAGGCCGGTCGCCATGAAAATGTACGAAGCCGCCGGGCTGCCGGTCGCGCCGTTCAGATAGCCCACCACCCACGAACCGAGGAACGCCCCCAGCGCGCCGCATGCGTTGATGAGACCGATCGCGCCGCCCAGCACGTTGCTCGGAATCAGTTCCGGCACGAGTGCGAAGAACGGGCCGTACGGCGCGTACATCGCTGCACCTGCAACGACCAGCAGCGCGAACGAGATCCAGAAGTGCGAGCCGCCGATCAGGTAGGAAGCGACGAACGCAATGGTCCCGACGAGCAGTAGCGGCCAGACGAACAGCTTGCGATTGCGCGTCTTGTCCGAGAGCCACGACGCGAGCAGCATCAGGATGATTGCGGCGAGATAGGGCACCGCGGCAAGCCAGCCGACCGAGACGATGTCGATCGTCGAGGCGGCTTTGAGAATCGACGGCAGCCACATGATGAAGCCGTATACGCCGATGCTCCACAGCGCATGTATCGCGCAAAACTTCATCACAATCGACGAACGGAACGCCGCCTTGTAGTTGCGCACCGGCGCGATATGGGCCTGCTCGGCCTTCAGGCGCGCATCGAGTTCAGTCTTTTCGGCGTCGCTCATCCAGGGGGCGTCGGCCGGACGGTCTTTCACCGTGAACCACCAGACCACCGCCCATGCGATGGCGGGCATGCCCTCGAGGACAAACATCTCGCGCCAGCCGAAGCTGCGAACCAGATAACCCGACACCACCGACATCCACAGCACCGTCACCGGATTGCCGAGAATCAGGAAAGTATTGGCGCGCGAGCGTTCGCTACGCGTGAACCACCGGCTGATGTACATCAGCATCGACGGCATCACGGCCGCCTCCACGACGCCGAGCGTGAAGCGCAGCACCATCAACATCGGAATATTGCTGACCATGCCGGTCGCCGCCGCGCACAGCCCCCACAGAATCAGGCTGAAGAAAATCAGTTTCTTGACGCTGTTGCGCTGTGCGTAAATCGCACCGGGTACCTGAAACAGGCAGTAGCCGAGAAAGAACAGCGAGCCGATCAGCGACGAGGTGCCGTGCGTGATGCCGAGATCCTTGTCGATTCCGGCCGCGGCGGCGAAGCCGTAGTTCGCGCGGTCGAGATAGGCGAGGCTATACGTGATGAAGATGATGGGCATCAGATACCACCATCTTTGAGTTGCTACGGGTTTGACGCTTTCCATGATGTCTCCGGATCAGTGCGGCGCATGAACGACCTGGCGCGATTGGCTGTTTGTTTTGCTCTACCCGCGCGAACCTGCATTTAAAGAACGGCTAGCCAGCCACCATCGACGTAGATGATCTGGCCGTTCACATAGCTCGACGCGGGTGAGGCCAGATATACCGCCGTACCGACGAGTTCCTCCGGCTTGCCCCAGCGTTGCGAGGGATTGCTGCTCTTGACCCATGCGTCGAAAGCGGCGTTCTCGATCAGCGGCTTGTTCATGTCCGTCAGGATGTAACCCGGGCCGATCGCGTTCGCCTGAATGTCCGAGGCCGCCCACTCGGCGCTCATGGCGCGGGTCAGCATCTTGATGCCGCCCTTCGCCGCCGTATAGGCGCCGACCGTCGCGCGCCCGGCTTCGCTCGTGAGCGAGCCGATGTTGATGATCTTGCCGCCCGTGCCGCGCGCGATCATGCGGCGTGCAGCCTGCTTCGCGACGATGAAGGCGCTCGTCAGATTGGTGTCGATTACGCGCTGCCAGTCGCTCAGTTCGAGTTCGACGAGCGGCTTGCGAAACTGGATGCCGGCATTGTTGACAACGATATCGACTGGCACGCCGTCCTTGTCCCACTGCGCGAATGCTTCGGCAACGGCGCTTTCGTCGGTCACGTCGAAGGCGCGGCCTTGCGCATTGAAACCCTTGTCGCTCAGACGGGCGACCGCTTCGGCCACCGTGTCGGCGCGCGTGCCGTTCAGGATGACGTTCGCACCGGCGGCCGCCAGTCCCTCGGCAAGCGCGAATCCGATGCCGCGCGCCGAGCCGGTAACGAGTGCCGTGCGGCCGCTCAGATCGAATAGTTGTGTCATACGTGTGTCCTCTCGATGTTCAGAAACGAGGCGCGAGTGCGCCCCTCGCGATCCCGACGAGGGTCGCGATGAAATGGGTTATGGCGATTGCTACGCGGGTTGATCGTTAGCGGTTCGGTCCAGCGCGGCGCGGTCCTCGAAGTCCTGCTCGGCGCGCCTGATGAGCGTGAGTACGGCCTCTTCCGCCGCCACGGGATCCCCCTTCTCAATCGCGACGCACAGCGCCTCGTGCATCGGCAGCGAACGGGCCGGACCGCCGGCGATTTCAGAGCTGAGTTCGAAACTGGTGCGCAGGATCGCCGACAGCGCGTTCTGCATCTGCTGGACGAACTGGTTGTGGCAAGCAGTGAGGATGGCGCCGTGAAACGCCAGGTCGGCGGGAACGTACTCGCCGTGGCCGGCGACCGCGCGTTCCATTGCCTTGAAAGCGCGCCGGACCGCGATGCGGTCTTCGTCAGTCGCGCGTTTCGCGGCGAGCCTGGCCGCGTTCGGCTCGATGATCAGGCGCAGTTCCATCAGGTCTTCGATGAGGCCGGGCTCGACGGAGCTTGCACGCGCGCGCCACATGATCACGTCCGGGTCGAACAACTGCCATTGCGCACGCGGCAGCACGACCGTGCCGTAGCGGCGGCGCACCTGCAGCATGCCCTTGGCGGAGAGCGACTTCATCGTCTCGCGGATGGTGATGCGGCTCACCTGCATCTGTTCGGCAAGCACCGGCTCGGCGGGAAGAATGTCACCGGGCATGAATTTGCCTGAACAAATCTGTTCGCCCATCTGATTCAGGACCTGCCTGTGCAAAGTCGCCACGATTTGCTCTCTATGTCATACGTATGATGTAGAAAGATAGGCGCGACGAGGCCGTGTGGCAATTCGGGTTCACCCGGGGTGCGGGTTGGAAGGGGAGGTGTCGGGGTGCAGGGAATTGCCGGCGTGGAAGGGGTTGCCGGCGATGGCAGGCGCCGCCGGAGACGGAAGACGCCGGGCGAACGCGCGCCGCTGGGCGCGGAGCAGCGCGCCGCGAGGCGCGCCACCGTTCGCGTCAAACCTTCGCGATATGCGTCTCGGCAATCGCGCGGACATCGATGCGGCGCGGCAAGATAGCGTCGCGATCCGCGCTATCAGCAACCTTCTGGAGCGCGGCGATATCCGCGTCGGTCACGAAGTGCTGTTTCAATGCCGCGCGCTGCGTGATCTGCTTCGCGGCGTCGAGCGGCGAGCGCGTCAAGGTCGAGTAGATCTGCGCGTAGGCATCGGGGTTCGCGAGCGCCCAATCACCCGCGCGTTGCAGCCGAAGCAGAACGTCTGCTATAGCCGCGCGTTTGCGTGTATCAGCAAGTGCGGCGCCCGATGCAGTAATGAAGCCGAGACCACTATTGATCCCAGAACCGTCGCGCAAAATACGTGCGCCACGTTGAACAGCGATACCGTAGTACGGATCGAACGTCGCCCACACGTCGATCGATCCGGACGCGAACGCAGCAAACGCATCGACCGGCAGGATGAACCGGACCTTGACGTCGTCCTTCGAAAGTCCGGCTTCGGCGAGCGCACCATACAACTGGAATTGCGAAATGCTGCCGCGCGCCGACGACACGAACACGGTGCGCCCCTTCAGATCCGCCACGGTTCGAATCGGTGAATTGGGCGCAACCAGAATGCCGAGTTGCGCGCCCGAACCCACACGCGTCGCGACGATCTTCAAGGTCGGATCGCCAACAGCCGCGGCAAGCACAGGCAAGTCACCCGCGGGGGCAAGATCGACGGCGCCCGCGCGTTGCGCTTCGAAGAGTGGCGCAGCACCCTGGAAGTTGGCCCAGCGAAATGCGTACGGCGTGCCGTCGAGCACCTTGGCGGCTTCGGCGAGCGCTCGTGTGCCGCCGGCCTGGTCGCCGAGCACGATCGTGGTCGATGCCAGATCGGCGGCCTGCACGTTGAGTGAATGAAACGCGCCGGTTGCGGCAAGCGCCGGCACCGCGCCGAGCAGCTTCAGCGTGCGCCGCCGCGTGGAAAAAGACGTAGAAACAGAAGCGGCCATATGCCCTCGCTTGCAAGATTTCTGCAAGCGTAGCGATCAGGACGCTTCGTGAGAATGATTCAATTCCGATATCGTTATCTTGACCGGGCAGCTATCTTTTTCACCCCAGCGCGAACCCGTCACTTACGACTTCTCGAATATGCCGCGATACGCGCCGTACATCGACAGAACGATCAGCGCGCTGACCAGCGGTGTCACCAGCAAGCCGCGCAAAAGAAGCGGCGCGAAGGTGGCAAGCCACATGTCGGCGGCAATGGCGATGCCGAACACCAAAGCGACGCGCCAGTTACGCGCCACGGCACGCACACTCGCTGCCATCGCGTTCAGAGGCGAAACGTTGTTCAGAACAACCAGCGCCGGCGCGAACCATACGAGCGATGCCGCAAGCGCATAGGCCAGCATATTGAGCACCGGCTCCAGCGCATTGCCCGTGCCGTTATGTGCACCGTACACGATCGTCAGATCATGCACGCCATTCGGTGCAACAGATGTCTTCATCGACACATGAAACGCCACAAACGCGATCAGGTGCCCCGCATAGGCAACGGCAGCGCCACACTGCCCGATCATGATCAACGCATTGCGATGCACGTTGACGGCTTCGATCGTCTCGCGGATCGACCAAGGGCGTGCATTGCTCGCACGTTCCTGCATCAGCACCAAACCAGCGGCGAGGACCGGCCCGACGAGCACCGCCAGCACGCGCAACGGTGGCGCCAGTTCAAACAGCGTGACGAAATCGGCGCAGCCGAGAATCGCCACGAGCCACAGCACCGGATTCGCGCGAGCGATACGAACCCCTTCTGCGAGCCAGCCGGCAACATTCTCGACGCTGACCACGCGACCATCTGGATAGCGCAGCCCCGAAGCAGGTTGCCGGTGTGCCGGGACTGCCGTACCGCCTGAATAATGCATGTTCATGACCGTTTCCTTTTCATCGAATGAGGATAGAGACGTCAGTCAACCTGCGCCGCACTTCAGGCGGATTGCCCTTCGTCGAGTCGAGCAGTAATCAGATCGAGTTGCCGCTGAACATAGCGGACCAAAGCGCGCCATGTGATGCGCGTCAACCACAAACACAGCCACAAACCGACGATGCCGGCAACCAGCATCGCAAATCCGTAAATCATTGCGCCGATGCCCGAGCCATGCGGCCCGACGATCACGACGTTGTCCGAACCGTCCTTGATCGAAATGTGGTCGCGATCGATCACGACCGAATCCGAGCCGCTGTTGACCGCCAGACGCTTGCCGCTGCCGTCCGCGCCCTGCACGAAGGACACGTGGTCGCCGTGGTTCCTGATGTCCCACGCCAGCGCCTTCGCACCGGTTCCGATGCGCGCGACCGATACCTTGTCTCCTTCGCCATCCTTAAGATCGAGCGCTACGATGTCGGTGGCTGCGATCGACCATGTGCCGTCCGGGTCGACCTTGAACAGATCGCGCGCGCCGCCGACGGAACTGATCTTGAGTTTGCCGTCGTCGTTCTTGATGTCGATCGGACCGGCCAGCGTCACAACCGAAATCCGTGTGGCTGCATCTGGCCGCAGCACGAAACGGTCGCCGTCCACCCGGAACACCTTCATATTGGCGGTTGCGAGGCGCGGGTCGCCCTGTTTGGGGGCGTCATCCGCGTCGTCGTCATCATCGTCGTCGTTTCCGTTGGCGCTCGCCTGCTGACCCGTTTTCACGTCGCTGCTTTCGAAAGTGAACGGCACCGAATGGAACGCTGGCCACCCGAACAGGTGATGACTCCCGAGCGCAACCACCGTCACGAGCCCGGCAATCGTCAGCGCGCCTGAAACCGCGTAGCCGATCGTCAGCATCAGCAGATAGAACATGAACGGAATCAGCAGGAACAATTGCAGCAGACCAAGCCCCGCGATCGAAACGACCACCCGCATCAGGTTGCCGAACGAGCGCCGCGTTTCCCACTGACGGAAATTCGCCTGCGCCTTCAGTTCGCGTGCGAGCTTGACCGGGTCGCCGAGCGCTGCAACCACTTCCGCCTCACTGCGGCCCGCTGCGAGTGCGTCACCGAAGTACTCGCGATAGTCGGCGACGATTTCGTCGACCACCTGCTTCGGCAAACTCCGCAGTTCGTGGCGCAATTGCTGGATGAATGCGTCCTGCGTCATTGCTTTTCCCCTGTTCCTGAGGGCGTACGGGACAAGGCCAGCACACCGTTGACTTCATCGACAAAACTGCGCCATTCGCTTTGCATTTCCGCCAGACTGTTGCGGCCCGCCGCCGTCAGCGAGTAGTACTTGCGCGGCGGCCCCGAACTGGATTCCACGAAATACGTCGACACCCACGCCTCGGCCTGCAGCCGGCGCATCAGCGGGTAGATCGTGCCCTCGCTGATCTCCATGGTTTCGGAGAGCGTCGAGACGAGCTCGTACGCATAGCTGTCGCCGCCGGCGAGGACAGCTAACACGCACATATCGAGCGTTCCCTTCTTGAGCTGCGTTTTCATTCAATTCCATTACATTAGTGTGCATAGCACGGTACCTTGCTATGCACTGGTGCCGAACACACCGATCCGCGAGATGACGAACGAACTCTAGCACCCAGTATTGTTTAATGCAAGGTACTGTTTTATGCACAGGACACCCCCGCTCACCGGAGCGACCGTCCGATCATTCGCTCCATTAATACAAAGGATTAGAAATGAGACTTTTACTTATTGTTTTTGGCTTCCGATAAAGGCACCAGGCCATGCGCGCAATGGCTGCGTTCATCCACTGAAACCGCCATGCCTCAAGGAGAAACCCATGACGTCCTATCGCCCTGCGGACACGCCAGCGCCACTGCCAGGAGATGGCACCCCGGCCAACATGAAAAAGATCGCGGTGGCGAGTGTGATCGGCACGACCGTCGAATGGTATGACCTGTTCGTTTTCGCCACCGCCTCGGCACTCGTCTTCAACAAGGTGTTCTTTCCCGGCTTTGTCCCGTTGGTCGGCACCTTGCTGGCGTTCGGCACGTTCGCCTCCGCCTACCTCGCGCGTATTGTCGGGGCCGCCCTGTTCGGCCATTTCGGCGACCGCCTCGGGCGCAAGGCGATGCTGCTGGTCTCGCTCATCATCATGGGCATCGCGACGTTCTCGATTGGGCTGCTGCCGAACTACGCGTCGATTGGCATCTGGGCGCCCATTCTGCTGCTCACCTTGCGTGTCATTCAGGGACTCGCGCTCGGCGGCGAATGGGGCGGCGCCGTGCTGATGGCGGTGGAACACGCACCGGCCGGCAAGCGTGGACTGTATGGCTCGTGGGTGCAGATCGGCGTGCCGGCCGGCACCCTGATCGCCAATCTGGCGTTTCTGGTCTGCAACGCCACGCTGTCAAACGACGCACTGCTCTCCTGGGGTTGGCGCATTCCGTTCCTTGCGAGCGCATTGCTCGTGGGGGTCGGGCTTTATATCCGTCTGAACACATCGGAAACCCCGTCGTTCCGCAAGATCAAGGAAGCTGACGCGCAGGTCAAGCTGCCGATCGCCGAAGTCCTCACCCGATACTGGAAGCAGGTTCTGCTCGGCGGCATCGCGACGATGTCGACGGGCACCTCGTTCAACCTGATCGTCGCTTTCGGGTTGACCTACGGAACGCAGACGCTGGGCTTCTCACGTAACGCGATGCTTTCCATCGCGCTGATTGCCTGCGCGCTTTGCATCGTGTTGTTGCCGGCCTTCGGCAAGCTATCCGACGTCGTGGGCCGCAAGCCGGTGATCATCGGCGGCATCGTCGCCGAGGCCCTGCTCGCTTTTCCGCTTTTCTGGCTGCTGGATACGCGCGAGTTTCCGTTCGCGCTGCTCGGCTATCTGCTGATGATGACCGCCTTCGCCGCAAACTATGGACCCATCGCCACCTTCCTCGCGGAGTTGTTCGGCACCGAGGTTCGCTACTCCGGTCTATCGGTGAGCTATATGTTGTCCGGACTGCTCGGCAGTGCGGCCACGCCCATTGTCACCACCGCGCTGTTGTCCGCGACAGGCCGCGGTTCGTCGGTGGCGTGGTACATGATGGGCTCGGCTGCTGTTTCGGTACTCGCGCTCGTGCTGCTCGCGGAAACGCTTCGCCGCGATATCTCGTCTGCGGCGCGCACCAATGCCGCCACCGCGAGCCTTTCGTGAAGGCCTGAAATGAAAACGGAAAATGCCGCTCTGATGCAAGCCACGCCAGACTCATCCTTACTGCGCAGCCTCGAATCCGTCAGTTTCCCGACGCTAGGGCACTTCATGGAAGACGGCTTCGCGGACCATCATCTTCGCGCGATGGTCCCCAACGTGAAGGTGATCGGGCGCGCGGTAACGCTCAAGCTGCTGTCGCCCGACGCCATTCCCGTGAACCGCGCCCTCTCGCAACTCAAACCCGGTGACGTGCTGGTGATCGACATGAGCGGCAACCATACGCATGCACCGGTCGGAGCGGTCACGGCATGCGCCGCGCTCAACGCCGGCGCGAGGGGTGTTATCGTCGACGGCGTGGTGACCGATCTCCTCGAATTACGCAGCACGGGGCTGCCGGTGTTCGCGCGCGGAACGTCGTTGCTCACGACCAAAAAGCGCGACACGATGTCGAGCCTGTTTAACGAGCCGGTGATATGCGGCGGGGTCGTGGTGCGCCCAGGCGACATCGTGCTGGCCGACGACAACGGTGTACTGTTCGCCGAAGCACCGGCCCTCGCCGCCGTGATCGATATGGCGCAGGCTTCCGACCGAGCGGAGCCCGCGATACTGGCTCGCCTCAATGACAAAGCGCCGCTTCAGGAGGTCCTGCAGTGCGTCATGCCGTAAAGTATTCACGCGGCTAATAATCTGCATTAGAACAATGAAGTTGACGGACACTGACGCGCTAACGAACACTACGCGCACTACAGCACGTGAGAACCTGGGAGTCTTCTGAAATGCAATCCACGCCCACATCCGATCACATGAGCGACAAACTGACGCCGATCGGTACCGAACAGCAGGTACGGGAGGAACTGGCGGCGCTCTACCGGCTAGCCGCTCACTTCCGCATGACCGACATGATCGACACGCACATCACGGCGCGCCTGCCCAACTCGCCGGGCGAGCCGGCGGCCTTTTTGATCAACCGCTACGGCGTGCTGTTTCACGAAATGCGCGCGTCGGACCTCGTGAAGATCGATCATCTCGGCAATGTCATCGATGAGCGGGCGCACAGCGACCCTGCGTTGTTTCGTGTGAACGCCGCGGGATTCACGATTCATTCGGCCATCCACGCGGCACGCGACGATCTGCATTTCGTGATCCATACGCACACCGCCGCCGGAACAGCCGTATCGGCACAGGAGCAGGGACTGCTGCCGATCAGTCAGCATGCGTTGAAGTTCTACGGCAAGCTCGCTTACCACGATTACGAGGGCATCGCGCTCGAACTCGGCGAGCGCGAGCGTCTGGTGCGCGACCTCGGTTCCTGCAAGGCGATGATCCTGCGCAATCATGGCTTGCTTGCGGCCGGCTCCACGGCAGCCGAAGCGTTCCACGAAATCTATTTCCTCGAGCGAGCCTGTCAGGCGCAAATCCAGGCGCTGGCCGGTGGCAGCGCGCTGCGCATCCCGCCGCGCGAAGTGTGCGAGTTGACCGCGAGCCAGTTCGCTCGCGACGACTCCGCGGGAATTTCCGAGTTGGCGTGGCGCGCGGCGTTACGGTTGATCGACGACCCGAAATCCGACTACCGCAACTAGGCCCGTTCTCCGATTCGATGCAATGACCAAATTAGTTCTGATGAGCCGTGACTTCGACATGTCACACCTGGTGCAGCCGATTCTGCGCGCCGCCCCTGAATTCGATGTCGTGATGCACGGCGAGCGGTCCAGCGGCGATGCCGATATCGCCGTGTGCTGGAACCCGCCGGCCGGCGCGCTGGCGGAGTTGCCAAAACTACGGCTCGTGCATAGCATCGCTGCGGGTGTGGACAACATTCTGTCCGACCCTGCCCTGCCCGCCGTGCCGCTGTGCCGGGTCGTCGATCCGCAACACGCACGCGGAATGAGCGAATTCGTCACGTGGGGGGTGCTGCACTTTCATCGTCAACTCGACCGTGTGCTGGCCAATCAGCGTCTTAACCGCTGGTTCCGCGACGATCAGCGCGATGCTTCCGAATGCGCCGTCGGCATCATGGGACTGGGAGAAATCGGCAGCCGCGTCGCGACGGATTTGCGGCGCTTCGGCTTTGCAGTACGCGGCTGGGCGCGCAAGCCCCGCGAACTGCCGGGCGTGACGACCTTCGCCGGTCCGCAGGAATTCAAGCCATTCCTTCAGGGGACAGACATCCTCGTGTGTCTCCTGCCGCTCACGCACGAAACCCGCTGGATTCTCAACGCGAACACGTTCGAGCACTTGCGGCCTGGCGCAAAGCTGATTCACGTCGGTCGTGGTGAACATCTGGTGCCTGCGGACCTGATCGCGGCGCTGACGAGTGGGCAGATTGGCGGTGCAATCGTCGACGTGTTTCCGACCGAGCCGTTACCCCCCGAAGATCATTTATGGCGCGCGCCCAATCTGATCGTGACGCCGCATATGGCGTCGGTGGCAAGCTCGGACACGATCGCCACGCAGGTGGCGCACAACGCACGCAGGCTGATCCGCGGCGAACCGCTGCACAACGTGGTTGACGTGACTCGCGGCTACTAGGCGTGAGGCTCGAGGCCGGCACCTTCCGCCTGACCGTCGATGAACACATTCAGCGCGTCGATAAACGCAGCCTCAGCGGCGCTCAGCTTGCGGTCCTGTGACCACAGCATATAGATATCGAGGTCAGCCACGCCTTCATCCGGCGGCAGCCGCTGAAGGCGGCCTTGAGCGATATCGTCGCGCACGACGTGTTCCGGCAGGCAGCCGATGCCGAAGCCCGCAAAAATGAAGCGCCTCACCTCGGTCATGCTCGACGATGAGCCGACCACGCGCCCCGTGAAGCCCATCTCGTCACGAAAGAACGTGAGTGGCGACAGGTGGTCGCCTACTTTGTCGCCCGTGAAGGAGACGAACTTCTCGCCGGCGAGATCGGCGACCCGAAGATCGTCGCGCCCAAAGAGCGGATGATGACGTCCGCAGAAAAGTGCATACCGTTGACGCAGAAACACGCGGCTGTCGACTCGTTTGGGTAACGCGCGCCGCGGCGTCAGTCCGAGTGTTGCGGACTTTTGCTGGAGACTGTTCACCACATCGGCGCTGCGCATTTCCTGGCTTTCGAGCTCGATACGCGGATACGTGCGATGGAACTCGGCGAGAAACGTGTCGTAGGCCGGAAAATCGATTCCGCTGACGGTACTCACGCGCACCATGCCGGAGATATCGTGTTCGCGATCCACCTCGGCCAGCGACAGCCGCGAGATCGTGCCGTACACGTCTTCGGCAATCTGCTTCACTTCGATACCGGCCTGCGTGACCTCGATACGCGGACCGTGGCGATCCACGAGGCGCAGCCCCAACTGCTCCTCCAACCGGCGCAGCGCCTGGCTCACGGCGGGCTGCGTCAGGTGCAGCTTCGTCGCTGCACGACTCACGCTGCCTTCTTTCGCAATGGCAAGAAAAGTACGCAGCAGGTTCCAGTCAAGGCGGTCGTTCAGATAAGTGTCCGGGCGGTCTTTGCTCACGATGAGCCTCACTGGTTTCATCATCCGCCAAAATTATACTTAGGATTAGAATTAGAAATTAGACTTATCATTTTTGATTACGGATAAAGGCATCACGACGAACCCGACGCGGTCAGTACGCCGCGACTTCAGGAGTGTGTGATGCTAAAGCTCAATGGTGAGCGGCTCTGGACGAGCCTGATGAACATGGCCGCTGTGGGCGCCACGGCAGGCGGTGGCGTGCGGCGCCTCGCATTGACCGAACAGGACGCGGCAGGCCGGGCGCTTTTCTCGCAGTGGTGTGTCGACGCGGGGCTGACGTTATCCGTCGACCAGGTCGGCAATCTTTTCGCGCGACGCGCCGGCAAACGGAACGACGCCGCGCCCGTAGCAAGCGGGAGCCACCTCGACACCCAGCCCGAGGGCGGCCGCTTCGACGGGGTCTATGGCGTGCTCGCCGCGCTCGAAGTCGTCCGCACGCTGAACGATGCGAACATTCAAACCGACAAGCCCATCGAAATCGTCGTGTGGACCAACGAGGAAGGCGCGCGCTTCACGCCGGCCATGCTCGGTTCAGCAGCCTTCACAGGCGTCATGCCGCTCGCCCAGGCGTTGAACACGTGCGACGCTGCAGGGACATCGGTCGAGCAGGCATTGCAAGCAACCGGCTATGCCGGCACGCGCGCCGTGCCCGGCATCGTCTTCGACGCCTACTTCGAAGCGCATATCGAACAGGGTCCGGTGCTCGAGGAAAGCGGCGTGCCGATCGGCGTCGTCACGGGCGGCCAGGCGATTCGCTGGCTCGATGTGCGCGTGCGTGGCCAGGCCGCGCACGCAGGCACGACCCCGATGCAGTACCGCCGCGATGCGCTATTCGCGAGCGCGGAAATGGCGGCGGAACTGGAGAGCATCGCGGCAGATTTCTTTCCACAGGGTCTCGCCACCATCGGCGAACTGCACATACGCAATGCGTCGCGCAATACGATCGCGGCGGACCTGTCGTTCACGGTGGATCTGCGCCATCCCGACGATGCGATGATCGAAAAAATGGAAGCCGCGCTGCGCGAGCGCTTCGATGCCGTCGCCAGAAGACGGCGCCTGACTGTCGAAGTGGGGCAGCATTGGGTCAGTCCTGCTACGCCGTTCGATCCTCACTGCATTGCGGCTGTCAGCAACGCAGTAGAGACGCTCGACTATCCACATCAACGTATCGTCAGCGGTGCCGGACATGACGCGATCCATCTCGCGAAACACTGTCCGACCGCGATGATTTTCATCCCCTGCGTCGATGGCCTGAGCCATAACGAAGCCGAAGACGCTTTGCCGGCAGACGTCACGCGTGGCACGGATGTGCTGCTTCACGCGATGCTGGCCCGCGCTGGGCAGGCCGTATGAACGCGCATCAAACGCCTCGTCCACCCGGCATCCGGCGCACATGGCTCTTTGTACCCGGCAACCATGCCGAAGCCCACGCGGTCGCGCTGCAAAGCGGTGCAGATGCAATCGTCGCCGATCTCGAAGAGATGACTTCGCCGCAAGACCGGCCGCAGGCACGCGAGCGCATCGTCACGCTATTGCGCGAGGCGGCTCGCGCCGGCACGGTCGGCTCGGTACGGATCAACAAACTGGAGCATGACGGCCATGCCGATCTCGAAGGCGTCATGTCCGGCACCCCACGGGCGATTTTTCTGCCACACGCGGAGAGCGCGGCTCAACTGGCCGCGCTCGACGATGCGCTGGCCGTCATCGAGCGCAAGCTGGGCATTCCGGCGGGCTCGACGGAGGTGGTTCCAGTTATCGAATCCGCAAAGGGTCTGGTCAATCTGGGAGCGCTACTTCAGGTGGGTGCACGGATGAAGTGCTGCATGCTGGCGGTCGAAGACCTGGCGGCGAATCTCGGCGCGCGCCGCACGCCGGGCGGTCACGAACTGCTTTACGCACGCAGCCGCTTTCTGATCGAGTGTATTGCCGCCGGCTGCGTGCCGATCGATCTTCCTTGTACGTACCGGTCGGCGCAGGTGCTTGGGCAGGACCTGGACCTCTCCACGCAACTCGGATTCGCATCGAAGAGCGTCGTGTTTCCCGAACACGTGCCCGCGATTCACCGCGCGCTGACGCCGTCGGCCGAAGACGTGCGGGCAGCGCTCGCGCTCGTCGACGCACACGCAGCACAGCAGGCGAATCCATCCCCTATCGGATCGGTATGGATCGACTACCCGGAGCGCAACAATGCGCAACGGCTGATCGCGCGTGACGCGCTGCTCCGCGCCGTTGAGGAAAGCGGCAACGCATAAGCGGGCCAAGCATTAGCCGCTTTGATACTGAAGATTAAAAATCCGAATTTGGCGGGCGTATTTCGGCGACCGATAAAGACAGCGGTCAAGCCAACGCTGCGCGTTCAACAACAGGATTCCCCATGTCCCCTTCTGAACAGACCCATCAGCCTGTGCGCGCCGCCACCGCGGCTTTTATCGGCACGGCCGTCGAGTTTTACGACTACTACACCTATGCGACGGCCGCCGCGCTCGTGCTCGGCGAGGTGTTCTTCCCGAGCAGCAATCATTTCCTCAGTACGATGGCTTCGTTCGGCACGTTCTTTGTGGGCTTCATTGCACGCCCATTGAGCGGCGCGGTGTTCGGGCATCTCGGCGACAAGCTGGGCCGCAAGAAGATGCTGCTGCTGACCATGTTCCTGATGGGGATCGCCACCACCGGCATCGGCCTGCTGCCCGGCTATGCCAGCATCGGCATCTGGGCACCTATTTCGCTCGTGCTGTTGCGGATTCTCCAGGGTATCGCCGTGGGCGGCGAATGGGGCGGCGCGGTACTGATGGCGAGCGAGCACGCGCCAACCGGCCGCAAGACGTTCTTCGCGTCCTTTCCGCAGATGGGCAGCCCGGCCGGACTGATTCTTTCACTCGTATCGTTCCGGCTCGTCACCTCGCTCGATCACGCAAGCTTCGTTGCCTGGGGTTGGCGCCTGCCGTTTCTGGCCAGCTTCGTGCTGCTGTTGATCGGCATGGCTATCCGTCTCGGTGTTAAGGAGTCGCCCGAGTTCGAGCAGCTTCGCAAGAATCGCGAGGTGCTGAAATCGCCAGTCAAGGAAGTGCTGCGCACCGCGTGGTATCCGATCGTCATGGCGGCGATGGCCACGACAATCGGCTCCGCCGGGTTCTTCTTCACCAATACGTTCATGATTTCGTATGTCACCGGATATCTCGGCATGTCGAAATCGTTCATTCTCGATTGCCTGTTTGTGGTCACCCTCATCCAGTTGGCGTCCCAGCCGGTTTCGGCGCTGTTGGCTCAACGGTTCGGAGAGACCCGCTTTCTGACCTGTGCTGCCCTGCTATCCATGCTCACGCCTTACCCGATGTTTCTGCTCGTCCAGACACAAAATCCGGTCGCGATCGTGACGGGTATCTCGCTCGCGGTGGTGGTGCTGTCCGCTGTCTATGCGGTCATCGCCGGTTTCATGACGCCGGCATTTCCCACGCAAGTTCGGTACTCCGGCATTTCGATCGCCTATCAACTGTGCGCGACGATCGCCGGTGGGACGACGCCTCTGATCGGTACGATGCTCGCGCAGAACTACAAGGGCGAGTGGCTGCCGCTGGCGATTTTCTTCAGCGTGCTTTCGGCGGTGTCGCTGGTTGGAATCGTGGGGCTCGGACGTTATCGCAAGGGGATACGCGCGGAGGGATCTGCGGCGGTGCTTGCTAATTAAGGCTGGCCGGGGGTGATCGGGGGAAACTATGTCGATTGGTAATTGCGGCGGCGCGGATGGACGCAAACCGGCCGAACACGTGCGCGCTCGTGAAGCGCACGCGGGAATGCTCGAAGTGACATAATTCCCGCGTCGTTGCTTTGCAACGCGACCACTACTTTCACGCCGCAAAACCAGGAGATTCACATGAGCAAGGGATATTGGGTGACCGCATACCGCGCGACGAAAGACCCGTCGAAACTGGCCGCGTATGCACAACTGGCAGCGCCCGCGGTAGCAGCCGCCGGCGGCAAATTTATCGTGCGCGGCGTCGCCGAAGAAGCACACGAGCAAGGTTTGAAAGAGCGGACCGTCGTGATCGAGTTTCCGACCTACGAGCAGGCCGTTGCCGCCTATGAGAGCGACGCCTACAAGAAAGCGCTTGAAGCACTGGGCGACGGTGTCGAACGCGATCTGCGTATCGTTCGCGGCGCCGAGTAACGACGCGAAACGATGCGTGCGCTCAGCCGGCCGCGGCGGCCTGCACGAGCGCGCCGATGCCGTCGATAGCTTTCATCAACTCTGCAGGCGCACCATGCCGCGCCTGCAGATAGCTCGTTGCGTTATACGAGAGCCACACCCTGCCATCGCCGTCCTGCCACACCAGCACCTTGAGAGGCAGATCGAGCGCCACGCTCGGCACGGCCTGCATCAGCGGCGTCCCCGCCCGCGGATTACCGAACACAAGCAACTGTGACGGCGGCATCGCAAGCCCCGCGCGCTGTGCATCCGCCGCGAAATCGATGCGCGCGAACAGGATGATGTTTTTCGCTTCGATCAGTGAGGCAAGCGCGTCGGCGGCCTGGTCGACCGTGCGCTGCGTGGGTACGGTGACGATGCCGTTGTCGGCTGCGAGACTGGACATGGATTTCTCCGCGTGTTGACGATTGTTGACAATAGACAAGCTGGCAGGCTATGGTCAAAGAAGCCCACGGTCTGTTATCCCATCCTTTGTTCTAATCGCCGATCATGACCACGTCAACCACGTCTAGCGCCATCGAACTGCTGCAGCGGCATTCCCTTGCGACGCTAGTGCAGGAAATGCTCGAACGCAGCATCGTCTCGGGGGAATTCGCCCCGGGAGAGAAATTGAACGAAGTCGAAGTCTCCACGCGATTAAATGTGTCTCGCGGGCCACTGCGCGAGGCGTTCCGCGCATTGGAACAGGCAGGTTTGCTGAAAACGGAGAAAAACCGCGGCGTCACGGTGCGCGCGCTGTCGTTACGCGAGGCCGAAGAAATCTATGAAGTTCGCGCCATGCTGGACGAATCGGTCGCCCGCTCGTTGGCCAATCGAATGACGCCTGAAACGCTCGCCACGCTCAAAGGCATCATTACGTCGATGAAAGCGGCGAAGAAGGATCACGACCTCACGCGCTACACGGCATTGAACGTCCAGTTGCACGATGCGATGGTAACGGGCGTCGGCAACCAGCACCTGATCGAAACCTATCGGCATCTCGTTCGCCAGCTTGGTTTGCTGCGTCAGGCTGCGATCGAATCGGAAAAGAGCGCGCTGGCGACGTCGGTGACGGAACACGAGAAAATCGTCAACGCGCTCGCCAAGGGCGATACGGAAAGCGCCGTCGCGCTCGTGCGCGAACACGTCGCGCATGGCCTCGCGAGAATGCGGCGTGCCCACGAGCACTGGGCCGCGTCTGCTGGTAATAGCGGCAATACAGGCAACGCCTGAAGCAGGGCCGGACCGCTGAGTACGCGGCCCCGCGCTCGGCGCTGCGGGGCCGTCATTACACTAGGCTTTATCCGACTTCCCCGCGGCATTGGCGAGCTTGCTAAGCAAGCGATCGACCAGCCAGGGCTGCCGGTCTTCGTCTTCCGCGCGCTCCTTGCGCCGAATCGCGTCGCGCACAGTAATCGAACCCACGTACCGGATCGGCTCGGGCGGGAAATAGCCCAACGGTCCCTTCGTCAACGGACTGCGCGTCCATTCGTTGTCGAGATCGAGCAACAGCGATGACAGAATCTGCCCACCCATATAGGTCGGTCCAACGCCGTTGCCTGAATAACCAAAGCCATAGAGCACGTTCGGCGCGTCGTCGAGTCTGCCGAAAAACGGAAAGCCCGTGACCGAGCGATCCGACGGACCGTTCCAGCTCGCAGTGACCGGCACATCGCGCAACGCGGGGAAGAAATCGTGCAGGCTGCGCGTCAGATCCGCTTCATACGGGGAGCGCTGATCGAACACGGGCGCGATCCGGCCGCGCCATGCAAAAGTATTGCCGCCCTTGCCGAGCATCAACCGGCCGTCCGCCGTGCTGCGATAGTAGTAAACGAAGATGCGCGAGTCGAGCACCGACACGCCGTCTTTCAAGCCGATTTGTTGCAGCAACTCCGGACATTTCTCGGTGACGATCATGTCGCTGGAAACGACGGCAAGCGTGCGTTCGAACTGCTTGAAGCGGCTCGCCATCCACGCATTGATCGCGAGCACCAGTTTGGGCGCCGTGACGCTGCCAGCCGGCGTGCGCACGGTTACGCGATCGCCTGACGTGAAGTCGAGCATCGGCGTACGTTCATAAATACGAATGCCCATTTCAATCGCGACACGCCGCAATCCGCGCACAAGCTTGCCCGGATGCACCGTTGCCGCGACCGGCGAATACACGCCACCGAGATTACGCGCCGAACCGGAGCGGCTCGCCACTTCGCCCGGTGCGAGATGTTGATACGAATTGATGCCGTGTTCACTCAGTGCTGCGATCACCGGATCGAGCAGGCCGATTTGCGCACGTGATGTCGCCGTGTAGAGCGTGCCGTCGAGCCGAAGCTCGGCATCGATCGCGTGCTCGACACAGAAATCGCGAATCCGTCCCACGGCTGCTTCGGACGCTTTCACCAATCGGATCGCTTCGGCCTCGCCAAACAGACGCCGCAGCGTGAAGAACTTCGTCGACCATGTCAGCAGGCAGCCACCATTGCGGCCGCTCGCGCCCGCGCCGCACAGATCGCTCTCGATGATCACGATGTCGAGATCAGGTTTCTTCTGCTTCGCCTGGATGGCGGTCCACAAACCGGTGAAACCACCACCGACGATGCAGACATCGGCCGTCGTCGCACCTTGCAGTGCGGGCGCCAGTGAACCATCGGCGAAGAGTGCTTGTTCAATCCAGAACGGACGCATGAATTGCTCACATTGATACAACGGTTTAACGCCACGCGGCAAAAGGAAAGACTTCTCTCGGCGCCAACGGAAAGAAGCCTTCGCCCGTGGATATGCTTAAGCCAACTCAGGCTAACGCTTTCGCCGACACCTGCCTGATTCCCATGGCCTTCAACGTATCGGCGATCGCGGCGACCGCGCCGGGGATGCCACTATCGCCAAAGTGCCCGATACAGCCGACACGGAATGTTTCTACCTGGGTCAGCTTGCCCGGATACAGGATGTAGCCGCGCTTTTTCACCTCGGTATAGAACGTCTTGAAGTCGTAGTTGGGATCATCGGGCGCATGGAACGTGACGATGATCGGCGCCTGAATCGCAGGGTCGAGAAAGGTTCGAAATCCGAGCGCGGCCATGCCTTCGATCAGCGCGCGGCAATTACTCGCATAGCGTGCGCCGCGCGCTTCGAGACCGCCCTCTTCCACGTATTGCGCGATCGCCTGATCGAGTGCCGCGACGACGTGAGTGGGCGGCGTGAAACGCCACTGCGTGGTGCGGCTCATGTAGACCCATTGATCGTACAGATCCATGGCAAGCGAGGGGCTGTTGCCCTCGCATTGCTCCAACGTGCTGCGGCGGATGATCACGAAGCCCATGCCGGGCACGCCTTCCAGACATTTTCCAGAGGCGGCCACGACCGCGTCGAACGGCGTTTGGCGCGCGTCGATGTCGATGGCGCCGAATGAACTCATCGCGTCGATGATCAGACTGCGGCCGTGCTTTGCGACAACCATGGCAATCTCATGCAGCGGGTTGAGCACCCCGGCACCGGTTTCGCAATGCACGAGCGCGACGTGCGTGATGCTTGGGTCAGCCGCTAACGCACGATCGACGTCAGCCGCTTTGACCTGCGTGTCTTCGGGATAATCGAGTGTCTGATGACGGCGGCCGAGCGCCCGGCAAATCTTCGCGATGCGCTGGCAATACGCGCCGTTGTTCGGTATCAGCACGTGCCCATCGCGCGGCACCAGCGTACCGATCGCAGCTTCCACCGAGAACGTGCCGCTGCCTTGCAAGGGCACGCATTCATGGGTGTCTTCGCCATGCACGATGCGCAGCGTCTGCTGGCGGACACGGGCGGTGATCTGATTGAAATCGCCGTCCCACGATCCCCAGTCGCGCAGCATCGCCTGACGCGTGCGGTCTGAGGTCGTGAGCGGACCGGGAGTGAGCAGAATGGGCTGGGAAGGCAGATTCACAGTAGCTCCTTATCGATCTTGATGAAGACTTGTTTCAGCCACGGCGCGTGGTGCGCCATGCCTGGGTTCTACGCAATACGCCATGCGATACGCAGGCAAACAGTACGCAGGCGAACGCCGCCGTCACGAGGACCAGCGTGGCCATCGCCGCGGCGGGTCCAATCTGGCCGGCGTCGTCGAGATTGAGAATGGCGACGGAGGCCGGTTGCGTGTCGGGTGAATAGAGAAACGCGACCGCCGACACCGTCGTCATGCCGTTGACGAACAGATAACGCGCGATCTGCAGGATCGACGGCAGGCATACAGGCACGGTGACGCGCAAAAACGTCTTGTAGAAAGGCACTTTCAGCGAAGCCGAGACCGCTTCGAACTCGTTGTCGATCTGACGAAGCGCGGTGACCGCAGTCAAGTGGCTTGACGAGTAGTAATGCACCACCGTCACGATCGCGAGCAGCGCGAGCGTGCCGTAAAGACCGTTCAAAGGATTGGCGGGCGAATTGAACAGAAAGATGTAGCTGATGCCGAGCACGAGACCTGGCACACCCATCGGCAGGATCGCGCACAGATTGATAAAGCCGCGCAACCAGCGCGGTCCACGTGTCTTCTCCACCAGATACGCGCCGCCGAACACGATGATGGTGCCGCCGATCGCCACGCATGCGGCCATTTTCAGGCTGTTCTTGTACGCATCGAAAATCCCCGCGCCGATCAGTCCCATTTTGTAGTGCTGCAAGCCGAGGCTCATCTGATACGGCCAGAACTTCACGAACGAAGCGAACACCGAAATGCCGACCACCGCCAACAGCAACATGCAAACGGAGCCGCAGTACCCGAGCATCGCGATGTCGAAGCCGCGTGCCGGTTTCGGTTGATAAGGCGTCGAACGCGCGCCGAGTTGCGATTGCTGCTTGCGGCGAATGAAGAAGTCGACGGCGAACGCAACCAGCGCCGGACAGAGCAGCAGCAGGCTGACCACCGCACTCCGGTTGAAATCCTGCAAGCCGATGATGAGCTTATAGATGTCCGTGGAGAGCACCGAATAAGGGCCGCCGATCACGACCGGCACGCCGAAGTCGTTGATGCAGATCGTGAACGACACCATCGTCGCGCTGATCAGGCCATACTTCGCGCCCGGCAGCGTGATCGTGAAGAATTTGCGCGCGCGGCGTGTGCCCATCGCTTCGGCCGCCTCGTATAAACGTCCGTCGGATAGCGACAGCGCCGTCACGAGAATCATCAGCACATGCGGAAACGCGGCGTACACCAGACTGCATACGATGCCCGGCAGCCCGTAGATCGAATGCCCGTGAAGCAAGGGCTTCAGGATGCCCGAGTTGCCGAACCAGTAGATGAACGACACAGCGGACAGCAACGTCGGCGCGAGCAGCGGAAGCAGCGCGACCGTGCGAACGGCGTTCTTCATCGGCATGCACGAGCGGGTCAGTGCATACGCAAACGTAAAGGCCATCGGAATCACGATCGCCGTCACGAGGCAGGCCACCGTGACCGAATGCAGCGTCGACGTCCACACGCCGGAATTCACCAGATAGCCGGTGAAATTGGCGAGTCCGACGAAATGGCCATCCGCATCGACGAAACATTTGCCGATCACCAAGGCCAGCGGCAAAAGCAGAAACACACCGAGAAACGCGGACATCAACACAAGCGCCAACTGCGCGATCCGGTCATGCCAATGGCTCTTCTGGCGCACCTCGGCATGACCTTCCTCGCCGCTGCGGCGCTCGATCAGAACGGCGCTCATTGGAGTCGCTCCTTCGCGGCGGAAAAGACGCACACATGTTCGCGGTTGATAGCCAGATTGAAGCGCGATCCCGGCTGCAGGCGGGTGCGATGCATTTCATGAAACGACAGATCGGCGACGATCTCCTGCTCGCCGAGCCCATCCACCTTGAAGCTGACCCGGCAAAACGCACCGAGGAATTCCAGCTTTTCGACTGAGGCGGGCAACAGGTTGTCCGCCTCGTTGCCCGGCGCACTGAGGTGAATGTCTTCCGGCCGCACGAACGCCGACACTTTCGAACCAAGCACCGCGCGCTCCGATCCGCACCCGTAGCGCAGCGCGATGGAGCCCGCCTTGAGACTGCCGTCGCGTGCCACCTCGGCCGGAATCAGATTGACCTTGCCGATGAAATCCGCAACGAACGGCGAGGCCGGCTCGCGATAGATTTCGTGCGGCGTGCCGATCTGCTCGATCACACCCTGATTCATCACCACGATGCGGTCGGCCATGGATAGCGCTTCTTCCTGGTCATGCGTCACCATGATCGTGGTCACGCCGAGGCGCTGCTGCAACTGGCGGATTTCCTGGCGCAGCCGCACACGAACACGCGCATCCAGCGCAGACAGCGGCTCATCGAGCAACAGCAAACCCGGCGACGTTGCGAGCGCACGCGCCAGCGCGATACGCTGCTGCTGCCCACCGGATAACTGGTTCGGATGCTTCTTCTGCGCATCCGGCAAGCCGACCAGGGCGAGTAGTTCGTTCACACGATCGGCGATCGCCGCGCGCTTCATCTTGCGATTCACGAGACCATAGGCCACGTTGTCGAAGATGGTCAGATTCGGAAACAGCGCGTACGACTGGAACACGATGCCGTAATCGCGAAGCTGAGGCGGCAGCCGCGAAATATCGCGGCCGTCCTGCGTGATCTGGCCGGCGCTCTGTGTTTCGAGCCCGGCAATGATGCGCAGCAAAGTAGTCTTGCCGCATCCCGACGGGCCGAGGAAGCAGAGCATTTCTCCCTTCTTCACGCCAAGATTGATGTCCTCCAGAACCGGCGTGTCGTTGAACCGCTTGTAGACCCGCTCTACGCTCAAATACGTTGTCATCTGCTCCTCCGCTTCCGCTTGCATGTCGACGTGGCGTGACGCACTGCCGTGCGCTGTAACGCTGGGTCGCTGCGTCGTTCGGGGGTCACGCAGCGCGCGCCCCGGCGCTCCTCGTCAAGACCTGGTTGAACCTGGCCTTACTTTTGTTCCTTGTTGCCGTAGCGCTTTTGCCAGTCTTCGAGAATTGCGTCGCGGTTCTTTGCGGACCATGTGAAATCGTTCTTCACGAGCAGTTCCGAATAGTTGTCGGGGATACCGGAGAGTTTCTTCGCGACACCCGGGTACGCAACGATCGCCCACCACTGCGCGGTGATTTCATTGGCCTCCTTGCTGGCCATAAAGTCCGCGAGTTTTTTGGCCGCGTCCGGCTGCTTTGTCGTTTTCATGATGCCGGTCGCTTCCATGTCCCAGCCCAAGCCCTCTTTCGGGAAGATCAGGTCGATGGGCGCGCCTTGCGCCTGCAACTCATGCCCGCGGAATTCGAATGAGATACCGATCGGAAATTCGCCGGTGCCCGCCAGCGTGCAGGGCTTCGAACCCGAGTGCACGTATTGCGCGACGTTCTTGTCCAACGCGTCCATGTACTGCCAGCCCTTGTCCTTGCCGAAGGTTTGCAGCCAGGACGTCACGTCCAGATAGCCGGTACCGGACGACACCGGACTCGGCATCACGATCATGCCTTTATAGACAGGCTTGGTCAGGTCTTCCCATGACGTGGGCTTAGGCAAATGGCGCTTCTCCGCTTCGACGCGGTTGTAGCAGACCGTCGCGCCCCACACGTCCATGCCGACCCAGTGCGGCGGCGTGTTCGTGTCGCTGTACTTGCGCGTCAGACTGTCGAAGCCCTTCGGTGCGTACGGCATCAGCATGCCCTGCAGATCGAGCAGCGTCAGGCTCGATGCCGCGAGTCCAAGCACCACGTCGGCACGCGGATTGTTCTTTTCGGCGAGCAGCTTGGCCGTGACCGCGCCAGTCGAATCGCGCACCCAGCGGATTTCGATATCCGGGTTGGCCTTTTCGAACGCGTCTTTATAGGGCTTCATCGCTTCGTCTTCGAGCGCCGTGTAGACGAGCAACTGCGTTTTTGCCTGCGCGAACTGGACCGCGCCGAGCGTGACGGTGGCGGCGACCAGACAGCGCAACGCCATATTCAGACGACCTCTACAAGCTTTAAACCCCGACTGTTCCTTCATTTCCAGACCCCTTGAGAAAGTGGCGTCGCGGCCAGCGACGAAAACGACCGGTGCTACGGGACGACTGCGTGTTGCAACCCTCTTAAGCAACTGCTGATGACTGCGGTTGATGATTTGCGATTTGTTGTCTGTTGTTGACAATCTACAAAGCATCAATTTTAATGTCAAGTATTGCCTCACTTTGCCACATAACGCCACATCGCCATTACCCGACTTACCCCTAGCCAAGAGGACATGTCATGAGCGAAGCACCGGTTTCCATTGAAGTGAACGGCCGCAGCTACAACTGGATGCGCAGACCCGTCGTCGTGGTCTGCGTGGACGGCTGCGCGTATGAATATCTGGAGATGGCGGCCGCGGCGGGAGTCGCGCCCTTTTTGGCCACGCTGCTGCGGCCCGGCACGTCGCTCAAGGGCGAATGCGTGGTGCCGAGCTTCACGAACCCCAACAACCTGTCGATCGTGACCGGCGTGCCGCCCGCGGTGCACGGCATTAGCGGCAACTACTTTTTCGATCGCGACAGCGGCACCGAGGTGCTGATGAACGATCCGAAGTACCTGGTCGCCCCTACCGTGCTCGCCGGTTTCGCCGAGCAGGGCGCGCATGTTGCGGTGGTCACGGCAAAGGACAAACTGCGCCGGCTGCTCGGCAAAGGCCTGAAGGGCATCTGCTTCTCGGCGGAGAAAGCCGACGAAGCGACGCTCGAGGAAAACGGCATCAACAACCTGCTCGAACTGGTCGGTCAGCCGGTGCCGAGCGTCTACAGCGCGGAGCTGTCCGAGTTCGTATTCGCGGCCGGCGTGCGCCTGCTCGAAACTCGCGATATCGACCTGATGTACCTGTCGACGACCGACTACGTACAGCACAAGTGCGCCCCGGGCACCCCTGGCGCCAACGCGTTCTATCAGATGATGGACGGCTATCTGCAGCGGCTCGACGAGCTGGGTGCGATCGTCGCGGTCACGGCCGATCACGGCATGAATGCGAAGCACAACGAAGACGGCGAACCCAACGTGATCTATCTGCAGGAGCGCTTCGACGAGTGGCTCGGCGAGGACGCTGCCCGCGTGATCCTGCCGATCACGGACCCCTACGTCGTGCATCACGGCGCGCTCGGATCGTTCGCGACGGTCTATCTTCCCGCCTCGGCCGATCTCGAAGCAACGCGCCGCCGGCTCGCCGCGGAACCCGGCATCGAACTGGTGCTGACGGGTGCCGAAGGCTGCGCGCGCTTCGAACTTCCGCCTGCGCGCATGGGCGACCTCATCGTGATTTCAACGCAGGACGTGGTGCTCGGCACGCGACGCATCAAGCACGATCTGTCCGGCCTCGACGTGCCGCTGCGCTCGCATGGTGGTCTTGCTGAACAGATCGTGCCGCTTCTGTTCAATCAGCCGGTCGCGAAGTCGGTCGGCGAGCGCGCACGGTTGCGCAACTTCGACATCATCGATATCGCACTCAACCATCTTCAATGATCGGGGATCAGACATGAACGCTGTTGCTGAAATCAAGGCTCAATTGCAGGTGCGTCATGAAGCGCTGCGTATCGGCGGCGAGAAAATCTTCCGCGACGAAGTGATCGAAGTGCGCAATCCTTACGATGGCACGCTCGTCGGCACCGTGCCGAAAGCGACGCTCGAAGACGTGCGCCGCGCGTTCGAATTCGCACGCGCGTATCGCCCGGCACTCACCCGCTACGAACGCGCCGCGATCCTGCGCCGTGCGGCCGATGCAGTACGGGCACGCACCGAGGAAATCGCCGCCGTCATCACGGCGGAAGCGGGCTTGTGCAAGAAGGATTCGATCTATGAAGCCGGCCGCGTCGCGGACGTGCTGGTGTTCGGCGCGGGCGAGGTGCTGAAAGACGACGGCCAGATTTTCTCGTGTGACCTCACGCCTCACGGCAAGAAGCGGCGCGTCTATACGCAACGCGATCCGCTGCTGGGCGTGATCTCCGCTATTACGCCATTCAACCATCCGATGAATCAGGTCGCGCACAAGATCGTGCCGGCGATTGCCACGAACAATCGCATCGTGGTGAAACCGTCGGAGAAAGTGCCGCTGTCATGCTATCTGCTTGCCGACATTCTCTATGAGGCAGGCTTGCCGGTGCAGATGCTGCAGGTGTTGACGGGCGACCCGAGCGTGATTGCCGACGAGTTGATCACGAACCCCGCGATCGATCTCATCACCTTCACCGGTGGCGTCTCGATCGGCAAATCGATTGCCTCGCGCATGGGCTACCGGCGCGCCGTGCTCGAACTGGGCGGCAATGACCCGATCATCGTGATGGAGGACGCCGATCTCGACGAAGCCAGTTCGCTCGCGGTGTCGGGCTCGTACAAGAATTCGGGCCAGCGTTGTACCGCCATCAAGCGCATGCTGGTACACGAGTCGGTCGCCGACCGCTTCACGGATCTCGTCGTGGACAAGACACGCGCGTGGAAGTACGGCAATCCGGCGGATAGTTCGGTCGACATGGGAACGGTCATCGACGAAGCGGCCGCGCAGTTCTGCGAACGTCAGGTCAACGACGCGTTGTCGCGCGGCGCCCGTCTGCTTGCGGGCAATCTGCGCGACGGCGCGCTTTACTCGCCGACGGTTGTCGACCGTGTCACGCCCGACATGCCGCTCGTCAAGTACGAGACGTTCGGACCGGTGTCGCCGATCATGCGCTTTGCCAATATCGACGAAGCGATCCGCATGTCGAACTGCACGGACTATGCATTGTCATCGTCGGTCTGCACGAATCGCTTCGACTACATCACGCGGTTCATTACCGAACTGGAAGTGGGCAGCGTGAATGTGCGCGAAGTGCCGGGGTATCGGTTGGAACTCACGCCGTTCGGCGGCGTGAAGGACTCGGGACTCGGCTACAAGGAAGGGGTGCAGGAAGCCATGAAGAGCTTTACCAATACGAAGACCTACTCGCTGCCGTGGTGAGTGTGATGTGAGGACGAGAAGCGCTGGATGCGCTTCTCGTCACGCGCCTGTGCTGCCGCGAGCCGCCTGGAATCACGCTGGCTTGCTCGAGTCGCCGGAAACGTTCGGCTGCTCGACCGTTAATGTTCCCTTTGCCATCACCGCGCGGTGGATTGCTTCGGTTAGCGAATTATTGATCTCGATGAGCCGGTGCATCTCATCCTGGATATTCAGGAGCGCCTCAGCGTCCTTGTAGGTCTGTAGCGCCTGCTTGTCTGAGGCTGCGGCCGCAACCTTCTGGCCCACCATGATGACTGACAGCAGCACCAACTGCAAAAAAGTCTGTGCGATCCAGGCGATCAGCGTCGACACGCCGCCCTGAACGGCGGATGGCAAGCTGATAAGCGCGATCGCCGCAAAGACATAGGCACACCACATCGTGCCAACCGCGTTGGTGATAACGAGAGCGATCCTACCGTTCAGGCCTAAGTGCTCCTGAGCGGTCAGGTGCGGTCCAGTTTTTTCGCGTTCCTTGAGTCGCTGATTGGGAAAATGTTCGAGTTTCATTATTGGGTCCCCATTGAAGAGTGAGTAATCTGCGGCACTATCAGCGCTTTACCGCCTTGGTCTCGAGTAACTCACGTAGCGTATCGACGGCGGCTTCCCACATCATGGTATGGCGGGTGGATGTCACGGCTGGCTCCCTGCCTGTTCTGTCAGCCCAACATTGGCTGTCCATTCATGAAAGGCTAACGGTGCACGCGTGTCAAGTAAGCGGAGAGTGCACTGCACCAACCAGTCCGGCCAGCGGGTCTCGACGTCTTATTGGACCAGCTGATTATAGTCAGCCTGATCACACTCGATAGAGGTCGAAATGTCGATGTACTGATCAATACAACCGATAGTTACTATCGGGTTTTGCGTGCCAGGATTTACGAAATGAATCCCTTCAATGTGGCAACCACCATCGCTTCCATCGGCAGCTAGCTGTGCAAGCAGCCTGGAACGAAAAATCCAAACATTACAGACTCTTACGTCAACGCGCTGCGATCCAACCGCGCCGCGGACCTGCAGGATATGCCTAGGCAAAAATCAGGAAATCCTGACATCAAGCCGTATCTCAACGTCGCCGTATACCTACTGAGGAGGCGCCCTCAATTCCTTTGGCGCAACACTATGTCCCCTGAAAGCGTCCTGAAGGATAACAAAATGAATAAATTCATCTACACCATCCGGTTCAAGATCATTGTCGTCCTCGGGGCCTGCATCACACTGATGGCCGCGATGGGCGTGATGGCGATCGTTGGGCTCGCAAGACTGAACTCGAACATGAGCGAGACGTACGGGGGCACCGTAGTTCCGCTTGCTCAGATCTCCGAGGTACGTGCGGCGCAACTGAACATCAGGGTCAAGCTCAGGCGCATTCAGATCGAAAAAACGCCCGCCACACTCGACAAAATGTTGCCGATTGTTCAGAGCGAGCTCGCAACAATCGATAAGGTCTGGCCGCAATACTATCCCGCAGCGGTATCGAACCCGACCGAACGGGAGGCCGCCGACCGGGCGGACCGCGCGCTCAAGGAGTTAATGACGCAGACAGGCAACATCATTACGCTTCTGAAAGCCGGGAAATTCGATGCGGCATCGGACCTGATCAACAGCACGGCGAGTCTTTCCGACGCATTGAATCTGGCATTGAGCGACGACACGAAAATAAATGTACTCGAGGCAAAGCAGTTTGCCGACGACGGTGAATCGACCTACAAAACGCTGCTCATGGTGACTGTCGCGCTCCTCAGCACGGGCGTACTGATTGCGGGCGGCATGTCGATTTACCTTATGCGCGTGATTACCCGGCCACTTGACCGGGCAGTCAACATCGCCAACCGGATCGCTGAGGGCAAGCTCGAAAACCGGATTACCGTCGATATACGCGGCGAATTCGGGCTGCTGCTCGACGCGTTGAAAACCATGGACGGCAAACTCAGCAATACCGTTCGCGGCATCAAGGCCTCGGCCGAGTCGGTCACAGTCGCTTCACGCGAAATCGCGAGTGGCAATCTCGATCTGTCGGCGCGGACGGAGGAGCAGGCAGCGTCGCTGGAGGAAACCGCAGCCAGCATGACGCAGTTGACCGAGACCGTCAGACAGAACGCGGACAATGCCCGTCAGGCGAATACTCTGGCCTCGGGAGCAACGGACATGGCGCACGCCGGCAACCAGGCGGTGCAGGACATGGTGGCAAGCATTGGCCGGATCAGCGAAAGCTCCAGCAAGATCCGCGATATCACGAGCGTCATCGAGGGGATCGCATTTCAGACCAATATCCTCGCGCTGAATGCGGCAGTCGAGGCAGCGCGTGCCGGTGAGCAGGGCCGTGGTTTTGCGGTCGTCGCCAGCGAGGTTCGCAGTCTTGCGCAACGTTCGGCCACTGCTGCACGGGAAATCAAGGAGTTGATCAGCACGTCCGTTGCGATGATTCAGGGCGGCTCAAAGCAGGCAACTGATGTGGGCGTCACCATCGGACAGGTGAGGCAGGCGATCAGGCAAGTCGCCGACATCGTGGGGGAAATCGCCGCCGCTTCCGAGGAACAGAGCCGGGGCATCGAGCAGGTCAACCAGGCCGTGACACAAATGGATGACGTGACCCAGCAGAACGCCGCACTTGTCGAGCAGGCCGCGGCAGCAGCGCAATCCCTCGAGGAGCAGTCTTCGAAGCTGCTGGATGCCGTTCTGGTGTTCAGTACGTCGGACACGGAGTCCACACGAACGCCTACGCGCGCCGTCGGAAACAATGCGTTGACCGTCCGTCGCGATCTCGCGATGGCGGCGCGTTGAGCAACCCCATAGACGCGTTATCCATCGCGATCCACGAACTCCTTCAGATGGACACTTACAGGTGAATCCGCAGACGTTTGTCCTACAGGCGCGGCTTTGCGCTCGCGCCACGTCGCTTAAAGCGCGGATGACTGAAGCGCATGATCAGGCGAAGGGGCTGATCGAGCGCGCTGAGGGTTGTCTCGCCGTGCTGGATCATCTGCGACAGAGCACCTCCGCCCTGGCAAACATTTCCCCTGGCGCCGACATCGGTCTTTTTATAGAAGAGTTGCGTCGTTCAGAGAACGGTTGGCACGATCAGTTGCAAATGTTGAGAACGCTACTGACTGAACTCACGGCTCAGACTCATAGCGCCCGCGGCGAGATCGAGTCGTTCGCCACGCTTGCGCTTGGCACGCAGACGGCCCCCGAGACGATCATCGATGCCGAGTGCGCCGTCGAAGCGAGTGAAGCCCACTTTCGGGAGGTCATCGCACAGTTGGAAGCGACGCAGGTGTGGTTCGAACACTTCGACACGCAGATCAATACCATCATGGCCAATTTGCGAAAATCACGCTAGCGCTCGCGGCCGTCCGAGAAGCGTGTCTATCGTGCCGCAGTTTGAACACCCGGATAAAAGCCCACAACCAGCACGATGTATGCGAGTGCAGCAAAAATGCCGGCCAGGGTGCCGAGCCAGTCCCTGGCGGTCGCGCCACGCGTGAAATGGACCGGAATCCCCACTAGCAGATACGCGACTGAGAAAACGATCGCAACCATCAAGGGCGGGGGCGCGAACGAAACAACCACTTCGGCAAAGGGCCGCATTCGCAAACCTCATAGAAGTCCGAAACGGCCGCGCTATCGCTGCGGCGAGTTCCGGTACCCGGGTAACAGACGGACCAGTTAACGAAGCTGTTCCACCAGCGCATCAGCGCCCTTGTCGAGGCCGGTCTTCGCGGCACCCAACGAACCAAAAGCTGCCGGCAGATTCATGGCATTCGGATACTGCTTCGAAACGTATGCCTTCAGCAGACGGCCGCTGGTGCCGTCAAAGACCTCCACGGAGTAGGTCACCGAGCCGCTGAATGCGCCCTGCCCCCCGCGGACTGCCTGTACGCCGTTATAAAGATTGCCCGCAAGGTCGAAATGCATGAACTGCCCGACGAGTAACGTCGTTTTTTCGGCGCCAGTGAGTGTCAGCTTGATCCTTAGCGTATTCGGGCCGGCCTGGTTCGCAACGCTGAACCGTTTCGCGAGTTTCTCCGAGAACGTCCTCCCCATGTAATCGGCGAGCGCCGCCTTGTCGGCCTCTTTCAGGTCGCCGAACTGGTTGTCGTTGCCTTGGTACACGGTAACCGGGTCCACTATCACCTGCGTGTATTGGGGCCAGGCAACTGAAGTGGCGTACTTGTAGGGAACCTTGCCTGAGTCGTCATCCCGGTTCTGCTTCAACTGCGATGACGATGCGATACCCGTGTAGGCCACCGGTTGCACGCCGGCACACGCTGTCAGGGTTAGCACCGCGACTCCGGTGAAAAGAAGCGGTACTAGTTTGTTCTTGAACATTTAGGTTTCCTCGAAAGCCCAGTTAAGTGCCAGATGGCGCTCAGTTCAGGCGAGAACTGATCAGGTCGCCACAGTAGCATCGGCAGAATAAGATGTAAACCGTCCAGACGGTCTGTACATAAAAAAATGAGCGCGTACAATTACGCCTGGTCAGGAGACCGCCTGCTCCGTGGGCGGCACATAAGGCCGTTCGCCAGCAGTGCGTCGCAGCCGGCTATTTGTCCACCAACAGAAGAGAGGCGCGCCAGCGGATTCGGTGCGCGCTGCAATCGTCGCAACGTCATCAATATCGATAATGGATAACCAGACCCGCTCGGAGATTTCCCGCAAAAAAGCGATTGCTGCCGCTTTCACCATCCTCACCCGAGACGGTGTGGGCGGGCTTACGTTCGATTCGCTGTCGCGTGAAAGTGGTATCAGTAAGGGTGGACTGCTTCACCAGTTCCGCACCAAGCACGGCGTGCTGTGCGCGCTGCTGGAACAGCATCAGATTCAGTTCGAGCAAATCGGACGCGAATACATCGCAAAGGAAGGCGCATCAAAGGCGGAGCCAACGCTTGCAGCCCAGATTGCAATGTATCGGGAATCCTCGAATCAGCCGCATTCTGTGGCACGGGCCATTCTCGCAGCGCTCGTCGAGAGTCCTGAATTGCTCGAAAGCCTCAAGGCGTCTGACACGGCGAAAATGAAGGCGTTGCAGGATGAGGCGCCTGACCTCGACTTGTCATTGTTGCGATACTTTGCGGCTAGCGGTCTCGCATTTCATTCCTTGATGGGACTCTCGCAATTGAGCAATTCGGCGCGGAACAGACTATTCGACCGTCTTCTTGACGAAGAAAGTTGGCCGGCGCAGGTTCCACAACCCAAGCCTCGTAAGCGGTCGGCGCGCTAACCGCCATTAAATCCCTTTAGGCGATCGGGGCGTTTTCACACGCCCCAGGTCGTGTGCTGCCTCGACCCTTTACGTCGGGAGCGCAACACTTCTAACACGTGCGTATTGCCCTGATCGCAGTGAAACTCCGCGAACAATACAAACCGTCTATCCGGTTTACATCGAGTATTTGCAATGCTACGCTGAGGCCTCACCTGAATCGTCCGCTCTGGGACCTCCCAGAAAGACACGTTCGAAGGCAACGGCCAATCGGCCCCAACCCCGTCGAGTTAGCCGATGCCTACTCCCTTACGACCCTCACCCCGAAAGCCAGACCGGGGCGTTTCTCGATCGTGTTTCCACGAGCGGATGCAGAAGATGAACAGAGACAACTTGATCGCCTGTCACGAATGTGACTTCCTTCAGCGAGAAGCGCCGCTCGTTGAACGCGGTACTGCGCGATGTCAACGATGTGGTGCTGCGCTCTATCGATATCGAAACGTATCAATGTCGCACGATTGGGCACTGGCGTTCACCTTAGCCGCGGCAATCCTTTTCGCTGTTGCCAACCGCTTTCCGATCTTTGAACTCTGGGTCAATGGGGCATCTGTCGAAACTACTCTTTTCGGCGCAGCGTCCGCGCTTTACGCCGATGGCATGTGGCCGATCGCGGGCCTTGTGTTCGTGACCACACTTCTGATGCCTTCATTGAACATCGCAGCGGTGATCTATCTTCTCCTGCCGTTGCATACAGGCGGATTTCCCCACAAGCCTGAAATTGTTCTTCGTGTGCTGCGGCACGTTGCACCATGGGGAATGATTGAGGTGCTGATGATGGGGATGCTGATCGCGCTCGTCAAACTCCAGCACATCGCGACAGTCGTCCCCGGGGTAGGCGCGTGGACGTTCGGAGCCGTGATGGTTCTGCTTGCCGCTACGACGGTTGCGTTTGACCCCCGTGAACTATGGGCTCGCATCGACACGTTGCGTCGCGACGTCGGCATCTCACACGCACAGAATGCACGCATCACAGCAGCAACTGCCGCACGTGCTGGCCTGTTCGCCTGCCACGATTGCGGCCTGCTCTCAAAGCCGCTTTTCCCCGATGTCCACGCCGGAATCTGCCCACGTTGTGGCGCAGTGCTGCACTCGCGCAAGCCCAATAGCCTGGTTCGCACGTGGGCATTCCTGTTCGCCGCCATGGTCCTTTACATCCCCGCCATTCTGCTGCCGGTGATGGTCACCAGTACCTTATTTGGCGCCCGCTCCGACACGATCCTGAGCGGCGTCGTGTTGCTCTGGACCTCCGGGTCGTGGTTGCTGGCAACAATCGTTTTCATCGCAAGCATCGTGGTGCCCGTGCTCAAAATTCTTTCGTTGGCCTATCTCGCCTGGAGTACCCAGTTGCGCTCTCCGCAAATTCCCCACCAACGTACACGTATTTATCGAGTCATTGAGTTTGTCGGTCGCTGGTCGATGCTTGATATCTACGTGATCACTATCCTTGTCGCGTTCGTGCAATTCGGTTCGCTCGCAACGATCGACGCAGGTCCCGGATCGATCGCTTTCGGCGCGGTAGTCGTGCTGACCATGTTCGCGGCGTTGTCATTCGACCCGCGGCTCATCTGGGACGCAGTGGAGTCAGAACGTGAATGAATTGTCCGGACCGAAAGATAATCAGGATACGTCCGGTTTTCCGAGCGCCGTTGCTGTCAAACATTCGAAGTGGCGCATGCAGCTCGTGTGGCTGGTGCCCATTGTCGCCGTGCTGATCGCCGGTTGGCTGGCCGTGAAGTCCGTCATGCAAACAGGCCCAACTATCACAATCAGGTTTTCCACTGGCGAGGGTATTGAGGCCGGCAAGACGAAGATCAAGTTCAAGAACGTCGATGTTGGCGTAATCAGGAACGTTGAACTCTCCGACGATCACAAGACGGTGCTGGCAAGCGCTGAAATGTCCCGCAACGCTTCCAGCATGCTCGTCGACGATACCCGCTTCTGGGTCGTTCGGCCGCGTATATCGGGCGGCACGGTATCGGGCATCGGCACGTTGTTGTCCGGCTCCCACGTCGGAATGGATATCGGTACATCGCAAAAGGCGCGACGCGATTTTGTCGGACTCGAGTCACCGCCAGTACTCGCTTCCGGCGCACCGGGGCGGGAGTTCGTGCTTAAGAGTGAAAACCTCGGCTCGCTCGATGTCGGTTCGCCGGTGTTCTTCAGAAGGCTTCAGGTTGGCCAGATCGTCTCCTACGCACTCGATCCCGAAGGCGCGGGCATGATCGTCCACGTCTTTGTCAATGCGCCTTACGACAAGTACGTGACGAACGACACCCGCTTCTGGCATGCAAGCGGCGTCGATGTGACCGTGGATACGACGGGCGTGAAGGTGGACACCGAATCATTGGTATCGATCCTGATTGGTGGCCTGGCATTCGAGAGTCCGCCCGACACAAATAGTAGAGTTGAAGCCGATGCCCTGCACCAGTACCCGCTTTTCCTCAATCGAACCGAGGCGATGAAGCGGCACGACACAATCACCGACAAGTACGTATTGAACTTCAAGGAGTCTGTGCGTGGGCTTACCGTGGGCGCACCCATCGACTTTCGCGGGATCGTCATCGGCGAGGTATCGGCGATCAACACACATTTCGATCCGGCTACCCGGGAGTTCAGTATCCCGGTCGAAGTCAACATCTTCCCGGAGCGCCTCATCCCACGCGACGAATGGAAAGACCAAGGTGGTCAAATATCCTCCGCGCGAAAGGAGTTTGCGGACTACCTGGTCTCAAAGGGGCTACGAGCACAACTGAGAACAGCGAGCCTGCTGACCGGACAGCTGTACATCGCGATCGATTTCTTCCCCTCCGCACCGAAAGTGACCATGGACTGGAGTAAAAAGACGCCGCAACTGCCCACCGTGCCAGGCAATCTGCAAGGGCTTCAGGAATCCATTACCGATCTCGTCGCGAAGCTGAACCGTATCCCGTTTGAAGGAATAGCCACGGACCTGCGCAAGACACTTGGCGACGCGGACACGCTGTTGAATACGATCAATACGGACATTGCGCCAGACGCAAAAACGACGATGGCTGCAGCCCGTGAAGCACTCGCGTCTGTGAATCGCACGATGCAAAGCGATTCGCCCTTACAGCAAAGCACCGCCGACACCATGCGCGAAGTCTCGCGTGCTGCCGCCTCGATCCGTTCGCTTGCGGAATATCTCGAACGCCATCCCGAAGCGCTGATCCGTGGCAAAACCGAGGACAAGCCATGAGCCTACGTTCAGCATTCCCTGTATCGATGATCGCGCTTGTTCTTGCCACCGGCTGCGCAATGTCACCGACGCCAGCGTTCTACACATTGAGCGCTGTCCAGCATATTGAGCAGCCGCCGGGCGCGAGTCCGATTGCAATCGCGATTGATCTGGTTACGGTTCCCGAACTAGTCGATCGGTCGCAAATAGTCACGAGGCTCGATGCGAACCGCGTCCGTATCGACGAGTTTGCGCGCTGGGCCGATCCATTGAAGAGTCAGATTCCCCGCGTACTCGCCGCGGATCTGGCGGAGATCATTCCGGGAGCAATCGTATCGACTGTTCCACAGCGCGCAAACGACATCGCCTACCGAATAACGGTTGACGTGCAGAACTTCGATTCATTGGCGGACGGTACGGTGACGCTGGTCGTCATCTGGTCGGTGCGTCCTCCAAACGGAGGAAAGCAGATTGCGGGACGTTCTGTCGTTCGTCAGAGCGCCGTCGGGTCAGGTTACGATGGTTTGGTGAAGGCACACAGCCGAGCCCTGTTGTCCGTAGCGAAGGATATCGCTGCGGCGACGCAATCGGCTTCGCGATTGTGAAAGCGCCGGGTGCGCGCTTTCGCGTCAGGAGAATACGCCCGTCAGCTTTTCATGAAAATCGCAAGGTCGATTGGAACCTTTCCCCTTGCCATGCGCTAAGTGGATCGCGCAACGACCGGCACCACGTTGGCACCGGTCGCTGCATCGTTCAGGCCGTACTTGCGTGAAGGGAGTCAGGTACCGGAATCCACCCTTCCGAACCCAGATGGTAGCGCGAAGAATTACGCCGCCTGCGTTTCAGCATGGAACGGGTAGTCGGTGTAACCGCGCGCGTCGCCGCCATAAAAAGTACTACGGTCATACCGGTTGAGCGGCAGATTCAACCGCAGACGCTCGGGCAGATCGGGGTTGGCGATGAAGTGGCGACCAAACGCTACGATGTCCGCGTGACCCGCTTCGATGATCGCGTCCGCAGTCTCTTTCGTGAAACCGCCTGCAGCGATTAGCGTGCCGCTGAACTTCGGGCGCAGATGGCGCGACGCGACCGGGTCATGAACTTCGCCGATCGTCTCCGTGCCCTTGATGCGTGGCTCGACCACGTGGAGATAGCCGATGCCGTGCTTGTCCAACTGCTCGGTCACGTAACCGAAGGTGGTTTCCGGATCGCTGTCATACATCGAGCCATAGGTGCCACTCGGTGCAATGCGCACGCCAACCCGCTTCGCGCCCCACACCGAAATCAGTGCGTCCGTCACTTCGAGGAAGAAGCGGGCGCGATTTTCAATCGGCCCACCGTACTCGTCGGTGCGAGCATTCGAACCGTCCTGGAGAAACTGGTCCGGCAGGTAGCCGTTTGCGCCGTGCAGTTCGACACCGTCGAAGCCCGCGCGCAGTGCCCGCTCGGCACCCCTGCGGAAGTCCTCGATAATGGCGGGGATTTCGTGCAGTTCAAGCGCACGGGGCATCGCGAATTCGACTTCGCCGTTCACCGAATACGCATGGCCTTCGGCTTTCAGCGCAGACGGAGCGACGGGCGCCGCGCCACCTGGCTGAAGATCCGGGTGAGACTGACGGCCTACATGCCACAACTGGAGGAAGATGCGAGCGCCTTTGGCGTGCACGGCATCCGTGATCCGGCGCCACCCTGCGATCTGATCGTCGGAGTATATTCCCGGCGCCATTGCATAGCCGTAGCCCTGCACCGAGACGGGGGTTGCCTCCGTGACGATGAGACCACCTTCGGTTGCGCGCTGCGTGTAGTACTCAACCATCAGATCGCCCGGCACGTCGCCGGGCTCCGAACGCATGCGTGTCAATGGCGCCATCGCGACGCGATGGGATAGCGTGTAAGGACCTACTTTGACGGCTGAAAACAGCTTGCTCATGGAGTTACTCCTTGCGGATCAGTTAGCACCGCCTTGCGGTACGAGTGCGGTAACACGTTCGATGGCTCCTGCAACTGCGGCAGCGAGCCACAACGTCGATTTGCTGTCAGACGAGCTTCTGGTAGCGGTTCGCCAGACACAGAAGCATCGTCGTTGAATTGAACGAGCCAGGGTAGGCAGCGCGACCGCATAACAGTCATTCCCTTGGGGCATATCGGGTGAACTTCGTCTCGATCGATGAACGACCTACCGCGCAAGGGAAGGCGCTGAGGATAAGAACGCGTTACCGTATGCCTGTGCGGAATGAGTGCTATGCCGCCGCTACGGAAAACAACGTGGCGCGGTGGTGTATCTTCGGGCAAGCAGGTTTCGTCGCGCGTGTTTGATGGTGCGACGCACGAGCCCCAAACATCTGTTCCAGGAGGGACGACCGTGGACCGACTGACAGCGATGGAAACGTTTGTGTGCGTGGTGGAGTCCGGCTCTTTCTCGGCGGCAGCGCGGCTGCTGAACGTTGGGCAGCCCGCCGTTTCCAAGTCCATCGCGCAACTCGAAGAGCGGCTTGCGGTTCGACTACTGCTCCGCTCGACGCGCGGGTTGACGCCGACCGAAGCGGGCCACGCATTTTACGAGCGCGCAAAACGGGCGATCGAAGAGGCGGACGAGGCCGAGGTTGCGGCAAGAGGATCGGCCGGCGCCATTTCGGGTCGTCTCAGGATTTCAGCAGCGGTGACCTTTGCGCGGATTCATATCCTTCCGCAGCTCCAGACATTTCTTGATCGACACCCTGAACTCAACATCGACATTGTGCTCGACGATGAGAACATCGATCTGCTGGAACGCGGCATCGACGTAGCGCTCAGGATGGGAGTGCTTGGCGACTCGAACATGACTGCACGCAAGGTCAGTCACGGTCGGCGTTGCGTCGTCGGCACGCCGGCATGGTTCGCAAAGGCCGGCGAACCGCGGGCCCCTGCGGATCTGCTATCGCATCAGGCGATCGTGTATGAGCAAGGCGGCGGCGGAAGCGTGTGGTCGTTCAGGCAAGGCAATTCGGAAACGGCCATTGTCGTGACCGGGCGCGTTCGCGTGAACGCAGCGGAAGGCGTGCGCGCGGCCGTGCTCGCCGACATGGGCGTCGCGATCGCTTCGGAATGGATGTTCACGCCGGAACTCGCAAGTGGTGCCGTCAAACGCGTGCTGCCCGACTGGGAATTGCCGGGTATCGACCTGTGGGCAGTTTTTCCCAGTGGGCGCATGGTCAGTGCAAAGGCACGCGCTTTCGTCGCCTGGATCGAGGAGATATTCGGCCCTCAGATTGAAGCCTTGCCGATCGAGGCGCCGCCGTCGACAAACAACGTTTGACCCGTAATGAAAGCAGCATCGTCGGACAGCAGGAAAGTGATCGCTGCGGCAATCTCGTCTGGCTTGCCGAAGCGTTTCATTGGGACGGCGGAGAGATAGCGCTGCTCCCCTTCGCTTCCCGGCGCGTTGTTGGCTCTGAACAGTTCGGTTTCCGTCGGGCCGGGCGCGACGGAATTGACCGTGATGCCGGTGGTCGCCAACTCGAGCGCCCAGGAGCGCGAAAAACTCACCAGGGCAGACTTGGCGGCGGCATAAGCGGTACGTTCCACGATGCCAAGGACAGTGAGGCTCGTAATGTTGACGATCCGCCCCCAGCCCTGGTTGCTCATATTGGGCAGCAGTGCCTGCGCCGCCTGTATAGCGGGATGCAGATTGAGCGACATGACGGAGTCAAGCGTGTCCAGATCGATGGCGCCCAGCCTCTGCGGTTTGACGAGGCCAACGTTATTGACCAGGCCGTCGAACTTGTATTCCGCCACAAGCCTATCGAGCACAGCCTGCGTTTTCACGCGGTCGGACAGGTCGACAGACACGAGCGTTCCTGGGAAGCCAGGATCGTCTGCCTGACGCGCCAGTCCCACAACCCGGTGCCCGTCTGCATTCAGCCGCGCTGCGACGGCTCTGCCGATGCCTTTGCTGGCACCGGTTACAAGAAAAGTGCGTGATTTCATATTGCCTCGATGTTGATGGTCCGGCTTGCCTGTTCAATCGTTCCCGGTGGTTCTCCGGCCGGGAACGAAGCAGGATCGAATCAGGATGCCGAAACAACCTTCTTGCGGAGAACCGGCAACATATCCTGAGGCTCAGGACGATGCGTATAGTCCGGGTTGACTTCCGAGTACAGGATCGTTCCGTCTTGCCCGACCACGTAGCGCGCCGGCATCGGCAACGTCCAACTGTCGTCCCCGTTGAACGCCGGCAGATCGTTCTTGAGGTTCTTGTACAGATCCACGAGATAGTCGGGCAAAGCAAAGCGGATGCCGAATGCGGCGGCGACATCGTTGTGCGTGTCGCTCAGGATCGGGAAATTCAGCTTGTTGGTGCGGACAGATTTGCGGCTGTTCACGGCATTCTGCGGTGAGATCGCAACCAGACTTGCACCCTCGGCCTTGAACGACGGCAGCGCTTCTTCAAGGGCCGTCAGTTCAAGATTGCAATACGGACACCATACGCCACGGTAGAAGCTGATCACGAGTGGCCCCTGCTTCAGCAGGTCGACAGACGACACAGGTTTGCCGTCTGGGTCATTGAGGGTGAATTCCGGTGCTACGTCGCCTGCTTTGAGAGCGCGTGCGGCCTGTCCGGACGCCACGAGTTCGGCCGTCGCGCGTTCCATGATCGGATGGATTTCCGGCGGTGCAAAGAATGGGGCTTTGCCGCCTTTGAAATCGGCCTTGAATGCGTCGAGCCTGGCTTGAAGTGACATGACAATCTCCTTCCTGATGATGTTGAACGCACAGTGCGTAGGAGGGATCGTCCGGCAATGCAAACCGGTGGAGAAGACAGCGCGGATGCATAACTGTCATTCCTGCTGGGCATAGGGGTGATGGCTGGATTTACCCTCGACCGTGCGCCGATGCGCGCCGCCCAGGTTGAACAGGTAGCCTGCCGTCGCGTACGCTCCGCACTAACACAAACGGCATGTGTTCGCTCACCCCGCCTGCGTTCCATACTCCGTGATTACCGCCGGTTTCGGCTTCGGTGGATTCGGCACGCTCTGCTGCGGCGCGTTACGCTTGATCGTGTCATCCGTCGCACCAACGAGATTTAGCGTGTTGTCGCGCGCCTCGATCTTCACCGGGTCCGTCTTCTTCCACTGCTTTTTCGGAATCACCAGCTTCCACGACGAGTCTTTGCCGGCGTCGCGGAAGAACGCGACCACGCCGACATACGCCGCATCGTTGCTCATCGGCTCGCTGATGCTCGCGCTCGCGTCCGGACGCAGCACGACATCTTTGGTCGCGAGCAGATCGGCCTTCAGCGCCGCAAGGTCATTGGTCTGCAACTGCGTGTAGTCGAGTTGCTGGAATGCCTGCGGCGTTTTCAATTGATAGATCCGCACTACCGTCGACAATGATTGCCCCGCGCCGTTTACGTTTAGTGACGACCGGCTGACGAGGTCCATGTTCATGGTCTTGACTTGCGTCGTGAACGCCCATTTCGCCGCGTCCACTGTACTGTCCTTCATTGCCTGTCCAACGCCGCAACCTGCAACGGTAAGCACGATTAACGCTGCTGCGCCGATTCGAAGCTGTCGCTTCATTCTGTTGATCCTTTTGTGTTCCATATCCGTTAAATACCGCGCCCGTGCGTCGCACGCTCCTCGTTGGCACGTCGTTCGGTGCCCCCTGTCCATTCGCCAAGCTGCACGCGCGTGACTGCAGCGACAGAATCGTGCCTGCGGGGCTGCACCAATTGGGTGGTGTAGCCCAGGCTGACCTGATCTGAGTTCAGTTGCTGAGCCGGCATGAGCTCCGTACTGACGTGCATTTCCAGATGCGCCCTTGCCTCATAGCCCAGGTAAAATCGCAGCAGCGCCATGAGTTCCTGGTAATTGGTCCGCCCCGGCATCAGTCCGAGCACCGATTCACGCGTCTGGGGTGTGATGATCACGCGCACAGCATTGGCCCGGTCATAAAAACCGCGGCCAAGCAGACAGCCCTCACCCAACGCTCCCGGCGAGTAATCGTCTACGCGGATCCATACAGGATGGAACTCCTCCACCGTGATGCGTGCATCAGGCACGGCATGCTGCAGCACACCCTTCAGTCCTTCAGCCGTGCGCGTCTTCTGACCCGCAAGCCCGAGCATCGACAACAGTTTGCGCGGGCCGACCGCCTGTGCGATCTCCGATGTGCCAATGCCGAGTCCCGCGAAGCTCAGCAGATAGCGCGAAATCTCGTCGGTGCCCCCGCTCCTGAAGCCGGCCGGGTAACGATACTTTCGCCACACGCGGTAGTACTGCGTAACGACCCGGTGATGGAAAAGATCAAGAAAACTCGACATCGGGTCGGCGCCGTCGCGGTTCTGCGCGACTTCTTCGACGAAATACGACGGCATGCGCGCGTCGACCCCGTACAGGCCAAGAAACGTCGTGCGAACGGCCGGTGGCGCCGACGGGTTGTCCAGATCGTATTCGACCGCGTCGATTTCACGGTTCGGAAATCCGATCCGCGCCCGCGATCGAAACCGCACTGGCTCTGTAGCGGGCGAATCGCTCGCACCCAGCGGCGGCTTGTCGGGAGCGGCAAGTTCGATCAGCTCGCAGAAGCGGAAGAAGTTCATCCGCGTCGCATCGTCGAGCAGCGCCGGCAGCAACTGCCGGTCCGCGTATGACGGAAACTCCTTGCTCGGTGCGTTCAAAACGGTGCTCCTTCGCCCTTCGTATCCGGCCATTCAATGCGGCGGCCAGTGGGCTGCGACACAATCACGAGCTTTGTGAACAGGTTCAACGTCGCGTACAGCCCAAGAAAACGGTTGAGCATCCCACCAAACAGTTCGATGTCGCCCTCGCCGGCAAACCGGTTGCTGTCGAGCGTCACCTCGATTTCAACGCCACGCTGCAGCCCGCCCTTCACGAGCTTCTGCAACAGCCGGTGCTGCACGTCGGTGATGGCATCGATGCGGCGTTTGTTCATCTCGCCCTCGGTCCAGTCGTACAACGCGAGCGCGCCGCGCAGAATTTCCGGGTTCAGCAGCGACAGATAGTTCGGCGCGAGATGCGACAGCACGCGCCACTGGAAGCGGTCGCCGGTTGGCGGGTAAACCGGTAACGTCGGCGCAGTCAGATTGCGCACCGAGCCAATGTTCGTGAAGCCGCTGCGCATGCGGGTGATACCCGCTTCGCGAAGGCCCTTGCGCGGCAACAGCCCGTTAGTGCCCGTCACCGACAGTGACAGCGTTTCCTTCGGCAACGTCACCTGATTCTCCCAGGCGTGGCCGCCGAGGACCACCCATGTGTCGAACCGTCCCGATGGCCCGCGCCGCACGCGCGTATGGAAATACCGTTCGGGCATTTCGTGGCGCAGCATGCCGCCGCGATGACGGAACGAAGCGAACGGCGCGTATTCGAAGCGCTGGCCGGATCCCGCCTCGAAGCCCTGCACGGTGTCGACCGAATACACATCGACTTTGTCCCCGCGTTGCTCGATCGAGTGGACACGATATTCGGTTTCGAACTGGGTCGCTATGATTGGGTCAGCTTCCAGCTCGAACAGATTGATGATTGGTGTGCAGAAGAGGCGCACATTTTCGGCTGAGAAGCGCAAGTCGTCGGGATAGGGCTTCTGCAGTGCGACCTCGACATCGAAATACGGTGCGTCTTGTGGAATCGCCTGCATGTCCAGACCGAGCAGGTCCACAAACATGAACTTTTCTGGAAACGTGAAGTACTCGAGCAACAACTGGTACCTCTACAAAGCGGTGACGAGCGGCCAGACGCTCAAGTCGGTCGAGATCAAATGGTACAAGATCGACGACGCAGGCAAAGAGAAAGAGTACTTCAATACGAAACTCGACAACGTGAAGGTTGTCGCCGTCAAGCCGAAGATGTTGGACATCAAGAATCCGGCCTACGAGAAGCACAATCACCTGGAAGAGATCGAACTGCGCTACGAGAAAATCACGTGGTCGTACAAGGACGGCAACATCATTCACGCCGATAGCTGGAACGAACGCTCGTAAATGTAGCTGGTCCGGCACCCTTGGTCGTTCTCTCCGGGGTGCCGTTTTCTTGCGCGAACCGCCGTCAATCCGGTCCGCGCGTTTCTTCCTTCCGATCTCCTGCCATGACCGCCCGTGACCTCTCCCCGTTCCTGCGCCGCCTCAACGACCATTGCGCCCGCGCCCTCGCCGAAGCCGCGAACCTGTGCGAAACGCGCGCCCACCGGGATATCGAAGTCGAGCACTGGCTGATCAAGCTACTTGAACTGGGCGAAGGCGATCTGGTCGCGATCGTGCGCCGCTATGACCTCGACGTCGATAGCATCTGGAACGGGCTGTTGAGCGCCATCGACCGCTTGCCGCACGAGTTGCGCGGCAAACCGGGTCTGTCTCACCGGCTGGGTCAACTGCTCGAAGCGGCGTGGATGGGTGCGTCGCTCGAAGCGGGCGCCACGTCGATCCGATCGGCGCATCTGTTGGCGGCGCTTGCCGATGCGCCGCATCTGCTGCGTGCGCCGGATGCGTGGCCGCTGCTCTCGGTGTCCGCCGCGCAGATCGAACGCCTGAGGCCGGAACTGGACAGGGTTTCGGTCGAAGCGCCAACTGCCGTTGTGCACACGGATGGAAACGTTCCGTCCACGTCGGACACCAGCAACAATGAACACTCACCTTCCGGCATGCGCGCCGCCGTCGGAGCAACCGCTACGCCGACGCACTCGTCTCCCACGATAGATTCACCGCGCGCAAGCCTCCCTGAGCGCCCCGGAACCGATGCATTGCAACGCTTCACCATCGACATCACACAAAAAGCGCGCGACGGCAGGGTCGACCCGGTGTTCGGCCGCGAAGTAGAAATTCGGCAGATGGTCGACATTCTGACCAGGCGGCGCAAAAACAATCCGATCCTTGTGGGCGAGCCTGGTGTCGGCAAAACCGCGTTGGTCGAAGGACTCGCGCTAAAGATTGCCGAAGGCGACGTGCCGGCGGTGATCCGCGACGTCAGCGTATTGACGCTCGATCTCGGCCTGCTGCAGGCCGGTGCAGGCGTCAAAGGCGAATTCGAGCAACGCCTGAAGAATGTGATCGAAGCCGTCCAGCAGTCGCCCACGCCGATCCTGTTGTTCATCAACGAAGCGCACACGCTGATCGGCGCAGGCAATAGCGCCGGCGGCGCCGACGCCGCGAACCTGCTCAAGCCCGCGCTCGCGCGCGGCGAACTGCGCACGATCGCGGCAACCACGTGGTCCGAATACAAACAGTACTTCGAACGCGACGCCGCACTCGAGCGGCGTTTCCAGATGGTCAAGGTCGACGAACCCGACGACGACAACGCCTGCTTGATGCTGCGCGGCCTGAAGGAGCGCTACGCACTGCACCACGGCGTGCATATCACCGACGCGGCAGTGGCCGCGGCCGTGCGGCTATCGCGCCGCTATCTGACCGGCCGCCAGTTGCCGGATAAGGCAGTCGACCTGCTCGACACCGCAGCGGCACGCGTGAGCATGAGCACTGAAGCTACCCCGGTGGTAATTTCGGCGCGCCTCGCGGAGCGCGCCGCGCTCGAAGTGGAACGTGCGGCGTTAATCGAGGACCAGGGCGCGACCTCCGCAGAAGTCGGCGAACGATTGAACGCCATCGAAACCCGCCTCGCCTCACTCGCTAGTGAACTCGGCGCACTGGAAGCGGCGTTCGCCGAACAGAAAGACGCCGCTACCGTGCTGCAGACGCTGCGGCGACAATGGCACGCGGCAACGGACGAATCCATCCGCAGCGACCTACAGCAATCGATCCGCGCAGCACACGAAACGCTGGCGAAACACGGTGCCGACGCGCTGATTCACGCGGAAGTAGACGACGCCGCGATCGCACGCGTCATCGCCGACTGGACGGGCGTACCGGTAGGCAGTCTGCTCGAAGACGAACTCGCCACCCTGCTCGATATGGAAACACGGCTCTCGCGGGTCGTGGTCGGCCAGGACGACGCCCTCGCCGCACTTGGCAAGAGCTTGCGTGCCGCCAAGGCCGGTCTCAAATCCGACGAAGCGCCGCTTGGCGTGTTCCTGCTGGTCGGGCCGTCCGGCGTCGGCAAAACCGAAACGGCTCGTGCATTGGCCGACCTGATGTTCGGCGGCGAGCGAGCGCTGATCACGATCAACCTGTCCGAGTACCAGGAAGCCCATACCGTCTCACAGCTCAAAGGCTCTCCGCCGGGATACGTCGGGTATGGCCAGGGTGGCGTACTCACGGAAGCCGTCCGACAACGCCCATATAGCGTGATCCTGCTCGATGAAGTCGAGAAAGCCCATCGCGACGTGTTGAACCTCTTTTATCAGGTGTTCGACCGCGGCTTCATGCGCGACGGTGAAGGCCGCATCATCGACTTCCGCAATACGGTGATCCTGATGACGTCGAATCTCGGCAGCGAGCAGATCATGGCGGCCAGAGACGCTGTCGCCGAAGCCGGCGGCGAACTGAGCACCGGCATGTTGATGGACGCAATCCGCCCGCTGCTGATCGAGCACTTCCAGCCGGCACTGCTCGCGCGCTTCCAGACGGTCGTGTACCGGCCGCTGTCGGACGCGGCGTTAGCGTCAATCGTGCGGATGAAACTCGACAAGGTAGCACGGCGCATCGAGCGCCGCTTCGGCGTGCCACTCGTCTGCAACGATGCACTGGTGAGCGAACTCGCGCACGCGTGCCAGTTGCCTGACTCCGGCGCACGCAACATCGACAGCCTGCTCGATCAGCAGATCCTGCCTGTGCTCTCGCGGGAATTGCTGGTGCGGATCGCAAGACATCGTCTGCCGCGCGCGACATCTGGTGGGAAGCTTCCGCGGGCGATCCGGCTGTCGCTCTCGGATGACGACGGCATCACCGTGGAGTTCGATGACGCAGCGGAGGCGCTGACATGACGCGTGGGGGACCAGGGCTCTTCGAGTTGGTGACCGGGCACTTCGCAAACGGCACGGTCGTCGACGACTTCGATGCGCAAACACAGACCTTCTTCTCCGTACAGGACAACATCCAACGCATCCTGAACAGCCGCCGCAATGGACTCGCACATTTACCTGACTACGGACTCGACGATCTGTCGGAGATCTATCGGCATCTGCCATCGTCCGCGCACAAGCTCAAACATGCAATCGAAGTGACGCTGTTGAAATACGAGCCGCGCCTTGAATCGATCGCTATCGATATCGAGGATACCGAGCCGGGCATGCTGCTGAGCTTCACGTTGAGTTGCCAGTTGCATCAGAGCGGACTGGTGCGCTTTGGCACGCACTTCACGCCGGACGGCCAGACACGACTCAAGATGCTGCAGGCGGAACGCGATCGCGATTGACGCTGCGGGCCCGCAACCGGTGGTACAGCGGAGCGCTCCGTTACAAAGGCCGACGGTTACTTCACTGAACGAGGCGTGACGCGGGAAGGCAGCAACCGCGTCGCCGTTCGGAACGGATTTACCTCATCAACCTAACTCGCCACCAAAGCAAGTACTCGAAGCGGACTGCCTGAGCCATCCTTAATCTTAAGCGGAGCCGAAACGATGATCGCGCCGACCGGCGGCAGAAGATCGAGGTTGGTCAAGCATTGAAGACCGTAGCGATTTGCGCCGTGCATTAACGTATGGCACGGGTAAGGGATTGGCCAGGCATAAGCCTGCCCCGCGTCGGTGTTGATTGTCTCCACGCCAAAACCATGAACGTCGCGTTCGTGAATCATCCACTCCACCGCTTCCTGCGTTGGACCCGGCGTGTGCGCCCCATCGTCTCTCAGACTTAGAAATTCAGCCGGATCGGTACGCTTTGACCAGTCGGTACGGAATAGAACCCACGCGCCCGCAGGTATCCGGCCGTGTTGCTCTTCCCACCTCCTGAGATAGTCGGAAGTCAGCAGCCAGTCCGAATTCCCAGCGACCTCCGCGCTCGCATCGACTACGACCGCCGGCGCCACGAAGTTGTGTGCATCGATCGTATCGACCGAGTTATGCGGATGATCCTTTCCAGTTACCCAGTGCACAGGCGCATCGAAATGCGTTCCCGTATGCTCGCCACAGGAGAAATTGTTCCAGTACCAGCCCGGCCCCTTCTCGTCATAGTGGCTGATCGTTTCCATCTTGAACGCCCACACCTGCCCGAACTGCGGAGGGAGTTGAAGCGCGGGAAACTCCGGTGACAGTATCTGCGTGAGGTCGACCACTCGCACATCTCCACGAGCAAGGCCGGAAGCTAGTTCACTAAGAGCGGAATGCATCGGTTAATCTCCTTGGCTGAGAAGCTATTACACGCATACGGAGCAAGCACTTCGCTCGTTCCAGTCGCACTTATGCAAGAGCGTACCGGCGCAGCGTTTCACGCAGCCGGTTGCCGTGTTCATCGGCGAGAGCGGCGTCGCGCAATTCGCGCAGCGTGGCAGGCGCAATTCTCGCGCCCGCCTTGACGACCGCCGCCATCACCGTCTGGTAGTTCTTCAGGCCGCGCGCGTGCGTGTCGCTGTAGCCCTTCACGAGACGCTGGCACTGCGCGACCTCGATGGCGAGCGCCGGATTCAGCTTCGCTGTCTCGATGATTCGCTCCAGCCAATCTTCAATGCGCGCGTTCTCCAGCTGGTAGCGTAGCGTGCTGCGGCGCATGCCGCGCAGACGCGAAACCGCATACAGCGTCAGATAGCCGCGCAACGAACTCGTTGTCACGACGCGTCCCGACCGTGCAAACCGTCGCACCAAACGATGTACCCAATGCGGCCGGGTGAGCCAACGGCCAAGGGCAGCCGGCAGCGTTTCGCAGATTTCCTCGATACGCGGGTGCATGAACTCGTTGATCGCGAGCAGCTGATTCTCCCCGGCGCGCACTTCGCCGCGCACCCGTTCGAAGCGCGAGCCGCGCGTCTTGAGGTCAGCGACACGGATGGTGTCTTCGTACGACATCCACAGCGCGAGATAACGCGCGGTTTCGCGCAGCAGCGTCGCGTCGTCGACGGGCAGCGCACGGCGCAGTTCGGAGAGACGATCCAGATAGAACGCTGCGTAAGTGGAGTCCTGGTAGTCGATCAGGCGACGCACCCCTTCGATCGCGAAGGTCTGCGCCTCGGGCGGCAATTCGGCCAGCACGCGTGCGAGCAGTTTCACGGCCACCGGATGGCTGGGCACAGCCGGCGGTACAACCTCGGCCTTCGCGCCTTCTGTTGCTTCATCAGCCCCACCGCGAAGATAGGCCAGGTCGAACGCGCGCAAACTCGGCTTCACACCGACACCGCCACGCTCGATCGTTTCCTCGAACTGCTTGCGGCTAAAGGGCAGCACGCCCGTTCCGGCCAGCGCGCCGAACAGCACCGCGCTGATCACACTGCCAGTCGTCTCGGCGGCCTCTGCCATGTCGAAGCGGACGAAGCGCTTTGCCGCCTGCTTCGCGTGGGCGATCAACGTATCGCTGTCCACGCGGCCATCGCCCATTGCAGCCTTTTCAGCGATCGAATAGACGCGGTGCGTGGACGTCACCAGCGTCGTGCGGTCCGCCGTTACGAGACCACGCTGCACCGCGCGCCCAGCCTCCATAAGCTCAGACGCGAGCACGACGTCGACGTCTCCGGGCAACGGCATCAGCGCAAGTACCGGCGCGCGGCTGTTCGAGTCGTTCAACTCGCGCGGGAACAGTTCGACATAATAGATCGTTGCACCGGTCCGTTGCGCGACGCCCGGCACCGACGTGGTCTGCGCGTAGTAACCGTTGTGCTCGCCGAGATCGACAATCCAGTCGGCCAGCACCCCACCGCCTTCGCCACCCATGGCGAGAACGGCAACCTTGATGGGCTGAGCGTTGCTCATCTATTTCCTTCCTGAATCAGAACGCGAGACGTGCGCGACGCTGAGCATCACGACGTTGCAGCCAGCCGATCACCACATTGCGTACTCGTTGACGCAGCTTGTCGACACGCGTCGGATTGCTGACGATCTGCGCGCGATAGAACGAGGGGCACAAGACAGCTGCATGCGATACCTCACCGCATAGCCCGCAACCGACGCAACTGTCAAGCACGCTCGCAACCGGATCGGTACGAAGCGGATCGGGATTCGGCTTGATCGACAGCGACGGACAGCCGGATAAGCGGATGCACGAGTGGTCGCCAGTACAGGTGTCAGAGTCGACACCGAAGCGCTCGCGCACTACGCGCTCGCCCGCGGCAATCGCCTTGCGGGTCTTCGGTTTTTCACGGCGCTGCTTGTTCAGCATGCATTCGCTCTGCGCGATCAGTACCTTGGGTCCTTTCGAGCTGGTGGTAAGCGCTTCCTTCAGCGTCGCCATCATCGTCTTCAGGTCATAAGTACGACGCACCGTCTTCACCCACTTCACGCCGACCCCGCGTACCGCCTGCTCTATCTCGTGACCGGTGCTGCGTGTCGGATTGAGTGCTGTCGACGACAGAATGTCCTGGCCGCCCGTGGCCGACGTGTAGCTGTTGTCGACCACAATCGTCAGGTTGTCACTCCTGTTGAACACCGCGTTCGCAATACCGCTCGTGAGCCCGTTATGCCAGAAACCACCGTCCCCCATCACAGAGATCGCGCGCTTGTCAGCGCTCGCGTTGAGCGCGGAAGCACTCGCGCTGCCGAGACCATAGCCCATGGTCGTCGCGCCCAGGTTAAACGGAGGCAGAATCGAAAACAGATGGCAACCGATGTCGGCGCTCACATGATGCGCGCCGAGTTCACGTTCGACGAGCTTCATCGCCGTAAAGATCGGGCGCTCCGGACAGCCGGTGCAGAACCCGGGTGGACGCGCATGCACATTAGCGTCGAGCGCCGCGACGGGATCGAGCAGAGTGAGCTCAGCTTCCACCGCTTCAGCGGGCTCCGCCATCGCGAGAGGCGTGGAAGAGACGGCCAATACCGGAATGACTTTTCGGGGAACAGGTTGCGGTTCGAGCACGCCATAGCGCTCGAAGAATGCACGCAAGCCCTTGAGCACGGTAGCAGTGTTGTACTCACCAGCAAGCGGCAGCATGTCCTTGCCGTGCAACGCCACGGTCGAACCGCACTGCCGCAGAATCGAACTGGCATTCTGCTCGACGAAATTCGGCTGGCCTTCTTCGATCACCAGCACGGCACGCTTGCCTTCGCAAAAGCGCTCCCATTCGGAATCGATGAGCGGATACGCAACGTTCATCACGTACAGCGGGATTTCCGAATCGCCGTACACGTCAGCGAGGCCGAGGCGTTCTAACGCGCGCATAACCGTGTTGTAGCTGCCACCCTGCATTGCGATGCCAATCTCGCCAGCGTCCGCCGAGAAGAACTCGTTGAGTTGCCGCTCTTCGATGAACTTGACCGCGGCCGGCCAGCGCTCATGAATTTTCTCGCGTTCATGCATAAAACTCGCGGGAGGCAGCACGATACGGTTAACATCGCGGCTCGGGTTTTCGAGTGCGTCCTTGATCGAGAACGCCGCGCGGCGATTGTCCGAGGCAATGAACTGGCCATGCACATGGCAAGCGCGGATGCGCAGTTGCAGCATGACCGGTGTATGACTCGCCTCCGACAAATCAAAACCGTCTTTCACCGCCTGCACGATGCAAGGCAAGTTCGGCCGCGGGTCCAGCAGCCAGATCTGCGACTTCATCGCGAACGCGTGACTGCGCTCCTGCATGATCGATGAACCTTCGCCGTAGTCTTCGCCAACGATGATGAGCGCGCCGCCCGTCACGCCACCCGACGCCAGGTTCGCAAGCGCGTCAGAGGCGACGTTGGTGCCAACCGTCGCCTTGAACGTCACGGCCCCGCGCAACGGATAGTTGACCGACGCGGCCAGCGACGCGGCAGCCGTGGCCTCGCTCGCACTATTCTCGAAGCGGATGCCGTGATCGCTGAGGATGTCTTGCGCGTCAGCCAGCACGTCCATCAGGTGTGAAATGGGCGCCCCCTGATAGCCGCCCACGTACGCGACTCCGGATTCCAGCAGCGCCTTGGTCACGGCCAGGATGCCCTCGCCGCTGAATAGTTCGCCTGCACCCAGACGCAGCTTCTTCACCTCTTCGACAAACGACCGCTCAGCCATGGCGTCTCTCTACCTTCCAGATTTATGCAATGCAGATGCCCGCAAGGACTTTCAGCCCAATCCTTCATGTGTGGACTCATCCAGACTCGTGGATTAGTCGACACCGAAGTGCGTCTTTCAATGCAGCCCAGTATAGGTGGCGAAGGAGAGTCAGCCTAATCAATCAAATTCGAACCGTGCATAAAATCGTTTATGACGACCGTGTGCTATCAATCTTCGTGAAGGCTATCGATAATCACCGAGCGGAGCCAGCGATTGCCCTCCTCCGACTCGAATGCATCGTGCCAATGCACGGTAACTTCCACTTCCGGGATTTGGACTGGGAGTGGATAGATAACAAACTCGCCTCGCTCGTTGAACAGGCGCGCCACCCTCAGCGGCAACGTGACCATCCAATCCGTGCGCCGGATGATCTGCGGGACAACCGTGAAGTGAGGCACACGTAACGCGATTCTCCGGTGCAAACCTTCCGCCTGCAGCAGGTGTTCTATGTTGCGATGGCTGCTCTCGCTCGATCCAACGGAAATGTGCGACAGGGAAAGAAATTTCTCACGGGAGATCTGTCTGGCAGGCAAGCCTGTGCGCTTACGCGTCATGCAAACATAAGGCTCATGAAACAGCAGCGCGTATTGTGTCGTCAGCTTGAGGGCCGGCATATTGCCGACTGCAAAATCCAGTTGCCCGAGCCTGAGCCTTTCTTCAGCGTCAGCGATGGGAATCTGCTGCACCGAGAGCCTGACGAACGGCGCGGTTTGCTGAAGCTTGGTGCACAGAATCGGCAGAAAAACCTGCTCGCCAACGTCGGACATCGAGAGATGAAATTCCCGGCTGCTGGCAGCCGGGTCAAAGCGGTCGCCATGACGGAATACTTCGCGTAGCGAAGAGATCGCCCGATTGACAGGTGCAGACAGCTCCGTGGCGGTTGGGGTGGGCAGCATCTCCCCGGTGGTGCGCACAAAGAGCGGATCGTCGAAGAGCGAGCGAAGCCTCCCGAGCGAGTAACTGACCGCGGGCTGTGACAGACCCAGCCGCTGCCCGGCACGCGTCAGGCTGCGCTCCTCCAGAATTGCCTGAAAGACACGCAGGAGGTTCAGGTCAACGTCGTTGAAGTCCACCACAATGGATTCCTTGCTCTTAAAGATCACCGGCGTGACGATTACACGCCCGTACTTCTTGCAAACGCATGGGGCGGTCGCCGATCAGGAACTGTCTGAAATGAAAATAGCGGCCTGGCGCGCGCAGGGGCCACGCCGTCCACGCCAATGCGGAACGGCGGCGCCGGTCATTATAGTAGACGCGTCGAGTGATGGTGGGGTCGTATGATCGGGCGACGAGAGCGCTGTTTGCAAACAGACGCTTGACGAGTTGTGGCTCTGGTCGCACTGTCTTTTTCATTGTGAGCTGACCTGGAAGCGCAGGCCAGCTTCGTGCTCATTCAACCGAAGATATGCGTTCGGTCGTGGTTACCGCTAGAGCGGATACAGTCCCGCCCGAAACTCAGAATTTCTTTCGAATCCCGAGCCGCAATGCCACCTGGTTGGCCGAGCTCGACGCCGCCAGCACGGGAGCGAGATCGGCAACCGCGCCGCCCCCCGCTCGCATGTAAGTCGCGCTCGCATAGACATCGGTCGACTTCGACAGGAAATAGTCCGCGCTGGCGTCCGCCTCGTGGTAGTGCGGGGCTTGCCCGGTTGCGGACACGTTGCCTTCGGTATAGCTATACGCGACGCCGAGCTGCAACGCGGGGGTGATCATATAGCTGCCCACGATTTCAGCGATGTTGAAGGTCACGTGCCCACCGATCTTCGCACCCAGACTGGGGTCGAGGTTGCCGAACTGTGTGTGGGTCCAGTCCGCCGTGATGCGCGCAGGTCCCATCGCATAGGACGCCGCGACACCGAACACCTTGTAGCTGCCCGCCGCGAGACCGTAGTTGCCGTCCACTGTGTTTCCGGCTGTCCAGACGCCGTCCGGCACTGCCGTAGCCGGATGATCGATCGACGTATACGCGCCGACGAGCTGGAGATTGCCGGTCGCGTATTGCAGTGCAAACGACTTCGCGCTGTTGCTGGCGAAGTTGCCCGGCGCGCCGCCGAAACTGTAGATGCCGACACCTGTGAGACCCGCGAAGGTCGGCGACACGTACTTAACCGCGTTTTGCAGACGAAAGTCGATGCCGTTGTTGTCGAGATCCCCCGGATGCGGGAACAGTATCCCGCCGGGCAAGGTTCCGTTAGCCGACAGCGCGCCGATATAGTCGCCAATCGCCTCACCCTGGCGACCGAGCGTCAGCGTACCGTAACGGTCGTTCGACAGTCCCACGTAAGCGAGGCGGCCAAACTCGCGCCCGCCCTGGCTAAGCGCGCCGTTGTTGACGTTAAAGCCGTTCTCCAGCCGGAACAGCGCGGAAGTGCCGCCGCCGAGGTCCTCGACGCCTTTCATCCCCCACCGATTGCCTTGCGAGATACTGCCTTGCATTTGCCACGCGCTGTGCCCGCCCTGGTTGCTGGACCAGGTGAGACCATCGTCAATGATGCCGTAGATGGTGACGCTGCTCTGCGCATGCGCCACCTGACAAATTGATAGGATACCGAATGAACAGGCAAGCAGCTTTTTCATGAATTCTCCAATTCCCGGTGAGCGTTTTTTAGGGTGGTGTAACTGAACGGCTAGTAACGCCGCGCCGCCTCGCGAAAGCGGCCGCGCGGCGGCATGTCAACCGCGTCGGGCAACGATCCGGTGTTGTGCATCCAGCGCGAGACTGACTGCATCGCCGGTTTCCACAGGAGAGTCGAGACGCGCGATGACAATCGGTCCCGCTTCTGTGGCAACGCTCGCCAGGTGGATGTCAGCGCTGTTATCCGCGCCCACTCGGTGCCGAACGGCGGTCGCCGCCTTCACTGTGCCGCCCTCTGCGTCGAGCGCCGACCACTCGGCGCCCCCACAAGACGGGCACAGGTAGCGAGCCGGAAATAGCGTGGTGCCGCAGTGCGTACAGCGGAAAACTTTTATGCTCATTGCGCGCCTCGATCGAAAGCTTCAAGCACCACCGCATTCGCACACATACCGTAGCGATACTCGACCATGCCATAGCCGCTGACGAGCGCCCGCCGGGCACCCGCTACCTGCCGCTCGCCGGCCTCACCGCGCAACTGTGTCAGGGCTTCGACAAGCCCGTGCATTCCACCAGCCGCGCCCGCCTGCCCTGCCGAAAGTTGTCCACCCGACGTATTGACCGGCAATTCTTCCGACGCAATGCGCGCGATCAGCGCACGCATGTCGCCGTCCGGCGCGAAGCCGAGGTCCGCCAATTGAACGAGCACCATCACCGGATAATCGTCGTACACGGACACGAGATCCATGTCGGCGGGCGTCATGCCTGCGTCGCGCCACAGAGTCGGTGCAAGTGCGGCAAGCGACGTCTGCAATCCATCGCCCATCTGGTGATCGGGGTTATAGCTGCAGCGCAGCGCACGCACCGCGACGTGCCGGTCGTGCTTCGCGAGGTCGGCTCGCGCGATAACGATCGCGTTCGCGCCGCTGACGACCGGCACGCAGTCGAAGCGTCCTAGCGGTTCAGCTATAAGCGGCGCATCCAGATACGCCTCGACGGTCAGCGGCGCACGATAGACGGCTTGCGGGTTGCGCGATGCCCACGCCCGCTGCGCAACGCACAGCGCGCCGTAATCCGCGCGCGACAGGTCGTAACGTTGCGCATGCAACTGCGTCATCATCGCGAACAGCGCGTTCGGCCCGCCGCTTTCGAGGGGTCGCAGCCAGGTGCGCGTCGTCAGGTTGTAATGGTCGACGAGTTGCTTGAAATCTGCCGGCTCGAAGCGATCCCCCGATACGAGCACGATCACGTTGGCGTCGCCGCACTGGATCGCGCGCACTGCATGTTGCAGCAGGTTGATTGCGCTGGCGCCGCCGTGACAGTCGTCCATGCACCAGCGTGGCGAGAGCCCAAGGCGCCAGGCAACGTCGATCGCGTGATCCGGAGCAAGGGTGAACGATGCCACTCCCAGCCCGTCTACTTCATGGGCGGCAAAGCCTGATTGCGCCAGCGCCGCGGAGAACGCCTCCGCGAGCAGATCGCCTGTCGTGCCTTCCGGCGCCTGGCGGCGATAGGGAACTTCCACCCCGCCGCAAAGCAATACCCCGGCATGGTCGCGTGACTGCATGATCGATCTCCCCTTTAGCGTGCGGAGCGTTGCGCTGTTTCCCGCGCACAGAGAAGCGCCACGACGGTTATCGCACCCATCGCCATGAGCATTAGCGCGACCGGCCACGCGGCGTGGTACTTCGCAAGCAGCGCGGTGGCCACGAGCGGCGAGAGGCCGCCCGCGAATACGGAGGCGATCTCGTGGCCCAGCGCCATGCCTGAATAACGGACCTCCGTGCTGAACAGTTCGCCCATCAGGCTCGGCTGGGTCCCGATCATCGCACCATGACACACGCCATTGGCAAGCAAGAAAGCGAGCCAGATGAGCCCCGGCACCTTCGTGTCGATTAGCCAGAAGAACGGCAGCGCAATGACGATTAGCCCCACCGCGCCGATCATGTACACGGGCTTGCGGCCGATGCGATCGGATAACCGACCCCACACCAGCATCATGCCCAGCTCGACGGTCATCGACACCATCACCCCCGCGAGCATGACCGAACTCGGCACGCCGATGAACTTCCCATACACAAGTGAGAAAGCAAGGAAGATATAAGAGCCGCCGTTCTCGGCCACGCGCAGGCCCATTGCGATCAGCAACTCCTTCGGGTGGCGGCGGATCGCTTCGAGCACGGGCGTGTGCGTCGTCTTGCCCGCCGCCGCTGCCTTCGCGAATTCAGTGCTTTCCGGCAACCTCGAGCGGATGTAGACGCCGACACCGAAGATCACAATCGATAGCAGAAACGGCACGCGCCAGCCCCAGCTCATGAACGTGTCGTGTGGCAGCTTTTGCACGAGAAAGAAAACCGCGGCCGACAACACAAAGCCGCCGCCCACACCGATCTGGCTCCAGGAGGCGTACATGCCGCGCTTTTCTGGCGGCGCCGACTCGCTGATCATCAATACACCACCGCCCCATTCACCGCCTGACGCGACACCTTGCAGCACGCGCAGCACGAGAAGGAGCGCCGGCGCCCACAGCCCGGCCTGGGCATAGGTCGGCAACAGGCCGATCAAAAACGTCGCGCCGCCCATGATCGATAGCGTCCACACGAGAGCGCCCTTGCGTCCGTAGCGATCGCCGATGTGGCCGAACAGTACGCCGCCGAACGGCCGCGCGGCAAAACCGACGGCAAAGCCTGCGAACGCGGCAAGCGTTCCGATCAACGGGTCGGTGCCTTTCGGAAAAAACAGTTCGCCGAACACCAGCGCGGCCGCAGTACTGTAGAGAAAGAAGTCATACCATTCGAGCGCGTTGCCTGCGACCGACGCCATGACTATGCGCCGCAACGACTTCTGATCGATCCCACCGCTGACGGCTTGTACGTCAGGCGCGGGAAAGGTTTGCGTGCTTGCCATACTGCCTCCGGTATGCCGCAGCGCGGCACGATATTGGGCTGGTGCGACGACTTATTGACTGCGAAACAGCTGAGCGTGAACGCGCCAGGCTGATGGTGCAGATGAGTAGCTCGCCAGGCTATGCCGCTAGGAACGCTTGAGCCGGTAGCCGGATTTTTCGAGGTCCCACGTGCTCTCTGTCACACCGGCCTCGCGCAGTTTGTATTTCTGGATCTTGCCGTTTTCCGTTCTCGGCAGCTCGCGCACGAAGTCAAGAAAGCGCGGCACGGCGAAGTACGGCAGACGTGGCTCGCAGTACTGGATCAGGTCCAGTGGCTCCAGCGTCGCGTTATCGCACAGCACGAGTGAGGCCATCACTTCATCTTCGGCGAGTTCGGAGCGCACAGCGAATACCGCGGCGATTTCAACCGATGGATGGCTCAGCAGAGCCTGCTCAACTTCATAGGACGAAATGTTCTCACCACGCCGCCGGATCGCGTCCTTCTGCCGGTCGATGAAACGGTAGTAGCCGTCTGCTTCGCGTACCACGCGATCCCCGGTGTGAAACCACAGATTGCGCCACGCTTCGACTGTCTTCTCCGGCATGCCGAAGTAGCCACTCGCGAGCGCGCATGGCTCGTCCGCCCGGACAATCAGCTCGCCAGCCTCGCCGTCCGGGACAGGATGGTCGTGCTCGTCGACGACGCGCGCATCGAAACCCTCCGTAAGTTTGCCCATGAAGCCGGGACGCTGTGCGTCGATGTGGGCGCCGATCACAAAGTTCGTTTCCGTCGAACCGTAACCGTCCAGCAATGCAATTCCACAACGCTCGGTGAACTCATGCTGGAACTGGCCCGGCACGCCCGGCGCTAGCGCAATGCGCACCCTATGTGCGCGTTCGTTCGGAGACACAGCGCGGCTGAGCAGAATCGGCACCATCGCACCCAGCACGGATGTGATGGTCGCTTTGGTCTCAACGAGCGCGTCGAAGAAACCACTCGCCGAAAAGCGACGATCGACGACAAGCTCGGCATCGTGCGTGAGCGCCTGAAAGAAGAAGTTCAGTGCATTCGTATGGAAGAGTGGCAGGCACGTATAGAGCACATCGCCGGCCGTGACGCCGAGATAATCTGCCGTGTGCCTGCCCCACCAATAAAACTGCGCGTGCGAACAGATCACGCCCTTTGACAATCCCGACGTCCCCGACGTGTACAAAATCGCGAGCGGATCGCTATCGGCAAGCTCTGCGGCTGCGACCGGTTCACTCCGCAGCGGCAACGGCACAGACCGAACGCTGTATGCCGGCGCTGCGGTCGGCTCTTGCCCAATCAGCCATACAGATTCGACTGCCAGGTCGCCGGGATCGAGTGCGTAAACGGCGTCGACGAGATGAGTTTCGGCAACGACCAGCCGTGCGCCAGAGTTGCGCAGAATGTGTTCGAGTTGCAAGCCGCGCGAAGCCGTATTGATCGGAACTGCGATCGCGCCGAGCCACGCGCAGCCCAGAATGATTTCCATGAACTCGCTGCGATTCGTGCAAAGCAGCGCCACACGGTCACCGCGTCCCACGCCTTGAGCGGCCAGCGAACCTGCACGGCGCGTAGCGATATCGAGTGCCTCGGCGCCGGTCCATTGCGTCGAGCGATCAGAGAAAAGCGGTGCGTGCGGGTTTCGGGCTGCACGAGCAGCCAGCATTTCCGGCAGGGTAAGTCTCGTGGTGTTACTCCCCGGCGCCTGGCTGCAAATCGCAGCTGGCATGTGGATGTTGCCCATGTCGTCCCCGCCTGAAATGTATGCAGGCGAGTCTAGGTTTCGCGACGGACATGTGTCAAATTCATCAATTTTGCTCTCGCTATCAATCTGGCGGATTTTGGGTGGCACGCTCAGCTCGTCCAACCGATCAGATTAAAGTCCGATTTTCCAGCTCGCCAATTCAATCTGTAATCCTTATAAACAATCGCCAAAAGCACCGCATGCGTGCCGAACCCTGTATTCCCACTACTGCGCTGGAACGGTGGAAATACCCCGGGTTGCGCGTTTGGCGTCGAGACGCTTTTCTGCGGCAATGAGGTCGTTTGGATAGTCATACCGTACTGCGTCGGGCTGATATCCAATCGCGACCAGTTCCCTGAGTTCCTGCGTCACCTTCGTCCGGGCCACAGCGCTATCGCTCGATGTTTGCGCGAACGCGCCCCCAGGGAGAAGAACCAGCGCAGCGGCAACCGACACCACAATCCGAGGCATGTTCATGATCCACACTCCTGGCGAGGCGCTAAAGGAGGTTGCGTCAGCCTCGCTCAGCCAAGTATAGGTGCGAATCTGCAACGACAGAAATGCGTCAAACTCTCGAAAGCTATTCGCAAGGATCGTCCGAATCCCCGGCAGACACGCCCTCATTGATGGCAAACGCCAGGCCCGCCGGATTGTCCCGCATCATGAAGTGCCCCGCGTTCTGCACGATACTGACCACGATACCCATCCTCGATAAGCTAACCGCGTCGGGATGCGGCAGCGAGCGCTCGCCGAAAATCACTGAACGCGGCATTTCCAGCCGCAACAGCAATTCACGCCACGCCACTGAATCGCCTTCTACCAACGATGTCGCCGCACGATGGACTGCTCTGGCACAGGAGATCGCGAGAGCGCCCGCCCAAACGGGATCGCCCTCTCTCGACGCGGTCGCGACCGTTTGCGCGTGGCCGTACAACCGATAGTCAGATTCAAAGTAGGCCGCAATCTCGCGACTGAACAATCCTCCGCCCGCGTCAAGATTCGGCTCTGCGAGAACCAGACGGCGTACCCGGCGAGGCGCCATCGTAGCCGCAACGATCGCGACCGCCCCACCCATGCTGTGACCGAAGAGATCGACGTCTGTGTCGAGACTCCGAATGAGTTCGACGACGATTCGAGCATGGTCTTCGACACGATATCCGAAGCACTCAGGCCGGTCGCTATACCCGGATCCCAGCAAATCGACCAGAATGCTGCGCCGCCTCGTCAATGCCGGATCCGAGATCACTTGCGGGTAGTCGCACGAGGACGCGCAGCCAAGTCCGTGGATAAACACTAGCGGCGTGCCTACCCCTGGAATGTCATGGAATCGCAGCGTCCCGCTTTGCCCGGAAAGCTTGAGAGTGCGCACGGATGATCCTGGGTCGATATGCCGGGCCTGCGGTGTTCAGGCGGTCGCTTGGGTACGCGCCGGCGGGGGCAAGACTTCCGGCGGAATCGGGCAATCATAAGGCTTGCGCCCGCGCTTTTCGTCAAGCTCCGCTTTTGCTGCGCGCAGCACATCCGGTTGGCCGACCAGATCGACGGCCGTGGCAGCCAGTGTCTGCGCGGCCAGCAACATGCCTCGGTGAGCCAGCGTCGCCTTGCCCTGCGAGACCATTTGCCACGAATGAAAACCTGTTCCCCATGCGAAGCAGGACGTCAGGCATTGCGTGGTCGGAACGACCCAGGTGACATCGCCAACATCGGTCGAGCCTGTCACCGGGCGCGCCATGTCGGCACGATACGGCTGGATGTCCGTAACGATCGGACGCGGGTCACGCAGCGCCGCCGCGAAGTGACGAGCGCTGTTCTCGAAATCATCAGACGAAATGGTCTGCTGAATCTGCCTCGCGAATTCGACGTCGCGATCGCTGACGTCGAAGCCGCCGAGCGCCCGCATGTTCCGGTCGAGAACCTGATCGAGCGTGTCGTTATGCAGCACGTTCGAGCACGCCTTGTCGAAAACGATCTCGAGACGCGTGCCGGTCATCAATGCGGCACCGGCCGCGATCTGTTTGACACGCTCGAACAGATCCCGCGCTTCTTCGCTGCGCGGTGCGCGCACCGTATAAAGCAGTTCGGCGAGTACCGGCACCACGTTGGTCGAAATGCCACCGGAATTGATGTAAGCGAAATGTACACGTGCCTGATCCGGCATGTGCTCGCGCAGATAGTTGACACCGATGTTCATCAGTTCTGCGGCGTCCAGCGCGCTGCGCCCAAGATGCGGCGCGAGAGCCGCGTGCGCGGCCTTGCCGTGAAAGCGGAAATACGCCTGTACGTTCGCGAGCGTGGCGTTCATGAACACCGAATTCGCTACCGAGGGATGCCAGCTCAACGCGACGTCGAGGTCGTCGAACAATCCGGCGCGCGCCATAAAGGTCTTGCCGGCAGCAGCTTCTTCGGCGGGGCAACCGTAGAACCTGACCGTGGCGTCGATATTGTTGGCAGCAAAATAGTCTCTCGCGGCAACTGCCGCGAGATGTGCGCCCGCGCCGAGCAGGTGATGGCCGCAGCCGTGCCCATTGGTGTTGACGCCGTCAGCGGCCGGTACGCAGACCAGCGCGCCGCTTTCCTGGCTCAGCCCGGCCAAAGCATCGTACTCGCCCAGAAATCCGACCAGCGGGCCGCCGCTGCCCGCCTCCGCCACAAACGCCGTCGGCAGTCCGGCCACGCCACGCGTCACGCGAAACCCTTCTTCTTCAAGTAGCGCCGCGTGCAGTTCGGCAGAGCGATATTCGCTGTAGCGCATCTCGGCGTACGACCAGATTTCATTTGCCAGCTCAACGTATCGCTGCTGCTTTGCCTCGACGAGACGCTTCACCTGTGCTGCGTGCTCCACATAGCCTCCATTCTCTCAGGATCGGTAGTCGTTTCGAAAGATTCGCGCCGGTAAGCCGGCGCAAATTCTTCCACTTTCTGCTGGCGTAGAGTATGTCGACAGATAAGCGGCCAACAACTCAATGAAAGTGTTGCCGTTGACTCCCGGTTGTCTCCTCCTGAAAAAATTTGGTGTCATACATTGACCATGAAGCTACATCAACTCCGCGCACTTGTTGCGATCGCCGACACCGGCAGTATCCGGAACGCAGCCCGCGCCACGGACCTCTCGCCGGCCGCCATTACCAAGGCGATACGTGAGCTTGAGGAAGACCTGAATGTCACGCTGATCGTACGCGAGGCTACGGGTGTGACGCTGACCGAAGCAGGTCAGACGCTGCTCGGGCATGCAAGGCTGACAGTCGGACAGTTGGCGCGAGCGCGGCAGGAAATGGAGCGGCTATCCGGTAAGAGGGACGGCACCCTGTCGATTGCAGCGGTGTCGTGGGTCGGTCTAACGTTGCTTGGAGAGGTTGTCGGCCTGTTCCAGACGCGTATGCCCGAGGTAAAGATCGAATTCTTCGAAGGATTGGCAACCGTGTCGATACCAAGATTGCGTGACGGAACGCTCGATATCTCGATTGGAAGGGCTAGCTCTGTTAGGCAAACGGAGGAGTTCACCCATGTCCCGTTGTTTCGCACCGGTTACGCGGTAGTCGGCCGGACGGAACATCGTCTGGCAGGGTGTCGATCGCTGCATGAATTGAAGGACGCCGAGTGGATTCTGAACCGCGACTCCTCCGTCGACGAACTCGCCGCGACCAATGCGTTCACCGAATATTGCCGCGTCTACGAACCACGCATTCATATATCGCATTCCAGTGCGATCGCGCTTGGGCTGGTCGCAAGCACCGACATGTTGACGCTGATGCCATGGCCGCTCGCTGAACTGCTCGTGAGCAAGGAACGATTGACGGTCCTTCCGCTGGTCGACTCCATTGCCGAAGCCGAGATCAGTCTTATATACCGGCGCGCCGCACCACTCAGCAATGCCGCCAAATACTTTGTGGAGTGTCTGACCAGCGTGATCCGCACCTCCATGGCATCCGAAGATCCTTTCAAGCGCCGGCTCTTTCACTCTGTCGAGTGCCTGCTGTAGGCAGCAATCACTCGCTGCGCAGCGAGTGGTTTCTCCTTGACGCAATCCATTCTCGTCATGCCGGACAGCATGACGCCAGATTGCTTCGTGCGCGCTTTCCGAATCATCAATCGTTCAGGAAAGCCAAGCAAATTTTTGACACGTTGACGATACCAAAAAAGAACGTCATTATTTTTTCAATCGCACGGCAAGCGTGCCGGCGCTAACCCAATTCGGAGACGGGTGTGTCAAATCAAGCAAACGGGTGTGAGCACCCGACAGTCCGCACAGCATCGACCCTCGACTTCATTGCGGTGGTCGTGGGCAACGCCCTGGAATTCTTCGACTTCACGGTCTACGCCTTTTTTGCGGTATTCATCGGCAAGGCTTTTTTCCCGGCGTTTTCTCCGGCGAGCCAGGTGATCGCATCGGTCGCGGTGTTCGGCGTCGGCTTCGTCGCACGCCCGATCGGCGGCCTGGTGATCGGCGCCTACGCGGACCGTTCGGGACGCAAGGCGGCGCTGTCTCTGACGATCGGTTTGATGGCACTCGGCACCGCCATCCTCGCGTTCACACCATCGTACGCGACGATCGGCGTGGTGGCGCCCATACTCGTCGTCATCGGCCGTCTGCTACAAGGGTTTTCTGCCGGCGGCGAAATGGGACCCGCGACAACGTACATGCTCGAAATGGCGTCGTCGAACCGGCGCGGCTTCTATACGAGCTGGCAGCTCGCGACCCAAGGTGTGGCTTCGCTGCTGGGCGGGCTGGTCGGCTACGTCGTGTCGTCGATGCTGTCGCCGGCGGCGCTCGAGGAGTGGGGGTGGCGCGTACCGTTTGTCATCGGTCTGTTGATTGCGCCGATCGGACTGTATATCCGGACGCAGTTGAGCGAAACCCTCAATACCGAGTCTGCGGTCAAAGGTACGGGTGAGCTCGTATCCACCATTGTCAGCAAGCACCTTTCCGATTTGCTGCTTTCGTGTGCCGTAATAATCGGACCGACGATCACGGTATATGTCGTCGGGTACTACATGACGACCTACGGCCTGCGCGTACTGCACCTGCCCACGTCGACCTCGATGCTGGTCGGCCTCATCACAGGCGGCGTGGGAATTTTCGCATCGCTGGCCGCCGGCCTGATCTACGACCGGTTTCCCAATACGAAGTGGATGGTACTGCCGCAGGTTTTGACGGTACTGGCGATCGTGCCGGCATTCGTGTGGGTCACCCAGAACGGCACGGCCGTCACCTTTCTTTCGATGGTTGCGCTGCTGACATTGTTGCGCGTGCTGATGGCGCCGTTTCAACTGTGCTTCATTCCCGAGATATTTCCTAACGCGATTCGCAGCACGTGCGTGTCCGTCTGCTTCAGCGTGCCGACCACGATTTTCGGCGGCAGCGCGCAGGTGGTAGTGGCATGGCTCGCCGCGAGGACGGCCGACCCGATGTCGCCGGCCTGGTATCTGCTCGCCGCAAACTCTATTTCGCTGCTCGCCGTGCTGACGCTTTACATGCGACATCGCGCAACGATGGGACGCAACAGCGTATTCCGCGCCAAAGCGGGAATCTAGCAGTCCGTCGATCCAGCCGAATTATTTATTCATGTTCGTCATTCGACTGCGAGGCCTGGCATGTCATTTCGATTACGGGTCGAACGGCAACGGGTTTCGTGCGTCAATCGAACCGGAGAGCACGTGAATTTCGATCAACTCGATCAAGAGATTGCCGCGCGGATCGAATCGTACCGTGATGTGTGCGTGCACCTGAGCGACCGGCTGTGGGATCTCGCTGAAACGGCCTATGCGGAGTACGAGTCGGCGGAATTGCAAATTCGCGAGCTAGAGCGGCATGGCTTCCGGATCACGCGAGACGTTGCGGGTATCCCTACTGCGTTTGTCGCCGAAGCCGGCGACGGCGGCCCGGTCATCGGCTTTCTCGGCGAGTACGACGCGTTGCCTCACCTCAGCCAGGTCGCCAACTCCGCCACCCGGCAACCGGCACCAGATGCCGGCAGCGGACACGGTTGCGGTCACAACCTGCTTGGCGGCGCGGCGCTGATGTCCGCTTTCGCCATCAAGGATTGGCTTCACGCGTCCGGGCGTGCGGGCCGGGTTCGCTATTACGGCTGCCCCGCTGAGGAAGGCGGAGCCGGCAAGACGTTCATGACGCGAGCCGGCGCTTTTGCCGATCTCGACACCGCGCTTACCTGGCATCCTGCCAGCGTCCTCGCCATCGATGCGATGACCACCCTTGCGACCCTCCATGCGCGCTTCACGTTCAACGGTCTCGCCGCACACGCGGCGGCCGCGCCTCACCTGGGGCGCAGCGCACTCGACGCCGTCACGCTGATGAATGTCGCCGCCAACTATCTGCGCGAGCACATTCCGAGCGATGCCCGCCTTCACTACGCGCTGCACGATACGGGTGGGACGGCGCCCAACGTCGTTCAAGCTCGTGCCGAGGTCGTCTATCAATTGCGCGCACCTGAACTCTCCACGATCCATTCGCTACTCGACCGGCTGCGCAAGATCGCGGACGGCGCCGCGATGATGACCGACACCACCGTCGTATGCCGGGTGGAAAAGGCCATGTCGAATATGAGGCCCAACAAGGTCCTGTCCGATCTGATGTACGAGCGCATGCTCGCAATCGGTCCGACGCCGTTCGACACCGTCGATCACGATTTTGCCGCGCGCATGCACGCCGCCATTTCACCCGCCGAAGCACTGGGCAGCTTGTCGATTTTCGGCGCCCATCGGCTCACGGGAGTTCTGCATGACGGGGTCCTACCCGCTGCATCGATGCCATCGTTGTTGCCCGCGTCGACCGACGTAGGCGATGTCAGTTGGGTCGTGCCGACAGCCCGCTGTCTCGGCGCCTGCTTCGCGTTGGGCACGCCGTTCCATTCGTGGCAGTTGGTCGCCCAAGGCAAATCGTCGATCGCGCACAAAGGCATGCTGCAGATCGCGAAGGTGATGGCTGCCACCGCCGCAGCGCTCTACGCGAATCCTTCATTGCTTGAACAGGCCAAGGCGGAATTGCGTGAGCAATCGGCGGGTGAAACCTACATCTGCCCCATTCCGGACGACGTGCTTCCTCCCGTCGCTAAAGACGGCCGAACGCAAAGAGGCTCGGTTCGGGGGGCGTTTCCGCACCAATACGCCGGGGGTAACGCGTGATGAAGCGCGAAGATAACCAACGGATCAGACTCGTCGAGCAGTTCGTCGAAGCAAAGCGTGACGACTTCATTGATCTTGCGGATCGGATCTGGGATCTTGCCGAGACCCGTTGGGAAGAATTTCGCTCAGTCGAAGCGCAGATCGAGTTATTTGAGCGCGAAGGATTTCGAATCACGAGAAACCTGGGTGGTCTGCCCACGGCGTTCGTTGCGGAAGCCGGGAATGAAGGACCCGTCGCCGGGTTTCTGGGCGAATACGACGCGTTGTCGAACATGAGCCAGCAAGCCGCGGCCGTAGAAGCGTGCCCGGTATGTGCCGGAGGTAGCGGACACGGATGCGGTCATCATCTGCTTGGTGTCGGTGCGATGCTGGCCGCAGTAGCCACGCGCGACTACCTCCTTTCCCAGGATTTGCCTGGGGTCGTCCGTTACTTCGGATGTCCCGCCGAGGAAGGTGGCGCCGGCAAGACCTACATGGCTCGCGAAGGTGTATTCGATGATATCGACTTCGCATTGACCTGGCACCCCGGCCCGTTCTCGGGGATTTTCAAGTACAAATCGCTGGCGGTGATGCAGGCATTTTTCCGCTTCACCGGCGTGGCCTCGCACGCAGCGGCTTCCCCCCATCTCGGACGCAGCGCGCTCGATGCGGTTGAACTGATGAACGTCGGGGTGAATTTCCTGCGCGAGCATATGCCCGCCGAGGCTCGCGTCCATTACGCGATCACCGATGCCGGCGGCCTCGCTGCAAACGTTGTTCAGGCCCGTGCCGAAGTGCTGTACGTGGTCCGCGCGCCGAACATCGAGCAGGCGTGGGCGCTATTCGAGCGCGTTCGACGAATCGGCGCGGGCGCTGCGCTGATGACCGAAACAACCGTTGAGGTCGAAGTCGATCGCGCATGCTCGGACGTGCTGCGCAACGAAACGATTGAAGCCTTGATCATGGATAACCTCGAGCGTTTCGGCCCTCCTCCCTTCGACCAGTCCGATCGCGATTTCGTCACGCGGCTCGCCGGAAACATCAGCGCGGGTGATTTGCAGGAATGTCTCGACGCCTATCGCGGGCCCGCTGGTGCCCATGGACTCGCCGACACGCCGCTTCCATTGAACGAGGAACCGGGCTCGTTGACTGGATCGAGCGATGTGGGAGACGTGAGCTGGGTCGTGCCGACAACCCAGTACCTCGGCGCTTGCTACGCGGTGGGGACCAACATGCACACGTGGCAACTGGTGTCGCAGGGAAAACTGCCCGCTGCACATAAAGGAATGCTGCACGCGGCAAAGGTACTCGCGGCGACCGCGCTGGATCTGCTGACGGAGCCGTCACATATCGACGCAGCTCAGGCAGAACATGCGTGCCTCACTGGCGGACGTCCCTATGTCTGTCCAATTCCCGAATCGGTACTCGCGCCACCGCTGCGTAAAAGGACGGAAAAGAAAAGGACGGAAAAGGGAACCCTTACCTAGCGCCCAACCGCAATCCTTTTACGCACTTGACCTGACCTGATCCATGACATTTTCCTATTTCATCACGGCGACTAACGAGCACGACCCGCACGCTCGAGTAAGCGCGGCACATTGTCAGCTCATTCAGGAAGCCATCCGCGCGACGCCTGAGTTGATGAAGGCCGAGCTCTATACGCCTGCTCAGATCACGACTTATCACGACGACGGTCCTTCGCCCCTGCTCGCGCTGCGGCTCGAGTTCGCCAGCATCGAGGCACTCGAGTCACAAGTCACCGCGGGCGGACATCTCTGGGGGCTTGCTCAGTCGGATGACTGGCTCGCGCCGGGCGCAAGCCTGGTCACGCATCAAGCCATGCTCACCCGAACGTTTCTCCCGCTCAAGACGACGCCCGCAGAGCCGGCGTTGTGCAGCTATCTCGTGCATTACCCGGGCGCTGCGGAAAATTTCAACGACTGGCTTTCCTACTACGTCGCCCATCACCCTCAGATCATGCTCGACTACCCGCATGTACGGCAGGTCAACGTATTCACCCGGGTCGACTGGTGTGAGTCGATGCCATGGACGCGCGTGAACTACATGCAGCGAAACATGCTGACCTTCCCTTCGTCGCAACTGCTCGCCGAGGCGCTGACGTCGCCCGTTCGTGCGCGAATGCGGGAAGACAATGGACGGTTTCCGGCGTTCTCGGGACGAGCTTGCCACTACCCGATGCTCACCAACGTAATCGCTCCGGACAACAAGAAGTCTTAGCCGAAACCAAAGGAGAAAGACAAACCAGATAAGTTTTCATTCGCTGTCTCGTATCACACGCTTCAATATTAGTAATACTTATTAAAAAATAACCAATTGCGTTTGGAAATCAACTTCGTCAACGAATCGCCTCGGGAAATCGAACACCACTAACAACATTTCGAGCGATCTACGCAGCACTTTAAGAGGATGTTTAAAATGTGTAGGAAAGTTCTAGTCACCGCTACCCTGCTCGGCTCCATCGCAGGCACCGCACACGCGCAAAGCAGCGTCACCCTGTACGGGCTCGTCGATTCGGCAATTGGCTACACGAGCAACCAGGGTTCGACCAACGGCCACATCAATCACGGCATTCAGGCGCTGCCCGGCGCCATGTCGGCGAACCGGTGGGGCCTGCTCGGCTTCGAAGACCTCGGCGGCGGTACGCAAGCCACCTTCAGGCTCGAAAACGGCTTCAACATTCAGAACGGTGCGCTCGGACAAGGCGGCCGGATGTTCGGCCGCAGCGCGTACGTGGGCCTCGTCAACAACAGTTGGGGAGCCGTGACAGCCGGCCGCCAATACATGCCGTTCCAGGAAGACGTGGGCAACGAAATGGCCGCCCTCTACATGTCGGGTTATACGTTCCATCCGTATGACAACGACGACATGAACTGCACGTTCAGGCCCAACAATGCAGTCAAGTACACGACACCTACCATCGCCGGTTTCACCGCGAAGGTCCTGTATGCGTTTTCGAACCTCGCCGGCCAGATCAATACCAACCGCCTATGGAGCGGCAGCGCCGACTATGTGAACGGTCCGGTCCACCTCGATGCGGGCTTCTTTACGGTCAATCAACCAGGCTACGGCACAGCCGGTGCGGAAGCGTCGGACAACACGTATGGCGCGCTTCCGACGATTGCTGCCGGCGGCATTGCGAAGCACACGGTATGGGGCGCCGGCGGCACGTATACGTTCGGCGCGCTGCTCGCGAGCATCATCTATACGCATGCGGACTTCGACGCGACCGTCGGCGGCACACTGAAGTTCAGCAACTACGAAACGAGCCTACGCTATCAGCTCACGCCCGCTACGGTGTTAACTGCAGCCTATCTCTACACCACACAGAGAAGTACCGTTGCCGCAGGTGGGAATACGCACTACAACCAGGGCGCATTGGGGGTCAACTACTTCCTGTCGAAGACAGTCGACCTGTACAGCAACCTTGTCTACCAGCGGGCCGCAGGTACGGCTCATGCGTGGATTCTCAATGGAACGGCAATGTCCAGCAACGACAGTCAGTTCATGGCTCTCGTCGGGATCCGGAAGAAGTTCTAGGGACCCTGGTTTCGAAACAACGGCAATGTGTGCTGGAGGATGCGCGAACTGATCGAAGCGCATTCCGGCGGCACACCACGCGGTACGACCTGAAATAATGCATCGCACGCGTTTTCAACGGCGCTCACGGTGTCGCCTTAGCGGGTCTCACCAAAGAAGGTTCTCGCCGACATGGGATGATGGATATTGCTCCCTTCGAACGGCGGGAATTTCTCGAAATCCGCACGCATCTGATGTCTTACCGGCGAATTCATAGCACGGGTAATCGCCTCGGCGCTATCGAACATCAGCTTGTTGCGTTGCATGTAGTGAACCTTGCACCACGGCATAGCATCGACCCAATCGACCCGCGTGAAAATCTCGATCTCACGCACACCGTCGAAGAACTTCATGATTTGCGGGTGGCGCGCCAGATAGTAAGTAAGCCACTCGTCGAAGTTTTCAGCGAGCCCCGGATAGTGAACCAGGAACTGGCAGGGAAGCGCGCCATCCGGCACCTTGGCCTCAGGGTCAAGCACCGGATAGGGCCGGCGCGCCATGACCTGCTGTTCGACTGCAGACGGCTTCAGACTTTCGAATTCCGTGCGAGCGATCTGCTGGAGGTGCCCGTCGGCGGATATTGCGGCTTCGAGCGCCGCGAGCTTTTCGAAGTCGAGCTGGAACGCGAAAATCGGCGACGGGCCGTCGTTGGTGTAGAAGTCTTTCGCGCTTTGTGGCGTATATAAGCGCGCGCGGCTCATGGCAGGCGTAGTCCGAATGCAATCGGCGATGGCTTGCAAATCCGCGTCGCTAATACGCGCATTCGCGTCTGGGTGCGTAAACGTTACGAGGTAGGAGAATTGCATGATTGCCTGAACGTAGGTGTTGTACGTAGGAAAAGGAACGCGTCGTCATAGGTCGAGCAAAAAGGCCTGCAAGCGCTCGACATCGACGCTCGCAACCCGGTCAGGCACAGCCCCGCCCGAATGATCCGCTGCCAGCGCAAGCATCAGCGCAATGCGCAGCTTCGCAGGCGCCAGATCGCCACCGACCAGTATTCCGTCAACCGTGAGAAAACGCTGCACCGGTACCACGCCGCGCGGCGCGCGCGTCGCCTGAACGACCACCACGCCCGCCTGCACAGCGTCCCGGAGCGCGCGCATTTCGCCGGCGGCCGGCCGCCCAGGAGGAAGCCCCGCGCAGACGATGCCACGGGCCCCCGCCGAAACGAAAGCGTCGATCGCCGTGCCGTCGGCGCCTGCGTAGGATGTCACGATATCGACCCTCGGCAGCGTGAACGCACGCATGGAGGCGTGATCGAGCACCGCAGAAAATGCCGAACCCCGTTGCCCATCACGAAACGCGCGACGACGCCACACCACGCTGGCGTCGGCGTCGATCCGGCCAAGCGGTCCGTATGGGGGCGCTTCGAATGCAGCGAGCTCGAAACTGGCCGCCTTCGTCACGTCTCGTGCCGCGAAAAACAATCCGCCCATTGTCACCAGCACGCCGGCGCCGCGCGAAGCCGGGGCCGCCGCGAGCGCGACCGCGCCGCGCAGATTCGCCGCGGCGTCGCTGCCGTCTGTGTTCGCGGGGCGCTGCGCGCCAGTCAGCACAACGGGTTGCTCGACGGCCAGTACAAGGTCAAGAAACCAGGCCGTCTCCTCAAGCGTCGCCGTGCCGTGCGTGACGACAAAGCCTGTCAGCAACGGATCGGCCGCGGCCGTATCGCGAATCAGCGCGGCGAGCTCCAGCCAGTCCTTCGGCGTAATCGCTACACTGCCCAGACTGCGGAACGGAATCGGCACGACGTCGACGTCCGGCGCGAGTTCACCGAGCCGCGCCAACAGATCGTCGATCGGATGAATCACGCCGCTGTCGGCATATTCAATCCAGTCGAAGCGGTGGCGGCCATGCATGGCAAAGGTGCCGCCCGTGCCTATCACCGCGATTCGCGGACGCACAAGATCGCGCGACGCAATCCGCGTTTCCATGTCATCGTGCTTCATGCTTGCAGACGAACGAACAGTTCGTCTCCGACGATTTTTGCCTCGTGGCGGCGCGTATCCCGCGTGATCGGCGCCGACAACGCCTTGCCCGTGCGCACGTCGACAAGACCTGCATGCAGCGGACATTCAATTTCATGCCCGTCGAATTCGCCGTCGCTCAGCAGCGCCGCGCCATGCGTACAGATATCGTCGAGCGCGTGCACATCGCCATCGATCAGAAACAGCCCGACCTTGACACCCTCCAGTTCGATCCCGCGACACGCGCGCGAGCCGAACACCTGCTCCATCGCCCCCAACCGATACCAGCCGTCGTCCTCACGGACGTAGTCGCCTGCGGACGCCGCCTTGATTTCGTGAATCGCGTTCATAGGGCCGCCTTCTGTTGAAGTTTGACAGGTTCGTGCATCCGTACAGCGCCGATCAGGTCGGACAGTTTCGATACGCCGTGCCGCTCGCAATAAGCAGTGAGATCGTGGATCAGGCGCGGCATCGCGGTGGGGGACACGAAGTTGGCCGTGCCGACCTGCACGGCGCGGCAACCGGCCAGCAGGAATTCCAGCGCATCGGCTGCCGTGCCGATGCCACCGCATCCGATCACCGGAATCTTGACGGCCTGCACGCACTGGTACGCGATGCGCAGCATGATCGGGCGGGTTGCCGCGCCGGTCAGTCCACCCATCACGTTCGCGACGCGCGGCCGGAACGTCTCGACGTCGATCGCCATCGCCAAAATCGCGTTGCTGACGACAAGCGCATCCGCGCCCGCCTCTTCCGCGGCCAGCGCGACTTCGACCACATTGCCCGCGTTCGGCGTCATCTTGGCCCAGACCGGCAGGCCGCACGCTTCCTTCATTGCCTTGACGACCTGATACGTCGCCTCCGGATCCATGCCGAACGCGCGGCCATCCTTTTTCAGATTCGGGCACGACACATTCGCCTCGATCGCGGCCACGCCCGGCACCGCGATTTTCGCGGCCAGCGTGCCGAACTCCTCGATCGTGTTCGCCGAGATGCTTGCGACCAGCGGTGGGGTGTAGCGGCGATAGAACGGCACAGTCTGCTCGATGTAGTAATCACTGCCCTTGCTCGGAATGCCGATCGAAAACAGCGTGGCGTCGCGAAACTCGGCGACGCGCGGCGGCGGCACGCCTTCGCGGATATCCTGCGTGATCGTCTTCGTGACGATCGCGCCGAGGCAGTCGAGGTCGAACACCCGAGACGTGCCTTCCGCGAAGGTGCCGGACGCGGGCATGACCGGATTGGCAAGTGTGAGCGAGCCGATCTTGACGCTGAGGTCTACCATGATGTCGTTTCCTGAAGATCGAAGACGGGACCGTCCAAGCACACGCGGCGATAGGTCAGTTCGTCGGAACCGGCGGACTTGCGGAACGGGCGCACGCACGCATAGCACGCGCCGATCGCGCAGCCCATGTGCTGCTCAAGTGCGATCTGGCCGGGAATCTGCAATTCCGCAGCAACGCGTTGAAGCATCGACAGCAACCGGTTCGACCCGCACGTCGTTGCAAAAGTGACAGGCCGGGACGCGTGGAGGCGACGGATCAGGTGCTCGACCTGAACCACGTCGCTGGTCTGGTCGTCGTCGGTGACGATGACGATGTCGGCCCCTGCGTCGCGCAAATAGTCCGCCGACATCACCAGCGAAGGACTGCGCGCACTCAGCACGGCTGTCACGCGGGCGCCTGCCGCAATCGCTTCTTGCGCAAGCGGCGCCATCGTCGCGAGGCCGACGCCGCGCGCCAGCAGCAGCACGTGAGCCGCGCCGGTCGTCGCAGGAAGATCGAAGCCTTTGCCTAGCGGTCCGAGCGCGTCGAGCGTGTCGCCCCTGTTCAGTTGCGCGAGGCCGCGCGTGCCGACGCCCTGCACCTTGTAAAGAAACTCGATGCGCTGATTCTCTGGTGCTACGCGGTAGATGCTCATCGGCCGGCGCAAATACGGCACTTCGTCGTTCGAAGGCGGACACGCCAGATGGAAAAACTGTCCGGCGCGTACGGTCAACGCGAGGTCTGGTGCGCTCAACACGAGATGCTTGTATTCCGGATTCACCCATTCGTTCGAACGCACGACACACTGGTTCTCCGCGATCGACGGTATCCGGCTGTACGTTAGATCCGCAGCGGATGCTGCGTCGTCGCGATGTGCACACAGCGGAACCACCTTGCCTGTTGCTCGCGTTTCGCTGCTGCAACGGCCGCCCGTTGTTTGCGCGTCGTTGTCCGATGCGAGGCTCTCCGCCGCGCAGGCGTCTGTCTGTAAGCTTGTCATGTTTCTTCCGTCGTATCCTGTCGAATCAATGTCCTTTGCTCGCTCACACGCTTCGCATTCAGCGAGGCGAAATCGCTCGCGAGCGGGAACGGTTGGGCGCCGGGCTCTAGCATGTGAAGCTGCGTAAATCGCATTTCCCGCACCAGCCAGTCACCCGACGCTTCGCACACGTACTTCTCTTCGGTGACGGCGCCAAGCATCACGGCGCGTGCGTCATCGTCGCGCAGGGCCAGTTGCCACAAGCGCCATGTGCCGACTGCGTTGTGAGTGTCGATGAAGGTGAGCGTTTCGCTGACGTAGTAGTGCATCGCGAACAGCCACGGCGATCGTTGAAACCAGTCGGCCAATTTCTCGCGGCCCACCAGGTTGTCACCAAATCCGGAGCCACCGACCCACACCGCCGTTTCGGTGAAGCATTCCGCCTGTTGACGCGCGATCTCGCGCATCACATCTTCGGGTTGGCGCTGATAGTCGGCGGTGTATTTGGCATCGGCCAACGCCGCGTAACGCGCTTTCAGCGCGCGTATTGCATCAACCGCTTCGAGCCGCGCCACACGCGCTTCGAGCGATGCGGCATCTCCCGCCACGGTTTTCTCGATTGGGCTGTTCATCGTCAAACCAGCTCCTTCAGTGAAACCAGCGCGTTGCCAAGCTGTTGCGGATCGATCCGCCTGCGTGATTTGACAAGCGCTTCCAGATAGCGCCGGTCGCGGCTCTGGTTGATCGTGACGCCGGCGCTCACGCAGCCGTCACGCAGCGATATGACGGTCGCGTTCGCCGCATTCAGATCGCCGCGCACAACGGTTGCATCGGTAGCCTCAGGCAGACCGGTTACCTGAATCGCGTGGCCGAGCTGATCGGTCCACATCCACGGCGTTTCCCGATACGGTTGCGTGCACCCCATAATGATTTCCGCGACGGCGCGTGCCTGGTTCTCCGCGTTGCGCCAGGTTTCCTGGCGCAGATGAACACCAGCGTCACTGTCGAGCGTGCAGGCGACATCGCCGGCCGCGTAAAGCCATGGCAATTGCGGGCTTCGGCAGAACGTGTCCACGGTGAGACCGCGTGCGTCAGACAGGCCTGTGTGCTTCAGAAAGCGCGGATTACAATCGATACCGATCGCAACCAGCACGCAATCCGCGTCGACGCCAAACGGCACGCCATTGCATGTGGCATCGACTCGCAGCCGGAGCTCGCTCGTCTGTTGCCGCTCCGCCGCCACGATCCGCTCGACGCTGACGCCCGTATGCAACTCGACGCCTCGCGCGGTGTGCTGCTGCGCCAACCAACCGGCCACGAGAGGCGGCAGACAGCGATTCATGATGCCGTTGCCCGCTTCGAGTACGGTAACGGGCACGCCGAGCGCGATCGCAGTCGACGCGACTTCCATTCCGATCACGCCCGCCCCGATAATCGCAAGCCGTCTGCACCCCACGAGCGACTCTTTCAACGCAAGGCAGTCATCAAGTGTTCTGAGCACGTGTACGCCGGGCATTGCCGCGGTCATGAAAGCGGGACGTCGCGCCTCGCCGCCCGTGGCAACCACCATCAGGTCGAAATCGACGCTGCGTCCGTTGTCCAGTTGCACGCGCCGTGCGTCGATATCGAGCGAATCGGCGCACGCGTGAATCCGTTCGATACGCGCAGCCGTCAACGCGTCTACCGACCAGAATTCCGCAGGCGCCAGCGCGAGGCTTTCCTGGGCACTCGTGCCGAGTAGCAAATCCTTGGACAGCGCCGGGCGCTCATAAGGCGCATGCGCTTCCGCGCCAATCAGCGTGACTCGGCCGGCGTGCCCGAGCGCGCGCAGATGCTGCGCGACACGTCCGCCAGCGTGCCCAGCGCCGACAATCGCGATATGCGACGCAGTCATGGCTGACGCTCCTGATCCGCAGCGATACGCACCGTCACGCGGTACAGCACGCAGCGGTCCGACACGCACGTATAGCGGCGCGGTTCGTTGGGCGGAATAAGGATCGCCTCGCCTTCAGACAGGATGTAATGCTCGTGTGCCGCGACAATGTCGACGCGTCCTTCGAGCACCGCACCGACCTCTTCGCCCAGCACGTCTTCGCCGAACTCGACGGTTTCGTCGCGTGACAGCAATTGTGTTGTGGCGGCCAGCGCATCGCCGTCCGCGGTCTGCATGGCTGACGATGCAGCCGGCTCGGAAACCAGCAGGCACTGCTCGATGCGGGTCACGATGCGTTCTCCCGATCGGCGAGCGGGTAATACGGGGTTTCGTCACCGCTGCCGTATTCGGCGCGCGGCGGTGTCACCACGTTGAGCCTCATGCTGACGCCCGCGCCTTCGAAGCGATTCACACCGTAATGGCTCAACCCGGCGGGGATGATCATCGCCTCGCCGGCATTCATCGGTCGCTCGATCTCCGGGCCGCCGGCGTGCACCTCGAAGATCGAACACGCACCGCGCACCTGCAACGATGCTTCCTCGCCGTGATCGTGCGCCTTCGCGGGCAGCCCGCGCCCGGCGGCTTCCACAAACTTGATAACGGCAACGCTTATCGTTTGGCCGATCATCGTCTTCATATAGAGTTCGTCGGCGACGACCTGCTTGAGGCCATCGTCGATTCCAAATATCCGACACTTCGGCATAACGCTCTCCTGATCCGAATTAGCACGTCGCGGCAGTTTCAGATGGCCGGACGCATCGTGAACGTTTCATCGGCGACGAACCGGCGCGGATCGTATCCGTCGATCACCGCCGGCTGCTGGTAAAACTCGACGGCCGGCGCGATCTCCGCAAACGAAAGCAACAGGTACATCAGCGTTTTCGCTTCTTCCGGCAGGCTGGCGAGTTCGTACTGGTTCAGCCATACAACGATCTCGTCGACCTTCGGCAGCATCGCGTCCTTGAACTCGACGATCGCGTCCATGCCGACGGTATGGCGTTGCGTGTTGCGCTGGGTCTCGGTGGGCAGCGCCCAGATTCCGACAAAACAAGCCAGATCGCTGAACACTTCGGGCAGTGCAACCGGCACGGTTCGCGCCTCACGCTTTGGCATGACGATGATTTTCTGTTCCATGATCTTTACTCCGTAACCACTTCGGCTTTGCTGACGGCCGCTTTACCTTCCGCGTCCGCTTCCGCTTCGGCCAGCAGGCGTTCGATGACGTGATAGCTGTGACGAACCAGCAGTTCGTTGTCCTGCAGCACCATGAATTTCTTCACGCCCGTTTCCGCAGCACGCTGCGTACGTTCGAGCGTGCTCAGGTCTTCGAGGAGCACGTCGCGCAGCGCCACCTTCATGTACTCGAGGAAGAAGCGGCCACCCGGCGTCGTCATTTCCGGGTAGTACACGCGCGCTTCGAGCAGCGTCCTGTTGTGCGCGATCGGCCGGAAGTTGTATGCCTGGCAATAGTTGGGCCGCAGCGACAGATAGAAGTCCGGAAACACGACGTTGATATCGAACAGCCAGTTCGCGCTTTGGGTCCAGTTCACGCCTTTGGGCAGTGCGTCGAGCGGAAACGCGTGGCGCGCGCTGCCGATGCCCGCACGCAAGGCCGACGCGGCAATCGGCCGTTTGGAACCGGCATCGGACAGCGCCTCGCTGGCGGCCACGCCGCCTGACGTAACAGCTTTCGGATTACCGTAGACCGACTTCTGGTTGCCCGCGAGAGACAGCCGTCGATGCAAGTCGCCGCACAACGCGTCGAGCGGCGGCATGCTTCCACCCTCGCTCCTGTCGATTGCATCGGCGATCGAATTGCCGTGCACGTAGGCGACGTGATACGCCTCCTGGAATGCGTCGAGCGCCAGCTTCCAGTTGCAATCGACCACCGTCTCCCATGCAAAACCAACCGTCATCTTGTCGAACGGATAGCCTTCGATGTCGCCGTACATCGGCTTCATGAAGTCGTCCAGCGACATCTTCGGGTCCGGATCCATGTTGACGAAAATGAAGCCCTGCCACACGTCGCAAGCAACGCGGGTCAGCGCGTAATCCTTGAAATCGATTCCGAAGAAACACTTTTCGTCCGGCACACCCGTCAGCTTGCCGTCGAGGTCGTATGCCCAGCCGTGAAACTTGCAGAAGAACTTGCGCGTGTGGCCGGTCTTGTCATACGCAATCTGGTTGAGCCGATGCGAACACACGTTGTGCATCGCGCGAATCTGGCCCTGCTTGTTGCGCACCACGATGACTTCCGTGTCGCAAGCGTCCAGTTTTTTAACGAAGTAGTCACCGGCAGCGGGAATCTCCTCCACCCGGCCGACCTGCAGCCAGGTCTTCTTGAAGATATGGGCCTTTTCCCGCTCGTAGTACTCGGCCGAGATGTAAGGTTCGACCGGGATCAAGCCCGAGCCGAGATGCGCATACCGCGCAGTGAGCGTGCCTTCCGGGGCGGGTATCTCGTTCATCAGCAAAAATCCTCAACAGGAACATGCAATTCGTCGAATAACGAATGTCATTCTGTTTTTGAAAAATTATGCTGTCAAGTCTTTCCGGCCAAAGGTGTTGAGCGCCGATGTGCGACTCGATCGCTCACGCCGCGAGGACGGTTGCTAGAATGACGGGCGTGCAGGCGGGGATATCGCTCCGGCCCTCTCCGCCAGAATGCGAAAACCAACCGATCCAGGGGATCCAGTGCCGCAGGTAAAAAAAGCAGAAGTACGGGAGGCGATTCTGGCCGCCGCATTTTCGGCGTTCAGCGAGAAGGGCTATTCCGCGACCACGATGACCGAAATCGCGCGCCAGGCCGGCACGACCGTGGCCAATCTCTACGTCTATTTCGATTCGAAGCTCATTATCCTGTACGAGCTCTACCAGCCATGGCTGATGAAGCAGCTCGACGCGCTTCGAGCGGAAGTGGTGCTGTTGTCCAATCCGAAGAAAAAGATCCGACGAATCCTGACGGGCCTATGGGCTGACATTCCAGCCTCCGACCAGGCATTCGCGAATGCACTGATCGACGCGTTGGCAAGCGCGCCGCCGAACATGGGAAAGCCCGTGAAACTGCTCGATTCGGTGGAGGGATTTCTGACCAGGCTGCTGCGCGAATCGTTGCCGCCCGAGCGCGCGGAAGTCGCACGCGACGATCTGATCTCGCATGTGATCTGGATGGCGTTCGACGGCTTCGTCATCAACCATCGCATCGGCGACGTGCGGGATATCGAACGAATCGCCGCATTGATGACTGATCTGTTGCTGGGCGACACGAGTCCGAAGGCCCGCTGAACACTGCGACGCCGGTTCCCGCTGGTGCCGCTCGCCGGTTGTCAGAAGAAAAAATAAAAAGACAATTTTGAAATTCTTTGACACGCCACAATAAAGAATGTCATTCTGTATTTAGGCCGCAACGTCGGCTGCTTTCCGCGCGTATCCGGATTCGAAGCGACGCAACGGCCGCCTGGTGCATCGGTCCTGGCGTCGCGTCCGGCCGCTCTGTGTGGACGGATGGCTTTGCACACAAGCCTGGTCACGAGCGGGAAGCCATAACGCTCCTACCCATGATCTGTGTTGCTCACCACCTGAGGTGTCTTCAATGGCCGCACTATCCGATAGTTCAGCAAGCCACCCGTTCGATCCACCTGCGCGAACCACCTATCTGGTTCTGATCCTCTGTTTCCTGACGATTGTCGCGGAAGGCTACGACATCGGCGTGATGGGCACGATCGTGCCGTCTCTGCTCGCCGATCAGGCCTGGAAGCTGACGCCGATCGAAATTGGCGCAATGGGCAGCGCCGCGCTCTTCGGCACGCTGTTCGGGTCATATTTCATCAGCGTCGTCAGCGACCTGGTGGGTCGCAAGCGGCTGTTAGTTGGATGTGTCGCGTTGTTTTCGGTATCGATGCTCGGCGCAGCCTGGTCGCCAACGCCCTTTGCATTTTCAGTCGCGCGTTTTGCTGGTGGACTCGGTCTGGGTGGTGTCATTTCCGCCGCTGCCGCGCTAACAGTCGAGTATTCGCCATCCGGGAAACGCAATCTGAACTTTGCGCTGATGTACTCGGGCTATTCGATTGGTGCGCTGCTGTCGGCATTGATCGGGATCGCTTTTCTCAGTTCGCATGGATGGCGGTTCGTCGTCGCGCTCGGCGCAAGTCCGCTCATCGCGCTTCCGCTTCTGCTGTACCTGTTGCCAGAATCACTCGATTTTCTGATCGCTCGTGGAAAACAGGCACAGGCGCAAGTTCTCGCCGCCAAACTCGGCATCAGGATGTTCGGCCCGGAACACCTCCCGAAAGACGCACTGCCCAAACCTTCGATCGGCGCCGTGTTTGGCGAAGTGTTCTCAAAACAGAATCGATGGGCGACGATCAGTCTCTGGATCGCGCAGATCGCTGCCGTCCTCGTGATCTATGGATTGGGGACATGGCTGCCGCAGTTGATGCGCAAACTGGGCTACGACCTCGGCTCAAGCCTTTCGTTTCTCGCAGTCTTCATGCTGTCGTCCGCCATTGGCGGAATCCTGATCGGCCGAATCAGCGACCGCCTGGGCGTACGCAAAACCATCTGTGGCGGATACGTGATCGGCGCCCTGGCAATCTCGGGGCTCGCGATCAAGAGCAGTCTCGTCGTCAACTACATCCTGGTCGCGCTGGCTGGTTTCGGAAGCATCGGTGTCGCGATGGTTCAACTCGGCTTCATCGCCAACTACTACCGCGCCCATGCAAGGGCGAGCGCAACGGGTTGGGCCGTGGGCATCGGCCGCTTCGGCGCGATGAGCGGTCCGATGGTGGGCGCCTATCTGGTGGCACAAGGTGTCGACGTCAAGTGGAATTTCTTCGCCTTCGCGGGATCGGCGCTCGTCGCGGCCATGGCTATCGCACTGACACGCAATCCTGAGCGCAGCCTCTCGTTTCAGAACTCGATGGGGATCCCTGTCGAAAATTGATTTTCTAAAAAACAACAATATATTTAGACATACAGATCAACAATCTGGGCAACGGGGATTCACGATGCATCCGTTGACAACAACCTATTGCCCAGCCACCCGAAATACCGCCACCACAGAACGCAGGCGCGCCGCCTGTTCGTCGAGCGACGCCGCAGCCGCGGCCGCCTCTTCCACCAGCGCAGCATTCTGCTGCGTCACTTCATCCATCTGCGACACGGCCCGGCTGACCTGCTCAATGCCAGTGCTCTGCTCGTCCGACGCGGAGGAAATCTCGCCCATGATGTCGGTTACCCGGCGAATCGACTGCTCGATCTCGGCCATCCGGCCACCTGCTACCTCGACGAGCCGAGTGCCGCCGCTGACATTCGCCACCGACGCCTGGATCAGGCTCTTGATATCTTTCGCCGCTGCAGCGCTGCGTTGCGCAAGGGCGCGGACCTCGCCGGCCACGACAGCAAAACCGCGCCCTTCCTCGCCTGCCCGCGCTGCCTCGACAGCGGCGTTGAGCGCAAGGATGTTGGTTTGAAAGGCAATGCCTTCGATGACCGCGGTGATCTCGGCGATCTTCTTCGACTCGCTCTCGATCTGCTTCATCGTGCCGACCACTTCCTGCACCGCGGAACCCCCACGCGCTGTGGCCTCGGTCGCGGCATTGGCGAGCCCGTTTGCCTGTCTTGCGTTGTCTGCGTTCTGCTTAACGGTCGCCGTAATCTGCTCCATGCTGGCAGCCGTTTCCTGCAATGACGCCGCCTGCTCTTCAGTGCGTTGCGACAGATCGAGGTTACCTTGTGCGATTTCGCCTGAACCGGTCGCGATCGAATGACTCGCCGACTGAATCTCCGAAACGACGGCCGCGAGCTTTGACTTCATGTCGTTCAGCACGTACAGCAGGCTGCCCGGTAACGCCCGACCCACTTCAACCTCGATGCCCAGATTGCCGTCCGCGATTTGCGTGGCGATATGAGCCGCGTAAGCAGGCTCCCCGCCGAGCGCCCGCTTCACGCTGCGCGTCACAGCCCATGCGATCACACCAACCGCGGTGAAGATGACGGCTGCAATGGACCCTAGAACGATGACAAGCTTGATGAACGCGGCGTTGATGTCGTCATAGAAAAATCCGGTACCGATCCACCAGTCCCAATCGGGTATCGCGACCACGCCCTGCAACTTCGGTTCCGGGTCCGCGTCTGGGGTGCGCTTCACGAGTACGTCGACGAGCGCGATATGCGAAGCCGCCATGCCCTGACGGTAAGCCTCGCTGTCGGTCAACCCGGTCGTGGTTTTATTGCCCTTAGCCTTGGTCCCGATGAACTTGGCATTCGGGTGGACCAGGTTCACGCCATCGGCCGTGGTGACCCAGTAGTAGCTCTTCGTGTTCGCATTAAGCTGGGAGACGGCGTCTTTGGCGGCCTGTTGGGCCTGGTCGCGCGTCATCACGCCACGCGACTGCAGGTCGTGGTAGTGATTGACAAGATGCTCGGCTTTCGTGAGAAGAATAACGATCTGCTCCCGCCGACTGTCGACAAGCGAGCTGCGTACAGTCTGAACGGCAGTTGCCGCCACGAGTACGACGCCGAGCAAGGCCGCGACGACCAGAGCCAGCAACTTGGTGGACAACTTCATGTGAATGCCCCAATTTGTAACTATCTAGTACATTTAACGGCATTCACTACATACTTCTTCAAGCCTCTTGACCCAGGAAAAACCCTTAGCCACCTGCACTTCTGTGTTGTGGTGGCGGCGTCGACAGACGCCGCCACGCCACCCGGCAATTAGAACCGGTGGATGATGCCTACGCCCGCAGCAAACTGGCTGCGTGACGAGGACGGCGCGCTGT
>NZ_FPBH01000002.1 GCF_900116445.1 Paraburkholderia aspalathi
GAGTCCGCATTCACTACCGAAGCGCCGCCCACTTCAACCACCCGGCACCGCTTCGTTCTGCGTCGCTGCATCAGCAGCAGAGAAACGAGATTATGAAGAACTTTCGCTACGCCGTCAACAGGTTTTTCTAACTTCCTGAACCTGCCCGCATCGCGCAAAGCCTTGCCACTGCTGGCTCTCCCGCTCCCCGTGCTCCGGTGTCCGAAGCACGAAAGAGCGAGATTCTAGCGAGCCGCACGGCCCCTTGCAAGCGTTATTTTGATACGCATGGACTGCGCCAGAAATGGCGCAGGAATTGAAAACGACTGGCACAACAAGCTCATCCGAAGCCCAGTCGAAAACCACCTCGTTCAGGCAGTCACGTGTTTCTGCATCACGCGTTCGACTACGCTCAAATAATGATCGAGCCCCGGCGTCGCACGGTTCTCTTCTTTTGCGCGGTCGTCCCATTTGCGCAGGCGCAAGGCGTCTTCCGCGTAGGGCTTCTGCAGGAACGCTTCAGCCTCTTCCTTGCAGAAGATGCCGCCTTGCAATTCCAGGCTCCGCACCGAATCAGCGGAAAGCTGGCCGAAGTACGCATCGTCGATTGCGCAGAGGCAGCGCTTGGCGTCGACGTGCAACCGGATCGGCTCCAGCACCGCGTCCGACAACACCGGCCGCAAGAACGGCAGCGCGAAATACTGATGCAGATCGTCAATGCCCCGCTCCGTCGGCGTTTCACCTTGCAGATTCAGCAGATGGCCGAGGTCATGCAGAAACGCGGCGGCGACGAGTTCATCGTCGGCACCCGCCTCTTCCGCCAGTGCGCCGCTCTGCAGCGCATGTTCAAGCTGCGTCACCGGTTCGCCGCTATAGGCGAGCTTGCCATATTGCTCATATAACGAACGGATGTCGTTCAGACTCAATGCCACGTTCTTACTCCCACGGTAATGAAAAAGTCTTCAGATTGGTGAAGCTCTTCATCGCTTCCTGAACACCTTCCTTATAGCCAAGCCCGGAATCCTTGATGCCGCCGAACGGCGTCAGTTCGATCCGGTATCCCGGCACCTCCCACACGTTGACTGTCCCCACGCGCAATTCATTGATGAAGCGCGTGATCGCGTCCTGCCGGTTCGTGCACACACCGGAGGACAATCCGAACGCCGTCCCGTTACTAATACGAATGGCGTCGTCGAGCGTATCGAAGGTGATGATCGGCGACACCGGGCCGAACGTTTCCTCGCGTACCAATGTCATTGACGGGTCGACGCCATCCAGCACCGTCGGCGAATAAAGCGCGCCGTCGCGCTGATTGCCGATGCGCAAGCGCGCGCCACTCGCGACGGCCTCGTTCACACGCGCCTCGAATAGTTGCGCCGCGGCGACGTCGATCACCGTGCCCATCTGATTCGACGCATCGAACGGATCGCCATAGGTCCATGCGCGCGTCTTCTCCACAACCAGATCGGTGAAGTCCGCCGCGATGCTCTTCTGCACCAGCATTCGTTTGACTGCAGTACACCGCTGCCCGGAGTTCTTATACGAGCCCTGCACGGCCAGTGTCGCCGCGCGATCGAGATCGGCGTCTTCGAGCACGATCAGCGGATCGTTGCCGCCAAGCTCCAGCACGACGCGCCGGTAAGCCGCCTTCGACGCAATATATTTGCCGATCGCCACGCCACCGGTGAAAGTGACGAGATCGGCCAAAGGATGCGTAATCAGTTCATCGGCGATTTCGCGCGGATCGCCGGTCAGCACCTGCAGCATCGGCGTCGGCAAACCCGCTTCATAAAGAATGTCCGCCAGATAAAACGCCGACAACGGCACCTTCTCCGACGGCTTCAACACCACGCGATTATTGGTTGCAATAGCCGGCGCAATCTTGTGCGCGACCTGGTTCATCGGATGGTTGAACGGCGTAATCGCGACGATCACACCCGCCAGCGGCTCACGCTGCGAAAACACCCGGCGCTTCTTGCCATGCGGCGTGAGATCGCAGGAAAAACTCTGTCCGTCGTCGCGCAAGGCTTCGATCGAGGCGAACTTGAACACATCAGCGACGCGGCCGATCTCGTAGCGCGAATCCTGCTTCGACAAACCCGACTCGAGCGAAATCAGATCCGAGGCCTCTTCAGTCCGCTCCCGCAGCAACGCCGCAGCGCGTTCGAGAATCTGCGAACGCTCATAGCGCGTGAGCTTCGCCTGATAGGCGGCGGCGTATTCGAACGCGGCGCGCACATCTTCGATGCTCGCCAACGGGACCGTGCCCACCCGCGTCCCTGAATAAGGATCGAACACGTCGAGCGTACGCGAGCGCATCGCGCGCTCGCCTTTGAGCCGCAGCGCTTCCGCCCGAAATGCCGGATGGTCTCGCAGCACGGCGTTCATGATGGCGACACGTGATTCAAAGCGACGTCGAAGATATCGAAGTTGCGCAACCGTTTCCCGGAAGGCAAACCCTCGACGCGGCGATTGAACAGCAACGGCACTTCCTGCTCGGAAATCCCACCGTGTGAGCGCAACGGCACAGTCAGTCCGGACAGATCGTGTTCGTCGCGACGCGTGCCGAGCACCACATGCCGGGTACTGACCACGACGATATCGCCGACACGGTCATTCGGCAGCTCGAAGCGCTCGCAAGCGGCGCGATTGTCGAGCACGACTTCGATACCCTGCAATCCGCCGATCCGTTCGATCACCTGCGTAACGCTCACATCGTGCGGCAGGTAAATCGTCGCGAACGAACCGAGCGCGCCGTGATGCACGACATAGGGATCGGTAATCGGCAAGATGACACGGGCGCGCCCAACACCGAGCCAATCGTCCAGCACGTCCTGCAGATAGATCACATTCGGCTCGCCAGTCTTCGGATCGTGCTTGGCGTTCATGCCGTGGTCGGCGGTGAGGCCGATCACCCAGCCGAGCGCATCGAGTTTGGCGAGGTAGCCGTCCATCATCGCGTAAAACGCGTTCGCGCCTTCGGTGCCCGGCGCCCATTTATGTTGAATGTAATCGGTGGTCGACAGATACATCAGGTCGAGCTTGCGGGTTTCAGCAAGCCGCACACCGGCGGCGAACACGAACTCGGACAAACCCGCGCTATACACATCAGGCACCGGCAAGCTGACCAGATCGAGTACTTCATCGATGCCGTTTTCTTCGCGCGTCACCTTGTCGGCTTTTTCCGCAGAGAAGCAGATGCCCTTCAATTGCCAGCCGAGCAGCCGGCGCAGCTTGTCTTTCGCGGTGACCACGGCGACCGCCGCGCCCGCTTCCGCCGCGGCAGCCAGCAAGGTACCCGCGCGCAGATAGGCTGGATCGTTCATCATCACTTCCGCGCCTTCGCCGCCGTTCGCGTCCGGGTCCCAGAAGTAGTTGCCGCAAATGCCGTGCACCGAGGGCGGCACACCGCACACGATCGAAAGATTATTCGGGTTGGTGAACGACGGAATCACGCAGTCGCCCTTGAAGGCCGCGCCGCCCTTGAGCATCTTGCCGATGAAAGGCGCGACGCCGGCCGCGACTGCGGCTTCGAGGTAATCGTATTCACAGCCGTCGACGCACACTACGACCGTGGGTTGCGAGGGCAGCCGGTAGCTGCGGCCGTTGACTTCGATCGTACGTTCGCTTGCGTTTGCCATTGTTACCTTCCATCCGTTGAGAGCACGTGTGCTCCAGTCAATCCGTTGCAGCCAGTCTCAATCGTTCGATGCCGCCGACATCCGCACCGCACCCAACGACCCCGCCGGTTCGCACGCCTCACGCGCGCGCTGCAGGCCACCGTTCACATGAGCATGCATCAACGCCGCAGCATGTTCGGCATCGCGCGAGGCCAGCGCCGTCAGAATCGCGCGATGTTCGGCGAGCGAGCGTTCCATCGCATCGGCATGCACCACCAGCGCGGCGCGGCGAAACAGACTCAATTCGCTCACCAGCCTTCGATACGTCTCATACAGCTTCACATTGCCCGACGCCGCTACGATCGCGTCGTGAAACGCCACGTTGGCGCGCGCGTAGGCATCGTGATCCTGTGCATCGAGCGAGGCGCGCATCGCGTCGAGCCACTCGCGCAACACCGCAAGCTTCTGCGCATCGATACGCGAAGCCAGCATCCGGCACGCCGCTTCTTCAAGCACCGCGCGCACCGCATAAATCTCGTCCGCTTCCGCGAGCGACACTGTCCGCACAAACACACCGCGGTTTTTCTCAGTGCGCACGAGACCCGCTTGCTCCAGCGCGCGAAACGCCTCGCGCACCGGCCCGCGCGACACTTGCAGACGCGCGGCCCAATCGGCTTCGTTGAGTTTGTCGCCGGGTGCGAGCGCCCCTTCGATGATGTACCGTTCGATTTCGTCGCGGACCAGCGTCGTCAGCGAATGCCTGCGCACAACCTCAATCGGATCGACAGAAGCAGTTTGCATATATTCGGTCATTTTGACAAATTTCGCCACATCGATATGTGTTTGCGCGTTTGCGTGTCCGCCGCCTGGCATGCGCACGCAAACACAACAATCAGAAGGTGCCCGTCAGTCCACCCGACGGCGCGGGACACGCGCCGCAATCAGCAGCAACGCAGCAAGCGAGACCATCAGCAGAATCAGCGACAACGCGGAGGCCGGCAGGTAATAACCACGCTCCACCTGCCCGACCACCACGATCGGCACCGTCGCAAAGCCCGGCGGGTACACGGTGAGCGTGGCGCCGAGTTCGCCGAGCGAGAGCGCGAAACCGAGTGCGAGACTTGCGCGGATCGCCGGCACCAGTTGCGGCAGCACGACGCGGCGCAGCACCATCGACGGCGGCGCACCCAGGCTCGCCGCAGCTTCCCGCAGAATGGTCAATTCCGGACGCAACGCGGCGGCCGCGCAGCGGTAGCAGAACGGCAGCACCAGCGCGAGCTGCACGAACACGACGATGGCCGCCGAGCTCGACAGATCGAGTGGACGCTTGTGGTACGCGATCAGCACGGCCAACCCGAGCACCACGCTCGGCACGCCGTTGGGCATCATCGCGATGGTGTCGACGAACGCGCCAAGACCACGCCGGTCACGGCCTTCGAGCGCCAGTGCCAGCCACAGCCCGAGAATCGTGCCGAGCACGGCGACGCCCATGCCGATGCTGAGGCTTGTAGTCAGCGCGTCGAAGTCGCTGGAACCGAGCCGCTCGAACCAGCGTGTGCTGAGGCTGTCCGGCAGGATCGTGCCCGACCAGTGCCCGGCGACGCTCGACAGCGCGACCACCAGCACCGGCAAGACGAACAGCCAGAAGCACAGCAACGCGGCAAAGCCGAGAAACAGACTGCCGAGTATGCGCACCGGCAGACTGCGGCGCACCGGCCGTGCCTTCTTGTGTATGACTGGCAAAACGGTTGGGTCGAGTTCAACGGCCATGGCCCGCTCCTTTCACCTTGCGACGGTTGACCTGGCGGTACAACGCGTACAGCGACAACGACATGATCAGCATCACGACCGCGCCGGCGGCGGCGGTCGGCAGATCCAGGTCGACGGTCGCCGAGCTGTAGATCGCGACCGGCAGCGTGATCAGATGCGCGCTGCCGAGCACGAGCAGAATGCCGAACTCGTTCAAGGTCAGCAGAAAACACAGGATCGTGCCCGCGGCGATGCCCGGCCACGCGAGCGGCAGGATCACCTTGAACGCGACCATCCAGCCACTCGCGCCGAGACTGCGGGCCGCTTCGATCAGACGCATGTCGAGCGTGGCAAACGACGCCAGCGTAGGACGCACGACGAACGGCGCGTAGAAGACCACTTCCGCGAGAATCACGCCGCCCACGCCGAACAGGAAATTGAGCGGCGGCGCCTCGAGATGAAACAGCTGCTGCAAGGCGATGCTGACCGAGCCTTGCGAGCCGTACAGAAAGATCAGCGTGAACGCGACCAGAAACGACGGGAACGCGACGAACAGTTCAAGAAAACGCGTGACCATACGCGCGCCGGGAAACGGCTTGAAGAACAATAGCGACGCGAGACCGATACCGAGCAAGGATGCGAGCCCGGCGCTCACACACAGAATCCACAGCGTGGTGCCGACTACGCCGCGCGTTTCCGGATTGCCGAAAAACGCCGAGTAGGCCTGCAGACTCAAACCGTGCGGACCGGTGAAACTCAGCAGCACCAGACGCACGAGCGGATAGATCACCAGCGGACCCAGCACGACCACCGCGAGGAACAGCAGGTGCCATTGCGCCGCGCGTTCGCGTCGCTTCACCGCCGCCGTGTGCGAGGCCGCGCTCGCGCTGCGGCGGGCATCGGCAGCGGCGTCGCTGATCGAATTGGGGGTATCAGGGGTTGATAAGGACGACATCGTCAGCCTCATAACGCAGGGAAACACGCGCGCCCTTCTCCGGCATCATGCCGTGGCCACGCTGCATGGTGACCAGCACAGGCTCGTTAGGCGTCGCGTCCAGAGCGACCGACACCGACAACACCGCGCCGTACCATTCGACCGACGTAATCGCGCCATGCAACTGACCTTCGCCAAGCGGCACGATACGCAGCGCTTCCGGACGCAGACACGCGACCCGCTCGCGCTCGTTGTAGCGCACGTCGTCCATGCCGAATGCCACCTGCGGCGGCAACAGATTGGCCGCGCCCAGATAGCGCGCGACGAAACCGTCGCTCGGCGTGTCGTACAGCTGTTGCGGCGTGCCGAGTTGGGCGATGCGGCCTTCGCGCATCAGCAGCGTGCGGTCGGACAGCACCAGCGCGTCGTCCTGATCGTGTGTCACGCAGACGATCGTCAGATTCGGCAGGCGCTCGTGCAACGCCTTCAGTTCCGAACGCACCGAGGCGCGCAGATTGGCGTCGAGTGCGGAAAGCGGTTCGTCGAGCAACAACACATCGGGCTCGATCACAAGCGCACGCGCGAGCGCCACGCGCTGCTGCATGCCGCCCGATAATTGCGCCGGCATGTGATGCCCGGCGTCGCCCAGTTGCACGAGTTTTAAGGCATCAGCGACACGTCGCGCGACATCCTTCGACTGCGTGCGGCGCGCACGCAAGCCGAAAGCCACGTTGTCGAATACCGATAAATGCGGGAACAGCGCATAGCTCTGGAACAGCAAGCCGAGATTGCGCTTATGCGGCGGCACGTGCGTCAGATCGTGACCGGCGACGGTCAAGGTGCCCGACAGTCCGTCCGCTTCGATGAACCCGGCGATGAAGCGCAACAGCGTGGTCTTGCCGCAACCGCTGCGACCGAGCACGGTGAGCAACTCGCCGCGCTGAATGGTCAACGACAGATCGTCGAGCACAGTGCGCGTGCCGAAGCGCACCGTCAGATGGTCGATCTGCACGCCGCCCGGCGTGTTCGAACGCGCGCCGTCGAGCGCGTCCGGTGAGGCGCCGAGCGCGCCTGGGTGAGCAAGACTGGCCGTATTCACCGGGTTCATCCTCCAACTGGATTAATGCTGATACGGCGCCCCGCACGAATGCAGGAAGCGCCGCCTGACTCAATTGCGAACTGCGGCTTACTTCGGCTTGACGACTTCGAGCTGCTTGCCCGACGAGCCGATCACATCGCTCTTCCAACGTGCCGTCCAGTCAGCCTTCTTCGCCATCACTTGCGTCCAGTCCACCGGAATCAACGTCACGCCGGCGATCGCCTTCTTGACTGCTTCGCCGTTCTTGCCGGCGAGCGGCACGTCCGTGCGGCCCGGGATACCGAAGATGTCCGGCACCTTGGATTGCACATCGGTCGACATCAAGTAGTCGATCAGCTTCTTGCCTTCAGCCTGGTTCGGACCGTTCTTGATCAGGCCGATCGCGTACGGCAGCTGGAACGTGGTCGGCTTATCGCCGGCTTTGGCTGCGAGGAAGATCGGCTTGAGCGACAGGCCGCCGTTCGCTGCATCGTCCAGATCCATCTGCAGGTCGCCGTTCGCGAAGGCGATTTCGTTACGCGAGAGCAGTACGTCGAGGTAGCCCGTGCCCTTGGTGTGGAACTTGGCGCTCTCTTCGAGCTTCTTCAGATAGTCGAACGCCTTGTCTTCGCCCATCAACGACGTGGTCAGGATGATCACGGCCATACCGTCGCCAGCCGTAGCCGGGTTCGAGTAGGCGACCTTGCCGGTGTAGTCCGGGTGCAGCAGGTCGGCGAAGGTCTTCGGCTGGTTCTTCGTGACGTCCGGGTTGATCGCGAACGAGAAGTAGTTGTTCACGAAAGTCGCCCACGAACCGTTCGGCGCCTTGGCGATCGCCGGCACGTTCTTGTAGTTGGCGCTCTGATAAGCCTGCAGCAGGCCGGCCTGGTCGGCTTGCTGGATGAACGGCGGCAACGTGACGATCACGTCGGCCTTCGGCTGATCCTTCTCGATGGTGGCGCGGTTCACCACTTCGCCGCTGCCGGCCGTGACGATGTTGACCTTCACACCTTCCTTCTTTTCGAAGGCCGGCAGCACATCCTTATAGAGGTTTTCGAGGCCGTCGGCGGTGTACAGCACCACTGCGTCAGCCGCGTGGGCCTGCATCGCCGCGCCGCCGAATGCTGCCGCGGCGATCAGCGCCGGCAACAGTTTGCGTGCGAGGCCAGCCGTGGCGTGAAGGGAATTCGTCTTTGTCATGTCGCTCTCTCCGAAAGGCAAAAAACCAGACGGTCGGGATATCCCGATACCTGTTGTGATTGAACGGCGGTAGCGCCGCGCCGCTTGCGTGTTGCCCGCAGCCAGTTGCCGTGCAGTTTCGCCCGAATTGCAGATTGCCGACAACTTTGCTGCTTCTTCTCCAGCCTGACTTACAGCTCACCTACCACATTCGCGCTGCCGGCCATGCCTGAACGGGCACGGCAAGGATCACAGGTTTCCATGACAACGCCATGACGATTCTGGCGAATTCCAACAATTGACACAATTCGCCAATAATATCCAAATCAATCTTTTCGTCACCCTGCCCGGGCGACGGACATTCATCTGATGACGGAGGCGCTGTGATTCCTGGAAACGATCCAATCCTGCTGACCCCGGGCCCGTTGAGCACTTCGCCGCAAACCCGCGAGGCGATGCTGCGCGACTGGGGCTCGTGGGACGCCGCGTTCAACCGTATGACCCATAGCGTGTGCGCCGACCTCGTCAAAATCGTACATGGCGAAAATGACTATGTTTGCGTACCGCTGCAAGGCAGCGGTACGTTCGCGGTCGAAGCGGCGCTCGGCACGCTGGTGCCGCGTCAAGGCTGCGTGCTGGTTCCGAACAACGGCGCGTATTGTGCCCGTCTGATCCGAATATTGCAGCGTATGGGGATCGCTTATGTGGAACTGACGCTGCGCGAGGACGAACCGGTCAGCGCGGCCGCCATCGAAGACGCCCTGAATCGCGAATCGCGTATCACTCACGTCGCGCAAGTCCATCTGGAAACGAGCGCCGGCCTGCTCAATCCGCTCGACGATATCGCCGCGGTGTGTCAGCGGCACGGCAAAAGCCTGATCGTCGACGCAATGAGCTCATTCGGCGCGCTGCCGATCGACTTACGGCGCGGCGGCATCGACGCGCTGATCTCGGCGAGCGGCAAATGCCTGGAAGGCGTGCCGGGCATGGGATTCGTGATTGTGCGGCGCAGCGTGCTGGAACACTGCGAAGGACGTTCGCCGTCGCTCGCGCTGGATCTGTACGATCAATACGTCTATATGCAGAAGACGACGCAGTGGCGCTTCACGCCACCGACTCATGTGGTCGCGGCTTTGCGTCAGGCGCTCGATCAGTTCTTCGCGCAAGGGGGACAAGCGGCGCGCGGCGCACGCTATACGCAGAACTGCGCGGCGTTGGTAAGCGGCATGAAAGCGCTCGGCTTCGAACCGTTTCTGAAACCCGAAGTACAGGCGCCGGTGATCGTCACGTTCTACGCGCCGCGCGACCCCGCGTGGAATTTTGCAAACTTTTATGCCGCGGTGCGCGAGGCGGGTTACGTGCTGTATCCCGGCAAGCTGACGCAAGTGGACACGTTCCGCGTGGGTTGCATCGGCGCGATCGATGCGGACGAACTACGTAGCGCAGTGGCCGCGATCGACCGTACGCTGAAATGGCTTGGGATTCGCGTGAAGTGATGTGGATGCCGCAGAGCAGTCGTGGCGCGCAGGTATGCGGGGCGCTCGCTCATGCGCCCACGCCGCCAGCCACTCGGATGACTCCGCGGGCGCAGCCGCTCAGGCAATCAGGATTTCCGGCCCATGCGCCGTGATCGCCTTGCCGAGCGCCTTCTCCGGTGCCAGTTCGGTGACCAGATAGCGCGCCGATTCGATCCCGTTGATGCGCACCGGCGTCACGCGTCCGAACTTCGAGTGGTCGGCGACCACCACCACCATGTCGGCGGCGGCGATCATACGGCTGCGCACTTCGGCGGCCATGCGGCTGTAGTCGGTCAGGTAGCCATCCGGCGAAATGCCGCCCGCGCCGATGAAGGCGAAGTCCGCGTGGTACTGCGTCAGCTGATGGACCGTGTCGAGGCCGAAAGTGGCGTCTTCGATATCCGACAGTTCGCCGCCGAGCAGCGTCACGCGGTTATCGTTGCGGCGGCCGAGCAGCAGCGCGATACGCCAGTCGTTCGTATAGACCGACAGGCGGTGCCGGTCGAGCAGCGCCCGGGCCACCGCTTGCGTGGTGCTGCCCGAATCGATGATCAGCGAGGCGCCGTCCGGCACGAACTCGGCCGCGCGTTCGCCGATGGCCCGCTTGGCGCCGGCGTTGGCGGCTTCGCGCGTATCGAGGTCGGGCTCGCGCCGGTCGCTGGAGAGCGCGCCGCCGTGGGTCGTGACGAGCAGACCGCGCCCGGCCAGCGCATTCAGATCGCGGCGGATGGTCTCGCGCGACACATTCAGTTCGCGCACCAGTTCAGCGACCGAGAGCGCGCCGGTTTTAGCGACTTGCGCCAGGATGTATTGGTGACGTTGTTCTGCGAGCATCTGTTGGAGGCCGGGAACCGGCACGCTTGGGTTTCGCCACGATTGGAGAAGGCCGCGGTATTGTATTACGCGTGGCACGGGGACGCTCCTCTTATGGCGCTTACCTGCTAATCTGAACGCCCTGGCCGCGCGCCGACGCCTGTCGAAACCGCGTAGCCCGTCAACCGAACTGCCGATGCCGCCACTGTTTCGCCGCTTACTGCTGCTGTTCCACGCGTTGCGTTATGGCGCACGCCTGATCTGGCTTGCCGCCCCATCCGACCACAAACTGCACTGGATGATCGAGCTGATCGGCCGCGTGCACGCGGCCGGGCGCAGCGGCGCGAGCCTGCACGGCGTGCTGCCCGCGCTCGGGCCGCTCGCGAGCCGCTTCGCGCAGACCCTGGCCGAACGGCCCGAACTCGCGAGCGGCACCCTGCACGATGCCATCGACGCAATCGATCATCTCGAAGCCGCGTTGCCGCCGCAGGAATCCGAATTGGCTTTGGCACGCGCATTCGGCCGGCCGCTCGCCACGATCTTCAGCGCCGTCGATCTGGTGCCGGTGCGCGGCGGCTTTGCCGAACAGACGCACTTCGCGCGGCTCATCGTGCCGGTCAACGGCCATAGCGAAGTGGCCATCAAGCTGGTGCACGCCGATCAGTTGCAACAGATCGGCGACGAGCTCGCGCTTCTGCGCTGGGTCGCGCGCTGGCTGGAGAAATTTTCCGGCTCGGCCCGCCGCCTGCAACTGCGGATGTTGGCGCAGACCTTCACCGACGACATCCAGCGCCGTTTCGATCTGCGCGCCGAAGCCGCCAATCTGAGCCAGACCGGCCATCATTTCGACGGCGACCGGCGCATCGTCGTGCCGGCCGTGATCTGGGACCTGTGCACCAACCAGACGCTGACGATGCAACGCGTCAGCACCTTGGCCGCAAGCGACCTGCCCGGCCTGCATTTGCATCACGTCAAGCTGGCGCCGCTGGCCGCGCATATCGTCGAGGTGGTAACTGAACAGGCATTCGAGCACGGCTTCTTTCACGCGACGCTCGATGCGCGCAAGGTGCGCGTGAGCATCGAACCGGACACGCTGGGACGCCTCGTGCTGGCGGAGTTTTCGATCATGTCGAGTCTGTCGACCGGCGAGCGCGAATTCTTCGTGCACGGCGCGACTGCCCTCTTCGACCAGGACTACGGCCGGCTCGCCGAGCTGCATCGCGACGCCGGTCATGTGTCCGAGGACACGCGCAAGGAAATGCTCGAAGCCGAGTTGCGCACGCGCGCCGAAGCGCACTTTGCAGCCGCGCCGGAGGACCGCTCGGCGGGTTCGCTATTTCATCATCTGCTGCATGCGGTGCATCCGTTCGACGGCGCCGTGTCCGGGCGGCTCGCCACCGCGCAGCGTTCGTTCCAGCAGGCGGAAATGCTCGCGCGTGCGCTGCATCCGGGTGTCGATACGTGGAATGTCACACGCGGCGTGCTGGCGGGTATAGCGCGGCGCGACATGGATCACCGCGGCTGGATCAAGCGCATCTCGCGCGAGTTGCCCCATCTGGCGCATATGCTGCCGCGCGTGCCGCAACTGGCCGTGCGCTATCTGCAGCATGAGCACGATCGCGCCCGCACGCCGCAGCAGAATGCGCAGCTGATGGTGGACATCAGCCGTGAATATCGGCGCACGCGTGTGCTGCTGTGGGCGTGCGCGGTGTGCGGCGGAGTACTCGGCGCGGGGACGGTATTGCTGATGTGGTGATGATTGCAGCTTCGAACAAGACGCGCGTCTTGTATCCAGGCAAGATGGCGGCTTTTGAAGCGACCTTTTGCCGATGCTCGCCTCCTCTATCGCCGCTGTATTCGTCGTGTTGTGGTCGACCGGCTTCGTGGTCGCCCGGGCGATCACACCGTATGCCGATCCCAATCTGTTCCTGCTCGCGCGCTTCGGCGGCACCGCGCTGATATTCACGCTTGCCGCGCTCGCTGCACGCGTCGCCTGGCCAACCGGCCGCGATCTCGGCAAGCATCTGATAGCGGGCGCACTGCTGCAAGGCGTCTATCTCGGCGCGGGCTATTGGGCCGTCGCACAGGGGTTGAGCGCCGGTGTGATGGCCTTGCTCGGCGCATTGCAGCCGCTCGCGACTGCCGCTGTCGCGGCCCCGCTATTCGGAGAACGGCTTTCCCGGCGTGGCTGGACCGGGATGGCGCTCGGCCTCGCGGGCGTCGTGCTGGTTCTCGAACCGAAGCTCGCCGCGGCCGCGCCGTCCGCCTCGCATGGCGACGCGCCGCCGTGGCTGGTCGTGCTTATTTCGATCCTCGCGATCGGCGCGATCACTGCAGGCACGCTGTTTCAGAAGACTTCGCTCGCAAAGGCTGATATCCGCAGCGCAAGTGCGGTGCAGAACTTCGGCGCGGCGGTCGTTGCGGCGATACTTGCGCTGGCGCTCGGCGAGCATCGCTGGATTGCATCGGCCACTTTGTGGGGGTCGCTGGCGTGGGGCATCGTGATGCTCTCCGGAATCAGCGTCACCTTACTGGTGTGGATGGTCAGGCGCGGCGATGCGGCGCGCGCCACCGCGCTAATGTTTCTCGCGCCGCCGCTCGCCGCGCTCGAAGGGTATGTCGGCTTTGGCGAAACGCTGTTGCCGGTGCAGATCGCTGGATTTGCGGTGGCGTTGGTGGGCGTGGTGCTGGCGCGGTCGTGAGGCTTTTTCGATCGACGCAGAGCGGCCTGCGTCGATCAATGCGCGTTCGTCGCGCGTTCCGGGCGGCATGGTCGCGGGCCGTGATCAGTTCGATATCAGCTCAGCACCCTCGCCCGCTACTCAACCCACTGCTTAATCCGCTGTATCGGCGCCGGCCGGCACTTTCGCACGCACCTTGCTGCCCGGGGCCGGCGCCCAGGCCGGGCGGCTCTTGCGCGCCGAATCCACCACGACGATGTAGCGCCCCGCCCACGGCGTCACCTGGCGATCGCTTTTCAATACCCACAGCGATTTGCCCGACTCGACGAGCGCGACATATTCAGCGTCGAGAATGCCGTAGTGGTCGATAAACGCGTTGAGCGACGCAGGAATCCGCACGCAACCCTTCGAATGGCGAATACCGAGCAGCGGCTCGAGCCGGTCCGGATCGGTGGCGTGCATCTGGAAACGCATCTGCGACATGCCGCCCTTGCCCCATCCCCGCTCGCCCTGCGCCCAGCCTAGGTCGAAGATCCGCATGTCGCGCTTGCCGTAGCCGCGGATGTGGTTCTCGTTCAGCGTGCCTTCGGAGCGAAAGTCCATGTTGGACGGTGTATGTTCAAACACGCCGAGTGGCGTGATGAAGTGGTCGTACTCGCCAGGCCGGCCCGTCGAGACCGGCGAAGCGCCGATCATCTGCCAACCGTCGGACGGCGCTGCCCGGAAATAGATGAACAGCGCCTGCACGTTGGCGTTGCGATCGACCAGCACGACATACTCGCCTGACAGGTTGCCGAGCATATGCTCGCCGAGCGCCGTTTGCAGACGGTCGGCATAGGCGCGCTGCTCCGCGGCCGGCACTTTCAGCCGGCGCGTGACGTCTTGCGCGAACACGTCGCGCAGCAGGAACGCGCGACGTGGGTCGACCACGCCGGCCGCATCGGGCACGGCAACGCCCGATGCGTCGACCGCGCGCGCCGGGTGGTTCGCCACTGCGGATGCCGATGGCCGTGCGGACGTGGCGACTGAAGCCGGAGCCGTACCCGTCGCCGCAATAGCGACGCCACATGACACCGCGCAAATGACAGCCGTGAACACGCGCGCCAGGTAGCGCACCGAACCAACGGCGCGCACGAAACGCGGCACGAAGCGTAAATCCGACATACACACCACTTCGCTTCGACGATCTACCGATGCAGAAGTACTGCGGTCCGGTGCAGGCTGACCAGGCCAATTGGGGTAGTTCATCGCGTGTTTGAGCAAACCTGATTATTATTGACTGCTCGCCGGCTCATGCGGCGCTCGGAACGAGGATGTTACTAAGCGCGTTGGCATCTGTCGATGAAGACTCGGCCAATTCACCCATATCGCCGTATTGACAATCAATATCCAACGCTCTGCGCCGCGGTTTTAAAAACAGCGCAAAGTGAATTGAAAGCCAATATCCACGATAAAACCGCGAAACCGATTCATCACGACATACTCTCAGAATCGACTCGTTTGTGGACCGGTCGCTCATGCAATCAGCGCGAGCATTCATGGTCGACGCTCGCGTTACCGCACATGGAGGAAAGAGGAACATGACGCAACAGGACCCAGTCGCACGCCAGGCAAGCATTGCAGCGGAAATGCACATCGCCGCCGAGTTCGACGCCGCACAGGAAATCGAGCGCCGGGTCGCCTTTCTGGCGAACTATCTGCGCAGCAATGGCCTGAAAACCTACGTGCTTGGCATCAGCGGCGGCGTCGATTCGACTACCGCTGGTCGGCTTGCACAACTCGCGGTCGAGCGACTGCGCGCCGAACATTACGACGCGCGCTTCGTCGCGATCCGTTTGCCTTACGGCGTGCAAAAGGATGAAGCCGATGCGCAGCAGGCCTTGAGCTTCATTCGCGCGGACGAAAATCTCACCATCGATATCAAAACCGCCGCCGATGCAATGCTCGCCGCACTGGATAACAGCGGCATGCGATTTAACGACGACTCACAGCAGGACTTCGTCCACGGCAATATCAAGGCGCGCCAGCGAATGATCGCGCAATACGCGGTAGCCAGCGCACGGGCGGGCGTGGTGATCGGCACGGATCATGCGGCCGAATCGGTGATGGGATTTTTCACGAAGTTCGGTGACGGCGGCGCCGATGTGCTGCCGCTCACCGGTCTGAACAAACGTCGTGTGCGGGCACTGTCCAAAGCCTTGGGCGCACCCGAATCGCTGGCGCACAAGGTGCCGACTGCCGACCTGGAAATGTTGCGTCCACAACGACCTGACGAAGACGCGTACGGCATCCCTTACGACGATATCGACGACTTTCTGGAAGGCAAACCGGTGAGCGATGCGGCGCGCGAAACTGTCCTGCGCTTCTACGACATCACGCGACACAAGCGGGCGCTGCCCTACACGCCGTTCGATTGGCCGATAAAGACAGGCGGGGAATGAAAAAAGGGAAGTAACGAGCAGAATGCGCGGGGAGGATGGGCGTCAGGAATTTGCGCCTGACGCAGGGCGTTCTCCCCACTCGGCGCTTTCGAAGCAATCGGCAAATGCGGTTGCGACTGACTCAGTGAGCAGGCGGTGTGTCGTCACTGAACAGATCGGCGCTGGCTTCGAGCGTCAAGCCACCTAACTGCTTGCCGTGAATCTGCCGCGCGATCACCTCGCCCACATATGGCACTTCCGCGTTTAACTCGACCGTGGCGTAGGCGCTGGGCTTCCCGGCATCGACCACCTCGACGTTTTTCGCGTAATGCCCAAGCTCACGCTTGAGGAACTCCCGCACTTCCTGCTCGCTGCACGATTCCGCGATATTGCGCACGATCAGGTTCATGCCGCCTACCCTCGGCGCGCGCTGCGATCCGCGGCCTGCACCCGCACCGGGCGCAGCGCTGCACGCTGTTTCTCCTGAGCCGCCGCGAGTTCGCGGATCAAGGCGGCGCCGGCCGCACCCACAGCAGCAAATGTCAGATAGAAGGCAATCATTTAAATCTCCCCTTCGAATTTCGTCCTGTTTTCAGGATAGCCACAATCGACAACAAAAGCGATGCGACACAATGTCGTAAAAACGGACCTACAAAAACTTCCGTTAATGCACTGTACCTGAATAAGCGGCCGTAAAAATAGCAAAACACATGTTCATTCAGTGGTGCAGGCCCGGCACACGCGCCAGACGCGGACGCTGCGCAAAAACCGGGCCGCACCGGACAGCGACATTTATCGCCACCGGCATCCTACGGGGGACGTGGGCAAAGGGCGGGCTGATCGTCGGGATCAGTCCGCCGCTTGCACGTTTGCCGCGCTCACCCACCATGCATTCTTGCCTTGCGGCACGTGAACCAGTACCGCGGATGGATCGTCGACGCCGTCGTCGGCAACTTCACATACCGTCAAACCGTCCGGCAGGCGTTTCACCTCGCCGGCCGCCTGAAACAGCGCGACGCGCTGCGCGCTCAGCGGCCGCAGTTGCCGGTACACGTCGAAACTGATTGCTGCGGGCACGTCGCCGCGAATCTGCAGCGAGTCGGCACTGCCGCAGTGCACGGGCTCGGCGGCAAGCGCCGCAGCGCTGCCGAACAGACAGCCGAACGTGAGTGCCACTGTGGCAAGGCGTGAATGAGTCATGGTGATTCTCCGGGAATATGTTGGGGCAGCGCGCTGCGAGCGGCGCTGAATGAACGCGAATGAACCGCGAGGACAACGCAGGCAAAGACAGGCAGCCTCATGGCGCGCTGTCGTGACCATCGCCTCGTCCGTTGCTGTCGCCGGTTGCGACATCGAGACGGCTCACGTCGCAAGACGTCTGGCTGAAGCCCGAATAGACCACCGACCAGTTACCGACAATCGCGGCTTGCGCCTCCGCGAGACTCAGCTTCCCTTCGCAAACGCAGCGTTTGAGCATGACCGCGGCGCGCGCCTTGCGACGCTCGCCCTGGTGGCCTGCCCACGGCAGAAGATCGAGATTGGCGGGTGCGTTCGGCGAGCCGCCGAGCACGATGGGCACGCGCCTGTCCAGCGCGAAAGCGGAACCGTTCTCGGCACCGATGCCGCGCGCGGCAAGCATGCGGTCCTTGTGGGCCATCAACTCGTCGAACGGCGGTGCAACCGTGTCCGCATAGCCGGGTCGGCAAATCGTTTCGCCGACGGACTCCTGCGTGACGCGCTCGTCTAGCATCGATGAATCTTGAGCCCGGACTTCACCGATTCGCAAAGCAAGTAGCGCGGTGAAGCCGAGCAGGAACGCAAGACGCATCTTGCGGCCGGGACGCGCGGCACTGCACCGGCGCGCGAGCGTCGACGGAGCCTCCTGATGTGTCCTGCTGGTTGCGTCGCTGTAATAGATGATGCGGCGCCTGTCTGCAATGCCTGCGTTCATTCGTCGGCGCGCCGGCAGCGGCGCGCAATAGTTCAATTCGCAGACTAATTAAAACACATTCAATATGCCTACGCTAAAAAGGCTTACATACGCAGGTTAGTGAAGGTGCGTCCCAATGCACTCGCGGGCGAACGCCGGCGCGGCCCTGGCCTGCACGGATACAGGTAGCAGGACCGTGCCGAAACACCGTACAAAGGCAACGCAGCTGCCTGAGCCTCGCTCAGGCGCGGCCCAGGCACCGCGCGACCGCAACCTACTTCGGCTTTTGCACCACCCGGGCCTGCAAGGCGCGGATACGGAAGAGCGCCTGGGTGTTGGACACTGTCGTCTCGTACATCTTGGCGAGATCCGCCTTGAGCGCGGTACGCGAACCGCCGTCGAGATAGACCATATGCCCCGACGGATAAAAACGCGCCGACAGATTCTGCCGGACCTGCTGACTGACAAGCGGCATTTGCTGCAGATCGAGCACGGTCTGGTAGAACGGTGTGACGTAGTCGAAGAACCCGTTCGCCGACAGCACCTTCAGGTCAGGATTGAGCGCCATCACGGCGGCAAGATCGCCGGCGGTGTACAGAATGATGTTGCCCTTCGCGTCCAGCCCCTTCTGCGCGCCGGTCGGATCGATATGGCTGAAGTCCCAATACTGAAATGCCTGATCGTTGAGGTCCGTGAACGCCGAATTCGACGTGTATTTCAACTGCTCGTTCAGATACACGTTCCACATCGTCGTATAGACGCCGGTCACCGCCGTCATGGTCGGATCGTTGCCACCGGAATTCGGGTCGATCTTGCCGGCGATGCCGGTGTTGATCGCCGTCACCCGGCCATCGTATTCACCGAGCGCGAGACCCTGCGATTTCAGCAGCGTGGTCAGGAACAGCGAATTGCCGCGGCTGTCGTACGACGCGATATCGAGGCTCCAGGCGAGCAAGGTGGTTTTGTCGATACCGGTGTATTCGCTGAGTTTTTCAACCGTTGCGGAATCGGTCGTCGGAAACTTGCGCAGCGCCGCCAGATAGTCGGTGCGCGCGAATTGCGCCACTTCTTCGGCAAACGTGCCGAGGTCGGTCGGCCGCGGTGCAATGCCGAGCTTCTTGTGATACCACGCGTCCGCCGCGGTGGTGGGCAAGGCGCCGACCGGGTTGCCCGATTGCGTGTAGTCGAGAATGGACGATTGCAGCGTAATGCCGTTCAGATCGACGCCGTCTTCGTGCAGCCGGTACGCCAGCACGCAACTGCGCGCCGTGCCGTAAGACTCGCCGAACAGGTACTTCGGCGAATTCCAGCGATTGTTCTTGGTAAGAAAGCGCTTGATGAACCGCTTGATCGAGTCGGCGTCCTGGTCGACACCCCAGAAGGCGCGGTTGGTCTTCGGCGCAATGGCTGCCGAATAGCCCGTGCCGACCGGATTGATGAAGACGAGGTCGCTCTTGTCGAGCAGGCTGTCCGGGTTGTCTTCCATCGAATACGGCGCGGGCGGCGTAAAGCCCGGCATCGACGTCTTGATGCGGCGCGGCGCGAACGAGCCCAGCAGCACGAACACCGACGACGAACCCGGGCCGCCGTTGTAGAAGAACGTTACCGGGCGGGTTTCCTCCTTCTGTTTGTCCTGCGTGAACGCCACGTAGAACATCTTGGCTTCAGGCTGCGAACTGCTTGGGTCGACAATGACGAGGTGACCCGCCGTCGCCGTGTAGTTGATCTTCTGGCCGCCGATCGTGGTCGAATGGTGCGTGACCGCGGCTGTTTCAGTGGTATCGGTGACGGAATCGTCCGGTCCGTTGCCATAAGCGACCGGATCGAAGAACGGCTGATCTCCGCCTTTGTGCGACGCACCGGCGGCGGCCGTTGCGGACGAAGCATGCGTGTTGTGTGACGACTGCGGACTAACGGAAGCTGACTCGGTGTTCGTCATGATCGCTCCATGGATTCGTTAAAGTCTTGGTGTGTCTTGGTGTGTCTTGGTGTGTCTCTCTGGATGTGTCTCGATGTCTCTTGATGTCACTCGTGTGTCCTGCGTTGCCTGCGCCTCCTGAAGACAAGCACCGAACCGCCTGCGGCCTGAACGCAACGTACCGGGACCAAGCGCGGACAGCCGGTCAGCGCCGGAGCTGGCAATCAGCGAGGCGTCTTCCGAACTGAACCGCGACTCATCAGACTATAGTGCCGCCGCCACCTTCTGACCATTGGGACTGCCGAGTCCCGTGCACGCATCCCAGCCTGGCGACGCGGCGAAGCTGCCATTGTTGCCCTGGGTGATGTCGTTGAGCGCACTCGGCGCCTTATACAACTTCGGGTTGATGAAACCAGCCGGTTGCCCCTTCGCCGCGTTGATCCGCGCAATCAACGCCGCCCACAGCGGCGCAACCGCACTGGTGCCGCCGACCACCGTCTGCGTGCCGTCGATCAATACGCTATAGCCGGTGATGGGCGATGCATCGCCGGCCACGTCCGGCACGCCGCGCCCGCTGAGCGCCGTCTTCGCGCCGCTCGATGAAGTGGCCGACAGACCCTTTTGCCACACCGGCACCGGAAAGGTCCGGCTCACGCCACCGCCGCCTGCGCCGCCCTGTGCGCCGTCGTTCCACACCACCTCGTGAGAAATCGATGTGCCCGACGCGGCCAGGCTCGTGCCGCCGCATGCCAGCACGTAAGGGCTCGACGCCGGAAAGTCGACCTGATCGCCGCTGGACCCGTCGCTCGAGCCGCTGTCGCCCGACGCCGCGCAGACCGTCACGCCGAGTGCTGCCGCCGTTTGCAGCACGCTGTTGAACGCCTGCTGCGACTGGCTGGTCCAGTTCGCCTCCGGGCCGCCCCAACTGATCGAGACGACCGAGGGTTTGTTGGTGGTGTCATGCACCGCGCGGCTTACTGCGTCGATGAAACCTGCATCGCTGTTCTGTGTGAAATAAACCGCGATCGTCGCGCCAGGCACAATCGCACCGACGATTTCGATGTCGAGCGTGACTTCGCCGTCAGGCCCGTTCGGGTCGCCGCTCGGCTGATTGCTACCCTGATCGACACCGACAGATTTCACCTTGGGTGAAGCGACGCCGAGGCTCGCAAAGTAACTCTTGAGGTCGGACGTGTTGTACCCACCGCCGAGCTCGATGATGCCGACGCATTCGCCGCTGCCGTCGCCTTGCGGAAACTGATACAGCGACGCGAGCTGCAGCGGCGTAAAGGACGCCTGATGCGCTTTGGCCGGCTGGAACGGCGGCCGGATGCGAAAGTGCGGCCGCGCCTGAGGCCGGTTATCGAGGCCGAGCACGGCTTGCACGATGCCGTGCAAATCGTCCGGCACACTGATCGTGCCGGTGCGGCCGCGGAACTGGCCCGCAGTGTGGTGCTGGTAATGTTCCAGCTTGACGCCGAAGGCGGTCTGGAACTGCGCGATCGTGCCGCTCAGCACCACCTGGCGCGCTGCCGGATCTTCCCGCGCCACCGTCAGACCGTGTGCAGTGGCAAAAGCTTTGACCTTCGCGATGTCGTCCGGAGTGGCGCTGTAATCTTTTGCAAAGGCCTCCCGCGATAGAGGTTTGACGCTCGGGTCGCCCGCTTCGATCTTGCTCATCAGTGCATCGAACTGCGCCTGGTGTGGACGGCGCAGCAGCACGAAAACCTCGATCCGTTCTGCCGGATCGCATTGCCCAACGACTGTCGAACCTTGTTCCGCCGTGCGCTCGCTGCCTGGCAACGGTTGTCTATTGACCATGGTGTCGATTCTCCTGTTAGCGTGACGGCGCGGGCCGTAAGGTGGACCCCAAGCACGGCACGCGCCTGCACGAACTCTCCGCCGCGTGGCCAGCGGCGGATTGCTGTTTCAAGGACTTCGCCAAACCGTCCGACCCATGCATTCGAACACAGTTCCGGCATGCGCGGCAGTTGTCCGAATGGCTAACGTCGCGTTCGATCAATGCGCATCGCGCAGCACCCGCGCTATGATGCTGAAGCGGCAATCCAGCCGTCGCAGCGCCTCGCGCGCCACCCGCGCGCACGATCGAAGAATCAGAGGAACCCCATGTCAATTTCGATGTATCAAGCATCATTGCCCGTGCTGGTGCGCGGCATGACTAACCTGCAAGTCATCCTCGGCAAGGCCGAGGCGCACGCTGCAGAGAAACAGATCGACCCGTCCGTGCTCACGAACGCCCGGCTCGCACCGGACATGCTGCCGCTATTGCGCCAGGTCTATATCGTGAGCGACACGGCGAAGGGCTGCGCGGCGCGTCTGGCCGGCGTCGAAGCGCCGAAGTACGACGACGTCGAACAGACCTTCGAAGAACTCGATGCCCGCCTTCAAAAGACGATTGATTATCTGAAGGAATTCAATCCGCAACAGATCGACGGATCTGAAGAACGGCCGATCACACTGAAAATGCGCGTTGGCCCAATCGAGTTCACAGGGCTGTCATATCTGCTCGGTTTCGTGTTGCCGAACTTTTATTTTCACGTGACGACGGCATACGACATTCTGCGTCACAACGGTGTCGAACTTGGCAAGCTCGACTATCTGGGCGGCGCCAAGTAAGAAGGCGTGTTCGCTGTGGCGTGGGTGACATGTGATTGCGACATCACACACGCGGCTGGAACGCGATGATCGCCATGCCGGCCAGGGTGAATACCACGCCAGCCGCATCCCACAGCGTGGGGCGCACTTTGTCGACGCCCCATAGCCACACGATCGCCACCGCCACGTACACACCGCCGTAAGCCGCATACACGCGGCCTGCGGCGGTGCCGTGCAACGTCAGCAGCCAGGCGAACAAGGCAAGACTGAGCGCGCCGGGCACCAGTAGCCAGATCGAGCCGCCCTCCTTCAGCCAACGCCAGGGCAAATAGCACCCAACGATCTCAGCGATGGCGGTCACGGCATAAAGCAGAAAAGTTTTCATCGACAGATAGAAGCGAGCGGTTGTTTTGCCGCGGAACGGTGCGCGGCTGCCTATCGGCTTTTTTAACACACTCACTTCGCGCGTGGGCATGATGCATGCGCCGAGTGCCGCGCCTCGCTGCTCTATTCGCTACCTGTCATGGGCATCACATCAGCTTGATGCCGACATCCGCAAGTGCGGAAGTTCGGAAGTCAGTCAGTCCAGCGAAAGCCGCAACGCAAAGCCGATCAGCGCCGCTGAGAAAGTCCAACGCTGCAGTGTCTGCGCGAGAGGATGAGCCCTCATCCACCCGGCAATGCGCGCCGCGCCAATCGCGTACACGACGTCGAAACATGCGCCGATGGCAAGCAGCACCAAACCCAGTTCGACCATCTGCAGCGCAACCGGTCCGGCCGCAGGACGCACGAACTGCGGCAATAGCACCGAGCAGAACAGCAGTGCTTTCGGGTTCAACAGATTGGTCAGCAAGCCCTTGACGAAAGCGGTCCGCAACGGCCGCGACTCGGCGCCCATCACACCGCCTTCGGGCAATGCGAATACAGGTGAGCGGAAAATCTGGATGCCAACCCACGCGAGATAAACCGCGCCGCCGTAACGCACCACGTCGTACAACCAGGGCGCACTGCGCAGCAGCGCCGCCACCCCGCATGCCGACAATGTGACGTGTGTGGCCCGCGCCACCCCAAGGCCGCCAGCCGCGGCGAAACCACTGCGCACGCCGCGTCCGATACTGGTCTGCAGAACCAGCGCCATGTCGGGTCCAGGCACCGCATAAACCACAAACAACGCAGCGATATAAACGACCAGAAGGTGTGCGGAAATCATAGAAGCCTCTTGTTTTAAGGGCTCTATCTTGCCGTCGTCCGTGGAGGGTTTGCTGGCGAAATACAGGGGCAGTGGCTTCGTCTTTGAAGGAATACGCTAATATTCCACTCCCGAGTCATGTTTTCCGCCAACGCACTGTCAACACCTCAAAACCATGACAACCGACCTCGATAAAACAGACCGCGCGATCCTCGCCGCGCTGCAGAACGACGGCCGCATGTCGAACGCACGGCTGGCCGACATGGTTGGCCTGAGCGAGACGCCTTGCGCCCGCCGCCTCAAGCGCCTCGAAAACGATGGCTATATCGATCAGTACCGCGCGATGCTTTCGCGCTCCGCCCTCGGCCTCGGCGTCGTCGCGTTCGTCTATGTGCGTTTTGCCGTGCACGACCGCGCGGTGGCCACCCGTTTCGAGCGCGAGGTGCAGGCAATCCCGCGAATTCTCGCGTGCCACAACGTGTCGGGCAGCGCCGACTATATTCTGCAGGTGGTCGCGCGCGATCTCGACGACTACGGCACGTTCATGCGCGACGAGATGCGCAGCCTGCCGGGCGTGACGTCGGTGGAATCGGCGTTGTCGCTACGGGAAATCAAGGCTAACGGCGGCCTGCCGCTGTCCTGAACGCGGACGTGGCATAGTCACGCATTTGATACGGCGCGAGCCGACCAGACGAGCACGGAGTTTTCATGGATCACGAACAGGCAAGAGCCGAAGAATCAGCCGCGATGGAGCGCGTCTTGACTGCAACCACGCGGGTAAAGGCAGCCTTCGCGTCGCTGCAATCGCAATTCCCGCCGGCCGGCAGTGGCCAGCCTTCGCAGTTCGCGCTGCAAACATTCGACGCTGCATTGCAGGAGCTCGAAGATGCCCAGGCCGCCTTCGACGAATTGCTTGGCGATCTGCTTGACGGCAATCGTTGAGTGGCATAGCCGGTCTCTTCGCTGCATAGCTGCTGCGTAGGACGCGAGCGGCGGCCGTTTTCAGTTTCCACCGAGGCGGGCGTCGCGTTACTTGGAGGGGGCGGCCGGACCTGACCGTTAGTTGCGTATTAACGTCCTGGAACTGGAACTCCCGCACCGGTGAATCCTCGTTTCAACGCACTAATGCGTTCAGAACCGCATCGAAACAGCCATCCTATCCACTCGGAAAACGATAGGGGGTCCGCAACCCGAAGATGGCTTCGTTACCGACGCGTTGGACCAATTGCCCGGATCCGGAATTCCGCCTGCCGACCGGGACACATATATAAAATCGCAAGCGAAAATCACATAAAAGAGATCGCACTCCGAATTTCCAGGCGAGCCTGTTGCCTGCCCTTGGCGTTGCCCTGCCGCTACCGGTCGTCGTTACGTTATTTAAGGCTGCGTCCGCGCCCTTCATTCCCCTGTCTTTCCTGTCACTTCTGAAAGGCTCAGCCCCGCCAGAGATAGCGAAGTGCGTTGTCGCACGCATAAGAAAAGAATATTTGCTTCGCTTAACGAAGCATGTTGACTTCTGCTTGCAGGAGTGCCTAAAATTCGCCCGTCATCACAAACGGGGCCATTGCCTTGGACACCAGCAGTAGTCGATCTTCGAACAGTTTCACTGCCTGACCGGCCGGACGCCCGCGCTCTCTTTTCTCAGCCGCCGTCTTGCCAGCAGGCAGACGGTGCGCGCCGTAACAAGTAACTCTCCCCGTGCACCTTAACTAGCGCCATTCGGCCGCGCCGTGCTTACGCACGTCCCGCAACCGTATGGCATCGCGTCGCAAGCATCCATTCGCGGCAGCGTTCGCTCACGCCGGTTCGATCCGTTCGAATCCGGCGCGGCCGAGCGCGTGGACAAGCACGTGCCTAACGAATGCAGATCAGCAACGTCGATAAACAAAACCGATAAGGAGCCGCCATGCCCGACAGTGACAGTTATCCCTTATGCCGCTCTATTGCCGTGCAATTTTTCTTTTTCCTGAGGAAAGCAGGTAGACGTTCGCCGCCGCGCGCATAGTGCCGGCCGCGCTCCGTGTCTGCTGGCTTTCCGCAACTCGCGTCAAGCCATACGCACCGGAGAAATACCATGTACATCGCCGTCCTCGTACCGACCCTGCAGCAAACGCATATCCACAGCGACGCTGCACTCGCGCTTCACAGCATCAAACCGCACTGGCTCGCCATGTCCTGGCACCGTGTCAAGGCGCTCTTCTCAACTCGGCTCCCTAATAGCCACTGACAGTACCCGCACGTCTTCGCGATCCGCATGCGTCGCCGTCGCTCAAGCCCATTCGACGACACGCGTACTGCGGATTCCGAAGGCGCGCCACTGCATTCAAACCACACTGCCAAGGCGGTTAAAAATGTCCACTCCAATTAACGTCTCACCACCACGCAGCGCTGTTCTCGACGAAGCCCATCTCGGCGACATCAAAGGCGCGCTCGGCACCATCGCGCACCACGACACCGCCCCGCGCAACAACTGGTGGGCCCGCATCCGGACGCTGCTCGCTATCCTCGGCCCTGGTCTCATCGTAATGGTCGGTGACAACGACGCCGGCGCCTTCGGCACCTACACGCAAGCAGGACAGAATTACGGCACCACCTTGCTGTGGACCATGCTGCTGCTCGTGCCCGTTCTCTTCGTCAATCAGGAGATGGTGCTGCGTCTCGGCGCCGTGACCGGCGTCGGCCATGCCCGACTGATCTTCGAGCGCTTCGGCAAGTTCTGGGGCGCATTCAGCGTCGTCGACCTGTTCATCCTGAACGCGCTCACCATCGTGACCGAGTTCATCGGCATCACGTTCGTGCTGGATTTCTTCGGCATTTCGAAAGTGACCGGGGTCTGCATCGCCGCGGCAGTGACGATGGCCGCGGTCAGCACGGGCAACTTCAGGCGCTTTGAGCGCTTCGCGGTCGCACTCTGTCTGCTGAGCCTGCTCCTGGTGCCGGTACTGGTGTCGATTCATCCGCCGGTTGCGCAGATGGCGCACGATTTCTTCATTCCGAGCTGGCCTGCCAATTCGAAACTGAGCGATGTGATGTTGCTCGTGATCGGCATTGTCGGCACCACGGTCGCGCCCTGGCAGCTGTTTTTCCAGCAGAGCTATATCGTGGATAAACGCATCACGCCGCGCTTCATGAAGTATGAGAAAGCCGACCTGTGGATCGGTATCGTCTTCGTGATGATCGGTGCGGTGGCCATGATCTCGTTCTGCGCTGCACTGTATGCAGGCAAACCTGAGTTCGGCAATTTCACGGATGCGGGCGGCGTGATCGCCGGCCTCGAAAAATATGCCGGCCGCACACCCGCGGTTCTCTTCGCGATCGCGCTGCTAGACGCCTGCATTATCGGCGCGGCAGCCGTGTCACTCTCCACCGCTTATGCAATCGGCGACGTGTTCAAGATCCGCCACTCGCTGCATCGTGGCGTGACCGACGCGAAGGGCTTCTACCTCGTCTACTTCGGCATTATCTCGGCCGCGGCTGCGCTGGTATTGATTCCCGGCAGCCCGCTCGGTCTTCTGACTGAAGCCGTGCAAACGCTCGCTGGCGTGCTGCTTCCGAGTGCAACGGTATTCCTGCTGCTGTTGTGCAACGACCGCGCCGTTCTCGGCCCGTGGGTGAACTCGAAGAAGCTCAACTTCTTTACTGGCGCAGTTGTCTGGGTGCTCGTCATGCTCTCCATCATCCTTACTGCATCGGTGCTGTATCCCGACATTACCGGCGAAGCGATTATTGAAGTGCTGGCCGGCGGCACGCTACTGGCCGTAGTCGGCTACGCTGCAACCGTGACGGTTCGCAGGCTGCGGCTCGCATCGACGGATGCAGCGGCTTCCGCGATTGCCCAGGCGTCTGATAGCGAGCAGCAGTTTTCGAAAGAAGCACGCAATACGTGGCGCATGCCGCCTCTCGAAGAACTGCCGGCGCCGCAACTGACGCTATCCAAACGCATCTGGATGGGCGTGCTGCGCGGCTATCTGATCGTGGCGGTCGCACTCGTTGTCGTAAAGGTCGTGCAGATGACGTTGCTGCATTGAGCCAATGCTGCCCGCCTGCTCACGGTTACTCCGGTGAGCGGCGGGCAAACGGCGGACCTTCGCATTACACACCCCAGCGTAATCCCGGCGTATGCACTGCGCTGTCCCAATGGCGCTTCATCTCATCGTCGAGCACGCACAGTGTGATCGATGCACCAGCCATCTCCAGCGAAGTCGTCAGTGCGCCTACCTGCACCCGACCGATATTCAGCCCGCGCTGTTCGAGCCACGTACGCGTGGAATTGAAGAGCAGATACAGTTCTCCAAGCGGCGTACCACCGAGCCCATTGACGAGCACAAGTAATTCAGCATCTGCCGCCGGCTTCAGATCTTCAGCAATCGCCGTCAGCAACTCGCCCGCAATCGCGTCAGCGGGTGCGAACTTCGCGCGCCGACGCCCAGGCTCACCATGAATGCCGACGCCCACTTCGATCTCGTCGTCGCCGATTTTGAACGTTAGCGTACGGGCCGCCGGGACCGTGCAACTGGTGAACGCCACGCCCATCGACGCGGTGCGCTTGTTGATGCGGTCGCCAAAGGCCTTGCATTGCTCGAGATCCGCACCGCTCTCCGCCATACTGCCAACCAGTTTCTCGACGATCACGGCGCCGGCCACGCCGCGCCGCCCTGTCGTGTAACTCGAATTCTCCACGGCCACGTCGTCGTTGATCAGCACCATTGCATTTGGCACCTCGGACATCTCCGACGCCATTTCAAAGTTCATCAGGTCACCGGAGTAGTTCTTCACGATGAACAGCACGCCTGCACCGGTATCGACAGCCTTTGCCGCAGCCATCATCTGGTCGGGTGTCGGCGACGTGAAAATCTGCCCCGGACAGGCCGCATCGAGCATCCCATAGCCGACGAAGCCTGAGTGCAGAGGCTCATGGCCAGAGCCGCCACCCGAAATCAGCGCAACCTTGCCGGGTTTCAACGCCCTGCGACGCACAAACACCGGCTCATTGTGCAGCACGACCAGGTCGCTGTGCGCAGCGGCGAACCCCGCCAGACTCTCGGCGAGAAAATCGTCCACATGATTCATGAATTTTTTCACGGTCTCTCGCTCCTTCACTCGTTATGTTGCTCAAGGCGCGCGCATACCGACGCAATCATGATCTGACTCGAACGCGCTCCCGGATCGATGTGTCCACGCGAACGTTCGCCGAGAAACGACGCCCGCCCTTTGGTCGCCAGCATATCGCGGGTAGCAAGCATGTTTTCCTCCGCGATCCGCGGCAACGCATCGCGCACCTCTCGCGCGGTCGCGCCCTGTGCGGCCAGTTCGTCGAAGCGCTTCGCGACCGGGATCAGGACATCCATCATTGTTTTGCTGCCGACGCCGGTCTTGCCGCGTTGACCGACTGCTTCGACCCCCGCCGAAAAAACGTGCGCAAAGCCCGCTGTATCCAGTGCATGTCGTTCGGAAGCTTTAGACATGCCGCTCAGCAGCGAAAAGAACAATGGCCCCGACGATCCGCCTACTGTCGAGAGCACCTTGGATGCCGCGATTTCCAGCGCGGGGCCGAATGCTGCGCCGTCGATGTCCGACCTCACAGCGAGCAGAGCCTCCATGCCTCGCAGCAGATTGAAGATGTGATCGCCATCGCCGATCTGCTGGTCGAGCAAAGCGATCTCGTCAGTATGTTCCTTCAGCGACGCATATGCGGCGTCGATGCACGCCATGACCGTTTTGCCGTTCATGTCGCTATCCTCCTGCCGTCGGCACGAAAATATAAAAGGCTGCGCGCCGGCAGCGAAACGCCGACCGATTGCCCGGGCGTGAAATTGCGCTCCGCCACTGTCGTTGCCACGACGGCGGTCCCTGCGCGATCGAGGATCAGCAGGTGCCGCAGCGGCGAGTATTCGAGCACCTTCAGATTCAACGCGTCCTGTGCGCCTGAAACATCACGTTGATCCCGCGTGTCACCGTCATGCAGCACCACGTCCTCGGGACGGATTGCCACTGTGGCCGTACCCGCCGGCATGTACGCCGAATCGAACAACGCCGGCGGCAGCAGGTTGATCGGCGGAGAGCCCAGCCGCTGCGCTGCACTGAGCGAAACCGGATTGCCGTATACCTCGCGGGGCGTGCCGAGCTGTACCAGACGCCCATGTTCGAGAATGCCGATACGATCCGCGAGCGTCGTCGCTTCAACCTGATCGTGCGTAACGTAAACAATCGTTGCGCCGATCGTGCGATGCAGGCGTTTGAGTTCGATACGCAACTCTTCGCGCAGCTTTGCATCGAGCGACGACAGCGGTTCGTCCATCAAAAATGCCTTGGGTTGCCGCACAAGCGCACGCCCTATCGCCACGCGCTGCATTTCGCCGCCTGACAGGTGTGTCGCCATATTGTCGAGCTTTGATTCCATATGCAGCATCTCGGCCACCGCGTGGACTCGCGCGCGCACCTCCGCCTCGCTGCTGCGCCTTCTTGGCGAGCGCAGCGGAAAAGCCAGATTGCCGAACACAGTCAGATGCGGATAGAGCGAGTATTGCTGGAAGATAAACGCGACGTCGCGATCCGATGGATGCACGCCCGTAGCAATGGCGCCATCGATCAGTACCTCGCCGGTATCCGGTCGTTCCAGCCCGGCAATCAGACGCAGCGTCGTCGTCTTGCCCGCACCGCTCGGCCCAAGCAACACGATGAACTCGCCATCATCGACGTCGATCGAAAGATCGTCGACAGCGTGGATGTCGCCAAACCGTTTCGATACATTGCGCAACTGGATTTCAGCCATGAGCCTCTCCGTATGCGGGAATCGTTTGAGTGGCGCGTGGCAGCAGGCGGCCCGTTTGCGCGTCGTACAGCAGTGTGCGCTCCTTGCGAAACGACAAACCGACCGGTGATCCGGCAGGCAAACCATCGTCCTTGCCCGCCCGCACGCGCACGACGCCCAGCGCCGTCTCAATCACCAGCACCTGATGCGAGCCGAGATATTCATCGGCGATGACCTTGCCGCGCAGTGGACCGCGCTCGTCGAGCATCACATGCTCCGGGCGAATGCCAAGCAGAACACGCTCGGCCGCCGCCTCGCAACGCGGCACCGGCACCGTGGCGCCGTGAAGTTGTACCGCTTCGCTACCCGCGTCGACACCGCGATCGACCGGCAGGAAATTCATCGGCGGACTGCCGATAAAGTTGCCGACGAACACGGTGGCCGGAAAATGATAAATCTCATGCGGCGGCCCGGCTTGCAGCACTTCGCCCTTGTTCATCACGACAATGTCGTCGGCCATCGCCATGGCTTCGCTCTGGTCGTGCGTCACATAAACCGTCGTTGCCGCGAGCGCGTTATGCAGCTTGCGCAGTTCAAGACACATCAGCTCGCGGAAGTCCGCATCGAGCGTCCCAAGAGGCTCGTCCATCAGAAAAGCCTTCGGCTGCCGCACGATCGCGCGGCCGAGCGCGACGCGCTGCCGGTCACCACCCGACAGCCCGCCCGTTTTGCGATCGAGAATGTCCTCGATGCGCAGCATGTGTGCGACCGCATCGACCCGCGTCGCGATTTCCTTGCGCGACACATGCTCGTTCTTCAGCGGAAATGCAATGTTGTTGCGGACCGTCATATGCGGATACAGCGCGAACATCTGAAACACGAACGCGATATCGCGCTGACGTGCACGCAGCGCCGTCACGTCTTCGCCGTCGATCAGAATCTGCCCTGAGGTCGGCAATTCGAGCCCGGCGATCATCCGCAGCGTGGTGGTCTTGCCGCAGCCCGACGGACCGAGCAGTACGACAAAGCGTCCCGCATCGATCGTCAGACTGGTGCCGCGCACCGCGACGAAATCGTCGAAGCGTTTATGGAGGTTGGCAAGCACGATGGTCGACATGGCGCTATTCCGGGAAATGGCTCGTCACGAGGAACGCAAGTGCGCCCACCAGAATGACCGGAAACGACCACGTGAACAGCGCCAGCGAAAACGGCTGAACCAGCATCGCCATGCCGGCGCCAATCAGCACGGTGGAGGCCGTTTCGCTATAGCCGCGGCGCAGCCAGCGCCTCTGCGTGAGAACGAAATCACGTTTCATTTGCGCACCGCTCCAAATGTGATACCGCGCAATAGATGTTTGCGCAGCACGACAGTAAAGAAGAGAATCGGCAGTACGAATAGCGTGGTCGCCGCCGCAACAGCGGGCCAATCCTGCCCGCCTTCGCCGATGATGAACGGAATGAACGGCGGCATGGTCTGCGCATCGCCGCTTGTCAGCAAAGACGCGAACGCATACTCGTTCCACGCGAAGATCAGACAGAAAATCGCGGTTGCCGCAATGCCGGTGATTGCCTGCGGCAGCACGACTTTGACGAAGGCCTGCAGACGCGTGTAGCCATCCACCAGCGCCGCCTCTTCGTATTCGCGCGGAATCTCGTCCATGAAACCCTTCAGCAGCCACACCGCCAGCGAGACGTTCACTGCCGTATAAAGCACAATCATGCCGACATAGCTGTCGCTCAGGCCCAACGCGCGATACATCAGGTAGATCGGAATCGCGACCGCTATCGGCGGCATCATGCGAGTCGACAGGATGAAAAACAGCAGGTCGTCGGCGAAAGGTACTTTGAAACGCGAAAAGGCATACGCCGCGAGCGTGCCGAGAAACACCGCGAGGAAAGTCGAACCGAATCCGATCACGAGCGAATTGACGAAGCGCGGCAACACCTTCGACGGTCCGGCGATCACCATGCCGCGCTTGCGCACGTCGCGCTCATACCAGGTTTGCGCAGGCGGCAGACTGGCGATGAATTCCGGCGTCTGCCGCGAACGGATCGTGAACAGGTTCACGTAGCCTTCCATCGACGGCTGGAACAGCACGACCGGCGGATAGGCAATCGCGTCTTCCTGGGTTTTGAAGCTCGTCAGGAAGATCCACACCATCGGCAAGGTGGCGAGCAATGCATACGTAATGACGGCCGCGGCGGCGAAGCGCTTGCCGCGCGGCGACGACGCCACCACCGAGTATTGACTGGCAGTCGGTCTCATCGTTGTTTCACCCGGTTGAGTGCCTTCACATAGATGTTCGCCGCACCGAACACCGTCACGAAGAGAATGATGGCCAGCGCCGACGAATAGCCGGTTTGCCACTTCTCGAATGCGGCGCGCTTTAGCGTGATCGACACGGTTTCGGTTACCGAGCCCGGTCCGCCGGAAGTCAGCAGGTTCACCATGTCGAACATCTTGAAGTTCTCGATGCCGCGAAACAGCACCGCCAGCATCAGGAACGGCAAGGTCATCGGCAGTGTGATCGACCAGAACTGCCGCCACGGCGTGGCGCGATCCACTTCCGCCGCTTCGTAGATGTAGTCGGGAATCGAACGCAGACCCGCGAGGCAGATGAGCATCACATAAGGTGTCCACATCCACGTATCGACCATCACGATGGTCCACGGTGCAAGCGAGACGTCGCCGATCATCTGGAACGACCCGGGCGCAATGCCGGTGAAGAAGCTGACGATATCGTTGAAAAGACCCGTTTGCGGTTGCAGCAGAAAGGTCCAGAAATTGCCCACCACGGCGGGCGAAAGCATCATTGGCAGCAGGATCAACGTGGTCCAGAAACTATGCCCGCGGAACTGCCGGTTGATCAGCAATGCGAGGCCGAAGCCGAGCAGCACCTCCAGTCCGACCGACCAGAACACGAAACGCGCCGTGACCTGCATGGCGTACCAGATGTCTTCGTCGGTGAGAATATCGACGTAGTTGTCGATGCCGACAAAGTGCGCCGGCACGCTCGGCATATTCGACTTGAAATTCGTGAACGAGAGACGCAATGCCCAGATCAACGGGAAGATGTTGACGGCGAGTAGCAGCAGGATCGTCGGAAGAATGAACAGCCACGCGATGGTTCTGTCCGATAGCCCGGCAAGGCGCGTGCTCACGCGCGCCCGTGCGCCTGACTCGAGCCCAGCCGACGGAAAAGGCTTGTTTGCCAACATGCCTGACTCCTTTAAGCTGACCGGCGGCAATCCGTGCAGGCGGCGCCGGTCCAGTCGGGAAACGCACTAGTTCTTGCCTTCGGCCTTGAAGACCTTGTTCCAGTCTTTCACCAGGAGATCGAGCGCTTCCTTGGCCGTGCCCTTATCGGCCACCACGTAATCATGCACGCGCTTTTGCATGTCGAGCAGCAGTTCGGCGTAAGCGGGCTCCGCCCAGAAGTCCTTCACGATCGCCATCGACTTCAGGAAGGCCGGTGCAAACGGGGCGCTCTTTGGGAAGTCCGGGGCATCGACCACCGACTTCGCCGCCGAATAACCGCCCAATTGCCACCATTTCTTCTGGACATCCGGCTGCGCGAACCATTTGATGTACTCGAGCGCGTCGTCTTTATGATCCGAGTACGAAACGACCGAGATGCCCTGCCCGCCCAGTTGGGTGAACTGCTTCAACTCACGCGGATTGACGAAGAACCCGATCTTGTCGCCGCCGACGTTCGGGTCTTTATAGAGTCCCGGGAAAAACGCAAACCAGTTCATCTGCATCGCCACCTGGCCTGACTTGAACGCGTCGAGTCCTTCCTGCATGTACGCGTTGGTCATTCCAGGCGCCGTGCAACACTTGTAGAGCGCCTTATAGAACTCCAACCCTTTGATCGCGCCCGGTGAATTGACAAAGCCGTCCAGGTGATAAGGCTTCTTCGGGTCCTGATATTCGAAGCCGAAGTTATAGAGCGCGTTGGTCACGCCCATCGTGATGCCTTCGGAACCGCGCTCGGTGAAGATATACGCACCATACACGGTCTTGCCGTCGATCTTGCGGCCCTGGAAGAACTCGGCGGTTTGCTTGAGTTCATCCAGCGTGGTGGGCGGTTCGAGTTCGCGTTTATATTTTTGCTTGAACTCCGCGCGCAACTCCGGACGCGCGAACCAGTCCTTGCGATATGTCCAGCCGACCGCGTCAGCCATGGCCGGCAATGCCCAGTAGTTCGGCGTATTCTTCGGCCACTCCGAATAACCGACCACGGTCGCCGGCACGAAGTCGTCCATCGATATCTTGTTCTTCACGAAGAAATCGTTGAGCTTGACGTAGTGCCCATTAACCGCCGCGCCGCCAATCCACTGGCTATCGCCGATGATCAGATCACATAGTTTGCCATGCGAATTAAGTTCGTTAATGAAGCGATCGGCGTAACTGGTCCACGGCACGAACTCGAACTTCATCTTGATGCCGGTCTTGCTCGTGAAATCTTTCGACAGTTCGACGAGTGCGTTGGCTGGATCCCATGCCGCCCAACATAATGTCAACTGCTTGTCCTGTGCTTGCGCGCCTGTCGCCATGCCGAATCCCAGCGATACGATGGCCGCCGCCACTACCCTTGCTGACGTAAGACGTAACATGTGTCTTCTCCTTGTCTTTCTCGGGTCTCCAACCTGATATGGAACAGCGCCCATGCGCCGGGCACCGTGTTTCGGCTCCAGCGGATTCAGACGGCAATCCGCGTGTCGCGAGCTTCAGGCATGCGCATTCTCACGAAGATAAATTCGGGTCTCCGGCGTTGGGATGGCGAGCGCGCCACGCACGTCGTTAAGAAAATTAATCGCGGCAAGGCCGGCCCAGTGCACGATGCCTCGCACGTCCTGATCGAGAATCACATCGATCGCGCGTTCGGTGAGCTGGCTGCGGGTCTCCGCGGTGCATTCATGGCCGATCACAACCAGACGGGTCTTGTCGCCGGATTCCTGCAATGCCGCGGCGATCCCGGAGATGCCGCCGCCCGTTGCATAGACGCCGACCAGATCCGGATGGCGTGCCAGCAAACCCTGAGCGGCGAGACCCGCGCCGTCGTCGTCTTCGGCGAAATCGGGCTCGGCGATCCAGCGCAGATTGCGAAAATCCTCTTCCAGAATCTGCGAAAAACCAGTGCGCCGTTCCAGTTGATCATGCAGGCGTGACGAGGCGGAAAGCACCGCCACCGTGCCAATGCGGGAACCGAGAAATCTGCCCATCAACAGACCGGCCGTACGACCGGCGATCCGGTTATCGACGCCGACATACGCGGCACGGCGGCTCGAGGGCAGATCGGAGAACACCGTGACGACAGGCACGTTCGCCGCGCTCATGTCTTCGATCAGACGTTCTACCCATGGATAGTCGAGCGGCACGAGCACGAGCGCGTCGTAGCCGGCCACCTGTTCGGCGAATGTGGCCGTGTCGCGCTGACTGGAAAAATCGCAGCGATAGAACGAAGGGATGATGCGGTGTTCGCGAAAGAAGCTGGCGGAGAGCGCAATACCGCGCTCGACATGATCGAGAAAGCGCGAGTTGATCTGGGGAAGCACAAAGGCGACGCGAAACGAACCGGCTTTCGCCGGGCGGCCGCGACTCGCGCGTTCGTCGCGCAGCGTGGCCAGCGCAAGGTGAACGCGCTCGGCAGTTTCCGGACGCACGGCCTGATCGTCGCGCAACACACGATCGACCGTGGCCACGCTAACGCCCGCACGACGCGCAATCATCATACGTGTAGCCGGCATGTGTCTCCTCCGGTGCCGAGCCAGAAGTCGTTTTGTTTTATGAAGGTAGCTTTTTCTGTACGAAATGCAAGTTTTTTTACTTCAATAAATCCATCATTTTTGATGGCATGGTGCGACGCACATGAAGGTGTGAAGCAATTGGCAATGCGACGCCGAACGCTCGCTATGCTGAATCACTTGCACCGCACAAGCGTCAGTTCCCATCCGTTTCGATAGCCGGCTCGCACAGAATCGGAAAGTTAACCGAGTTCGCGATATAGCACTTCTCATGCGCCGCATGATGCAAACACCCGGCCAGTTCGAGATCACCGCCTGCCCGAATGACGACATGCGGCCGTAGAACGATCTGTGAAAAACGGCCCTGCTCCGGACTATCGAGCATCGTGCCTTCCGCATTGTCGCGATAGCTCAAAACAACGATGCCCGCATCCGAACAAAGATGCAGATACCAGAGCTTGTGACAGGCGGACGCTGAGGCAACCAGCAGATCTTCCGGGTTCCACCGGTTCGCGTCGCCGAGAAACGCTGCGTCCGATGAGCCGGGAATGTCGGGCTTATTTCCCGCAGTGATGATGTGGTCACGACCATATTCGCGGTATCCCGAGGTGCCGCTGCCGCGGTTGCCTGTCCATTGCACCGATACCGCGTATTTGTGCTCGCCGTACGCCATGCCGATCTCCCTCGCTGTTGACCCGGATTTGATTTCGCAACAGGTGCATTCTAGCTGCGCAAACCTATTTTGGTATACCATTATTCCAAACGACAGGGACCCGACACATGGATCACAAACTGGATTCGACGGCCGATGCCATCGCCGTCTCACTGCGTGAACTGATCGCGACCGGCGAACTGGAGGATGGCGCACGGCTGGTCGAGCGTGAACTCGCCGATCGCTTCGGCGTAAGCCGGGTGCCGATGAGAGAGGCCATACAAAAGCTCGAGGGTGAAGGACTGGTCGAGCTCATGCGCAATCGCGGGGCCGTGGTGCGCACCTTGACCGAGTCGGACCTGGACGAGATTTACGGCCTGCGCATCTTGCTTGAAGGCGACGCCATTTTCCACGCGGTCAAACGCATGGACAGTGAGACGTTATCGCGCGCCGAACTCGTTCATCGGCTTCTGGGAGATGCCGATACCGCGCAAAGACAGGGTGAACTTAATCGAGAGTTTCATGAACTGCTATACCGGCCGTGTGCAAACGGCCGGCAATTGAAAGCGATCCGCGAGCTGCGCGCTCAGGTCGAGCGCTACGAGCGATTGCAAAGCACGCTGCTCGCCGACACACCGGCGTTCCAGGACGAGCATCTCAAGATTCTCGAAGCATGCGAGGCTGGCAACGCTCGCCTCGCGCGATCGATGACGGTGGAACATCTCGCCTCGGCGAAGCGCATTGTTCTGCAACTGGTTCAGGCCGAGTGATTGCTACTGTCCGAACGCTTTTCCCGTTACGTTCGGTGCGCGAGGATCCGGGCTCATATTCAGGCTCGTGCCGTTCGCCCGCATGTTGTTGAGCGCCGGGCCCGATCCCGTGCCGCCAGTTCCTCCGATCACTGGGGCGTGGCCCACGGTGCCCCCGCCTGGCGTTGGGCTCAGCCCGGCCGCGCCCGCCCCCAAACCCGTTCCCTGCCCTGCGCCATTCATCCCACCGGCTTGCAAACCGACCATACCGTTGGTGCTGAGGTTTGCCGATTGAGCGCAAGCCGCGCCCGTCAGACCCATCATCAGCGCCGCGGCCAACATGGTCTTTGTTACGATTCTCATAGCCCACTCCATCATGCCGTCGAATTTCCCGGCCCATGCTTCCGCACATCGTAGCGATGTCGAGCCAACGATGCTCGCAAAGGAACCCGGTCAAACAGTAAGACTGCCCGTCAACCACTTTTGTTCATCGCTGAAATTCAGGGATTGATCGGCGATCGGCGATAATCGGCGGCTCTTTTTCTCGCCCGACACCATGACGAAACCTGCCTTCGCTCCATTTCAGGACCTCGCCGCAATCCTGTTGCCTCACGCGTACGACGACAACGGCGACGGCTCCCACGACACCTCACACTTGCAGCGAGTCTGGAAAAACGCGGCGGCCATCCAGGCGGAAGAAGGCGGCGATGCACAGGTGCTGTTCGCCTCGACGCTGCTGCATGACTGCGTCGCAGTAGAGAAGAATTCACCGCTGCGCGCGCAGGCCTCGCGCCTGTCAGCGGAAAAAGCGGCACGCGTGCTGGCGTCGCTCGGCTGGCCGGACGCAAAAATTCAGGCCGCGGCGCACGCGGTGGAGGCGCATAGCTTTTCGGCCGGCGTCGCGCCGACCACGCTCGAAGCAAAAACGCTGCAGGATGCCGACCGGCTCGACGCAATTGGAATGCTGGGTGTCGCGCGTTGCTTCTACGTGGCCGGCCGGATGGGCCGCGCCTTGTACGACCCGGCTGACCCGCACGCGGCGGAGCGTCCGTTAGACGACACCGCGTACACGCTCGACCATTTCCATACGAAGCTGCTGAAACTCGCGTCAGGCTTCCAGACAGCAACCGGCGCGCGTCTGGCGAAGATTCGCCACGACCGTCTGCAGCGCTTCCTCGACGAATTTACCGACGAAATCTGAGCGAGCCGATCTTCATCGGCAAGTTGTACAAATGCTTACAAAGCAGCATGCGTCCGGCGTCCACCGGCCGCGCTGCTGAGGCGTTATTGCAGGCATCTACCCGCGGAGCCCGCAATGAACACGAACCTCACTTCCAGTAATCCGCAGCGCAACCGCATTCATCCCCTGGTTGCAGGCGCGGCGGTCGCCGTCATCCTAGCGAGCGCCACCGGCATCGCGGCGATGACTGGCCTTCTGCCTACCTCGCGCGCCGTGACCGAGCCTGCGCAGCCGGCCACCACGGTCGCGGCGCAAGTTGCCAGCGCGCCGGTCGCCGCGCCCCAGGCGGCCCCGGTTCAGCAAACGGTCCAGCAAGCCGCACCGGCACGGCCACCTGTGCATCACACGCACAGCACGCCCGTCGCGCCGACACCGAGGTACGCAAACAATCAGGGCTACCAGGCACCCTATGAACCGGCGCCGGCAAGGCCGGTCGCCGACCCTTATGCGGGCGAAGTCGTCGCCATCAACACGGTGCAGGCGCCTGAACCGACCACCGGGCTCGGCGCGTTGGGTGGCGCGGTCGCCGGCGGCCTCGTCGGCAATCAGATCGGCGGTGGACGGGGCAAGATTCTCACCACCATCGCGGGCGCTGTCGGCGGAGGTCTTGCCGGCAACGGGATCGAGCACGCCGTGCGCAAGCAGACCACCTATCAGGTTCAAGTGCGCATGCAGGACGGCAGCTACCGCAACTTCAGCTACCCGACGCAGCCGGACGTCCAGATCGGCGAGCGGGTCCACGTATCCGGTGATTCGTTGACGGCTTCTTAACGGATGAACGCATCTGGCGATTTGCTGACGGCTTCGTGAGATTGTGCGCCGGCATCTCGCCCGATGCCTGCCGGCAAAAATGTGCGGCAGCGCCGTGCGCGTTATGATCAACCGTTACGCCAGAACGGCTGATCGCGCACGATGGAGCATGCCTACATCCACCTTTTGCACCTGCTTGCCGGTCATCCGGCGTGGATGCTCACGGTCGTCTTTCTTGCGGCCTTTCTGGAGGCCATCGCCGTCATCGGCACCTTCATCCCGGGCAGCACCGCGATGTTCCTCGCCGGCGCACTGGCCGGCACGGGTTCACTGAGCCTCGGCTGGGTGTTCCTGTGGGCGATCTCCGGCGCCATCGCCGGGGACGGCATGAGCTTCTGGATCGGTGGCCGCTACAAGAACAGGATCGTCCAGTTCTGGCCGTTCCGCACCCACCCGCAGATACTCGACGCCGGCCACCGCTTCTTTCAGAAACACGGCGCCAAAGGTGTCGTGTTTGCCCGCTTCGTCGGACCATTACGAGCGATCGTGCCGGTGGTGGCCGGCATGCTGGGTATGACGCCGTTGCGCTTCTACTGCATGAACGTGCTGTCGGCACTGCTATGGGCCCCCGCGCATATCCTGCCGGGCGTGGTCTTCGGCGCCTCGGTGCTGCTGGCCGGCGCAGTGTCGTTCCGCCTCGTTGTCATCATCGCGTTGCTGGTCGGCATCGTCTGGCTGAGCTTTCGCGCGATGGAGTTTCTGGTCTCGCATGCGAGTGCGTGGTCCAGCGCGGCGGGCCGCTATCTGGGAAGCTGGGCGTGCCGCCACCCTGGCCCGTTCGGCCGATTCGCGCGGCGGCTGCTCGACCCCGAACAGCCGGATGCCAGCAGCATCTTGCTGACGTCGGTGGTTGTGCTGGCAGCGGGTGCGCTCTTCTTCGGCGTGCTCGAAGACGTCGTCAGCGGCGATCCGCTGGTGAGCGTCGATCTGTCCGTCTATCACTTCCTGCAATCGGTGCGCACGCCATGGAGCGACACGGTCCTTGCAGGCGTGGCGACACTCGGCAGCGTCTTCACGCTGACGGCAGTGGTCGTGACGGTGGTGGTGTGGATGCTGCTTGAGCGGCGCTGGCGCGCCATCGGCTACTGGCTCGCCGCGGTCGTTTTTTCCCAGTTGCTGATCTTTGCCCTGCAGTTCGCCATGCACCGCGCGCCGCCCAATGAACTCCTGTCCGACGCGTACGTGTTTCCGAGCAATCACGTCGCCGCGACGGTGATCGTCTACGGCTTCCTTGCGTTCCTGCTCGTGCGAAGGGTCGGCATGCTGGAAGGTTTGCTCGTGGCGACCGCGAGTATGGTTGTCGTGATCGTGGTCGCGCTCGCAGGACTTTACTTCGGCAGGTACTGGGTCTCGGACGCCATCGGCGGCGCCGCGCTCGCGTACATGTGGGTAGCCATCGTCTCGCTGACGGCGATATTGCGGTATCCGACCGTGCCGCCCTCACGCGGCTTCATGCCGGTCGTGGTTCTGGTGGTCATGCTCTTGAGCGTGGGCGTGCAACTGAGCATCAATCCCCCGACAGCGCCGCCGGACAACATGCCGCGCCCGCGGCCCGTGCTGGTCACGCAAGCGCAGTGGACCGTGTCGCTGTGGAAGAGACTGCCATGCTATCGCTCGGATATGGGCGGCGACCACAAGGAACCACTCACGCTGCAATGGGTGTCGAACCTCGATTCGATCAAGGGACAACTGCGCGCCCAGGGATGGATCGAAGGCACGGACCTGTCCGCGCGCAGCCTGCTCTCGCTTGCTTCACCGAACGTCGCGGCGACCTCGCTGCCGGTATTGCCGAAGCTGAACAACGGCGTGCCTTCGTCGCTGGTCTTCATGCGTCCCGGCGACACGCGCGACGAACGCGACGTTCTGCGTTTCTGGCCGAGCGGCTATGCCGTGGAGAACGGCGTGTCCTCCACGCCGCTGTGGGTCGGGTCCTTTGCGCATGAACGGCTCTCCCGGGCGTCGTGGCCAATTAACATTCTGCGGGTCGACAAGGAAGAGTCGTCGTTCGACGCGCACACAAAAGCAAGCGCCGACCTCGGCGCGGCGCTTGTGGCCAGGGTGAGTTGTCACGGTGTGCCGGTGTCGCTGCTGGCCTCGCCGGTGGAATGAGCGGCGCGTTGCCGGTGGTCTGCCTGGATGTGCAGGTTCGCCGTACCAATCAGGAAATCGCTCTGCGCTCAATCACTTGGCAGGTTTGGCCAGGACTTGTCCACAAGGATATGAACATTTTCTGTGGATAACCTTACCAAGGCGATCGGGGCGTTGCAGGGCGATGCTACCTCATTGCCTGATACCTTCAGCCTGGATGTGCAGCACCGTTTGCATCCTGAAGCCGTACGTCTTGCCCATGTCAACGCCAAAATCCGACCGGTCGAAACTCGCGGTCGATTCCGTGCCGCACACTTCGCGTTTGAGCAGCGGGTTCTGGAAGCACTTGAACGATTCGATCTTCAGATTCAACGGCTTTGTCACGCCGTGCAGAGTCAACTCGCCGATCACTTCGACCGGCACATCGCCCTTAAACGTCATCGACGTGCCCTTGTAAACAGCAGTTGGGAATTGAGTGGCATCGAAGAATTTCGAGCTCTTCAACGCCGTATCCAGCGCATCGTTGCCGATATCCACCGACGTCATGTCGATTGTCGCTTCCAGCGTGCCGGTTCTGGCTTCGCGATCGATCGTCACCCTCCCGCTGCTCTTGTTGAACTTGCCGCGCCAGATCGAGACGCCGCCGAAGTGATCGGCTTCAAAGCTTGGGTACGTGTGCGTGGGATCCAGTTGATACGTGGTCTCCGCTGCCTTTGCGCCGAACGATGTGCCGGCTGCCAAAGCAGCGATCGCTACGGTCAAAAATTGCTTCTTCATTGTGATTCTCTCCTGGGTGTTCTGAGCGGTTTGCTGCTTATTTTTTGGCTTCGACAATGTGAAACCTGATCAACACTTCGTCGGCGACGACCGACGTGTCTTTCCATTCGCCTGTGCCGATGTCGAACTGGCTACGCTTGATCGGCAAGGTACCGTCGAAGGTTTGCACCGCACCCTGCTGCGTGACGCTGACCGGCACCGTCACGTTCTCCGACTTGCCCTTGATGGTCAGCTTGCCGCTGACCTTGAACTGGTTGCCGCCGGCCGGTGCAATAGAACTCGAGACGAATGTGGCATTGGGAAACTGCGCCGAGTCGAACCAATCTTTGCCGCGCACCTGCTGGTTGTAGCTCTGGTCGCCGAGATCGTAGCTGGCGGTGTCGATGCTCAGTTGCGCGCTGCCTGCCGTCGGCCTGGCCGGATCGAAGACAAGCTGCGCAGTGAACTTCCTGAAGGTCCCGTCGACAGGCACGTTCATCTGCTTCGAGGTGGCGGTCACCGTACTTTTCGACGTATCGACCTGCGCATGCGCAACACCCAGAAAGGGCAACATGGCAGCTGTGGCGACCAGTATCAGTTGATGGAATCGGGATTTCATATAGAACATATTGTTATCCTAACAATGCAATCGAGCAAAAAAATCACATTTAGAACAGGTGTCGAATACCCAGCATCGCACCGGTTTGACCCACGCCCGGCAATGGCGTCGAAGCAGGCGGAACCACACCGCCGTCAATCGAGAACGCTGCGTTACGCTGGTTAAACACATGCCCCGCCGTGACGTACACCGCAGTGCCCTTGGACAGGAAATACATGGCGCGCGCGGCGATCACGGAGCCCCCGGCGTCATTGTTCACGGTGATATGGCCGAACTGTGCGTCGAGCGAAATATATGGAACGGGCAAATAGGAACCACCGACCCACCAATAGTTGCTGGTCGCGTCGAAAATTTTCGGCGTCTGCACGCCGTGATTGATCCGGTGCTGGAATCCCGCGCCAAGAGTCGAATTGCCAAACTTCACATAGCCGTCGATGACGGCGCGTGTATCGGTTTGAGAGCTAAGTGGCAAGGGCGAGCCGGTGCCGCCCCCACCGTAGTTGCGATCGATGGCCGCTGCCGCACCCCATTTCCCGGCGTCATATTTCACCATCGCGGACATTGATTTGCAGGCCCGCCAGTCAGTCGGCGATTGGCCGGCGCACCCTCCGGCCGGCGCACTATCGGCCACGTCACGTCCCAGTGAATACATCGCGCTCACAGTCAGTCCCGACGACGTGAAGGTATAGGCGATCGAATTGTCGACGCGCGGCTGGGTCAAGTAGGGGTCAAGATCGGCGGCGGCAAAGATATTCGGCGCCAGCGTGTCGCCCGTTAATACCGCCCAAAAGATTTGCGAATATTGCCGCCCGAGGGTCAACGTCCCCCACCGCCCCGCGAGCCCGACGTAGGCCTGCCTGCCGAACAGACGTCCGCCTTGATTCAACGTGCCCTGTGCTGGAGCAAACCCCGACTCCAATACAAAAACCGCACTCAGACCACCACCCAGATCCTCTTTGCCACGGAGGCCCCACAGCGATGGCAGCGATGCCGTGAGAGACGGCATGTGCACCGAGCTGGATTTTTGAGCACCGACGTTCGTCACATATTCAACGCCGGTATCGATGATCCCATACAGGGTGACGGAGCTCTGCGCATACGACACGCCCGACACACATGCCGCAAGCGACGGAAGCGTCCACCAAAACAGCCGGTGCCATGAATGGCCACCTCTGGCCCAATTCAACCGTGCGCTCATTTTCTCGTCTCCAATGTTGTTGAAATCTCAAGACGACGGCACCCCTGCGCCGTCGCGCGTCGAGTCTGCTGCGTGGGGCTGACCGATACTGATTTGCTTCGATTCATGCGGCTCGGTCAGCCGCTGCTGATCGAGCCCATTGCGCGGTTTGCGTTGCTATGTCCTGTCACCTTCGCGGCGAGATCATCGACGGCCTGCGGGAGCCGATCTCCGCGCCACGCGACATGCATGTCGGGCCGCACGAGGATCAGGTCGCGCTCATAGACGGTGCGAAGCGCCGAATCCGCGAGCACGAGCACATCGAGCGGCGCGCCGAGCGTTTCGAACTCGGCGAGCAGCGGGCTTGCATCATGCCTACCCGCCGTGTCGATCAGCGTGTAGCGCGCCGGCCGCAGCCGGTCCTGGACCGCGCTTCCGTCCTTGAGCCACATATGGGGAAGCCGCGCGCCCGGCCATGTGGTGGGAAGATAGGCCCGCAGATCGTGCTGCGGCCCTCCCGGTACATTGTCGATAACGGGCGAATCCACATAGCGATAGCCCAGTTCCGCGCCGATCATCTCGTTCGACTTGCGCTGCTCCACGTTCGCCACAACGGCCAGGTGGGCACGAGCAGTCGTGCCTTCGGGCGTGTCGTCTCCGATCTCCGGGCGCACCTCGGCCAGCCAGGCGCGATACCCGAGCGACGCGTAGCGCGATGCGCCGACGACCCGCTCGCCGATCTGGCGCCGTTCAACTTCGTAGGAGGCCAGCAGTCCCGGGCCGCCCCACCCTTGCAGCGTGGCGGCCAGCTTCCAGGCAAGATCGGTAGCATCACCAACGCCAGTGTTCATGCCGAGACCGCCCGTAGGAATCACGAGGTGCGCCGCATCGCCCGTGAGAAACACCCGTCCTTTTCCATAGCGTTCGGCCAGCAGCAAATTCTGCCGCCATTCCGCGCAATACAGCATCTCGTAGGGCAACGCAACGCCGATGATCCGCTCGAACATCCGCCGCATCTCGTCATCGCTTTCGACCGCGGAATGAACCGTCCAATGTCGTGTGGAATCCTGCATGATCATGAACGTGGGAGGCCCGCCCGCCATCAGGTAGTGCCGCCCCCGGCTCGGCCCGTTGCCAATCGGAAGCCGCTCGTAGAGTTGCTCGCAGTAAAACAGGCCCTGTCTCAGCCGCGCGATGTCGCCCTCGCCTTCCAGACGGATGCCCAGTTGCTTACGCACGGAACTCGCACCACCGTCGCAGCCCACGAGGTAAGCGGCCTTCAATGTTCTTCTCGCACAGTCGGCGGCATTGACCGCCACCAGAACACCATCGTTCTGCTCGGTGAATTCCAGAAACGTCGTGCTCCGCATCACCGTGACCGCCGGCAATTGCTCAGCCACCTCAAGCAGAAGCGGCTCTAATGTGTACTGCGAGATCAGCTGATAAGGTTCGAGCGGAAGGCTGCCGTCGCGGCTCTCGTGCGTGAGCGCGCGAGCCTCCGCCACCGAGGGATAGGGCAAGCGCAGAATCGCAGGCTCCGTCATGGAGCGGATGATCTGGATGTCCATGGGGACGTCTTCGGGCATGCCGGCCGCCCGGATGCGATCCGCGATATCAAGCCGCCGGAAGATCTCCATGGTCCGCGCGTTGCAACGCTCCATCTTCGGCAGAAACTGCGGCTCCGCCTTTTGCTCGACGAGCACACACGCTATACCGCGTTTGCCGAGGTCGATCGCAAGTGTCAGTCCTACCGGACCAGCGCCGACAATGATGACTTGAGTGTCCAAATCCGATCTCCGTTCGTATAGATCGTCACTGCAATTATTATTTTTATTAGCAATGCCAATGAAGTGATTGAAAGACCAACGTTGAATCTTTCATGTCCAGCCAGGATCGTTCGATCCGACTCCTCCCTCACGTCTGCACCAGTTCAGCGTATGACGCGTTGCTCACCCGGAACGAGGCGGTCTATCCGAATTCACCCGGGTAACATTTATTTGATTTTTCAACTACATTTGAAGTGGAGTATAGTTGATTTTTCAAATATACGTACCCATGTAAACCCGCAACCTACCGATGACCATGAAGACACCGAAGCGACCGCAAGAACTCGAACAGGCGATTCCGTTCCTGCTGACACGGGCCGGAGGCCGGATGGGAAACGCCTTCGCGAAGGCGCTGAAACCGTTCGGCCTGAACCTCAGCGAGTGGCGCGTCTGTGCCTCGCTGCTGTACGTTCCGCACCAGACCTTGTCTGAACTATCGGTGCATGCGACATCGGATATTTCCGCGCTGTCGAGGATCATTGATCGTCTTGAAAGCCAGGAGCTGGTCAAGCGCGAGAAGAGTACGACGGACGGACGATCAATCAGGATTGCCCTGACGAGCAAGGGCGACGAACTGGCGCTGCGGATTGTCCCGGTCGCGAAGCAACATGAGTCGGTGATACTGAGTGGTTTCACGGCAAACGATGTTCAGGTGCTGCGCGCCATGCTGCTCAAGGTGTACGAAAACGCCGGCGCGCTTGATGACCTTGTTTAGCCCGACTCGATCGCGACCGACGTGTCGTTCTTCTTCCATCTGCCGATCGGCGTTCATCTCGAAAAGCAGTTATAATTGAGCGCGTAATCACTCTATTTTCTCTTCAGACATACGATGGCACGTCCTTTGAGTCCGGAAAAACGCGGCGCCCTGCTGCTGTCCGCAACGCAGACCGTTGCTGAACAGGGCGTGCTGGCCACCACGGCGGGCATCGCCAAGCGCGCCGGCGTGGCCGAAGGCACCCTGTTCACCTACTTCGAGAACAAGGACGCGCTGTTCCAGGAACTCTACCTGCACCTGAAGCAGGATCTGGCCAGATCCGTGATGCCGGACTATCCACACGAGGCGGGCTATCGCCAGCGCATGCAGCACGTCTTCGAGCGCTATGTGAATTGGGGGCTGGCCAATGCGGCTGGGCGCTCCGCTCTCTCGCGGCTTTCGGCTTCCGGCCACATACTCGACGACACACGGGCACAGGGAATGGGACCGTTTCTGGCGATATCCCAGATGATGGAGGACGCCGTGCGCGACGGTGTGCTGGTTGATGCCTCGATCGCATTTCTTTCGTCCATAATCGAGCACATCGCCGACACGACGATCGAGTACGTCGACAAGCACCCCGAGAGCGCCGAACGTCACCTGCAACTCGGCTTCCATGTCGCCTGGCGGGCAATTACGGCTTAAAAATTTTCGACCATTATTGAGCGCGTACGCGCTCATTATTCGTAAGGAGGACGGTATCATGGCAAATCAGAAGTGGTTCATTACCGGCGCGTCCGGCGGTCTCGGACTCGCCCTCACCGAAAAAGTACTGGCCCAAGGGCATCCTGTGGTTGCAGCCGTGCGGCGTGTCGAAGCGATGCAGGCGCTGAAGCAGGCCCATCCGGATCTGCTCCAGGTGGAGTCGGTTGACCTCGCCGATCACGAACAGGTTCGGGCCGCCGCAGCGCGCCATTCCGATGTCGACGTGGTGGTCAACAACGCGGGCGGCGCCGTGATCGGCGCGATGGAGGAAATGAGCGAGGCCGATATCGAGCAGCAGATTGCGCTAAATCTGCTGGCGCCTATCCACGTCACGCGCGCCTTCCTCGGCGCGCTGCGCGCCAGGAAACGCGGCACGTTCATCCATGTCACCAGCGTCGGCGGACGTGCGGCCTTCCCCGGAGGCGCGCTGTACCACGCCGCGAAGTTCGGTCTGGAAGGTTTTGCCGAAGCGGTGAGCCAGGAAATCGCCGAGTTCGGTATCAAGACCATCATCATCGAACCAGGCTCCATGAGGACCGACTTCGTGGCCAATATCCGCTGGACCGCAGAACTCGATGAATACAAGGACAGCGTGGTTGGCAAGCTGCGCCGCTGGATCGCGGAAAACGGCGACGCATACGCTTCGGGCGACCCCGTGAAAATGGCCGACGCCATCTATACGGTCAGCCAGATGCCGGAGCCGCCGCTGCGCACTGTCCTCGGCGGCGATGCCTATTCGGTGCTGGAAGCCGGCTACGCCGGGAGTCTGGCCAAGCTGCAGGCGCAAAAGGACATCGCAGAGTCCGTGATGTTCGAGGGCAAGGCCGGCTTCGTGCCCGGGTGAGCGGTGCCGCTATCCCTTTGATGAGGGGTACGGCGTTTCGTCGAAGCTATGGCATTGCTGCCGTCGTTCATCAACGGATAGGCGTCAGTAGTGCGTAGCTTGCGTCGAGTGCGGCGGTAGGATTGCGCCCAGGACCCCAGCCGAGTGCTTCGCGATAGCTGCCGAGACGCGCACCGTGAGGAAGACGTGCTTCGTCCACCATGACGGAGGCATCGGCCTGCGGCGCGACGAACAGCGCATCCGCCGGACAGTACAGCTCGCACATGAAGCAGGTCTGACAGTCGTCCTGCCTCGCGATCCGCGGAATACCACCCTCCACCGCCTCGAACACATTCGTGGGACACGCGCGCACGCAGATATTGCATCCCGTGCAGCGCGATTCGCTCAAAATTTCAATCATGCATGGGCTCCTTGATGTTCAGTTGGCGCCAATCCCGTGTCTACCTCCTTCCTGCGGACCCATACGTCGTCGAGGCCTCCACTGATCAACCTGTGACGCTGCCCGACATCGATCGACTTATATTCCGCGCGTCGATGCATGCCGCGCGTCTCGGTACGTACCTGCGCGCTGCGATACATCCAGCGCGCGGTCGCAACCATCGCCGCCGCCTCTCGCGCACGCACGGCCTCGTGTGCGCCGCGTGCCGGCGCGCTGGCGCGCAAGCTCGCCCACAGTGTGTCGAGGCGGCCCAGCGAATCGTCCAGCAGGTCCCCGCTGCGCGTCCAGTTACGCTCATACGGGAACACCTCGTCTTGCACGGCCTTCACGACGCTCGCGCTGTCAAAAGCCAAGTTGTGAGATGTGTCGCGCAAACCGACATCGCCCGCGCAATAGAGTCTGCCGGTCCCGGCGCGACGCTTCGCGAGCGAGTGGTCAGCGGCACCGGCGCCCGCCCAGAAACCCGACGACATCGCCCATGCTGCGTTATGGCTGCCGCCTCCGGTGAACCCGCCGCAAATCATCTCGCGTGTCGCGGCGTCGCCTGACGCATAGAGACCTTCCACCGACGTCGAACAGTCGCGACCCGTGACGTGCAGGCCACCGGTTCCGCGAACCGTCCCCTCTAACCTTAGCGTTACCGGGAAGTGCTGGGTGAAGGGATCGATGCCCAGCCGGTCGAAAGGTACGAAGAAGTTCGGTTGCGCCGTGCGCATCCACGCGCGAACCTGTTCGTCGGCGCGATCGAGGCACGCGAACACGCGGCGCGTCTGCAGCTCACGCGCGATGATGCTGCGCCCGAATGCCGAGCCCGCTCCCTCGAGCTTCACGCCCTGTTCGTCGTAGAACGTCGCCCACTTGTAGAAGAGCGATTTGGTGACCGAAGCGAATGCCGGACCAAGCCCATAAGCATTCGAGAACTCCATGCCGGACATCTCCGCGCCTACTTCCGCGGCCATCAGGTGGCCGTCGCCCGTCAGCACATTGCAGCCGAGCGCACGGCTCTGAAACGCGCAGCCGCCCGTCGCAATCACCACGGCCTTCGCGCGCACGACCCACGTGTCCCCGCTCTGGCGCTGCACGCCGCGCGCGCCGGCAACCGCGCCGCCTCCATCCACGAGTAATTCGAGGGCTGGGCTGTGATCGAGGATGCTTGCACCGCTCTCCTTCACGCGCTTGCGCATCAGCCGCATATAATCCGGCCCCTGTAGCGATGTGCGCTGCTCCTCGCCATTTTCGTCGACGGGAAATGGATAGCCCCATTCCGCAAGTTGGTGGACGTTCACCCAGGTTTGCTCAAGCACACGATCCATCCATTCGTGTTCCGCAAGCTGGCCTCCCAGATCAAAACGGCTCTGTTTCGCCCGCTCGCGCGTATCGCTCTGCGGCGAGACATACCAGATCGCGGTGCCTGACGGCGCCGTCGCGCCCGATGTCCCGCAGAAGCCCTTGTCCGCGAGCACGACCTTCGCCCCCCTCGCAGCAGCGCCAATCGCGGCCCAGGTGCCGGCCGGACCACCACCGATGACCAGCACATCGACATCATGACGCGTAGCTGCGGTTGCATCGTCCAGCGCGCCGCCGCTCACAATCGGTTGACTCATGTAAATCTTCTCCCATTAGGGCGAGGTCCAGATGGCTCGCGTTCCGACGTCCCGCCGGCTGGCATCCGGCGCTTACAAGAAAAACGTTCCTAAAGCGACCCTGCATCCATGCCGCGATACACGTTTATCGTTTATCGTTAATCGCTCGAGACATTTCATTCGCACAGCTCGCGTTTATCGATACTCGATTCAAACCTCTCGAACCGGACTGCCGCATGCAAGGTGCACCGCAAAACCTTTCCCCTGTCGACCGCGCTGAAGATATCTCAGCCAAAGCAGCGGCAAATCTGCCATTGCAGTCGAGCGGCCGCGATCTGTCACGTAAGCAGCGGGAAATCATATGGACTGCGTTCCGTAACCATGAGGCCCTGAGCGCGTGGCCCGAAGCTGTCCTCGACGCCCTCGTCGAAGCTGGCTCTCTGCGCACGTATGCAGATGGCGAGCTGATCTATCTCGCCAACGATCCCTGCACCGATATCCACATCATTCTTTCCGGCATGCTTGAATGGGGATGGCCAAGCACTCAGGGCATTCGGGCCGTCGAGACGTTCATCCCGCCAGGCGAGCTGGCCAATCTGACCGCCGTGATGACCGATCAGCGCTCCATTCACAACCAGCGGGCGCGCGGACTCACCCGGCTTTTTCACATTCCCGCCGATGCGTTGAACGCCGCACTCGAACGCGAACCGACCCTCACCGCAAGCCTGCTCCGCCTACTCGCCACGCGTGCACGCCACCTTCACGACTGTCTCGGCAATCTTGGTTTGATGTCGTTTCGCGCGCGCCTCGCGGGCCATTTACTTGCGCTCGGCAAACGCTACGGCCACACCGATAACAATGGCGTGACGCTCGGCATCCGTCTGTCGCAGGAGGATCTGGCTGCACTGCTCATGGCCTCGCGCCAGCACGTCAACAAGGAACTGCGCTGGTTCATAGACCGGCAACTCGTGCGCATCCGGTACGGTCGAATCACCTTGGTCGATACCGCCGAACTCGAGTCCATTGTCAGGCAGCCCCCCGCCCATTCGATTGAACCGTTCGAGCCGCACCGCTCCGTTTGAGCAAACGCACGCGATCGTTACCGGTACGACCTGTCGCCGTCGTATTCGAACGATGACGGGGTCATTATCCAGGCTGACCGATTGGGTAATCTGTCGTTGACACGACAGTGCTTTGCTGTTTTTCTTTTATCTAAATCTGTCGCAGCACATTAGCACTCAACGCAATCGATCCGATTTTTCGCCGAAGCACGGCTAAGAAGAATAAGCATCAGACACGATGCCATCGCGGGCATTGCGGCCGCGACAAACAACGCGGTATTCGACCATTGCAGCCTGATCAGTTGTCCAGCCACCACAGGACCGATAATCGAGCCCGCCCGGCCGATTCCCAGACTCCAGCCAACCCCGGTGGCCCGCAACGAGGTGGGATAGAGCGTCGCGGTCAACGCGTTGACCGCCGGCTGCCCACCGACGATACAGATTCCGCTTATCAGCACGACGGCATAGCGCAGCCCCGTCGATAGATCGGGGAGACCGACAGATGCCACTGAAAATGTCGCCACCAGAAAACTGAGCGCCAGCACACGATAGAAGCCGAAGCGGTCCATCAACGGACCCAGCAGCAGCGCACCTGCCGTACCGCCGATCTGCAATGAAGTGCCGATGAGCACAGCCGTCGCCACCCCATGGCCAACTCTCAAGGAAAGCATCGGAAGCCAATTCGACAGGAAAAAGAGATCAAGCAGATTCGCGAAGTTGATCCCCCATAGCAACAACGTCATCGTGCCGCGACCATGGCGAAAGAGTTCGCCAACGGAGGCCTTCGCTTGCGGCTGCCCGCGAACGGCGAAGCGGGTCCCGGGCGCGAACTGGACGCCCGGCGCAATTCGCCCGAGCCACTGAACCACCTTTTCCAGGCTGCGCTGTTTGACCACCAGCAGTTGGAGTGACTCGGGCAGATACCTGGCCATCGGGATGGCAATGAGCAGGGGCAATACGCCCCCAACGAAGAAGACCGATCTCCAGCCCATCGACGGAAGCAAGGCAGCGCAGAGAAGGCCTCCAGCAATTGCCCCACCCGTGAAGCCACACGAGACCCATGTCATCAGCGATGCCCGATATTTCTGCGGACTGTATTCGCTGACCAGCGCGATAGCGTTCCCCATCACGCCGCCGATACCGAAGCCGGTCAGGAACCGAAGGACAAGAAATTCCGGCACACTCTGAACCAGGGTGGTACCGAGCATGCATAGCCCATAGAAAACAGTCGCGCCAATGAGCACCGGCCGACGCCCCGCACGATCGGCCATGGCGCCGAGAACGATGGAGCCCGCGAGCATCCCCAGCAAGCCGGCACCGAAAATCGGACCGAGTTCGGCCGGGCTGATGCCCCACGCACGGACAATCGCAGGCGCGACAAAACCCATTGTCTGCACATCGAACCCATCCATCACCACTGAGCAACCGATCATCACCATGATCCATTTCTGGAAGGTGCTCAGTGGCTGGCTATCGATCAACGCTCCAATGTCGACGATCGAAGCGGGCGCCTTTTCGACTCGCTGGACAGTATCGGGGGTCACGCTTCACCTCGCTCTGTTTGCGCATGAAATCGTGCGCCAATGGGTCACTGCTGTCTTCTCGACATTGCCGGGCGACGCGGATGCGTGCGCGTATGCGGCTAGCCCGGCACAACAGCTTTCTAGAACGGATAGGCCGGAAGCTCGTCGCGGCTCGTCACCCACTGCCATTCCGTGAACTGGTCGATGTTGGTCAGCGTGCTGTAGTTATGCCCGTTGCCTGACAAACCCAGACCGCCCATCGGACCAAACACTTCGTGCATGACCGTCTGATCATTGATGTGGACGATGCCCGCATGCAGCCGGTCCGCAATCCGTTGGGCGCGACGCAAATCCGAACAAGCCACTGCCGCGACCAGGCCATACCGGTTCTGATTGGCGAGCGTTACCGCCTCGTCATCGTTCTTGAACACGGTCACCGCGGCGACGGGACCGAAAATCTCTTCCTCGAACGCAGGCATCCCAGGCGCGACGTCTACCAAAACGGTTGGGTTAAAAAACAGTCCGTCGCGAGTCCCACCGGCGAGAAGCTTCGCGCCCTTGCTCACAGACTCAGCAACGATGCGATCGACGTTTTCAGCCTGCCGTTCATTGATGATGGGACCGAGATGGACATTGCCCTTGAAAGGATCGCCAACCGATAGCGCTTTGGCGCGTCTGACGAGGCTTTCAATGTAGGCGTCGGCAATACGTTCATGAACGAGATGCCGGCCCGCGGACATGCAGACTTGCCCTTGATGCAAAAACGATCCCCACGCTCCCGCGCTCGCCGCAGCTTCGACATCGACATCATCAAGCACGATGTAGGGATTCTTGCCGCCGAGTTCGAGGCTCACTCGCTTGAGCAAGCCGCCTGCTACTGCGCCGATCGCTTGCCCTACCCGTGTGGATCCCGTGAAGCTGATCATGTTGACAAGCGGATCCCGAACCAGCGCGTCACCGGTTTCCGCTGCACCGGGCAGAACATGGAACAGTCCCTCGGGCAGCCCTGCAGCCTCAAATAGCCGCGCATACAGAACGCCGCCGCTAACCGGCGATTGAGGGTCGGGCTTGAGCAGCACTGCATTGCCGGTGGCCAACGCCGGAGCGATGGCGCGCGCCGCTAGAATGAACGGAGAATTCCATGGAGTAATAACGCCGACCACGCCCATTGGAATTCTGCGCGCTACGCTATGCCGCTCCTTAACGTCGCTTGTCGTGATCATCCCGGTTGGCTGGCTGCCCAAGGCCGCCGCTTCGAGAATCTCGCGTATCGCCAGCTTCACCTCCAGTTGCCCCTTTGGCCGTATCGACCCGGTCTCACGGACAATCTGGACGGCGATCTCCTCTTTGTGAACCTCCAGCAAACGGGCGACCTCGCGCAACACATCCCCTCGCTGAGGCCCTGGCGTCGCGGCCCAGGCGCGTTGCGCTTCAGTCGCGATCGCGGCAGCGGCGGATACGTCGGCAGCCGATGCGCAACCAATCGATCCCATTTCCGCGCCGGTCGCCTTCTCGGTCACCGGGATCGTACCCGCGCCTCCGGTCTTCCATCCGCCGCTATAGATTCTGTTACGCCACACATCTGCTGGCGCCAATTGAGTCAATACGGACATTCGATTTCTCCTATTCCTCGCATCATTCAAGACCGAACAAACGCTGTGCGTTTTCCCGTCCAATCTTCACGCGATCCGTTTCGCTGATCGAGCATGTGTCGAACCACTGGGACGCCTCGTCATGCGTTTCGAACGGATAGTCGACCGAGTACATGATCCGGTCGCTGCCCATTTCAAGCATCGTGGACAGCAGCGTCTGGGTTCTGAAATTCCCGCTCGTCGTGACGTAGACATTCTCCCTGAGGTATTCGCCCACGCTACGCTTGCAGGGCAATCCCCGTGGCGCCTTTTGAAGAATGTGGTCGACGCGCCAGATGTTGAACGGAATCCCCTCGCCGAGATGGCCAAGAATCATCTGCAACTCAGGATTGCGGTCGAAAAGACCTGACGTCATCAGTCGCAGTGCGTGAGTACTCGTCTCAACCGCGAACGCCCAGGTCGCGGCGGTCAACCACGGAAAGCCATCGTAGATCGGTTCACGGGACGGCAACGGATCGCGAGGATGCATATAGAAAGGCTTGCCGAGCGCCGCCGCGCTCGACCAGAAATCGGTGTACTGCGGGGCATCGTAGTACACGACATTTTCCGCATCACCCACCTGGGAAAAGCCGTTCACCATGAAGCCATGGAATCCGAGATCCTTCACGCTTCGCTCGAGTTCACGTGCCGCCGCTTCGGGGTCCTGCATAGGCAACGCGGCAAATCCACCCAAACGGGTTGGATGGCGACCAACATGTTCTGCGAGGACATCATTGGCTCGTCGCGCGACATCGATCGCCTGCTTGATGTCCGGGATACCCTGAATGCCCGGCGAGTTGAGCGACAAGATTGAATACTCGGTTCCGCCCTGCTCCATCCGCTCGAGTCTCTGCTGCTCGATGTCCATCAGATTGGACTTCAGCATTTCCCAAACGGGCGCAGGCGCATAAATCTTCGACTGTTCGATAGTGAGGTCTATCGCAAAGTGTTCCTCAAGTGCAATCTTGTTTCTCATTGATCGGCTCCAATTCAAGGCATCGCAACCTCATCTGCAAAGGCGAGATGAGGTGCATCACACGGGTTTGTCCCAGAGGTTAATTTATTTGATTTTTCAAATATGTTGGGACCGAGTGTACTTGATTTTTCAAATATATGTGCACCGCGTAAACCCTGAATCGACCGACTGACACCCGCAAGCAATCCACGGTCGGGTCGCGGACCAACGTAGGCCGCTACGAAGGCTAAGGGAGGGGAAATACGATCATGCAGGCTGACGCAATGACGCGAATGTTCGAGTCATTCAGGCTGCACGGTATGGCATGGGCGAAAAAAAACGGTGCGACTCCGATATAACCGGAGTCGCACCGCGACATGCAGCATTACCTTCGCAAGCTGAGGCAAGGTTCCGTCAGGGTTGCAGTAACCCTGACGGAACCCGCACATCTGCTCAGGCGAGGTCGAAGCGGTCGAGGTTCATCACCTTGACCCACGCAGCGACAAAGTCGCGAACGAATTTCGCCTGCCCGTCCTCGCTTGCATAGACTTCGGACAGCGCCCGCAACTGAGCGTGCGAACCAAACACCAGATCGACACGGCTACCGGTCCACTTCACCTCACCGGTCTTGCGGTCGCGCCCTTCGAACACGTCCCGGGAGACCGGTTTCCATTCCGTACCCATGTCGAGCAGGTTGACGAAAAAGTCGTTGGTCAGCGTTTCCGGCCGCTTGGTGAAGACACCATGCGAATCCTGCCCGCTCTGGACCTTCAGGGCGCGCAAGCCGCCGATGAGTGCCGTCATCTCGGGTGCAGTTAGCGTCAACAATTGCGCCTTGTCGATCAGCAACGCCTCAGCCGGGACACTGTACTTGCCCTTCAGATAGTTGCGGAAACCATCGGCAACGGGTTCAAGCGCGCCAACGGACTCCACGTCGGTCTGATCCTGCGACGCGTCCGCGCGTCCCGGCGCAAACGGCACGGTCACCTGATGGCCGCCGTTTTTCGCGGCCTGCTCGATGCCGGCGCTACCGGCCAGCACGATCAGGTCGGCCAGCGACACCTTCTTGCCGGACTGTGCGCCGTTGAACTCGCTCTGGATCCCTTCGAGGACCTTCAGTACCTTCGCCAGCTGCTCGGGCTGGTTGACCGCCCAGTCTTTCTGCGGAGCGAGGCGAATGCGCGCACCGTTGGCGCCGCCGCGCTTGTCCGAGCCGCGGAACGTGGATGCTGACGCCCAGGCCGTCGACACCAGTTGCGAAACGGACAGCCCTGACGCCAGAATCTTCTGCTTGAGCGAGGCGACGTCCTGATCGTTCACCAGAGCGTGGTCGACTGCCGGAATCGGATCCTGCCAGATCAGTTCTTCAGCAGGCACTTCCGGTCCAAGATAGCGGACGCGCGGTCCCATGTCGCGGTGAGTGAGCTTGAACCATGCACGGGCGAAGGCATCGGCGAGCTGGTCTGGATTCGCCAGGAAGCGCCGCGAAATCTTCTCGTAGGCGGGATCGAAGCGCAGCGAGAGGTCGGTGGTGAGCATCGTCGGCCGCTGCTTCTTCGAGGCATCGAAAGCGTGCGGAATCGTTTCGCCGGCATCCTTGGCGACCCACTGGTTGGCGCCGGCGGGGCTCTTGGTCAGTTCCCATTCGTACTTGAACAGGTTCTCGAAGAAGCCGTTGCCCCACTTCGTCGGCGTGGTGGTCCAGGTGACTTCCAGTCCGCTGGAGATCGCGTCGGCGCCCTTGCCGGTGCCGAAGCTGCTCTTCCAGCCCAGCCCCTGGTTCTCGAGGTCTGCGGCCTCGGGTACCGGACCCACATTGTCGGCAGGACCGGCGCCGTGCGTCTTGCCAAAGCTGTGGCCACCGGCGATCAGCGCGACCGTTTCCTCGTCGTTCATGGCCATGCGAGCGAAGGTCTCACGGATGTCATGTGCCGCGGCGAGCGGGTCAGGATTGCCGTCGGGACCTTCCGGGTTGACATATATCAGGCCCATCTGCACGGCGCCCAGCGGGTTTTCCAGGTTGCGCCCGTTGTCGTCGCGGCTGACTTCGCTGCCGTGCAGTGCTGGATCGGCCACGATCACGCCTTCGCCCTCATTGCCGGCAGCGCCCTTGCCGTAACGGACATCGCCGCCCAGCCAGGTCTTTTCGTTGCCCCAGTAGACGTCCAGGTCCGGTTCCCAGGTGTCCGCGCGACCGCCACCGAAGCCGAAGGTCTTGAAGCCCATGGTTTCGAGCGCGACGTTGCCGGTCAGGATCAGCAGATCGGCCCAGGAAATTTTCTGACCGTACTTCTGCTTGATCGGCCACAACAGGCGGCGAGCTTTATCGAGGCTGACGTTGTCCGGCCAGCTATTGAGCGGCGCGAAACGCTGCTGGCCACGCCCGGCGCCACCGCGGCCGTCGCCGATGCGGTACGTGCCGGCACTGTGCCAGGCCATGCGGATGAAGAATGGACCATAGTGGCCGAAGTCTGCCGGCCACCATTCCTGCGAGTCGGTCATCAGTGCCGCAAGATCCTTCTTCACCGCGGCGAGATCGAGGCTCTTGAACGCCTCGGCATAGTTGAAGCCGCTGTCCAGCGGGTCCGACTTGCTGGAGTGTTGGCTAAGCAGATCCACCCGCAGCTGCTTTGGCCACCAGTCACGGTTGGTCGTGCCACCTCCGGCAGCATGATTGAACGGGCACTTTGCATCGTTAGACATGCACTATCTCCTTGGGGAATATACCCACTACCAGTTCTTCCACGGCGTCTGGCTTCTACGGTGCATCGCCGAACCAGTGCCGTCGGGCGGTCGGGGAATCACATGATGGACTCTTTTTGATGTACTGGCACTGTCACCCGACGCGCATAGTCTTCGTCCGATGATGGACGTCGTGGCGTGTATTGGACCAGGATGGGTCCGCGTCGGCAGGCCTACTGCACATAAAAATATATGTGAGAGCGGCCATCAACAGAATGCGATTTTCGCAATGCTATTGATAGATCGTAACTATAACGTGACAGATGCCTTACATATTTGCCGTCATGTGCGCCGTCCCGCGCCGTAGGAAGTGCAGGCTTATTTGTGCGCCGACATCTATCGACCCCATAGCGAGTAGTGGCTTCAAGCATATCGTCAAATTCCGATATATGATTCGTCTTGTAGCGATGCAGATGCATGGCCGCTAACGTGCGCCATGCCTGCCTGTTGTTGACGATCTGAAGTTGATGCCCTGAAACCGACCCACATGACGCTCGATATCGACGCGATTCACAAAGCGCTTGCCAACCCTGTACGGCGGGAGATTCTCGGCTGGCTGCGCGAGCCGTATGCGCATTTCTCCGACCAGGAGCTCCCGCTCGACCACGGCGTGTGCGCCGGCAAGATCGACGCGCACTGCGGCCTGTCGCAGTCCACCGTGTCGGCGCACCTCGCCGCGTTGCAGCGCGCCGGTCTCGTTACGTCGAAGCGGGTCGGTCAATGGGTGTTTTTCAAACGCAATGAGGCAGTCATTCAAGCCTTTCTCGAGCACATGAACAGCCAGCTCTGAGCGCTTCATCCGCATCGCCGCGTTTTTTCGCTTATTTCATCATGCAGTTTTTTTAAGGCCGGGGCCACGCGCCCGCCACCTAAGGTGAACTCATATGCCGACTCTTTTTGACCCGCTCCAGATTGGCGACATCACGTTGTCGAACCGCATCATCATGGCGCCGCTCACGCGCCAACGCGCTGAAGAAATCCGCGTACCGAACGCGCTGATGGCGAAGTACTACGCCGAACGCGCCACGGCAGGCCTGATCATCAGCGAAGCCACGTCCGTTACGCCGCAAGGCGTCGGTTACGCCGACACCCCGGGTATCTGGTCGCAGGAGCAGGTGGAAGGCTGGAAGATCGTCACGAACGCCGTGCATGCAGCCGGCGGCAAGATTTTCCTGCAGTTGTGGCACGTCGGCCGTATTTCGGACCCGCTGTTCCTCAATGGCGAACTGCCGGTTGCGCCTAGCGCCATCCCGGCTCAAGGCCACGTGAGCCTGGTGCGTCCGGAGCGTCCATACGTGACGCCGCGCGCACTCGAACTCGACGAAATCGCGGGTGTGGTCGAAGCGTTCCGCAAGGGCGCCGAAAACGCGAAAGCAGCAGGTTTCGACGGTGTGGAAGTGCACGGCGCGAACGGCTATCTGCTCGACCAGTTCCTGCAGGACAGCACCAACAAGCGTACCGACGCCTACGGCGGCCCGGTCGAAAACCGCGCCCGCCTGCTGCTCGAAATCACTGACGCCTGTATCGACGTCTGGGGTGCGAACCGTGTCGGCGTGCACCTCGCACCGCGTCGCGACTCGCACAACATGGGCGATTCGGATCCGGCAGCGACATTCGGCTACGTGGCACGCGAACTCGGCAAGCGCAAGATCGCGTTCATCGCCGCCCGCGAAGCACTCGGCGACGACCGCCTCGGCCCGCAACTGAAGAAGGCATTCGGCGGCCCGTACATCGCGAACGAAAAGTTCACCAAGGAAACCGCACAGCACGTACTCGACGCGGGTGAAGCGGACGCGGTGGCGTGGGGTCAACTGTTCATCGCGAATCCGGATCTGGTGCGCCGCTTCGAAACGAATGCGCCGCTGAACAAGCCGAATCCGGCAACGTACTATGCACGTGGCGAAACTGGCTACGTGGATTATCCGACGCTGGAAGCAGTGGAATAAGACGTTCGGTTCATGCGGCGTTACGCAAGGTCACGCCGCATGAATACGCGTTTCGATTCGTCGAGTCCGCGCGCGATGTGCGCATCGCGCCGCGCGATCAGTGCCGCATCCAGATCGGCCTCCTCGATATCGCGAAAGCCGAGCCGCCGATAGTACGGTGCGTTCCACGGCACCTCGCGAAACGTCGACAAAATGAGTTGCGTGATCTGTTGCGCACGCGCGAGTTGCGCGACCTGCTCGATCAGCGCCGCGCCGATGCGTTGCCCGGCATGCGAACTCAGCACATCAAGTTCCTGAACATAGAAGCGCGCGGGCTGCGGCTCGAACATCACAAACCCCACACACGTCTCATCAGCTTTCACGGCAACGATGATCTGCTGCGCGTCGATCTTGCGGCGAACAAGTTCCAGCTCCATCGGCGGGGCATCGGCGATACCCGTCATGCCGACGCTGACAAAGCGCTGGCCGGCCTCGAATTCGATCATACGGATAGCGTCCGCATCGTGCGGCGCGGCAAAGCGGAACGTGAGGCTGGGAGTGTGTTGCATAGGGGTTTCTTAACTTTTTTCGGACACGATTCTGGAAATCACACCCCGATATTGACATCCGCACCGAGAAATAAACAAGTGCCCACGCCGCGACGGGACTAAAATCCCGAACACCCAAATCCCTTTCGAACCACGATGGATTTCATGCATGTGCTGCAGGTCGCCCTGCACTTCGACCAGCACCTGAGCGGTTTGATCGTGCAATACGGCACGGCCGTCTACGCGATGCTGTTCCTCGTCGTGTTCGTCGAAATCGGTTTCCTGCCGCTATTCTTTTTGCCTGGCGATCCGCTGATCTTCATCTGTGGCGGTCTCGCCGCGACAGGCGCGCTGAACGTCTGGCTCGTGATCCCCGTGCTGTTCGCCGCAACGGTGGCCGGCAGCATCGTCGACTATGCGATCGGCCGCGCCATCGGCGAAAAAGTCTATACCGCCGACTACCGTTGGCTTGACAAGAACGCACTGCGTAAAGCGCACGCGTTTTACGAAGCACGCGGCGGCCTGACCTTTCTGCTGTCGCCGTTCATTGCCGTCGTGCGCACGTTCGCGCCGTTCGTCGCCGGTGTTTCGCGCATGACGTTTGCACGTTTCGTGTCGTTCGTCACCGCCGGCGCGGCGCTGTGGATCGTGTCGCTGGTGGCGGCCGGTTATCTGTTCGGCAACGTGCCACTGGTACGCGATCATATGAGTTCGATCGTGCTGCTGGGCGTCTCGCTCGGTGTCGGATCGCTGCTGGTGAGCGCCGTGTGGCGCTTCGTCAACCGAAGGTTGCGCGCTCATTAAACCGAAGGTTGCGCGCACACTGAGCCGATGGTTGCGCGCGCACTGAATTTCGTGGAGGGACACTATGTCGCTATCTGCTTTGCTCGTCTTCGCACTGGCGCTGATCATCGCGGCCGGCACGCCCGGTCCTAGCATCGCCGCGCTGGTCGCGCGCGTGCTGACCAACGGCTTTCGCGACGTCTTGCCGTTTCTCGCCGCGATGTGGCTCGGCGAAGCATTGTGGCTCACCTGCGCGGTGGCCGGCCTGGCCGTGATCGCGCGCAGCTTCGGCATGGTGTTTATCGTGCTGAAATTTGTCGGCGTCGCCTATCTGCTGTTCCTTGCCTGGAAGATGTGGCGCGCACCGGCCGACGTGCAAGGCAGCGACCTGCCGAGCGGCCAGTCGCCGTGGCGCATGTTCATCGCCGGCCTGCTGGTGACGCTCGGCAATCCGAAGATCATGATGTTCTACCTCGCGTTGCTGCCGACCATCATCGATCTGTCGCGCATCGGCACCGTCGCTTGGTTCGAACTCACGCTCACCATGCTGATCGTACTGATGGCCGTCGACTTCGGCTGGGCGCTGCTCGCCACACGTGCGCGCAAATTGCTGAACACGCGCCGCGCGGTGAAGTTCACCAACCGCGCCAGCGCTACGGTCATGGCCGGTGTTGCCGCCGCGATCGCCACGCGCTGACGAGAACGTACGACGCACGCGCAGCCATTCAGCCCGGCGGCGCAGCCGATTGCACTTCAGTCCGTAGCGAAGCCAGCAACACCTGCCACCATTCGCCATGCCGCAACAGAAACACGCGCTCGGGGAAATGGTGGCGTGCGACATGCTCCTGCGGCACCGTATCCCAGCCGCGATGCTCCACCGTCACGCGTGTTTCGTCGCCCACCGCTTCGAAACGCACTTCGACCTGAGTGTGCTGCGCGTCGGTGAAACTGGCCTGACGCCAGCCGAATGCCAAACGCTCGCCCGGCTCCCAGGCCGTCACGCGGCCGATCTCGAACACGCTGCCGTCCGGCTGCGTTTCGATCAGACGGCCGTGCTCTCCGGGCGTGTGAGGCGCCGCAGCCTGCTCGAACGACAACACACCCGCGCCTTGCGGCGTGAACTGAAACAGGCCATTCGGACGCCACCATCTGCCGATCTCACGCGTAAACACTTCGAACGCGCGCTTCGGCGTTGCCGCGACCGGTAGCGACACCTGCACGCGAGAACTCATTCCTGCTGCTCCAGATGCGCCTTGAACGACAGCAATTGCTCGGACCATAAGGCTTCGGTCTGTTCGAGCCATGCCTTCAACTCGTTCATTGGCGCCGACCTCAGCACGTAGAGACGCACGCGCGCATCGACGCCGTCGTGCGATTCCTCGATCAGTTCGCTCGAGCGCAGCACACGCAAATGCCGGCTCATTGCCTGCGGCGAAAGACCGGTTGCTTGCGCGAGTTCACCCGCGCGCATCGGTTGCTGGCTGAGCAGTTCGACCACCTGACGCCGATTCGGGTCGGCCAGTGCAGCCAGAGTGCGGTCGAGCGAGACGCTGGCAGGCAGTCCCATCGCTTATACCCACCCTTCGATTTTCAGGCCGCTCACGCGCTCGGCTTCCTCGCGCGACACCTCACGAACCGTCTGGCCGAAGCTCCAGACATGCCCTTCCGGATCGCGCGCCGCATAGACGCGGTCGCCATAGAACTGATCCGCCGGCTCGCGCGTGATCACAGCGCCTGCGGCACGCGCACGAGCGCAATGTTCATCGATCCCTTCGCGCAGTTGCACGTGTACCGACTGTGTATTCTTGCCGCCGATCGAAGCCGGGCTCGCAGCGTCTTCCGACCATTCGCGGCAGATCATCACGTAGCTGTCGCCGAAACGCATCTCCGAGTGGCCCAACTGACCGTCGCTATCCGTGACCACCAGTTGACGCTCGAAGCCGAACGCATTCTCGAGCCAGTCGAGCGCGGCAAACGGGTCCTTGTAGTACACCGACGCGCCCAGCGAAGGACGATGAAACGGTTCGTTCATGATTGCCTCCTTTTATAAACCTTTCGGTTGATATTTAACACTATAGTTAAACAAATCGAAAAGGCAAGGATGGCGTATTCGTACTGGTGACTCTTCCCAAATGAAATCTGGATCGCGGTGCCGCACGCAACCGCTATCCCTTCGGCGTTGTGTCGTGAATCCTCGCGGCGCGCAAGAAATCGAAATCGACGCCTTTATCGGCCTGCAGCACCGTATCGAGGAACAGTTTCCGATACCCGCGTTCGGCCGTCGGCACGTCTACGGGTGCAGCGGCCTCGCGGCGCGCGAGCTCGGAGTCCGATACGAGCAGCGTGATTTCACGCGCTGCTACGCTGAGCCGGATACGATCGCCGTTCTGAACATAGGCCAGCGGCCCACCAACGGCCGCCTCAGGCGTCACGTGCAACACGATGGTGCCGAAGGCGGTCCCGCTCATGCGCCCGTCGGAAATGCGCACCATGTCCTTGACGCCGGTACGCGCCAGTTTTTTCGGAATCGGAATATAGCCGGCCTCTGGCATTCCCGGCGCGCCTTTCGGTCCGATGTTTTTCAGCACCAGAATATCGTCGGCTGTGACGTCGAGGTCGTCCGAGTCGATGCGCTCGGCCATGTTCTGACCGTTCTCGAACACCACGGCGCGCCCCTCGTGCTGCATGAGTCTGGCATCGGCAGCGGATTGCTTGATGATCGCGCCGCCAGGTGCGAGGTTGCCATGCAAGACGGCAATGCCGCCTTGCGGATAGATCGGATCGGCGATTGTCCGCACCACGTCCTGTTCAAAGCCGGGACCGGCCAGTTCGATCTCTTCGCCCAAGGTACGCCCGGTGACAGTCATCGCGTCGAGCTTGAGCAGCGGCCTGAGTTCACGCAGCAAGGTCGCCATGCCGCCGGCGTGGTGGAAGTCTTCCATGTAGTGCTGACCGGACGGTTTCAGGTCCAGCAACACCGGCGTTTCGCGGCCCATGCGATCCAGCGCCTTCAGATCGACATCCAGTCCCATGCGTCCCGCAATCGCGGTCAGGTGCACGATGCCATTGGTCGAGCCACCGATCGCCAGTAACACGCGGATGGCGTTCTCGAATGCATCGGCGGTCAGAATCTTGTCGATCGTGAGGCCGCTGCGCGCCATGCGCACTGCCTGGGCGCCGGTCTCTTCTGCGATGCGGATACGATCGGCCGTCACGGCCGGCGGCGATGCGCCGCCCGGAACGGTCATCCCCAGTGCTTCGGCCACGCAAGCCATGGTGCTGGCCGTGCCCATCACCGAACAGGTGCCGACGCTGGCCACCAGTTGGTTGTTCACCGCGGCAATTTCCGCGCTATCGATTTCGTCCGCGCGGAATTTGCCCCAGTAGCGACGGCAATCGGTGCACGCACCCACGCGCTCGCCGCGGTGCGAGCCAGTCAGCATGGAGCCCGTGATCAACTGGATGGCGGGAATATTAGCCGATGCCGCGCCCATCAACTGCGCCGGCACAGTCTTGTCGCAGCCCCCGATCAGCACAACCGCGTCCATCGGCTGGGCGCGGATCATCTCCTCGGTATCCATCGACATCAGGTTGCGCAGGTACATGCTGGTGGGCTGCGAAAAACTCTCATGGATGGAAATGGTCGGAAAATCCATCGGCAAGCCGCCGGCCAGCATCACGCCGCGCTTGACTGCCTCGATCAGTTGCGGTGCGTTGCCGTGGCACGGGTTGTAAGCGCTGCCGGTGTTGCAGATGCCGACTACCGGTCGATCCAGTGCTTCATCGGTATAGCCTGCCCCCTTGATGAAAGCTTTGCGCAAAAACAGGGAGAAGCCGCTGTCGCCATAGTTGGTGAGACCTTTGCGGATCCCGGTGGCCGGTGCGTCGAGCGAGTCTTCTGGTTTGGTCTTGGACATTGAGAAACCCGGTATAGGGTGACACGTGAACGTAGGGACGAGACGATCTCACGGTGCGCCCGTCGCCGTGCGTGCGTGGCGACGAAATGCTTGCGGCGGTTGCCCGAACACACGCAGGAACACTTCCCGCATTCTCCTTGGATCCGAGAACCCGGTCGCGCTGGCGACCTGATCGATCGTGTGCCGGCTCTCTTCGAGCATCAAGCGTGCAGTTTCAATGCGCAGCCTCTCGACGGCCTTTGCAGGAGTCTGCCCTGTCTCCGCACGAAACGCGCGGCTAAATTGACGCGGACTCAACCGCGCGACATCCGCCAATTGCTCGACCGAAAGGGGCTCGTTGAGATTCTTTTTCGCATACGTCAGCGCGGATTGAATGCGATCGGACTTGGGCTCGAGTTCGAGCAGCGCTGAGTGCTGCGACTGTCCGCCGCTACGCCAATGATAGACAACAAGCTTTCGCGCGACCGACCGCGCGACCTTGGCGCCAAGGTCCTTCTCCACCAACGCGAGTGCGAGATCGATGCCCGCCGTCATGCCGGCCGAGGTCCAGATCGGCCCGTCCGCAATGAAAATCCGATCCTCGTCCACCGTAACAGAGGGAAAGCGGGTGCGCAGATCGTGCGCATAGTGCCAGTGCGTGGTTGCGCGGCGGCCATCGAGCAAGCCAGCCTCCGCGAGCACGAATGCGCCCGTGCACATCGAGGCAGTGCGCCGCGCGGTCTCGGCGCTGCGACGCACGTATGCGAGCACACCTGGCGGCGGCACGACGGTGATGGGGTTGCTTCCGGCGAAGATGACCGTGTCGAAGACGCGATCGTCGATCGCCTCGGTCAAGACTGTCAGACCGCTCGAAGCGCGCACCAGGCCGCCTGCTTCGGAAACGTTGAGCGTCTGATAGAACGGTTCGCCAGCCGCCACGTTTGCGAACTCGAACACGGATTCCGCAACGAGCGCCATGGAATAGAAGCCGTCGAACACCACAAACGCAACTGTCGGCACGGCTGCCTCCTGAAAGGACACGTCCTGAAAACGTAGTTTATACGTCCTTTGAGCCATCAACAATTGACCGTATAAATATCGGTAAGGAGCACGGATCGCGTTACGCGGACGCGCTGTTCGCATACCGTGTCGGCTGCGACACGATCTCGTTGGCCTTCGATTTGATCAGATTTATATCTTCCATTTAATTAGGCATACGTAAATATGTTTTCCATTTCATCCTTGCGTCGACTGGCGTTCGGCTCGTTGAGGGCACGCGCGTTTAGCCTCAGCTTTCTTACTGCGGCCGCTTTTGCACCACCTGTCTTTGCTGCTGTCGAATTGCCCGTACCGGCATCGACTGGCGATACGGCGATCCGCCCGTTCCACGCTCATTTTTCCGATGCCCAACTCGCCGATCTGCGCAAACGCATCGCGGCGACTCGCTGGCCGGACAAGGAGACGGTTGACGACCGAGCGCAAGGCGCGCAACTCGCGAAGCTGAAAGAGCTCGTGAACTACTGGCGCACGGACTACGACTGGCGCAAGGCCGAGGCGAAGCTCAATGCCCTGCCGCAATACGTCACCACAATCGATGGAGTCGATATTCACTTCATCTGGGTGCGCTCACGCAATCCGAACGCGCTGCCGATGATCATGACCCATGGCTGGCCCGGCTCGGTATTCGAGGAACTGAAAGTCATCGGGCCGCTCACCGATCCAGTCGCCTATGGCGGACGCGCGGAAGATTCGTTCGACCTGGTCCTGCCTTCGATGCCCGGGTACGGGTTCTCAGGCAAACCCAAAGGCACTGGGTGGACACCTGACCATATCGCCCGCGCCTGGGAGGAACTGATGCGCCGCCTCGGCTACCAGCACTATGTCGCGCAGGGCGGCGACTGGGGCTCCGTGATCGCCGACAAAATGGCCGCCCAGAAACCACCCGGACTGCTCGGCATTCACGTCAACATGCCGGCGACAGTACCGCCGGACGTCGCGAAATCGCTGAAAGCGGGTGACCCACCGCCGGCCGGCCTCTCCGACAAGGAGAAAGCCGCGTACAGGTCGCTCGATAACCTCTATACGCGCGGCGGCGGTTACGCAGCGATGATGGTCACGCGTCCACAGACAGTGGGTTATGCACTCGCGGATTCTCCGGTCGGCCAGGCCGCATGGATGTACGACAAATTTGCGGACTGGACTTATAGCGGCGGCGATCCCGAACGCTCGCTGACCAAGGACGAGATGCTCGACGACATCACGCTGTACTGGCTGACCAACACGTCTACGTCCGCGGCGCAGCTCTACTGGGAAAACAATGCGAACAACTTCAACGCCGTCGATATCTCAATCCCTGCGGCAGTGACGGTGTTCCCCGGCGAGATCTATCAGGCGCCCCGTAGCTGGACCGAACGCAGCTACCACAAGCTCATCTACTTTAATGAAGTGAACAAGGGCGGCCATTTCGCGGCCTGGGAACAGCCACAACTTTTCTCGGAAGAGCTCAGGGCCTCTTTCAAGTCCTTGCGTTGAATGACGCGAATCCATTCACGCATGAAAACCATTTATTTCAAGAGCAATCGATGAAGACGACTGGCAACACCATTTTCATTACCGGCGGCGGCTCTGGCATTGGCCGCGGTCTCGCCGAAGCATTCCATCGACTCGGCAATCAGGTCATCATTTCCGGACGGCGTCGCGCGAATCTCGACGAAACGATCGCAGCCAACCCCGGCATGCAGGCGATCGAACTCGACATCACCGACCCGAAGAACATCATTTCGGTTGCCGAGGAACTCGTTGCCGGATGGCCATCGCTGAACGTGTTAATCAACAATGCAGGTGTGATGCACGTCGACGATCTCGGGGCACCGGTTGACGAAACGCTGCTCACGTCGACGCTGAGCACCAATCTCATGGGCCCAATACGGATGACGGGCGCGCTTGTCGAACACCTGAAACAGCGGGACGATGCGACGATCATCAATGTTTCGTCGGTTCTGGCCTTCGTGCCGATGGCAATGGCCGCTGTCTATTCGTCGACCAAGGCGGCTATTCACTCCTACACGCAATCGCTACGTTATGTGCTCAAAGATACGTCTGTAAGCGTGATTGAAATCGCGCCACCCTGGGTTCAGACGGACTTGCTGAACAGTAAGAACGAACCGCGAGCCATGCCGCTCGCCCCGTATATCGAACAGACCATGCGCGAACTCAGCACCGATGCAATCGAGGCACTGGTCGAGGCAGCGCGACCGATGCGCAACAACGTCGGTCCGAATGAATCGGCGTTCGTAACGCAGTTCAACGACAAGTTCAAAAGCTGATTCGCTGTTCGACAACCCTGATCATGAAGAGGAGACTTCTGGTGTCGAATGAGATGAGCAGCCATCGCCGACGCTTTCTTAGGACGGCTGCCGTCGGCGTCGGCGCGCTGGAGTTGTCCTTGAGCGGGTTCGCGCACTCGCAGTCCGCAGAAGGAGACGCGAATCCACGCGCAAACGCCGCGGCGTCGAAGGCATCGTTTGCCGGGATCAAGCAGATCGATGCTGGTGTCCTGAACGTCGGCTATGCGGAGGTCGGCCCGGGCAACGGGCCAGTCGTGATCCTGCTCCACGGCTGGCCTTATGACATCCACAGCTTTGGCGAGGTAGCGCATCGGCTTGCCGCGGCCGGCTATAGGGTAATCGTCCCGTACCTGCGCGGTTATGGGACGACGCGGTTTCTTGCCAGCGAAACAGTCCGCAATGGCCAGCAGTCAGTGCTCGCCGTCGATGTCATCGCGCTGATGGATGCGCTGAAAATTCAGCAGGCGATCATCGGTGGATTCGACTGGGGCGCGCGCACGGCCAATGTCGTCGCAGCGCTCTGGCCGGAGCGCTGCAAGGCATTGGTCTCGGTGAGCGGCTATCTGATCGGCAGCCAGGCGGGCAACAAGGCGCCCTTGCCGCCGAAGGCGGAGCTCGCGTGGTGGTACCAGTTCTACTTCGCCACGGAGCGGGGTAAGCAGGGCTATGAAGCCAATCGGCAAGGCTTCGCGAAGCTCATCTGGCAACTTGCGTCGCCGAAATGGCGCTTCGACGACGCCACGTTCGAGCGATCCGCAAATGCCTTCCAGAACCCGGACCATGTTGCGATCGTGATCGACAACTACCGCTGGCGATTGAGTCTCTCAGATGGGGAGCCGCAGTATACCGATCTGGAAAGGCGTCTTGCGGCCGCACCAACCATCGCTGTGCCGACGATTACCCTTGAAGGCGACGCGAACGGCGCGCCTCATCCGGAGCCCACGGCATATGCGAAGAAATTCGTCAGCAGATATGCGCACCGCACCATCACCGGTGGAATCGGTCACAATCTGCCGCAAGAAGCCCCCAAGGCCTTTGCGGACGCTGTGATCGAGGTTGCCAGCTATTGAATGTCGCGGACGGCATCGCCGAAGGGCCAGGTCGCTCGACGGATTTGACGCCCGTGGCAGGCTCCGATTGGGTCCCGTTGGGGTGCGCTTTCGCTTGGCACGGCAACGCGCCGTGCCGGGACGCTCAAGCGGATTCAAGCAGACGCGCCCTTCGCACTCCCCCTCGCCTCGCTGCGCGCTTCGATCGCACGCACAACGGCCGCCATATCGGCTTGACCATGACCCAACTCAACGGTCTCGGTGTACAGATCAAAGCAGACATCCAGCAGCGGCGACGCAAGATTCGCATGGCGCGCCGCCTCAGCCGCAAGCCGGTTGTTCTTCAGCACGTCGACAATCGAGGCCTGCACCGTGAAATCTTCGTTCACGAGCTTGTCGACCTTCACGCGCGAAACGTTGCTCGCCATCGGGCCAGCGTCGAGCACGGCCTGGAATTGCTTCATGTCGAGCCCGTAGCTTCGCGCAAGATGCGCCGCCTCGGCAAGCGCGGTCACCATCGGAATCAGGAACGTGTTGATCGACAGTTTCATCAGAATCCCCGCGGGCACCGGGCCGCAGATCACCGTCTCGTGGCACATCGGTTTGAGAAGTGGACGCACTTCTTCGACAGCCGCCAGTTCGCCCGCCAGCATCGCCACCAGTTGACCCGCTTCGGCCGGCTTGCGCGAGCCCGAGACGGGCGCCTCGACATACTGTCCGCCTGCCGCGCGGATGTCGGCTTCGAGACCACGCGAATAGTCGGCCGATGTCGTGCCCATGTGCACGATGATGTGCTGTGCGACGTTCGTTGCGAAATCCGCGGTGTGGCGGCCGAGCACCGCGTCGAGCGCCGTATCGGTCGCCATCATCAGGATGACGATGCGGGCCTGCCGGAAGACCTCGCCGACGCTGTCCGCAACCTGCGCACCTGCGTCGCGCAACGCGGCGCAACGGTCCGGCGTGCGGTTCCACACGACCAGTGGGGTGCCGGCGCGCGCGAGGTTGAGCGCCATCGGCTGCCCCATCACGCCGAGACCGATGAATCCTGTTTTCATGGGAGTCTCCATTTCTTATCCGTTGCTTGTGGCCACGGTTCGGTGGATCGATCGAGCCGGGCGACGCCGCCCAGTCTATCCAAATTGCCGCGATCACGCCCGCACACCGAGGGGGCGATTTTCATAAGAAAAACGCAGCAACGCCGCAACTATTTTCATTTTACTGTTTGCGGCGCGGCGCTCAGGATGAGGGCACAGCAAGGAGACGGAGCCGCCTATTTATGCGCGAGCCGCGGCATGCCATGGGCGGAGCCGTCTGCCGTCCGCCCATTCACCTGAACACCCTATCTCCACCAGCGCAGCGGACGGCGCAGATGATGCCGCTCCAGCCGCACCGCGGCGCTCGCCTGGAGAAACGCGGGCATGCTGTCCAGCGGCCTGCCTTCGAGCCGCTCGCGCTCCTCGTCGGCCTCGACGGTCCTCGCCGGATCGATGAAAAACGCGGCCACGATCCCCACCCCGAGCAAGCACGCGGAAATCGTGAACGGCACGTTATAGCTGCCCGTCGTCTCAATCAAATAGCCGAACACGACGGGCGAGATCATGCCGGCGACGCCGAAGCCCGTATTCATCATGCCGCCCGCCGTGCCCGCGTAGCGACCGCCGATGTCTAGCGGCAAAGTCCACAACACCGGATTCGTGATCTCAAGAAAGAAGAACGACGCCGACAGGTACAGCACCGCCATCAGCGGATTGGTCGCAGACACCATCGGCAACAGAAACACGAGCGAGCCGCCCATGCCCACCACCAGCACGGCGCAGCGCGCAAAGCGCAGCCGGCCGGTGCGCTTGTAAAGCCGATCCGAAACGACGCCACCCAGGGTGTCGCCGATCACGCCCGCGAGCAGCGGCAGCGCCGTGAACAGCGCCAGTTGCTTGAGATCGAAACCGCGGGCTTCCTTCAGGTACGAAGGCAACCAGGTGAGATAGACCCACAGCAGCCAGCCGTAACAGAAGTCGACGAACGTGACGAGCCACATACGACGGATCAGCTTGCGCCACGGCGTGGCCGCACGCTTGGCGCGTTCGCAGTCGCCCGCGCGATAGCCGATCTCGGCCGTTTCCTCAGGCGTCACACGCCGGTTCTGCTCCGGTGAGTTCGTAAAGACGCAGAGGTACAGCACCGTCCACGCGAGACTCGCCACGCCGAGCAGAATGAACGCGTCGCGCCAGCCGCCCGCCACCACCACCGCGAGCACGAGCGGCGGCGTGACCGCGCCGCCGAGGCGGGCGAAGCTATGGGTAATACCTTGTGCGAAACCCCGCTCCGCCACCGGCATCCAGTAGGTAAAGGCACGCGTCGCCGTCGGAAACCTCCGCCCTCGCCGATGCCCAGCGCGAAGCGCAACGCGACGAGCATTGCCACACTGCCGGCGAAGCCGGTGGCGAGCGTCGCCGCCCCCCAGATCAGCGACAGCACCGTCAACACCAGCTTCGGCCCGTACTTGTCCGACAGCCAGCCGCCGATGACCTGCATGAACGCGTACGGATAAGCGAAAGCGGAAAACACGAGGCCGAGCTGAACCGTCGTCAGACCCATTTCATGCCGGATGATAGGACCGGCCACGGCAATATTCACACGGTCGATGTACGAGATGAAATACATCAGGCACATGACGGCCAGGATGATGTGGCGCGTCTTCACACGCCGCTTGTGCGCTTGCATGCTGTCTCCTGTGTCTCTTATGTGACGCCGGGGGCGTCTGTGTTCGTTCGATCCGTACGTCGTACTGCGTCGCGCCGCGTACGCCTCGACTCGCGCCCTCCTCTGCTTGCTGGCGCGATCCGGGCATGCCGCTGCGCATGCCGATACGCGGCCCGTCAGGTGGGCACGAGCTTTAGCCGCTGCACCTTGCCCGATGGTCCGCGAGGCAGTTCCGCGATGAAGCGAAACTCCTTCGGCGTCTTGTAGCGGCCCAGTTCGCGTAGACAGTGCTCACGCAGATCCGCGATATCGAGCGCGCCCGCCCCCTCTGAAATGCGAGGCACGATGAAGGCGACGATCTCCTGGCCGTAAGCGGAATCCGGCACGCCCACCACCGCCGCATCCAGCACACCGGGGTGTTTGAGCAACGCTTCATCGATCTCGCGCGGGGCGATGTTTTCGCCGCCCTTGATGATCAATTCCTTTGCACGGCCGTTGATGTAGAAATAACCGTCGCTGTCGCGATAGCCGAGGTCGCCGGTGCGCAGCCAGCCGTCGGCGGTAAAGGCCGCCCGCGTCTCTCCCGCGCGCTTGTAATAGCCGCGCATGACCTGTTCGCCACGCAGCACCAGTTCGCCGCATTCGTCGGCTGCGCATTCGCGGCCGTCACGGTCGATCACCTTCGCTTCGCCGCCTGACGGCAGACCGATGCTGCCGATTCTCCGGCTTGCCGGGTCGTATGGATTGCTGAACATGGGGGCAGCGGTTTCGGTCATGCCCATCGTTTCGATGATGCCGATTCCGAAACGCGCCTCGAACGCGCGGTGATGCTCGACCGGCAGCGCCGCCGACGCACTGCGGCAAAATCTCAGCGCGGACAGATCGGCCGTGCACGGTTCGTCGTTGTTGAGCAGATAGGCGACGATCGTCGGCACCACGTTGATCCATGTGCAACCGTGGCGCGCGACATCGCGCCAGTAGGTACGCGCGGAAAACCGCGGCGCCATGACCACCGACCCGCCATGAAAAAGCGGCGCAAGCAGCGTCACGACGAGACCATTGATGTGATAAAGCGGCAAGGCTGCGAAGACCCGGTCACCAGTGCCGAGCCGATGTTCGCGCGAGATATTGCGCGCATTGGCCAGCAGGTTTCGCTGGTCCAGCAGAACACCCTTTGGGGCGCCTGTGGTGCCGGACGTGTACATGAGTAGTGCTACGTCGCTCGCAGCCGGGTCGCCGGTTGTGGGCGTTTCGGTATCCCATGTTTCTATATGTTTCGCGTGTGCCTCGTATGTCGCACGTGACACACGCTGAGCCGGTTTTGCGTGCACATCCAAAGACACTGCCGCTTCCGCCAGCACGGGTTCGACGGAGGTCGGCACCGGTGCAACATCGGCATCGGGCGACGTCCGCAACAACGCGATGTCGCGGGTCAATCCCTGCTCGCGCAACTCCGCGATCGCGCCCGACATCGCCGCGTGCGTCTCGCCGGAAACGAAAACCATGCGCGTGTCCGAATGCTCCACGATGTAGCGCAACTGCGACGGCTGGCACAAGAGATTGAGCGGATTGGCGACGAGCCCGCTGTACATCGCCGCGAGCAGCAGCCTTGCCGTATGGATGCCGTTGCCCATGAAGACCGACACGACATCGCCGGCCTGCAAGCCTGCTTCCTGGAAAACCGTCTCGAGCGCACGGCAGTCGTCGCGCAGTTCCGCGAAGGTCAGCACGTCGGGCCGCAGCACAGCGCCGCCGTCTTCAGCACATTCAGGCGCGGCCAGCAGGAATGGCTTGTCGGGATACTGCGCAGCACGCGCGTCGATCAGCGCACGGATGGTGTGAGGCGTCGTCATTTGCCATACCTCACGAAGAAATCCCCGAGTACGTCGTCCAGTTCGGGGACGCGCTCTTCGATCGGGTAGGCCACGCGCGTGATGTTCAGGTAATGCTGAAAGTTGAGGTTGCTCGAGAAATTGTTGCGGCCCCACGTTCCACATCCCATCGAAAGCGAGAATGGCAAGCCGTTATCGAAGTTGCCGCCGGTCGCAAGGCAATGCGCCTGATTCACGATCACGCGCGCAACCGGCAACGCTGAACCGAGCAGCTCCGCCTGGCCCGCGTCGCTGGAGTGCAGGCCGACCGAGTGTCCCGCACCCATGTAGCCGTAGATGCCGCGCACGATGTCGGCAGCGGCGTCGAAGGTTTGCGCGCGATAAACAGTCAGCACCGGCGCAAGCTTCTCGCCCGAGAAGGGGTAATCAGCGCCGAAGCCGGTCTCCTCCACCATCAGAAACGCGGGCTCGCGTGCGGCGATGTCGTCGAGTCCCGCCGCGCGTGCAATCGCCGTGGCCGAGCGCGCGGTGCAATGTGCCGCCAGCTTGCCGTTCGACCACAAGGCGGCCTGCAATTGCGCCTTTTGTGCGGCGTCGAGCATCACGCCGCCGCAGGCAGTCAGTTCGGCCAGCATGTCTGCGTACACCGCGTCTTCGATCACGACGCTGTTTTCGGATGAACAACTCGTAGCGTTGTCGAACGTTTTCGAGCGCGCGATCTTGTGCGCCGCATCGTGCAAATCGGCAGACGCCGTGACGATCGACGCAACGTTCCCTGCGCCCACGCCGAACGCAGGCGTTCCGCTGGCGTAGGCCATCCGCACATTCGCCTGCGAGCCGGTCGCCACGACCAGATCGCACTGCCGCATCAGTTCAGCGGTGGCCGCCTTGCTGATCGGTGCCGGCAACATCTGGACAAGGTCGGCCGCGAGCCCGACTCTGGCGAATTGCGCGTGAATGAATTCGATCAGCAGCGCGCACGACGAATAGCCCTTCGGAGAAGGCGCCACGATGACCGCATTGCCGCATTTGAGCGCGTTGACGATCTTGTTGATTGGCGTGGCCGCCGGATTGGTGGACGGTGTGATCGCCGCCACCACGCCGACCGCCCGCGCGATCTCAACGATGCCGGTGGCCTCATGACGCGCGATCACACCCGTGGTCTTCTGCCCGCGCAAATCGCGCAACAGCCCGAGCGTCTTGCGATAGTTCTTGCGGAACTTGTCGTCCGCGTTGCCGAGACCGGTGTCGCGCACCGCCAGCTCGGCAAGCCGTCGGTTGCGGGCGGGCTCCATGATCGCCCACGCGGCAGCAGCGGCGGCGGCATCGAGCACGTCCTGCCCCGCGACCTCGAATTCGCGCTGTGCGGCGCGCGCACGCCCGACCAGTAACGCGACGACGCGCTCGACTTCGCTGTGTGTAGCAGCGTGCGCAGCTTCCGCTTCTGTGGCCCTAACGTTCATACGGTTCACTCCGGACTGAAAAAATTGGCGTTGGTACCAATCTAGTGAGCCGTACCTGCTTCGGAGTCCCGTTTTTTGAACTATCCCTTGCGCTAAGCGGGCCAGAATCGAAAAGTGCGAAATTCGGGACTTTCCATAGTCCCGAAAACTAAACAGACCGATGCACAATCCAACCTATAACTACGACATTGAGGAGACAGCGTGACGACTTCGAATCAATCGAATGCGGCAGCCGTACGCGCATTTCGCGTACTCGAGACGTTGGCTGAGGCAAGCGGCCCGCTTTCCATGACGGATCTCGTCCATGCCCTCGAACTGCCCAAGCAGACCGTGCATCGCATTCTGGTGCAGTTGATGGATGCGTGGCTGGTCACGCGCAGCGCCGGCGACCGGCTGTATGAGTGTTCGCCGCGCGTGCGCATGCTGGCGGTCAATGTGCTGATGCATGCGGGCCCGGCCGCTGCCCGCCATGTGCTGCTTGAACAGCTGGTGGCCAAAATCGGCGAGACCTGCAATCTGACGATGCTGGCCGGCAACGACGTGGTCTATGTGGACCGGGTGGAAACGGAGTGGCCGCTGCGCATGCACCTTCAACCCGGCTCGCACGTGCCGCTGCACTGTTCGGCAAGCGGCAAGCTGTTGCTCAGCTTTCTTCCCAAAGACCGGCGCGAACGGGTGATCGAAACCTTGCCGCTGCGCGCCTATTCCGAGCGGACGATTACGGATCGCGGCGAGCTACGCAAGGAGTTGACCATCACGCGGCGGCGCCAGCTCGCGATCAACAATCAGGAACATTTGCAGGGGCTCATCGCGATCGCGGTGCCGGTCATGCTGGATCGCAATCGCGCGTGCGCGGCCATCGCCGTCCAGGCGCCCGTCGGGCGGGTGGTACTCGACGATCTGCTGGCCTTCCTGCCCGATCTGCGGCTGGCCGCGGAGGAAACCGCCAAGACATTCCGGCAGTAGCGCCGAAATAGCGCGCCGCAGCGCATTCCGAAAAACGGGATGATCTGCGCTGGAATTACACGCCGGATCTGCCCCAATCCTGCGAAAACCTTGGCCGACAAAGGCACACGGTACAATGACGCCGATCCATTTTCCGGAACGGCACCATGACTAAAGCGGATACTCCCACCCTGCGCGCGTTCGCCCTGCTGGAACATCTCGTCCGCGCCGAAGGTCCGGTGTCGCTAGCCGACATTGCTCAGGACGTCGATCTACCCAAGGCTTCGCTGCATCGCATGCTGGCTTCGCTCGAAGCCGGTGGTCTCGTGATCCGCGAACCCGGTCAGAAGAATGCCTACGTGATCGGGCCGCGTCTCGCGCAACTCGGTCTTGGCGTCATGATGCACTCGGGTGCCCGCCGGTTGCGGCATGCGATCCTGTCGAATCTGGTGGCCGATCTCGGCGAGACCTGCAACCTTACGATGCTGCACGAAACCGAGGTGCTCTACCTCGACCGGCTCGAAGCGCCCTGGCCGTTGCGGCTCGATCTCAAGCCCGGCTCGCACGTACCGGCGCATTGCAGCGCGAGCGGCAAGCTGCTGCTGGCCATGCTGCCGCGCGAACAACGCAGCGCGCTCGTCCGCACGCTGAAGCTCGAACGCTTCACGCCGAATACCATCACCGACCCCCAACTGCTCGAAGCGGAACTCGACCGCACCGCGCACAAGCGCATCGCCATCGACAATGAGGAATTTGTCGCTGGCATCGCGTGTGTCGCCGCGCCGGTGATGGATGAGAACAACACCTGCATCGCGGCGATCGCCGTTCATGCGCCGGTTTCGCGGGCGCCGCTGTCGCGCGCCCTCGAGTTCGTGCCGCGCCTGCAGGAAGCCGCTCAGCAACTCGCTAAAACGTTCTAGCGCGGCCCGCCTATTCCTCGGGCTGCTGCGCGCGCACAAGCTCCGCGAGCAGGCGCACGCCCTCATCGATCTTTTCGAGCTTGATGGCCGAAAAGCCCATCCGGAAGCAGTGGTTCTGCTCCAGTCCCGTCATGAAGAAAACCCGGCCGAGCTCGATCAGGATGCCGTGTGCCTGCGCATCCGCGGCGAGCTGTGTCGCATCGAGCCACGGCGGCCCTTCGACCCAGCACGACGCGCCACCGCCGACCGGCAGATAACGCGCTTCCGGAAGGTGCGTGTCGAGCGCCGTCATCAGCGCCTGCGCGCGTTCCCGATAGGCGTGAGCGAGCCGCCGCAGCAGCGCATCGTGGTGCCCGAGCGCCAGAAAGGTGGCAAAGGCGCGTTGAATATAGGCGGCCGGATGCCGCACCATCAGGCGCCGCAGCGCGCGCAATTCGCGGACCAGTTCGCGCGGCCCGACGATATAACCCAGCCGCAACCCGGGCGCAAACGTCTTCGACAAACTGCCGATATAGATCACCCGGTCTGCGGTATCCAGGCTCTTCAACGCCGGATGCGGTGTGCCTGAGAAGTTGTTTTCACTCTCGTAGTCGTCCTCGATCAGGACGAAGTCATGGGCCTGCGCCTGTTCCAGCAGCGCATGACGCCGCTCGATGGGCATGGTGGCCGTGGTCGGGCACTGATGACTCGGCGTCACATAGACGTAATCGCATTGCGCGAGCAGATCGGCGTCCTCGGCCGGGCGCACGCCGCCGCTATCCACAGGCAGCGGCTGCAGCCGCGCATTGCGGTTCTCGAAGATATTGCGGGCATCCGGATAGCCGGGGTTTTCGAAACCAATCGTGGTCCGCTCGCTCGCGAGCAGATCCGCGATCAGATAGAGCGCCTGCTGGCAGCCGATCGTCACGACGATTTCGTCGGGCATCGCAAACACGCCGCGCCGCGGCAGCACTCGTGTGCGGATCTGCTGGATCAGCGTATCGTCATCGCGTTCGATCAGATCCGGCGCCCAGTTGCGAATCTCCATCACCGACAGCGCTTTCATGCAGCATTCGCGCCAGTCGTTAGTCGGAAACAGCGACTGGTCGAACTGCCCGTAGATAAAGGGGTATTCGTAGCTCAGCCAGTTGCCCGGCTTGACGATATTGCGCTGCGAGGACGGCCGTCTTCTGACGCGCTGGTCCCAATCCGGCCTTGCGAGCGCCTCGTTGGCCGCCTGTCCAGGGACCGTCTGCAGCGGCGCAAATTCGTGCCGCCCCTCGAGGATGGCCGGGTTGACGAAATGCCCGCTGCGCTCACGCGAAAGCAGATAGCCCTCCTCAACCAGTTGCTGGTAAGCCAACACGACCGTATTGCGCGCAACGCTCAATTGGTCGGCCAGCTCCCGGCTGGACGGCAGCGCGTGATTCGGCAGCAGTTGGCCGTCCAGAATCGCGGCCACCAGCATCTGGCGAATCTGACCCTGGAGGCTCATGTTCGACTCGGGTGAGCGCTGGAACCGCTGGGTCCATAGGGCCACCGAGGTGCGACTTGCCATGCTTTCTCCTGATTTTTATAGGCGGGGCCCACCCGCGCAAAGGCGGACACCGGCATTGTGAACGCGCAAAAAAGCGTGAGCCACCAGCCCGGCCGGCTGCCGGCGAGATCGGCGCAACGGCCCACTCTGGTGCAAGGGTGTGGACTCAACGATCAGCCACGTCTGGCCCTAACCCGCAACATTTTTTACTGACGATACTCGCATCACCCCATTGCCGGCGATTGGGACAAGCCCCCGTCGGCGAAGGTTGGATTCACGTGTACTCGCGTGCCTGCACGGCCATTCTGGAGACCTACGATGAAAAGCGACAACCCCCAAAAGCTGTCCCGCTGGTTCGGCCATCTGACGCGCCGCATGACGGTAGCGGCATTCGCAGCACTCGCCTGCGTGGTGGCGCCAGCCAGTCACGCGCAGGACAAGGAGGTCACGATAGCCTATCAACAGATCGTCGACCCATGGGTCGTCGCGATCGCGAGCGGCTCCATCGAGAAGGACACGGGCTACAAGATCAACTGGCGCCAGTTCGAATCCGGCGCGAAGGTCGCGACCGCCATGGCGTCGGGCGACGTGAAGGTCGGCGTGATCGGTTCGAGCCCGCTCGCCGCCGCAGTCAGCCAGGGCCTCGACCTGCAGCTCTTCTGGATTCTGGACAACATCAACCAGGCCGAGGCGATGGTCGTACGCAACGGCTCCGGCATCACCAAACCAGCCGATCTGAAGGGCAAGACGATCGGCGTGCCGTTCGTATCGACGACGCACTATCACACCATGTTCGCGCTGCAGCATTGGGGCATCAATCCGTCCGAGGTGAAGATCCTCAACATGCAGCCGAACCAGCTGGTCGCAGCGTGGGAGCGCGGCGATATCGACGCCGCCTACGTGTGGGACCCGGCGCTCGCGCAATTGAAGAAGAACGGCAAGGTCCTGATTACGTCCGGCGACCTGTCGAAGCTCGGCAAACCGACCTTCGACGGCATTGCTGTCGATCGCCAATGGGGAGAGGCGCATAAGGACTTCATGGCAAAACTCGTGAAAGCCATCGCCGACGCCGACGATCAATACCGCAAGAACACGGCGCAATGGAATGCGACTTCGCCGCAGGCTACGGCCATCGCCAAGATGATCGGCGGCTCGCCGGCCGACGTGCCGGAATCGCTCTCGCTCTATGCGTTCCCGACGCTCCAGGAGCAGGCCTCATCGCAATGGCTGGGCGGCGGCAGTGCCGGCCGCGCCACCTTCGCGCTGAAGGACACGGCGAACTTCCTGAAGGATCAGAAACAGATCAGCGCGGTGTTGCCCGATTACTCGAAGTTCGTGACCCCGGCTTACGCCGAAGCGGCAATGAAACTCAAATGACGTAGGCCGGTTCCGTCGAATCAGGAGGCAACATGGAAAGCATGAGAGTCAAGAATGTGAGCGTGGTCTTTCCGGGGCGCAAGGCCGGCCAGACCGTGCACGCGCTCGACAACATCAATCTGACGATCAACTCGGGCGACTTCGTCGTCGCGCTCGGTGCATCGGGTTGCGGCAAGACAACCCTGCTCTCGCTCATGGCGGGCTTCATCGCGCCGACCAGCGGCGAGTTGCTGCTCGGCGGTTCGCCGATCGCCGGACCGGGTGCCGACCGTGGCGTCGTGTTCCAGAAGCATGCCCTGTTGCCGTGGCTCAACGTGATCGACAACGCCGAGTTCGGCTTGAAGCTTCAGGGCGTGCCGAAAGCGCAGCGGCGCGACATCGCCGCGCGCAATCTCGCGCTGGTCGGCTTGCAGGACTTTCACAAGCACATGATCTATCAGCTTTCCGGCGGGATGCAGCAGCGTGTGGGCATCGCCCGCGCGCTGACCTGCGACCCCGCCATGCTGCTGATGGACGAGCCGATGGCCGCGCTCGACGCGCTGACCCGCGAAACCATCCAGGAGCTGCTGCTCGACGTCTGGACGAAAACCAGCAAGATGTTCTTCTTCATCACGCACAGCGTGGAGGAAGCGCTCTTTCTGGCCAGCCACCTGATCGTGATGTCGCCGCGCCCTGGGCGCATCACGCATACCTACGAACTGGATTTCAATCGACGCTTCCTGGAGACGCGCGACGCGCGCGCCATCAAGTCGAGCCCCGATTTCATAGAAATGCGCGAACGCGTGCTCAGCATCATTTACGGCGACGAGAAAATGCACGCCGCCGAAGCCGAGGTGACACATGTTTAGTTCAAAACGGGCTCATGCACTGGCGCACGGCCAGCAAGCCTCGCTCGGATCCGACACGCCGATGGAGCCTCCACGCACACCCGGTCGACGTCCACGACTGCTCGCCAAGAAACCCGCGCGGCCAGGCGACACCTTCGGCGTGCCCGGCCAGGGCAGCAGCGTTGTCACGAGCCTCATCACGGTCTCTCTGTTCATCGGGCTGTGGTTTGTCGCGACTAACCTGCATTGGATCAAGCCGCTCTTTCTGCCGTCGCCGCAAGCGGTGTACGCCAAGTTCATCTACGTCGCGACAGAAGGCTTCGCCAACTCCACGCTCGCGCAACATACCGGCATCAGCTTGCTGCGCGTGTTCGGCGCCTTCGCGCTAGCCTGCGTGACCGCGATTCCCATCGGCGTGATGATGGGCGTCTCACGCTTTGCACGCGGCATCTTCGATCCGCCTATCGAGTTCTATCGGCCGCTGCCGCCGCTCGCCTATTTGCCGCTCATCATCATCTGGTTCGGCATCGGCGAATTCTCCAAGGTCTTTCTCATCTATCTGGCCATCTTCGCGCCGCTCGCAATTGCCGCGCGATCAGGCGTACGGTCCGTGTCGATCGAGCAGATTCATGCGGCCTATTCGATGGGCGCCTCGCGCACACAGGTGGTGTTGTATGTGATTCTGAAATCCGCGTTGCCGGAGATTTTCACAGGTATGCGGATCGGCATCGGTGTCGGCTGGACGACGCTCGTCGCCGCGGAAATGGTGGCGTCGACCAGCGGTCTCGGCTTCATGGTGCTCAACGCCGCGGAGTTTCTCGCCAGCGACGTGGTGATCATGGGCATCATCGTCATCGGCTTCTTTGCTCTGTGCTTTGACCTGTTGATGCGCCACCTCGAACGCGTGCTGGTGCCGTGGAAAGGCCGGGTGTGATGGTAGAAGACCGGCGTGGACTCAGCGATTGGCGGCGGCTGGCACTACTCCGATGACGGTGCCCTCCGCAATACTTCAGCTGTCTGTTATCGCTGGAGCGCAGTATGAATTCGATCGCGAAAGTCTGGCCGTCGCCGCAGGTTCGTCATGAAGCGCTGCGCATCGGCGGAGAAGCAATCCGGCGCGCGGAGATCATCGATGTTTTTAACCCCTACAACGGTGAACTGGTCGGCACGGTGCCCAAGGCGACGGTGGCCGACGTACGGCGCGCCTTTGCCTGGGCACACCAATATCGGGCGCGGCTGACGCGCTACGAGCGCTCACAGATCCTGCTGCGCGCAGCGGATAGGGTCCGCCGGCGTACTGAAGAAATCGCCGATCTGATCACCGCTGAGTCCGGCCTGTGCAAGAAAGACTCCGTGTACGAAGCAGGCCGCGTGGCCGACGTGATGACGTTCGGCGCCAATGAGGCGCTCAAAGACGACGGCCAGGTGTTTTCCTGCGATCTCACGCCACACGGCAAGAAGCGCCGCGTCTACACCCAGCGCGATCCCCTGCTCGGCGTCATTTCCGCGATCACCCCGTTTAACCATCCGATGAATCAGGTTGCGCACAAAATCGTGCCCTCCATCGCGACCAACAATCGCATCGTCGTTAAACCCTCCGAGAAGGTGCCGCTGTCCACGTACCTGCTAGCGGATATCTTTTACGCGGCCGGTCTGCCGCAAGAAATGCTGCAGGTCATCACCGGCGACCCGAAAGACATTGCCGACGAACTGATCACGAACGAGCACGTCGATCTGATCACCTTCACGGGCGGCGTGCAGATCGGTAAATACATCGCCGGCAAGATGGGCTATCGACGCGCGGTGCTCGAACTCGGCGGCAACGATCCGATCATTGTGATGGAAGACGCCGACCTGGAAGAAGCCAGCACGCTCGCCGTCTCAGGCTCCTACAAGAACTCCGGCCAGCGTTGTACCGCGGTCAAGCGCATTCTGGTGCACGAGGCGGTGGCCGACCGTTTCGTCGAACTGCTGGTGGAAAAGACCCGCGCCATACGTTATGGAGACCCTACCGATCCGGCGAACGACATGGGCGCCGTCATCGACGAAGCCGCAGCGAAATTCTTCGAAGCTCAGGTGAACGATGCGATCAGCCGCGGCGCGAAGCTTCTGGTGGGCAATCGCCGCGAAGGCGCGCTGTATTCGCCCACCGTGGTCGATCACGTCACCCCTGACATGCCGCTCGTCAAATACGAAACCTTCGGACCCGTGTCGCCAGTGATCCGCTTTCGCGATATCGACGACGCGATCCGGATTTCCAATTCGACCGACTACGGGCTCTCGTCTTCGGTTTGCACGAATCGCCTCGATTACATCACGCGCTTTATCGCCGAGCTGCAGGTGGGCAGCGTGAACGTGCGCGAAGTGCCCGGCTACCGGCTCGAGTTGACGCCATTTGGCGGCATCAAGGATTCGGGTCTTGGCTACAAGGAAGGCGTCCAGGAAGCGATGAAAAGCTTCACCAACGTGAAGACCTATTCGCTGCCGTGGGATTGAGCCGCCCACGCATTCCGCCCTGCATCACATTCTTCAATTTTCGAGACAACTTGTACCGTTTATTTCTCATCACCTATTGACCATCATAGGTGCATGCTCTACATTTTAGATAAGCACTTTTCGGAACAAATTGTTTCGGTTTCATTAAACATCGGAGACAACCCTCATGAGCGATCACACCCCCGTTAGCGGCCCGCAGGCCATGACCCCGTCAGAAGCTTTTGTCGAAACCCTGGCCGCAAACGGCGTGACCGACATGTTCGGCATCATGGGTTCGGCCTTCATGGACGCCATGGACATCTTCGCGCCCGCCGGCATCCGCCTCATTCCCGTGGTGCACGAGCAAGGCGCCGGTCACATGGCCGACGGCTATGCCCGTGTGTCAGGCCGCCATGGCGTGGTGATCGGCCAGAATGGCCCGGGTATCAGCAATTGCGTGACAGCTATCGCCGCGGCCTATTGGGCGCACAGCCCCGTGGTCATGATCACGCCCGAGGCGGGCACCATGGGCATCGGCCTGGGCGGCTTCCAGGAAGCGAAGCAACTCCCCATGTTCCAGGAATTCACCAAGTATCAGGGCCACGTCACCCATCCCGCGCGCATGGCTGAATTCACCGGCCGCTGCTTCGATCGCGCGCTGGCCGAGATGGGCCCGACCCAGCTCAACATTCCGCGCGATTATTTCTACGGCCAGATCAAGGCCGAGATTCCGCAACCGCAGCGTCTCGACCGCGGCCCCGGCGGCGATCAGCGCCTGAACGAAGCGGCTGAACTGCTCGCCCAGGCCAAGTTCCCCGTCATCATCTCCGGCGGCGGCGTGGTCATGGCCGATGCGATCGAGGAATGCAAGGCGCTCGCCGAGCGTCTGGGTGCGCCGGTCGTCAACAGCTACCTGCACAACGACTCTTTCCCCGCCGACCACCCGCTGTGGTGCGGCCCGCTCGGCTATCAAGGCTCCAAGGCCGCGATGAAACTGATCCAGCGTGCCGACGTGGTGATCGCGCTCGGTTCGCGTCTGGGACCGTTCGGCACGCTGCCGCAACACGGCATGGACTACTGGCCGCAGAACGCCAAGATCATCCAGATCGATGCCGACCACAAGATGCTTGGCCTTGTGAAGAAGATCTCCGTCGGCATCTGCGGCGACGCCAAGGCCGCAGCGGTTGCACTGGCGCAGCGCCTCGAAGGCCGCACGCTCGTCTGCGACGCCTCGCGTGAAGAACGCGCCGGCGAGATCGCCGCGGAGAAGGCGGCATGGGAGAAGGAGCTCGACGGCTGGACCCACGAGCGCGACCCCTACAGCATGGACATGATCGAGGAGCAGAAAGACGAGCGCACGCCCGGCGGCGGCAACTATCTGCACCCGCGCCAGGTTTTGCGCGAGCTCGAAAAGGCCATGCCGGACGACGTGATGGTCTCCACCGACATCGGCAACATCAACTCGGTGGCCAACAGCTACCTGCGCTTCAAAAAGCCGCGCAGCTTCTTCGCCGCGATGAGCTGGGGCAATTGCGGCTACGCGTTCCCCACCATCATCGGCGCCAAGGTTGCGGCGCCGCATCGCCCCGCTGTCTCTTACGCCGGTGACGGCGCGTGGGGCATGAGTCTGATGGAAACCATGACCTGCGTGCGCCACAACATTCCGGTCACCGCGGTGGTCTTCCACAACCGGCAATGGGGCGCCGAGAAGAAGAACCAGGTCGACTTTTACAACCGCCGCTTCGTCGCCGGTGAACTCGACAACCAGAGCTTCGCGGGCATTGCTCGTGCGATGGGCGCCGAGGGTGTGACGGTGGACCGGCTCGAGGACGTCGGCCCGGCGCTCAAGCGTGCGATCGATGCGCAGATGAACCACGGCAAGACCACCATCATCGAGATCATGTGCACCCGCGAACTCGGCGATCCGTTCCGCCGCGATGCGCTGGCCAAGCCGGTGCGCCTGCTCGACAAGTACAAGGACTATGTCTGATCTTTCCGTTGTCTGATGGTCCGGGCGCGGGGAGCACATCACCTCGCGCCCGGCGGGCCGGAAACGGGATATCCCCTGCCGTTTCCGGCTTCTTTGTCTCAGGCCTGATTTCTGCCCGCTTTGTTTTCGGCCGCATTCGTTGGCTGCCTGTTGCGTCTCCCGCCGCCTTCATTTGCTGCGCCGTCTTTTCAACCATGACTGCCGCCCAGTGCCATGAAAGCCATCAACCGCATCATCGAACGCGCCCGCTCCTCGCCGAGACGCATCGTGCTCTGCGAAGCGGAAGATCCTCGCATACTGGAGGCCGCGCGCCGCGCCACGCGTGAAGGCATCGCCCGCATCGTGTTGGTGGGCCCGAGTGCGCGCATCCGCGCGGCCGCTGCCGAGCAGAACATCGAACTGTCCGGCATGGAACTGGTGGATCCAGCGACCTCGCCGCTCGCGCCCTCGTTTGCCGAAGCGCTCTTCACACTACGCAGCAAGAAAGGCATGACGCCGGACGAAGCCAGGCAGGAGATCCTCAATCCCCTCTGCTTCGCCAACCTGATGGTCCGGCTCGGTCACGCCGACGGCTCGGTGGCCGGCTCCGTGCACACCACCGCCGACGTGGTCCGCACGGCGATCCAGATCATCGGCCTTCATCCGTCCTTCAAGCTCGTATCGAGTTTCTTTCTGATGATGCTGTGCGAGCCCTTCCACACGCTCAAAGGCGGCTTGATCTTCTCCGACTGCGGACTGGTGGTGGACCCGGACGCCGGCGAACTGGCCCAGATCGCGATGGCGGCTGCCGACAGCGCGCAAAGCCTGCTGATGGAGGAGCCGCGCGTGGCCATGCTGTCGTTTTCGACCAGCGGCAGCGCCCGGCACGCTGCAGTCGACAAGGTCGTGGAAGCAACGCGACAGGTGAGGGAACAGCGCCCGCATCTGGCGATCGACGGCGACGTGCAACTGGACGCGGCACTCGTCTCCGAGATCGCCATGCGCAAGATCGAGCATTCGCAGGTTCAAGGGCACGCTAACGTGCTGATTTTCCCGAGTCTCGAGGCCGGCAATATCGGCTACAAGCTGGCTGAGCGGATCGGCGATGCGAAGGCAATCGGCCCCTTGCTGCAAGGCTTGAAAAAGCCGGCCAACGATCTTTCGCGCGGCTGCAGCGCCGACGATATCTACTACGTGATTGCGGTGACTGCCGTGCAGGCGCAAACGGCAGAAGCACCCCAGGACGCACACACTACGCCGCTCGCGTCGTGACCCACTCGGAGTCAGGCCGCGGCGGGAGCGGTCACCGCCTGCCGCCCTGCCCGCGTGCGCCGATCCAACCCACAATCCCTGCCAACAGTTTCATGTCGGGCGGCGCGGAAAGATCCACCGCGAGACAGCGACGGTAATACGGACTGAGATCCAGTCCCACACCCAGGCCCAGCACCTCCACATCGCGCGAGGCCTCATGGCGTGCCACGACGGCCTTGAGATGGTTGTCGAGATAGAAGGCGTCGTTGGCCTGGCCCGTCGCGCTATCCATCGGACTGCCATCCGAGATCACGATCAGAATCCGCCGCGCCTCAGGACGGGCGACGAGACGCGTGCAAGCCCAGTCGACCGCTTCGCCATCCACGCCCTCGCGAAACAGGTCCGCCTTGAAGAGCGCGGCAATGTCGGCGCGGGCGCGTCGCCAGCTCTGATCGGCGTTCTTGAACACCAGATGCGACAGTTCATTGAGCCGGCCCGGATGAGACGGCCGGCCCTGCGCCAGCCAGTCGAGCCGGGCGCGGCCGCCATTCCAGGCGCCGGTGGTAAAACCCAGCACCTCGGTGGTCACGCCGGCCTGGTCGAGCGCGCGCGTGAGGATGTCCACCATGATCGCCACCGGCTCGATATGCGCTTTCATCGAGCCCGAGCAATCGATCAGGAAACCGACTACGCAGTCGGCCACGAGCGTGTTTCGTTCCAGCCGGAACAGACGCCGCTCAGCGGGAGAACTAACCAGTTGGGCGAGACGCCGTCCGTCGATACGGCCATGCTCTTCACCGAACGACCAGCCATCGCGTTGCGGAATCGCCAGCGCCGCCTTCAACGCGTGCGCAAGCCGCGCCACGTTGATGCCCCGGGCAGCGACGCGTTCGTCGAGCCGCTCGCGAAACTCGCCAAGCAAAGCTTTACGGACCAGCGTGCCTGGCGAAATCTCGCGGTCGTAGCGCGCGGTATAGGCCCGATAACCCTGCTCGGAGGCCTCGAGCACGCGGCTTCTGCCGGTGAGCGCAACGGCCATGTCCTTGTACTCGTCGTCCTCGACGTCGAACCAGAGCGAGAACGCTGTGCGCGGGGCTTTCTCGTCGCTCTCCTGCGGATCATCTTGCGCATCGTCCAGCGCCTCGGCGCTCGCGCTTCGGATCATGTCACCCACCAGCCTCGCCAGTTCGAGCGCATGGACAGCGAACGCGCCCTGCTCCTGTCGATGCCTGCGCAAACCCGCCAGCGAGACGCCCACTACCGGAACGATCGCCGCGCGCGTGGCTTCGATCAGGCCTTCGGTCTGTTCGAGCACAGGCCAGCCCGTCAGGCGCGACCACGCAATCTGCGCGACGGTGTACAGGAGGATGCCGAGGTGGTCTTCGGCGAGCCCGGAGCGGTAGAAGGCCAGCGACCAGGCCTCGAAACGATCGCGCAGATTCTGCACCAGACCCGGCATGCCAGGCGGCGTCTGTGTCTCGCACCGTAGTTGCTCGAGCAGTTCGAATACCAGTCGCTCGACACGGTCCGTCGGGCATAGCCGGCTGTGCAGCGCCGCGTCGGAGTGCATGAGTCGCAAGGCAGCGCCATCGGCGGCGCCACGCAGGGATGCGAAATCGTCCTGCTGCGGATCGGTGCGCAGATGCGGCGCGTGCAAGGGCAAAGGCCGCAGGTCGCGGCACAAACGGCCTTCGCGGTAATGCAACGTGGCGTCGCCTGTGAGCGCACGCACGGTCGCGGCGCACAGGGCTTCGCGTTGCTCCGCGCGCAACGTCGCTTGCCTGTCAGACGTCATCAGCGGATGCCCGCTGCGTGGTCTTCAACCTTGGCCGCGGCCTCGAGTTCAATACCGAAGCAGCGCTGGAAATACTCGGCCACGATCGAGCGCTCTGCTTCATCGCACTTGTTCAGGAAGGTCAGGCGAAACGCCATCGCGGGATCATGGAAAATCTGGCAGTTCTCCGCCCAGTTGATCACCGTGCGCGGCGACATCAGCGTCGACAGGTCACCGCTCGCGAAGCCCTTGCGGGTGAGTTCCGCCACGCTCACCATCGACTCGATCAGCGCACGTCCCGCCTCGTCAGCCAGTTCCGGTACCCGTGCAAGCACGATGCCGGCCTCTTCCTCGCGCGGCAGATAGTTGAGCGTGGCCACCACGTTCCAGCGATCCACCTGCGCGTGATTCAGCACCTGCGTGCCGTGATACAACCCGTTCAGATTACCCAGCCCCACCGTATTGGTGGTGGCGAACATGCGGAAATACGGATGCGGATGAATCACGCGATTCTGGTCGAGCAGCGTGAACTTGCCGTCGCGCTCGAGAATGCGCTGGATCACGAACATCACGTCCGGGCGCCCCGCATCGTATTCGTCGAAGATCAGGGCAACCGGGCGCTGCAAGGCCCATGGCACGATCCCCTCCTGAAACTCGGTGACCTGCAGATCGTCGCGCACCACGATCGCGTCTTTACCGACCAGATCGAGGCGGCTGATATGGCCATCGAGATTGACACGCACGCACGGCCAGTTGAGACGAGCCGCAACCTGTTCGACGTGCGTCGACTTCCCGGTACCGTGCAAGCCCTGCACCATCACCCGGCGATCGCGGCTGAAGCCGGCCAGAATCGCCAGCGTCACTTCCGGATTGAAGCGGTAGACCTCGTCGATCTCCGGCACATGGTCGTCGCGCTCGCTGAAAGCCGGCACCATCAGGCTGGAATCGATGCCGAAAACGGTTCGTACCGCGACCATTCTGTCGGGTTTGGCAGTCACGAAATCAGTCACTTCATTCTCCTCCCCGCTGCGGGGATGTTTGCTCGGCGCCGCCGGATCATGTTAATTTTCGGTACATTTTGTTCCGTTTTTATTATAAACAGAATCCCACGTCCTGGGCAGCACCTCGCCCACATCAAACCGGCAGGCCGCGCCATCAACGCACGGTCGCCATCTCATCGAAGGGTTTCGTGCGCCGCTCCATCGCTCGCGCCGCCCACGCTGAGAGCAGCGCGGACAGAATCACGTAGCCGCACACATACCAAGGCTTGCCGCCGTCGAGACGCAGCAGCGCCGTCGCGACGATCGGCGTGAGGCCGCTCGCGAAGATGCCCGAGAACTGATACACGAACGAGATGCCGGTATAGCGCACCTCCGGATCGAACAGCTCGGCAAAGAGCGCGGCTTCCGGACCGTAGACCATCGCGTAGAAGATGCCGAACGGAATCACCACGCCGAGCCACACGGCCAACGTATTGCCGGACTGTGTCTCCATCAGCCAGAACGCCGGCAGCACCGAGGCGCCGCAGATCAGCGAACCCCAGCGATACACGCGCGCACGTCCCATCAGGTCCGACATCCTGCCGAAGAAGGGGATGAAGAAGCACATCACCATGGCCGCGATCATCACGCCGGTGAGCGCTTCAGTGCGGCTCATCGAAAGACGCTGCGTGAGGTAGCCGATCATGAACACCGCGAAAATGTTGAAGAACACCCCGTCGATCCAGCGCGCGCCCATGCCGAGCAGCACCGAACTACGGTAGCGCGTGATCATATCGACGAAGGGGATTTTCACGTCGCGGCGGTTGCGCTTGAGCGCGAGAAACTCAGGCGTCTCCATCACCTTGAGGCGGATGTAGAGGCCGAGCACGACGAGCAGCAACGAAGCGCCGAACGCGACCCGCCAGCCCCAAGAAAGAAACGCCGCTTCCGGCAGCAGCCGGGAAATGCCCGCGACAATGCCCGACGCGAGGCACAAGCCGATCGACAAACCGATCTGCGGCAAGCTCGCGTAGAGACCACGCCGGTTCGGCGGCGCATATTCATAGGCCATCAGCACCGCGCCGCCCCACTCGCCCCCGAGCCCGATGCCCTGCAACACGCGCAGGAAGAGCAACAGAATCGGCGCCCAGATGCCGATCTGATCGAAGGTCGGCACGAAGGCAACCCCTGCCGTCGAAACCCCCATGATGATCAACGTGCAGATCAATGCGGACTTGCGTCCGACCTTGTCGCCGAAGTGGCCGAAGATCACGCCGCCGAGCGGCCGCGTGATGAAGCCGACGGCGAATGTGCCGTAGGCCAACATGGTCGAGACGAGCGGATCGTGAGCGGGAAAGTAAAGCTTGTTGAACACAATGCCCGCGACGACGCCGTACAGAAAAAAGTCATACCATTCGACCGTCGCGCCGATCACGCTCGCGAATGCAACGCGGCGGATAACCCGCTTATCGATTGCCATAGCGCCTCCTCCAATGGATGGCCGCGTGCCGTCCCGGCAACGCAGCACATTTGAGCCCCCGTCTGTCTCCTCCTGGGGCACGAATTCCGCCGCTTGCACGCTGCTTTTATCGACTTCGGATGCAGCGAGTCAGGTAGCGATCGTTTTACTTCTTGTGGCCACTTCGCTTCGTTGTTTCTGCTGTTGCTTCAGTATTGCGCTTCCATGCTCCGCGATTGCACTTGCCCAGCCGGAAGATCGCCGGCGCGGGCATCCTCGAGAATCATGCTGGACGCCTTCTCAGCGACCATCACGATCGGTACGTTGGTATTGCCGGAGACCAGCGTCGGCATGATCGAACAATCGACCACCCGCAAGCCTTGCGTGCCATACACACGCAATCGTTCGTCGACCACAGCGCCCGGATCGCTCGCGACGCCCATCTTCGCAGTACCCGACGGATGAAAAATCGTCTGACCGTATTCGCGGCAAAAATGCAGCAACTCGTCGTCGCTTTGCGCTTCCCGGCCCGGCCGCACTTCGCGTTTCATCAGCGATGCCATCGGTTCCGTGGCGGCGACGCGGCGCGCGAAACGCACACCCGCGACCGTCGTGCGCCGGTCGAGATCGGTTGCCAGATAATTCGGCTGGATCGACGGAGCGTCGCGCATGTCGCTCGTGCGGATCCGCACGCTTCCGCGCGACTCCGGCCGCAACTGGCAAATCGAATAGGTGCAGCCGGGAAATGCGTGGACGTCGCCGCCTGCGGTATCGGCTGAGAGCGTGGAGAAGTGGAACTGGATGTCGGGCGTTTTCGCCTCATCCGGCAATGCGCGGCAGAACATGCCGCCCTGATTGATGCCGACAGACAATGGCCCCTCGCGAAACAGCGCCCATTGCAGCCCCATCTTTGCGCGGCCCGTCCAGGAGTGCAGCAGGTCGTTTGTGGTGATGGGCCGGGTCACTTCATAGGTCAGACGAACTTGCAGGTGGTCCTGCAGGTTCTCGCCGACACCGGCTCGATTGGCGACCACCGGAATACCGAGCTCATTGAGCAATTTTGCCGGCCCAACGCCCGACACCTGCAGCAATTGCGGCGACTGCAGCGCGCCTGCGGTCAGCACCACCTCGCGGTGCGCACGCACTTCGTGAACCTTGCCGTGCTGCACATAGCGAACACCCGTAGCACGGGTGCCTTCGAAGAGGATCTTCGACGCCAGCGCGTTGGTCTCGATTAGCAGATTCGGACGGCTACGCGCGGGCTTGAGGTAAGCGACGGCCGTCGAACACCGCCAGCCACGTCGAGTGGTCAGCTGATAGTAGCCGACGCCTTCCTGATCACCCTGATTGAAGTCGTCGACCGTTGGGACGCCCAGGCGATTTGACGCCGCGATGAACGAGTCCACGAGTTCGTGGCGCTGCTTGATCGTGGAGGCCCACAACGGGCCGTTCACGCCACGTGTCGGCGACTCACCCAGTTCGTTGTGTTCGAGCCGCCGGAAGTATGGCAGGCAATCCTTCCAGCTCCAGCCGCGATTGCCGAGTGCGGCCCAGTGGTCGTAATCCTCTTTCTGACCGCGAATGTAGATCAGCCCGTTGATGGAACTGGAGCCACCCAGCGTGCGCCCGCGCGGCCAGTAGAGCTTGCGGTCGTGCATGTTCGGGTCCGGGTCGGTGTAAAAGCCCCAGTTGTAGACCGGATGGAACATGGTTTTGCCGTAGCCGATCGGGATATGGATCCACAGAAAGCGGTCGGGCGGCCCGGCTTCGAGCAGGCATACCGAGTAGCGGCCATTCTCGGAGAGGCGATTGGCCAGTACACAACCGGCCGATCCCGCGCCGACGACCACGTAGTCGAAACTCCGTACCATTGATGTCTCCGTGCTGCTGGCTTGTTTTTAAAACCGGATCATTTCGTCCCAATTTATTGGATGGCAGTTTCGACTTCAAGCAAATCCGGTTACGATCGAATAATCCGGTACGAAAACCGACTTTTTCGTTTCATTTTTCAATCTGTCCGCGCGCGTTCATCCGGGTTGTCACTGATCCGTTCGGGCTGCATTTATCGTTATCTGCTTCGGGAAGGACAATGAGAGACACCACGCATCTCCCCTCACCCGCTCACGAACCCGCCGACGACACCCGCGTCCTGCGTGCGCTCAGCGTGCTGGAGCAACTTGCGTCCGCCGGACAACCGTCCTCGCTCTCCCAGTTGTCCTCACGTCTGCAGATTCCGAAGGCGACCCTGATGCGCCTGATCGAGTCGCTCGAAGCACGCGGTTACGTCACGCACATGCCGGACTCGCGCGGCGCCGATCGCGCGATTGCACTCGGGCCACGCGCCGCGCAGCTCGCCCTGACCACGCTCGCTAACAGCACGTTTACGCGTGCGTGCCGCTCGTTGCTGCGCACGCTCGTGGAGTCGCTCGGCGAGACCTGCAATCTCACCGTACTCGACGGCGATACCGTGCTGTACGTCGAGCGTGTCGAGACGAGTGAACCTTTGCGTCTGCATATGCAACCGGGCACGCGCGTCCCGCTTCATTGCACCGCCAGCGGCAAGCTGTTTCTTTCGCAGATGAGCTCGGCCGAGCGCGGACTTGTCATCCGGCGCTTGCCGCTCAAATCGATGACGTATCGCACCCTGACCGATATCGATCTACTGGAAGCGGAACTCGACCGCCTCGCCATGCGCGGCATCGGCGTCGACAACGAAGAGTTCGTGCGCGGGATGGTGGCGGTCGCCGTGCCGGTGCGCAACGTCGAGGACGGCCGCGTGCTCGCGGCGCTTGCCGTTCATTCGCCCACGGCGCGTTCCAGTCTTGAGGATCTCCTGAAAGCGGTGCCGAAGCTCAAGGAGATCGCCGTGCGCATCGGACCACTGCTCCAGCCTGCTGCGGCGACGGTGACCGCGACAAAGTAGCGACGCCGCGCCCCCAACCTCTCATTAGCAAAGCGCGGCGGCGATCGCGAACGACCCACCGCCGCACATCAAACAGTCCCCTCCTGGACAAGCCTCAGTGAGTACGCGGCCGATAGTCCACGAATTCCGGCTCAGTTGACGCTACGCCGCTTTTCCGGGCCCGCCATACATACGCCACAAGCAGCACGCCGAGACTCACCACCCCGAGCCACAGCGGCGTGCGCTGGTCCGGAATGAACGCCATCGCCACCAGAATGCCGATCATGCCGACGATCGCGAAGCAGGTCAGATACGGATAGCACCACATCCTCACGCGCAGCATCTCCGGCGCCTCGCGCTCGAGCCGGGCGCGCAGTTTCAACTGCGACACGGCGATCAGCACGTAGACGAAAATGGCCACCGTGCCGTATGAATTGACAAGGAATGCGAACACCGTGTCGGGCGATACGTAAGACATGACGACCGACACATAGCCGAACAAGGTGCCGATCAGAATCGCGCGAACGGGAACGCCGCGGCGATTGACCTTGGCAAGCGCAGCCGGCGCATCGCCGTGGCGAGTCAACGCAAACATCATCCGCGATGCAGCGTAAAGACCGGAATTGAGTGCGGACAGCACCGCAGTCAGCACGATCGCATTCATGACGTTCGCGGCGGCCGGAATACCCATCGCATCGAGCGCGCTTACATACGGTGTCGCCATCTTCGGCGAGTCCCACGGCACCAGCGCCACGACCAGCAGAATCGAGCCGACATAGAAAATCAGCACGCGGGTGATTACCGAATTGGTGGCTTTGGCGACGGCCTTGACCGGCTCATGTGCTTCAGCGGCGGCAATCGTGACGATCTCGGCGCCAAAGTAAAAACCGGTCGCGGCAACTGCGCCGCTCAGCACCGGTCCGATCCCCTTCGGCATCAACCCGCCATGCGACAGCAGCGTCGGCATCACCGAGGTGGTATGCATCGACGCAGGCCACAGACCCAGCACGTAGAGCGCGCCGAGGAACAGGAACACGATGATCGCCGCCACCTTGATGGACGCGAACCAGAACTCGAACTCCCCGTAGCTGCCCACCGAGATCAGGTTGGTCGCGGTCAACACGACCAGCAGCACGAGACTGATCGCCCATGCCGGCGTATCCGGCAGCCAGAATTGAACCAGCTTCGCGCCGGCCACCGCCTCGACGGCCACAACAATGACCCAGAAATACCAGTACATCCAGCCGGTCAGAAAGCCAGCCAGTTTGCCCGGCCCGCGCTTGCCGGCAAAGGCGAGGCGCGCGTATTCATAAAACGAACCCACCGCCGGCATGGCGCACGCCATTTCTCCGAGCATGCGCATGACGAGCACAATCAGGCCGCCGGTAATCAGAAACGACAGAACTGCCGCCGGGCCGGCCTGCTGGACCACCACGCCGCTGCCGACAAACAGGCCCGCGCCGATCACGCCGCCTAGCGCGATCATGGTCATGTGACGCTCTTTAAGGCCGGTCTTCAGTTCACTCTTGTTCGATACCTGCATGTCACCTCCACATCCTGTTGATGGCGGCGCCGGTCGTGCGGGATGCGAAGCTGCGCGCATCCCCGGAACCTGAGCGCCGTCAATTCGGATCGAGCGAGGACGCTTGCGCGTTCCGCTGCATCGTGTCTTTTCTTATGATTTAACGCGCAGACCTGTCTGGCTGCGCAACGCCGCGCAAGTGACGCACGACGGCTGGCGAACAACGTGCTGCGGATAACGCGGCACGCAGGCCGCGCTCAAGGTTTCTCGTCGCGCCGGAAATACAACTGGTAGAGCATCCGTTGTCCAATGCGACGGAACGGCGCGAACGGATGGCCGGGCAATGGAGACGTGAAGATCGGCAACGTCTGCTTCGACCCTTTACCTGCAATCCGTTCGGCAAGGCGTCGCCCCGCCTGCTGGGAATATGACACACCGTTGCCACCATAGCCCAGTGCGTAAAACACCGACTGTTTCGGATCCGGCTGGCACACGCGCGGCATCATGTCGTGACTCACATCCACCCAGCCCCACCATGAATAGTCGATCTGGACACCGCGCAATGCCGGAAACTTGCGGCCCATCCCTTCGATGAGCAACTCGTAGTGGCGTGGATTCGGCGCATCCGCACCGGTGATCGCGCTACGACTGCCGATCTGCAGCCGGTTGTCCGGCAGGAAGCGGTAGTAGAAACGCAGCGTGCGCGTATCGGTGAGCACCTGGGTCGTTCGAAAATTGCAGGCGGCGATTTCCTGCTGCGTGAGTGGACGCGTCACCATCGAATTCGACAGGATCGGCATCACCCGGCTCGTCAGGGAAGGATGAAGGTCCGGCGCCGTGTACGCGCCGGTTGCAATACCCACGGAGCGGGCCCGCACGACGCCGCCCGGCGTGCGCAAATGATGAATGCCGTTGATGGTTTCCCAGCCGATCACCGGGCTCGCCGGATGAACGCGCGCACCTACTTCGCGTGCGAGCCGCAGATAGCCATACGCGAGCTTCAACGCGTGGATGCCGATGCCTTCGGGTTCATGGAGCGCGCCAGCCGCCTCGCAATCGTTGACGTATTCGCGGCGCAACGTGGCCTGATCGATGAGCTCGGACGGATAACCGAAAACGTCTTTCCAGACTTTGGCTTCGGCGGCGAGTTTGTCCATCATGCGCGGCCGGTGTGCAATCAGAAAGTGGCCACCCGGTTGCGGATCGCAATCGATTTCCGCTACCAGCGACTTGAAGTTGTCGAAGCCTTCCTGGATCTCGTCGTGCATTTTCAACGCGACGTCTTTACCCCAACGCTCGATCCATTGGGAACGCGACAGGCGTCCCGACGCATTCTGCCCTTGTCCGCCGTTGCGGCTGCTGCAGCCCCAACTGGTTTTGTTGGCCTCGAGCACCACAGCCTTGATGCCATGCTCGCGCGCGAGACACAGCGCCGTTGCGAGCCCCGTATATCCCGCGCCGATGATCGCCACGTCCACGTCGATATCTTTCGTGATCGGACCATCGTCCGGCGGCGGCGTGCCGGCTGTCGCGGCCCAATAGGTCGGCGCGTATTGCTTGCCGTGCCCCGGTCCCGGCGAGACCAGCGGGTCGTATCTCGGGTCATACTGTGTTGCGCTGTCCCGCCCTGCGGACAAACCTTCGCCGACCCGTGTGATGACACTTTGCTCCATGAGAAGCTCCTCGTCGGCGTCAAACGTTCTGCTTGGGACGTTCCTTGCGGAACGCGCGCTTGACTGCGATCAGACCATCGCGGAACTCGAAGAGATCGCAGCCTTCTGCTTCGATGCGCCAACCTTCTGCATGTGTCCCCGTGAATACCCATTCGGACACACCGCGTTCCCCGAACACGTAGTGACGGCCCTTCCCCCAATGCGCATCCCGGAAAGTCTTGAAGACTGCTTCGAACGCTGCGCGCACCGCATCGCGGCCGACGAAGCGCGCGCCATAGACTTCACTTCCTCCTGCCGCGTCGAACACACAGTCTTCGGTCATGAAGTCCATCAGCGCATTCGCATCGTGACGATTGAACGCGGCGGAAAATGCGGCGAGCGTGTCCGCGGTGACTTTCGATGCGGACGTTTCTGTTGTGGCCATGCAATGTCTCCTGCTTGGTGAATTGGGTGCGACTCGTGAGCTTGCCTAAGCGGCGATCTCTTATGGAAAAGTGTAAGTTTGGTGACCACTCGACGGTAGGGCCAGTGCGCTGGTTTCGCCTGGTGCAGCGTGCGGCGAGGAGACGCGGGTTGACTGGCCTCGAACCGGGTTTTCGGAATCGGGCCGTTGGGGGCTTGGGGGCCTTACTGTGCCTGACGTGCCGGGCGCGATGATCGCGGCACGCTCGCGCGAGGCTGACGCTAGTTCAGCACTTGCGTGCTTTCGAGGCAGCGCTTCACGGTACGCTCGTCTTCGTCGCTGAAGCGACCGATCAGAACGATCGTCGATTCGCCCGCTGCGTGACCCGCGAAATGACCCGCGAACGGCGTGATCAGAATGCGACCGCCGACCACATGGAGCTCCTGCGGAGAAGCATCCTGGTCGAGCCATACGATGCCCTTCGCTCGCAATAGCGGGACCGTCAACGTGCGAAACACGTCCTTGAGTTTCTTCCTGTCGAGGCGAAAGTCCGAGCGGAAGGAAAAACTGCAGATGTCCTGATGGCTACTGACGTGCCCGCTCGCCGCGAGAGCGGGCTCACCGGTGCGATGACGAGGCACGACACTCGCGTCGAAGATCAATTCCAGCGGGATGGACCCGTTTGCGGATTCGAGCAGGATAGACGTGGTCGCGAGCGCTAACACCGCCTCTGTCGTCGCGACCTTCTCCTGCTCCGTCACAAGATCGGTCTTGGTGAGCACAAGGGCCGTCGCACCCGCGATCTGCCGGCGCACAATATCGCCGACATACGGGTCGAGCAAGGTCACACCGATCCGCTCCGCGTCCACGGCAACGATGATCCCGACCAACCTGAATGCCCGGTCGAGCAGACCGATCTGCGCGATCTTCACGGGATCGGAAACACCACTGGCTTCGATGATCAACAACTCGGGACGCTCAGGACGCGCGCTGATTTTCACGAGCGCATCGACGAGGCGACCGCCAATCGAGCAGCAAACGCAACCATTCTCCAGATTGATGACATCGTCCGTGCGTTCGCGGATCAGTGCGGCGTCGATATTGATATCGCCGAAATCGTTAACCAGCACCGCCACCCTGCGCTGCCCCGCATTCGAGAGCACATGATTGAGCAGCGTCGTCTTTCCCGCACCGAGATAGCCGCCGAGCACCACCAGCGGAACGGGTGGCCGAACGCCAGATTGCGCCACGTCGTTCATTTTGCCGGCGACTGAAACACACGGCCGCCCAGCACCGTGCCCCACACTTCGACGTCTTTCAACTTCTCAGCCGCGACCTCGGTCGGGTCATCCGCCAGCACGGCGAAGTCCGCGAATTTGCCCACCTCGATACTACCGATCAGATGCTCCATCTTGAGCGTATAGGCGGCCCCCAGCGTAATCGCGCGCAATGCGTCCGCCACGGGGATGCATTCGCTCTCACCCAGCACGCGACCGCTGGCCGTCTTGCGCTGCACCGCGCACCACGCTGTAAACAGCGGGCTTAACTGCGTAATCGGCGCATCCGAATGAAAGGCATAGGGAATGCCCAGACGCCGCGCCGTTCCCGCGGCGTTCATCCGGTTCGCCCGGTCGGGGCCCATGGTCTGCGCGTAGTGCGCGTCGCCCCAGTAGTAGATATGGTTGGAGAAAAAGTTGATGCACATGCCGAGTTTCGCCGCGCGGGCCAACTGGCTCGCGTTGGCCATCTGACAGTGCTGCAGCGTGTGGCGGTGATCGCTGCGCGGACAGGCGTCGAGCATCTTCTCGATCGCGTTCAACACGACCTCGGTGGCTTCATCGCCGTTGGTATGAATATGAAGCTGCAGCCCCGCGCGGTGAAACGGCGTAAACACTTCTTCCAACTGGCTCGGCGGAATCAGCCACAAGCCGTTCGGGTGCCCGCCGACATAACCCGGCCATTTAAGCCGCGCCGTAAAGCCCTGAATCGACCCATCGACGATAAATTTAACCGGGCCAAACCGCAATTTCTCCGTGCTGTCGTGAATGGCCGCCAGTACTTTTTCGACGCCGTTATCGGGGCTTCGCTGCGGAGCAAACGCGGGCACGATTCTGACCGGATACTGCGGGTCGGCTGTGACTTCGCGCAGGTTGCGATTGCCCAGCGCGGACAGATCGTTGACCAGATCCGTCGCGGTGGTCACGCCCGCGAGTTGCGCGACCTTGCCGAAGTTCCAGATGGCCTCGGTCTTTTCGCTCGCCGCAATGGAAAGCTGGCTGCCTATCACCTGATACACCGGGAACATGGCGGCGAATTCCTGCAGCTCGCCGGTTGGCCGGCCTTCGCTATCCTTGTCGATCCCGTCGATGTCCGTGTCTTCGTCAATACCGGCGAGCGCCAGCATGGCGGAGTTGACGTTCATCAGGTGCACACTCGCGTGCAGCACGACAATGGGGCGGCTCGCGGAAACGGTATCGAGTTCTCTAACCGACAGACGGCTCGCGCCGAAGAAAATCGGATCGAAGCCCCACGCGAGCAGCGGCGCCTCAGCGTCCGTCATGACGCGTTGCGCTTCGGCGAGCCGTTCGATCACCTCGTCCAGCGTTTTTAGTCCTCGCCACAGTTTGCCGTCAGGGCCGAGCCGGTCGTAGTAGCCGAGATACACGGCATCCCACATGGCGCCTTCCATCAGATGACAATGCCCTTCGACGAGACCGGGCATCAGCACCTTGTCCTGGAACGTGTCGACGATCTCAGCCTCGCCCCAGCGGCTCACGTCCTCCAGATTACCGACGGAGAGAATTCTGCCGTCTCGCACGGCAACATGCGTGGCCTGCGGCTGGGCCGGATTCATCGTCAGAATTTTTCTGGCAACGAAGACAGTGATGGGACTTCGTTCAATCCGATTCATGGATAGCTGTTCTTTGGTTTAGGACACAGGCCGAATGATCAGGACAGCGCATGCACCGGCTTACGCTTCCAACCATGGTTCAGCACCGCAGTCACCGCGATATTGATCACGAGACACAGCAGGCCAAGGTTGAATCCGCCGAGATCGACATGAAGGATGTAAAGGATGATCGCGAGGATCTGGCCAGTCAGAATACCCGTTGCGACAGCGGCTGGCTTGACTCGAAGCGAAAACAGAATGACCATCACGCCCGGGAAAAACTGGGTCACGCCGTAGTACGCGGTATTGATTAGGGTGAGCATCAGATTCGGCGTCAGCAAGGTCATCACGATCGAGACCAGCAGGTAGACCACGATCACGGTCTTAGCGGTGGCTTTCTGCCTGCTCTCGGGCATCTTCGGCAACAGATTGCGCGTCACGAGCGGGCCGATGGCGAGGCAGATACCCGTCAGTACCAGCAGACCCGAAAGCGCGGCGCCGGCCGCGACCAGACCCAGCAACCAGCCCGGCAGCAGCCGGATCGCTGCCGCAAAGAACGCTTCATTCGGCGACGCGAGATGCAGGTTCTGACTGATCGCATAGTACGAAGCGATGACCAGAAACGGATACATCAGCATGTACAGCGGCATGGCAACCTGCGTGCGCCGGATCGTGTTCGGACTGGTGGCCGTGAAGAAGACCTGCACGGCGAACGGCATCACGTAGAACCCCAGCGACTGGAAGAGCATGGTGCTCATCGAAAACGTCAATTGACTGGCGATCATGCTGTTGCTGACGTGCAGGCTCGCTGCATGAAAGACTTCCGTGACGCCGGATTGCCACGAAACCGCGAGTCCGGTAATCACAATCGCCACGACCATCAGCACGTCTTTCAGGATCGCAATGTACGCCGAAGCCCGCACACCGGAAATGGCGATGTAGGTAAATGCCAGCATCGCTGAAATCAGAATCAGATAGAGCGGCTGAAAATTCCAGCCGAGGCCCTTGAACGCGGCAACGAGCCCCGTGAACTGCAACTCGCCCCAGGGCAGCAGGAACAGAATCGCCGACCCGGCGACGATCACCTCAAGCGCACGGTTGCTGAAATAGCCTTTGAACAGGTCGGGCAGCGTAATCGCGTTATAGCGTTTGCCGGCCTCCCAGATTTTCGGCCCGATGAAATAGCCGACGGGATACGCCAGCAGGATGTATCCCAGGAACCAGACTCCATACGTGGGGCCCTTCGCATAGATGCCGCCTGGAAAGCCAACCATCGTGCCGATACTGTAGATTTCGCCCGCAGCGAGAAAGAACACCAGATACGCGCCAAACTGCCGGGACGCGACAAAGAAGTCATGAACGCTTTGCGCGCCATGTCCTTTCTTGGACCGTATCGCCAGATACAGCGAAAAGAGAATCAAACCGAGAAAGACAACGGTGGACATCCTGGCTCTCCTGCTGCTTCAGTGGGTTTGCGGATCGGCTTCTTCCGCGCGACGATCGAACAGACGCCAGCACACCTGCAGGCAGATGGACGTCAGGACAAACCACGCGAAAATCCACGCATAGATGAACGGCACGCCGAAGACGAATCGATCGACCGAAGCGACCCAGGGCAGCAGGCCTATCACACCGATATAGGGGATGCCGATCCCGATCAGGAACTTGAGCATGAAGTCTCCGTCTGCTTTTCGTAAGCGATGAAATCGTCTCTGCTGAATCCGCCTGCCTATGCAGGACTGGCCCGGGGTAGCGGCGATCCGCGGCGAGCGGATGTGGCACAGCGGCCATAGCAGATGAGTTCAGTATCGGTGGCCGAAAATGCACCTGACTAGTACCAGCGATAATAAATCGCCTGGTCCACATGAGGGGCCATGAGCGGGCATTGCACCCGCTTCTACGAATATGGCCAGGTCGTTTTTACGTGACTAACGCGATCAACCGGCAACGCAGCAGCCAAGCTGCTCACGAGATGTTCGAGCCGGCGAAGCGCCGATACTGCCCAGCGCGCCGCTCTTTTTACGGTTCGTCCCGCTTACCAGGCATCGCTGCCCGCATAACGCGCCGCCACGGCCAAAGCGACACTCCAAACCAGCGCGCCCAGCAGCGACAGGCCGATCGCCAGATAGACCGCCACACGAATCCCAACGTCGACTGGCTGGATCGCGCTCATCAGCGCGCCGAAGATCGCGACGCCAAAAGCGGCCCCTGTCTGCCGGCTCGCATTGAGCACGCCCGCCCCGACGCCGGCACGCGCCTTGTCCACTGCTGTCATCAGCGCAGCGGTCGCCGCCGGCGAAATCGCCCCCGCCGCGAAACCGACGGCGGGAAAGCAAAGCGCAATACGCCAGTACGGCGCATCGTCCGCGAGCGCGACGAGCCCAACGAAACCCACTGCATACAGCAGGAAGCCGGCACAAACGAGCCGGTGCGCACCATACGTCCGGTTCAACGCACCGGATGCAAAGCTGCCGATGGCCACCATCACGGTCAGCGGCAGGAATGCGAGGCCGGTCTGCAATGGCGACCATCCGCGGGCAGACTGGAAGTACAAGCTCAGCAGGAAAAACAGGCCATAGAAAATCAGACCGGAAATCAGCGAAACGAATGCCGACGCGGAAAACACGGGACTACGAAAGAAGCCTAACGGCAGCATCGGTTGTTTGCGCCTGCCCTCGGCCAGCGCGAATGCAACCCAGGCGGCAAGCGCAATCACCGCACCAGCCCGTATCACGGCCGCCTGCCATCCGAGCTTCGCCCCCTCGATCAGCACGGCTACCGACGCGCCAAGCGCAACAACGGCAAGCAGTTGCCCGGCGACATCCATCGACCTGTCCGAGCTGGCCGGCCGCACCGCACCGATGCGCGTGGTCAGCCACGCGCCGATCAGCGCGATCGGCACGTTCACCAGAAAAATACTGCGCCAGCCGAGCAGATGAGTTAGCAGACCACCGGCGAGAGGCCCCGCCGCCATCGCGATACCGCCGCATCCGGCCAATACGCCGATCGCGCTCGCGCGCTGCCGGGCAACCGGAAAGGCATGATTGATCAGGGTCAGCGAACACGGCACCAATAATGCCGCGCCGACACCTTGCAATACCCGCGCAACCACCAGAATCTGCAAATCCGGCGCCAATCCACATAACGCCGATGCGCAAGCGAAGACCAGCAGTCCGGCGAGATAGACCGTTTTCGCGCCGATCCGGTCGCCTAGCGCGCCGCCGCTAAACAGCAGGCTGGCAAACGTCAGCGTGTAAGCGTTGACCACCCACTGCAGCCCGGCAATATCCGAACCCAGACTGGCCGCAACCGGCTCAAGCGCGACGTTTACGATCGACGTATCCAGGATGACAATGACGTAGCTGAGGCTCGTCGCAATCAACACCCGCTTCTGATATTCACGTTTATCGTTCAAGAGTTTCAGCCCCTATTTTCTGCTTCGCCGTTGACTATAAGGCGACCCACACAGAGAATGCTTCGGGCTGTATCGAAGTATGCGTACGGACAACTGTTCACCTGCCGGCAGGCGTCGCTCACGCATTAATGACGGACATTGCACATAAATGGGTCAGCACAATATTTCGAGCGTTGCACACCTGATCGCCGAACCGGTTCGTTCGGTGATGCTGATCACGCTCGCCGACGGCAGCACCATGTCGGCCGGCGCGCTTGCAGCCGCGGCGGGCGTGACTGCCCAGACCGCCAGCTCGCACCTCGCCAAGCTGCTCGACGGCGGCTTGCTGAGCGTGGAAAGCAAGGGCCGGCATCGCTATTACCGGCTCGCCGGCGCGCACGTTTCGCACGTGCTTGAAAGCCTCGCGTCGGTTGGCCCGGTCACCCCGGCCTGGCGCAATACGCCGAATCGCTCGGCGCAGGCGCTACGTTTCGCGCGCTGCTGCTATGACCATCTGGCGGGCCAGATCAGCATCGCTGTGACGCAAAGCATGCTCACGCGGGGTTTCATCGTCGAGGCGAGCGAGCGCCGCTACGCGCTCACCACATCCGGCCACACGTGGCTGCAGCAACTCGGCATCGATATCGGCGAGCTGCCCGTCGGCCAAACGGAACTGGCCCGCCAATGTCTCGATTGGACCGAGCGGCAGTTTCACGTCGCGGGGCCGTTAGGCGCCCGGCTGATGGATGCCTTTCTTGCATGGGGCTGGGTGCGCAAATCTTCCACCACGCGATCGGTGGCCGTCACGGCGCTCGGCTGGGATGGACTCAAGACGCACTTCGGCATAGTGCGCGAGACAGTCGAAACTGGTTAAAAGCGTCAGGTCACGTAGACCGCTCAATTGTTAAATCCTCGCCTCGCAGCTTCGTTTTGTTGAAGCCGGCTCACCGAGGGGAGGCAACATGCACGCACCGAGACATCATCGCGGAGCTGATCGGCCGCCGCATCTGAGAGCGGTCAAGCCAACCCATCAGTCGCACCCGGGATCCGGACCCGAGCCGGAACAGAAACCCAGGCAGAAGCCAGGGCCGACGCCCAAGGAAACGGGCACCCCGCACGAAGACCGTCTTGCGAAGCTCGCAACCTTCACGTCCAACCTGCGCATGGTTTCGCTGAACCTGCTGCTTCTGATCGGCGCATGTCTTGCCGGCGCCGTGCTGTGGAAACTGCTCTCCGCACGCGAGACCGTCATCGAAAATATCTCGGTTCCCGAGGAAATCGCCAAAATCGGCTACTCCAGCGACGTGGTCCAGTCACTCGTCGCGGGCCAACTGATCTCCCTCGAAGAGAGTGCGGCAAACGTGATACCCGCCTCTGCCAAAGAAGAAATCAGGCTCGATTCCGACATGCCGGATTTCTCGGTGCCCGGCACCTCCATTTCCGCGAAGACGATCCTGCAGTACGTGCGCGAGGCGCTGCCGCTTCCGGTTTCGACCATCTCAGGCAGCGTAACCTGCGCCAAGGACCTCTGCACTCTGCACCTGGTCCTGGTGGAACGCGGCCACGTTTATAATTTCGACACGGACGAAGGCGCAATCGCCGATCTGAAGAAAAAACTCCCCAAAGTCGCCATTGATGTGCTGAAGAAGCACAGTCCTTATATCTACGCCTCGTACCAGTCGGCCGAAGCCCAGACGCGCTGCTACGATGACAAGAAAGCCTGCGATTTTTCCGAGCCTGAGCGGATATTTTCGAGCATCGTCAACGCCGGAGACGAACAGCCGAACTACAAATGGGCCCTCCTCGGACTCTCGAAGATCAACGAGGCGAACCACGACTACAAAGGCGAAATCAACGCGGTCAGCCGCCTATCCACGGAATACCCGTCGTCCTGGAGCTTCTATAACTGGGGCGTCGCACTCAGCGAGCTCGGTTGCCACAAACAGGCGATCGGCGCGTTCGAACGATCCATTGCCTTGCATTCGTCACGGGAGGCGGCGTTCAATGCAATTGGCCGCGCCTGGCTGGCACTGGCGAGGCAAGCACCTGACCGCCATTCCGCCGAAGCGGAGTCCGACCTGCAAAATGCGCGCGACGATTTCCATATCGCCGTTTATCTGAAACCGGACTATCAGGAAGCGCACGTCAATCTGGCGGAGTCGCTCAAGCTGCTCGACGATGACAGCGGCGCGCGCCGCGAATACTTGAGCGCCATCAAGATGGATCCGACACGCGCGGGGCTCGCCTATGCCAGGTACGCCGAACTGGTCCGGAATCCGAAAGAGCGGAGTGAGCTCCTCGGCCTTGCAAGCTGGGCCGACAGCTTGCACAAGGAATGCCGCGCGAGTAACTCGACCTCACTGCTCGAGTCGCAAGGTTGCAGCGTCGCCATGCAGGCGGAAACAACTCACTTCGCTGACACAGGAAGTTATGCTGGAATCGAGACCGTTGCAGCAACGGCGGCTTCGGCACCCGACTGCCAAAGCCTCGCGGTCGATAACATACTCGGGCCCAAAGATGGCTTGCCCGACATTCCGGAGATTGCACCGTAAAATCGGGCGCAGCACCCCGCGCATACAAGCACTGTATCAATGGCTGACTGCGCCGCGATCCGAGCGGCGCTCGACAAAACGCCTCACGTAGTCATCCGCGGGGCGCGTCAGGATCTCGTTGGGCGTCCCTTCCTGCACGAGTTTGCCGTCGCGCAGAATCGCGATGCGGTTGCCGATCCGCAGTGCTTCGTCGAGATCGTGCGTGATAAATACGATGGTCTTCTTCAGCGTCGCCTGCAGTTGCAGCAACTGGTCCTGCATTTCCGTGCGAATCAGCGGGTCGAGCGCGGAAAATGCTTCGTCCATCAGCAGCACGTCCGTATCCGCGGCAAGCGCACGGGCCAAGCCGACCCGCTGACGCATGCCACCGGATAACTCGTCCGGATAGTGTTCGTCGTAGCCGTTCAGGCCCACCTTGCCGAGCCAGACACGGGCTTTCTCATTGGCTTCGGTCTTGCGTTCGCCACGCACACGCAATGCATACGCCGTATTGTCGAGCACGGTCTGATGCGGCAACAGTCCGAAATTCTGGAACACCATGCTGACCTTATAGCGGCGCAGGTCACGCAGGCCTTGCGCGCCGAGCTTGATGACATCTGAACCGTCGATCACGATCTCGCCCGCGGTCGGCTCGATCAGCCGGTTGAAATGGCGCACCAGGGTCGACTTCCCGGAACCGGACAGTCCCATGATCACGAAGATTTCGCCCGCGCCGATATTCAGGCTGACGTCGTTCAAGCCGACATTGCATCCGGTCTGGACCAGCACATCGGCTTTGCCCTTGCCGCTTCGCAACAGGTCGAGCACGCGCGCATGACTGGCCGGCGGACCGAAAAGCTTGTACACGTGGTTGACTTCAATCGCTGCCATGTCGCTCTCCTCGCTTTTTCCAGTCATTTGGCCGTGCGGGTTTCGAGCCCGCCATCAGCCGCCGATGTTTCGTCCGTATTCGCGCTGCCCACACGATAAGGAATGCGCGAAGCCGCCCGGGCCTTTCTGCGCTGCGCTAATACCCGTCGCGCACGGCGGTCCTGTCCATAGCCCTGGCTGATACGGTCGATCACGATTGCGAGGATCACGATGGCAATACCCGCCTGCGTCCCCTTGCCCACGTCGAGGGTCTGAATGCCGGCGAGCACATCTTCGCCGAGGCCGCGCGAACCGATCATCGAGGCGATCACCACCATGGAAAGCGCCATCATCGTCGTCTGGTTGATGCCGGCCATGATGCTGGGCCGCGCCAGCGGCATCTGCACGTTCACCAGCAATTGCCAGCGCGTCGTGCCGAAGGCGCGCGCCGCCTCCACCACCTCGCTGTCCACATGGCGGATGCCGAGATCGGTCAGGCGAATCAGCGGTGGCAGCGCATAGATGATGGTGGCAAGGATCGCCGGCACCTTGCCGAGGCCGAACAGCATCAGCACCGGAATCAGATAGACGAAGCTGGGCAGCGTTTGCATGACGTCGAGCGTGGGTAACAGCACGCGCCGCAGCCATGCGCTGCGCGAGGTGAGAATGCCGAGCGGCACACCTAGCGAGACCGACAGCACCGTCGCCACCAGCATCAACGCGAGAGTCTGCATCAGCTTTTCCCAGAGGCCGAAACAACCGATCGCATAGAGCAGCAGCATGAAGAAGCCGGCAACGCTCAGGCGCCGCGTTGCATTCCACGTCACCGCGCCGACCGCCAGCAGGATCAGCCACGGCGGTAGCGCGCGCAAAGCGCCTTCGAGCGGCACGAGCACATAGCGTAAGAGCGCAATGCTGAACTGGTGAAAGCTGTCGCCGTAGCGGGTAACGAACGATTGCACGGCGTCGTTCACCCAGTCGGCAATCGAAAGATGCAGAAAAAACGAATGCATGACCCATCCTCCACTACACGTACACCACCTGCAGTCCGGCACGAAGCCGCAAGACTTCGTGCCGTCGAAATCCGCCTGACGTTACCGCCCGTCAGGCGCCAGCGAGTCCGGCCTGCACTTTCGACGCGACGTCGGCAGGCACCCATTGCTTCCACATCTCCGGATGCTCGCGCAGGAATTGCGTGGCCATGGCCGAGCCGTCGAGTTTCTTCGTGCTCATCTCGAGAATCGTGCTGTTCAGGAAGTCCATCGGAAACTTGACCTTGCCGAGCATCGACACGAGTTGCGGGTCGGCGTCGTAGAACGGCGTGGATACGCCTACCGTGACATGCGAGACCATGTACGAGGAAGCGCATTGCGAGGTGCTGCTTTCGTCGCGCAAGGTCTTCCAGCACGCGTCGTTATAGGCAGGCATCTTCAATTCGACGAACTTATACTTCGCCATTAACGCGGCCGGGCCCCAGTAATAGAACACGATCGGCGCGCCACGCTGGTAAGCGGAAGCGATAGCGGCATCGAGCGCGGCGCCGGTGCCTGGGTGGAAGTTGGTGTAGGTCGCATCGAGATTCAGCACCTTCAGCAAGCGCGTGTTGACCCGCTCGCAATCCCAACCCGTCGGGCAGTTTAGAAAGCGGCCCTTGTCCGGTTCCTCGTCGTCGGCGAATACGCTCTTGTACTTGGGCAGGTCGGTCACTGAAACAAGACCTGCTGCGAGCGGCTTGATACCGCGTTTGGGATCACCCTTCACTACATATTCCGGCACGAACCAGCCTTCCTTCGTGCCACCCGGCAAGGTGTCGCCCACCAGCTTGACGCTGCCCGAGGCCACGGCCTTCGCGGTGATCTCGCTGCGCCCGGTCCATTGTTCGGCCCATACCTGCACGTCGTTGTGCGCGAGCGCGGTTTCGGTAGCGGCCGTGCTGCCGGGCACGACATCGGTCTTGCAGCCGTAACCCTTCTCCAGAATCTGCCGCAGCACTTCGGTCGCAAAGGAGCCGCTTTCCCACGTAATGCCGGCGAAATGCACCGTCTTGCCCTGCGCGCACCAGCTATCCGCAGCGTGCGCGCTAACGCCGGTCAAAGCCATGGCGGCGGCGCACAGCACCGTCCGAAGTTGTCTGAATTGCATCGTCGATCACCCTTGGAGCGTTGAATTGCAATGAGCCGGCATGTGCGAGGGCCTTGGCCCTTGCCTCACATGCCGATGAGGACACGCCATGCACTCAGGCGAGCAGGCGCTTCTCGAACGGATAGTCGGACAGCAGTTCCACGCGGCCGTCATCGCGCACATACACCTGCTCTTCCAGCTTGACGCCTTCGCCGCCATCTTCATGGCCGATATAGCTTTCGATGCACAGCGTCATGCCGGGCTCGATCACGCCGTCATAGCCCTTGGCGTCGTTGTCCTCGCGATGGACGATGTACGGATACTCGCCGGTCATGCCGACGCCATGCGCAAGCGCGAAATAGCGGCGCGCCTGATAAGGGCCGGGAATCTTCCAGGCCTTCCCAATGAACTCCTGAAACGTCGTGCCGGCGCGCACGTTCTCCATATTCGAATGCACCTGTTCGTAGGCGAGTCTGTAGAGCGTTTTCTGTGCTGTCGTAGCGGGAGCGTCGCCGCACAGGAAGGTGCGCGAGAAGTCCGCGTAATAGCCGAAGCGCCCCACGACGTCCGTATCGAGGCCAACGAGCTCGCCTGTCTGGATCTTGCGCGGGCTGCTTTCCTGGAACCACGGATTGGTGCGCGGACCCGAGCTGATCAAACGTGTTTCCACGTAGTCGCCGTCCGTTTCAATGATGTGCTTATGCAGATGCGACCAGAGTTCGTTTTCGCTGATGCCTGGCACGAGAGCGGCCTCCAGCTTACGCACGCCCTCTTCGGCGGCGCGCAAAGATGAGCGGATCATCTTGATCTCGTTCGGCACTTTGATCGAGCGGGCCCGTTCGAGCGGTTCCTGCGCGTCGCTGATCTGATAGCCGCGCGCTTGCAACGCAAAAGCCGCCGCCGACGTCGCGCTCTCGATGGCGATGCGTTTGCCGCCGCCGCTCTGCTTGACCAGCTCGTCGATTTCGTCGGCCCAGCGTTCGGTGACGCGGCCCAGCATGTCGTCGCAGAAGTAATAGGAAATCGCGGTAGCGGGCCGCACTTCGTCGACGGTGTCGAGCCCGTCGGCGAGAAAATCGCAGCCGGCGTATTCGAACAGCACGACCTTGCCTTCGGCCGGTACGAACAGATAGCGCGCCGGATTGCGCATCGAATAGACCTGCATGTTGCGCGAGCCGGTCGCGTAGCGCATATGCGTGGGGTCGAACAGGATCGCGGCGGTCAGATCGCGCTTCTTTAGCTCGCGACGTACGGCGGCAAGCCGGTCACGCTGAATCTGCGCGATTTCCTGCTCAGTGGGTTCGCAATCTTCCGGGCGGTGAGTCGGGCGAATAATCGTCATGTTTTTGAAGGGGATGTGGGGTAGTTTTATAAAAACAGCTTCAATCGACGAGGTCGTCCGCGCGCACAAGCCGCTGTTCAGCTTCCAGATGCATTTCGGAAACTCGTCCATACAGTTGACGCGTGCGTTCGAGCCTGCCGATCACACCGGGCTTCTGCGAGTACGCGAAGATCGCGGTATGCCGGTCGATGCCGCCCTGCACCTTGGTGACGCGGTGCAATGAAAAACGTCCTTTGAACAGTTGCAGATCGCCGGGCTGCAACGTGATCACATTGATCGGCGCACGAGTCTCGCCGCGCACCACGCTGCCGACGTCGCCATAGTTCTCGCCTTGGGGAGAACGGATGTTCGGGCAATACTCGAAATCGCCGCCCGCTTCCGGCTGTTGCGTCATCATCGAGACGATGAATTCGTTGGTGTCGTAGTGCCACGGCTGTTCGGTGCCCGGCGGCATGACGTTCTGAACCAGTCCGGCATAGGGGTCCGCGTATTCCCAGACACGCGTTTCGCCGAGGCAGGCCGCGACGAAACGCTTCATCGCCTGGGCCACATAGATGCGATGCACGATCGCGTCGGCGGGAATCACATCGCGGGTGACGAAGCCGCTGGTGCGGTCCATGAAGACGCGGCGCGGATCGTCGGCGGGCAGCGACGGGTCGTCCGCCGTGAAGTAGGCGTTGACCTTACGAGTCGAAAAGTAGGTCTTGGCCGCCAGCGCGACACCTTCGGCCCGCGCCTGGACGAGCGCCTCGGGTCGCAGAAAACCGTGCAGCACCGCGCTGCCGTTGCCCGCCAGGTGTGCGCGGCAGCTTGCGATCAGCTCGCGCATACGGGGATGGTCCGGATCGTGCAACGGATAGCGCCCGGTATCGACGATGTCGCTCAAATCGTTGCATTCGGCATCGGCAAGAGGAAGGACTGACACGGCGGGACTCCAGATTAGGGGTTCAGACTGATTTGTGACGCGAATTGTTTTCGACAACAATCACCTCACTGACGCCCCCATGTTTTGATCGCCAAATTTCTTTGGAAAGCGAGTAATTCCGATGGCTTCCATCAGCGGACCCGATTGGTCGAAACTGAGTTCTCTGGACCCCGAACTGGTGCGGGCGTTCGTTGCCGTGGTCGATAGCGGCGGGTTTACCGCGGCGGCCAAATTGCTGCACCGCACACAGTCGACCATCAGTCTGCGAATCCGCACGCTGGAGGACCGGTTGGAAACGCACATGTTTCTGCGTAACAGTCGGCGGTTGGCTTTGTCGCGCGATGGCGAGAATTTTTTGATTCACGCCCGACGGATTATTCAGGTGCAGAACGAGGCGATTGCCGCGCTGAACCGGAGTAATAGTGATGGGGTGATCCGGTTTGGGCTGCCCGAGGACTATGCGGAGTTATGGCTGCCTGAGTTGCTCAAGAAGTTTTATGCGCTGAGGCCGGGCGCGCGGCCGCATATTCATTGCCGGATGTCGTTGGAGTTGCTGGAACGGTTGCAGGCCGGGGAGCTGGATCTGGCGCTAGTGGTGCGGCATGGGTCGCAGACCAGTGGGCGGCATCTCGGGCGTGAAGAGGTGGTGTGGGCGGCGCATCGGGATTTTGTTCTGGAGCCTGAGGTTCCTGTGCCGTTGGCTTTGTTTCCTGAGACTTGTTGTTATCGGCAGCGGGGGCTTGAAGCGCTTGCCGCGCTTGAGCGGCAGTATCAGGTCGTTTATACCAGTCAGAGTCCTACTGGGATTAAGGTTGCTGTTAATCATGGGGCTGCTGTTACGATTATTGATCGATGTACTTTGCCGGATAATTGGCGGGTTTTGGGGGTTCAGGATGGGTTGCCGGTTTTGCCTGCGGCTGATCTGGAGTTGCATCGGGCTTCGGTTAATCGGGATCCTGCGGTGGATGTGTTGGCTGGGTTGATTGAGGAGATGGTGGTGGAGAGGCGCAATGTTGGTGTGGGGGTTGCTGCCTAGCTTTTGCTGGTTTGTTGCCTGCGCGGCGCTTGCTGTCAGTGTTCTTAGGGTTTTGGCCTTTCCTTGTTCTGGCTTTGGTGCCTTTCCTTGCATTGTTAGTGGTCTATTAGCGTTGCCCCTGTGCGGGGCGGCACTTACTTTCTTTGCCGCCGCAAAGAAAGTAAGCAAAGAAAGCGGCTAGATGCCCCTGCTAAGCGGGTCCCGCAGCTCGCTCACGGTAGTGGTGCGACTGGAATCTGTGTTCGTGCCACTACATGCTCTTGTGACAAGGGCGTCATTCTTCCGGCGGCGCTGCGCGCGCCGAAGCGTTGTTCTTAACACCGTTTGGTTTGTCACCCTTCTCGCTTGGTCCTTGGTCCTTGGTCCTTCGCCCTGCGTCTCGTTCGGTTGTGCCTACCTCCTCTTGCCCTGGCTTCTCTCGCGTGTTGTTCGCGCGCTCCTCAGCTGATTAATTCGGATCGCAAAGGGTTTGCGGTTGGTTTGTCGTCTCTCCTGTGATTGCTCCATCGGGGTTTCCGATTGGTGCCATCAGAATTCCTCGCTTTGCAAAAAGTATTGTCCGGAAAATCATGCGTCGGCCACTTGCCAAACCATTCCGGAGATCTTATGAAAAAGAATGTCCTCGCTGTCGCCCTGGTCGGCGTCGTCGCCTCCCCCGCTTTCGCGCAGAGCAGCGTGACGCTGTATGGGGTCATCGATGAAGGGATCGACTATACGAATAACGTCGGGCACGGTAGCGTCGTGGAGCTCGCCAGCGGTTACGCTCAAGGCAGTCGCTGGGGCTTGAAAGGCTCCGAAGATCTCGGTGGTGGTCTCAAAGCAATCTTTCAACTCGAAAATGGCTTCGATCTGAATTCCGGGCGGCTCAATCAGGGCGGTCGGATGTTCGGGCGGCAAGCCTATGTGGGGCTGAGCAGCGATCGCTTCGGCTCCGTTACGCTTGGCCGTCAATACGATTCGGTCGTCGATTACCTCGCGCAAACTACCGCCAACGGCAATTGGGCAGGCTATCTGTTTGCGCACCCGTACGACAATGACAATACCGATAACTCGTTTCGTGTCGATAACACCATCAAGTACGCCAGCCCGGATTTCTCGGGGTTCCAGTTCGGTGGCACGTATAGCTTCAGCAACGATACGAATTTCGCCAACAATCGTCAGTACAGCTTCGGCGCTCAATACGCAAATGGCGGGCTGCTGGTCGCGGCGGCCTATTTGCAGGCGAATAATCCCGGCGTGGGTTCGAACGGGGCAATTACCGCCAACGATGCAAGCTTCATCGCCGGACGCATGCGCGTGTTCGGCGGCGGGATCAATTACACGTTCGGCTCTGCGACGGTCGGCTTCGCGTATACCAACTCGAACTACAAGGACCCCACCGGTAACGGGTATATCGGCATCCCGCTTGCCGCGAACGGCGTCCTGCTGAACACGCTCAAATACCAGAACTTCGAAGTGAACGGCAAATACCAGATCACACCCGCGTTCTTTGTCGGCGCGCAGTATGTCTACACGATGGAGACATACGACGCATCCACTGGCAGCGTGAAGCCCAAAATCCACTCCGTTGGACTGATGGCGGATTACAACCTGTCCAAACGCACGGACGTCTACGTTCAAGGCGAGTATCAGAAGGTCGCAGGCAGTTCGACCAACTCGATTCTCGACGACGCATTCGTCCCAGGCACGCAGTCTCCCTCGTCGACGCAGAATCAGGTCGTGGCCCGCGTGGCGCTTCGCCATAAGTTCTAAACGGCGCGTCGCCGCGCGCCAACCCGATTACTCAAGCCCAACACGGAATGCGTGGCTCACCTTGCATTCCGCTGTCAATCCAGTCAACTTGACTCCCGGCAGATACGAAGGTAACCTTCGTAGGTAACCTTCACATCTGCCGGTATGTCCAGCAACGACACTCAGCCCACACGGCCCCTCTCCGATCCCGACGCGTTGCATGCAACGGCGGAAGATCTGCGCGTACTGGTCGGTAAGTTACGCCGCCGGTTGCGCGAAGAAGCACATGTGGGCGATTTCACGCCGTCGCAGGTGCAGGTTCTCAGTCTGCTCGAACGCGAAGGTCCGGCAACGGTCACCGCGCTCGCGCGCATCCAGGGGATGCGGCCGCAATCCATGGGCGAGACGCTTTCAGTTCTGAAAGCAGCCGGACTCGTGAGCGGCGCACCCGACCCGAACGACGGGCGGCAAACCGTCCTCTCCCTCACGCCCGCCTTCCGCAAGAAAATCAAGGCAAGCCGCGCGGCGCGCGAAGACTGGCTATTCCGTACGATCCAGACCCGCTTCTCCGCCGCCGAACAGAAACAACTCGCGATTGGCGTCGACTTGCTCAAACGCCTCATCGATTCGTAACTCTCAGGAAAACACCATGGCCCTCACTACGCTCGACGCAATGACCGCATTGGTCGTCATCGATTTGCAGCAAGGTATCGTCGCGCTGCCTACTGCCCATCCCACCGCAGAGGTTGTCAAGCGCTCCGTTGGTCTGATCGATGCATTTCGCCGCCACGGTCTGCCGGTGGTGCTCGTCAACGTGGCAGGTGGCGCGCCCGGCCGCGCGGAACAGTCGCGTCCTGCCGGCGACTTCCCCGCCGGCTTTGCGGACCTCGTTCCCGAACTGAATCAGCAGCCGTCGGATCATCTGGTGACCAAGCGCACCTGGGGCGCGTTCACGAACACCGACCTCGAAGCGTATCTGCGCAAACAAGGCGTCACGCAGGTGGTATTGGTCGGCGTTGCCACCAGCATCGGCGTCGAGTCAACCGCGCGTTTCGCCCAGGAACTCGGCTTCAACGTCACGTTCGCGGTAGACGCGATGACGGACATGAACCTCGACGCGCACACCAACAGCATCACGCGAATCTTCCCGCGCCTCGGCGAAACAGGCACGACGCAGGACGTCCTCGATCTGCTCGAGACATCGCGCGCATGATCATGCGTCTGAACCGCTGTGCGGCGCGGCGAATCGTCCACTCGGGGATGTCCCGGTGAGCGGCACATTTCGTTCGCTGCGTACGTTCAACTACCGGGTCTGGGCCAGCGGTGCGATCGTCTCCAACGTCGGGACATGGATGCAGCGCACGGCACAGGACTGGCTCGTGCTCACTGAACTCACGCATCACAATGCCACCTCCGTGGGCATTGTGATGTCGCTGCAGTTCGGGCCGCAAATGCTCCTGCTGCCCCTAACCGGCTATGCGGCCGATCATTTCGATCGCCGCAAGCTGCTGTTCGCCACCCAGGGGGCGATGGGCACGTTGGCGTTATGCCTCGGGATTCTCACCGTGACCGGCCTCGTGCAATTGTGGCAGGTCTATGTGTTTGCGGGCTTGCTCGGCTGTGTCACCGCGTTCGATTCACCGGCGCGCCAAACCTTTGTCTCCGATCTGGTGGGAGAAGCCGATCTGTCGAACGCGGTCGCGCTGAACTCCACCTCGTTCAACGCAGCGCGCATGATCGGGCCTGCCGTCGCAGGGCTATTGATCGCCTCAGTGGGCACGGGCTGGGTGTTTCTGATCAACGGGCTCTCCTTCGTCGCCGTACTCGGTTCGCTGCGCATGCTGCGCATCAGCGAACTGAATGTGAAACCACGTGCAACACGCACGCGCGGCAGCTTCGTGGAAGGTTTCAAGTATGTGTGGCGCCGTCCCGATCTGAAGGCCGCGCTGTTGATGATGTTTCTGATCGGGACGTTCGGGTTGAACTTCCCGATCTTCATCTCGACCATGTCGGTCACCGCTTTTCATGCGGGCGCGAGTCAATACGGCGTGCTGAGCTCGACCATGGCGATCGGTTCGGTAACCGGTGCGCTGCTCTCCGCACGCAGAGCGAAGCCTCGCATGGCTCTTCTGCTCGGCGCAGCGGCCGTTTTCGGCGTGGGCTGCACGATCGCCTCGCTCATGCCGAACTACGTCTTGTTCGGCCTGGCGCTCATCGTGGTTGGCGTGGCGACGCAGACCTTCAACACGTCGACGAACAGCCTCGTGCAAATCTCCACCGAGCCGGCCATGCGTGGCCGGGTCATCGCGATCCTGCTGGCCATCGCCCTGGGCGGCACGCCACTCGGCGCGCCGGTGGTGGGTTGGGTCGCGGATCGCTTCGGTCCGCGTTGGGCGCTCGGCGTCGGCGCTGCATCGGGTTTCACGGCGGCGGTCGTCGGCTTGATGTATCTGGTCAAGTATCGTCAGTTGCGCGTGTATGTCGAGGCTGGGCGTTTGCGCTACAGCATCGATGATCCGCGCCAGGCGCCGCCTTATGTCAGTCCCGTCACGGCAGTACAGAATGCCGTGTTGCATGAAGCCGAAGAGGATACGTCGGCTGGGGTTTGAGGGGTGCTGCGCGGAACGCGTCGAAGCAGCGGAGCGCCCCGTTATTTCGTCGAGCAACGCGCCCTGCCCACAGCTATACTCGTGTGCATCATGAAGCCCGCCGCATGGTCATCCAGCCGCAGTTGCCACGCCGATCCGGCGTGCGCGCACGCGCGCCTCGCCACGGCACGCCTCAATCCCCTGCTGAACGTGATTCTCGCTTTCTGGGCGATCTGGCATTGCCGTCACGCACGTCCCCCGTTGTTCTCCCTGCATCCGCTCGTCTGAACTGAATCCGACGCCGCCATCCGCGGCTCTTCCGATTTTTTCGTCGCTCCGCGCGCCTGATGCGGAGGACGAGGCACGCGCCAATGCGCAGAGAGAACCGACATGCAATTCGCCCACGAACAGGAAGCGCTGAGTTTCCTCGAACAGAATCCCGATATCGATCTGATCGAACTCTTTATCGTCGACGCCGCCGGCGTGCCGCGCGGCAAGCTGCTTCATCGTGAAGAACTACTCGCCGTGTATCGCAGCGGACGGCCGCTGCCGAGCGCGATCATGAATCTGACCATCAACGGCGACGACACCGAGGACAGCGGCCTCGTCTGGGACGTGGGCGATATCGACTGCCGCGCCTATCCGCTGCCGGGCAGCCTCGTGCGCCTGCCGTGGCGCAAGATGCCGACCGCCGCCGTGCAGGTTCAGATGCATCCCGAAGAAGGCCTGCCCGCCGGCGTCGCCGATCCGCGGCAACTGCTTGCGCGCATCGTCGATGATCTACAAGCGGAGGGTTTCTTTCCGGTGATGGCGTGCGAACTCGAGTTCTATCTGCTGGATGCAAAACTCGATGCACAGGGCCGTCCGCAGCCCGCGCTCGATACCGACGGCCGCCGTCCGCGAACAACCCAGGTGTATGGCCTGCGCGAACTCGAACAGATCGAGCCGTTCCTGAAGGATCTCTACGATGCCTGCCGTGAACAGAACATTCCGGTACGCACCGCGATTTCCGAATACGCGCCGGGCCAGGTCGAGATCACACTCGAACACGGCCCCGCGCTCGAAGCGATGGATCACGCCGTGCGCTACAAGCGCATCGTCAAGGGCGTCGCGAATGCGCACGGCATGAACGCATGTTTCATGGCCAAGCCGTTCGCCGATATCGCAGGTTCTGGCATGCACATGCACGTCAGCCTCGCCAATGAAGCCGGCGACAACCTCTTCGCCTCCGAAGACAAAGCCGGCACGCCACTGCTGCGCCAGGCCGTGGGTGGCATGTTGCACGGCCTGCTCGATTCGATGCTGATGTTCTGCCCGAACGCGAACTCGTATCGCCGCTTCCAGGCAAACAGCTATGCGCCGTGCACGCCGACATGGGGTGTCGATAACCGCACAGTCAGCCTGCGCGTGCCGGGCGGCCCGGCGCCGAGCCGGCACGTCGAGCATCGCGTGTGTGGCGCCGATGCGAATCCGTATCTCGCTGCCGCGGCCATTCTTGCGGCCTCGCACCACGGCATTCGCGAGCGCCTCGACCCGGGCGCACCGATCGAAGGCAACGGTTATGCGCAAGCCACCACACTGCTGCCGACCGACTGGTTAAGCGCCTTGAACGCACTCGAACAGTCAGACTGGGCGAGGGACGTATTTGGCACAAAATTCCTTAAGGTGTTCCTCGCGATCAAGCGCGCCGAGTATCGGCAGTTCATGGGCGAAGTCGGTGAACAGGACTGGCGCTGGTATTTGAACCAGGCTTGATTGCTTGTCACTGCGTGCTGCGTGCATGTTGCTGATTCATTAAAAAAGCCGCGCCTGAAATCAGGCGCGGCTTTTTTGACTACGGCAATACAGTTCTATTGCTTACTTCGCCACCGGCATCGTGAACTCAGCACCCTTCGCGATGCTATCCGGCCAGCGCTGCATGATGCTCTTGTAGCGTGTGTAGAAACGCACGCCTTCTTCGCCATACGCGTGGTGATCGCCGAACAGCGAACGCTTCCAGCCGCCGAACGAGTGCCATGCCATCGGCACCGGAATCGGCACATTGATGCCGACCATGCCCACCTGAATCTGCCGGCCGAACGCACGCGCCACACCGCCATCCGACGTAAAGAGCGACACGCCATTGCCGAACTCGTGCGCATTGATCAGCTCGACCGCGCTCGCGAAATCGGGCACACGCACCACCGCCAGCACCGGGCCGAAGATTTCTTCCTTGTAGATCTTCATCTCGGTACCGACCTGGTCGAACAGCGTCCCGCCGATAAAGAAACCGTCCGCATTCGTGACCGGATGCGCGCGGCCATCGACGATAAGCTTCGCGCCTTCCGCCACGCCCGAGTCGATATAGCCGGCCACCTTGGCCTTATGTTCAGCGGTAACCAGCGGACCCATTTCGGCGTCGAGGTTCTCGCCGTTCTTGATCACCAGAGACTTCACGCGCGGCACGAGACGCTCGATCAGTTCATCGGCGACATTGCCCACCGCCACCGCGACCGAGATCGCCATGCAGCGCTCGCCTGCCGAACCGTAGGCAGCGCCGATCAGGGCGTCCACCGCCTGGTCCAGATCGGCGTCCGGCATCACCACCAGATGATTCTTCGCGCCGCCGAGCGCCTGCACGCGCTTGCCGCGCTTCGATGCTTCCGTATAGATATATTCGGCGATCGGCGTGGACCCGACAAACGACAGCGCCGCGACGTCCGGGTGTTCAATCAGCGCATCCACGGCTACCTTGTCGCCGTTCACGACGTTGAACACGCCATCAGGCAAACCGGCTTCCTTCAGCAGCTCGGCAATGCGCAACGAAGCCGACGGGTCACGCTCCGACGGCTTCAGCACGAACGTGTTGCCGCAAGCGAGTGCGACCGGGAACATCCACATCGGCACCATTACCGGGAAATTGAACGGCGTGATCCCTGCCACTACGCCCAGCGCCTGACGCAGATTCCAGTTGTCGATGCCGCCGCCGATCTGGTCGGTGAAATCGGTCTTCAGCAGATTCGGAATGCCGCAAGCGAACTCGACCACTTCGATGCCGCGCACCACCTCACCTTGCGCGTCCGTGAACACCTTGCCGTGTTCGCGGGTGATCAGCATCGCCAGTTCGTCGTGATGCTTGTTCAGCAGTTCCTTGAACTTGAACAGAATGCGGGCGCGCTTGATCGGCGCGGTTTCGCTCCAGGCGGGAAAGGCGGCCTTGGCGGCCTTGACCGCCGCGTCCACTTCCTCGACCGATGCCAAAGCGACCGAGCCGGTCACCTGGCCCGTGGCGGGATTGAACACGTCCTTGAAGCGGCCGCTGGTCGACGCAGCCGGTGCGCCGCTGATGTAATGCCCCAACTGTTGCACCGACAACTTCGCTTGTTCGTTCACTGCATTCATTTCGTTCCTCGTGTTCGGGATAGGCCGCAAGGGTTGATCCGCCAACTGTATCGACGGCGCCGGTCATATTCCCGATACAGCACAATAAAACCGCGCCTCACTGTATTGTTTTTCACGAGGCAACTGTACTGGCCGACGAGGTTGGCGCAACTTCAGGAAAAACCGCTCAACTCAGCGCCATTGCTCGGTCAATTCATTGGCCAACACCATCTTTTCGCGGACGAGCTCGATAAAGCCGGCGTCCGCGCCGTTCTGGGCTTTGAGGAATTTCAGCGCCGCGGAATGAACGGCTCGCATCGACCGGCCGTCGATCCCAGCCATGCGCGCCGCGCTGCGACGCGTTTCCTCGACCAGATCGCGCGCGCTGCTGAAGTCGGGTGACAGACCGGTCTGCGCTTCGAACCCGGCGCGCAATCCGGCCGCATACTCACGCGACGGCCCCAGCCGGTCGATGTCGATCATCAGATCGACGCCGTCGGCCATGCGCAACGCACAGAGAATCCATAGCGCGACGAACGCCCGATATGCGTTATTGCCTTCCGCCGTGCGCGCGTATTGCTCGCACACCATGGCGTAAGCGTCATCCGACGTAGGCACGCCAGGCGGCAAACTCACGCCGCAGATTTCGATGGCCTGCCGGACCAGCGGCTCCGTCTGGTTCAGACCCAGCACGCGAAACGGCGCGGCCACGAAAAACGAATTGCTCCATTGCTGATTGAGCAGCCACCCCGAGGCGAACTGCGAAGCGGGATTGCGCAACACGGCTGCGTGCATGATCTGCGGGAACGCTTGCTTGAGCCACGGCAGCCGGCCCGACGAACGGCAAAACTTGAAGACGGGTACGCTGCCGTGCTCAGCGGTGCGTTCCCACAGGTTGGCCAGATAGGCCTGCAAGGCGGGGAATTCCGCGTCGGGTGCAGGCGCAAAGCGGTCGGTGCCGAAGCGCTTCCTGTATCCGGCTACGCCGCGTGCGCTCTCCTGGAGAAACGGCCGATACTCTTCGAAATACGGCGCGGCGAGCGGCGGGTGTCCAGAAGTTAATGTAGGGCGGGACGCAGAAACGTCGGCGAGGCTCAGATCGGCGAGCACGTTGCTGAACGGTTCATAGAATCCGGTGACGGAATCGAGTGCGCGCAGACGCGACCAGACCCACGTTCCTGCGCTGCGCCAGCCCGTGTGCAGGAATACCCCCTGTTTCAGGGCATTTTGTTGCGCGGCGGCGCCCGGACTCGTTCCTCGTGACAACGACATGGGACTTCTCTTCAAATGGAAGCAACAACGATTCGACGGAAGGCGGGTGCTGCCCGCCCCACCTGGTTCAAGTGCACACTGAAGTGCACACTTTAGCCGTTCAAGCTGTCGGCTTCGTTACGGACGTATCAGTTTACCTTGCAAGAACGTCTTGTGACGCACTGGAACAGCGCATCCAAACGCTTTAAGCTGCCAGACTCCCGAACTCAAAAGCTTCTGCCATGAACGACTCGGCCGATATCCGGTTTCTGCTGGCCATCCGCGAAAGTGGCAGCCTGATCGCCGCGGCGCGAAAACTGGGTCTGTCGCCCTCGGCGGTGACCCAGCGCCTGCAGCAGCTCGAAAAGAAACTGGACACGCAGCTGGTGACCCGCACGGCGCGCCGTTTGCAGTTCACGGAAGAAGGCGCGCTCCTATGCGAACGCGGCGCCGAACTGGTCGAGCAGTTCGACTCGCTGTTCGAAGACCTGCAGACACGCCGGGGCGGCCTGGTCGGCACGCTGAAAATCAATGCGCCGCTGGGCTTCGGCCGGCGTCACCTCGCGCCAGCCATCGCCGACTTCCAGCAGCAAAACCCGGACATCGACGTGGCGCTCACACTGTCCGACCAGCCCTTGACCGACACGATAGACCGCTTCGACATCGTCGTGCATATCGGCGACTTGCCGGTATCGAATCTGGTCGGCTATGCGATTGCGCCGAATGCGCGCTTCGTCTGCGCCGCGCCCGCGCTGCTCAAACGTACTGGTCAACCGGAGTCGCCGGAAGACTTGAGCAAGCTGCCGTGCATCGTGCTGCGCGAGAACAACGAGGACGTCTCGCTGTGGCAGTTCAGCAAGGGCCGCACACGCCGCAGCGTGCGCGTTTCTCCGCATCTGAGCTGCAACGACGGCGATGTGATCCGCCAGTGGGCTTGCGAAGGCCGCGGCGTAATCCTGCGCTCCGAATGGGACGTGGCCGAGGACATCGCGAAGGGACGACTCGTGCGTTTGCTGCAAGGCTGGAAGACACCAGACGCCGACGTGATCGCCCTCACGCATCAGCGAACGGGAATGCCTGCTCGCACGCGACATTTCATGCAATACCTGCAGGGTCGATTCAGGCCGCTGCCGCCGTGGAGAAGATAACGCGTGAAACGTGACGAATTACGTCGCGGATGGCGCATTCAGCCAAACTGAATCTTAGAGTTACCTTGGCTGAACTCCGCGCGAGTGATGAAACTTTATAATCGGCTCACCGTTCCTCGCCGGTTAAACCATGACTTCCATCTCGACTCCGACCGCCTACCCCAAGGCCGTCCTCTTCGACCTCCTGACCGCCCTGCTCGATTCGTGGACGTCATGGAATCACGCCGCGGGGTCCGAACAGCTGGGCCATGCGTGGCGCGCCGCCTATTTGCGTCTGACCTACGGCTGCGGCCGCTACATTGCGTACGAACAATTGGTGCGTGAGGCGGCCGCCGAAGTTGGACTGCCTGAATCCGTCGCGCTTGCGCTCGAAGTCGACTGGCTGAAACTTACCCCATGGAGCGGCGCTCTCGACGCCTTGCACGCACTCCGCCCGCATTGCAAACTGGCAATTGTCACCAACTGCTCCATCCGCCTCGGTACGCAGGCTGCCGGGATTTTCCCAATCCACTGGGACGCGATCGTCACCGCCGAAGAAGCCGGCATGTACAAGCCGGACCCGTTGCCTTACCGGCTCGCGCTCGGCAAACTTGGCGTAGACGCCCATGAAGCCGCGTTCGTGGCCGGTTCCAGCTACGACATGTTCGGCACAGCCGCGGTCGGGTTGAGGACATACTGGCACAACCGCGTGAGTCTGCCGCTGGTGGCGGGAGCACAGCCGCCCGAAATCGAGGCGCCCACGCTCGACTCGCTGGTCCCATGGCTCGGCCAGTTCGGCCAGACCGAAAGCCACTCCGTTCCCCGGTGAAACCATGAAACTCGAGCATATCGACACCCCTGCCGCGCTGATCGACATCCCCCGGATGCAGAAGAACATCGCGAGAATGCAGGGACATATGAACGCACTGGGCGTCGCATTCCGTCCACACGTCAAGACCACCAAATGCATCGACGTTGTCCGTGCGCAGATCGCCGCCGGCGCGCGCGGCATCACGGTCTCGACCCTCAAAGAGGCGGAAGCCTTCTTCGCGGCCGGCGTCAGCGATATTCTCTACGCGGTCAGCATCGCCCCTTCAAAGCTGCCGCGAGCACTGGCGCTGCGCCGCCAGGGTTGCGATCTGAAGCTGGTGGCCGACAATCCGACCGCCGCTGCAGCCATCGCCGCCTTCGCGGACCAGCATGGCGAATCCTTTGAGGTGTGGATCGAGGTGGACACGGATGGCCACCGCTCAGGGATTACGCCGGAACAGGACACACTGATCGAAGTCGGCCGGATTCTGCACGAGAACGGCGTCAAGGTGGGCGGCGTGATGACTCACGCCGGTTCCAGCTATGAGCTTCATACGCCGGAGGCGCTCGCCGCGCTGGCGGAGCAGGAACGCGCCGGCTGCGTGCGCGCGGCGCAACGGTTGCGCGACGCAGGCATTCCGTGCCCAGCGGTGAGCGTCGGGTCGACGCCCACGGCGCTGGCCGCCGAGCAACTGGATGGCGTGACCGAAGTGCGGGCGGGTGTCTACGTTTTCTTCGATCTGGTCATGCACAACGTCGGCGTGTGCGCGCTTGAAGATATCGCGCTGAGTGTGCTCGCGACCGTGATCGGGCATCAGGCGGACAAAGGCTGGGCGATTCTCGACGCAGGCTGGATGGCGATGAGCCGTGACCGCGGCACCTCGAAGCAGCCGCACGATTTCGGCTACGGCCAGCCATGTTTATTGAACGGGACACCGCTTGGCGGTTTTGTCGTGAGCGGCGCCAATCAGGAGCACGGGATTCTGTCGTCGTCGGAAGACGGTGAGCCTGTGGACGACATCGCGCAGCGCTTTCCCATCGGCATGAAGCTGCGTATCCTGCCCAATCACGCGTGCGCGACCGGTGCACAGTTCACCGAGTATCACGCGGTGTCGGCGAATGGCGGCAGCGTCGAGTGGAGGCGATTTCAGGGGTGGTAAGAGACTGGCCATGGCCTGCGCGAGCGCAGTTCATCGCCAGAAATTAACCAACAACGCGCTGCTTCACTCCTCCTCGTCTTCCAGCCCGGCAAGCAGATCGTCGACCGCGCGATACACGCGCTCGACGATTTCCGGCCCCACCTTGCGCTCCAGTTCGCGATAGTGCGCCTCGAGATCCTTCGAGATCACGCGCACCAGGTCCACGCTCGTATCAGTGAGCGACACCAGCACACGCCGCTGGTCTTCCGCGAAACGCTCCTTGGTCACCAGCTCCATACTCTCCATACGCGCGAGCACACCCGCCATGCTCGGGCTCGAAATCGTGCAGATATCGGAGATGTGACGCGGCTCCATCGGCCCGTGCTCGTTGAGCGCGCGAATCACGCGCCATTGCTGCTCGGTCAGTCCGTGCGCGGTAATCAATGGCCGGAAACGCTCCATCATTTTTTCTCTGGCGCGCAGCAACAGCATGGGCAGGTTGCGGTGCAAAACTCGGGTAGAAGCAGATGCGGACATGGCAGATAAATTAAAAGCAGCTGTCGAGGCTTAAGGGAAAACCCGCGATCGGCCGACAGGCTATTGACCGTGGATGATATCAAGCGCAATACTACTAACATGTTAGTGTTTTTGCCGAGAGACAGCTAATTTATGTTTGCACTTGCCGATCACCTGTTGCATCCGGAAGGCGACGCGCTGCCTCGCGATGTAGATGCGCGCACCGTTGCCGCACTGCTTGCACGCGGCATTGCCTGCCGCGCGCCGGTTTCCGGTGCTGTGTATGGAACCTTGCTGAACGACCGCGCCGCTTTGGCCGCGCTGGGCGACGCAGTGCATGCTGCTCCCTATAAAGCCCCGCCCAAAGCACCGATTCTCTATCTGAAGCCGCGCAATACGTTCGCCGGTCATCGCGCACGTGTTGCCGTGCCTGACGATGCATTGGGCGTGGAAGTCGGCGCTTCGCTGGGTATCGTGATCGGCCGCACTGCAACACGCGTTAGCGCGGAGCAGGCGTTCGACTACATCGCCGGCTATACGCTGGTCGCCGATCTGAGCGTGCCGCACGCGAGCGTGTACCGCCCTTCAGTACGGTTCCGGGCGCGTGACGGTTTTTGCGTGATCGGGCCGGCGGTGGTTGCAGCGCATCATCTTGTTGCGCCGGACAACCTGGCGATCAAGGTTTCGCTTCCTGGGCGCGAAGTATTCACTGCGAGTACTGCGTCGTCAGTACGCAGCGTGGCGCAATTGCTTGCGGACGTAACCGATTTCATGACATTGAGTGCCGGCGACGTCATTACGCTCGGCGTGCCTCATGGTTCGCCAGTTGCCCATATCGGCGACACGGCTACGCTGTCGATTGGCGGTTTGCCGCCGCTCGAGGTGTCGTTTGTCGGTGCAGCAGAACAGGATGGAGAACAGCAATGATGCGCGGCCGTGTTGCGTATGCAGGAGCGATTCATGAAGCCTATCCGGACGCCAACGGCGTGCGCCTTGCCGACGGCCGCGTACGTCGTGAGGATGAAGTGGTGTGGCTCGCACCGATCGAGGTCGGCACGATCTTCGCGCTTGGCTTGAACTACGCGGAGCACGCGAAGGAACTGCAATTCAACAAGCAGGAAGAGCCGTTGGTCTTTCTCAAAGGCCCGGGCGCGGTCATCGGTCACCGCGGCTTCACGCGCCGCCCCGCCGACATCACCTTCATGCACTACGAGTGCGAGCTGGCGGTGGTGATCGGCCAAACCGCGCAGAACGTCAAGCGCGACAACGCCATGCAGCATGTGGCCGGCTACATGATCGCCAACGACTACGCGATCCGCGACTACCTGGAAAACTACTACCGCCCCAACCTGCGCGTGAAGAATCGCGACGGCGGCACGGTGCTCGGCCCCTGGTTCGTCGATGCCGCCGATGTCGAAGACGTCACGCAACTCGAATTGCGCACGTTTGTGAACGGCACGCGGCAGCAACACGGCAACACGCGCGATCTCGTCACCGATATCCCGGCGTTGATCGAATACCTCAGCGGCTTCATGACCCTCGCACCCGGCGACGTGATCCTGACCGGTACGCCGGAAGGCATCGTCAACGTCAATGCGGGCGACGAAGTGGTCTGCGAAATCGACGGCCTTGGCCGTCTCGTCAATACGATTGCATCCGACGCGGACTTCGGCCGCGCCTGATCGACAGGCTTTGCATGGGATCAGAGTAACGCGCTAAAGCGCGCACTCTGATCGACAGCTAAAGAGAAAGGACAACACAATGCGAATCGACCATCTGATCAACGGCAAATCGAGCGCCGCGAAAGACTACTTCGAGACCGTCAATCCGGCGACGCAAGACGTGCTCGCCGAAGTGGCGCGTGGCGGTGCGGAAGAAGTCGACGCCGCCGTACGCGCCGCCAAAGAAGCGTTTCCGGCATGGGCCGGCAAGCCCGCGGCGGAACGCGCAAAAATCATCCGCAAGCTCGGCGAGTTGATCGCGAAGAACGTGCCGGACATCTCGGAGACCGAGACGAAAGACACCGGGCAAACGATCTCGCAGACGCGCAAGCAACTCGTGCCGCGCGCCGCCGACAACTTCAGCTATTTCGCAGAGATGTGCACGCGCGTCGACGGCCACACGTATCCCACCGATACGCATCTGAACTACACGCTGTTCCATCCGGTCGGCGTTTGCGCGCTGATCTCGCCGTGGAACGTGCCGTTCATGACGGCAACATGGAAAGTGGCACCCTGCCTCGCATTCGGCAACACCGCGGTGCTGAAAATGAGCGAACTGTCGCCGCTAACCGCCTCGATGCTCGGCAATCTCGCGCTCGAAGCCGGCATTCCTGCCGGCGTGCTGAACGTCGTGCACGGCTTCGGCAAGGACACCGGCGAACCGCTGGTGGCGCACCCGGATGTGCACGCGGTGTCGTTCACCGGATCGACGGCAACCGGCAACCGCATCGTGCAGACCGCGGGTCTGAAGAAGTTTTCGATGGAACTGGGCGGCAAGTCGCCCTTCGTGATCTTCGACGACGCCGATTTCGAACGCGCGCTCGATGCCGCCGTGTTCATGATCTTCTCGAACAACGGCGAACGCTGCACGGCGGGTTCGCGCATTCTGGTGCAACGCTCGATTTACGCGCGCTTTGCCGAGCGTTTCATCGAACGCGCAAAACGTTTGACGGTTGGCGATCCGCTGGCCGACAGCACGATCGTCGGCCCGATGATCAGCCAGGGGCATTTGGCCAAGGTGCGCAGCTACATCGAACTGGGTCCGAAGGAAGGCGCCACGCTCGCATGCGGCGGACTCGACGCGCCCGACTTGCCGGAAGCCATGCGCAAAGGCAATTTCGTGCAGCCGACGGTATTCGTCGACGTCGACAATCGCATGCGGATCGCGCAGGAAGAAATCTTCGGTCCGGTCGCCTGCCTGATTCCGTTCGACGACGAAGCCGATGCGATCAAACTCGCCAACGACATTTCCTACGGCCTGTCGAGCTACATCTGGACCGAGAGCACCGGCCGCGCGCTGCGCGTCGCTGCAGCCGTGGAAGCGGGCATGTGTTTCGTGAACAGCCAGAACGTGCGCGATCTGCGCCAGCCGTTCGGCGGCACCAAGGCATCGGGCGTAGGCCGCGAAGGCGGTACGTGGAGCTATGAAGTGTTCCTCGAACCGAAAAACGTATGCGTATCGCTCGGCTCCCACCACATTCCGCGCTGGGGCGTCTGAAACGCGGGTCATTTGCGCGCGAGGGCACCACGCCTTGCGCCACACAGAACAGGAGACCGCGATGGGCAAACTCGCGTTAGCAGCAAAAGTGACTCACGTCCCGTCGTTATATCTATCCGAACTCGACGGTCCGCATAAGGGCTGCCGTCAACTGGCAATCGACGGTCACCATGAAATCGGCCGCCGCTGCCGCGAATTGGGTGTGGATACGATCGTCGTTTTCGACGTGCATTGGCTGGTGAACAGCGAATACCACATCAATTGCGCGCCGAAGTTCGAGGGCGTCTATACGAGCAACGAACTGCCGCATTTCATCAAGAACATGCCGTACGCGTATCCCGGCAATGTTGGACTCGGCGATCTGATCGCGGAAGTCGCCAACGAAATGGGCGTGAAGAGTCGCGCGCACAGCGAGACCACGCTCGAACTCGAGTACGGCACGCTGGTGCCGATGCGCTATATGAACAGCGACCAGCACTTCAAGACCGTATCGGTAGCCGGCTGGTGCATGTGGCACGACCTCGAAACGAGCGCGCGCTTCGGCCTCGCGGTACGCAAGGCCATCGAGGAACGTTACGACGGCACCGTGGCGATTCTGGCGAGCGGGTCGCTGAGCCACCACTTTGCCAACAACGGCACGGCCGAGCAGTTCATGCACAAGGTATGGAGCCCGTTTCTCGAACAGATGGACCGCCGCGTGGTCGAGTTGTGGGAAGCCGGCGACTGGAAGACCTTCTGCGAGATGCTGCCGCTCTATAACGAGAAGTGCTGGGGCGAAGGCGGCATGCACGACACGGCGATGCTGCTCGGCGCGCTCGGTTGGGATCGATACGACGGCAAGGTCGAAGTCGTCACACCGTATTTCGGCAGTTCGGGCACCGGCCAGATCAACGCGATCTTCCCCGTGACACCCCTGCCCGCTTGAGTCCTGAGAGAGGAGCTTACCGTGCCACATCTGACACTCGAATACAGCGCCAATCTTGCTGATGAAGCAAGCATCGGACAGCTTTGCACCTCGCTCGCGGCTTGCCTCGACGCGCAGCGCGACAACGACCAACGCGTCTTTCCGCTCGGCGGCATCCGCGTGCGCGCCTTGCGTTGCGACCAATACTGCATAGCCGACGGCCGGCCCGACGCCGCCTTCCTGCATGCAAACCTGAAGATCGCCGCGGGCCGCTCGGACGCCGTAAAGAAGGCGACGGGCGACGCGCTGTTTGAAGCGATCAAACGGCACTTCGCCGCGGAGTTTGAAAAACACGGCCTGGCGTTGTCGCTGGAGATCAATGAATTCAGCGAAGCCGGCACGTGGAAACACAACAATCTGCACGCGCGGCTTAAGGCCTGATACCGAGGCTCGAGGCTCCGGCCTAACATTCCGACCCGGCAAATGGGTCTGGCAGCCGCTCAAAGAGAACCATCATGCTAGACGAACAGACAATCTGCGACCTTGCGGCGCAACTCGACAACGCCGAGAAGACCCGCACCCAGTTGCGCCACTTCTCCGCGAAGTATCCCGAGATGACGGTACAGGACGGTTACGCGATCCAGCGCGAGTGGGTAAAGCTCAAACTGGCCGAGGGCCACGTGATCAAGGGCCGCAAGATCGGCCTGACGTCACGCGCGATGCAGCGTTCCTCACAGATCGACGAACCCGACTACGCGCCGTTGCTCGACAGCATGTTCATCGAAAACGGCCAGGACATCCGCGCTGATCGCTTCATAGCGCCGCGCGTGGAAGTCGAACTGGCCTTCATATTGAGCAAGCCATTGAAGGGCCCGGGCATCACGCTATTCGACGTTCTGGACGCCACAGCCTACGTGACCCCGGCCGTGGAAATTATCGACGCCCGCATCGAACAATTCGACCGCGAGACGAAGGCGCCGCGCAAGGTCTACGACACCATCTCCGACTTCGCGGCGAATGCCGGCATCGTACTGGGCGGCCGCCCGGTACGTCCTATGGACGTCGACCTCCGCTGGGTCGGCGCATTGCTTTACAAGAACGGCGCCGTAGAAGAAAGCGGCCTGGCCGCCGCCGTGCTAAACCACCCCGCGACAGGCGTTGCATGGCTCGCGAACAAGATCGCTCCATACGACGAAGTCCTGAACGCGAACGACGTCATTTTGAGCGGCTCCTTCACGAGCCCGATCCCGGCACGAGCGGGCGACACCTTCCACGTCGACTACGGTCCGCTGGGCGGCATTGGTTTAAATTTCATTTGAGCTCATTTGAGTCAATCGACATGTCTCTACCGCAAAACATGTTCAAGCATGCGCTAGCAGAGGGCAAACCACAATTCGGCTTATGGGCAGCGCTTGCCGACGCCTACGTGACCGAACTGCTGGCCACGGCCGGCTTCGATTGGTTGTTGATCGACAACGAGCACGCACCGAACGACGTCCGCAGCACGCTGGCGCAATTACAGGCGGTGGCCGCCTACACATCGCATCCGGTGGTCCGTCCCGTACGAAGCGACAGCGCACTGATCAAGCAATTACTCGACATAGGCGCCCAAACCCTGCTGCTCCCGATGATCGACACGGCGGAGCAAGCTGCGGAAGCCGTAGCGGCAACGCGCTACCCACCGGAAGGCATCCGCGGCGTGGGGAGTGCGTTGGCACGAGCATCGCGCTGGAACCGAATCCCCGACTACCTGACCACGGCGGCGCAGGAATTGTGCGTACTGGTCCAGGTAGAAACCGTGCAGGGGATGGAAAACCTACCGGCGATTGCAAAGGTGCAAGGCATTGACGGCGTCTTCTTCGGCCCAGCCGACCTAAGCGCATCAATGGGTTTGCTAGGCAAACCAGGCGACGCAAGCGTACGCGAAGCGATCTGCAGCGGGATCAGGAAGGTACGAGAAGCCGGCAAAGCAGCGGGCGTACTAGCACCGGACCCGGGCATAGCAGCCGAATACTTGGCGGCGGGCGCAACATTCGTGGCGGTAGGAACAGACACGGGCCTACTAAGCAAAGCAGCAGCGGACCTAGCGGCCGCATACAAAAAGACAGCGCCAATGACAACACCGACAAAAGGCGGCTACTAACAAAACCCCACGGATCGGTTTTATGAACTACTCTTCGGCGCGCGCAGCGCCGCCGGAAGAATGACGCCCTTGTCACAAGAGCATGTAGTGGCACGAACACAGATTCCAGTCGCACCACTACCCTGAGCGAGCTGCGGGACCCGCTTAGCAGGGGCATCTAGCCGCTTTCTTTTGCCTACTTTTCTTTGCGGCGGCAAAGAAAAGTAGGTGCCGCCCCGCACAGGGGCAACGCTAATAGACCACTAACAAATCAAGGAAAGGCCAAAGCCCCAGGAACACGGCCAAATGCCGCCGCCAAAGGCAAAAAAACTACTCACCGGCAGGCCAAGGCAACCCCACCACCGACCAATCCAACTCCACCCCAATAACCGACCGCTCAGCGGAAAACTGCACAGCCAAAGTAACCGCAACACAAGGCCGCCCACTAGCCAAAGAAAGATAAGGATTACTAGCCACAGCCACCCCAGGCAACAAAACAGCGTTACGAAAATAAGGCCGATGATCCCACCTGGCATCCTGCGGATTAGCCACAGGCTGCAACGAAGCCCCATCACCACTCCCCGCGGGCCCGCGCACTTCATGCCCAATCTGCCGCCCCGAATCATCAAGAACAAAGCAACTGATACACCGCTCAAACGTAGCCAGAAAAGCAAACGCCTCACCAACGGAAACACCGGCAATCAAAGCATCGGCAGCCCGCCTCAAAGCAGCCCGATAAGGCTCAACCTCCGACTCAAACATCGCATACTGATGGGCCCTCCCCTGGGCGATCACATCGAACGCATCATCGATTCGCCTATGCACCGAATCAGGCGGCACAATCTCAGCCGCCGGCCGCCCAAGCAAAAATCCTTGCGCAAAATCCACATTCGACTCCACAGCAAGAATCAATTCCTCCGTGGTTTCCACGCCCTCAACAACAACCAGCATCCCCGCCAGGTGTAACAAAGAAACGAGCTTCGGCAAGATCGGCTGCTCGGTGCCATGACCCGTCGCGCGAATCAACTCGCCATCGAGCTTTACAAGATCCGGCCGAATCCGCAGCAACCGGTCGAGGTTCGACTGCCCCGCACCGAAATCGTCGACGGCGATCAGAAAGCCATGCTCACGGTACAAAGCCGCCACCCGCGACATGTCGTCGACGCTGCCACCATGCGATTCGAGAATCTCGAGAACCACCCGCTCAGGTTCGAGTCCCACCGCCCGCACGATCCTGGCGAGCTGGTCCGCATAGCCCTCGGCGATAAACGTCGCAGGCAGAATATTCAAGAATAGCCAGGCATCGCTCGGCAGCGACTTGCGCGCGTTGGCCAGATGCACGGCATGGCTCGCGCGATCGAGCGCGCCTTCGTCGCTGGAGGGCTTCGGCGCGAACAACACGACGGGCGGCACCAGCGTGCCGTCGTCCTGCTCTCCTCGCAGCAAGGCCTCGAATCCCACCTGCTTCTGATGCGACAAACTGTAGAGCGGCTGGAAGTGCGAGGTCAGGGAGTACTCGTCCCAGCGATGCCGCGGCACCAGCGCCCCGTCCTCCGCGAACACATCGCCGGCGAGCATCTGCAGCGGTTCGATCGGCAACGCGCGTTCGGCGCACACGCGGTTTCTGCCCGAATGCTTGGCGCGCAGCAAGGCTTCGTCGGCGCGATCGAGCAACACCATGATGTTTTCGCCGCTCCGGTGTTGAGCCACGCCGAAGCTCGCGGTCAGATGGCCGTCCGGGCGCTCGAGCGCGGCAATCGCGGCGCGCAGGCGCTCGGCCAGCGCCAGTGCGCCGGTCAGGCCGTCACGCAGCAGCACGGCAAACTCCTCGCCGCCGATCCGGCTCACACTGTCGTCCGCGGAGGTCTCCTCCATCAACACCTGGGCGACCTGGTACAACGCATGGTCGCCGACTGCATGGCCAAAGCGGTCGTTCAGCGATTTGAAACTGTCGATGTCGAGAAAAATCGCGCTGACCCGCGCCTCGGGCGTCATGGTTTCGAGGCGGCGCTCGGCCTGCTTCACGAATGCACGGCGGTTTTGCAGGCCGGTCAGCGGATCGGTCGCGGCGAGCTGCGCCAGTTGGCTCTCGAGCAGAAAGTGGTTACGCCGGAACCGGTAGAAGCCGAAGTGAAACACAACGGAAGTCGGCACACCGATCGCCAGGATCCACATCCACACGACGATGTCGACGTCATGCGTGCGCGGCCCGCCGAACAGCAAGGCAAACGCCGCCCCATAGAAGAGCGCGCTGCCGACGAAGAAATGCAGCGGCGTGAGCCACAACGGCGCAGCGCAGACGGGGATCACCACCATGGCCGGCAAGACCCACAACAACGGCTGCTCGACGCCGGAGACGTTCAGCGCGAGACCAACCACCAGCACAAGAGAGTAAGCGACACCGATTGCACCGAAGGTCCAGGTCGAGCCGGTGCGTGGAATCGCCATCACCAGCGAGGCGAGCACCAGCGCACAGGCAAGCCGGTAGCCAAGCGGCGTTGCCGGCCCGTTGACCATGTTGCGCGCCCCCACGAGACACAGGAACGCGACAACCGTAAATGCCATCGTCACCGTCGAAAGGGGACGCTGGTGTTCCAACGATCGTCGATGGAAGCGATCGCGCAAACCGGAATCGGACAGTGGCTTCGTTGAGGTGGAAAGCATATTGATAGATATCAGGCTGGCTCCGGTTACTCTACCGATGTATAACGGCAACCGTCTGACAAATATTTATGCCCCGCCCGTAAATAGAATTCCCCCCGCCCCGCTCAGGCAGGGCTACGCCGCCATCACGCGACACGAGAGATGCCCCGCGCATAACAGCACCGCCGTTAGCACGAGGGACTCGCCACCCTTTCGACGGCCAATACCTGGCTCATTTCGCGCAACCCAACTCAAACCGTTGCATTTAGCACGAAACCAAAAAGCTAAAAGATCGGCGCAATCGACCGTTAATAAAATTATTGAAAACAGCTTAGCGACGGACATCCTCAGTGGAGAAGCGAACAAGGCAATTCCGGCAGCAAAAATTACGTGGCGGACAAGCATCTGCAGCAATCGTTTGCGCGTATAAAGCAGACGAATGTAAAGTGGCTAAAAGTTAATGTCTTAAGTAGACTCCTCCGAAGTGTGGCGGATAGAGCAGACGAACTCGGTAAAAGTAACCTAAGACGCGTGCAACGCGCGCCTTCCCGTAACACTTTCAGTTATTCGGCCGTCGGCACCCGTTTTGTACGCGGTTTGAGCAGCGGCTATTTCCCGGAAAACATGGTCCAAATTCTCGATTACCTGCTGGAACGCCAAATCTCGCCACAATGGCGCGGCATGCTGACCGCACTCGCGACAGAGTTCGAAGCGCAGATCGGTCGCGACGAACTGCGCCAACTGATGTACCGGGTCGGTTGCCGGTTTGCGGCGGCGCATCAATTGCCGGCGTGCGGGTCCACCGCCGAGCTCGCTCAGGCGTTGAATCTGTACTGGCATGACATGGATTGGGGCTACGTCGAACTGTCCGACGAAGCAGACGCGCTGCGCATCGTTCATTACTGTGCGCCGCTGCAGGCATTCGGCAGCGCGGCGCTCGCGTGGACCCCGGCGTTTCTCGAAGGCGTCTATCAGACGTGGTTGAGCGCGTTGGGCGCGCAGGGCCTTTCGGTAGCGCAAACGAGCGCGTACGGCACGGACACCTCGATCGAGTTCCGGCTGGGGCGGCATTCTGTTTGAGCGGTCCGGGTAGCAAACCAGGTAAGCGAGCCAGGTAAGCGAGCCAGGCGAGCGGACCGATCGGGGCAACGCAAGTCATTAAAAAGTCGGCGGCACTATGAGTTCATCTAGCGACATCGAAAAACTATTCGACCATTTTGGCGGCGACGCCAGCGCGTACCAGGAAATCGGCCGCGAAAACGAAGCGCGTTCGGCGCGCACGCGTTGGCCGCTGCTGGTGACGCTGGATCTGACACAGCCGGCGATTCCCGCGATCGGGCAACGCCGCGAGGTTGCTGGCGAGGCATTGGCGCAAGAAGCGGCGCCGGAAGTCGATCGTCAGGACACAACGCCAAAAGACGCCGCCTCGGTCACACGCGCGAAGGCGCCGCTGTTTACCCGCTCGCATCGACGGGACATTCCGCCGGTCGCCGTCGCCGCTCAGCCTGGCGCGCCGCGCGGCGCTTCGCGTTTCGGCGCGTTCGAAACGAAGGGTGACGCTGCCGTACCGATCGATGCCGTGACGCCAGTGGCCGCACAGCCTGCGGCTGCCGTCGCCAAGGTACAGGTGCCGCCGATTGCGACCGCACCTATTCCCCCTGTCATGCCAGCTGTAAGTATTCCGCCCGTGGCTCAGTTCCGCACGCCGGCCATGCCTGTAGCGCAACCTACGGCGAGCATGCCGTCAGCAGCGGTGATGCCGCGCGCCGAGATCCCTGCCCTCACGCCGCGCAGCACTGCGCCGGCGCCGGTCTCCGCATCCGCGCCGACGTGGGCGCAAGCACCGGCTCCGGTCCCGGCATGGACGCAAGCTCCCGCCCAGGCGCACACCCCGACGTGGGCACAAGCACCCGCACCCACCTACACGACTGCGCCCGCAGCGCCAAAGCCGCCCGCGTCGATCCTCGGCAAACTGTTCGCTCCGGTATCCGAACCGACGCCGCCGCAACCCGCCGCGCCCACCGGCGAATCCGCACCGCTGCAATCGGTCTTCGACCGTCTGCGCGGCACACCCGCACAAACGGCCCCCGCGCCGGTCCGCGCTCCCAGCGTCGCCGCGCCCGCCCCCTCCAACTCGTGGCTGGTCAACGGCCCTCGTCGCTCATGAAAGTCATTGCGGTCGTGTCCGCCAAAGGCGGGGTCGGTAAAACCACCCTCGCCGCCAATCTCGCTTCCGTGCTGGCCGCCAGCGGCCGCCGCGTGATCGCGCTCGACCTCGATCCGCAAAACGCGCTGCGTCTGCATTTCGGCGTGCCGCTCGACAGCATCGACGGTTTGTCGCGCGCGACATTGACGGGCGATCCGTGGCAATCGGTCATGTTCGACGGCGTAGACGGTGTGACCGTGCTGCCCTACGGCGCCGTGCTCGAAGACGATCGCCGCCGCTTCGAAGCGTATATCGACCAGGACCCGAGGTGGCTCGCGCACTCGCTGCAAACGCTGCGGCTCGACGCGTCCGACATCGTCATCATCGATACGCCGCCAGGTTCGTCCGTGTATGTACGCGCTGCGTTATGCGCGGCGACCTTCACGCTAAACGTAGTGCTCGCCGACGCCGCTTCCTACGCGGCCATTCCGTTGATGGAACGGCTGATTGAAGCGTACGCGGCGCCGCGCCCCGAGTTCGGCGGCGAAGGTTACGTGGTCAACCAGATCGACCAGTCGCGCCAGTTGACCAAAGACGTCCTCAAGGTCTTGCGCCAGATGCTCGGCGACAAGCTCTTCCCAGGCGTCATCCATCTTGATGAAGGGGTGAGCGAAGCGCTCGCCTGCGACACCACGCTGATTCACTACGATCCACTCAGCCAGGCGGCCGCCGATTTTCGTTCGTGCGGCAACTGGCTGATGGCGGCGGTCGATGCGATCGCCGTCTCGCCGAGGAACGTCGCATGAGTACGCCCCAGTCGCAGGACATCGAGGCCGGCGAACCGTCGCGGCTCGAACGCATCGTCGACGCGCGCTTCTGGAACAGCCGGATCGTGACCGGTCTGGTCACGCTGTTCGCGCTGATGATGCTGTACTTCGTCTTCACGGTGCCGCTCGCGTTCTACGAGCAACTGACGTTCGCGACCTGCTGCTTCGTCACCGCGCTGCTGTTCCGCCGCCTGCAAGGCCGTTACGCGACGATGGTGATGATCATGCTCTCGGTGGTCACGTCGGGCCGCTATATGTACTGGCGGCTCACTTCGACGACTTACTGGGAACATCCGCTCGACGCCGCATGGGGCCTGCTGCTGGTGTCGGCCGAAGTCTATTCGACCGTCGTGCTGATGCTCGGCTACTTCCAGACCGCCTGGCCGCTCAAGCGCACGCCGATGCCGCTGCCCGCCTCGCGCGACCTGTGGCCGACCGTCGACGTCTTCATCCCGACCTACAACGAGCCGCTCGCGGTGGTGAAGCCGACCATCTACGCCGCGCTCGCGCTCGACTATCCGGCCGACAAGATCGCGATCCATGTGCTCGACGACGGCCGCCGTCCCGAGTTCAAGGCTTTCTGCGAGGAAGTCGGCGTCAACTGGACGATCCGCACGCACAACCGCCACGCGAAGGCCGGCAACATCAATGAAGCCCTGAAGATCACTCAGGGCGAGTACCTCGCGATCTTCGACTGCGATCACATTCCGACCCGCTCGTTCCTGCAGATCGGCCTCGGTTGGTTCCTGCGCGACAAGCTGCTGTCGATGCTGCAAACGCCGCACCACTTCTTCTCCGCTGATCCGTTCGAACGCAATCTCGGCACCTTCCGCAAAGTGCCGAACGAAGGCGAACTGTTTTACGGCCTCGTGCAGGACGGCAACGATCTGTGGAACGCGACCTTCTTCTGCGGCTCGTGCGCGTTGCTGCGCCGGACCATGGTCGAAGAGATCGGCGGCATCGCGGTCGAAACGGTGACCGAAGACGCGCACACCGCGTTGAAGCTGCACCGCCTCGGCTACACCACCGCCTATCTGGCGATCCCGCAGGCAGCAGGTCTCGCCACCGAAAGTCTGTCCGGCCACATCGGCCAGCGGATTCGCTGGGCGCGGGGCATGACGCAGATTTTCCGGATCGACAATCCACTCACCGGCAAGGGCCTGAAAATCGGCCAGCGGCTCTGTTATCTGAACGCGATGATGCACTTCTTCTACGGCATCCCGCGTCTGGTGTTTCTCACGGCGCCGCTGTCGTATCTGTTCTTCGGCGCGCACGTGATCGAGGCCGCCGCCAGCACGATCGCGATCTACGCACTGCCGCACATGATGCATGCGAGCATCACCAACTCGCGGATGCAGCGCTCGTTCCGCCATTCGTTCTGGGCCGAAGTTTACGAATCGGTGCTGGCGTCGTACATTACCGCCCCGACGCTGCTCGCGCTGATCAACCCGAAGCTCGGCAAGTTCAACGTGACGGCCAAGGGCGGTCAGATCGAAAAGAACTACTTCGACTGGGCGATCTCGCGGCCGTATCTGTTTCTGCTGTTGCTGAACCTGATCGGCTTCGTGGTCGGCATCGTGCATATCTATCTGAACTGGCACACTCGCAGCGTGGTGCAGACGACCATCCTGAACTTGGGCTGGACCACCTACAACATGCTGATTCTCGGCGCGAGCGTGGCCGCGGCCAGCGAGCGCCGGCAGATTCGCGCGGTGCACCGCGTGGCGATGACCATGCCCGTGATGCTGAAGTTCTCGACCGGCCGCACGCTCGCCTGCGAGACCATCGACTACTCGGAAGGCGGCGTCGGCGTGGCGCTGCCGGCCAAGATCGAAGTGCCGATGCACGAAAGCGTGACCGTATCGCTGTTTCGCGGCGACGAGGAATACGCCTTCCCCGCCACCGTCGGTTTCACGGAGCCGGGCCGCGTGGGCCTGCGCTTCTCGGCAATGACGCGCGAACAGGAGTACGAGTTCGTCAAGACCACGTTCGCGCGCGCCGACGCGTGGACCGGCTGGGCCGAAGGGCGTCAGCAGGACACGCCGCTGCGCGGTCTGACGCATGTGCTGACGGTCGGCGCACGCGGCATCGTGGGGCTCTTCGAGCATCTCTATGCCGACCTTCGAAGCTCGATGAAAAGCCGTCCGGTGGACGTCAAGAAGCTAAAAACCAAAGACTGATCAATGGGCAACAGGATGGCGAAGGGACACGTCGAACGCTCGAATCACGGGCGCAATGGGATGGAAACGGAGGCACGCCTTTTTGGACGCCCTCGCTCAAAACGGCTGATGCGCGGGCTTGCCTGCTGGCTCGCGTTGCAAACCGCGTTGGCGGCGCCACTGGCTTCGGCAGTTGAAGTGGCTGCAGCGGCCATGAGCGGCGCGAGTGCGTCGCAAGCGTCGCCCGCAGCCGGCGCCCCAGGCGCGGCGGCCGCTCGCGTCGCCACCGGCGTGGGCAGCGTGCCTGCGCCGAGCGTGGCCGTCCTCTACGATCCGAACGCGCTCGCGCAAGCGCAGCTGGCCACGCCCACGCCGGCGCTCGCCGCGTCGTCGGTGAAAGCCTTGGGGATCAAAACGCCGACCACGGCAGAACCGGGCACGCTGGTGCCGGGCGGCCGCCGTCAAACGCTCACGTTCGCCGACCTCGGCGCGCGCGATCCGCTGCAACTGCGCGGCACCGACGGCCAGAACGGCGTCGCGTTCTCCGTGCGCGGCGACGAAGTGGTGACCGGCGCGATCCTGCATCTGGTCTACAGCTACTCGCCGGCGCTGCTCGCGAATATTTCCCAGCTGAAAGTGCTGGTGAACGGCGAAGTCGCCGCGACGCTGCCGGTGCCGCACGAACAGGCCGGCATGCTCGTGGCGCGCGACGTCTCGATCGATCCGCGCTTCATCACCGAATTCAACCATCTGAACGTGCAGTTGATCGGTCATTACACGACCAGTTGCGAGGACCCGGCGAATTCGTCGCTGTGGGCCACCGTCAGCAATGCGAGTTCGCTCGATCTGACCTACGCGTCGCTCGCCAGCAAGCCGGATCTCGCCGCCCTGCCGCAGCCATTCTTCGACCGCCGCGACGTGCGCCGTCTCGAGCTGCCCTTCGTGTTCCCGCAAAAACCCGGCGCCGCGACGCTCGAAGCGGGCGGCATCGTCGCGTCCTGGTTCGGCGCGCTCGCCGGCTATCGCGGCGCGGTGTTTCCGGCGCAACTGGATAACGCGCCGCTGTCGGGCAACGCCGTCGTGTTCGCGACCGACGACCAGCGCCCGGCCGGCGTGACGATTCCGGCGATTTCCGGCCCGACGATCGCGGTGGTGGATCGCGAAGCGCCGGCGCGCGGCAAGCTGCTGCTCGTGCTCGGCCGCACCGAGGCTGAACTGAAAACCGCCGCTAAAGCGCTCGGCATCGGCCAGAACACGCTCACCGGCCCGAGCGCGACGATCACGCAGTTGAACGAACTCATGCAGCGTGCGCCGTACGACGCGCCGAACTGGCTGCCGACTAACCGTCCGGTGCGTTTCGGCGAACTCACCGATCCGCGCGACCTGACGGTGTCCGGCTATGACGCCGACGCCGTGCGCGTGAATCTTCGCGTGCCGCCGGATCTGTTCATGTGGCACACCAAGGGCGCGCCGATCGATTTGCGCTACCGCTATACGGTGCGTCCGCTGCGGGACCGTTCGTCGCTGAACGTCAGCGTCAACGACGGCTTCGTGCAGGCGCTGCCGATTCCGGCCGAGTCGGCCTCGGTGTTCGAGTTGGGCCATTACTTTGAGCGCGTGTTGCCGGACAAGACTGCCGAAGCGCGTCGCACCGTGCATATTCCGCCGCTGCTGCTGACGCCGCGCGCGCAGGTGCGTCTGCATTTCTTCTACGACATTCCGAACACCGGCGAATGCCACGGCCGTCTGCTGGAAAACGTGGTCGGCGCCATCGATCCGAACTCGACCATCGACCTCTCGTCGTTCCCGCATTACATGGCGCTGCCTGATCTCGCGGCCTTCGCCAATAGCGGCTTCCCGTTCACGCGGATGGCCGATCTCTCGGAGACCGCGGTGGTCCTGCCGAACGAGGCCGATTCGAGCGACTACAGCCTGTTCCTGCTGACCATGGGCCGCATGGGCGCATCGACGGGGTATCCGGTGAATGGCGTGACCGTCGGCACGGCCGACGACGTCGACAAGTACGCCAACAAGGACCTGCTGATTTTCGGCGCGCCGGGCAAGCAACCGCTGCTGCAACGCTGGGCCAAGTCGATGCCGTTCTCCAGCGACGGCGATTCGCGCACCTTCGCGCTCTCGGACGTGGTCTTCAAGCTCGAGGACTGGTGGCATGGCGAACGCGGCGTCGAACGCTCGCCGGCACGCGCCGACCTGACGCTCGTGAGCTCGAGCGGCGATGCGCTCCTGACCGGTTTCGAATCGCCGCTGCAGAAGAACCGCAGCGCCGTCGCGCTGGTGAGCGCGGCCGGCCAGTCGGACGCCGATCTGTCCGCCGCCCTGCTCGACGCCGACGTGCTGCAGGAAATTCAAGGCGCGATGGCCGTGGTCCACGGCCGCACCGTCACCATCACGTCGAACGGCGAAGCGTACTATGTCGGCCATTTGTCACCGCAGGAGTATCTGCGCTGGGCACTGTCGTCGCATCCGCTGTTGCTGATGCTGGGTGGCGTGCTCGCCGCGTTGATCATCGCCGGACTGTTCTACCGGACGCTGCGCTCGATCGCCGCGCGCCGCCTAAAGGACTGATAGGACTGATATGCGGGTTCGAAACATCAAGACACACGTGGCGCTAACGCTCGGGCTTGGCTTCGGCCTTGTCCTTGCGGCGGCCACGTGCTTTGCCAATATCACGAAGGTGGCGCAGACCACTTCGGCACCCGGCCAAACGGGTCCGTGTAACACAGACTCGCCGGCCTACCGCATCTTCGTCGAACACTTCGTGCAGGCCGATGGCCGCGTGATCGACTACTCCTCGCCACAGTTGAAGACCACCTCCGAAGGCCAGTCATACGGCCTGTTCTTCGCGCTGGTCGCGAACGACCGCGCAACCTTCGACCGGCTCCTGAACTGGACCCGCACCAATCTCGCGGGCAATCAGTTCGATGCGCAAAACGTGCGGCTGCCGTCGTGGCTTTGGGGCAAGAAGCCGGATGGCTCGTTCGGCGTGCTCGATCCGAATTCCGCATCCGACTCCGACCTGTGGATCGCCTACGATCTGCTGCAAGCCGGCCGCCTGTGGCATGAGGCGAGTTATACGCAACTCGGCGAGGCGCTCGCCGCGCAGATCGCGCGCCAGGAGATGACCACGCTGCCGGGCGTCGGCCCGATGCTGCTGCCCGGTCCGCAGGGCTTCAAAAATGGCGGCGTGACGCGCCTGAATCCGAGCTACCTGCCCTTGCCGGTGCTGCGCGCGCTCGCCAAAGACATGCCGAACGGCCCATGGGCCAAGCTCGCCGACAGCGCCTACAAGCTCATCAAGACCACCGCGCCGCAAGGTTTCGCGCCCGACTGGGCGGCGTGGCAGAACGGCCAGTTCGTAGTCGATCCGAAAGAAGGCGACACCGGCAGCTACGACGCGATCCGCGTCTATCTGTGGGCCGGACTCACCTCGCCCGCCGACCCGCTCGCCAAACCCTGGCTCGCGGCGCTCGGCGGCATGCGCGCGAAGGTTGCGCAAAGCGGCATTCCGCCCGAGAAGGTTTCGTCGACCACCGGTACGGCGAGCGGCGAAGGACCGTTGAGCTACTGGGGTGCGCTCGCGCCGTACTTCAAGGCGCTCAATGACGAGCGCGGCCTCGGTCTCGCGCGCACCCATCTCGCCGTGCTCGACACCAATGTGCCGGGCCGTGAACCTGTTTATTACGATCGTGTGCTGGGCTTGTTCGGCACCGGATTCATCGACGGCCACTATCGTTTCGACGAAGCCGGCCGTCTCGTGCCGAGTTGGAGAAATGCATGCGATTGAGCGCCCTCGCGTTTTCATTGCGGTTCGCGCTGAGCCTCACGGCCGTCTGCTGCGTGGCGACGGCTTCGCCTGACGCATTGGCGCAGGCGTCGAAAGACCCCTTGAACGTGCTGATCGATCAGGGCAAGTACTGGCAATCGCATCATCGCGGCGACCTCGCCGAGCAGGCGTGGCAGAAAGTGTTGCGCATCGATCCGAAGCAACCCGATGCGCTCTACGGCATGGGCATGGTGCTCGCCGACCGCAAGGACGGCGCCGGCGCGCAGCAATATCTGGCGCGTCTGAAAGCGGTCGCGCCGAACTATCCGAACCTGGACGAACTGGGCCGGCGCCTCGGCGAATCGAGTCTGCGTGACCAAACGGTCAACGATGCGCGGCGGCTCGCGCAAAGCGGTCAAAGCGCGAGCGCGGTAGAGGAGTATCAGCGCGCGTTGAACGGCAAGCCGGCCACACCCGCACTGCAACTCGAGTATTACCAGGCACTCTCCGCCACGCCGCAAGGCTGGGACCAGGCGCGCCGCGGCCTCGAACAGCTCGCACGCGATAACCCCGACGACCCGCGCTACGCCCTCGCCTACGCACAGCATCTGACGTATCGCGATACGACGCGCCGCGACGGTATCGCGCGGCTGCAGAAGCTTGCCGGCGACAGCACGGTCGGCGCGTCGGCGAAAAAGAGCTGGCGCCAGGCCTTGCTGTGGCTCGACGCACGGCCGTCGGACGCCGCAATGTACGAAGCGTATCTGCAAGGCGCAACCGACGACGCCGCGGTCAAGGCGCGCTTCGAGTCGATGGTTCAGCAGGACAAGGTGGCCCGCGATCGCGCCCAGGAAAATGCCGCCGTCGACGCCCGCGGCCGCACCATCGCCGATGGTTTCGCCGCGCTCGACCGCGGCGACCTCGGCACGGCGCGCGCGAAGTTTTCGTCAGTACTGGCGAATAGTCCGAACGACACCGACGCGCTCGGCGGCATGGGTATCGCCGCGTTGAAGCAGGAAAAATTCGCCGAAGCCCGCAACTATCTGGAACGCGCGTCGCGAAACGGCAATCCGGCGCGCTGGAAAACCGCGCTCGATAGCGCGACCTACTGGACCTATACCAGCGACGCCATCGGCGCGCGCAGCAATGGCGAGTTCGCGAAGGCGAAGTCGCTGTTCGAACGCGCGATCGCGCTGAATCCGTCCGACGTCACCGCACAGGTGCTGCTCGGCGAAATGCTGCTCACGAACGGCGACCCGGTCGGCGCCGAACAGGCCTACCGGATGGCGCTGCGCCGCCAGGCCGACAATCCCGATGCGATTCGCGGCCTCGTCGGTTCGCTCGCCGCACAGGGTCGTGGCGACGAAGCGCTGCAATTCGCCAATCAGCTGAACAGCGAACAACAATCGAAGGCCGGCGGCATCAACCGTCTGCGTGGCGAAGCGCAGGCCGCGCAAGCACGCGCGGCCGAAGCGCGCGGCGATCTCGGCAGTGCGCGCAGCCTGTTCGAAGACGCGTTGCTGAACGATCCTGACGATCCCTGGCTGCGCCTCGACCTCGCGCGTATTTACGTGCGCCAGGGCGCGGTTGCGAATGCCCGCAGCATGATGGACGGCCTCCTCGCCGCGCATCCCGACATGACTGACGCGCTGTATGCGAGTGCGTTGTTGTCGGCGGAAACGCAGGACTGGACGGCCGGTCTCGCGCAACTCGAACGGATTCCAGCCGCGCAGCGCACCGACGCGATGACGACCTTGCAGCATCGCCTGTGGGTGCATCAGCAGGCCGATCTCGCGACGCGGATGGCGCGCAACGGTCAGTCGCAACAAGCGCTGGCAACCTTGCACGCCGCCGAACCGGTTGCCGGCAACAATCCCGAACTGATCGGCGTGATCGCTGCCGCGTATCAGCAGGCGGGCGACCCGAATCGCGCATTGGGCCTCGTGCGCAGCGCGATGAACGCGGCGCCTGGCAACACCGATTTGCTGCTGCAATACGCGGGTATTCTCTCCGCCACGCAGCAGGAAGCCGAACTCGGCATGGTGATGCGACGCCTCGCAGCGATGCAGTTGACGCCGCAGCAGCGCACGGATTTCGGCAATCTGAATCTGGGCATCGTCATCAAGCAATGCGACGCGGTGCGTCAGCGCGGCGATCTTGCCAGCGCCTACGACGTGATCGCGCCGTGGCTCGCGGCGATGCCCGACAATCCCGATCTGCAAGCCGCTCTCGGCCGCCTCTATTCGAGCGCCGGCGACGACCGCAACGCGCTCGCCAGTTACCGCGTCGCGTTGCAGCGCAAACCCGACGACCTGAACCTGCTGCAAGCGACGATCTCCGCGGCATCTGGCGCGAAACAGTTTAGCTATGCCGAATCGCTCGCCAATCAGGCGCTTGCAGCGGCGCCGAACGACCCCGGCGTGCTGGCGACGGTCGGCCGCATGTATCGCGCCGAAGGCAAGCTGTCGCTCGCGTCGACTTATCTGCAACGCTCGCTGATCGCCGCCAATACGCCGCTGATGGCCAACGGGCCCCGCGCCAATGCGCCGAGCAACGTGCCGCGTGGCTGGGAAGTCGCGATGCGCCGGATCGGCGCGACGCCGCTGCCGGGCACCAATCCCTTCGAAGGTAAAACCGCAACGATCTCGCCGACCGACGCCGACAACGCCGCGCTCGCAGGTGGCGGCTTCAATGCCGCGCGTGCATCGCTCCCGTACTCGCAGTCCTCCTTGCCGTCCCAGACCGTGCCGAACTATCCGCCGCCCTCGCAGCCCGCGCCGTACGTTGCGCCCTATACGGCGCCTGCTCAGCCGTATGCGCCGAACGCCGCGCCTACCGCCGTTCCCTATAACGCGCCACGTCCCGGCACCAACGCGGATGGCTACGGCCAGGAGACCAACGGGTCGAGCCAGTCCGGCGCGCCGTTGCAGCCATATCCGGGGCAAGGGCAGGCGCAGATGCAGCAGGCGCAGCAGCAGCAGTACAACCCGGCGTATCCGCAGCAATCCGGTCACCCGCAACAAGGTGGATATCCTCAACAGGCGCAATATCAGCAGCAGGCGCCCTATCCGCAGCAGCCGGACGGTTATGCGACCACGCCGTGGCCGATGTCGCCTGCGGCACGCGATGCGCAGGCCAATGCCGGTTCGATGCAACAGCCGCGTTACACGAATTCGGCCACGAGCACGAAACGCTCGACCAGCAAGAAGCAAAGCACGTCGAAGAGCAACCGTAACGCGCAAGCCTATGCGCAGGCGCCGTATGGGCAGCAACAAGCTTATCCGCAGCAGCAACAGCCCTACTACGGCCAGCAGCCTTACCCGCAGCAACAACAGGCATACGCGCAGCAGGGTTACGCGCAGCAGCCTTACCAACCGGTGCCGCCGCAACAGGCCTACGGTCAGCAGCCTTATCAGCCGTATCCGAATCAGGGCTCGGGGTATTACGCGCAGCAACAGCAGCCGTATATTCCGCAACCGCCGACCGGTTACGCGCAGGCGTACTACCCGCAACAACCTGGCGCGAACGGTAACGGCGGCACCTACCCGCAACCGAACGTCGCCAATACGCAGACGCTCGGCGTGGCTGAAGAACTGGCGCAGGTCAATCGCGAGCAGTCGAGCACCGTGTCGGGCGGGGTCGTGTTCCGCAATCGCACGGGCGAGGACGGCCTGTCGACGCTGACCGATATCGAAGCACCGATTCAGGGGCGCATCAAGGCCGGCAACGGTCACATCGTCGTGACCGCGACGGCGGTAACGCTGGATGCCGGCACGGCCGCGGGCAGTCTATCGACGCTCGCGCGATTCGGCTCGGGGTTGTCCAATAGCACGTCCGCTACGGCGGCGGTGGCGGGCACCAACACTTATGGCAGCCAGACCGCCAACGGCGTAGGTTTGTCGCTCGGCTACGAAGGCCGCAACCTTAATGGTGATATCGGCGTAACGCCGCTTGGTTTCCCCGAGAAGAACATTGTGGGCGGCTTGCAATACAACGGTGGCATTACCGACAAGGTGTCGTATTCGCTGGCCGTCGCGCGCCGCGCGGTGACTGACAGCTTGCTGTCGTATGCCGGCGCGCGCGACTCCGGCTCCGGCCTCGAGTGGGGCGGCGTCACTTCCTTCGGCGGCCTCGCCAGTCTTGCATGGGATGACGGCACCAACGGCCTGTATGTGAACGCCGCGTACCAGAACTACCATGGCTATCACGTCGCAAGCAATAACGCAGTCAAAGGCGGCGGCGGTATCTACACGCGTGTTTACAAGGATGCCGATCAGACGCTCACTGTCGGTGTGAACACGACGCTGATGACCTATAACAAGAACCTCTCGTACTTCACGTATGGTCAGGGCGGGTATTTCAGTCCGCAGCAGTACATGATTCTGAATTTGCCGGTGGAGTGGACTGGGCGCAATGGTCAGTTTACTTATGACGTGAAGGGCTCGATCGGCGTACAGCATTACCGGCAGGATGCATCGGATTACTTCCCGCTCGACGGCACGCTCCAGACCAATGCGGCGGCGGAAGCCAAGACCCTCGGTTCGAATCTGGATAGTGGTGCGCAGTATCCTGGGCAGAGTAAGACTGGGGTTTCTTATTCGCTTAGCGCGGTGGGGGAGTATCAACTGGCTCCGCAGTTGGCGTTTGGGGCGACTGCGTCGCTCGGCAATGCTTATGAGTATCGCGAGTGGCTCGCGGCTGTTTATTTGAGGTATAGCTTTAGTAAGCAGACTGGGTTGCAGCCGTTTCCGCCTACGCCGGTCAGTTCGCCTTATTTGTCTTTGTCTAACTAGCTGGGGGTTTTTGCCTGCGCGGCGCTTTTTGGCCGTGTTCCTGGGGCTTTGGCCTTTCCTTGTTTTGGTGGTGGTTTATTAGCGTTCCCCCTGTGCGGGGGGGCACCTACTTTTCTTTGCCGCCGCAAAGAAAAGTAGGCAAAAGAAAGCGGCTAGAAACCCCTGCTAAGCGGGTCCCGCAGCTCGCTCAGGGTAGTGGTGCATCTGGAATCTGTGTTCGTGCCCATGCATAGGCTTGTGACAAGGGCGTCATACTTCCGGCGGCGCTGCGCGCGCCGAAGAGCCGCTCATAAAGCCACTCACTACGTTTTGACGCCTACGCCTCGCCAACAGGTCGTGGCTCGTCCTTGCATTGCCACCGCAGCCGCGACCGTGATTGCGAGGCACCGACAAACATTTGAAGTGGGGGTTTCCGGAGTGAGTGCAGGGCGCGTCGCCGAGGCGAAGCCAACGGCCCCCACAGACCTCAACCGAAGCCCATGGTTTCCCCTGCAGACCCGTCCGCGACGCACGCAGTGCGGAGTGGGAGCTGATGACTCCTTTGTCACTAACGCCGAATGTGCGAGAGCACGGATTCCAGTCGCACCACTACCCCAGGCAAACCACGGTGCCCGCTTAGCAGGGGCTTCTAGCCGCTTTCTTTGCTTATCTTTCTTTGCGGCGGCAAAGAAAGTAAGTGCCGCCCCGCACAGGGGCAACGCTAATAAACCACTAACAATGCAAGGAAAGGCACCAAAGCCAGAACAAGGAAAGCCCAAAGCCCCAGGACCACGGCCAATGCCGCCGCAAAAGGCAAAAACCAGTCACTTAATGCCCCCCTCAGTGGCATACCGTCGACAATGCTCCAAATACCCCACAGCATGACTACTAACCAACTCTAAAATACTTTTCCAAAGCCACCCCGGCGCATCGAGGGTTTTCGACCGATTCCTCCGCAACTCCGCAAGCCAGGCCGCGCGCTCAAGCGCATCCATTTGCCTCGCATGCGCCTTCCCCACCACCAACGCAAGAAAGCGCGCAGCTTTCATCGCCTCGTCCTGAGTCAACTGCTCAATCGTCAACTTCATATCCTGCGGCAGCAGCTCCCGTATAACAACAGCGCGATCCGATAACCGCGCCGCCCGCATCCGCTCGCCCAGCGAGGGCGACAAATGCCGCGCCCCCTCCACCACCCGCTCGGCGTTATCCCGCGGCATGCGCACTCGGGGATAACGCGGCGCGGCTGCCTGCGCTGCTTCCTTGATGTCGATCAGGCACAGGTCGTCGCCATCCACCGCGGCGCCGTCGATGTCCAGCAACACCGCATACCGCAACCGCCCCAGCGAACTGCACCCCTTCACCCAGTACGCCGCGTCGAGCACCTCGACATCGGCGTCGTCACCGCCGCCACGCAACACCGTCGCGAGCCGCGCCAGCGAACCCTTCTCGAACAGCGCCTCGATCTCGCGCCGCTCGCTCTTCGCCAGCGGCCAGAAGCGCGGGCCAAGTGGAATGGTCGGCTCGAGATCCTCAATCCGCTCTTCCGCCAGATGACGCCACGACCGGCGCACCGCCTCCTTCATCACCACCCTCACCGCCTCCGGCTTCTCGGCATGAATATCGGCATCGCCGGCCGCCTCGTCGAAGGCGCGCTCGTAACCGTCCGCCAACGCTTCCATCATGTGCACCGTAGTCAGTCCAGGCAGGTTCGAACCGCGCGCGGCCGTCGCCAGCGACAGCCCAAGGCGGATCAGGTCGTGCGCAGGATTGCCAATCACCGTCTGGTCAAGGTCGCGAATCAGGATCTCGACACGCCCTTCTGCATCGGCGACCGGTCCGAGATTGCCGGTGTGGCAATCGCCGCAGATCCAGATCGCCGGACCTTCAGGCAAGGTGTGGCTCTCCATCCCGTCGAGCCATTCGTAGAACTTGCTCGTGTTGCCGCGCACATAGGCGTGCGCCGAACGCGCCATTCTGGCGTTACGGCGCGTGGTCAATATCGCCTGCCGTACGTCCGGCTTGGGCAGCTTGTTTCGTGTGATGTTTTTCCTTGCCATCGTGTGGTCCGCGTTTATAGAAGTTCGAATCCGGCATGGCGCTCAACCCCCACCATGCGCCCGTTGGCATAAGCGAAGAAGAGCGGGCAGCACGAAACACGCCTGATGCCCCAAGCGCACCATTCAGGCCGCACTAAAGCCTAGACATCCAGTCAAAAACCGGCGACACGTGCGCTTCTTTCCGGATCACGCGCACTGACTCGATCAACGCAGGTAAAAGTTGCGAGGCGGTTCGCGCCGATTGTTCGGCTAAACCCGCAGAGCCCCTTCTGTTATGTCATCAGGCGAGCGTTGTAGCCTACAATTATTGCTGCCGCGTGGCCGCTTCGCGCCCGCTGTGCACGGCAGAAGATTCATCCCGCCTCCTGCTGAACATTCACGCGCGCCATGAGCGCCGGCAGAGTGGGGACACATTCATTGACGTGACCTCTGTGGAGCGCAGCAATGCCATTCCCGGCACAAGACCATGGTTGCCCCGGCTGGAACGGGGAAATGGCGCGACGCATCAGCGAATTCGACTGGGCCGCCACCGACCTCGGTGCGATAGAAAACTGGCAGCGCAGTCTGACCGCCACCGTTCAGATGCTGCTAGCCTCGCCCGTCCCCCTCGTGCTTCTGTGGGGCAAACCCGGCTACATGATCTACAACGACGCCTACGCGATTTTCGCGGGAGGACGGCATCCGTATCTGCTCGGCTGTCCGGTCGAACACGGCTGGCCGGAAGTCGCCGATTTCAACCGTCACGTGATGACGACGTGTCTCGCTGGCGGCACCCTGTCGTATCGCGACAAGGAGCTCGTTCTGCTGCGCGACGGTAAGCCCGAAGAGGTCTGGATGGACCTTTACTACAGCCCCGTTGCCGACGACAGCGGCGCACCCGCGGGCGTCCTCGCGATGGTCGTCGAAACCACCACGCGTGTACTCACCGAACGCTGGCGGCAACATGCCGAGGCCGAACTGCGCGAAACCAACGAACGGCTGCAACTCGCGCTCAATACCGGCGCGGTGCTCGGCACATGGGTGCTCGACGCGCGCACCGGCATCGTCACCGGTGACGAGCGTTTCGCGCGCACCTTTTCGTTTCCATTGGAAGAAGCCGCGAAAGGGCTTGAACGCAATGCAGCGACGCAAGTGATCCATCCCGACGACCAGCCGCTCAACGACCGCCTGACGGTCGAAGCGATACGCACCGGCCAGCCGTTTCGCGCCGAATACCGGATTCGCCGCCCCGATGGCGACTACATGTGGGTGCAGGCAAACGGCCAGTGCGAGTTCGACGAACAGGGGGAGCCGACGCGCTTTCCCGGCGTACTGATCGACATCCACGAACGCAAGATCGCCGAACAATCGCTGCGTCAGTTGACCGAAACGCTCGAACAACGCGTCGCCGATGAAGTCGCGGCACGGGCGCTCGCCGAAGAACAGTTGCGCCAGGCCCAGAAGATGGAAGCGATCGGCAGCCTCACAGGCGGCGTCGCACACGACTTCAACAATGTGCTGCAAGTAATCAACGGCAACCTGCAGATGCTCGCCGCCGACGCCGGTGAGAGTCCGGCCACGCTACGGCGGTTCTCCGCCGCGACGGATGCCGTCAAACGTGGCGCGAAACTGGCCGCGCATCTGCTCGCCTTCGCGCGCCGTCAGCCGCTCTCGCCTACCGTGCTCAATCCGTGCCGCCTGCTCACCGGCATGAGCGAGATGCTGCACCGCGCGCTCGGCGAGACCGTCAAGATCGAAACGGTGTTGAGCGACGACCTGTGGAATGTGCAGGCCGATCGCAATCAACTCGAAAACGCCCTGCTCAATCTTGCGATCAATGCGCGCGACGCGATGCAGGCCGACGGCACACTCACCGTTCGCGCGACGAACCGCGTGCTGGATCATGCGTTTTGCCGCGGCAAGCCGGAACTCTCGCCAGGCGAGTACGTGGAGTTCTCGGTGAACGACACGGGCACCGGCATGAAACCCGAAATCCTGGAGCACGTGTTCGAACCGTTCTTCACGACCAAGCCCGACGGCCACGGCACGGGCCTCGGCTTAAGCATGGTGTTCGGCTTCGTCAGGCAAAGCGGCGGCCATACGGTGATCGACAGTGAAGTGGGACGCGGCACGACCGTCTCGCTGTTTTTCCCGCGCTGCTGCGAGCCGGAAACAGTCGAAGCCGTCGATCAGACCTCGGCTCCGGTGGGCGGCGGCGAAACGATTCTGGTGGTCGAAGACGATGCGGATGTGCGCCTGACCGCCGTCGAAATGCTCGCGCAACTCGGCTATAAAGTTCTGACTGCATCGAGTGGCGACGCGGCGCTCGAATTCATCGACAGCGACGTGCCGATCGATCTGCTGTTTACCGATGTCGTGATGCCCGGCCAGGTGAAAAGCGTGGAACTGGCGCAGCGTGCTGCGGCGCGCTCGCCCATGGTGCCGACGCTCTTCACCTCGGGCTATACGCGCGACGAGATCGTCCATCACGGCAAGCTCGACGCCGGCATCACGTTGCTGTCCAAGCCTTATAGACGTGACGATCTCGCGCGCAAGGTGCGCAGCGTGTTGCGCGGCGCCGGCGTCGCCAGCGTGAGCGAGGGGCAGATTTCACCCTGCGTGCCGCGTACGGTCTACGATCCTGCCGGTGCAACTGAAGCGTCCAACCCGCGCGAAAGCCTGCACGCGCCTGCCCCTTCGGGTGAAAAACCGCTCGCCCACACCCCGGCGAATTCGCTAGCGGATCGCCTGGCAAATCCGTCGTTGCACCAACCCGGCACGCCGGCTCGCGTGCTGCTGGTCGAAGACGACGCCGATTCGCGCGACGCACTCTGCGATCTGCTCGGCGCGCTGGGACTCGACTGCACCGCGGTCGGGAGCGCAGAAGAAGCGCTGCCGCTCGTGCCCGCACAACGTTTCGACGTGTTGTTCACGGACCTGACCTTGCCCGGCATGTCCGGCGACAACCTGGCGCGCGCGGTGCTGAGTCAGCAGCCGGACATCCGCGTGTTGCTGGTGTCGGGTTATGGCGAGAACGCCGATATCGGCGACACGATTCCCGGCGCTCGGCTGCTCGGCAAGCCGCTCGACATCTCGCAGTTGCGGCGCGAACTCGCGGAGTGGCTCGATCACACGGAGGCGGCTTCCTAGGCTCGCCTGTGCGCGGTAACCACCACTTTGACGCCGATGGACATCCTCTGCGGCACCGCAGGCTGGACCGACAAAACGCTGATCGCCTGTAAGCGGTTTTATCCGCCCGGCAGCAGCAGCGCTGAAGCCCGGCTGCGCTTTTACGCATCGCAGTTTCCATTGGTCGAAGTCGATTCGGCCTACTACGCTATGCCGTCGGCAAGCAATGCGCAGTTGTGGACCGAGCGCACGCCGGAAGACTTCACGTTCAACTTCAAGGCGTTTCGGCTGTTTACCGGACATCAGACTTCGCCCGACGTCCTGCCGAAAGACATTGCGATGGCGCTGCCGGAAGGCATCACGGGTCCGCGCAAGAAAAACGTCTACTACCGCGACATGCCTGCCGAGATCCTCGATGAACTGTGGCGGCGCTATCTGGAAGCGCTGGAACCGTTGCGCGCGAGCGGGCGGCTCGGCGCGGTGCTGTTCCAGTTCGCGCCGTGGATCACGCGCGCGCCTGATGGTCTCGCGCTCGTGGAAGAATGCCGGGCGCGCATGGCGGGCTACATGATGGCCGCCGAGTTTCGCAATCAGTCCTGGTTCGACGATCAGCACGCGCCATGGACGCTCGATTTTCTGCGCGAACGCAGCCTCGTCCACGTGATCGTCGACGCACCGCCTGATGTGACGAACCGCGTGCACACCGTATGGGAAGCAACCCATCCTCAACTCGCGATGGTGCGTCTGCACGGCCGCAATACGCAGGCATGGAGCGCAACGGGCGCGGCAAGCGCGGCCGATCGCTTCGACTACGACTACAGCGACGACGAGCTGACCGGACTGGCCCCCTCGATCCGCGCAATCGCGACGCGGGCCGGCCGTACCCACGTCATCTTCAATAACTGTTTCGAGGACCAGGGGCAGCGCAACGCGCGGACGCTAATGAGCATCCTGAGGGCGGACGCGAAGCCGCTATGAGCCAGTCGTCGGTTCGACCAGGCATCGGGCAGCGCCGCGCTTCGCAGCTTGCCGGGAAAGCCTCAGTCCGCTTTTACCGTATCGAGAAACGCTCGGAGTTCGCGCTGCATGGTCGGTGCATCCAGAACGACACTTCCGCCATGTCCGGCGAATACGCCACTGAAGCTTTCGTGAACGAGCCGCTCGAGGGAGCGAAGCTGGGTGGGCCAGTCGTACCAGCAAAAGTCGCGAAAGGCATGCAGAGCGCGCTTTTCGAAATCCCAACTCAGTGAGTCTCCGGAGAAAAGCGCGTGGTTGATGAGGAACATGACGCTTCCCTGCGTATGTCCCGCCACCGGAATGACCCGAACGCCCGGCAACATCTCATGCGCCAGATCACTTGTGATGACGTCGGTGACGAACGGTGCGCCATCGGCATCGTTTGCATGGATCCAGACGCGGGCGCCAAAACGCTTCGCATAGAGACCCGCGTCCGCGACATCGTCGCGGTGGGTCAATAGGATGTGATCCAATCCTCCGGCTTCCGCGATCCAGCGCTCGAGATGGCCGGACCAGCGCGGCCCGTCGATCATCAGACGCAGGCCCCCTGCAAGCGTGAAGTAGCTGTGAGCACCGTACGAAGAGCGGGCGTTATATCCGAGCCGCCACACGCCGGGCGCCAGGGCTTGCGGGAAGAGGCCTGTCGGCATCTTCAAACCTTTTGGCGCCCGAACGGCTGCCGCCGGACAGAGGAGCACGCCTCGCCACGCATCTTCTGTTTCCTGTTCACTGGCAGGCTGGTGAGCAAACGCCGAAGCACCGTTTCGCTCGATGAACAGATTGGGAGCGGCCGTTCGAACCGCGCCGCAGTTGAAGCACGCCGCACTTACGTGCCAATGATCATCGACATCATCTTTGTCCTCCGCCATAGCGCGCTCCTGGCTGATATTGGGCAGACGGTTCAAAGATAGCATCTTTGCCCGATTGAGAATTGCGGGGCGTTTAGTTGGCCCTCGCGATGACACGGCCGACCTTCATCAGCCGGCCGGTTGCTGGCCAGTGAAAACCGCCAATTGCGCGGCGAAAGCACGTTTGTAGGCGGGCCGCGCTTCACCGCGGGCAACATAGGCGGAGAGGTTCGGATATTCGTCCAGCAGCCCCGATGCTTTCAACCTGAGTAGTACGGACACCATAAGCAGGTCGCCCGCGCTGAACGCACCATCGAGCCAGTCGGCGTTGCCAAGGCGATTGGAAAGCTCGCCCAGCCGGTCACGGATGCGATCCTTGACGAGCGGCAGGCGCTCGTCGTACCAGCTCTTGTCTCCCTCCAGGAATTTAGCGGTTTGGAGATCGAGGATCGGCGGCTCAACCGTGTTGAGCGCGGCAAACATCCATGTGATCGCGCGTGCGCGGGCATCCGCATCGTCAGGTAGCAGGCCTGCGTGGCGCTCGGCGATATGAAACACGATCGCCCCCGACTCGAACAGGACCAGCGCGCCTTCTTCATAGGTCGGGATCTGCCCAAAAGGATGAAGCGCGCGATGCGCGGGTTCCTTCATCGCATCGAATGAAACCAGACGCACCTCGTAGGGTTGGCCGACTTCTTCGAGCGCCCAGCGAACACGCGTGTCACGCGCCAGTCCCCTGCCGCAATCGGGCGAACGTTCAAAGGCGGTGATAACGGGGGTCAGTGGAAGGGGCACGATGGATTCTCCTTTGCCGGATGTCTCATTGCGTGCCGGATACGCAATTCCAGCGCTTACCTACTCGACGTTCGAGATCGGGCTGAATCGACATCGCTGAACTCATTTTATTAGACGACCCAATCATCCCGCTGCGTGGCTCGCCGCGAGCGGCATCCTTTTTGCTACCCCAGAAGTACTGTCGAGAGAACGATATGCAGGCTGGCGCTACGTCCGCCACATAGGGCAACCGCCCGTTCAATCTGTGGGGAGGCGCTATGCAGGGAAGCAAAGACACGGTACGTGCTGTAATTCTTGCCACGATGATGTCGCTATTGACAGCATGCGGCGGCGGTGGAGGCGGAGGCAGCTCGAGCAATGGCAGTGGCACAGCCACGCCGCCGGGCGGCGTCAAATTGCAAGTTGTCTCATTCGGCGACAGCCTGTCGGACGTCGGGACCTATGCGCCGCTCGCGAGCGCGGTGGGTGGCGGGCGTTTCACCACCAATCCGGGCCAGGTCTGGACCCAGAACGTCGCGCAATATTACGGCGGCACGCTCAGCGCCGCATTTACGATCGACGTCACGCATAAGCTGAGTGCGCAAAACGGTCTCGGCTATGCCGAGGGCGGCTCCACCGTGGCGACGCCGGCCAACCAGAACGACTTTCTTACGAACGTGATCGGCAATGTCGAAATGCCGGTCAATCAGCAGGTTTCGAGCTATCTGGCCACGCACGGGAGTTTCAATTCCGGTCAACTGGTTCTGGTTTGGGCCGGCGCGAACGACGTGCTTCGCGCCGGTTCGCTGCCGGCGGCGGCGCCGACGGTACAAACGGCGGCAACCACGCTCGCTCAGCTTGTCGGGCAGATCGTTCAGAACGGCGCCACGCATGTGGTGGTGATCAATGTTCCGAATGTCGGTCTGTCGCCCAAAGGCCTCGCCGCGGCCGACGGCGGGGCCAATCTGACCCAACTATCGCAACTCTTCAACCAGGACCTGAACGCTGCCTTGCAGGCCGATGGCCTGCAAGGCAAGGTCATCCAGATCGATTCCTATACATGGGTAGACCAGATCATTGCGAACTTTCAGGCTAATGGCTTCGTCGTGGCAAATACCGGTCAGGCCTGCGACCCCAAGAAAACGCCGGACGACACGGCATTGCTGTGCTCACCGGCGACCTATGTGACGGCCAATGCCGACCAGACGTACATGTTCGCCGACGATCTTCATCCGACGACGCATCTGCATGCGCTATTCGCCCAGTTCGTCGAACAGCAGATCGCCAGCAGCGGTCTGGGTCACTGAGCCTTCGGAACGATGACGACTTGCCGACATAAGGCTTTCCCGATAAATTCCGGCGACTTGCGCTTCGTCTGGCGTGTGATACGTTAGTGTTAGGGATGTTCGTGTATGTGCGCGGCACGAACGACCCCTGGTATGATGCCAATCGAGCGCCGGCCGGCGTTCGATTCGGCACCACGTTTCGCCGCAGCGTTTGTCATTGCATTTCCAGCCACGAGAACCATCATGCCCGCCCAACACGACGAAGTCCCCACTACCAGCACCACGCCGGGCAAGGCTAAGCGCAAGGATCTGTCCATGGTGGCGCGCAATCTTATGATGGTTGCGATCGGCGTCATCGTCTTCGCGATCGTTGCGACTGTCGTGCTCTACGGTCCGATTACTTACGGCGACGAGATTCCCAACTTCGGCATCATCCTCATGCTGACCGTGCCGGTCATTGCGGGCGTGGCCTTCCGGGTGGGACTGGATGCGTGGCTGGACCGGGAATGAGTGGCAACACCACCCACACTTCCAACCCGCCGCCCTCGCGCGCATGAAACTGCAGGCTGCCGCCGTGCAGCCGCGCGATCCGCTCGACAATCGCCAGCCCCAGCCCGGTGCCGCCGCTATGCGCGCGAGCATTGCGGCCACGCTGAAATGGCGCTTTCAGTTGCTCCAACTCCTCCGCTGAAAGACCCTTTCCGCGATCGCCGACCGCAACATACACGGCTTCGCCTGTGGCCCAACTGCGCACGGAGAACCCGGTGCCGCCATAGACGATCGCGTTCTGCATCAGGTTCATCAGAAGCCGCATCATGCTGATTGGCCGGTAGGCAATCGCAGGCAGAACCGCGAGCGACAGCTCAAACTCATGGCCCAGCCCGGCGAAATCGCCGGCAAGCCGCTCGACCAATGCATTGAGATCGCCGGGCTCCGCCGCTTCACGCTCGCCACTGCCAGCGTAATCCATGAACTGCTGCAAGATCGTCTCGATCTGGTCCAGATATCCCTCGGCGGCGACCACGAAGCTGCTGTCGCTGCCGTCAGGCATCGCCATGGCCATCGAGAGCCGCAACTTGGTGAGCGGCGTGCGGATGTCGTGCGAGATGCCCGCCAGCATCAGCGCGCGCGTCGCCTCGGCCTGCTGCAGCGCATGCGTCATCTGATTGAACGCGCTGCTCACCGTGGCAATCTCGATGGGACCGTCGGTCGACAACGGCGCGGGCGTTTCGCCGGCACTCACGCGACGCGCCGCCTGCGTCAACGCCTGGAGCGGCTGGTTGAGGTGGCGCTGGATCACGTAGCCGGTCAGCGCCGCCAGCGCGCCCAAACCGAGCGACAACAGAATCGCGGCGTCGAGTCCGTTGCCTTGCGCGTCCTCGGGAATCGGCAGCGCGATCCAGTACGGCGTGTGCGGCGCATCGGCCGGCGCATGCATGCGAATCCACAAGCGTTGACCGCCTTCGGACTGCCAGAGCGCGGGCATGTCGGCGGGCAGATGCTCGCGCAAGCTGTCGAGAAACACGTTGCGCTGATACGTGCGATAAGCGCGCATCAGACTGGGCGGTGGTTCAAGGGCGGCATCGGCGGGTAGTTGCGTGCGAGCATCGAGGCGTGCAGTCAATTGGGCGCGCGCACCCGGCGGCGTGGCTTGAAGCAGACTATCGAGCGTCGTCACGTAAGTGGCGAACACCGTGGCTGCCCGTTCGACGCGGGGCCGCTGTACATAGTGCAGCAACACCGCAAGCGCGCAGAGCTGGCTCAGCATCACCAGCACGATCAGCAAGAGGATATTGCGCGCCAGCAGCGTTTTAGGCAGCGCCCTCTGCAGCCACGCGCGCGTCATGAGTCGACGTCCGCGACCAGCATGTAGCCGACACCCCACACGGTCTTGATGAAGCGCGGCTTCGACGGGTCGTCCTCGATGATCTGCCTGAGCCGCAGCACCTGCACGTCGATGCTGCGATCGAGCGCATCGTGATCACGCCCACGGGCGCGCGCCAGCAGATTGTCACGACTCACGGGCCGGTTCGGCGACGAGGCCAACGCGACCAGCAACAACATCTGCGCCGAATGAATCTCCAGCAGTTCGCCGGTGCGCGACAACTGCTGCTTGCCGACATCGAGACTGAAATCGCCGAAGCGCACGCTCTGCGAGGTCACGGTGACATCGCCCGAGGCGATCTTCTGGCGGCGCAGCAGCGCATTGATCCGCGCCACCAGCTCACGCGGCAGGAAGGGTTTGGCGAGGTAGTCGTCGGCGCCGGTTTCGAGGCCGAGCACCCTGTCGAGCGGATCGCCCTTCGCGGTCAGCATCAGGATCGGCAGCGTCTGCCCTTGCTCGCGCAACCGGGCGCAGATGGCAAGTCCGTCCTCTTCGCCGATCATCAGATCGAGCACCAGCAGATCGAACGGCTCACGCTCGAGATAGCGGTCGAGCCGCTTGCCGTCCTCCGCGATCCGGACATCGAAGCCATGCCCGCGCAGAAAACGCTGCAGCATGTTGCGCAGTTCGGCTTCGTCGTCGAGCACGATGATTTTGGCGGGGCGTTCCATACGAAAGCTCCTCGGTTTAAGCGTCGGGCGGTGCATGCCGCGCCGCGTGCCGTTCGGCCTGGCGCTGCAACAGCACGTAGAACGACGGGATGAACAGCACGGCAATGCACGTTGAAGCGAGCATCCCCGAAAATACAGCAATCCCGAGCGAACGGCGTGCGCTCGCACTCGCGCCGGTGGCGATCACGAGCGGCACCACGCCGAGAATAAACGCGAACGAGGTCATCATGATCGGCCGGAACCGCAAGCGTGCCGCTTCCACCGCGGCCTCGGCAACGCCCACGCCCTGCGCGCGCAGATGCCGCGCGAACTCGACGATCAGAATCGCGTTCTTCGCCGACAGCGCGATCAGCAACACGAGGCCGATCTGCGTGTAGAGGTTGTTGGCAGCCCCAAGCATGGCAAGCGTACCGGCTGTACCGAGCAACGCCAGCGGCACGGCGAGCACGACCGCCACCGGCAGCAACCAGCTTTCGTATTGCGCGGCCAGCACGCAGAACACCAGCAATACGCCCACGGCAAACACCCAATAGGCCGAATTGCCGACCAGTTTCTCCTGATACGACATCGCGGTCCATTCGTAACCGATACCCGCCGGCAGCACGCGTGCGGCTTCCTGTTCGAACGCGGCGATCGCCTGACCGGTGCTATAGCCGTTCGCCGGATTACCATTGATGGCCGCGGCCGGCGCGAGGTTATACAGCGTCGCCACGGCCGGGCCGACGCTCGTATGCGCATCGATGAAGGTGCCCAGCTCCACCATATGGCCGCTATTGCTGCGAATCTGCAAGCGGCGAATGTCGTCGGTTTCGCGGCGAAACGCGCCGTCGGCCTGCACGAACACGGGGAACGTGTGGTTGAACGTCGTGAACTGGTTCACATAGCTCGAGCCGACGTAATCCTGCAGCAGGTCGAACACATTGCCGACCGGCACCTGCAGCGACTCGGCCCTGGCGCGATCGAGCGTGAGTTCGACGGTCGGCACCGACGCGCGAAACGGGCTGAACACGCGCTGCAGTTCAGGCCGCTTCGAGACGCTGGCGATCAGCGCGTCGGTGGCATCCTGCAAGCGCTGATAGTTCTGCGAGCCGTCCGTGAGCATTACCTGCATCTGCACGCCGCCGCTATTGCCGAGGCCCTGGATCGGCGGCGGCACGATCACCACGGAGCGCACGTCAGGCAGTTTCGCGAGTTCGCTATTCATGCGCAAATACAGCGAGCGCAGGTCCTCGCCTTTGCCGCGCTTGCTCCAGTCGTCGAGCGTGACGTAGATCAGCGCGGAATTCGGCAGCGACGCGTTGTTATCAAGCGGAGAGATGCCACCGATCGACACCACATGGCTCACGCCAGGAATCGCACCGATGCGCTTCTCTATCTGCGTACTCGCCTCGCGGGTGCGGCCGAGCGAAGCGGCATCGGCCAGTTGCGCGGCGATCAGGATATAGCCCTGATCTTCGAGCGGAATAAAGCTGGTGGGCACGCGCGTCAGCAGAAACGCAGACGCCGCGCCGAGCACCAACGCGATGCCGAGCGCGAGGCCACAGCGCTGCACGAACCAGGACACAATGCGCACATAGCCCTTTTCGACACGGGCGTACCCCTTGTCGAACACGCGATACACAACGTTCGGCTTGCCGGGCCGCGCGTGCCGCAGCCAGCGCACGCTTTGCACCGGCTTGAGCGTCACCGCGTTGATCGCGCTGATGATGGTCGTTGCGACGACAACCAGCGCGAATTGCCGGTACATCTGGCCCGTGACGCCACCGAGAAACGCCGATGGCAGAAACACCGAGATCAGCACCAGCGTGATGCCGATGATCGGCCCGAGCAGCTCGTGCATTGCGTCGATGGCAGCCTGCTTCGGCGTCTTGCCCTGCTCGATATGCTGCGTAATCCCTTCGACCACTACGATCGCGTCGTCCACCACAATGCCGATTGCCAGCACGATCGCGAACAGCGTCAGCAGGTTGATCGAGAAGCCGAGCATGTAGATCGCGCCGAACGTGCCGATGATCGTCACCGGAATTGTCGTGGCGGGCACGAGCATCGCGCGCCAGTTCTGCAGGAACAGTAGGATCACCGCGAGCACCAGCAACGCGGCTTCGAATAGTGTCTTGTACACGTCGATCACGGATTGCCGCACGAAGGTCGTCGTGTCGAACGGCAATTGATAGCTGACGCCCTTCGGCATGTCCTTGGCAAGCCGCGCCATGGTCGCTTTCACGGCGTTGCCGACTTCCAGTGCGTTGGCTTCCGGCAGTTGATAGATGGCAATGCCCGCAGCCGGTTTGCCGTCGAGATTGAAGAACTGCCCATAGCTCGACGAACCGAGTTCAGTGTGACCCACATCGCGAATGCGCACGAAGTGGCCACCGTCGTTCGGATCGGCTTTAACGATGATGTCGTCGAACTCGTGCGGATCGGACAGCGCGCCCTGCATCGTCACTGTGAGCTGGAACGCTTGGCCGCCCGCGTTCGGCTCCGAACCGAGCTGGCCGGCGCTCACGTCCTTGCTTTGGCTCTGGATCGCCTGCATCACGTCGGCGGCCGTCAGACCGCGCTCGCTCAGCTTCTGCGGATCGAGCCACACGCGCATGCTGTACTGCCCCGTGCCGAACACGGTGACGTCGCCGACACCCGGCAAACGCGCCAGCGTGTCGCGCAGATAGATCACCGCGTAGTTGCTCAGAAACAGCGAATCGTATTTCGGATCAGGCGACTGCAGTGTGTACAACTGCAGAATCGCCGTGGAGCGTTTGCGCACGGTCACGCCCTGCTGCTGCACCGCTTGCGGCAATTGCGCGGTGGCGGCCGACACGCGGTTTTGCACCAGCACCTGCGCTTTATCGACATCCGTGCCGACGGCGAAGGTGACGGTGAGCGTATAGGTGCCATCGTTCGTGCTGGTCGATTGCATGTACAGCGCGTTTTCCACGCCATTGACCTGCGTTTCGATCGGCAAGGCCACGCGGTCGATCACAGTCGCGGCGCTCGCCCCCGGAAAGCGTGCGACAACCTGCACGGTCGGCGGCGTGATCGGCGGATATTGCGCGATCGGCAGGTTAATCAGCGCGACCGCGCCGAGCAGCATCACGATCAACGCGATCACATTGGCAAGAACCGGCCGCTCAACGAAGAAACGGATCATGACTGACCCTGCGCCGCAGCGGCGACCACCTGCACCTTGGCGCCGGGCGCGACAGCCAGCGCACCGCCGGTCACGACCTGATCGTTCGCGGTGAGCCCCGAGGTGACCGCCCGCTGCGAACCGTACAAACCACCCGTGACAACCGCGCGTTTTTCGATCACGCCCGCGCCGTTCACGATCAGCACCGACGCGCCTGCCTGATCGCGCAGCAATGCCGTGTCCGGCACCAGCAACACGTTGTGCGGCGCGCCAGCAGGAATGTGCACTTCAACCGACATGCCAGGGATCAGATGCGCGTCCCGATTGGCGATATCGGCGCGCAGTTTGACCGCCCCGCTGCTCGGATCGACGCGTGTGTCGACAAATTCGAGCGCGGCGTCCTCACCTTGCCCCTGGCCCGCGGCCGCGCCGAGCACATTGACGCGCACCGTGCGGGGTGGCTGCGTGAAGAGCCCGATGCGGTTGGCGTCGCGCTCGTTGAGCGTGAAATTCACATACACCGGCTGGATGCGATCCAACGTGGCGAGCTTGGCGGAGTCGGACGCACCCACCAGATTGCCGACGTCGAATGCACGTGCGCCGATGCGGCCCGCAAACGGCGCGCGGATTTCGGTGTAAGCGAGATTGATACGCGACATGTCGCGTTTGGCGAGCGCCTGGTCGCGTGTGGTCTGGGCTTTTTGCAGTGTCGATTCAGAGGTCGCGTTATCGGACGTGAGTTGCTTTTGCCGGACCAGTTCCTGGTCGGCATTGTCGAGCGCGGCCTGGTCGTAAGTCAGTTGCGCGCGATACGTATCCGGCTCGATGCGAAACAGCACCTGCCCTTGCTTGACGTAAGCACCATCGGCAAAGCCGATTTCCTTCAGCACACCCTGCACGCGCGCGATTAGCGTGACGGTCGCCGAGGGTGCGACGGTGCCGCTCAGATCGAGTTGTTCGCGCACCTCGCGCTGCACCGGCCGCATCACGCTGACTTGCGGCAGGGACGCGGCTTGCGACGATTGTGCGGCGGGCGCGCTGCCGTCGCGGCACGCGGCCAGCGCCATTGCCGCTGCCAGCACGATGCAAAACCTCGCTCCCAGGTGCGTGTTCGCCACGCTACGCTGTGCCCCGCTCCCGTTTTTCATGTTCTTATTTCCCATTCTCGAGCTGGCCTCCACTGGCGCGCGCCAGCGCGGAATTCGCTGGCGGGTTCAGTAAGCGCCCCCAGTCCGTGCGCTGCGCCATCTGTTCGGCGATCTGTTCGCTCACCACCTGCTGCCCCTCTGCCACTTCCCAGCCGCCGCCCAACGCGCGATACAAGGACACCGCCGCAAGCGCGGCAATTCCCTGGTTCTGCGCGAGCGAATCGCCGTCACGCAGCATCGAACGCGATGCGTCGAGCACCGTGTCGTACGTGACCGATCCCGCGCGATACTGCACATTCGCGAGCTTCAAGGCGCGCTGCGACGCATCGGACGCACGCGACGACGCCGCCAGCGCATCGAGCGAGGTACGTAGTGCGGCAATCGCGTCCTCCACTTCTTTCTGCGCTTGCAGCACCGTGTTCTGATAGTCGAGCACGGCCTCCTGGAAGGCCGCGTCCTGAATCCGCACGGCGTTCTTCAACTGGCCTCGATCGAGGATCGGCAGCGTGATGCCCGCGGAGAAGAGACCGATCGTCTTGCTGCCCCACTGCGATAGTCCAATGCCATGCTGTTCGCCCGACGAAAGCCCGAACAGTCCCGTCAACGATAGCGACGGATACAGCTTCGCCTTGGCCGCGCCGATCAGCGCCGATTGCGCCGCCGCGTTGAGCGCGGCCTGGCGCACGTCAGGGCGCCGGCGCAGCAGATCGGCGGGAATACCGACATCGATCTGCGTCGGCGGCACCGGAATCGCGCTGCTGCCTTTGAGTTGCGCATCGACTGCGTCGGGAGGATCGGCGAGCAGCACGGCAAGTGTGTCGCGGTCTTGCGCGCGTGCCTTGATGAGCGGCGGAATCTGCGCCTCGGTTTCGGCCACCAGCGTGGCAGCCTGCTCGACGTCGAGCTGGCTCGACGCGCCGCGTTTGTAGCGCGCCTGGGTCAGCGTAAGACTCTGCTGCACCGCCTTCAGGTTTTGCTGCGCCACCGCGATACGCTGCTCGAGCGCGCGCAGGTCGATGTACGCATTGGCGACATCGGCGAACAGCGACACGAGCGCGTTGTCATACGCCGCTTCGGACACGCGCAGTTGCGCGCGATCCGATTCGATCTGCCGGCGATACTTGCCCCAGAAATCGATTTCCCAGCCCACGTTCACACGCAGATGCTCGGCCCACAGATGCGTGGGCGGAATCGGACCGACGCCGCTTGTGTTGATATGGTCCGCGCCAGCAGACACGCTGCCCGATTGCGGCAGCAGATTCTCGGCGCTGATCGCGAGTTGCGCGCGCGCCTTGAAGATATGCAAACCTGCCACTTGCAGCGACAGATTGCGTTCGTACGCACGCTGTTCCAGTGCGCTCAGCACCGGATCGTTGAAAGCCGTCCACCAGGCCGCCTGAGCACCAGGCGCGGTCTGCGCCTCGCCTGCCAGGCTTTCGAGCCACTGGTTTTCGAGCGTCACGTCCGGCTGTTTGAAGTCGGGGCCGACCGTCACGCAACCCGTCAGCGCCACGCTCATCGATACAATCAGCGCACAGGCGATAGACAGGCGGCAGGACGTGGCTGGTTTCATCACGCATTGAGGCGTCAAATATCCTACGATCCCGCCGATGCCCGCGCGGCTCAGTGCGCTGCCCCGCGTTCCTGCATGAATGCCGCGATCTGCGGCAACGTGATGTAGCCCGCCTTCTGCGTGTCGATTTCATCGAAATGCTTGGCGACCATCGGCATGCCGGCTGCGGCCTGTTCCCGGGTGAGCTTGCCGTCGTGCGTGGTGTTGGCATTCGCAAAGCGCGTTTGCAACTGCTGCGCCATGCGCTCCATGCGCTGCGGGTTGGCGCCCTGCGGTGCGGCCGTTTGGGCGAACGTGACGGTGGATGCGCAGCACAGCAGCACAACGGCGAGAAACTTTTTCATGACTGACTCCTTGGATTGAGCCATCGTGCGTCGCCTGCAAACCGCCGCGATCCGTTCGATGACAGGCCGAATTCTTGAGGAAGCGCCGCCGGAAGGCAATTTGAGAATCATGTCGACTTATGTCATGGCTTTTTGCGGCGTCGGCGCGGCACACGCTATCGCTGTCGTCGCAACACAGCACGCGCTTCATACACCTGCGTGCTTATCTCAGGCCCACTTCCGCGCGACATTGAATGAAATAAGTTCGCGCTGCCGTTTTCAGGGCGGTTTGCGTATCTTTCGTCTGCCGGCGCTACCAGTGCCGCAAGTGCCTTAAGTGCATCAAGTGCCTCAGCGGCGCCTCAACGATTCGGAAGGGTTCTCAAGCAATCCGAACCAGTCGCACGGCTTCTTCACCGGAAGACGCTCCGCACCGCTCAACGTCTCAGGAGTATCAAGTGAGTATTCGTCTCGTCTGCGCCTCTACCTTCACCGCCATCGGTCTCGCCTGTTCGTCGACAGCGTTCGCCCGGGTGGTCGTCTATATGCCGGCTGCCGTGGTCTACGCGCCGCCGCCGCGCACCGTCTATTACTACGCGCCGGTCAAGCCGGTCTACGTGGTCGCGCCGCCGCCGGCTCCAATCCCCGTTGCCGTAGCGGTCGGCACGCCCGTGCCGCTGCCTCCGAAACCCGTCACCCTGTACACGACGGTCGTGGTGCCCGCGCCGACCAACTATGCGATCGTGCCCGCCCCTGCCGTCAGCTACGCGCAGCCCGTGATGGTGGTGCCGCGCTAAATGTGCCGAATGCGAGTCCCGACAGACCATCGCCGTGCTGTCAGCACGAACGGATCCAACATTTGGATTACAAAAATAGCCGTTGAACCAGCATAGGACATGCTGTTCGCAAGAATGCCTGGTGAATTCCCGTTGTACTGAAGAATGGCCGGCGCGCCGCGTGAGAACGGGTTGTCCCGCTTGCGCGGCGCACCGGATTACCGGCAATCGGTAGCTTGTGTCCCAGGAAACGATTCTTACGGGCAGAAAGGCGAGATGAACTCGCTTTTTTGGCGGTCGAGCGACGAAATGTGTGGATTAAAACAGGAGAAAGACCAGTCTCCTCAAGAGGCCTCCCTGATTGGGCGGCGCCGAATCATCAGATGAATGTTCGGTGTTTGAAAGCTCGATGTTAGCTTGGTATCGTGGACGCGCGGTACGGCGCTTGCTGCATTCTCCACCACCGGCAGGCGCGCCTGCTAGCTGGACCGATCTGTTCAGCTAGCGGCGCTCGGCTCACACGCGCTTTATCGCCCGTCCACCTCTTCTTCTGGAACGTTAGTTAGATGAGCTATCACGACATAGACAAAGAAATCGCCCATCTCGAACTTGTCTTCGGGAAGATTTCCACCAACGATCGCATTCCCCTGACGTACTGGCGCAATCGGCTAGCCATGTTTCCCAAGACATTGCTGATGCCCAGCCAGCGCGCCCGCCTCGCACGGCTCGAAGCCGCCCTGCGCTCGCTCGAGCAGTCCGCGCGAGCGCTGGAGACGGAGCCGCCCATGCGAGCGACGGGCACCCAGCGATGATGCATTACCCTTTATTTGCCCTTAACCGATCAGGATCCGCGCGGCGAGCGCCAGCGCGAGAGCGGGCAGCATCACCACCACGCCCACTTTAAAAAACTTCATGAAGCTCACTTCTTCGCCTTCACGGCGAATTGCGTTGAGCCAGAGGATCGTCGCGAGCGAACCGGTGATCGACAGGTTCGGCCCCAGATCGACGCCGATCAGGAGCGCGTCGATCACGCGCTCGGGACTATGAGCCTGCATTACGGTCGAACTGGCGATCAGGCCCGCCGGCAGGTTGTTCATCAGATTGCTGCTGATCGCGATGACGCTGCCTGCCCAGGCAGCCGTCGTGGCTTCATTGTGTTGCGTCGCATCTTGCAACAGTTGAACGAATGTTCTGATGACCCCGGTGTGATCGAGCATTTCGACCAGCACGAACAACGCGGCGACCAGCGGCAGCACGCTCCACGATATTTCCCGGATCATCGGCAGCGGCGATTTGCGCTCCTGGATCAGCACGACCGCGGCAGTCAGCGCACCGAGTATCGCGGTGGGCAGGCCGAGCGGGACATCGAAGGCCGAAACCGTCAGCAGCACGACGGCCGTCACCGCGATACCCGCCAGCGCCACGCGCCCGCTCGACGACAACTCGAGCGGCTCGAGATCGGCTTCGCAGGTGCCGGCGAGCGCCTCGCGCTGCGTCCAGCGCAACAGCACATAGGTCGCGACGATCGACAGTAGCGAAGGCAGCGTGAAGCGCATCAGCCAGGCCCCGAGCGCGGGCGTGTGATTGCCGTACAGCACAATGTTGGCCGGATTCGAGATCGGCAGTACGAAGCTCGCGGCGTTCGCAATGAACGCGCAGATGAAGAGCAAGGGCAGCGGAGGCGTCTTCGCTTTCCTGGCGGCGGCAAAAACCGCGGGCGTGAGAACGACTGCGGTAGCGTCATTGGAAAGGAAGGCGGTGATGACCACGCCGACCAGATAGACCAGCAGAAACAGCTTTCTCGGCGAACCTTTGGCATGGTTGACTGCGAAAACGGCGACCCAGTCGAACAGACCTTCGCGGCGCCCGACTTCCGATAGCACCATCATGCCGAACAGGAAGAGATAGACGTCCGTGCCCTTGCCGACGGCCTCGACGGCCAGATCGACGGGAAGCAGGCCCAGCGATACGAGTAATAGCGCGCCGGCGACGGCCCACACAGCCTCGGGCCATTTGAACGGACGGGTGATGACGCCGGCCGTGGCGGCTATGGCGATACCCCAAGACAGGAAGACGGAATTCACCAAGTAGATCCTGGATTCTGATTGTGCGCGAGCGCGGAATGGGAGCGCAGCATAACCGATGAGCGGGACGCTGCAGGCGGTCGGAGCGCAAGTTGTGTACCACGCAATACCGCCATGCCTGCCTCGCTACCCCACCCGGTTCACCGCGGCAATGCAATCCCGCCCGTTATCCTTGGCGAGGTACAACTGCGTATCCACCAGGTTCACAAAGGCGACGGGATCATCCGACGCTGAAGGAATCACCGTTCCCGCACCGAAACTGGCGGTGACGGTCTGCCGGAATGGCGACCTCTCATGCGCGATCTCCGCGGCGGAGATGCGGTCACGGCAACGTTCGACCACCTGCCGTGCGGCCTCGGCCCCGGTATTCGGCAAGATCAGCACGAACTCTTCCCCGCCGAACCGGCCGACGAAGTCCCCCGGCCGCACCGCCTCGCTCAACACCGTGGCGATCTGCTTCAGGCACGCATCCCCTTGCACGTGTCCGTAGTAATCGTTGTACGACTTGAAGAAATCGATATCGGCCATGACTAGCGACAGCGGCGCGCCATGCCGCTGTGCCGCGCTCCATTCCCGCTGCAGGACAGCGTCGAACTCGCGGCGATTGCCCACGCCCGTCAAACCGTCCTTGAACGACAGCGCTTCGAGTTCCCGCTGCAACGCCGCCACTTTCTCCTCGGTCTTTTTGCGCTCGCTGATGTCGAACATGAAACCGACCAGCGACTCCACCTCGCCGCGGCCATCGCGCACCACATGCACGACGTCGCGCAGCCACACGTATTCGCCACCGCTCGTCAACGCCCGATAGTCCGCTTCGTGATCGGTGCCCGCCTTCGACTGCGCGACGCAGAACTCCACCACCTTGTCGCGGTCGTCCGGATGCATGCGGGCAGCCCAGTCCTGCACGGTCTTCCAGCTCGACGGCGCCCAGCCCAGCAAGGTTTCGATCTGCGGGCCGATATACGCGAACTCCATGGTCGCCCAGTCGATCTTCCAGGGAATCGCTCTCGTCGATTCAAGCAAGGTCCGGTAGACCGCTGCGTCATGCTCCAGGTAACCTTCGACACCGCCTTCGGCCACCGCCGTGTCGTGCCGCAGGAAATCCGCGCCAAGTGCGGCGCTGTTCTTTTCAGTGCTCTTCATGGGTCGAACCTTTTATAGCGGTTGAGCCGGCAAATTAACACAATGCCGCCTCCATTCCGCCAAATCAGGCCGCCGCCCGGCTTTATTCCACCCTCATTAGCGTCACGGCTAGAACAATCTGTTCTCTTCTCCTGGTCTATTCAACTTTCATTGGCATCCCTACTATCCGCATTCACACGCGGCATACCGCACGCGATACGCACCACGAATTGTGAGCATGAACCCATGAATCCCCGTCCTTCAGACGTCAAGCATTACAGCGGCACCGCCGTCGCCCTGCACTGGCTAATCGCATTGCTGATTGTCTGCGGGTTCTGCATCGGCTGGGTCATGACCGATATCCCCGGCTTTACGCCCACCAAGCTGAAGTATTTCTCATGGCACAAGTGGATTGGCGTAACGGTCTTCGTGCTGGCCGTGGCGCGTGTGCTGTGGCGCGCCACTCACCGCGCGCCGGCGCTGGATAGCGCTACGCCCGCATGGCAGAAAGCTGCGGCCCATCTCGTGCACGGCCTGCTCTACGTGCTGATGCTGGCCATTCCGCTGTCCGGCTACTTCTATAGCTCGGCGGCGGGCATTCAGGTGGTGTACCTCGGCATCGTGCCGCTGCCCACCTTCATCGGTCCGGACCAGACGCTCAAGGCAATCCTGCGCACGGTCCACGTGCTGCTCAATTACACGTTGCTTGCGCTGGTTGCGATGCACGTACTCGCGGCGCTCAAGCATCAATTTGTCGACCGCGACGGATTACTCGCGCGAATGATCCCGTTCCTCAGATGACTCACGCGACTCGCGCGTAACAGACGATTGGCTACAGCCAGTTGGCAATCTAATTCCCAACGGTGCGCAATCAGCGCGCGTGGGTTCGATAGGATGCGTACCACTATGAAATCAAACTTTTATCACTCCATTCTGGCCGGCGTTGCCGCCCTCTCACTCTTCGGCGCAAGCCTCGCGCACGCCGATGTCGACGTCAGCAAAAGCACCGTCGTCGCCACGACGAAGCAGATGAACGTGCCGGTGGACGGCAAATTCAAGAAATTCTCGGCGCAGCTGAATTTCGATCCGGCCAAGCCGACCGCCGGCAACGCCAACGTGTCGATCGACACCGGCAGCTACGACCTCGGCGCGGACGACTACAACAAGCAGGCCCAGGGCAAGGAATGGTTCGATAGCGCGACCTATCCGGCCGCGACGTTCGTCTCGAGCGCAATCGCGCCGGCCGGCGGCAATCAGTACAAGATCACCGGCAAGCTCACCATCAAGGGCAAATCGCAGACTGTCGTGGTGCCGGTCACCATCGCGAGCCAGGGCAACACGCAGACCTTCGACGGCTCACTGCCGATCAAGCGTTCGCAGTTCGATGTCGGGACGGGCGAATGGAAAGACACGTCGGTGGTCGCCGACGAAGTCGTCATCAAATTTCACATCGTTGCTTCGAAGAAGTAACGGAACACACCTAAGCGTCACAGCACTTTCTGAAACCTGGAGAATCACTTGAAGAAACAACTTTTGCTCGCCGCAGGCGCGCTGGCCGCAGCCATGTCGTTCAATGTCATGGCCGCCGACACGTATCAACTCGACCCGACGCACACCTACCCGAGCTTCGAGACCGACCACTTCGGCGGCCTGTCGATCTGGCGCGGCAAGTTCAAGAAGAGCAGCGGCACCGTGGTGCTGGATCGCGCGGCGAAAACCGGCACGGTCGACGTGACGATCGACATGAGCTCGGTAGATATCGGTAACGACAAGCTCGACGCTGAACTGGTCACGGACAAGTTCTTCGACGCAGCCAAGTACCCGACGGCGACGTACAAGGGCACGCAGATCCGCTTCGACGGCGACAAGCCCGTGGAGGTGATCGGCACGCTGACCATGCACGGCATCACCAAGCCGGTCAACCTGAAGATCGAATCGTTCAAGTGCTTCATCAACCCGATGCTCAAGCGCGAAGTGTGCGGCACCGAATCGACCGCGACGTTCAACCGCGACGACTTCGGCGTCGACTTCGGCAAGACCTATGGCTTCAAGATGCAGACCACGCTGCATATTCAAGCTGAAGGCATCAAGCAGTAATCGCTACTCCCCTGTAGCTTGCGGCAGGCGGTGGAGCAACTCCCCGCCTGCCGATTCGAAAATCACGACATCACGACGTCACGACATCACCGTCATGCTGACTGTCGATTCATCTGAACAATTCGCACACCCCACCGAATAGACCTTAAAAACAGGACTCGTCTGATCAATAGGCCGAGTTTAATCACCTGTTTGGCAAGCGTTACACGTCATATCTTCCGGTTTCTCCGCGCGCAAAAACTTGAGCGCGAAGAGTCGCCATAACTGCCCGCTTTTCTTCGATTTGAACCGCAAGGTTAAACCGTAAAGTCGCCAGCACGGGAATGACTCTTTACTGGAGACGGCGCGGTGAATCAGGTGAAAAATGCGGCTCTGGTCGCGGCAGTGGCGATGGCGGTCGCAGGATCGGTACAAGCACAGGAAGTCTATGTGCACGGCGGCACACTCGGCGCAGGTGTCGGCGCGGCACTGCCGTTGACCTCGTGGGCCGGCGTGCATGCGGAATTCGAAGGACTCGGCTTCTCGCATTCGTTCAACGTCAGCGGTAACGATTACGACGGCCATCTCAAACTGCTGCAAGGCGGCTTGTATCTCGACCTGTTTCCGTTTTCGTCCAGCGGTTTTCGCCTGACGGCCGGCGCCCTGATCAACGACGACGAACTGACGGGTCAGGCGGTGCCGAACGCGCAAGGCAACTACAAGATCGGCGATGAATTCGTGCCGGCCGTAGGCCCCGCGCCATCGACCACCATCACACTGCCGCGCGTGATGCCCTATCTCGGCATCGGCTACGGCCACAAGCCGGTTTCGAAGGGTTTCGGCCTCACGTTCGATCTCGGCGTGGCCTACGGCCGCCCCCGCACGACGTACAACGTGCCGGCGATCTACTCGCAACTCACAAGCCAGGCGAACATCGACCAGGAAGAACAGAACATCAGCAACAAAGTCGAGCGCTACAAGGTGTATCCGGTGGTACAGATCGGTGTGAGCTACCGGTTCTGAGCAAACACCTTTTCTGATTCATCTTCGAGGAGCCTTTAGCCCTTTGGGTTAAAGGCTTTTTCTCGTTGCTGGTGCGACACGATCCTCATATTCGACGCTCAAACAGGCTCGCCGCGCAGGCGACCTCTTGTTATAATCCTCTCATCAACGCGAACAAAACATAACGCGCCTCTACACTGCGCCCCACACTGCGCGACAGGACTTCCATGCTGAAACCCGACCGCCTCCGCGCCCTCGCCGATGCGCTGGCCAAGCAGAACGTGATGCGCCTGCGCGACGCCGCCAGCCTGCTGGACGTATCGGAGATGACTGTCCGGCGCGATATCGCAGGCAGTCCGGAACGATTCACGTATCTCGGCGGCTACATCGTCAGCGCGACCGACGTACCCAACAACGCCGGCTATTCACTCGAAGAAGAGAAGGATCATTTCGCGCAGGCCAAGGCGGAAGCCTCCGCGCTTGCGGCGAAACTTGTCGTCGACCACGAAACGATCTTCATCGATTGCGGCACGACGCTCACCACGCTTGCGCGCCTGATTCCGCTCGAACGTCACGTCACCGTGGTCTGTTATTCGCTGAATGTGGCGGAGATTTTGCGGCGCAAGCCGAATGTGCGGATGATTCTGCTGGGCGGCGTCTACGTGCCCTCGTCAGATTCGTTTGCGGGCGAAGAGAGTCTGGAGATGCTGCGGCGCATGGGCATCAACAAGGCGTTCATTTCCGCGGGCGGTGTGGACAACGCGCGCGGCGTGACGTGCTGGAACTTTCACGAAGTCGCGCTCAAGCAAGCGGCCATGGCAAGCGCCGTCGAACGGCATCTGGTCGTGGACCAGAGCAAGTTCGGCGTCGTCAAGGCGGTGCGCTTCTCGCAAATCGACGACTTCGATTCCATCATCACCGAGAAAGGTCAGGAGCACCGCAAGCGCAAATGAATGCGCTAGCCGCGCACTTGTCACGCGGTTGCGCTGTCAGGCAGCCGGCGTGACCGGCCTTCAGTTATCCGTTTTTACGCTGCAATGCGAACAGCGTCCCGGCGATCAGAATGAACGCGCCGATGATCACCTTCTGCCAGGTGCTCGGCACGCCAACCAGAATCAGCACACTGTTGATCAACGTGACCAGCACCACACCGAGCAACGTGCCGGCCACCGTACCCGTCCCCCCTGTAATGCGCGCGCCGCCTAGAATCACTGCGGCGATCACATCGAGTTCCGAACCCACCAGATCGAACGGATTCGCGAGCCGGTTGTTCGATACATGCAGAATGCCCGCTATGCCGGCGAGCATGCCGGTATAGCCGAACACGAAGAGATGGATCGCGCGCAGGTTATAGCCGAGCCGCTCGGCAATCGCGAGGCTGCCGCCCATTGCATAGACGCCGCGCCCCATCATCGTCCGGTTCAACAGCCACCACGTGACGCCGGCGGCCGCCACCAGCGCCAGCACCGAAACAGGCAACACCGCGCGCAGGCCTTCGTTGGTGTGATAGAAAAACAGCGGAATCCGGCCGAAGTGATCCATGCTGTGCGGAATGTTCATGAAGAACGTCGTGCCGATAAACGTCAGCAGCAGGCCGCGATACAGATACTGCGTGCCGATCGTGACGATCAGCGAAGGCGCTTTCAAACGATGCACCAGCAGGCCGTTGATCAGACCGAGCAGCACGCCGCCCAGCGCGCCGGTGATCAGGATCAGCGCGAACGGCGCGTCCGGCCACCAGGCAAACACAGCCTTGGTGATGCCGTACATTGTCAGCGCGGCGATTGCCGTGAACGAGACGTCGATGCCGCCTGACGCCAGCACGACAAGCGTGCCCAGCGCAAAAAGCGACATCGTGGTGGCCGAATGCAGCAGATCAAATAGCGTCGCCAGTTGAAAGAAGCGTGGATTGATCGCGCCGACAATCAGGCACGTCGCCGCGATCAACGCGACCGTGAACCATTCGGGGTTGCGCGAAAGCCTGGCCCGCAAAGTGGGCGGCTTGACCTCGGGTGCGACTTCGACAACGGTCGGGGTGGTCATGGTCTCGTTCATGCGCGAAGGGATCCGCGAGTTCATGGGTATCGGCGTCCTTTATGCGGCTTCCGAAAGCAGCGCGTGATACAGGTCAGCTTCGCTCAGCGTATCGGCCTGATATTCGCTGGCCACACGCCCCTTCTTCATCATCAGGATGCGATCGCAGTTCTGCAGCAGCTCGGGCAGATCGTCGCTGATCAGAATAATGCCGATGCCACGTTTCGACAGGCGCTGCATGATGCGATAAATGATGTCTTTCGAGCCGACGTCGACGCCGACCGTCGGTCCATGCAGAATCAGCACGCGCGGATCGATGGCGAGCCAGCGGCCGATCAGCACGCGCTGCTGATTGCCGCCCGAAAGCGACTGCACGGGTTTGTCCACGCCGGGCGTCGCGATCTGCAAATCGTTCACCGTCTGTTCCGCGAGCGCCTGCGCGCGTGTGCGATCGATCTGGCCGAAGCGGTCCCGCAGGCTGGAGATCATCGCGGTAATCACATTGTCGCGAATCGACTTGTCGAGAAACAGCCCTTCGTTCAGGCGGTCTTCGGGCACATAGCCAATACGATGATGTTTCGCGTCCGAGGGCGTGCGCAATGCAATCGCCTTGCCGTCGAGCAACACCTGTCCCGATTGCGCCGCCGCAACGCCCGCGAGTGCGCGCGCGAGTTCGTTGCGCCCCGAATCGAGCAAACCGGTGACGCCGAGTATCTCGCCTCGATGCAGCTGGAACGACACGTCGTTGAACTGCCCCGTACGCGTGAAGCCGCGCACGTCGAGTACGACATCTTGCCCCAACGTGCCTTCACGATAGCGCTCATTCGTCAGATGGCGTCCTGTCATCAGTTCGCTAATCTGCGCTTTGGTAAATTGCGCGATCGGTCCTTGCGCCATCTTCTGGCCGTCACGCAACACAATGACTTCGCCACCGATCGCATAACACTCGTCGAGCTTGTGGCTCACGAACAGCACCGTCACGCCCTGCGAGCGCAAGTTAGCGAGCACAGCGATCAGATTGTTGACTTCTTTCTGCGTGAGCGACGTGGTGGGCTCGTCCATGATGACGAACTTGGCCTCGCTGGCAATTGCGCGAGCAATCGCGACAAGTTGACGCGTGGCGAGCGGCAATTGCTCGATGAGGGTCGCCTGAAACTCGGCGTCGCCGGGCAAGCCGACCGATTCCAGCGCGCGCGCCGCCGTGCGCGCGAGCGCGCGCCGATCGAACGTCCGCGCAAGCCGGCCTTCGTGCGTGGCCAGCTCGGCGGTAAGCGCGACATTTTCCGCCACGTTCATGTTGGGCAGCAGCGAGAGATCCTGATAGACGGTTTCGATTCCTGCCGCCAGCGATTCCAGTGCGGACAGCCGTGCATGCCGAACGCCTTCGATCACGAGTTCGCCTTCGTCGGGCGGCTGCGCGCCGGAGATGATCTTGATTAGCGTGCTCTTGCCGCAGCCGTTCTCGCCGAGCAGGTGATAGATCTGACCACGCTCGAACGACAGGCTCACCCCGCGCAATGCATGTACGCCGGTGAAACGCTTGTGCACGCCGACCACCTGCAGAAACGGCTGCGAGGTATCGGACTGCGGCTGCGAAGACGATACGTCCTGATTCATGATGGTGAGTCGCAAGTTAAGGCATGTCCACACGGGCACGCCTTGAAGGAAGTCCCCCGAGGGGGACGCCGTGACACATGAAGCAAAAAACCAATCAGAACGGATACTGCTTGTAGTTCGACTTGTCGACATTCACCCAGCCCTGGCCGCGCACGATAATCCCTTTGCCCGGACCCTTAGCAACGGTGACCTTCGTGTAGCCCGGAATGCCGAGATCGGCGCCGTTCTCAACTGTCTTGCCGTCGATCAGCATCTGCGCGACCTTGTTCATCGCAATGCCTGCGAGCTTCGGATCCCAGAACGCAATGCCGTTGATCGCGCCGCTCTCGAGGAACTTGCCGGCTTCCGTCGGCAGGCCCGTACCGTAGACGCAGATCTTGCCCTGCATGCCGGCTTCTTCCACCGCGCGGCCGATGCCGATCACGTCGAGCGAGGACGAGCCCTGGAAGCCCTTCAGGTCCGGATGCTTGCGCAGCACTTCCTTCGCGACTTCATAGGCGCGCTCGCCGTCGTTGTTAGTTTCGAGTTTCGGTTCGACCAGATCCATCTTCGGATATTTGGCCTTGGCGTTGCCGATCCCGCCGTCGGCCCATTGCACCTGCGAGCGGCTACCCAGTGAACCGACCAGCGCCACCCACTTGCCGTCGTCGTGCATGCACGAGGCGAGGCGCTCGTTCAGTCCGGCGCCGTAGGCCGTGTTGTCGAATGCTTCGATGTCGACCATCGTGTTCTTCGCGTTGTCGGCCTCATGGGTCACCACCTTGATGCCGCGATCCATCGCCTTCTTCAGCGCCGGTTCCAGCGTCGGCGGATCGTAGGGCACCACGGCAATCGCTGTGACCTTCTTGGCGATCAGGTCTTCGATGATCTTCAGTTGCTGTGCCGCATCCGCGCGGCCCGGGCCGGTCTGATACGCGTTCACGCCCGGGTTGTCCTTCGCGAATTGCTTGACGCCGTCGTCCATCCGGTTGAACCAGTTGATACCGGTCACCTTGACGACCGTGACGATCGTCTCGTTGGTTGCAGCCTGCGCAGCGGCGATCACGCCTACGGTAAGAGCGCCTGCCGCGAGCGCGGCACCCAGTCGAGTCAATTTCATGCGATGTCTCCTTTATCCTTCGATGTAGTTCGATGTCGCCCTACTTCACCATCACGGACAGTCAGGGCTTGTTGTCCGCCGCGTACTGAAACCTGGATTTGAAACCTGGGTTATGCCTTTTAAGTCTGAGCGTCGCGCTAACGTTTCGGGACTGTGCCGGAACTTGCGGCACTAGCACTCACGCCACCGCCACCGCCGCCGCCGCCAAAACCGAAGATCGCCCGCACCCGCTCGCCGCCTGCAAACGCGAGTGACAGCAGCAACAAAAATCCCCACGCGCAATCGCCAAAAAACTGCGATACGCCCAGCAGGTTGAACAGACTCGAGAGAAACTGCAGCACGGTTGCAGCAAAGAACACGCAGATGATGCGGCCGTGGCCGCCGGCGGGATTCACGCCGCCCATCACCGCGATCAGGATGGCGATCAGCAGATAGGAGTTGCCATAGTCCCATTTCGCACTGGACGTGTGGGTCGCGCTGATCAGACCAGCGAGCGACGCCAGCACGCCGCACATCGCATACGTCGTAATCAACATCCGCGCGCGCGGAATGCCCGCATAGAACGCCGCTTTGGGGTTGGTGCCCATCAGATAGAGACGCAGGCCGAACGGGCTGCGTCTGAGCAACCAGCCGAGCACGATCACCGCCGCGATAAAGATGCAGAACGCGATCGGCACCTGAAACACGGTACCGTTGCCGATATTCGACAAGGGGTCGACATAGTCGACATGCACCGAGGCGCCGTTGCTGAGCACCACCGCAAAGCCCGTGAACAGCAACTGCGTGCCGAGCGTGCAGAGAATCGGTGTGAGCCTAAGGCGCGCGATCACCACGCCGTTCAGGAGGCCGCCCAGCAGCCCCATCGCCACCACGATCGCGCAGAAGAGCGACGTGTAGAGCGCGGGCGAATCGTCGCCGTTGACAAAGTGCGGCACGACGAGCGCTGCAACCATCCCGGACAGGTTCGCGAGCCCGACACCTGACAGATCGATCCCGCCGTTGCCCGAGACCATCGACAACATGATGCCGAGCGCCAACAAGCCGAGTTCGGGCAACTGCCCGCCCATCGACTGCAGATTGTCGATGTCGACGAATTGCCCGTGAGAAAGCCATGTCGCGACCAGCACGACGAGTACATTGACGATCAGCAGAAAATTCAGTTGCCGGTCGCCGAACATTTTTCCAGCGGTGAACGAGGACTTCATGGTGAGCACGATCTCCTTCAGTCTTCGCGAACGGTCAGGACAGCGGCGAGGCGGCCTCGGTCGGCTGGCTCAACACGCGGTTCACTTCGTCAAGCGTCGGCATGGAAGGCGCCGTGCCCGGACGTGTGACGGAAATGCCCGCGAGCGCGCAGCCGAAGCGCAGCGCTGAGACGGCGTCGTCGCCGCGTGCAAGCGCCGCCGCGAAACCGCCCGTGAAGCCGTCGCCGGCGCCGGCGGTCTCCACCACGCGGCCGCAGTGATAGGCCGGCACGAGTATCGATTGGCTTGCCGAGTGCAGCAGCGCGCCGCCTTCCCCCAGCGTGACGATCACCGCGCCGACACCTTTGGCGAGCAGCACGTCGGCGGCACGGCGCGCGTCGTCGGCATTCGCGATCGGCACGCCGGTGAGCGCGGTGGCCTCGGTTTCATTCGGGGTGATGTAGTCGCACAACGGAAAGATGTCGTCGTCGAGCGGCAAGGCGGGCGCCGGATTGAACACGGTGATGACGCCGTGCCGGCGCGCCACTTCGAGCCCGCGGCGCGCGGCAGCCAGCGGCTGTTCGAGTTGCGTGACGAATACGCGCGCAGCGGCGATATCGGCCTCGATCGCGTCGACGTCGGCTGCCTCCATCGTGCCGGCCGCGCCGGAGGCGACGATGATCGCGTTCATGCCGGTGTTGTCGTCGACAAAGATATGCGCGGCGCCCGTGGACACGCCCTCCACTACCGAGGCGCGTGCCGTGATGCCTTCAGCGGCCCATGTGGCGCGCGCAATCTCACCGAACGCGTCGTTGCCGATGCGCGTGCAGAACACCACCTGGGCACCGGCGCGCGCCGCCGCCACCGCCTGATTTGAGCCCTTGCCGCCCGGCCCCATCGCGAAGGCCGTGCCGGCAATCGTCTCGCCGATCAGCGGCATACGTCCGGCGCGAAACGTCAGGTCGGTGACGTAGATGCCGAGAATGACGACACGCCCATTTCCTTGCAAAGACGTGTTCATTCGCGTTCCCCTTGAGGCGCGTTGATCGTGAGGCATGCGTGCGGGGCATGTATTGCGCGCAGCACCGCGGTGTTCCATTGCAGATCCAGATGCTTCAGCACGTTGTCTCCTCCATTTTCTGGTTGGCGTGCAGGGTGTTCAGGCGTAAGGGCCGACGTTCAATCAGTCTCCGTACGGTATCCAGATGTTCTTCACCTGGACGGCCTGGCGCAGGAACGGCCGGCCTTCGCTCGAACGGTCGAACCAGTCGAACTGGCGGCCGTGATCGACGAAGGTACGCTTCAGATTCCCGATCGACTCGCGCTCGACCAGCGTCGAATCCGCCGCGCTGCCGAAACACCAGACGGCATCGACGTCGTCGTGTTTGGCGAGCGCCGGCAACAGCGCGTCACGTTCACCGGTGACAATGTTCAACACACCGGCCGGCACATCCGACGTTTCGGCCACCTGATAAAAGTCGGTCACCGTAAGCGGACATGAGACGCTCGGCAACACCACCACGCGATTACCCATGGCCAATGCGGGCGCCGCCAGCGAGACGAAGCCGAGCAACGGCGCTTCGTCCGGACAGGCAATGCCGATCACACCGAGCGGCTCATGCATCGCCAGCGCGACGCCGCGCAGCGGCGGCGTATGCACGGCGCCGTCGAACTTGTCGGCCCACGCCGCGTACGTGAAGAGACGCGCCACCGCCGCCTCGACTTCCGCATGCGCTGCCGCTTCCGTCGCGCCGTTTCTCGTTACGAGTTGCCGCGCGAACTCGTCCGCACGAATGGCCAGGTTCTCCGCGAGATAGAACAGCACCTGAGCACGGTTATGCGTACTTGCCTGCGACCACTTCTGCGCCGCGCGCGCCGCTTCGACCGCGTTGCGAATGTCCTTGCGGTTGCCCTCGCCCACTTCACCGACCAGCGTCCCATCCGGCGCGTGTACCGGCAGCGAATAGCCGCTATCCGGACGCACCTGCTTGCCGCCGATAAAGAGTTTCGCGGTGCGGTCGATCAACGTGACGTTCGACAACGGATCGCGCTCGCCTGCGCCTGCCATCTGTTCAACACGCACGGGCTGACGGACAGCAAGATTGAGCCAGGCACGCGGTTTCAGATATTCGTAGATGCCCTCACGGCCGCCTTCGCGACCATAGCCCGACTCGCGATAACCGCCAAAGCCGACCGCCGCATCGAACAGATTGGTCGCGTTGATCCATACGACACCGCACGCGAGACGCGGCGCGATATCGAGCGCGCGGCCGATGGTCTCGCTCCACACGCTCGCGGCGAGTCCGTAGCGCGAATTGTTGGCGAGCGCAATCGCCTCATCCGGCGTGCGAAAGCTCATCGTGACCAGCACCGGTCCGAAGATTTCTTCCTGCGCGAGAGTAGATGCCGGCGCCACGCCGGTGACGAGCGTGGGCGGATAGAAGCAACCGCCGGCGGGCATCGTCGTATCGGGCGACTGCCACACCGCACAGCCTTCGCGCCGGCCGGTTTCCACCAGCGACTCGATGCGTTCGAGCTGCACCGGATCGACGATCGCACCGATATCGATACTTTTATCGAGCGACGTGCCGACGCGCAGCGTTTCCATGCGGCGCTTCAGCTTTGCGATGAAGCGCGCTTCGATCCCCTCCTGCACGAGCAGTCGCGAGCCGGCGCAGCAGACCTGCCCCTGGTTAAACCAGATCGCGTCAACCACACCTTCGACGGCGCCATCGAGATCCGCATCGTCGAACACGATGAAGGGCGACTTGCCGCCGAGTTCGAGCGTCAGCGATTTGCCCGTGCCGGCCGTAGCCGCACGGATCAGGCGCCCGACTTCCGTCGAACCCGTGAAAGCGATCTTGTCCACCCGCGGATGTTCGACGAGCGCGGCGCCCGTGCGGCCATCACCCGTGACAACGTTCAGCACGCCCGCCGGCAACCCCGTTCGATGAGCGAGTTCGGCGAACAGCAACGCGGTGAGCGGCGTGTATTCAGCCGGCTTCAACACGACGCAGTTGCCCGTTGCGATCGCCGGTGCGATCTTCCACGCGAGCATCAGCAGCGGAAAATTCCACGGCACGATCTGCCCGACGACCCCGAGCGGCGCATAGTCGGCGAATTCGCTCTCCTGCAACTGCGCCCAACCCGCGTGATGCAGGAAGTGCCGCGCGACCAGCGGCACGTCGATATCGCGCGTCTCACGAATCGGCTTGCCGTTGTCGAGCGCTTCGAGCACGGCAAAGAGGCGGCTATGACGCTGGACCATGCGCGCAAGCGCATACAGATGCCGCGCCCGTCCGGCGCCGCCGAGCGCGAGCCAGCCCGGCTGCGCGGCACGCGCGGCCGCTACCGCCGCGTCGACGTCGGCCGCATCGCCCTGGGCGATCTCGGCAAGCCGCCCGCCCGTGGCAGGCGCGTGCGAAACGAAGTGCTCACCGGCGGCCGGCGCATGCCACGCCCCGCCGATGAAATGCCCGAAGCTCGCTTCATGCTGCGCGAGCCAGGCGCGCGCTGGCTGATCGTCCTCGGGTGCGGGACCGTACTCCATCGATGAAAAATACTCGGCTACGCTCATGGGATCGGTCTTCTGTTCAGGCTACGGGGTGACGGTTGAAAGCGGAGTAACGACCGCTGACGTGATGTTCGAGCTGGCGTTCGATATCGGCCAGCAGGCTCGAGGCGCCGATACGGAACAGGTCCGGTTCGAGCCACGGGCGGCCGAGCTCTTCCTTCATGAGGATCTGATAGGACAGCACCGACTTCGCGCTCGACACGCCGCCCGCCGGTTTGAAGCCGATCGGCACGCCGGTGCGCTCCTGGTATTCGCGAATCATGCGCACCATCACCAGCGAGACATCCAGCGTGGCGTTGACCCCTTCCTTGCCGGTCGACGTCTTGATGAAGTCCGCGCCGGCCATCATGCAAACCATCGAGGCGCGCGCCACGTTGGAGAGCGTGCGAATGTCGCCGGTCGCCAGAATCGTCTTGAGGTGCGCGGGGCCGCAGGCTGCACGGAAGTCGCGCACTTCGTCGTAGAGCGCCTGCCAGTTGCCGGTCAGCACATATTCACGCGTGACGACAATGTCGATTTCCTGCGCCCCGTCCGCAACCGAAGCCTCGATCTCTTTCAGCTTCAGCGGATGCGGAATCAGCCCGGCGGGAAATCCTGTCGACACCGCCGCGACCGGAATGCCGCTGCCCTGCAGCGCGTCCACCGCCGCCGCGACGAACCGGTGATAGACGCAGACCGCGCCCGTCGTGATGCCTTGCGGCGCGATACCGAGCGCTTCGAGCAGATCGGCCCGCACCGGTTGGCGCGCCTTCGCACACAGGCGGCGCACGCGGCCTTCGGTGTCGTCGCCATTGAGCGTGGTGAGGTCGATGCAGGTGACGGCCTTCAGCAACCAGGCCGCCTGCGCATCTTTCTTGACGGTACGGCGCGTGGCAAGCGTCGCCGTGCGCCGTTCGACCGCCGACTGGTTGACGCGCAAGCCGTCCAGCCAGGATGCGTCGAACGGCATGCCCGGGTTGCGCACCGGGTGAATGAGCGGGCCGCCGCGCAGCGCGACGACCGAAGAAGAAAGCACAGGGGCTTCAGGCATAAGACATCCGAAAATTTGATGCGGCGCACAACAGCCGCCGACAATTTGTTCCCACTTATGCTACAACGATTGATAGAATCATAACAAGTATTACGCTTCAATCATCACATAAGCAGCCACCCAAGCGCTGCGAGCGCCGCCAATGTTATTGACGCACCATATTCATGATGCGAAGATCACAACACGGCTTTGCCCGATAGCACCACATACAAAGAAAAGAATGTCGTCGTCTTGACGAAGGAGACATGCCAGATGAGTGAGCCGGTTGCGGTCGCGGCCGCGTCATCGCCTCAGGTTCCATTGATCCGTGTTGCGGGCGTCACCAAGCGATTTGGTGGCGTGCAGGCGCTGCGCGGCGTCAGCCTTGATGTGTTGCCCGGCGAAGTGCATGCCTTGCTCGGCGAAAACGGCGCGGGCAAATCCACGCTGATCAAGATCCTCAGCGGCGTTCACACCTACGACGACGGCGTCATCGAGATCGATGGCCAGACAGTGGCGTTCGAGTCGCCGGCGCGATCGCGTGAGGCGGGTGTTGCCGTGGTCTACCAGGATCTGAGCCTCGTCGAATCGCTATCGGTCGGCGCCAATCTGATGCTGGGGCGCGAGCCTCGCACACGCCTCGGCTTTGTGAAAAACCGCCAGCTCATGGCGACGGTTAGCGAGTTTCTTCGCTCGCACGGCATCCCGCTCGACCCGCGCACCGCCGTTGGCGCATTGCCGTTCGCCTACCGGCAAATGACTGAGATCTGCAAGGCGCTGATGGGCGACGTGCGGGTCCTGATCCTCGACGAACCCACCTCGGCGCTCACGGGCGGCGAAGAGCAAATTCTGTTCGACGCGATTCGCGCGGTCACGAATCGCGGCGTGGGCGTGATCTACGTGACACATCGGTTGAATGAGGTGTTTCGGATTTCGCAGCGCGTCACCGTGTTCCGCGATGGCGCCAATGCCGGCACGTTCTCGACGGCGGAGACCGACATGAAGCAGCTGGTCGCGGCGATCGTCGGTCCCGGCCATGCCGCGTTGCAGGCGCGGGAGAGGACGGCTGTCGGCGCTGCCGAGGATGAATCAGCCGTTGGACCGCAAACATCGGACACCTCCAATGCCGCCGCTGTACCCGTTCTCAAATTGTCGAACGTGAGCAATGACAGGCTTCACGACGTCGACCTCACGATTCGTCCTGGCGAGATCCATGGCCTTGCGGGATTGATCGGCAGTGGGCGCACGGAAATTCTGCAAACCATCTTTGGCATTCGCAGAATCGAAGCGGGCGCCATCGAGATCGGCGGTCAATCGCGCTCTCGTATCACACCCGCCGAGGCCATCCAGCTCGGCATAGCGCTGGTGCCCGAAGATCGTCATCTTGAAGGGCTTGTTCTCGATCATTCGATCGAACGCAACCTGACCTTGCCGCGGTTGCCGCAATTTTCTCGCTGGGGATGGTTGCGCAGCCAGGCGGCCGTCAACCAGGCGAAGCGCTCGATGAAAGAGCTGGCAGTCAAGGCGCCCGGCTCCTCGACCGCGGTCAAGTTTTTATCCGGCGGCAACCAGCAGAAAGTGGTCTTCGCGAAGTGGAACCATCCGCGCCCCACGCTTCTATTGCTCGACGAACCGACTGTCGGCGTCGACGTCGGCGCACGCGAGGAGATCTACGGCGTAGTGCATGACGCCGCGCGAGCGGGCACGGCCGTGCTCGTCGTGTCCTCGGACCTCGATGAACTGTTGCGCCTGTGCGGCCGGATTTCGATCGTCGCGGACGGCTCGATCGTCAAGACCGTCGAGCGCGCCGAACTCGCCAACGCCGAAGCGCTTCATCACCTGATTCAACTGTCCCGTTCTTCCATCGAGTCCCCCGAGGGGACGTCCTTTGAGCACGCAATATGAACGACTCTGTCTCGCCGCTGACGGCTAAACGGCAGGCATCGCCACCGCAGAAGAGCCGTATGCGGCGCCTCGCGCAACTCCTCTTGCAAGGCGACCGGCCCTATGCACTCTACGGCGCGTTCGCGATCCTGCTGGTGGTGTTCAGCTTTGCCTCGCCGTGGTTTCTCTCCATCGACAACTTCCTGAATATCGGCCGGCAGACCGCACTGGTCTCGATCGTCGCAATCGGCATGACCTTCGTGATCATTGCGCGGCAGATCGATCTGTCAGTGGGCTCGACCTTGGCGCTCTCGGGCATGTCCGCGGCGCTCGCCATGTCGCATGTCGGCGACAGCTGGATCATCGGCGCGATTGCCGGCATCGGCACCGGCGCAATCGTCGGCGCGATCAATGGCGTCGTCACCACGCGGCTGAACATTCCATCGTTTCTCGTGACGCTCGGCACCTTGAGCGCGGCACGCGGACTCGCGCTGATGGTGACGACAACCCGGCCCGAGATCATCACCAACGACTCGTTCATCTCGATCTTCGGCGAGGGCGATATTGCCGGTGTGCCGGTGCCGATCATCTGGACGGTGCTGACCGTGATCGCCGGCATCCTGCTGCTGCACTACAGCGTGTTCGGCCGGCAGATCTATGCGGCCGGCGGCAATCCGACTGCGGCGCTCTACTCCGGCATCAACACGCGACGCGTGACCACCCTCGCCTTCATTCTCACCGGCGCGCTGGCCGGGCTCGCGGCGCTCGTGCTCGCTGCACGCTCGCATGCGGCGCGGCCCGATGTCGTGCAAGGGCTCGAGCTCGATGTGATTGCTTCTGTAACGCTCGGCGGTTGCAGTCTGTTCGGTGGTCGCGGCTTCGTGCTCGGCACGCTGCTCGGCAGCCTCATCATCGGCACGCTCAATAACGGGCTGGTGCTGCTCGGCGTCAGTTCGTCGCTGCAGTTGGTGATCAAGGGTGCGATTATCGTCGCGGCTGTGGCGTTTACCAGGAAGTGATTCAGGAAGTAACCAGGGAAATGAGGAAAGCACGTCGATCACGCGAGATGTCACGTGCCCGCGTTGTTCGTGAATGGCAGGAGACGTAACACAAACATGAAGACCAACGGAGAAGAATCATGAAACATCGTCGTGGCTCAGGAAGTGTTCTACCCACTCTCATGGCGGCGGCGGCCGTCCTGGCGCTGGCTTCATCGGGAGCCTACGCGCAATGCGTGACCAGCTTGCCGGCCGGTTCGATCGGACCGAAGACGATCGTCGGGCAAGGGCCGAACGGCGAAAAAGCGGCCTCAGTGGATGCCGTGAAGCTGAGCGACGCCGACATCGCCAAAATCAAGGCCGGCAAATTCAAGGTCGGCATTTCGATGCAGACCATGAATCTCGACTGGTCGCAACTGCAGGTGCAAGGCATCACGGACACGCTCAAAAAATACGGCGTGGAAGTAATCGGCACGGCTTCGGCGGAATACCAGGTCGACAAGCAGATTGCGGACATCGAGAACACCATTCAGCGCCACCCGGACGGCATCATCTCCATTCCGGTCGACGGCACGGCCACGGCCGCCACCTACAAGAAAGTGTCCGAGGCCGGGATCAAACTCGTGTTCATGGACAACGTGCCAACTGGCCTCAAGCATCCTGAACAATACGCAGCGATGATTTCCGCCGACAGCGAAGGCAACGGCCAGATCGCCGCGAAAGTGCTCGCCTCGTGCGTCCCGCAGGGCGCGACGATCGGGCTCGTGAACTTCGGCGTCGATTACTTCAGCACGACGGAACGCACCAAGGCCGTCAACGACTGGATCAAGAAGAATCGTCCGGACATCAAGGTCAAACAGGTCGCGTTTACGGACCCGTCGAAAGTGGGCCAGATCGCGGGCGACTTCCTCACCGGCAATCCGGACGTGAAGGGGCTGTTCGCCGTTTGGGATCAACCGGCGCTCGACACACTGACGTCAATGCGCGCGCAAGGCGTGAACATTCCCGTCACGACGGTCGACCTGGGCCTTCAGTCCGCCATCGAGATCGCCAAGGGCGGACCGCTCAAGGCAACCGGCTCGCAACGTCCGTACGATCAAGGCGTGGCCGAAGCCATGGCGATGATGAAGGCGCTGATCGGCCAGACGCCGCCGGCATGGATCGGCGTGCAGTCCCTGCCGGTGGTTCAGTCGAACGTGCTCGAGTCGTATAAGACGGTGTTCAAGAAAGACCCGCCGCCCCAGCTTGCGGACGCCTGCAAAAAAGCCAAGCCGGCTTGCGGCTAACGCTTCAAGCACGGCACCTTGCCCCGGCGGAGCAAGGTACTATTACGGTTTGGCGTCCGGCGTGCAGCGCATCATGGCTCGCACGTCCTGACGCCCGACGCAGCAAGTCGTACGATCGGGCAGCACGGCACATGCATCGACTGCTATGCTCGCTGCCCGCACCGTCACCCGTTTCCGCCAGCCATGAGTTCTGCAAGCCGCCACATCGCGCACCTGGACATGGACGCGTTCTACGCGTCCGTTGAACTCCTGCGCTATCCGCAACTGCGCGGCAAGGCGGTGGTGATCGGCGGCGGCCGCAATGCCGTGCCGCAAAAGCTTGAAGACGGCAGCCTTCGCTTTGCGAAACTGCGCGATTACGCGGGCCGCGGCGTGGTGACCACTTCCACTTACGAAGCCCGCGCGCTCGGCGTGTTCTCCGCGATGGGCATGATGAAAGCCGCCGTGCTCGCTCCCGATGCGATCCTGCTGCCCACCGATTTCGAGTCGTATCGCCACTACTCGCGTCTCTTCAAACAGGCGGTCGCCACCTTCACCGATCGGATCGAAGACCGCGGCATTGACGAAATCTATATCGACCTCACCGAGTTGCCGGGCGAGCCGCGCGAGATCGCCGCGCGCATCAAGCAGGCCGTCAATCAGGCGACCGGTCTCACCTGCTCCATTTGCGTGGCGCCGAACAAGCTACTGGCGAAGATCGGCTCCGAACTCGACAAACCCGACGGCCTCACGATCCTCACGCCTGCGGATGTGCCGTTGCGCGTCTGGCCGTTACCGGTGCGCAAGGTCAATGGAATCGGGCCGAAGGCCGCGGAAAAACTCACCTCGCTCGGCCTCGCCACGGTCGGGGATCTGGCAGCGGCGGACGCGGGTTTGTTGCAGGACAACTTCGGACGCAGCTACTCGGCCTGGCTCATGCAGGTCGCGCAAGGCTACGACGAGCGGCCGGTCGTGGTCGAGTCGGAACCCAAGTCGATGAGCCGCGAGACGACCTTCGAACGCGATCTGCATCCACGTCACGATCGTCCGGCCCTTTCCAGTTCGTTTACCAGCTTGTGTGTGCGGGTCGCGGAAGACCTGGTGAGGAAGGGCTATGTGGGGCGCACCGTGGGCATCAAACTGCGCTACGACGACTTCCGCACAGTCACGCGCGATCTGACGCTCGACGAACCAACCGCCGACGCCACCGAGATCCGGCGCGCCGCAACGGAATGTCTGAGACGGGTGGAATTAAAGCGCAAGCTGCGGCTGCTGGGCGTGCGTGTGAGCGCATTGACACCGGCCAACGCGCAACCGGCAAAGCGGCGCGTGCCGGTTCAGGCCGACTTGCCTTTTACCAGCAAAGATTAACCTGCTGCTTCCGCCGGGACACCGGCATTCACACGCGCCGCCGGCAAACTGGCTTCCATACTCGACGCCGCAATCGAAAACGCAAACGTGTTAACGCCGTTCGCGCTTTCCACCGACACCGTGCCGCGATGCATCTCGGCAATCGCCTTCACGATCGCAAGACCCAGGCCGTGGTTTTCGCGGCTATTGGTACGAGACACTTCCGCGCGATAGAACCGGTCGAACAGATGTTCGAGCACGGCCGGCTCGATCGGCTCGCCCGGGTTGGCCACCGCCACGCGCAACTGATCCGCTACTTCCAGGATCGTCACCGTAATCGCCGCGCCCGGCGCGCAGTGCTGGATCGCGTTCATCAGCAGATTCGTGCAGGCGCGGCCAAACAGCGAGCGGTTCACACGCGCCACCGCATCGCCGCGCAACTGCGCATGCACGCGTGCTTCTTCCAGCGGTATCTCGAGAAACTCCAGCGTATGCGCAACTTCCGCGGCCAGCGACACCTCGACGAGGCCCGTCGCGCGTTCGCCCTGGTCGGCGCGAGCGAGGAACAGCATGTCGTTGATAATCGCACGCATGCGTTCGAACTCTTCGAGATTCGATTGCAGCGTATGGCGCAAATCGTCGACCGAGCGGTTGCGTGTCAACGCCACTTCGGTCTGGCCGATCAGAATCGTCACCGGTGTGCGCAATTCATGGGCGACGTCCGCGTTGAACGATTCGAGGCGGCCGTATGCGCCGTCCAGACGTTCGAGCGCGCCGTTGAACGAGTTGGCCAGATCGCTCAATTCGAGCGGCAGCGAGGCCGTATTCAGACGCTGTGAGCGGTTATTCGGACTCACCGCGGACGCTTCTCTCGTCAGGCGCGTCAACGGCGCAAGACCGAGCCGCGCGACCGAGTAACTCAGCAGCAGCACGGCGAGACTGCCCAACGCGGACAGCGCGGCGAGCGCCGCCCCGAACACGCGCATTGTGCGGGTATTCGGCGAACAACTGGCGGCGACCTGCAATTGCACAGGTGGGCGAGCCCCGTAAGCCGGTATCGTCACAGTGATGGTCAACATGTCCGCACCGCCGCCGACGGGCGATACCCTCGCGTAGCCACCCGGCCAGCTCGACACCACGGGCCCCTCGATGGGCTTGCCATAGTGAAAATACGGATCGGTACTCGACACCGCGTACACGGTGCTGCCGTCGTGGGGCATCATGTCCGTGAGTTTTTCGCGCGCCATGCGCCACTTCTCCGGCGTCACCGCGTGATAGACGATGATGCGCGCGATCTCGGTACGATCGTCGAGCGATTCGCGCAAATGGTGTTCGAGTTGCGTGCGCAGCACCAGAAACAGCCCGGTGCCGATCAGCGTGAACACCAGTAGCGCCACGAGTGCGAACATCAACGCAAGGCGGCGCGCGATTGAACGGTTCATGATTGCTCTGCCTCTTCACGCACCTCGAGCACGTAGCCCATGCCGCGCACGGTGTGCAGCAGCTTCGAGGAAAACGGGCCGTCGAGCTTGGCGCGCAATCGTTTGATCGCGGTCTCGACCACGTTCGTATGGCTATCGAAGTTGACGTCCCACACGAGTTCGGTGATGGCGGTCTTCGAGAGGATGTCGCCTTGCCGGCGCGCCAGTACGCTCAGCAACTGGAATTCCTTCGCGGTCAGATCGAGGCGTATGCCGTCGCGGGTGGCGCGCCGGCCGATCAGATCAACGAACAGATCGCCGACGGAAATCAGCGTAGATTCCTGCGAACGCGTGCGGCGCGCCAGCGCATGCAGCCGCTCGACCAGTTCGAGAAAGGAAAAGGGTTTGGTGAGGTAGTCGTCGGCGCCTTCGCGCAGACCACGCACGCGATCGTTCACGTGATCGCGGGCGGTCAGCATGATGACCGGCGTCGACTTGCGCATGCGCAGCGCCTTCAGCACGCTGAAGCCGTCGCGTTTGGGCAGCATGACATCGAGGACGATCACGTCGTAATCGAATTCGGTGGCCAGGTGCATGCCTTCCTCGCCGTCGAGCGCCACGTCGACAACCCAGCCCTGCTCTGTCAAACCGGAGCGCAGGTAGTCCACCACCTTATGCTCGTCTTCAACGATCAGCAATTTCATGCGCGTCCCCTTGTATGTGCATTATACGAAACGCCTCGTTTTTCCTCTTTCCTGTCTGGCCGTGTCATTGTCGGGCGGCTCACTTCGCGGGAGCCATCGCCTCCTTCGTTGGATTGCCGGGCGGCTGCGCGCCCGCTATGTCCGCGGCATCCCAGCCGCCGCCTAGCGCCTTTACCAGCGAAACCGAGAGGGTCATCTGCTGGCCGTGAATCTGCACGTCCTGACGCTCGCTGGTCAGCAGCGACTGCTGCGCGGTGATGACGTCGAGGTAAGCGACCAGGCCGCCCGAATAACGATCGTTGGCGAGCGCCAGAAGATGCTGTGCATCGGTCACCGCCTCACGCGACTGCTTCGACGCGCCATCCAGAACGGAGAGGCCGGTGATGCCGTCCTGCACCTGCTGGAATGCGTTGAGCACGGTTTGGCGGTAGTTCGCCTCGGTGGCCTTGTAGCCTTCGCTCGCAAATTGCACGTTCGCCGCACGGCGGCCGCCGTCGAACAGCACCTGGCCCACGGCCGCGCCGAGCGTCCACATCAGCGTCGGCGCGCTAAACAGGCTCGCGAACTGCGTGCTTTCCCAGCCAATGCTCGGCGTCAGCGTCAGGCTCGGAAAGAACGCCGCCTTGGCGACGCCGATCTGCGCATTCGCCGCGGCCATCGCGCGCTCCGCCGAGGCGATATCCGGACGGCGTTGCAAAACGTCGCTCGGCAAACCGAGCGGAATCGCCGGCACCTGCGTCGCGAGCACTTTGGGCTCGATCGAGAACTGCGGCGCGGGCACGCCGACCAGGGCGGCAATTGCATGTTCAAACTGCGCGCGCTGATTCAGCAGGAGTTGCGCCTGCACGCGCGTCGAATCGAGCAGCGACTTCTGCTGCAACACGTCGAGCCCGGACACCGAGCCGAGATCGTGCTCGGTCGTGACGTAATCGAGCGCCTTCTGCTGCAGTTTTACCGATTGATTCAGCACGTCGATCTCGGCGTCGAGTTCACGCAGCGAGAAATAGTCGGTGGCGAGATCAGTGGTGAGGACGAGCCGTGCGTTGGCGAGGTCGTCGGCCGATTGCTGCGCGGAGGCCGCGGCGCCCTCCACTTCACGACGTATCCGGCCGAATAGATCGGTGTCGTAGTTGATCGTCGGGCCAAGTTGCAGATTGTTCTGTACTGTCGACGTGGTCGGCGTGTTGTAATTGGTCAGCGGGCGATCCTGCGAAATTCTGAAGCGCGACCCGGACGCTCCGAGATCGACTTCAGGAATCTGCTGCGCACGGGTGTTCGCCAGCGTCGCTTTGGCCTGCGCGTAATGTGCGCTCGCCGCGGCCAATGTCTGATTCTGCGCGAGCGCCTGCGTTTCCAGCGTCCCGAGCGTCTGATCGTCGAAGGCGCTCCACCAGTCCAACGAGATCGGCGCATGCGAAGGCGCCGCGACGCGCCAGTACGAATCGGTTTGCCAGGTTGACGGCACCTCGGCTTGCGGCCGCTGATAGTCCGGGCCGACTGTGCATGCAGCCAGCAAGGCCGCACTCGCGGTGACCGCCAGCGCCGTTCGTGTCGCTCGCGATGTCAGTGCCCGATAAGCGCTCGCCTGCTTCGCGATCACGACGCCCCCTTGCCGTTTTTCTTCGGCTGCGTGATCAGCACATGATCGCCGTCCGCGATCGAATCGCTCGGGTTGATGATGACCTTGTCGTTCGCCTCGATCCCGCTTTCGATTTCGAGCGACTGTCCCAGGTCCTGCGCGATCACGACCTTGTGCAAGGCCACAGTGCCGTTCGCATCGACCACCGCGACCCGCGGACCTTCTGCGCGGAACAGCAAGGCATTGCCCGGCACCATCAGTTGCGCATGCGCCGCCGCCGGCACGGCTACCTGCACATACGCGCCCGGCCGCAGCTTGTCGTCAGGATTCGGCAAGGTCACTTCGACTTGCAACGAACGGGTCGGCACGTCGATCGCGCCGGAGATGTGCGTGATCGTGCCGTGAAACTGCTGCCCCGGCAATTCAGCCTGCGTCACCACCACCTTCTGCCCGACCGACACGTTTTGCGCGTACGCCTGCGGCAGTTGCACATAGACCCGCAACGGGTCCGATTGCGCCAGCGCGAACAATGCACGACTCGTGCCGCTGCCCGCGTCGATCAGATCGCCGACATCCACATTGCGCTGCGTGACCACGCCCGCAAATGGCGCGACGATGCGCTTGAACGATTCGAGTTGCTGCAGGCGTTTCACGTTGGCATCGGCGGCAGCGAGATTGGCCAGGTCCTGCGAGTAGGTGCTGGTCCGTTCGTCGAGTTCCTGCTGCGAAACCGCATCGCGTTGACGCAGTTGCTGCCAGCGTTCCATCGAGCTTTTGGCGAGGCCGAGACTCGAACTGGTTTGCGCGCGCTGCGCCAGCGCCTGGGCGAGTTCCTGATCGATCTCGGGCGTATCCAGATCGGCGAGCAGTTGCCCCTGCTTCACGCGCGTGCCGATATCGGCGTACCAGTGCAGCAGATAACCGGTGGAACGCGCATAGATCGGCGATTCCACAAAGCCGCGCAACGTGCCCGGCAACAAGGTGTTGCCACCGCCCTCGGTTTGCGTCGGACTGACCACGTTCACATACTGCGTGGCGTTCTGCTTCGTCGTCTCGGCGACCGAGCGGCTTTGCAGAACATTCGCGATCACGGTGCGCAACGCGCCCACGGCGAGCAGCGCCAGCACGATCCAGATGGCGATTTTGGCGCGCTTCCATTCGCGATTGCGCGGGGGCAAGGCGTGGCCGCCTTCGGTCTCTCGCGCGGGAATCGCCAGCGATGCATGGGTTTTTTCGGTCATCTCAGTCAGCCATCTCAGTCAGCCGTCATTTACATTGAACGTTACGCGGGCTTGCCTGCGCCGCCGTGGTCAGGCGCGGGGCCGTCGTTACCGTGGCCGCCCGTGGTATCCGTGTCGTCATCGTCGCGATGGCGCCGCGCGAGGCGGGTATGAATACCTGCGAACACCAGTGGCACAAAAAACAGCGTAGACACGGTGGCGAATAGCAAGCCACCGATCACCGCGCGGCCGAGCGGCGCGTTCTGCTCAGCGCCCTCGCCGAGCCCCAGCGCCATCGGAATCATGCCGATGATCATCGCGAACGCCGTCATCAGCACCGGCCTGATCCGGCTAGCACCGGCTTCGAGCGCGGCGGTGAGCGGCGGCGCCCCGGAAGAGAGCCGCTGGCGCGCGAACGACACCATCAAAATACTGTTGGCGGTTGCGACGCCCATCGTCATGATCGCCCCCGTCAAGGCGGGCACGCTCAAGTGCGTACCGGTCAGGAACAGCATCCAGACGATGCCCGCCAGTGCCGCGGGTAACGCGCTAATAATGATCAGCGGATCGACCCACGACTGGAAATTCACCACGATCAGCAGGTACACCAGCACAATGGCCATCGCCACGCCGATCCCGAGACCGAAGAACGAACTGCGCATGGTCTGCACCTGCCCGCGCAAGGTGATCTGGCTACCGCGCGGCAACGAGGCCCGCACGTTGTTCACCAGCTTGTCGACCTGCGTGGCCACGCTGCCCAGGTCGCGCTTTTCGACGCTCACGTACAGGTCGATCACCGGCCTGATGTTGTAGTGCGTGACTTCCGCGAACTGATTCTGCGGCGAGACGCGCACCAGGTTGCCGAGCAGTTGCGTCGGACCGTTGGCCGAGGCCGAAACGGGCGTGCGCAACAACTCATCGATCGACGAGATCTGATACTGCGGCGTCTGCACCGCGACGCTGTATTCGACACCGTTCTTGTTGTTGAACCAGAAACCCGGCGAAGTCTGCGAACTGCCCGACAAGGAAATCAATACATTTTGCGCCACATTGCTTGCGCTCAGATTGAGTTGTTGCAGGCGCGTGCGATCCATCTGAAGATTGATCGCCGGTTCGTCCAGTTTTTGCTGGATGTGGGTGTCGACGGTGCCGGGAATCATCCGCACCTGTTTCAGCAGCTTGCGCGCAACGTCGAAGTTGCCCTGCTGATCCGCGCCGGAAATCTGCACGTCCACGGCGGCGGGCAAGCCGAAGTTGAGAATCTGCGTGACGATGTCGGCCGGTTGAAAGAAGAACTCGACGCCCGGAAAACGCTGCGGCAGGATCGCGCGCAGTTTGTCCATGTAGATTTGCGTCGGGTGGTGGTCTTCTTTCAGGGCCACCTGAATTTCGCCGTCGAGCGTGCCGATCGTGCCCGCGTTGCTATACGAAAGATTGATACCGCTATACGGCAAACCGAGGTTATCGAGGATCGTGCCGAGTTCGTCGGCCGGCACGACCTCGCGGATCACCTTCTCGACTTCGTCCGCGAGACGCGCGGTTTCCTCGATGCGGGTACCGGTCGGCGCACGCATGTGGAGACGAATGTCGCCGGCGTCGACGCTCGGAAAGAAGTCTTCACCGAGCACGAAAACCAGACCCATCGACACCACGCAGAAGCCGAGGAACAGGCTGCCGAACATGCCGCGCCGCACCAGCACGCTGCTGAGAATCACGATGTAGGTGGACCGCATGCGCTCGAAGCCGTGATCGAAACGCAGGTAGATGCGCCGAAACACGCTCGGCCGGGCATCGGCCTTGGGCTTGTGCGCATGGCCCATCAGCAGCATGGCCAGCGTCGGCACCAGCGTACGCGACAAAACGTACGAGGCGAGCATCGCGAACACCACCGCTTCGGCAAGGGGCACGAACAGATAACGCGCGACGCCGGTCAGGAAGAACATCGGCACGAACACGATACAGATACACAGCGTCGAGACGAGCGCCGGGATCGCGATTTCGCCTGCACCGTCGAGAATCGCATCGTGCAGATTCGTGCCCATATGCAGGTGCCGTTCGATGTTCTCGATCGTCACCGTCGCATCGTCGACCAGAATCCCGACCGCGAGCGCCAGGCCGCCCAGCGTCATGATGTTGATGGTTTGCCCGAGCGCGTGCAGGGCGATCAGCGAGGACAGAATCGACAGCGGAATCGAAATCGCGATGATGCAGGTGCTGCGCCAATTGCCGAGGAACAGCAGGATCATCGCGGCCGTCAACGCCGCGGCAACCAGCGCCTCACGCACCACGCCCTGCACCGCCGCTTTCACGAACACAGACTGATCGAACAGGGCCGTGATGTTCAGGTCCGGCGGCAACGCGGCGCGCGCCGCCGGCAGAATGCCTTGCAGCGTATTGACGATCGAAAGCGTCGAGGCGCTACCGTTCTTCAGCACCGACATCAGTACGCCACGGTGTCCATCCTGCCGCACGATATTGGTCTGCGGCGAGAAACCGTCACGCACGTGAGCGACTTCCCGCAGGTACGTCGTCGCGCCATTGAGCGTGCGCACCGGAATGTCGTTGAGCCCTTCCACCGTGGCGGGCGAGCCGTTCATATTGATCGTGTATTCCTTCGGCCCGATCTTGGCCGTACCGGTCGGCAGAATCAGGTTTTGCGCGTTGAATGCGCTGACCACATCCGAGGGCGTCAGGCCCTTTGCGAGCAAGGCGCGCGTGTCGAGGTCGACCGAGATCAGACGTGATTTGCCGCCGTACGGGTACGGTACGGCCGCGCCCGGAATCGTCACCAGTTGCGGGCGCAGGAAGTTCAGTGCCGTGTCGTTGAGCGCCTGCTCGGAGAGCTTCGGGCTCGACAAACCGAGCTGGATCACCGGAATGCTGGAAGCCGAATAACTGATCACCAGCGGCGGCGTCGCGCCTGGCGGCATCTGCTTGAGCTGCGCCTGTTCCACAGCCACGGTTTGCGCGATCGCGGTCTGGATGTTCGCGTTCGGCTGCAGGAACACCTTGAGAATCGTGATGCCCGCGAGCGACTGCGATTCAATGTGCTCGATGTCGTTGACCGTGGTGGTCAGGCTGCGCTCGTTGACGGACGTGATGCGGTTGGCCATGTCTTCGGCCGACAACCCCGTGTAATTCCAGATGATGCTGACCACCGGAATATTGATCTCCGGCAGCACGTCGACCGGCGTGGTCAACAGCACAAATGGCGTCGCCAGCAAGATCAGAATGGCCATCACGATGAACGTGTATGGCCGCTTAAGCGCAACGTTGACGATCCACATGAAACGCGCCCGAGAGAATGCAGGTAAGGAATGGGAGGGGATGGGTGAATCCGTACCTATGCTAGATCCATAGTACCAACGCCTGCATGGCGCCAAAATGGCCAGATTGTCAGGAAGGCTAATGTAAGGATAGGTGGCGCTTCAAACGCATGCGGGTTCATGCGGCGCAAACGTTTGATGAGATGTAGATAAGCTCTTTTAAGGGTATTGCTAAAGGCATGTCTCGTCGAACTGCCGTGAGACATGCCTTCAGAATAAGTTATGGAAAGCAAATACCTTACGCTCTAGCGCCGATTCTGGGATTCATTCCGGCGCGGCCGGTGAATCGCCGAGCTTTAGCGTCAGGCAAAAAAGGCCGGTCAACATGATTGCTGACCGGCCTTTTCGTTTCGAAGCGCCGGCGCGTGCAGCCGGCGCCCTCGCACCTACATCACTTCACTTCGCAAACAACGACGACATATCGGCAAACGCCTTGAATTCCAGCGCGTTGCCCGACGGATCGAGGAAGAACATCGTCGCCTGTTCGCCGACCTCGCCCTTGAAGCGCACGTGCGGTTCGATGATGAAGTCGATGCCGGCCTGTTGCAGCTTGTCCGCGGCGGCCTGCCATTGCGCCATCGAGAGCACCGCGCCGAAGTGGCGCACCGGCACCGCGTCGCCGTCGACCTTGCTAGTGTGACGGTGGCCGATTTCCTCTGGTGCGAGGTGCGCGACGATCTGATGTCCATAGAAGTTGAAATCGATCCATTCCGGGGAGCTGCGCCCCTCCGGACAGCCGAGCAGCTCGCCATAGAACTCGCGGGCCGCGGCGAGGCTATGCACGGGAAACGCCAGATGGAACGGCGGCAAAACGGTGTCGGCAACGCTCATGGTGGGGAAACTCGCTGAAGGTAAAGGGGGTTCGTGCATCGGTCAATGAAGCGGCCCGGAAAAGCGCACGCATGGGCCAGATTTTAACCATGATTAAAAATGGTGAAAAACGATATATATTTGATCTGACCAACACCAAAATCGATAAATCGACGATGCTCAGCGAACGGCGTTGATTCCGAATACAGCCGGACTCGGCACGTGGCCCGCCAGAGGAGCCCCGCGTTGCCCCACAAACGCCCGATTGTGCAGCCGCACGTGAGATCAACTGTATCTGTGAGATTCGCACACGGGCAAGCAAAATGGTTGTTCGCGCATCGATCCATGCGATTCCCCCGTGCCGCAACGAGCGGCGCAGTTCGCCCTCGCCGAGGTTCACACGCCCATGACCGCCAGCTCCTTCCTCACCGCCGATGTCCTGATCGCCTACAGCGCCTACTTCGTCGGCACGGCGAGTCCGGGGCCGAGCAATCTCGCGATCATGTCGCTGGCGATGAGCGCCGGCAGAAAATCCGCGCTCACCTTCGCGCTCGGCGTGGTGTCCGGTTCATTCTTCTGGGCGTTGCTGGCGTCGCTGGGTTTGTCGGCGGTACTCGCCACTTACTCGGAATGCCTGGTGGCGATCAAGATTGCCGGCGGACTTTATCTGCTGTGGCTTGGCTTCAAATCCGCGCGCTCGGCATTCAGCGCGGAAAAGCTGCCTACGAATACCGCACGCGAAGGCGAACCGCTCAAACGGCTCTATCTGCGCGGCCTGTTGCTGCATCTCACCAATCCGAAAGCGATTCTGGTGTGGCTCTCGATCGTTTCGCTGGCAATGTCACCAGCAGGCGGCACGTCGCACACTGCGCCGGTGGTGCTCGGCTGCATGGTGATCGGCGTATCCGTGTTCAGCAGCTACGCGGTGCTGTTTTCAACTGCGTCCGCACGGCGCATCTACGTCGCGATCCGTCGCTGGCTGGACGGGTCGCTCGCGATCATGTTCGGCATTGCGGGGATCAAGCTGCTGACTTCGAAAAGCTAGCCGCACCTTCGGGGTGCGCCCGCTCTGCGATACTGTCACCCTGATGACACGAGCGGGTAAGCGAACACGATGAGCGGTGGCAATGACCTGAATCCGGCGGCGAAGCGCTCGCCATTGCAAAAGCGGCTTTATCTGGCGGGCGTCGTCGTGCTGCTCGCCGGTCTGATCGCCGCGGTGATCATCTATGCCATGGCGCCGGCGCCAGACAGCGCCGTCTCGATGTACAGCATCGCAGACCCGCGCTATCAGATCGAATTGCAGCGCATCGGCGGCAACGCGGCCGTGGTGATGGCGCAGATTCATCAATGGTTCGACAGTCTTTGGCACGGTACGGCGCTCGCCTATACGGTGGCCGTGCTTGGCGCGCTGGTTGCGGGCGCGTGCTTCTTTATCGGCTACTTCTTTGCCGATGAAGAGCCGCAGACCTGAAGCAATCCACCACGTCTTGCAAAACAAACCAGAACGACGTTTACGACGCGACTTTGACCTGCGTACCCGGCTGCTCCACGCCTGCCATGCGCAGCGCGTCATGCAAGGTGCTGAAAATGCAGGTTGCGCCGACGGTTGGCGTGATGCCATGCCGGTCCATATCCGAGCGCAGATACTGATTCACGCGCGCAAAAATCACTTCGACGCCGCTACGTTTTAGCGCCTCGCACAACTCGCCGACCGAACGCGCCGCCGAATAGTCGAGGTCGGTGATCGCGCCGGAATCGATCACGAACCAGCGCACCGGGCTCGGCGCGTGGTCGATCAGGCGGCGGGCATCGTCGATGAAAAAGTGGTCGTTCGCGTAGAACAGGTCGGAGCCAAAGCGATAGACGATCAGCCCCGGCGCGGTCTCGAGCCCGGGCGCGGCCGGCACCGGCACCCAGATGCCGCCTTCGCCGGGCACGAGGACCATGGTGTGCGGCCGGTAGCTATGCCGCACATGCCGCAGCAGCGATAAGGCCACCGCCACCAGAATGCCGTGCTCGACACCGATCAGCACCACCGCCGCGGCGGTAAACACCGCCAGCGTGAATTCACCGGGGCTTTCGCGGCGAATCGAAAACAGCGTCTGCAGATTGATGAGGCCAATGGCGATCGTAAACACGATGCTGGCCAGAATGCAGTGCGGCAGGTACTGCAAATAACGGCTGAAAAACAGCAGCACCACGACCACCACCACCGCGAATACGACCTGCGCGAACTGGCTGCGCGTGCCGGCGCGATCGGCCATCGCGGTTTGCGTCGGACTGCCGTTCACCACGAAGGCGCCGGAAAACGCCGCGGCGGCGTTGGCGGCGGCAATACCCAAGAGGTCGGCATTGGTATCGACAGTCTCGTGATAGCGCTCCGCAAATACGCGGCTCGCTGCGGCGCTTTGCGCGACGATCATCACGAAGCACGAGGCGGCAACCGGCAGCAGATCGAGTAATTGCTGCCACGTGACCGAGGGCATGCGCAGCGGCGGCAATCCCCCTGCCACCGGCCCCAACACTGAAATGCCGTGGGCAGCGAAACCGTAGATATCACTTGCGGCAATGCCCGCCACCACCGCGATCAAGGGCACCGGCAGGCGTGGCAAAAAGCGCTTGAAAACCAGAATGGAAACCACGACCAGCGCAGAAATGGCGAGCGTCGGCAGATTGATCTGCGCCGCCTCGCGCACCACGAGCGCGAGTTGGCCAACGCTGTTCGCGGCATGTCCAGGGACGCCGAACATGTCGCCCAGCATGGCGATGCCGACCTGCACGCCAACGCCGGCCAAGAAGCCGACCAGCACCGTGCGCGAGAGAAAATCAGCGAGAAAACCAAGCTTGAAGATCCGCGCAATGAGCAGAAGCGCGGCAGTGAGCAAGGCGACCATTCCGGCAAGCGCCGCATATTCCACACTCGAAGCCGGCGCCATGGTCGAAAGGCGGCTCGCGAAAATGGTGGCGGTGGCGGAGTCGGCAGCCACGACGAGGTGCCGCGAGGCGCCGAAGAACGCAAACGCAATAAGCGGCAGAAAGACCGTGTAAAGACCGGTAACGGCCGGCATGCCGGCAATGCGCGCATAGCCGAGCACTTGCGGAATATCCATCGACGCAAGCTGCACGCCGGCCAGCGCATCGCGCGCCGCCGCGGCACGGCTCAAAGGAAGCACGCCCTTCAAAACGCCAAGGCGCGTAATGATGTTTGCCAGAAAATCCCGCATACGCGATAGTGCCCCAAACTTAGGTTATCGCGCATCGTGCCGTGACTCGGCACGTCAAGGCAAGGGTTGAGGCTTTGATCGGCTATAGAAAGTGGTTAAAACCAGTAATGGCTTGAACACCTCTGCCGAAACTGCTCCATTTTGGGTCTAACGCCTGAACTGCCCTGTCAGCGGATCCACGTGCCGCGCGAAACCGAACAGCGCGGCGATGCAGATCGGACAGGCGATGATGAACACGGCCAACATCTCGCACCCCGTAACAAATTGTTACTGGCAAGTTTAAGCGATTGCCGTGCGAAATGAATGAGGGAAAACGCAATAGACTGTTGCGGACTATTACAACACCGTTACTGCCGTGCGGCAGATGGCGCGTGAGAATACCCCTGAAAATGCGGCAAATAACGCAAAAAAATGAGCGCTCGATACCGTGCGCTATGATGCGCAAACGTTCGCCTACCTACAAACCGGTTACGCCATGTACACGTCAACTTTCATCTTCGCGACACGACAATTAGACGAACGGTTCTACCGGCTCGACGAGACCATCGCCACCGCCGCCAAGGCCATTCCCGGCTATCTCGGCGAAGAGTCGTGGGAAAACGCGTCGACAGGACTGACGTCGAATGTGTATTACTGGGCGTCGCTCGAGGCATTGCAAGCGTTGATGCAACACCCCGCGCATCTGGAAGCGAAAGCAGCGCAGGCAAACTGGCTCGATGGGTATCAGGTGATCATCTCTGAGGTGCTGCGCACTTACGGCGATTCAGGGTTTACGCATCCTGCAGCGGCCCATCGGGTACAGGATGGACCGACTGCCCGAGCCGCGCCGCCCGTACGTCCGGTTTGAACGTTGCGAGAATCGGCACGAAACCCGCTACTCCAAAGCATCATCAAGCCGATCAGCACGAACTCGACTAGCTCCACCGTGTAGATCGACGGCCAGGTTCTGATCGCGTAAAACGCCCGGGCCAGCAGCGGCACTATTAGATACGCCACCGGCACAGCATGCGGTCCGCAAGGTCTCGTCTGCGCGGGTTTGGAGTGGTTGGGTGATCATTGAGCCTCTTATTTTGTACGATACTTTAGGCAAAATCACCAAAATTGCCTTAAATATCGTACAAATATTATAAATTCTGGGTCAGATCAAGGCAATCATAACCTCTGGCTCGGAAAATATGTCCGATACTTTTGACATATTCTCGATATTTGCCTAATCTATCAGACATGCCCCGCACCTTTCAACGTCCCTTTCCGTCGGTCGAGAAGCAGATGCGTGCGCTCGGCGAACGCCTGAAACTCGCCCGCCTGCGGCGTGAACTCCCAACCGTTCTGTTCGCCGAAAGGTTGGGCATTTCGCGCGACACGCTGAGCCGCCTCGAGAAAGGCGATCCGAATATTGCGCTCGGCACCTATATGCGGGCGCTTCGCGTGTTGGGTCTCGACAAGGACATGGACGCCGTCGCCCATGACGACGAACTCGGCCGCAAGCTGCAGGACCTCAAGTTGCCGGGTCAGCGCAAACCGCGCACGAACACGCCCGGCGCCGCCCCTGTCAAAACCGGGCAGCCGGCAAAAAAACACCCGAAGAAATCTGATGGTCAGCAATAAACCTCGAGATGCATTCAAGGTATTTCTCGACGCAACCGAACTGAGCAGCCAGCAGCAGGTCGGCACCTTGTATCGCCAGACTGCGCGCACAGACTTGCCGGCATCGTTCGCCTATGCAAAGAGCTGGATAGATGGGCGTAACGCATTCATGCTCGACCCGCGCCTCGAGTTATGGACCGACGAGCAATATCCGCCTGCGAAATCCGCTGCATTCGGCGTTTTCATGGACTCGGCGCCGGATCGCTGGGGCCGCGTGCTGATGGAACGCCGCGAGGCCGTGGCGGCAGATCGCGAAGACCGGCCTATGCGCAATTTGCAGGAGATCGATTTCCTGCTGGGCGTGCACGACCTGACACGAGTCGGCGCGCTGCGGTTTCAAGACGTGGACGGACATTTTCTCGACAACAGCGCCGATGCCGCGCCGCCGGTCACCGACCTCGCGACCCTCGCGTATATCAGCCTGCGCATTGAAGAAGCCGATATAGAAAAACTGCCCGAGTACGAGCAGTGGCTCGCGATGCTGATCGCCCCTGGCACCTCGCTCGGCGGCGCTCGCCCAAAAGCGAACTTCACGAGCCTGGGCAATGATCTCTGGATCGCCAAATTCCCCGCCAAAGACGACCGTTACGACATCGGTGCGTGGGAATACATCGCTCACCGGTTGGCCAGGAAAGCCGGCATCTGGGTGCCGCAATCCGAACTCAAGTATGTCGGCACACGTTATGGCACGTTCTGCGTCGAACGATTCGATCGCCGTGAAGGCAGCCGGCGCATGTACACCTCGGCCATGACCTTGCTCGAACGTCAGGATGGCGAATCGGGAGCAGGCTACCTGGACATTGCCGAGTACCTCGCCGACAACGGCGCACAAGGTCATATCGACGAAGATCTCGCTCAACTCTTCAGAAGAGTCGTCTTCAACGTACTCATGGGAAACCGGGACGATCACCTGCGCAATCACGGCTTCATTCGCGAGCCTTCGGGTTGGCGGCTCTCGCCGGCGTTCGATATGAATCCAAATCCGAGCAAGCGGGAACACGCGCTCACGCTGGACGGTATGAGCGCCCTGCCGGATCTTGAAACCGCCTTCGACACCGCTGAGTTTTATCGACTCGACGACACAGACGCGCGCCGCATCGTCGCGGAAGTTCAAGACGCCGTCGACACATGGCGGGAAGAAGCCGCCGCGCTGAATCTGTCCCGGCCCGAAATACAGCGAATGGAGTCTGTATTTCAGGCGTGATGTCTTCGTCTGGCGACCATACGTCCGCGGTGTGCCGGTCGCGTCCGGCACCTTGACGCTCGTGTTCCGGCACATGTCTCCATACCCCTTATAATCCGGCATGATCCGAATCCCGCACCACCTCCTCTCGCAATCGGCCGCACCCGACCGATCCGCCCCCCACCGCGCTCCGGTGGCCGCATGAAAACACCTAAACGTCTGCTCCCGCTCGTCGAAGAGGGCCTGATCGACGAAGTCATCTCGCAGCTGATGAGCGGCAAGGAAGCCACCGTCTACGTGGTCCGCAGCGGCGAGTCCACGCGCTGCGCGAAGGTCTATAAGGACGCCAAACAGCGCAGTTTCCGCCAGGCCGCGTCCTATCAGCAGGGTCGCAAGGTCAAGAACAGCCGCCAGCAGCGCGCCATGGAAAAAGGCAGCCGCTATGGGCGCGAAGTGCAGGAACAGGCGTGGCAGAACGCGGAAGTCGATGCGCTGTTCCAGCTCGCCAACGCCGGCGTGCGCGTGCCGCAGCCCTTCATCTGCACCGACGGCGTGTTGCTGATGGAATTGGTGACCGATGCGGACGGCGACGTTGCGCCGCGTCTGAACGATGTGGAGATGACCGAAGCACGCGCACTCGAATTGCATGCGCTGCTGCTCAACCAGGTGGTGCGCATGCTGTGCGCCGGCATGATTCACGGCGACCTGTCCGAGTACAACATCCTGCTCGCGGCGGACGGCCCGGTGATCATCGACTTGCCGCAAGCCGTGGATGCCGCCGGCAATCTGGAAGCGCCGGCTATGCTCGAGCGCGACGTGAACAACCTCGCTACCTATTTCGGCCGTTTCGCGCCCGCGTTGCTCGATACGAGCTACGGCAAGGAAATCTGGTCGCTGTACGAAGCAGGCGCCTTGCACGTGGATGCCAAATTGACCGGCCGTGTTGAACTGGACACCACGCCGATCGATCTCGAAGCCGTGCTGCAGGAACTCGAAGACACGCGCCTCGACGAAGAAGCGCGCCTGCGCTACGAGCAGTCGCTGCGCAGCGGGACATAAGCGGGGCCAAAGCAGCCCCTACGCGCCTCTATGCGCCGCTTCGCGAAGATGCTACGACGCGATGCGGCAACTGGGCGCCTTGATCCTGGTCGATGAAGCCCCCGGTGCCGGCCCCACCGATTCCCGCATTGTCACGCTCACCGGAAACTCGCGGATGATCTCCCACGAGGTCCGGTAGCACTGATTGACCAGCCAGCGCACGGCGTTCTGCGTCAACTCCGCCGTCGGGATATGCACCGAGGTGAGCCCGGGCGCGGCATACGCGGCCGAATAGTCATCGTCGTAGCCGATCACCGAGACTTCGTCCGGTACGGAAATGCCCGCCTGGTGGAAACGCGCCAGCGCGCTCACCGCCATCGTGTCGTTCGCGCAAAAGAGGCCGGTGAAGCGCCGCTCCGAATCGAGCAGCTTCTGCGCGGCGACGTAACCGCCTTCCGGCGAGAAGTCCGATTCGATCAGCGTGACGTCCTCGCGCGCAATGCCCTCGCGCGACAATTCGGCAAAGAAGCCTTCGAGCCGGGTGTGATTGTCCGAGGCGCTGAACGGCCCGGAAATCACCGCAATGTCCCGATGCCCATAGTCGAGCAGCGTGCGTGCCGCCAGTTCACCGCCGCGCCGATGATCCGCGCAAAACGACGCTTCCGGCAACTGGTCGAACGCGCGATTCAGAAACACCATCTTCGGATGCATGCGATGCAGCATGTCCAGATCTTCGTCGTGCAGATCGTGGCTGATCACCACCACGCCATCGCAATCACGGCCGATCAGAAAACGCACTGCCTCGATGGCCTGCTCGCGCGGCGACACTTCCCCGCAACCCGTCGCCACCACCACGTGACGGCGCACCGCGCGCAGTTCGGTGTCGGTCTGCTTGAGAATCGTGCCGTAGTAGGAGCCGAAGAAAGTCGGCACGAAAATGCCGATCATGCCGAGCGATTGCGTTGCCATGGCCCGGCCGATGGACGACGGCCGGAAATTCAGTGCTTCGATCGCGGCCTTCACGCGCGCGGCGGCATCGGCTGAAATGGGTCCCTTACCGGAAATGGCCCGTGAGGCAGTCGACATGCCGACGCCGGCCAGTGCCGCGACATCCTTGAGTGTTGCCACGCGGTTCTCCGTCAAGCCTGTTGTATTCAACGGCGCTGCATCCCATCACTACAGACGCGCGCCGCCATCTTCCTCGAACAGCGAAATGTGTGCGCCATCGAACGAGAACGTCGCGGCATCCCCTATTGCCACCGGCGTCTTCGTCTGGTCGATCGACGCGATTTGCACTCCATGATAGTCGAGCCAGATGACACGGTGGTTGCCCATCGGCTCGATCAGGGAAATGTTCGCGCGCTCGCTCATTTTTGAGTTTGAACCGCTTGAACCGCTTGAGCCTTCCCCCACGTGGACGTCTTCGGCTCGTACGCCGAGTACGCATGACAGACGATCCGTTGGCAGGTTTTTGAAAGGATAATGCGACACATCGAGCTGCAAATCCGCTGTACAAAAGTGTAGCGCGCCATCGCGCGACTCGAGCGTGCCCTTGAGCACATTCATGGCGGGCGAGCCCAGAAACGTCGCGACAAACAGATTGTTCGGCCGCGCATAGACTTCGGCGGGCGTGCCGAACTGCTGGATCACGCCGCCGCGCATCACGGCCATCCGTGTGGCGAGGGTCATTGCTTCGACCTGATCGTGGGTCACGTAGATCATCGTCGCGCCCAGACGCTGGTGCAGTTGCTTGAGTTCGCGACGCAATTCGGTGCGCAATTTGGCGTCGAGATTCGAAAGCGGCTCGTCGAACAGGAACACATCGGCCTCTCGCACGATCGCACGGCCGATCGCCACGCGCTGCCGCTGGCCGCCGGAGAGTTGCGCGGGCTTGCGCTTGAGCAGCGGTCCGAGTTGCAGCATCTCGGACGCCCGTTTGACACGCCGTTCAATCTCCGCCTTCGGTGTGCCGTTGATACGCAAAGCAAACGACAGATTGCGCTCGACACTCATGGTCGGATACAACGCATACGACTGGAACACCAGCGCGATACGGCGATCTTTCGGGTCGGCCCAGGTCATGTCTTCGCCCGCAATTTCGATGCTGCCGTCGGTCACGTCGATCAGGCCCGCGATGCTGTGCAGTAAGGTGGACTTACCGCAACCCGATGGGCCGAGCAACACGACGAACTCACCCGCTCGCACATCGAGATCGAGATTCTCGATCACCGTATTCGCGCCGAGCTGGATCTTCAGATTGCGTATCGATACGTTGGCCGGATTCGACAGGCCCGCGGTGTCCACCGCGTGCCCGACATTCGCCGCATCAGCCGGGTTAGCCAGATCGGCCGCATTTGCCAGGTTAGCCAGGTTTGCCATGCTTTATCGCCCTATCCCTTGACGGCGCCGGACGCAATGCCGCGCACAAACCAGCGGCCCGAAATAAAGTAAACCGCAAGCGGCACCATGGAGGTCAGAATGGTCGCCGCCATATTGACGTTATAGAGCCTCTCGCCAGTCGTCGTATTGATGATGTTGTTCAGTTGCACCGTCATCGGCAGGTTTTTCGTGCCGGCGAACACAAGGCCGAGAATGAAGTCGTTCCAGATGCCTGTCACCTGCATGATGACCGCGACGACAATGATCGGCGTGGACATCGGCAGCATCAGTTGCAAAAAGATGCGCCAGAAACCACCGCCGTCGATGCGCGCCGCCTTGAACAGCTCCTGCGGAATCGACGCGTAATAGTTGCGAAACAGCAGCGTCATCACTGGCATGCCGAAGATGGTGTGGATCACCACGATACCCGGCAGCGAACTGAACAGATGCACGCTCGCGAGCACGCGCACGAGCGGATAGACCATCACCTGCACGGGAATGAAAGCGCCCATCAGCAATACGCCGAACAGCAGCCCTGCCCCACGCGGCCGCCAGAACGACAGCGCATAGCCGTTCACCGCGCCGATCACGATCGACAACACCGTGCTGGGCACGACGATACGCACCGAATTCCAGAAGCCGACCTGGATACCGTTGCAATCGAGCCCGGTGCAGGCGGATTGCCATGCGGCACTCCATGCATCGAGTGTGAAATGCGCGGGGAAAGCGAGCAGATTGCCGAGGCGAATCTCGCTCATCGGTTTCACCGATGTGACGAGCATCACATACAACGGCAATAGGAAGAACAACGCGGCGGTGAGCAGAAACGCGTAGACGCCGAGCCGTGCGGGTGTAAACGAACGGCGGCGTCGACGTGCACGGCTCGGCGTGCCGCCTTTGAGTGGCGGACTGAGCGTGTTCATCACACCTCCTTGCGCAACGCAGCGCGGCTGCGGGCATAAAAGAACGGCGCGAGAATCGCCAGCACCGTAGCCAGCAGCACGATCGACGCGGCCGACGCGAGGCCGATGTTGGCCCGGCCGAACAGGTAGTCCATGATGAACTTCGCCGGCACTTCGCTTGCCGTGCCGGGCCCGCCTTGCGTCATGGCGACCACGGCGTCGTAAAGCTTCACGACCATCACGAAGAGCAGCACGAAGGCGGTGGACAGAGAAGGCCCGAGCATCGGCACGACGATGCTCGCATACACGCGCCAACGCGGAATGCCGTCGATACGTGCGGCTTTCCACAGCTCGTCGTCGATACCGCGCAAGCCGGCCAGCAGCAGCGCCATCACGAGACCAGACGCCTGCCACACCGTCGCGATGACGATGGTGTAAATCACCCAATCCTGATCCACGATCCAGTCGAAGCGCGCATGCACGAAACCGATCTTGTGCAGCACGGCCTGCGCACCCAGCTCAGGATTCAGAATCCACTGCCAGACCAGACCCGTTGCGACAAACGACATCGCATATGGATAGAGAAACACCGTGCGCAACGCGCCTTCGGCCACCACGCGTTGGTCGATGAAAATCGCCAGCAGCAAACCGATCACCATGCACGCGACAATGAAGCACGCGCCGTAGATCACGATGTTTTGCAGCGACAGCAACCAGCGGTCGTTATTGAAGAGCCGCGTGTACTGCGTGAGGCCCGCGAAGTCGCCGGAAGGAAACGTGCGCGAATTGCTGAGAGATACGCGCGCGGTCCAGACCATCGTGCCGAGATACGCGAACACGACGGTCAGGACCATCGGCAGCAGGGCCAGCCATGCCGCTATCGGTAAACGCTTTTTTAGCGGCTTTTTCAGCGGCCCTTTGCGATGCCTTGAGTCGGCAGCCGGCAGCTTGAGCGCGTGCATGATGAGCGCCTAGCTCTTCAACGCACTGGCAAACGCCTTCTGCGCATCGTCGACCGACTGGTTCTTGTTCCAGAAGTTCGTGATGACGTCGATCAACGCGCCCTGCGTGTCAGGCGAGAGCAGCATCTCCGGATTCGGCAACTGACGCGACTTGTCCTTCATGATCGCCATGCCCTCCTTCGCGCAGATGTCGAGACTGCTCACATCCACATCGGGGCGAATCGGAATCGAACCTTTCTTCGCGCTGAATGCGACTTGCGCGGCCGGCGAAGTCATCACCGTGGCAAGCAGATTCTGCGCCTTGATTGCGTTCGCGTTGTCGGTTTTCGGGAACACGAATACGTCGCCCGCAACCAGATACGGCGAATGCGGACCGAAGCCCGGGAAGCAGCCGAAGTCCTTGCCGGCAACCTGGTTGGCCGCCGAGAATTCACCCTTGGCCCAGTCGCCCATGATCTGCACACCGGCCTTGCCGGAAATCACCAGCGCGGTGGCATCGTTCCAGTTGCGGCCAGGCGAGCCGGCATCGACGAAATCATGCAAGCGCTTGAACTGCGCGAGCACCTTCTTGAATGCATCCGACTTGACCGCGTTCATGTCACGATCGCGGTACACCTTCAGATAAAGATCGGGACCGCCGACGTCGGCAAATACTGCGTCGAACGTGATCTTTTCCTGCCACGGCTGACCGCCGAGCGCGAGCGGGATCACGCCCGCCGCTTTCAGCTTGCCAAGATCGGCGAGGAATTCGTCATAGCTCTTCGGCTCGGCAGTAATGCCGGCCTTCTGGAACACTGGCTTCGAGTAGAAGAACCAGGCCGGCATGTGAATATCGACCGGCGCGGCGTAGTAGTGACCCTTCACCCGGATGCTGTCGATGATCGATTGCGGGAACACGCCGTTCCAGTTTTCTTTCGCGGCGACGTCGTCGACATTGTTCAGCAGGCCCTGATCGATCAGGTCATGAAACTGCTTGGAGGTGTTGAACTGCGCGGCCGTGGGCGGATCGCCGCCGACGATCCGGTTGATCGCGGTGGAGCGCGCCTGATCGGCGCCGGCCACCGCGTTGTCGACCCACTGGCCACCGGCCTTGTTGTACGCATCGGCAAACTGGCGGATCGCGGCGGATTCGCCGCCGGAGGTCCACCAGTGAATCACGTTGGCTTTCAGCGGTTCAGCCGCATGCGCGACGGCGCCACACAACGCCAGTGCCGCAACTACGCCTCGCAAGACCATTTTTTTGCTGTGCATTCCGTCTCCTTCGGGCTTTGCGCCCGCGTTTCAAGTCGACATACAAACCAGCTTCACCTGCCGTTAAGCCTTTGCCTTACGCTCCTGCAAAAATTTCTCCACTAGCTCAGCACTCCGTTTGATTGTGCGCTTCTGCGTACTGTAGTCGACATGTACGACACCGAAGCGACGCTCATACCCAAACGCCCATTCGAAGTTATCCATCAACGACCACAGAAAGTAACCGCGAATATCCACGCCGGCCTTGATCGCCTGATCGACCGCCGCGAGATGGCGCCTGAGGAACGAGATGCGCTGCGTATCCTCCACACGACCGTCGGTCACCTCATCGTCCGAGGCCATGCCGTTTTCGGTGATGTAGATCGGCGGCAGGTTGTGATACGTCTCCTTGAAACCGGTCAGCAGATCGCGCAAGCCATCGGGATACACCTCCCAACCCATCTGCGTGCGCTCGACGCCTTCGAGCGGCACGTCCCGGAATCCATGCGCGCCATCGCTCGCGACGTTGGTGCGGAAGTAATAGTTGATGCCGAGGAAATCGAGCGGCGCGGAAATGGTTTCCATATCGCCGTCGAGCACCAGCGGCTCAGTGCCCGGCCACAACTCGAACAGGTCTTGTGGATACGAACCCTTGAGCAACGGGTCGAGAATCCACGCATTGTGCTGGACTTCGAACAGATGCGCCGCGCGCTGATCCGCAGCGCTATCGCTATTGGCCGTGCCGCGGCCGATGTTGGCGACGATACCTTTCTGCGAAGCCGGATCGTTGGCGCGCAACACCGGCACGGCGAGGCCGTGCGCGAGCAATAGGTGATGCATCGCCTGCGTCGCAAAGCGGTCGTTGGCGAGGCCCGGCGCGTGGTGGCCGTTGCCGTAGCCGAGATACGCCGAGCACCACGGCTCGTTGAGCGTCGCCCATGCGTCGACCGTGCCGGCCAGTTCGCAGCTCATCAAGTCAGCGTAGTCGGCGAAACGGTAAGCGGTGTCGCGATTGAGCCAGCCGCCGCGATCTTCCAGATGCTGCGGCAAGTCCCAATGATAGAGCGTCACGAAGGTCGTGATGCCCTTCTCTTTCAGACGGTTCAGGAGGCGCTTGTAGAAGTCGATCCCTTTGCGATTGGGCGCGCCTGCCGCGTCCATCACGCGTGGCCACGCAATCGAGAGCCGATAGCCTTCGAGACCGAGAGAGGCCAGCATCTCGACGTCCGCTTCCCAGCGATGATAGTGATCGCAGGCAACGGCGCCGGTGTCGCCGGCCAGCACCTTGCCGGGTATCGCTGAGAAGGTGTCCCAGATCGACGGCAGGCGGCCGTCTTCATTCACCGCGCCTTCGATCTGATACGAAGCGGTGGCGGCGCCAAGCAGGAAGTTCTTGCGCCACAGCGAAGAGTCCGCGGGCGGGGTGAAGGGATCGGCGAGCGAACCCTTGGAAACTGCTGGGGATAGGGTGTCGAATACAGCGGATGCGTCGTTTGCCACGGATTCTCTCCTGCGCTGAGGTCATTGAACCGGGTACGGCAAAACTCGATGTGGATGCTGCCGGGCAGCTAGAGTGGAAGCGCTTCCACAAAGACCAGCGAACGATAGCAGTGGCGGATTGAACGCAGCAATCAGGGTTTGTCTGGAGGACTTGCTGGCATGCGCGGCGCTGGGATGCGCCGCGCATCGGAAGAGGTCGGGAACGGCGTGAGAATGCGCAAGCGTAGTACGACTGCGTACGCCAACACGCGAGCTATTCTGCAAGTTTGCGCGCTACGCGCTGAACCTCCAGTGCGGCTAACCTCTCAAGACTTGGTCGGCGCCGGCAAATCAAACGCACCACCATCATAAGCCTCGCAATACGCCTTCCAGTCAGCCCCCACCTGCGCCTCGCACTGAGTCGCGAGTTCAATCAACGGCAATTGCCAATCCTTGCGATTGCCGAATGCAATCAGCTCGTCCGCAATCGACGACTTCTGCCGGCCGCCGCTGCGCAGTTGCGCCCATGCGCTCAATTGGGCCATGCTGTTGACCACTTCTTCGAGCCGCGGCAGCTTGCCGTCCCAGTCGCTCAATGCCACACGGTCTTCCGAAGGCTGCAAGCTGCGCAGCACATACGAGCATTGATTGAAATCGACTGCATGCAGGAACGCTTGCGAAACCGCCTGATTGCGCCGCTGAACTTCAACCACACGCTGCGCCTCGCTCTGCCACTTCGGCTGCGGTGTGCGCACATGCGGCGTGACCGAAGAAGGCAGTGCCTCTTTCAAATCGAGCAGATAGTTGCCGTCCGGTGAGCCCTTGCCTTCGACGAGAATCACGTAGCGGTCCACGCCCAGGCTGCCGGTGCCGGCAATCCGCCGCGCCACGTCGATGATGCGATAGAAGTCCGGATTGGGTTGACCGGCGGCGAACTGATGCATGAACGCGGTGACTGTGGCGCGCGCCTTGTCGCTCACCGGTAGCGCTTTCTTGCCATCCACTTTGAGCACGCGGGTCTTACCCTTGAGCGTGGTGCGCCGATCCAGATGCGCGGCGCGCGTGCGGCTGGCCAATGCGTCGAACAGATCGCGCACCATGCCGGTCGACGTCTCCGCTTCGATCCAGCGTGCTTTGCCGAAGGCGAGCGCCGCGCTATAGGAGTCGACCGCGGTGTGACAGAGCGCGAGCGCCTGCGCGCGGCTCAGCTTGAGGTCGTTCGCGCCGACCAGCACGCTCGTGAGGAGCCGTACCAGTTCGTAAAGACTCGGCGCGAGACAGGCTTCGTCGAAATCGTTGTTGTCGAAATAGACGAGGCGGTTGTCGCCTTTATAGCTGCCGAAATTTTCCAGATGCATATCGCCGCAAATCCACACCGGCGGCGCTTCGTCGAGCACCTTGTCGCGCGGCAGACGCGCGTAAAACAGATGACAGGTGCCGCGCAGAAACACGAACGGCGAGCTACGCATGAGCTTGTATTTCATCGCGAGCCGTTCAGGATCGCGGCCGGCATTAAAGCAGGCGATGGTCTGTGCGATATCGGACATGTGTTTCTCCTTCGTGCGACTCGATGCGGATTCAGTACGGATTCAATGCGAGCGGAACGAATCCGCGAGCGCATGGAGATTGAGTGGCTTCACGCGAATCACACCGCCGCGCGGGCTATCGATATCGGCGACCAGCATGAACGACAGCGAGACGATCAACGGAACGATCAGCAATGGTTTTGCATGGCGAGCGTTTTTCTTATCAGAGTTTTGTTGGCGGAAACGCTTTGGACAGCGGTAAAACGTGCACGGCCACTGCATCATAAGAGACGCAGCGCGGATGGGGAAGCATGCGGGCGGCAGGTGAACTGGCTGGCAACCTGCAGCATGCCAGCCGTCAGGAACCTGTCATCAGATAGTAACGTCCGTCCGCGCTGACGTTGAAGCCGAATCCGCATTCCGTCGGTGAGCCGTGCGTCGCTACATCGAGCGTTTCCGGTGCGGAGAGTTTGAACTCGATCAGGCATTTGTCCGCACGCTTGTCCGTTGGCTTGTCCGCACGTTTGTCATAAGGCGCGAGATTGGTGATCCTGGCGGTTGCGTCGAGCGGCGCATCGCCGACACCATCGCTCATCGGCACGCGCGCCACGCCGTCGTAGAACCGCACGTAGGCCGACAGGCTGCCCATGTTCGCGCTCGGTTGACCGTCAGCGGCGACAGTCGGATACACGAAGTCGCCATCGATCCGATAGACGCCGTGCCGCCCTTTCACCGGCTTCACCTCGATACTGTTCCATGCGCCGAAAAACATATAGCTGGCAAAGCGCGCGCCGTTCGGCGGCAGACCGGCCACCACCGCCTTGTCCGCAATCGCTTCGAGACGTTGACGCGCCGCCGCTACCGCCCGACCGAGCAGCGCGTCGTTGGGATAGTCGTTGCCGCGGCTCACCGCGGTGCGGTAGTACGCGCGCGCATCCGGCAGCGCGCCCAGCCTCACTTGTACGTCACCTTGATGAACCAGCGCCATCGCCACGCGAGCCCGCGCCGAACTGGTCGCTTTCGGCGAATTCTCTTCGTTCGCCTGCATGGCGGTGGCCTCGGCGAGCGCGGCTTCCATCGCGACCAGCGTTTGCGCGTCCTTGAGGCGCCCTGCTTCGAGCGCGGCCACGCCCAACGCCGCGCATGACGCGTTCGTGCGGCACGGCACCTCCTTGCCCGCCAGCAGGTTGCGGCGATAGAGTTCGGCGCGCGAATCGGCTGCTTCCGTTTGCGCCGCGACGAGCGCAGGCATGAGCGCCGCCATGGCAGCGGAGACGGCAACGGCAGCAGCGGCGGTTTTGACGTTCATGAGCAGGAGAGGACGATGACGACGACGTGTTTCGAACACGCGCTTCAAGTAGCCGTATGCGCTGCACGTTTGACGTGGGTTGCCACGGATGCTGGCCGTGATGCTGACAGAAAACCGGCGATTGCGCGAACCCTTGCAAGGCGGCGAAACGGGCGGCCTATCGCACGATTCGCTCGCAACGCCCGGCACGCGGCACTCTGTGACTTTTGAGCATACACGGCGGCTCGCACGAAACGTATTCGACCGGTCATGCGGCACGCATCAAGCTGCTTGTCATACCCGAGTCATACATGATTTTGCGCATTGGCAATGCGTTCGTTTGAAACTGTTCCCGTGGGGGAACAGCAGAACGAAAAACGACGCGCCGCTAGCCGAATCACTGCACCCCGGCCTGCACCCCGAACTTCTTACGATACGCGCCTGGGCTCGTCAACGCGATACGCCGGAAATGCCGCCGCAGCGATTCTTCGGAGCCGAAGCCTGCCAGCTCGGCCACACGCGCCATCGGCAACGGGGTCGGCGCCTCAAGCAGTTCCCGCGCGATCGACACGCGTTCACGCACCAGCCATTCGTAGGGCGCCATGCCCGTCGCGTCGTGGAACTGCCGCTGCAGCGTACGCGGGCTCATCGCCGCCCGTTCGGCCAGCGAGCGCAACGTGTGCGGCAACGCAGGATGGCGGCGCACCCAGTCCATCAGCTTCGCGAGGCGGCCGCCTTCATCTTGCGGCATCGGCCGCGGCACGAACTGCGCCTGGCCGCCCTCTCGATGCGGCGGCACCACGAGACGCTGCGCGACCCGATTGGCGATCGCGCTGCCATGATCTCGCCGCACCAGATGCAGCAGCATGTCGAGCCCGGCCGCCGATCCCGCCGAGGTGATGATCTGCCCTTCGTCGACATACAACGCATCCGGCTGAACGCGCAATTGCGGATAGCGCTGCTGCAATTTGTCGGCGTAGCGCCAGTGTGTCGTGACGGTCTTGCCGTCGAGCACACCCGCAGCGGCCAGCACGAACACACCGGAGCAGATCGAGCAAAGGCGCGCGCCGCGTTCGTAGGCGGCGCGAATTTTTTTCAGCAGTGGTTCCGGCGGCAATTCGTCGGCATCGCGCCAGCCGGGAATCACGATCGTGTCAGCGCGATCCAGCAGCCTGAGCGTGTACGGCGCGGCGACGGTGATGCCGCCAGCCGCGCGAATCGGACCGGGTTCGCTCGCGCATACCGCGAAGCGATACCAGTCCACGCCGAGTTCAGGACGCTCGAGCGCGAACAGTTCGGTCACACAGCCGAATTCGAAGGTACAGAGCCGGTCATAGGCCAGCGCGACGACAAGATGATTGTGCATGGCGTGATGTTACCGGAGATTGACGATTGCGCCACTTACCCGGCGCGTGGGGTATCGCGACAATGAAGGCTCGAGAATCGCTTCGCCAGACAATCACGCTCACTGCCCAACCGGAACCTCGCCATGCCGATGCTCAACACCCTCACCGCTCACAACTCCGTTACCGCCATCCCTGCCGCCGATAGCGCCGCCGCCCTTGCCCACTTCCAGGCGTCGCTGCAATTCGAAACCGACTGTTCGGACGTGTCCGCGGCACTCGCGAGCGGCACGCCCGGCTTCGTGCTGCTCGACGTGCGCAGCCCGGCGCTGTTCGAACAGGGCCACGTGCCGGGTGCGCTGAACCTGCCGCACGGAAAAATCGTGGCGTCGAAGCTCGCCGAGTACCCACAAGACACACTGTTCGTCACCTACTGCGCAGGCCCACACTGCAACGGCGCCGCACGCGGCGCACTGCGTCTCGCGCAGCTGGGACGCCCCGTCAAACTGATGATCGGCGGCATTACGGGCTGGCTCGACGAAGGATTAACCCTGGTACACATCACGCCAGCCGTGTGATGCTCAAACCCCATGACTAACATATTGAAAATCAATTAAATAAACGCCACCAACTGTCGATAACAAGTTCAGCCGCTTCCCTCTCGCGGTTGGACTTAACATGCAGAGCTCATACAATTTTTGGCTGGTCGGATTCTCGTTCGTCGTCGCGACGCTGGCGTCGTACACGGCGCTCGATCTGACGGGCCGTATCTTCCTGTTGGCGTCGGCCAGTTTGCGGCACGCGTGGCGTCTCGGCGGCGCCGCCGCGCTCGGTGTCGGCATCTGGTCGATGCACTTCGTCGCCATGCTCGCCTTCTCGCTGCCGATTCCGCTCGGCTACGATTTCGCGACCACGGCTTATTCGCTCGGACTCGCGATCGGCGCGTCGTATCTGGCGCTGGTCGTGACGACCCACGCGCGGCTCACGCTGCTTCGGCTCGTGGCCGGCGGCGTGCTGATGGGCTTCGGCATTGCCGGCATGCACTACACCGGCATGGCGGCGATGCAAATGGAGCCGGGCATCCACTATCAGCCGGCCTGGTTCGCCGGCTCGCTGGCGATCGCGATCGGCGCCTCGACCGCCGCGCTGTGGATAGCTCGCGCACTCAGTAACGATGATGAACTCCACGTTTTGCGCAAACGTTTCATTGCGGCGCTGGTGATGGGCGTCGCGATCAGCGGCATGCACTACGCCGGCATGGCGGCCGCGGAGTTTCCGCCCGGCGCCATCTGCGGCGCGGCCAAGGGCGTGAACGCCGCATGGCTCGCGACTTCGGTGATCCTGTTCACGTTTGCGATTCTGATCGTCACGCTAATACTGTCGCGTTTCGATGCGCGCACCAGCTTTCTGGTCGGCGCAGTCTCAAAGCTGAACGGACAGATCGTGCGGCTCGCCACGCTCGACACGCTGACGGGCCTGCCCAACCGCAGCACGCTCACCGAACGCATCGACCGCGCCATTCATAGCGCGCGCCGGCAGCGTTCGCTGTTCGCCATCCTGTTCATGGATCTGGACGGCTTCAAGACCATCAACGATTCACTTGGTCACTCGGCAGGCGACGAAGTGCTGTCCGCATTCGCCCAGCGCCTGCTGCTGTGTGTGCGAGAGAGCGACACCGTCGCGCGTCTCGGCGGCGACGAGTTCGTCGTGCTGTCCGAGAACCTGGCGTCACGGGAAGACGCCGGCACGATGGCCGAAGGCGTGCTCGAACGGATGCGCCAGGGCGTATGGACCGATTCGCAGCCGCTTCAGGTGATGCCGAGCATCGGCATCGCGCTCTTTCCCTACGACGGCGATAGCGTCGACACGCTGCTCAAGCATGCCGACGCCGCCATGTACGAAGCCAAGCGCGCGGGCCGCAGCACCTATCGCTTCTTTGAACAAAGCATGAACGAAGCCGCGACGCGCACGCTGCAAATTCAAAGCGCGCTGCACGAGGCGCTCACCGCCGGCCATTTCTCACTGCACTTCCAGCCGAAGTTCCACGGCAGCGGCGACTCGCTGGCCGGTGCCGAAGCGCTCATCCGCCTGAATCATCCGCAACTCGGCGCACTGGCGCCGCTCGAGTTCATTCCGATTGCCGAGCGCTCGGGTCAGATCGTCCAGATCGGCTATTGGGTGCTGCGCGAGACGTGCCGGCAGATTCGCCGCTGGGTCGACCAGGGCCTGCCCTCGATGAAAGTGGCGATCAATCTGTCGCCGCGCCAGTTGTCGCAACCGGACCTCGTCGCGACGATGCTCGAGATCGTGCAAGCCGAAGGCGTGCAATGCGGGCAGATCATGTTCGAGATCACCGAAACCGTCGCCATGCAGGACGCGCAGAAAACCATCGAGATGATCCGCGCGTTCCAGGCAAGCGGCTTTGAAATCGCCATCGACGATTTCGGCACCGGCTATTCGAGCCTCGCCTATCTGCAACGCTTTCGCGTCAAGCAGTTGAAGATCGACCGCTTCTTCACCAACGGGCTCGACGAGCACGGACCGGAAGGCAGCGCGATCGTTTCCGCGATCATTGCGCTCGCTCACTCGCTGGAAATGGACGTGGTGGCCGAAGGCGTCGAAACCGAGTCGCAGCTCGACATGCTCAAGTCGATGATGTGCGATGAGATGCAGGGCTTCCTGCTAGGCAAGCCGCTCACCGCCGAGGACTTCGGCGATCTGCTGCGGGCAAGAATGGTGGCCGCATGAACATCCTGATCTGTTTGAAAGACGTGTACCTTTGCGACCCGGTTCGCCTATCATGGCGCGCCCGCTGCGTCGCCTCGTTTTACCTATAAGCAGGAACAAACAGATTGGTTGCTGGAGACTTCATGAAAATTGACGTAGCGACGTTCCAAACGGTGTGGCTGATCACGTTCCTGTGCAGCGCCCTCATCACGACAGCGCTTTCGCGTATGTTCGCGCAGGTGGGCGCCTTCCGCTTCTGGGCCGTCGGTTTTTATCTGCTTGCCACCGCCACGGCATGCTTCACGTTGCACAAGATCTGGCCTAGCGATTTGCTGTTGCTGGCCACCGCCACGCTGGCGTTGCAAAGCCGCATTCTGATCTGGACGGGCACGCGTGACCTGTTCGGTGCATCGGCGCCGTGGCGCGCCGGCCTCGCCGTCACTGCCGTGTTCTGCGTGCTGTATGGGAGCGTGCTGGCATTGAATGCACCGCTGGCGGTCCGCGCTAGCCTGCTGGCGCTGTTTTTTGCGCCGTGCCGCGCGGCGACGCTGTATGAGGTCTACCGGCGGCGCCGTCCGCAACTTGGGGCAGCTCGTATGCTGGTGGCGATAGGCAGCGGTATCGCGACGCTCAATGCCATCGTGCCGCTCGTGCTCGTGTTGCTCGACCGCTCCAACATGACGCTGCTGTACGGCAATCCTCGCACCACCTCGGCGCTTTATGCTGTCGTGTTTGCAGGCGATCTGCTGCTGAGCATCGGCCTGATCGTGCTGGCCCTGCATCATCTGATCGTCGAGCGCGACATGCTCGCCACGCTCGACCGCGGTGCGCTGGAGCGTCTCGCCGAGTCACGGGAAATGCGCGGACTACACGAATCGCGAACGCAGCGCGGCGACGTACTCGGCCACGACACGTCCACGCAACGCCGGTCGCTGCCGGGGACTGTTTGACGCTGCGCGGGGCTGCTTCGCCTGGCATCACGAACCATCATCTCAAATACAGATGGCCCGAAGCGAATCCGCACTCAAGCCAGCTATGCCGCTGCGTGCGTCTCTATCCGATCAAACCCTTCCAGCTCCCTGAGCCGCGCGACCAGCGCATCACCGGCACGCGTCATCGGCATGCGCAACTCGTCGCGTATCAGACCTTGCGCGGCGAGCAGAGCCTTCACCGGTGCCGGATTTGGTTCGGCAAACAACGCCTGGATCAGCGGCGCGAGCTCATGAAAAATACGCCGTCCTTCGTCGAGCCGTCCTGCTGACAGCGCACGATACAGCGCGACGAACCGTTCCGGCCGCAGATGCGCCGAGGCCGCGATCGCCCCGCTCCCACCCAGACACAACGTGTTGAAAATATTGATGTCCTCGCCGGTCAGCACCTGCAAGCGCCCGTCGCGAATCAGCGCGAGCGTGGTGTCGAGCGAACCGGCGCAATCCTTCACCGCCTGAATCCGCGGATGCGCGGCGAGCGTCAGCAGCGTGTCGAGTTCGAGCCGCACGCCGGTTCGATAAGGAATGTCGTACAGCACGACGGGCTTGTCGCTCGCATCGGCAAGCGCCGTGAAATGCCCGACGATGCCCGCTTGCGAAGGTCGGATGTAATACGGCGCGGCCATCAGCACACCGGCGATCGGCAGCGCGTTCAGTTGCTCGATACGCTCCTTCATGCTCGCCGTGTGATTGCCCGACACGCCGACCAGCACCGGCAGCGCTCGTACGTCCGCGCCGTGAGTGCTGTGAGCGGCGGCTCGCGCTTCGTCGAGAATCGTCGCCAGCACGGCGTCCTGTTCGGCGTCGTCGAGCGCGGCCGGTTCGCCGGTGGTGCCGAGCGCGACCAGCCCGGCGATGCCCGCGTCGGCATAGCGGCGCACCAGCGCGCGCAACGCGGCGTGATCCACTTCGCCATCGGCGAACGGTGTAATGAGCGGAACCCAGATACCCGAAAAAATAGACATGTCTTTACCTCGATGACGACCGTATCGATTCCGATCAGTGGTGCGAGGGAGGAAAAACAGGGAATGCCGCAGGGGGCGTTGACCGGCTGTTCCGTCGCAACATCTGACGGAACAGCGGCTCCGGTCAGATGAGCGGCTGTTTTTTGGCTTTGGCGTTAACGCTCGGGAAACCCGCGCGTGCGACCACGACGCTCGCAAAAGCGAGACGGGCGATGGTTGACGGACGGAGTCGGAGCGTTTGGCCGGAATGCATGACACGCAGTGTAACCGCGTCCGGAGCGAGTTTGCAAAGGGGGCGGCCAAACGGATTGGCCAAACTCGCAAAATTGCTTGACTTCTGCGACAGGGAAACTAATATACGCACCGCGTACATATCCGGTTCGCAGCCCTTTCCCGACAGGTGCCCGCATGAGCGTCCCACAACAAGCTTTCCTGCGCGACGCGATGCGTCGCATGAACATGACCCGCGAGACGTTCGCGAGCCGTATCGGCGTGTCACGCCGTGCGCTGGACACATGGCTCTTGCCGGACGATTCGCAGGAATCGCGGGCCATGCCGGAGATCGTGGAGCGTTTCGTGTCGGAAATCGTGGTGCATGGCGAGCCGGGTGAAAACTATACGCAAAGCGTAGACTCGCAGTCGCTGGCGAGCCAGATGCTGTTCGAGGGCAAGCCGCAACTGCTATCGGTCGACCAGTTCTCGCGCGACTCGGTCGAAGCGCTGTTTCGCGTCGCCGACATCATGCAGCCGATCGCGCGGCGCCGGAAAATCTCCCGCGTGCTCGAAGGCGCGGTGCTCGGCAATCTGTTTTTCGAAGCCAGCACACGGACCCGCGTGAGCTTCGGCGCGGCCTTCTGCCGGCTCGGCGGCTCGGTGTGCGACACCACCGGCTTCACGTTTTCGTCGATGGCCAAGGGCGAGTCGATCTACGACACCAGCCGCGTGATGAGCGGCTATGTGGATGCGCTGGTGATCCGCCATCCGGAGCAAGGCTCGGTGGCCGAATTCGCGCGCGCAACCAATGTGCCGGTAATCAACGGCGGCGACGGCCCGGGCGAGCATCCGAGCCAGGCGCTGCTTGACCTGTACACGATCCAGCGCGAGTTCTCGCGGTTGGGCAAGATCGTCGACGGCGCACATATTGCGCTCGTCGGCGACCTGAAATATGGGCGCACGGTGCATTCGCTGGTCAAGCTGCTGGCACTGTATCGCGGCATCAAGTTCACGCTGATCTCGCCGCCCATGCTCGAAATGCCGAGCTACATCATCGAGCAGATTTCGCGCAACGATCATGTGATCGAGCAAACCCACGATCTGCCCGCCGGGCTGCGCGGCGCCGACGTGGTGTACGCCACGCGCATCCAGAAAGAGCGCTTCACCGACGAATCTTTCGAAGGCTATACGCCGGACTTCCAGATCAATCAGGCGCTGATGGACAGCGTGTGCGGTCCCGACACGCTGATCATGCACCCGCTGCCGCGCGACAGCCGGCCTGGCGCGAACGATCTGAGCGTCGATCTGAATCACGATTCGCGTCTAGCGATTTTCCGCCAGACCGATAACGGCATCCCGGTGCGGATGGCGATTTTCGCGGTGCTGCTGGGCGTCGAAAAGCTGGTTCAGCATTCGATGCGCGACGCCGCATGGCGCCCGCCGGTTTATCTCGGTCCGGACGACGCGGTGTTTCACGGCATCGATTGATCAGGATTCGAGATTGAAAAGACGGCCTTGCGGATCGCCCGCAAGGCCGTTTCTGCATCCGCAATTTATATCTTCAGTACCCACTCGATTAAATCCGGACTAGACTGAACTCGTTAGTCCTCCCCTCAACCGCAACATCAACAGTGTCAGTCGCCTTTAAAGAAGTCGCTTATTGCAGTGCGTCACAGATCGATTCGATCTCGGATTCACCCACATACGAACAGGACGACTCATCATGGCTGACACGAGTTATATGGTGCGTAAATCCGTCGCGGATATTGTCGCAAGCGCGGAGGGTGGCGAAAACCAACTGTCGAAGTCGCTGGGTGCGCCCAGCATTACGGCCATGGGTATCGGCGCGATCATCGGCGCCGGCATCTTTGTTCTGACCGGCACGGCCGCGGCCCATTACGCGGGCCCGAGCATCATTCTTTCGTTTGTCCTCGGCGGGATTGCCTGCGCCTTTGTCGGACTCTGCTACTCCGAACTGGCTGCCATGCTGCCGGTCTGCGGCAGCAGTTATACCTACACGTATGCCACGCTCGGCGAAATATTCGCGTGGATCATCGGCTGGGATCTGATCCTCGAATATGCGATGGGCGCGGCGACTGTTGCGGTTGGCTGGTCGGGCTACATCGTGAGCCTGTTGCATAACGTCGGGATCAACATTCCGCCCACCATGGCGGCGGCACCCGGCACCACGGTGACGCTCGCCGATGGCAGCACGGTAGCCGGTGTCGTCAATTTGCCGGCGGTCTTCATTATCGCCGTGCTGACCCTCCTGCTCGTGCTCGGCACCAAGGAATCCGCGCGGCTCAATAACATCATGGTGGCGATCAAGCTGACCGTGGTGGTGGCGTTCATCGCTATCGGCGCCTTCTTTGTGCATCCGGCCAACTGGCATCCGTTCATTCCGCAGAATACCGGTGAATTCGGCAATTTCGGCGCGAGCGGCATTCTGCGCGGATCGGCCGTCGTGTTCTTCGCTTTCATCGGCTTCGATGCGGTGTCCACCGCGGCCCAGGAAGCACGCAAGCCGCAGATCGATATGCCGATCGGCATTCTGGGCTCGCTGATAATCTGCACGCTGCTCTACATTGCGGTCGCCGGCGTGCTGACAGGACTCGTTCCGTATGCCCAGCTCAACGTCCCGGATCCGATCGCGAAAGGTGTCGATGCGATCGGCGTCACCTGGTTTTCCGTGCTCATCAAGATCGGCGCGCTGACCGGCTTGACGACTGTGATACTCGTGCTGCTATATGGCCAGAGCCGTATCTTCTTCACGATGTCACAAGATGGCCTGCTGCCGCACCTGTTCGCGCGCGTCCATCCGCGTCTGCAAACACCCCATTTGAGCCAGATAATGATCGGCGCGATCGTCGCGATTGTGGCGGCGTTCACACCGATCAACGTGTTAGGCGAGATGGTCAGCATCGGCACCCTGTTCGCGTTCATTCTCGTCTGCGGCGCCGTGATCTATCTGCGCCGCAGCGACGCAGGAGCCGCGAGACCGTTCCGCGCGCCGGGCGTGCCGGTGATCGCGATCCTCGGGATTCTGTTTTGCCTGCTGCTGATGGCGGGGCTGCCGATCGTCACGTGGCTGCGGCTCTTCGTCTGGCTCGTGATCGGGCTCATCGTCTACGGGATCTACGGCCGCAGTCATTCGCGGCTTCGCTATCCGGAACGGGCACCCGACTGATATCACAGACGATGTGGTATTTCACCGCATCGATTGAACGACTAATAAAGCGGCCTTGCTGAAAACCAGCAAGGCCGCTTTTTTTTGCTGTCGCTCGAACGCCCGTCACGGGCGCTTCGTCACCCCGTCATCCATGACTTCTGCTGGATTGTCCACAGCGCGCGAGACACGCAAAGTGGCATCGCCGTCTATCGCGTCCACGCACGCCGGCACTCTTCCACAGCAGGACGTTCACCATGACTTTGCAACGCTTACTAACTCGAGCCTGCCGCGCCGCACGCTCAGCAATCGGCCACCGTAACGAACCGGAGGGCTGAAATGGGCATCGACCATTTTTCCAATCGGTTCCGGCTGCGCGCCGCACGTGTCAGTGCCCCTCCTGACGGCGCATCACCCGGCGCGCTGCTGGCCCAATTGCGCGACGAATGCGAGGCGATGGCGCGCTACGCGTTGCATCACGGTCTGCCCGTCGCGCCCGAAACCATCGCGCTGCTGAGCGCGCTGATCGACGGCACCGCGCCTGAAAACCGGCCTCCCGGCACTGCCGGCGACGTGCCTCGTTACGCCGCCACCTCGCAGCACTCGCTTGCATCGATCCACCGGAAACTGGCCGCGCTCATCGCGCCGGCCACACCGCAAGCCGTCACGCTGCTCGATGCGCAGCACCGTCTCGGCCGCCCGTTCGCTTGGCTCGGTCCGGTGCCGCTGATCAGGCTGTTGACGGTCGCGTCGATTGCGTTTCTGATCGCCGTGGTCGCAACCGGGCTTTCTCCCGACGTCTCCGCGGACAACGTCGAGCGCGGCTTCCTCGACTCACACGGCACGCAGTTGTTATGGAATGCGCTGTTCCTGCTGTTTTGCGCGGGACTCGGCGCATCGTTCGCGACGCTGTTTCAGGCGCATCGTTACATCGCCGCGTCGACGTACGACCCGAAGTACGACGCATCCTACGGCGCGCGCCTGATTCTCGGGCTGATTGCCGGGTTGATCCTCGTAGAGATGCTACCGTCGCGCCTCTTCGATCAGGGCAGCATGCACAGCTTCGGCAAACCCGCCCTATCGATGCTCGGCGGCTTCTCGGCAACTGCCGTACACCGCTTGCTGCAAAGGCTCGTCGACACGCTCGACACACTCGTGCGCGGCGATCGCTCGTCCGACGCGGATGCCGCACAGCAGACGCGCCGTGCCCAGGCTGTGAGCGAACGCACGCAATGGCAGAGCGAGATCGCCGCGAACCTGCTCGAGCTTCAGCAGTCGCTCGATCATCCGGATGCCGGCGACACGGTACGCCAACGTCTCGCGGATCTCACCCGCGCGATGCTCGCAGGCGAGCCGGCCCGGCTGTCCGTTACCCCCATTCCAAACGACCCGGAGTGACACGATGCTCTTCCTCTACAACATGCCCGCCGCCTTGATGGGTGCGCTGATCGTCGGCGCGACGCTCGCCGCGGCCTTGGGCGGCTATCTGCTGTTTCGCCGTTGCTTTCCGGTTCAACTCGATGCCGAACAGCGCGGCATGACTGTGGCGATGATGTCCGCGGTGACCACCATCAATTCGCTGCTGGTCGCGTTCGCCGCCATTACGGTCTGGGGTACCTACGACGCCGCGGCTGGCACGGTCTCGTCCGAGGCCGCGTGCGCCACTGAACTCGCTCACGATCTCGCGTCGTTCGGCAAGCCGGATGCACTCACTGCCAGAAACGAACTGATCATCTATATCGAGCATGTCGTTCGCGACGAATGGCCGCAAATGCAGCAGTACGCCCGCGCGGATGCCGGAACCCAGGCCGCATTCGACAAGATGTTCGCGACGACCAACCGGATCGTGCCGTCGGACGATCGCGAGCGGGCACTGCTGACCGAAGTGCTCGCCCGTGTGAATGAAATGACCAAGCTTCGGGAGCATCGGCTGCAGGCGCTCGATGTCGCCATGCCGGTGACGTTGTGGGGTGTCATGCTGATCGCGAGCGCGCTCTCGCTGGTGCTGCTGTACGTGTTGCCCGTGACGCGCTTTCATCTTGGGCTCGTGACCATCTGGGCAACGACGCTCGGACTCGCGTTCTTTTTCGTGCTAGCCGTCGACCGGCCGTTCGCCGGCGAAGTCAGCGTGAGTCCGGCGCCCATGCAGCACGCCATCGACACCCTTGCCGCTGAAGACGCCGGACATCAGATTGCACCGGCCTAGCCGGTCTTGCATCCGGCCCGTGCGCCGGGCCGGATGCAAGCGTGGCATTTACTCATGCGTGACGCATAAGAGCGTCTGGCCGCGCACGTTTTCAGGTGTCACGTGACGCGCAAGCCAAAGCGCCGCCTCCGTGCGATTGCTGACGCCGATCTGCCGAAAAAGTGCGTACAGGTGGTTCTTGATGGTCCCCTCCGCGACGTTGAGCACCCGGCAGATCTGCTTGTTCGACTTCCCTTCCGCCAGCAGACGCAATACCTCGCGCTGCCGCGGCGTCAGACGCTCGAATGCGCGATCGCTGGACTGCGCCTGAGCCGGCCCCAGCTCGGCGCCCAGGCCATAAGTGGGCGGAACGTAGATCGCACCCGAGGCGACGCGGCAGAGCGCATCGGCGAATTCGTCCGCGCTCGCATGACGCTCGACGATGCCCGAGGCGCCCGCCATCAGCGCATCGGCGATCGCCTGGCGACACACCGTGCGCACCACGAATAGCCATGGCACCGTCCCCAGGGCGTCCTGCAGCACCTTCGGCCAGCCCATCCGCGCAGCACGCTCGTCCCATTCGAGGGTGACCGCGCCGACCGTTCCCGGCGGCAGGCCTTCCCGGATGCGGTAGATGTCTTCAGGACGCTGGGCCGACCACACCTGGCAACTGCTGTCCCGTCTCCATAAGACATCGGCTACCCCTGCCACAAATAGCGGCGGACTATCGATCATCAGAACGTTCATTTAAGCGTATCCCCTCGGTAGCGAGACGCTCGGGTTCACGTTATTTGCGTCTCTTCGGCTCGCTTTTACCGCTCTTTTGAAAATGACGCACTAGTTCCGACGATCCGTGAAAAACGTTCTAATACAAAAGGCACTCCATTTCTTTCAGAATTAATATGCCGTCCTCCCCTGCCGTCATGCAGGACGGATGGCCTCTCCACAGATTTCTCCAATTTATGTAATTTGAATAGAGACAGTGTATTCGCACTGTCACAAATTCACCATGGAGGTCTGTATGGATGCCAATTTCATCGGCTCTGTCATTAATGCTTTACCAATGGACCAAATGATCGCCGGTCCATTGAAAGCAATGATTTCAGCGCAAACCCAGGCGGCGAAAAGTTATGCCGATTTTCTGATGCAGGTGTGCATTCAGAACGGCAAGGCAGTCGCTGTGCAGTTCGACTACGACGAAACGCTCGTCGACGAGAGCGGCGTATCGAAAGGCGTGGTGCAGAAGACCATGCGCATTCCGCTGCTGGCCGCGATCGTTCATCCCATCATCGCGATCGAAGAAGGCACGATCGACTTCGAGATGGAAATCACGCAGTCGGAGAAGTCGTCGGAGTCTACGGATGCGAGCGGCGAATTCCAGGCGAAGTTTGGCTGGGGTCCGGTCAGCGTGAGCATCTCGGGACGTGTCTCGCACAAGTCGGAGCAAACCCGCAGCACCGATACGCGAGCCAAATATTCGATCCACACGCAGATCAAGCGGCAGCCTCCGCCGGAAGCGCTGATGCGTGTCATTGACTTCCTGACGGACGCCGCCACCAAACCGGTTGTGACCGAAGACAAGGCGAAAGACGTCAAGCCGCTGCCGGCCACACCGACAGACGGCAAGCTGGTCGGCGAGACCACGCAAGCGAGCACGCAGGCAAGCACGCAGGCGAGCGGCCAGCAGCCTGTCCATCAGTAAGCACAGCGGCCACTGACGGCGGGCGGACACCATGTTCAACTTCTTCAAACGGCGCCGCGGCGTGCCGGCTTCACACGGTACGCCGGCCGAAGGCGTACCGCACGACAACGCCTCACAGCGCACGGCCTCGCAGAACGCTAGCGATAGCAAACCGGCTGCTGCGCCTGGCACGCGCGAGCCGCCGGCAGTCACGCAAGCTGCGCCGTCCGCTTCGGCGGCGGCCGGCGACGCCGACATGGCGAACGGCAGCGGAGCGAACGTGCCGCCCGGCACTCCACCGTCCGGCGGTGCGCCGCCGTCGAGCGCGAGCGATCCACCGCCACCACCACGCGGTCTCGCGCTTGACGACATCACGCGCGGCATGCAACACGCGGCAGCCGCCGCGAATCAGTTGCTCTCGCTTCAGTACACCACCGTGCTCGACCAGTTCTTCGACCAGGACGAGAACGGCCTGCTCACGCCGCGCGCGGTCGAGGTCGCGCTCGACGCGGAGCACACGATGCCGGTGCCGCTCGTCGCGCTGGCGACGCCGCGCGGACTGGCGCTCGACAGGATGGTCGTGCATCTGACGGTGCGCGCGGACTTCACCGAAACGCTACCGGCCGGCGGATTGGCGGGCGGCGATCAACGCGGCCGTTTCTTCGTGACGCTCGCGCCGCCGTCCGCACGCCCGAACGCCCAAGGTGAGCAAGCGCAGCGCGATAGCCAGCACATCGACATCGAAATGCAGTTTGCGGCGCTCGACCCGCCCGAAGCGATCATGCGCGTGATCGACGAATACACCCACCGCCTCGTGCCGCGCGCACGGCACGACGATGAGGAGAAACGCCATGCCTGAGCAACCCACGTGCACCGGCACGCAAGGTATCGACCTGATCAAACAGTTCGAGGGATTACGCCTGAACCGCTATCTCGACGCCGTCGGCAAACCGACGATCGGCTATGGACATCTGATTCTGCCGCACGAAAGCTTCAACCGCCCGCTCTCGGAGTCCGAGGCGCTGGCGCTTCTGAGGCGCGACTTGCGCAGCGCCGAACTCGCGCTGCGCAAGCTGGTACGCGTCGCGATCACGCAGCAGCAATTCGACGCCTTGATGTCGTTCGTCTTCAACCTCGGCGCGGGGCGGCTGCGTTCCTCAACGCTGCTGCGCTATCTGAACGCGGGCGCAAGCAGTCATGCCGCCGACCAGTTCCTCGTCTGGAACAAAGCGGGCGGCAAACCGCTCGCGGGCCTGACGCGCCGCCGCCAGGCCGAACGCAAGCTTTTTCTTTCCTAGTGTCCTGACAGGAGGCTTCCCGATGATTTCAAACCATCACGACCGGACGGGTCGCGGGCTTAACACGCGTGTTGTCTGTGCAATCGCAGCCGCCACCGTCGTCCTCTATTCCATCGCTGATTCGCACGCCCAACAGCCAACGCCGACGCTTACCTGCGAGGCTGAAGTCGTGCGCATCAGCCAGGCCTTGCAAATCGCGCACCAACCTGCGCTATGCGAACGCTGCGGCGAGCGGCTTGTGCGCACGCTCGACAGCCTTTACCGGCTCGGCGTGTTGCCCACCTTCTATGCATCCGCGGACAGCGCCAACTGGGACGACCCGCAGCGGCGCCCCGCGATGATGAGCGGCCGCAGTCTCGCCGGCATTCCGGACGGCGCCGAGCTGCTGGCCGACATCGACAGTGGCTTTGGGCCGCGCGGCATCCACAGGTTGCGCTACACGCCGTCGAACCGGCCGGTAGCCATCACCACGGCCGACCGCAGCGTCTCGATACCACTGGTGCCGTGCAAACCCGGCGGCGCGCCCTGACAACCTGGTAATGCACGGCGGGCACGGCCCAGGCCATCCTTCCTATGTCGCCGTACCAGCCTTCCGCCCTATTCATGCGAACACGCCGCGCATCTACTCTGCAAGGGTAGTGCAACACAAGCAACGCATGCCTGAGACGTAGACCCGAACACTCATCGAGTACACACCCAACAGGAGCAGTGGCATGAATTCGGCAACTATCCATAATGATTCGTTATCCAAACTTGATTGGCAATCACGCAGATCCTGGCACGATGTCCTGCGCGCACGGTTCAGCGCAGTGGTGCTGATCGCCGCGACCGTCTCGTGCGCACACGGCGCGGACCTCGCGCCGCTGCCCACGCTCGGCGCCGATCTGCAACACACGTCGGTCTCCGGACTGTCGTCCGGCGCGTTCATGGCGGCCCAGTTCGACGTTGCCTGGTCGAGTCGTCTGATCGGCGCGGGCATCGTGGCCGGTGGCGCATTCGATTGCGCCGGAGAGTCGGCCTTTATCGCGCCGGCCGTGGCAGCGGTCACGCTGTGCATGCAGCCGGCAGGCGCGGCGCCGACCGCGGAAGGCGCATGGCAGGCCGCGCAACGCTTTGCGAAAGCCGGCCAGATCGATGATCCCGCCAATCTTCGCGAGCAACGCATCTACCTCTTCAGCGGCGCGAAGGATAGCGTCGTCGCGACCCGCGTGGTCGATCAGGCCGAGCGTTTCTATGAACTGGCTCAAGTGCCGGCAGCCAGCATCAAGTATCAACGCCATCCCGACGCCGGCCATGCACTGATCACGAACCGCCCGGAAGACTCACCCTGCGATGCGAACCAAAGCCCGTACATCAACAACTGCGGCTTCGAGCAATCGCACGAGATGCTGCGCTGGATCTACGCGAGACCCAATGCGCCGTTGAATGCACCCGCGACGCAGGCAAGCGGCGAGTTGCGGAGCTTCGATCAGCGCGAGTTCGATCCCAACCGCGGTGCGTCGCTCGCCGACGTGGCCTACGTGTACGTGCCGGCCGATTGTCTGCATGCGGCGTGCGCCGTCCATGTCGCGTTTCACGGCTGCGTGCAGAACGCCGATGCCGTCGGCCAGCGATTCGTGCGCGGCGCCGGCTACAACGAGATCGCCGACACCAATCGCCTGATCGTGCTCTACCCGCAGGCTGCGAAATCCGCCGTCAATCCGCTCGGCTGCTGGGACTTCTGGGGTTACACGAGTCCGGACCCGGACCATCCCAACTTCAATACCCGCGAGGCGCCGCAAATGGCCGCCGTCATGAAGATGATCGAGCGCCTGGGCGGCGCACGTCAGTGAACGCGGTGATTGTCATCGCTCATCGAAACCGAAACCGAACCGATCAAGGATCCGTCATGCTCTCGACCCTCATCACGCAGTGGGAAAACGCCAATCTCGCCGCCTTCCAGTTATTCAGCAAGCTCGTCGCGCAGTCGGCCAATCCGGCGGGACTGCCGGGCGCCACAACGGATGTCCGCACGTGGCGCGCCTTCGTACGCACCGCCCTGCAGAGCAGCCAGCAGTACACGAGCGCTGCGCAATCGGCCTTCGACGCCGGCTGGCGCGAGCAGCGCGACCGCTTCGCGCTGCCGGGCGCCGCCGCCGCGATCAAGGAGCTGGCCGCGATCAATGCCGACCTTGCGACGCGCATCGCCCAGGGTCACGTGCAGCACACCGGCGCGCTCACCGATGCGGCCGCCCAGTATCTCGACGACCTGTCCCGCAGCCGCAACGCCACGGATGCCGCGATGGCCTTCGGCCGGTTCGCGAACGACATGCAGGCGCAGAGCCGGGCGCAAGCGCTGCATACGTCGTCGGTCGCCGGCAGCGTGTCGCCCGCCCTCACGCAGTGGGTCGAGAAGCATCTCTCGGACGACGACGCGGAGCAGGCGAAATGAACGTCAATCTTCGCTTCGTCAACCGCTCGAATGACTGCGGCAACAGCGAAGTCGTGCTGTTCCAGCGCAACGTGATTCCCGATTTCGACGGTCTCGCGATCGCATGGAAGGTGATCCGCTTCTGCGGCCGGGATTGCATCCATCCGTTCGTCTATTCGACCGACATCGAGATCGCGCTTGGCGACGAGCACGGCAACTTCTCGCCGCGCATGAGCGCGCAGCACGGCGAACGTTTCGTCATCGGGGTTCATCCGACCGGCCGCGCCCGGCTCACCGCGGAACCGGCGCTGGCGGGCGGCGCGGACGGTGGTCCGGAAATCCAGGTCGCCAACCGGATGCCGCGCGGCGCGGTCAATGTCAACGCCTTCAACGCCGGCAAGCTGATTGCCGCCAAGCAAGCGGTGGCGCCGGCGCAGAAGGCCGTTTTCCGCTTCACACCGGTGCTGTGGATCGGCGTGGCCTCGCAGATCGAGGAAGGACGCGCGCTCAGTTCGGCGGTGCTGTCGAGTGACAACACGATGCTGCCCCTCGCCGGCATTGCTGCAGGCGACATCGTGATGACAGGCGGCGGCAGCGGCGTCGACGCGCAGCCCTTCGCTTTCGCGTTCGAAAACGTCGTGCATCTCTAGCGTCGCATCTCTCGCGTCTTTAGCGCCTCGAGCTAGCACGACGCCCGCATCCGGCGTCTCACCTCTTCTTTCGTTTGACGGCCCGTCCAACCGGCAGGCCGGTGGCAAGGTGCGCGGCAAACCGATTGCCGTATTTCAACCTCAAGGAGCAGGCAAGTGGATATTCAGCTGAACTTCGTCAACCGTTCGAACGACGCTAACAATTCGAACATCGTGATCTTCCAGAAAAACGTCGCGACGGATTTCGACGAACTGGCGATCGCGTGGAAAGTGATCCGCAACTGCGGCCAGGGCGACAATCATCCGTTCAAGTTTCCCATGACGATGAGCGTCAGCGCGAGCGACAGCTACGGCAACTACATGCCGCAGCAAACCGCCACCAACGGGCAGGTCTTCCAGATCGTCCGCTCGACGTCGGGCGACGTGCTCACGCTCGGCACGGACCCGGGCAACAGCTCGGAAGTCCAGGTCCGCAACGATCTGCCGAACGGCGCCACGAACGCGACCATTTATAAGGACGGCAGTCCGCTTGCGACCAAAACATCGATCGCGCCGGGGCAAAAAGCCGTGTTCCAGTTCAAGCCGACTCTGTGGATCGGTGTCGCGTCGCAGATCGAACAGGGCGCGCTGCTGAATTCGGCCGTCATCTCCGACATCAACACGGAGCTGTCGCTGCTCGGCATTGCCAGCGCCGACGTCGTGATGACAGGCGGCGGTCCCGGCCCGCGCTCGTTGCCGTTCACCTTCCGGCTCGAACACGTCGTGATGGCGTAACGGACACGCGTTCGGCGTCGGAGGATTCGTCGTTCGACGCCGCTTCACTCCACCAGGAAAAGGTTCGCCATGGACATCAAACTCAACTTCATCAACCTCTCCAACGACGTCAACAACAGTCAGATCGTGATCTTTCAGAAAAACGTCTCGACGGATTTCGACGAACTCGCGGTCGCGTGGAAGGTCATCAGCAACTGCGGGCGCGGCGACAATCACCCGTTCGTCTTTCCGCTGCTCACCACCGTTACCGCCAGCGACTCGGACGGTAACTACATGCCGCAAAAAGTCGCGCAGAACGGCCAGATGTTCAGCGTGAGCCGCGCGGCATCCGGCAACGTGCTCGCTATCGCCGGCGCGTCGACGAGCTCGCGCGAGATCCAGTTGCGCAACGATCTGCGCACGGGCGCCATCAGCGCGGGCGTGTTCAAGGACAACCGGCTGCTCGCGAAGAAGACCGGCATCGTGCCTGGGCAGAAGGCCGTGTTCGAGTTCAAGCCGACGCTCTGGATCGGCACCGCCTCGCAGATCGAGCAAGGCAAGGTGATGAATTCGGCCGTGATCTCCGACATCAACACCGAGTTGTCGCTGCTCGGCATTGCACGCTGCGACATCGTGATGACGGGCGGTGGCGGCGGGACCACGGCGGTGCCGTATCAGTTCAAGCTGGCGAATATCGTAATGGGCTGAACGGATGCATCTTCTGCAATACGACCGGCGCGCCTGATGCGGGCCGGCGCATTTCTCACAGCTTCGCCATGTTGATTAACTATTTGCAACAGCAACCTTCAAGGGAGAGGCATCATGCCGCTGCACGGAACCGAAACTGAAAAACCAAAGAAGGCGAAGGACTCGTTAGTCAGCGAGTACCACCAGCAGAAGCAGAAAGGCATCACCTTCTGGATCCGCAAAGGGCTTCTGAATGGCAACAACAACCCGGACGTCTATCTGCTTGGCGGCCACCTCGTTGTTCGCCTTTACAACATAGAAGACGACGAGCATGCAAACGAAGTGTCTGGCACCCACTGGATCTTCAAATCGTCCGCTGGTCATTACTACGGCGTCGTCGTCGCCGGACCGCTCGGCGAGGACTAGAACAACGCGGTGATTCGCCATATTGATTAAGCGTCGATTAATTTCGATTTGCCGATGCAAAACGGCCTTGCTGTGAATCAGCAAGGCCGCTTTTTTTATGCCGTCGCAGCTAAGCCACTACACGCTCAACCCCACGCTTGCGGCGACGCGCCGTTCACGACCGTGCATTGCAAACCCGACATGCGGCCGGCCGCGTCGATTGCCGCTTCCAGCTCGGCAAACCGATACGACTTCAACTCGACCGCATCGAGCGGAATCTGCCCGGACGTGGCGAGCGAAACCAGCGCGAGATAGTCGGCGCGCGTGTACATGAAGTGGCCGATCAATTCCCAGTTGTTCAACAGCATCTCGCTGTACGGAATCGGCAGGTCCACTTGCATGCTGCCCATCAGCACGAGCCGTCCGCCGCGACGCAGGCTGCGTAGTGCGGCGAGGGTTGCGTTCGCATCGGTGGCCTGCCCGACCATGTCGAATGCGAGATCCGCGCCGCCACCGCTTGCGGCGCGAATCGCCGCTGTGTCTTGCGCGGCATCGCCGCTCAGCACGACGGGGACCACACGTCCGCGGCCTTGCTCGAGCAGCGCTTGCAGCGGTTCAAGACGCCGGCCGAGCGCGACGACCTTGCTCGCGCCGAGCGACAGCGCCGCAAGCACGGCCGCCGAGCCGAAGTAACCGCTTGCGCCGTTGACCACCACCGTCTCGCCTGCCGACAGACGCCCTCGCCGCAAACCACCGAAGGGCACCGCGAATTTCGCCAGAACCGCGAGACGTGTGGCGTCGGTCCCGTCCAGACCGTCCAGTGCAATCAGCGTCGACGCAGGGAATTCGGCTACTTCACGCAAGGTGCCGTGCGGGAACTCAGCCAGCACCGCAGCGCTGTCGGCGCTAATGGCGGTCAGCCCTAACAGCGCCTGCGCCGGCTCGCGCACCGTTTCGTCGGCAATCCAGTACGGATTCACGGCAACGCGTTGACCAGCGCGAAATGCCACCACGCCCTCGCCGACCGCGACGACCCGGCCAACACCATTGGTGCCGGGCGAGAACGGTGTCGGCGGATACGCGTAGGGCAACTTCCCTTCGACATATTCACGCGTGTAGCTGAGCAAGGGCACCGCCTCCATCCGCACCAGCACGGCGTTACGGCGCGGTTGCGGTTGGGTCATGTCGCGCAAGGCCAGCGGCTTGCCGGGTTGGTCGAGCATCCAGGCTTTCATGTTGAGCTTCCTTCAGTTCGTTTCGGTGCTTGAACTGTAGAGGCGCGGTACGTATTCTAGAAATCAATTACTCATATGCGACCTATCAACATGATTGATCTCCGCGGCATCGACCTGAATCTGCTGGTTTCGCTCGACGCGCTGCTCGCCGAGTCGAACGTCACGCGTGCGGCCGAGCGGCTGCATCTGACACAACCGGCCGTCTCCACGCAGCTTTCGCGCTTGCGGCAGATCTTCGGCGATCCGCTGCTGCTGCCGGCGGAAACCGGCCGCGGCATGACCCGCACGGCCCGGGCGCTGGAGTTGATGGAGCCGCTTCATGCAGCGTTGAAGAATCTCGAAGCGGTGGTGCGCCACCAGTCCGCCTTCGATCCCCATACCGACACGCGGCGCTTCGTGATTGCCGCGCACGACAACGCCACCGCCGTGCTCGGCATGCGCCTGATGGAGCGCTTGCCGGCGTCGGCGGGACCGGGCGTGCGCGTGGCGTTCGTGATCGGCGATCAGCCCACCGCCGCATCGCGGCTCGAAAGCGGCGAGATCGACCTGCTGCTCGGTTCCGACCGGATGATTCCGCCGTCGATGAAAGTCCGCAAGCTCTACGACGAGCATTTCGTGTTCGTGCAGCGCAAGGGCCACCCGCGCGGCGACGCCCCACTCGACCTCGACACCTACTGCGCGCTCGATCACGTGCTGGTGTCGACCAGCGGCGGCAGTTTTCACGGCTTCATGGACGAGCATCTCGACGAACTCGGCCGTCAACGGCGTGTCGCGCTGTCGCTCCAGCACTTCGCGCTGGTGCCGGAGTTGCTGTCGAAAACCGACTACGTTTCGACGCTGCCGTCGCGCTTCGCGGCGCGCTACGTCGACCGGCTCGATATTTTTGCGCTGCCGTTCGAGGCGCGCGGCTTCACGTTGTATGCGGGCTGGCATCCGCGCAATCAGGCCGATCCGGCGCTCGTGTGGCTGCGGGAGATGCTGGCCGAGTTGGCCGCGCAGTAGAAAATCGGGCGCGGACAGGGTCCGCCTTGGATCAAAAAACAGAAACAGATAGAAGCGCATCAAGCGCCACAGAAGACACTCTCGGCGACAAAAGTGCAAGCATCCCCACGCCTGCCGAAGCCGCCAAACTCACCCCTTCCCCACTTATCTTCGTCGATCAAGCCTTCAATTTAATGAATTGATACGCGCACTCAACTCCCCACCCGAAGATTTTATGATGAGAACGCTTCTCAATTACAACCAGATTGCATAGAATGCAGGCCGCAAACAATTTGTAATAAACATGGAATGTTCGGGTAAGGAATGCATTGTTCACCCGGGCACCAGCACTCATAACGGGGATAAAAATGAAGTTGCGGTCCGACGAACCGAAGCTCGGCAAAATCAGCACGACGCTGTGCAGCATGTTGGCGGCAGGTCCCGCGCTCGCGCAGGGCACGGCCGGCACGGCGCCGCCTGACAAGGAAAGCCAGCTCGCGCCGATCGCCGTGCAAGGCCATGCGGACGACGGCTTCAAGACCGACCACTCGGCGTCGGTCAAATTCACCGCGCCGCTGGTCGACACGCCGAAGTCGGTGACCGTGATTCCGCAGGAGTTGATCAAAAGCACGGGCGCCTCGACGCTGACCGAAGCACTGCGCACGGTGCCGGGCATCACGTTCGGCGCCGGCGAAGGCGGCAATCCGCTCGGCGACCGGCCGTTCATTCGCGGCTACGACGCCCAGGGCAGCACCTTCGTCGACGGCATGCGCGACATCGGCGCGACCACGCGCGAAGTGTTCAACATCGAAAGCGTGGAAGTGACCAAGGGTTCGGACGGCGCCTACGGCGGCCGCGGCGGCGCGGGCGGCAGCATCAACCTGATCACCAAGACTCCGCATCTGGGCAATTCCGCCGACGGCAGCGCGGGCCTCGGCACCGACCGCTACCGCCGCTTCACCGCCGACGGCAACTGGCAGATGGCCGATCACGCGGCCTTCCGCCTGAACGTGATGAGCCACAACAACGACGTGGCCGGCCGCGACGCGGTCAACAACGAGCGCTGGGGCATCGCGCCCTCGTTCACCTACGGTCTCGGCACGCCCACCCGCGTCACGGCGAGCTACTACCACCTCTCCACCGACGACCTGCCCGACAGCGGCATTCCGTACTTCTACACGACCACCAACAAGCCGGCCAACGTCGACACGATTTATCCGGCGAACGTGGACCGGCATAACTTTTACGGCCTGATCGACCGCGATTTCCGCAAGACGACGTCGGACGTCGGTACCGTGCGCATCGAGCACGACATCAACAGCAATCTGACGATCCGCAACACCACGCGTTATACGAAGTCCACTCAGGACTACATCTGGACGCAACCGGACGACAGTCAGGGCAACGTCGTGAACGGCATGGTGTGGCGCCGCGCGAATACGCGTGCCAGCGACGTCTACAGCCTTGCGAACCAGACCGAACTGTTCGGCGAGTTCAAGACCGGCTTCCTGAAACACAGCTTCACCACCGGCCTCGAACTGTCGCGCGAAACCAGCGTGAATGATTCGTACACTGTTGCAACGGCCACCGGTGCGATCTGCAAGACCAAGGGCATCGGCGCGGCGTCGGGCTATAACTGCACGAGCCTGTGGTCGCCGAATCCGAACGACCCGTGGGCCGGCTCGGTCAAGCAAACGAACGATCCGAGCGAGCAGCGCACCACCACCAAATCGCTGTATGCGTTCGATACGATCGAACTCACCAAACGCTGGCAGGCCAACGTCGGCTTGCGCGTCGACGACTACTCGACCGATTTCCGCAACACGGTGGCCAACGGCGGCAAGCGCACTTCGCGCGACGACACGCTGTTCAACTACCAGTTCGGTCTCGTCTTCAAACCGGCTTCGAACGGCAGCGTGTATGCGTCGATCGCGACCTCGTCGACACCGGCCGGCGCCCTGCTCGGCCAGGGCAGCGAAACGCAATCGCTGACGCCAGGACGTGGCGGGGTCGGTGCGAACGCGGATCAGCTCGCGCCGGAAAAGAACCGTAGCGTCGAACTCGGCACCAAGTGGAATGTGCTGGATAACCATCTCTCGCTGACGGGCGCGCTGTTCCAGATCGACACGACCAACGCCCGCGTTACGCTGCCGAACAACGAATACGCGATGGTCGGCAACAAGCGCGTGCAAGGCTTCGAGTTCGGCGTGGCCGGTCAGTTGACGAACAAGTGGCAGGTGTTCGGCGGCTATACGTACATGAAGAGCCAGTTGCGCGACAACGGCAAGACCACCTCGGATAACGGCCACCAGTTCCCGAATACGCCGAAGAACAGCATCAGCCTGTGGACCAACTACGACGTGCTGCCGAAGTTCACGATCGGCGGTGGCGCGTTCTACATGTCGCAGGTGTACGGCGACACGGCGAACTTGCGTGCGGTGCCGTCGTACTGGCGCTTCGACGGCATGGCGACGTACCGGATCAACAAGAAGGTCGATCTGCAACTGAACGTGCAGAACATCTTCAACCGGACGTATTACGACCAGGCGTATCCGGCGCACTATGCGTCGATCGCAGCCGGCCGTTCCGCCTTCCTGACGCTCAACGCGCACTACTAAGCACGGCATGACAGAACAGGTAACGCTGAAGGCGCTGGCGAGCGTGTCGCATGACGAGCTCGCCGCGATTCTCTCCGGACCACCGGCCACCGCTGCCGCGTGGGTGGCGGCGGCAGCGCATAACGGCATCGTCGAAGCGCAGGCGGTCTACGGGCAGTATCTGCTCGACGGCCATGGTGTGGAGCGCAACGCCGAAGAAGCGTTGAGCTGGTTCAAGCACGCGGCCCGGCAGGATCATCCGATGGCGATGAACATGTTGGGCCGTTGCTATGAGCACGGTTGGGGAACCACCGCGTGCGCGCCGGTGGCGGTCTACTGGTACCGCCTCGCGGCGCAGGCCGGACTCGACTGGGGCATGTACAACTATGCGTCGGCGCTGGCGCTCGGCAATGGTGTGGCGTGCGATCGTGCACAGGCGCTGCAGTGGTTCAGGCGCGCTGCCGAAATGGGTCACACGAAGTCGATCAACTTTGTCGGCAGCTTTTACGAGGACGGCTGGGAAGTCGATGCCAACGCAAACATCGCGCTCGACTATTACCGGCGTGCAGCGGTGGGCGGCGATTTTCGCGGCCAGTTCAACTATGCGCGGCTACTGGCTGAGCGCGGCGAGATCGATGCCGCGCTGCAATGGTTGCGGCGTGTGCCGCATACCGCAACAGCGGCGTTCGTCGAGAAAATGCAAACGTGGCTGGCCGCTTCGCCGGTGGCCGCATTTCGTATGCTGGCTGAAAAGATCAATCAGGAGATCAACGAAGAGGTGCGCGCATGATGCTGCATCTGCAAGGCGTACTCAGCAAACAACAGGTCGCGCAATGCCGCGAAATCCTCGACGCGGCACCATGGATCGACGGCAACGCGACTTCCGGCGAGCAGTCCGCGCAGGCCAAGCGCAACCAGCAATTGCCCGAAGGCTCCCCCGTCGCGCGCGCGATTGGCGATGCGATTCAGGACGCGCTCGGCCGCAATCCACGCTTCTTTTCCGCCGCGTTGCCGCTGAAAGTCTTTCCGCCACTCTTTAACCGCTATGCAGGCGGCGATGGTTTCGGCACGCACGTGGACAATGCGATTCGCCAGTTGCGCGGCACCGACTTCCGCATCCGCAGCGATCTGTCGGCCACGCTGTTTCTGGCCGAGCCGGAGTCCTACGACGGCGGCGAACTCTGCGTCGAAGACACCTACGGCGCGCATCGCGCGAAGCTGCCGGCCGGCGACATGGTGCTCTACCCCGCTTCGAGCCTGCATCACGTGAGCCCGGTGACGCGTGGCGTGCGGGTCGCGTCCTTCTTCTGGATTCAGAGCATGGTGCGCGACGACGGCGAACGCGCCATGCTGTTTCAACTCGACAACGACGTACAACGCCTCGCGGCCGAGAAAGGTTCGAACGATGCAACCGTGGTAAGCCTCACCGGCATCTATCACAATCTGCTGCGCCGCTGGGCCGACGCCTGATCTGGCGGACTCCTCGTCCCACACAAAACAGTCTTTCTTTTTGCACACAGAAAGAAGGCACGTCCGCGTATTTACTTTCCTGTTCGTTAAGCGCAACGTGCGTGGTTGACGCGCGTCGCTACGTTCCTGGTTGCGCTCTCCGGGATTCGATTCGCTTCGCCGTGCCCGGATAGCCGGGTCGCAGCGGACGCCATTGCGCCGCGTCGGCAACCAGTTGCATTCGCAACGGCACCGAAATTGCTGATAGCGATGAGTCACACCACGACGCTTCGGAAGCCGACGCGCGGGTATCCGCACGATGGCTATCCGCATGTCGCCATGCCTGCATTGACCTTTCAATGGAGCCAGCAAACCGTCATGTCCACGAAGAACGAACGTCCGGATTCGGACGACACGCCCGCCACCACGCCACCCCGACCATCACGCCGCCGCTTTCTGCAGTCGGCAGCCGCAGCGGCCACGGTCGGCGCAGCGCCGCATCTGCGAGCGCAAACACAAACCCCCACTCCGGCCGCGCCGCCTGCGGAAGTCCGCTCGCCGGTGCCGGGCCGTCCGGTCACGCTGACCATCAACGGCCGCGCTTACACGCTGCAACTCGAACCGCGCGTGACCTTGCTCGATGCGCTGCGTGAATACGCAGGCCTGATGGGCACAAAGAAAGGCTGCGACCGCGGGCAGTGCGGCGCATGCACCGTGATCGCCGACGGCCGTCGCATCAATTCCTGCCTGACGCTCGCCGTGATGCATGAAGGCGAAAACATTACGACGGTGGAAGGACTCGCCAGCAACGGCGTGCTGAGTCCGTTGCAGCGCGCCTTCATTGAACACGATGCGTTCCAGTGCGGCTACTGTACGCCCGGGCAGTTGTGTTCCGCGACTGCCCTGCTGAACGAATTCCATAACGGCACGGCCAGCACCGTGACCGCCGATGTCCGCAGCCGCCCTCCACAACTTTCCGACGACGAGATTCGCGAACGAATGAGCGGCAATATCTGTCGCTGCGGAGCGTATGTGAATATCGTCGCGGCGGTGCGCGCCGTGCATGACGGCGGTGGGCAGAACGTTGCGAGCGGCAGTGGCAATGGTGGCATCGCCAGCAGTGTCATTGGCAGCGACAGCAGCGATCACCGCCACAACGCCTGACGGAGCGACCAGCATGGATGCGATCTCTTACGAACGCGCCGGCGACGTCGCCGGCGCCGTGCGCGCGGCGCAGCAACCGGGTGCGGTGTTCATCGGCGGCGGCACCAATCTGCTCGACCTGATGAAGGGCGGCGTGGCGCGGCCGCTGCGGCTCATCGATATCACGCACATCGGTGGACTCGATACGGTCACCACGTTGCCCAATGGCGGCATCCGTATCGGCGCCCTGGTGCGCAACAGCGATGCCGCCAATCACGCGCTGGTGCGCGAACAATATCCGTTGCTGTCGCAAGCGTTTCTGGCGGGTGCTTCAGCGCAGTTGCGCAATATGGCGACCGTCGGCGGCAATCTGATGCAGCGCACGCGCTGCGGCTACTTTTACGACACCGCCTTCACGCAGTGCAATAAGCGCATACCAGGCAGCGGTTGCGCGGCGCTCGAAGGCCACAATCGCACGCAGGCGATTCTCGGCGCGAGTCCGCAATGCATCGCCGTGAACCCGTCGGATATGAGCGTCGCGCTCGCCGCGCTCGACGCCGTCGTGCGTGTAAGCGGACCCGCAGGCGAGCGAACGATTCCGTTTGCTGACTTTCATCGCCTTCCCGGCGACCGGCCCGATATCGATACGACTTTGCAGGCGGGCGAGTTGATTACCGCCGTCGATTTACCGCCGCCCTTGTTCAGCGCGAACGCCCACTATCTGAAGGTGCGCGACCGGGCCAGTTACGCATTTGCGCTGGTCTCGGTGGCCGCCGCGTTGCAGATAGACGGCGACCACGTGAAAACCGCACGCATCGCGTTGGGCGGCGTCGCGCACAAACCGTGGCGCGCGAGTGCGGCCGAGCAGATGCTCAACGGCCAGCCGCTCACGCAGGCGAGGTTGCATGACGCCGCAGCCGCCGCGCTACGCGATGCGAGGCCCCAGCACGAGAATGCGTTCAAGGTGCAGCTCGCGCAACGCGCGATCGTGCGCGCAGTAAATCTGGCCGCGGGCCACAGCGGAGGTGTCGCATGAATCTGATCGGTCAACCGCTCGACCGCATCGACGGTCTGCTGAAAGTCACCGGCGAAGCGCGCTACGCCGCCGAGTTCCCCGAGGCGCGGCTTGCGCATGCGGTGCTGGTCACCAGCACGATTGCAAGCGGCACGATTGCGTCGATCGACGCGAGCCGCGCGCAGGCATTGCCAGGCGTGCTGCTGGTGATGACGTATCAGAACGCGCCGCGCCTGCCGAATGGCGGCAAGCCCGCGTTGACGCCGCCGGCAGGCAGGCGGCTGTCACTGCTGCAGGACAACCAGGTTCACTACAACAACGAGCCGGTCGCGGTGGTGGTTGCCGATACGCTCGAACATGCCACCGATGCCGCGCGCCAGTTGCGCATCACGTATCAGAGCAGCGCCGCGGTCCTCGATTTCACGCAAGCGAAGCCGAACGGACATGCGCCCGACAAACCGCAAGGCCGCACCACCGACACGCAACGCGGCGACTTCGAGGACGGGTTGCGCAGCGGCGCGGTCCATGTCGATGCCGTTTACACCACGCCGATCGAGCATCACAACCCGATGGAACCGCACGCCACGATGGCGCACTGGGACGGCCCGCAACTCACGCTCTACGATTCGACGCAGGGCGTGAGCAATGCGGCACAGGCGGTTGCCAAGACGTTCGGCATGCCGCCCGGCGACGTGCGTGTGATTTCGCCGTTTATCGGCGGCGGCTTCGGTTGCAAGGGTTCGTCGTGGTCGCACGTTTCGTTGTGCGCGATGGCGGCGAAACAGACCGGGCGCCCGGTGCGCCTCGTGCTCGAGCGGCCGCAGATGTTCGGCTCCGTCGGCGCGCGGCCGCGCACCGAGCAGCATTTCACGCTTGCCGCGCGGCACGACGGCACGCTGACAGCGATGCGCCATGACAGTGTTTCGAACACGTCGATGTTCGAAGACTGGACCGAGACCTGCTGCATGGTCACGCGCATGCTGTACGCGGTGCCCAATCAGATCACGACGCACCGGATCGTGCCGATGAATCTCGGCACGCCGACCTTCATGCGCGCGCCCGGCGAGACAACCGGCTCGTTCGCGCTCGAATCGGCAATGGACGAACTCGCTGTCGCGTTGAAGATGGACCCGCTCGCGCTGCGTCTAAAGAATTACGCCGATGCGGATCCGCAGGAAAACAAGCCGTGGTCGAGCAAATCCTTGCGCGAGTGCTATCAGATCGGCGCGGAGAAATTCGGCTGGTCGCGGCGCACTGCCGCGCCACGCTCGATGCGCAACGGCAATACGCTGATCGGCATGGGCATGGCCACCGCCACCTATCCGGCCAACCGCAGCGAAGCCGCGGCCATCGCACGGATTCTGCCGGACGGCAGCGCCATGGTTGCCTCCGGCACCCAGGACCTCGGCACCGGCACCTACACGGTGATGACCCAGGTGGCCGCCGACGCCCTCGGCTTCGCGCCGGAAAACATCCACTTCGCACTCGGCGATTCGTCGCTGCCGAAAGCGCCGGGGTCGGGCGGCTCGCAATCGGCGGCGAGCGTTTCGCCCGCTGTGCGCGAGGCCGCAAGCCAGGCGCGCAACCAGCTGATCGCCTTGGCGCTCGCCGACGAAGCCTCGCCGGTGCACGGCATCGCGCTCGACGACATCACGGTGGAAAACGGCTGGGTCATGAGCCGTTCGCAACCGTCGAAGCGCGATCCGGCGGCGGCGATCATCGCGCGCTCAGGCGGCAAACCGATCGAGGCCACCGCGACGGTCAAACCCGGCGATGAACGGCAGAAGTACTCGCTTCACTCGTTTGGCGCCGTGTTTGCCGAAGTCCATGTCGATGCCGACCTCGGCACGATTCGCGTGGCGCGTGTGGTCGGCGTGTATGACGTGGGGCGCGTGCTGAACCAGAAAACCGCGCGCAGCCAGATGCTGGGCGGCATCGTGTGGGGCGTGGGGGCGGCGCTCCAGGAAGACACCTCGCTCGATACGCGCTATGGCCGCTTCACCAACGCGAATCTCGCCGAGTACCACGTGCCGGTGAATGCCGACATCGGTTCGCTCGACATCACGTTCATCGATCGACCTGATCCGTACGTCAACTCGGTCGGCGTGCGCGGCATCGGCGAGATCGGCATCACCGGCGTGCCGGCGGCCATCGCGAACGCGGTGTATCACGCGACCGGTGTGCGCGTGCGCGATCTGCCGGTGACGCTCGACAAGGTGATGGGGACGATGCGCGCATAACGGCTGATGCATTGGCGCTTGCCTGCCGATGCGTTGCATCGCACAATCGGGCACGTCCCCTCTATCGGTGCCCGTCCATGGCCTACGCCTCGCTCGCTACTGGCGTGTTGCTCGCCGCCGGCTTCGGCTCCCGCTTCGACCCGGACGGCCTGCACAACAAGCTCCTCGCCCAGATGCCCGACGGCACGCCCGTCGCGCACGAAGCGGCGCACCGGCTGCTAAGGGTCGTCTCGCATGTGCTGGCCGTGGTGCGGCCGGGTTCGGACGCCCTCGCGCGCCTCCTGAACGACGCCGGCTGCGACGTGGTGTTCGCCGAGAGCGCCAATCGTGGCATGGGTGCGAGTCTCGCCGCCGGCATCGAGGCCTGCGAAGACGCCGAGGGCTGGATCGTCGCGCTTGCCGATATGCCGCGCATTGCCACCCCGACGATCGAAGAAGTGGCGCGTGCGCTCGACGGTGGCGCTTCGATCGTCGCGCCGTTTTATCAGGGCCAGCGCGGCCATCCGGTCGGCTTCGGCATCGAGCATCGGGACGCATTGATCGCGCTCGACGGCGACACCGGCGCACGCGCGCTGTTGACTTCGCAGCGGGTCATGCGGCTGGACGTCGACGATCCCGGGATTCTGCGCGACGTGGATACGCCGGAAGATCTGCGCAACGTTTAACCCGATGACACCTGCTGACGGCACATTCTAAGAATCAGTTGCCGAAGCCAACGATGCACCGGGTCATTCTCCAAACGCGGATGCCACATCTGGGAAACCGTAAAACCCTCAGTCGCCACAGGAAGCTCGAACGCGCAGACGCTGGCAGCTGCGCCGGGCTGAGTGTTCACAAAAGAGGCCGGCAGAAGCGCGACCAGATCGGACGCTCGTGCCACCGCTAACGCGGCCGGAAAGCTCGGCACAACCGCTATGGTCGTTCGCTCCAAACCCGCCAGGGCAATCGCAGCGTCAAGCGTATCGATTGTCTGGCGACCGTACGGCGCGACGACGTGGCCATACGCTGCGTATTGCTCGATCGACACGTCCTGTTTCAGGTCCAGCGGATGCCCCTTTCTGACAACACCGAGGTAGCGGTCTCGAAACAGGGCCTGCACGCGAATTTCAGGCCCCATATCCTCCTGAACACCAATCTCGAGATCGGCGGAGCCATTGCGCAGATATTCCGCGTTCTTCTCCGGCTTGGACGAAAAGTGCAAACGCACAAACGGCGCCAGTGCAGTCACTTCTGCAATCAATGGCGCGCCGAAGGCTTCCACGAAAGCTTCGTTGACGCGAATCGTCAGGGTTCTGCGCAAGGTTGAAAAATCCAGCGCCGCGGGGGACGGACGCAATAAGGAACGCGCCTCCTGAACGATATTTTGTGTTCGCTCACGGATCTCCTCGGCATACGGCGTCAGCACCATCTGACGCCCGGCCCGGACCAGTAATGGATCGCCAGTCGCGGCACGCAGGCGAGTCAGCGTGCGGCTCATTGCCGACGCACTCAAATGCAACGACCGGGCCGCGCGCGTCACGTTTTTCTCGGCGAGCAATGCATCGAGCGCGAAAAGGAGATTCAGGTCCGGTTCAGGCATTTTTTTATCGTAGTCAGCGAAGGGGAGATAAGGCGTCTGATGCAGATATTAGTTGCATTCAGCGCGGCTTCCGCCATTCCCTGTGCATCGCTATATTGGTTTGAACGATTTACCTACGAGGATCGCTCTCGTTACGTGCAGGTTCGGGAGCGGCTTCGTTTACCGGGAATGCCAATGCAAAACACACATTCACAGAAAACCGTCCTTCTGATCGGCGCCTCGCGCGGCCTTGGATTTGCGATGGTCGAGGAGTATTTGAAGCGCGGCTATCAGGTCATCGCCACCGGACGAACCGGTTCGACCGACAAGCTTCGGCAGGTCGCGGAAGCCGCCGCCGGCGCGCTCGAAGTGGAAATTGTCGATATCACAATTCCCGAGCAGATCGCAGCGTTGCGCGCCCGTCTTGCAGATCGGTGTTTCGATGTGCTCTTTGTGAACGCAGGCGTCGTCAACGAAAATGGTGAAACGATCGCGGACGTCTCGACCGAGGAATTTGTGCGGGTGATGGTAACGAACTCGCTGAGTCCGATGAGAGTCATTGACGCGTTTCAGGATCTTGTCCCGCCGACTGGAACGATCGGTGTCATGTCGTCTGGGCAAGGCAGTCTCACGAATGCCACCAACGCGAATTACGAAGTCTACCGGGGAAGCAAGGCCGCACTGAATATGTTCATGCGGACCTTCGCGGCGCGCAGCGCCGAGTCTCCGCGCTGCCTCCTGCTGATGGCGCCTGGATGGGTCCAGACAGACATGGGTGGTCCTACGGCGCGCTTGACCATCGGGGAAAGCATTCCGAACCTGGTCAATACGATCGAGGCTTATGAAGGGCGCGCCGGCCTGCATTACCTTGATTACCTCGGGAGGGTCGTTCCCTGGTGATGGGTCTGCGGATGATGTGCGCTCATTGCGTCGCCCTGATCCGGCTGACTTGATCCAGGCCGGCGTTTTAGCGCATACTGTATATCCATACAGTATTTTGGCCGCATAGGTACACGCATCTCGATGCGCGTATCCACGGCGCGTCAGCATGAAACGCATTTCGATCGAACCGTCTTTCGCCATATGGCGGCGCGCCGCGCGGGTGCTGCTGCAGCAAGGTGTCGAGCCCTCGCAGATCGAGTGGGTTGAGTCTGAAGGTAAAGCCGGGGCGCCGGGCGTGCTGGCTACTGAGTCCGCCTTCGCGACGGCGAGCGCCTCCGAGACAGTAGTCGCTCCTGCCCCCGTCTTCGCCACGCCCGCGATTCCCCGCGAACTGCTCTCCTGGCTGAAAACGGCGGCTTGCTTCCGTGCGCCGGACCGCTGGGCGCTGCTGTACCGCGTCCTGTGGCGCTGGACGCGCGGCGAGCGCAACGTCCTCGATCTCGACGACCCCGACGGCGCGCTGCTGGATCAACGCATCCGGACTATCGAGCGCGAAACCGAGGATCTGCTGACACTCACCTTGTTCAGACGGCGTGATCCGTCCATGGAGCCGCCCGAATTCGTCGGCTGGTACGAGCCGCATCATGACTTGCTGGAGCGTGCCGCCGAGCGGTTCGCCAAGCGCACGGGCAATTCCACGTGGATGTTGGCCACGCCGCACGGCGCGGTGTTCTGGAACGGCATGCTGCTGCGCACCGACCGGCCGCTCATGGCGGAGTGTGAGCAAGCCGCGCCTCTATTAGAGGCCAACGCCATGACCGGCGAAGCCATCACCAGCACCCCCACTGAAGCGCTCTGGCTCGCTTACTACTGCCATGCCTTCAATGCCCAGCCGTCGCCGGTGCCGCTGCGCTACTGGAGAAGGCCGCCTGCGGGTCCGCCGCTGCCCGCACACCTCGCGCGCGAACGCAGCCGTCTCGGCGCGCAAAGCGCGGCCGTCACCGTTCCGCCCATGCCGCCAATCGAGTATTCGGCCGTGACGCCCCCTTTGCGGGAGCCCACTGGCCCGCTCGCCACCTGCCGGCGCTGCGCGTTATGGCGCAACGCGAAGCAGGCGGTAGCGGGCGCCGGGCCCGCGCCTGCCGCAATCATGGTGATCGGCGAGCAGCCTGGCGAGCACGAGAACCAGCACGGCGAGCCCTTCACCGGGCCGGCCGGTCAACTGCTGGACACCGTGCTGGCGCGCGCCGGACTGGAGCGCGAGGCGCTGTACCTGACGTATGCCGTCAAGCATTACAAATGGGAAACGCTCGACGAGCAGCGCGTTCATCGCACGCCCGTGTGGCGCGAAGTCGAGGCTTGCCAGTACTGGCTGGAAAAAGAACTGGCGCAGGTCGCACCACGCGTGGTCGTCACACTGGGCGCGACGGCGTTGCAAACGCTGACCGGCCCGCACGTCAATCTGTCCGAATACCTCGGGCAAACCATCGCTCACGGCGGCCGCCTGATCGTGCCGACCTGGCATCCGTCGTATGCACTAGGAATGACCGACGCCACGTTACGCGACGACGTCGTGGCGACCATTGCGGCGGCGTTCAGCCGCGCGGCGGCGCTGGCGGCGTTGGCGGGAGACAACCCGCCCGCTAAAGGTGAGCATGTTCGGGATATGCCCGTTGCACAACGGTGAGCCTCTGCGGGACCCCACAGCAGAACCGGCCCACTCAGGCATGCCGCTTGCGTCGACCACTCCGGTTACACAAGTCGCGACAATTCCGCCTAAGCTGATGTGACGCCGCCAATCCAGCAAGTTTGTCGCGCGCAATATCGAAGCTTCGAATGCGGCCCCGCGCGTTTCGAAACTACCCATCTCCCATGAGCGAAACCAGCCCACGCCTTTTCATCGTCTCACCCCATTTCGACGACGCCGTCTTCAGTTGCGGCGCACTACTCGCCGCCCATCCTGACGCCGCGGTCTGCACGGTGTTTGCCGCGCCGCCCGAGCACGAAATGCATACCGAATGGGATCAAAAATCGGGTTTCGCGAGCGCCCATCAGGCCACCCACGCCCGCACGCTCGAAGACAACCTCGCCCTGGAAGTGCTCGACGCGATTCCGCTACGCATGCCGTTTCGCGGCAGCCAATACATGGACTCGCCGTCGATCAGCAAACTGGCGGCCGTGCTTGAAGAGACCATCTACCGCACGACCGCGAACACGCTGCTCATGCCGCTCGGCCTGCATCATGACGATCATGTGCTGGTATTCGAAGCCTGCTGCGAAATCCTGCCGCGTCTGTCGCATCTCACGTGGTTCGCCTACGAGGACGCGATTCACCGCCGCACGCCCGGCGTCGTGCAGGCGCGGCTCGCCGACCTCGCGCAACGCGGTGTCGTCGCGACGCCGGCCTATCCGAGCGTCGGCCACACCATCGATCTCCCGCGCCGCACGCAGCTCAAACGCGAAGCCGTGAACGCTTACGCAAGCCAGCTGCGCGCCTTCGGCGCGGGCAATTACGACGACGTTTTCGACACCGAACGCTACTGGCAATTGAGCGTTGGGCGCCGCAGGAAAAAGTAAGGGGTGCGCGGCGTGCTGGATCGCCTACGCTAGAAGGAAACGGCTGGCGTGTGGGTGAACTCGACCGACAGCGGCCGTACCACCCGCTTTCCATTCGCCTCTCAACTCAAAGGTGATGCAATGAGCTACGACATGCATACCAGCCCGATTCCCGACCCGAACGCCGATCCGAACCGGGATCCGGAAGCCGATCCGCTCGTGCCGCCGTCGCCGGGTCATCACACCGAGGAGCCGCAGCGGCCCGATGGACCGCCGGACAAGGACCCGGTGTGACGGCACCACGCGCGTGCTACCCGATCGTTGCAGCACGCGCGACTGATCGCGTGCTTTAGCGCGTCAGCTCGCTAAAACCTTGCAGCAGGCGGTCGATGTCGGCGGCATGGATGTTGCCCATCGTCGAGATGCGGAACAGTTCGGCCGACAAGCCGCCTTGACCGGCATAGATGACAAAGCCGCGCGCCTTCAGCGCGTCGTGCAGTTGCGGGTACGCCACGCCGTCCGGCAGGCGATACGCGCGCAGCACCACCGACGACTGCTCCGGCGGCAACACACTGCCGATGCCCCGCTCAGCCAGGCCCGCGCGAGCCTGCTCGGCGAGCGCCGCGTAACGCGCGTGGCGCGCCTGCCAGCCGCCTTCGTCGGCGAGTTCGCGCAGCGCTTCGACCAGCGCGTAATACGCATGGACCGACGGCGTGAACGGCGTATTGCGCTGATCCTGCAGACGCGCGAGGCGTCCGAGGTCCAGATAATACGTGCGGCTCGCCGCCTGCGCGAGCGCCGCGCGCCGCACCAGCACGAACGACGCGCCCGGCACGCCATGCAGACACTTGTTCGCGGTCGCCGCGACGGCGTCGAGACTCAAGTCGGCGAAATCGATCGCTTCCGCGCCGAAACTGCTGACGCCATCCACCAGCAAACGCAGACCGCGTTCGCGGCACAGCGCACCGAGCGCTTGCAGATCGTTCAGACGGCCCGTGGTTGTTTCGTGATGAATCACGGCGACGTGCGTGAACGCCTTGTCCGCGTCGAGGCGTTCGGCGATCTTCACGAGATCCGGCGCCTGCATCCAGTCGTGTTTCAGCGACTCGTGCGCGATGCCGTATTGCGTGGCGATCTGCGAAATACGCTCGCCGTACACGCCGTTTTCCACGACCAGCAGCTTGCCGTTTTGCGGCACCAGCGCGGCGGTCATGCTTTCGACAGCAGCCGTGCCGGAACCGGTCATCAACACCGCTTGCCATTCGCCCGCGTCGAGGCCGTATAGATCGACCAGACGCGTGCGCGCCTCTTCCTGCAAGTCGAAAAACTCGCTTTCACGGTGGCACAGATCCGTTTGCAACAGGCTGTTGCGGACACGTTCGGTGAGCGTCACCGGGCCGGGATTGAGCAGCAGCATCGAGCGCACTCCTTAAGCGGCGCCGATGTGGCGCATCAGGCGCGTCTTCACATCGGGCGGGGTGATAGTGGGACGCGGCAGGCCATCAGGCGTACCGCGGCGAATCGCCAGTCGCGCGAAGCGCGGACCTTGGGGTGACGGCGCGGTTTCGAACAGTTCGTCGATCACGTTGACGTCGTCGCTTTCAACCGCTGACGCGTAACCGCACGCCGCAGCCACACCCGCAAACGAGACTTGCGACGACACCGTCGCCTGGCCGCCGGTCGAGTCGTGCGCGCCGTTATCGAGCAGCACGTGCGTGAGATTCGACGGACCGTACGCGCCGAGCGTCGCAAATGCGCCCATGCGCATCAGCGCGGCGCCGTCACCGTCGAGCGCGACCACGTGCAGGTCGGGACGCGCAAGCGCCAGACCCAGCGCGAACGGCGTTACGCAACCCATCGAGCCGACCATGTACAACTGGTTCGGACGGTCATCGATGGCATAGAGTTCGCGGCCGCAGAAGCCGGTCGACGCGAGCACCACCGTCGACTCGAGCGGCGTATGCGCGATGACTTTCTGCAGCGCGTCGTGACGTGAAGCCAGTTCATTCGCCGCGACGTTTTTGAACTGCGAACGCGGCGCGACCGGCACGCGGCGAGCACCGGCGGCACCCTCTTTCAACTCGTACGGCGCCACGCTGCCCTTCTGCATCACGAGCGCGTACGGCCGCCCGGTTTCATCCATATGAGCAATCGCACGATCCAGCGCCGGGCCGATCGCGTCGGCTTCGGTCGGGAAGGTCTCCCACGGAATCTCCATCGTATCGAGCATCGCGGGCGTGACCGGGCCCATCAGCGCGTGCTGCGGTTCGTCCGCGACGCCAGGTTGCCCGCGCCACGTCACGATCAGCAACTGCGGCAGACGGAAGGTCCACGTGAGCGAAGTCAACGGACTCACCGCATTGCCGAGGCCTGAGTTCTGCATCATCGTGATGCCACGCCGGCCGTTCTGCGCGCCGAGCGTGACACCCGCGATCAACGCAACCGCATCGCCTTCATTCGCCGCCGAGACGTAATGCAGCGATTCGTCCTGCAACACGTAGTTGATGAACGGCGTCAGATACGAGCACGGTACACCTGCATACCAGTCGAAGCCGCGCTCACGCGCCGCCTCGACGAACTGTGCCGCCTCGATCATTGCGCGGCTCCGCTGGCTTCATTCGTCTTGCCGCCGGCCGCTGCGAACGGCGCTTGTGCATGCGCGAAATCGCCGGCACGACGGAAGTCTTCCAGATCGTTCACACCGCGCCAGTGGCCGTGCACGTATTGCACTTCGATCGATTCACCCGCTTCGATCAGCGCGTTCAGCAGCGCGGGCATATCGAGCGAATCGAAATCCGGGCGCGCCTGCAGTTTGCCGAGGACCGCTTGCAAACGCTCACGCCCCTCGCCGCGTACATTCAGCAGACCGACCCAGCGGCCATGCGGCGTTTGCGAAGCGATGGCCGAGCTTGCGTCCTGCCCGCTCGACACATGACGCAGCGTGACCTTGTTGCCGAACAGCCCGCGATCGTCGGCTGCCGAGCACCATGCGAAGTCGCGCACGCTGGCGTTTTCCGCATCGGTCAGCGACGAATCGACCACCACGCTGAACGCGGCTTCGCTCTCGACCAGGTCGCGCAGAATGTAGCTGCGGAACAGCAGGTCGCCGTAGGAGATGACCGTATCGCCCGCGAGCTTGTCGACTGCGCAGGCGAGCGACGCCAGTTCGCCGGTTTGCGCATGACGTTCGTTGACGACCAGCTTGATGCCGGCCGTATCGATCGCATCGGCACGATACCCGCCGACCACGGTGATGTCGTTGACGCTCTGCTTCTTGAACGCATCGATGAGCCAGCGCAACAGCGGCTTGCCCGCGATCGGCAGCATGACTTTCGGACGATCTTCGGTGACGGCTTCGAGGCCCTTGCCGCGGCTGGCCGCGAGCACGATGGCGGAGCCCGCCGAGCGGCCGCTCGACAGATAGCGGTCTTCGGCTTCCGAGTATTCGTCGGCGTCTTGCAGACGGAAGATTTCGTTGACGGCGGCGATGCTGTCTTCGACATTGACGAGCGTTTCGCTCGAATGAATTTCCTTGGCGACGGCCTGCATGGCCGAGGTTGCTGCGCGGATCAGATGATTTGCCCAGATAACCGTGCTGATGCCGGCTTCGCGGAACACTTCGGTGGGCGTGCTGTAGTACTTGGTCGGCACGATGACGAGCGGCCCGCGGCCGGCCCACTCACGCGCGAACTCGAGGATTTCATCGGGACGCGAGAGCTTGCTGTGAATCAGGATCGCGTCGGCGCCGGCTTGCCGATAGGCTTCCGCGCGACGCAGTGCTTCGTCCATGCCCCAGCCGGCGATCAGTGCTTCGACGCGCGCGACGATCGAGAAATTTTCATCCGACTGCGAGTCTTTACCGGCTTTGATCTTGCCGCAGAACTCGTCCATATCGGCGAGCGGCTGCGCTTCGCCATTGATGAAGCTATTCGTTTTCGGGAATTGCTTGTCTTCGATGCAGACGCCGGCGATGCCGCGTTGTTCGAGCTTGCGCACGAGACGTCGCACGTTGTTGAAATTGCCATAGCCGGTGTCGCCATCGAGGAGGATGGGCAGATCACTGGCGTCGGCCATGAATTCGAGGTTGTCGACGACTTGCGTCCAACTGGCTTCGTTGTTGTCGCGCACGCCGAATTGGGCGGAGATCGCGAGACCCGAACCCCAGATCGCCTTGAAGCCGGCTTCACGGACGATACGGGCGGAGAGACCGTTGTGGGCCTCCATCATGAATTCGAGTTCGTTGCTGACGAGCATCTGGCGCAGGCGTGCGCTGCGGGAAGCGGAGACGAAAGCAGGTTCGCGGGCGTTCATTTTCTTTACTCCTTGTGGCGGGCTTATTGATGCTCTTTTGTTGCCCGGCTGGTACTGGAAAATGGCGACTATAGCTGAAATCGTTTTTATCCGGTGTTGAAGTGGTATTGGGGTTTTTTGATGTTGCTGTTAAGTGGGGAAATGTGTTGTTTTTTGCATTTCATGCAGCAGGATTTAGGTTTGGATTTTTTTGGCGTTATGTGGGGAAATGTGATTGGGCCCCTGCGGAGCAGGGGTTTGGGGTTGCTGTTTCGTTTTTCTTATTTGATTTTGGTGTTTTTGTATTTTCTTTGTTTATTCTGGCTCTGTATTAATTTTGGTATTGGTGGCGCTTTTGTCAGTTTTATTAGGGCTTTGGCCTTTCCTTGATCTGGCTTTGGTGCCTTTCCTTGAATTGTTAGTGGTCTATTAGCGTTGCCCCTGTGCGGGGCGGCACTTACTTTCTTTGCCGCCGCAAAGAAAGATAAGCAAAGAAAGCGGCTAGAAGCCCCTGCTAAGTGGGCACCGTGGTCTGCTGCGGGTAGTGGTGCGACTGGAATCCGTGCTCTCGCACATTCGGCGTTAGTGACAAAGGAGTCATCAGCTCCCACTCCGCACTGCGTGCGTCGCGGACGGGTCTGCGTGGGAAACCACGGGCTTCGGTTGTCGGCGTTAAACGTAGCGATTGGTTTTATGAACGGCTCTTCGGCGCGCGCAGCGCCGCCGGAAGTATGACGCCCTTGTCACAAGCTTATGCACGGGCACGAACACAGATTCCAGATGCACCACTACCCTGTGTGGGCTGCGGAACCCGCTTAGCAGGGGCTTCTAGCCGCTTTCTTTGCTTATCTTTCTTTGCGGCGGCAAAGAAAGTAAGTGCCGCCCCGCACAGGGGCAACGCTAATAGACCACTAACAATTCAAGGAAAGGCACCAAAGCCAGAACAAGGAAAGCCCAAAGCCCTAAGAATACGGCCAAAAAGCGCCGCGCAGGCAAAAACCCCAAAACCAAACCCATATAGTCAGACAAATAAAACAGCGGGTTTCCCCTCCCCTGCGGAGCAAACAAAACCAAGCCGTAAACACAGTCAGCAACAAGCCACTCGCTGCAAGCGAAAAAGCAAAGAGTGAAAAAGCGAAAGAGCAAACCCTGACCGACCACCTCGCGAAAGCGAAATCAAAAGCGAAAGCAAGAACCCCATTGCCATGACTCTGAACAAAAAACTAGCCTCAATGATCGCGGTCCTCTGGACCGGCCTGATCCTGATCGGCGGCTTCGGCGCATGGCAAAACCGTGCCTCGATGATCTCAGACCGCCGTGATCAACTGGTCGCGCTGATTGACCAGGCCAATCACATCGTCAACCGCTACTACTCCCTCGCCCAGCAGCACGCGATCACCGAAGACGAAGCCAAAAAGCAGGCGCTCGCAACGCTCGCCGCCATGCGCTACGGCAAAGACGGCTATATCTCCGTCAACAACTCGCAATCGGTCATGCTGATGCACCCGATCAAGCAGGAACTGGTCGGCAAGAACATGGCGCAATTCACCGATCCGGCCGGCAATCATCTGTTCGTCGATATCGTCACCGCAGGCAATCACGAAGGCGGCGGCTATGTCGACTATCTATGGTCCAAACCCGGCAGCGACAAACCCGTGGCGAAAACCAGCTTCTCGCGCCACTTCGAGCCGTGGGACTGGTATCTGGTCACCGGCATGTACATGGACGACGTGCAGCGCGCGTTCTACGCCAACCTGTTGCGCTGGCTCGTCATCACCCTGACGCTCGGCGCGATCGCCACGACCGTCATGCTGCTGGTGTTGCGCAGCATCCGCCGCACGCTCGGCGGCGATCTCGAAGTCGCGGTCGAAGCGACTCAACGGATGGCGGACGGCAATCTCGCCACGCGCGTGCCGCTGCAGGCAAACGACACCGGCGGCAGTCTCTTGCACGCGCTTCACACCATGCAGGCCGGTCTCGTCGATACGGTTTCGCGCGTGCGTCTCGGCACTGAAAACATCAATATCGGCGCAACCGAAATCGCCGCCGGCAACACGGATCTGTCGCAACGCACCGAGGAACAGGCTGCAGCGCTCGTCCAAACGGCGTCGAGCATGGATCAGATGACGGTCAACGTGAGGCAGAACGCGGACAGCGCGCTGCAAGCGGCGCAACTCGCCGGTCAGGCAGCGGATGTGGCCACGCGCGGCAGCCGCGTCGTCGACGACGTGGTCCGCACCATGGGCGAAATCACCACCAGCTCGCGGCAGATCGGCGACATCATCGGCGTGATCGACGGCATCGCGTTCCAGACCAACATCCTCGCGCTCAACGCAGCGGTCGAAGCGGCTCGCGCGGGCGAACAGGGCCGCGGCTTCGCGGTGGTCGCCGCAGAAGTGCGCAGCCTCGCACAACGCTCGGCTACGGCCGCGAAGGAAATCAAAGCGTTGATCGAAACGTCCACCCATACCGTCGAAGCCGGTGCGTCGCTGGTCGCCAACGCCGGTTCGACCATGGGCGAGATCGTGCAGTCGGTGCGCCGCGTGAACGAAATCCTCGAGGAAATCAGCAACGCGTCGCGCGAACAGAGCGCGGGCATCGAACAGGTCAATCGCGCAGTCGGCGAAATGGATCAGGTCACGCAGCAAAATGCCGCGCTCGTCGAAGAAGCCGCCGCCGCGGCCCATTCGCTGAAGGATCAGGTGGGCGTGTTGCGCGAGGCAATCTCGAGTTTCGCTCTGCCGGCCTGAGGCTGCCGGCTCTTTTAGGCAGCGGGATATAAGCAGAAGAGGGGCAGAAAAAAAGAAGGCGCTCGACAGGCAGAGAGCGCCTCTTTAACACGCCGCGTCGGAGTCGACGCACTAATCGAACGAGCCAGCCGCGCGGATTTTTAAGTCCACGCGGCTTTTTTGTGTTCAGCGAACGCTTACCGCGCCCGATTGCGCAACCAGGTTAAGCCGAATTTGGCATCGCCGAATTCGGCTTAAGGCATTTTCATCAGGACCCGCCGCTTCCGATAATGGCCGCTTTCCAACGCGCGCCTCGCGGCAAGCCCCCATGCGGGGCCCGCCCTCTCGCTAGCGCCGTCCCACCAAGGCTCGCCGTCATGCTGCTCCACCTCCTCTACCTAGTGGCGATCATCGCCGAAGCCATGTCCGGCGCATTGATGGGCATGCGCCGCGGCATGGACCGCTTCGGCCTGTGCCTCGTCGGCACCGTCACCGCACTCGGCGGCGGCACGGTGCGCGACGTGCTGCTCGGCCACTATCCCCTTGCATGGATCTCGCATCCAGATTACGTTCTGATTACAATCGGGGCAGCGTCGATTGCCGCGGCGAGCGCCAAATGGCTGCGCAACTGGCAACGGCTGTTCGTCACGGTCGACGCAATCGGCCTGATCGCGTTCACGGTTATCGGTTGCGACGTCGCCGCGACACTGGACGTGAGCCCGGCGATCGTCGTGCTGGCCGGCGCGATTACCGGCGTGTGCGGCGGCATGCTGCGCGATGTGCTGTGCAACCAGATGCCGCTCGTGTTGCGTGAGGAGTTGTACGCCAGCATCGCACTCGGCGCCGGGGCGCTGTATGTCGCACTACAAGCCTGCGACGTGGCGCCGGCGCCGGCCTCGATCGTGGTGCTGGCCGCTGGTTTCGCGGTACGCATGCTGGCCGTGCGGTTTCGCTGGCAACTTAAGGTATTCACCGCCGCCGATTCGGGCGGCGCAGGTTAATCCCGCTGCACGCCACGCGCGTGTGGCTTTCGCTCGAGGAGCACGCTCGACAGTCACGCGCAACAGGACATCGGCCTCGCCGGTTTCTCGCCCTCGCACTGCTGTTCGTTATCCGCACTCATGATCCAGAAGAAGAAATCGCAGTCGCACGATCCGTACGCGCCCGTCGCGAAGAACCAGTTGCTGGCCGCGCGCCTGCCGATGTGGCGTTCGAAACTTGTCGTCCTGCTGGTGTTCGGCGCGTTCGCGTCGCTGGCGGCGCGCGCGTTCTGGGTGCAGGTGGTCAATCAGGATTTCTACGTCGATCAGGGGCAAAAGCGCTATCAGCGCACGCTCGAACTCGACGCGACGCGCGGGCGAATCGTCGACCGCAATGGCTCGATGCTTGCCGTCAGTCTCGCGACGTACGAGATTTGGGCCTCGCCCAAGCTGCTCGACGAAGCCTCGTTCGCGCCGCTTTCGAAGCTGCTCGACCTGCCGCTGGCAGAACTGCGCCGGCGTCTGAATGGCGATAAAACCTTCGTGCTGCTCAAGCGCCAGGTGGACGCCGACACCGCCGATCATCTCAACAAACTGGGTCTCGCCGGCATCACGCAGATCGCGGATTCGAAGCGCTTTTATCCCGAAGGCGAATCGGCGGCGCACGTGGTCGGCTTTACAGATATCGAGGACAACGGCCAGGAAGGCGTCGAGCTCGCCGCCAACGAGCAACTGCTCGGCGTGCCGGGCCAGCGCGAAGTGATTCGCGACCGCCTGGGCCGCGTGGTGTCCGAGACCCGGCCGCTCGTGCCGGCGCAGAACGGCGACACCATCCACCTGACGATCGATCGGCGCATCCAGCAACTCGCTTACGCGCAACTGAAGGACGCCATCGCCAAACATCACGCCGAGGCCGGCAGCGTGGTCGTGCTCGATGCGCGCAATGGCGAAATTCTCGCGCTCGCTAACTATCCGAGCTTCGATCCGAACGACCGCGCGCGGCTCACCGGGCGGCAACTGCGCAATCGCGCGGTCGTCGACACTTTCGAGCCGGGTTCGACGATCAAACCAGTCGTCGTCGCGCTGTCGATCGACGAGGGCAAGGTGCGGCCGCAAAGCATCATCGATACCGCGCCGGGTTGGTACAAGATCGGCCCGGCGGTGATTCACGACACGTCGAATCACGGCGCGATGACCGTCGCCGAAGCCGTGCAGAAGTCGAGCAATATCGCGCTCGCCAAGCTCGCATTGAATCTGCCCGCTGAAACGATCTGGAACAAGTATCAGGAATACGGGCTTGGGTTGAGGCCCGAGCTGACCTTTCCGGGCGTCGCGTCGGGCAAGGTGCGCCCGTACAAACGCTGGCGTCCGATCGAACAGGCGACCATGGCGTATGGCTACGGGCTGTCCACTTCGCTACTGCAGATCGCGCAGGTCTATACCGCTTATGCCGGCGACGGCACCATGCATCCCGTGAGTCTGTTGCGGACGAACAAAAACGCGGACGGAACCTCGAGTGCAAGCAGCACGGCGCAGACCATGGATAAGGGCCATGCAGTCACCACGCCCGCCACCGCGCGCGCGATCCGGTCGATGCTTGAAATGGCCACCGGCGCTGGCGGCACAGGGCGCGCGGCAGTGGTGGAAGGCTACCGGATCGGCGGCAAAACCGGCACGGCGCGCAAACAGGTCGGCGCGACTTACGCGAAAAACCGTTACCGCGCGCTGTTTGTCGGCATGGCGCCGATGAGCGACCCACGGCTGATCGTCGCCGTGATGATCGACGACCCGGCCGGCAAAGCGTTTTATGGTGGTACGGTGGCCGGCCCGGTGTTCGGCGCGGTAACGGGGGGAGCGCTGCAATTGCTGGGGGTGCCGCCGGACGCGTGAGGATCCGCTGCGCCGTGAATCGCGGCGCGCCGTTCGTTACTCCAGCAGCGACAGTTAGCGTCGCGCGTTATCGCTGCCCGCTTTCGCCAACGCCTCGATGCGGTTGCGGCCATTGCGTTTAGCCTGGTACATCGCCCGATCGGCTTCTTCCATCATCGCGTGGCCGTGCACGGCCGCGTCGGCAGGCGCACCGGCGAGCGTGCGCGCCGCCACGCCGATCGACACGGTCAACGCGATGCGTTCGCCATGGTCGTCCTGCAAATCGAGTCTTTCGACAGCCAGCCGCACGCGCTCGGCGACCGTCAGCGCATCGGCCCGATCGCCTTGCAGCAGCGCGGTGAACTCTTCGCCGCCATAGCGTGCCACGGTGTCGCCCAGGCGCACCTGCTGCCGCACGCAGGCGGCCACGGCCGCCAGCGCGCGATCGCCGGTCTGATGGCCGTAGGTGTCGTTGATCCGCTTGAAGCTGTCGATATCGATGAAAAGACACGCGACCGGCACGCCATACCGGACGGCGCGCATGATTTCCTCGCGCAGCCGTTCATCGAAGTAGCGGCGATTGGCGAGGCCGGTCAGCGAATCGGTCATACCGAGTTGCTTGAGCCGCTCGCGGTGCGCGACATTGTCGAGACTCGCCGTGACGATGCTCGCAAAGCGCTCCAGAATATCCGTAGCCATGCCTCCGGCGAAACGCGCCGGGTCGTCGCTGCACAGGCATAGAAAGCCGCTCACGGTGTCACCGGCGGCAAGCGGCAGCATGATTGCGCTCGCCGGCGCGTCGGCGTCACCGAAGAATGCGCGGCGCGCCGTTTCATCCAGTTGACCAGGCTTGCCCAGCCATGGCCGTCCTTCGTCGCACAAGCCAAGGGCCGCGAGTCCGCCTTCGCGTGACGTTCTCAGATTGGGCTGGTCGAGTGCATCCAGAGCGCCCGGATCGAGCAGTTCGAGCAGCATCGGCGCGCGGTCGTCGAGCCACAACGTCACGCTCGCTAGCGAGAATTCCTTCGGCAGATGGCTGAACAGCGTGTCGAGAAACGACGCGAAATCCTGCGCGCCGATCAACCTCAACTCGACGTTCTGGAAACGGCGCAGCGTGCGCTCGTTGTGCTGCACGGTATCGACGAGCGAGCGCAGTCGGTCTGAAAGCGGCGTTTGAGCGAGATTCGTCACGTTATTGATGCGGGCCCGGAGGCGAAGCGGGGTCGGCGGCCCCAACCGCTGTAATAACGGCCAATTCCGCGAGGTCTTGAGGGTTCGATCACCGCGCACGCAAAAACAGCGGTTTAACAGGGCGATCACGCAGCGGGATCAAGCGCGGGAATTTTGAGCGTGATCTTAAGTTTGGCTTAATTCTTACCTGTAACTATGGCGTCCAACATCCCCTGTTGAGCCGCCAGAACATCGGCGGCGCTTTTTTTCTCAAGGGATGTCGCCGACGCGCCGATAGATGGACAGCATGCCTGCGAAGAAGGAGTCAAACGATGGTGGAAGACACGGTATTCGAGCATCTGCGCGCGATGCCCGGCAACGAATGGGTGCGCCAGATCCACTCGTGCAAGGTCTCGGACCCCTTGCAGCCCCCTTGGGGACGCTCGTACAGACTCGTCGAATGGACCATGAAGCACACCCCCGAATCGAGCCGCCGCGTGGTGCCCGCGGAAAGCACACCACTCGAAATCGCCCAGGCGGTCGTATCGCACATTCCGGGGCGCCGGTTCTGCCAGCACGGCGACGATTGATCCTGTTTCCGGCAACCTGCCCTCAGTTTTTCGCGCGCTTCGCCATTTCTTCCTCAAACAGGGCGAATTCTTCCCTTGCGGCCTTTGCCACACTTGGCCGCTGCATCAAGCGCTTGTAGTAAGCCGCCACCGCCGGCCATTGCGACAGATCGATGCCGCCATACGACGCCCAGTTCAGCACCGTGACCAGATACGCGTCGCCCACGCTGAACGCGTCGAGCAGATACTCGCTTTGCGCCAGATGATCCTGCAGAACACCTAGCCGCAATGCGGCCTTGTCGCGCGCATAGCGCTTCACGTCTTCGGGCGCGCGCGCATCCAGCAGCGGCACGAACACTGCCTTGTGCAACTCCGTACTGATAAAACCCAGCCATTGCTGCAAGCGCGCGCGCTGTGCCGTACCCGCAGCAGGCGCAAGCCGTGCGGCCGGAAAATGATCGGCTACATACGGCAGGATCGCCGTGTTTTCGGTCAACAGCCAGCCTTCATCCGTGCGCAGTACCGGCACCTGCCCGAGCGGACTGATCGGATAGAAGTCCGAGCCGTCCGACAACTGTTTCGACTTCGTGTCGACCTGAATGAACCCAGCCTGTGCCCCCGCCTCGTACAACGCGATTCGGGTGGCCAGTGAACAAGCGAGCGGCGAGAAGTACAGATCCATGGGAAATCCCCTGTCGTTGGTTTTTTTGTACTATATTGCATATAAATCACTTCCGCCATATTTATATGCCGACCAGTACAAAAAAAGAAGTTCGTCCGCGTGGCCGTCCGCGTGCCTATGATTCCGACCAGGCGCTCGCCGATGCAAGAGACGTGTTCTGGCGCAGCGGCTATGCGGGCACCTCGCTGGATCAATTGAGCACTGCGACCGGTATGAATCGCCCGAGTCTGTACGGTGCATTCGGCGACAAACATGCTTTGTATCTGTCCACGCTCGAACGTTATATCGAGGCCGGACGGCTCGCGATGGTTCATGCACTCAGCGAGGATCTGCCATTGCCGCAGGCTCTGCTGCGCGTTTATGACGGCGCGCTCGCGTGGTACTTGCCCGCCGACGGCGATCAACTCGGCTGCTTCATGATCGGCACCGCCACGGTCGAAGCGGTGGATGACGTCGAAGTCCGCACAGCGCTAGCCGAGGGACTGCGCACCTACGACAAGGCCTTCGAGAAACGCTTAAAGCTGGCGCAGGCCGCAGGCGAACTGCCTGCCGATGCGCAACCGCCTCTCCTCGCGAAGATCGCGTCGGCGATTTTGCACAGCCTCGCGCTGCGCGCTCGCGCCGGAGATTCGCGCGCGTCGCTGCGGGCAACGGCGGTTGCAGGGGTGGCGTTGATCTGCGGCAGTGCGGGCGCGTCACCTGCGCCGGCAACGGGCAAAACCACAGTAAAAGGACGTGGACGGTAAGCGGAAGGAGTTCGCTCGCGTTACTCGATTTCCGTTCAGGTCACAGGCGACCGAGGGTAGCAACTCCTTTGCAATGCTTGACAGTCACGGGGAATGTTTATGCCTATGATGGGTCGATTCACCCGACACGTCATGGTTTCGACATGAACTACCCGTACGACGTACTGACCGCCGCCTGTCTTTTCATCATCGTGATCTCCACCACCATCATGCTCGCGCTCACCTGAGCGAGCGTTGCAACGCCCCCTGCTATAGGGCGTGCTAGCAGGTCAACGCGCACCCCGCGGTTCCGTAAAAAGACGGGATATACTGTACATATATACAGTACTTTTCGTCTGAACAATGCGCCTTCCTCCATTCGAACCTCCCACGCTCGCCGAGCTGCGCGCCTGGTGGCGTACACGCGACGAACAGGCCATCCAGCGCCTCATCCTCGAGATTCAAAGGCAACGGCTCACGCTGCTGGAGTTGCGCAACCTGATCGACAGCGGCGTCCAGCAGGCGCGCGCCGCCGACCGCACGCTGGTCGAACGCGGCGAACCACTCATGACGTTACGCATACGGATCGCGCAGGAAGTGCTGCGCGTAGGTGATATCGACGATACCCGGCAGATGAGCCGCGCCGCACAGGAAAAGCTCGCCGTGCGCACCGAGGGCCAGATGGAATACGCGCGCGAAGGCCGCTTGAGGCGGCAACGCAGGAATATCTAGTTCGAGTGTCGCAAGGTGTTTCTGCGCGCCCGAAGGAAAAAACGGTGCGCGGCCGGATCAATGCTGCAGGATCAGCGCGTTTGCGTGGCGACGCGCAAGCCGAGCGAAATAAACAGCACGCCGATGATCTTGTTTTGCCAGCGGCTAAGCCATGTCAGGCGCTTGACGAGTTTGCCCAACGGACGAATCGTCAGCACGATCAGCGTTGTATAAAGCGCGCTCATGCCGACGAAGATCAGTCCGAGCGTCGTGAACTGCAGGAACGAAGAACCGTGCTCGGGGCGAACGAACTGCGGCAGAAACGCGAGGAAAAACAGCGCGGTCTTGGGGTTCAGCACTTCGGCAGGGATCGCCTGAAAGAAGGCCTTGGAGGCGGATACCGGCGCGACTGTCGGCAAATGCGCGCTCGCCTGCTTTTCGCGCAAGGCGCGAATGCCCAGATAGACGAGATAGGCGGCGCCGACGATTTTCACGGCATTGAAGGCGAGTGCCGACGTCATCAGCAACGCCGACAGGCCAATCGCGGCGCCCAGCGTGTGGATGAAATCGCCAGCGGCGACGCCGAGACCGGTGAGTATGCCGGCCTTGCGCCCACCATGCACCGTGCGGGTCAAAACCAGCAGCACGGCCGGACCGGGAATCAGAAAGAGCCCGAGTACAACGGCAACGAAGGTTCCTAGCGTAGAAAGATCAAGCATGTCGTCTCCTGTGTGGCGCGCTCACTTCAGCGGACAGGCGCGCGTTCAGCGGACGATTGTAGATCGTTCGGCGATTCCCCGCCGACGATCCGTTACCATTGCGGGCACAGGGCCGCATACGCTCCATATGCGGCCCGCATTTTTTCATCCACCGAAGTCTTTGCCTTGCCCACCTACACCTTGCCCGCGCCGCTCTCTGCGGAACTCGAGATTCGCAAGAGCCGTTTCATCGCGCACGCGATACCGGTCGCCGACCGCGACGCCGCGATGGCCGAGTTGCGGCGTCTGCGCGACGAGCATCCTGGCGCGACGCATGTCTGCTGGGCTCTGCTGGCAGGTGGCCAATCAGGGATGTCCGACGACGGCGAGCCATCTGGCACGGCAGGCCGGCCGATTCTCGAAGTGCTGCGGCATCACGATCTGGACGGCGTGCTGGCCGCCGTCGTGCGGTATTACGGCGGCGTAAAGCTGGGTGCCGGCGGGTTGGTGCGAGCGTATACCGACGCGATTGCTTCGGCTCTATTGGATGCGCCGCGGGTGGAGAGGATTGCCCAGGTTCCGCTGATCGTCGAAGTGAGCTATGCCGATGAAGCGAAGGTGCGCAGATGGATCGAGGCTGAAGGTTACGGGCTTGTGGACAGTGCCTACGGGATGCTGGTGAAGATCACGGTCCGCCTGCCCGTCAATGCGGTAGATGACGCCCGGCTAGCCCTGGTGGACATGACTCAGGGGAAAGCCGGGTTCTTTTGATCGCGTTGCCTTCGGCGCGGAGCTGCTTCAATCGTTCGAGAATTCCGGACCCCGATCCACTTTAGAAGATGCACAGGATCGGCTCGCTGTTACCATGCTGCTCTGTACCGGAATGACTCCACTTAAAAGGCAATTCCTCTGACCTCGACCGACGCTTTTTCCAGCACAGCGCCCGAGTCGCCGCAACAGAGTCAGTCTCTGCGGCCATCGCTCGATCCCATGCGTCCGGGCCTGAGATCCACCGTGCTCAAGGGTTGCGGCGTCGTCGCACTGCCGTTGATGCTGTCCGCATGCTCCTGGTCGTGGTTCGGCCTGAATTGCCCACCGCGCGCAACCGCGCATCCAACTGGCTGGCTGAGCGTCGCGCCCGCCGGCGATTTCGCCTACATGCCGGCTCGCAATGGCCAGGTTTCGCCAAACCGGATCGAGAATACGGCGATGACCGGCATTGTGCTAAAAAACGATATCAACGAGACCGTGCGCAACAGCATTGCCAGCAGCTTGCAGGTCGCGGGCTTTCATCTCACCGAAGACAGGAAGGTTCTGAGCGGCAGCATTGAGAAGTTCACGGTGGATGACGCGCGGTCGCCAGCGTTCTGGACGCTGAAAATGCGCTACATCGTGACCGATGCCACGACCCAGAAGGTTGTGTTCTCAACCACCAAGACGGTGCGGCAGAAGTCGCCCAAATTCACAAGTAATACCATCGCCATCGAAGACACGGTCAAGCTGAGTGTCGAAGCGTTGATCAGCGACCCAGGCTTCGTTAATTCGGTGAATTGAGCGGACGGACCGAATAGGCGCCGTCTGCCGATTCGCTACAATCGGGAAATATCGAGAGGAACGCAAAATCGCGCAGCATCGAAGCGCCGCTGGCGCCTGCCGTCTCGCGTGCCCGATTCTGCAACCCTGTGCCCTTCTCCGTGCGAGCCGTCATGTCTATCACCACCTGGCTGTTCTTCCTGCCCGCCTGCTTCGCGATCAACCTAGCGCCCGGTCCTAACAATCTTCTATCCATCAACGTTGCCGCGCGTCACGGCTTCATGACGGCTTTCGTCGGCGGCACCGGCCGGCTGGTCGCGTTCGCGTTGATGCTGGTGTTGGCCGCGACTGGCCTCGCCGTCGTGCTGCACGCGTCCGAGTGGTTCTTCCTCGCAATCAAACTGGCCGGCGCCGCGTATCTGATCTGGCTTGCCATCCAGTTGTGGCGCAGCGACGCGCCGGCCATCGATACGATTCAACAGGACGACGCATCGCTCTGGCGGATTGCGCGGCAGGAGTGTCTTGTGGCTGCGGGCAATCCGAAGGCGATTCTGGTTTTCACCGCATTTTTGCCGCAGTTCGTGGATATCGCCAAACCGATACTGCCGCAGTTCGCGGTGCTCGGCGCGAGCTTCCTGGTCCTCGAATGGGTGGCGATCGCGTTGTATTCGTGGGCCGGCATGCACCTTGGCAAGTGGCTGGTTCGCGCCAAGGTTCGCCGGTGGTTCAATCGCTGCTGCGGGGCGTTTCTGGCGGCAATCGGTGTGAGTTTTCTGCTGGTTCGGCGGACTTAAAACGCCTGAACTCGAAACCTGATATTCAGCTTTCCGAATCATCTGTTCAGCAGCGCCTCAGCTGTACGACGCCTGCTCGCACCGTTGAGAGCTGAATGGCAGTCGGCCTGATCGTGAAACCATAAACAATAGGTAATGGACGACCGCATAAACTTTAACTGTCAGTAATCGTCCTGCGCCTTTATGCTCGAAGAATGACCCGCCGCCGCAGCTGGACCATACGCGGCATCGGACAAGCGACTTCTCATAGTCATAGGGGCGGCATCATGAAGATCTGTATCTTCGGAGCAGGAGCGATTGGCGGTTTGATGGGCGTGCAACTGGCGCGTGCCGGCGCGGATGTGAGTTTCGTCGCGCGCGGGGCGCACCTTGCTGCAATGCGCGAACACGGCGCACGCCTGATCATGGACGGCGAGACGATCAGCACGCCGGTACGCTGCACGTCCGACCCGCGCGAACTCGGTGTGCAAGATTTCGTGATCATCACGCTGAAGGCGCACTCGCTGCCCGGCGTAGTCGACGCGATGCAACCGCTCCTCGGCAAGCACACGGCCATCGTTACCGGCGTCAACGGCATCCCCTATTGGTACTTCTATCAGCACGGCGGAAAATTCGCCCGCACGCGCCTCGCCAGCATCGACCCGGACGGCAGCCAATGGACCAAACTCGGACCGGAACGCGCAATTGGCTGCGTGCTCTATCCCGCCGCGGAAATCGTCGAGCCGGGCGTCATCAAGCATGTGTACGGCAAGAAATTCCCGATCGGCGAGCCGAGCGGCGAACGCACGCCGCGCATTCAGCAGTTGCACGAGATCATGCAGGCAGCAGGATTCGATGCGCCGATTCGCGACAATATCCGCGACGAAATCTGGCTCAAGCTGTGGGGCAACCTCTGCTTCAATCCGATCAGCGCATTGACCCACGCCACGCTCGATATCCTCACCAGCGACCCCGGCACGCGTGCGGTATCACGCACGATGATGCTGGAAGCCAAGCGCATTGCCGATCAGTTCGGCGTGCATTTCCGCGTGGATGTGGAGAAGCGCATCGATGGTGCGGGTGCGGTCGGCGCGCATAAGACCTCGACGCTGGTCGATCTGGAGAATCGCCGTCCGATGGAGATCGATCCGCTACTGACGGTGGTGCAGGAAATGGGCCGTCTCGTTGCCGAGCCCACGCCGACTATCGATGTCGTGCTTGCCCTCATCAAGCTGCGCGAACGGATGGCATTGCAGGGCGATTGAGATTGAGCGCCGGTTGGCGCTTCGACCGACGTCTCACAAGCTTCAGAAAAGGATCGAACGCCACGCGTTCGATCCTTTTTTACATCGTTATTGATCAATCGCCAGCCACACCGCCTTGGGCTCAGTGAAGTTTTCAATCGCCACGTCGCCGTGCTCACGGCCAAAGCCTGAATCGCCGGAACCACCCCAAGGCAAGCGCACATCGGTATAACCGTAGGTGTTGATCCACACGGTGCCCGCTCTCAGGTCACGCGCCACTCGATGCACGCGACCGATATCCGCACTCCATACGCCGGCTGCGAGGCTATACAACGTACCATTGGCGATACGGATCGCATCGGCTTCGTCGTTGAAGCGAATCACGCTCGCCACCGGCCCGAAGATCTCCTCCTGCGAAATGCGCATTTCATGTTCGACATTGGCGAACACCGTCGGCTCGACGAAGAAGCCGCGCTCGCCCACCCGCACGCCGCCGGTCACGAGCGATGCCCCCTCGGCGCGCCCCGTCTCGACATAGCCGAGCACGGTTTTCATCTGCGCCGCGGAAATAAGCGGCCCCATCGATGTTTCGCGCGCCGCCGGATCGCCGACCTTGATCGCCTTCGCACGCGCCGCGAGACGCTCGACCACTTCGTCGTAGACGTCGCGGTGAGCCAGAATGCGCGAGCCGGCCGAACACACCTGGCCGGTGTTGAAGAAAATCCCCGACGCCGCGGCTCGCACCGCATTGTCGAGATTCGCATCCGGGAAAATCAGGTTCGCCGACTTGCCGCCGAGTTCAAGCGTGACGCGCTTGAAGTTGCTGGCCGCGCCCTGCAGAATGCCACGCCCCACGGAAGGCGAGCCCGTGAAGGTCACCTTGTCGATGCCGGGATGCGCCACCAGCGCATCGCCGACCACCCGCCCCTTGCCGGTGACGATGTTCAGTACTCCCGGCGGCACACCCGCTTCGAGCGCGAGCTCACCGAGGCGCAACGCCGTCAGCGGCGTAATCTCCGCAGGCTTGACGATCAGCGTGCAACCGCACGCCAGCGCGGGCGCGATTTTCCACATGCCGATCATCAGCGGGAAATTCCACGGCACGATCGCGGCGACCACGCCGACCGGTTCGCGCAGCGTGTACGTCAAGGCATCGGGACGCACCGGCACCACCTGCCCATTGATCTTGTCGCACCAGCCTGCGTAGTATTCGAGCGTATCGATCGCCGCCGGAATATCCTGGCGCATTACCGCCGAGATGGGTTTGCCTGCGTCGAGGCTTTCGAGCGCCGCGAGTTCGTCCAGATTCGCGCGCATCAAGCCGGCGAGACGCATCAGTATGCGGCCACGCTCGGCTGCCCGTATGGCATTCCACACTTTCAACGCGGCGCGCGCCGCGTGCACCGCGGTGTCGACATCGGCCGCGCTGCCTTGTGCAACCAGCGCAATCGGCTCTTCGGTCGCCGGGTTGATGTCGACGGAATATTCGCCGGTGCCAGGCGGCAAACGCTTGCCGTCGATCAGCAAATCATGGCGCCTGAGGTCGGTTTCGGTTTCCATCATGAAGCTCCTTGCTTGGGATATTGCGTGGACTGACCGGCAGCGGATCGGCCGGCACCGCCCTGGCGGCAGGCGAAGCCGCACCGGCGAGCGCAGCAAACTGCGCCCAAGCCGCTGCGGCGTTGGGTCTGAGGGAGCGATTGCGGCGATGCACGAGCAGCGTCGTGAGATTTATCTCGGGAAGTAGCGGCCGGCTCACCAGTGCCGCGCCGGGCGCGGGCCAATGTCCATCGACGGGTAAAACGCCGACACCAAGATCCAATTCGACCATGCGCGACACTGCCGCAACATGGCCGAGCTCCTGCACAGGCCGTCGCTTCAGGCCGTGCGTGTTGAAGGCAAGATCAAGCGCGGCGCGCACACCCGCGTCGGCATTCAAGGTGACGAGCGCCCACTCGTGCAATGCATGCCATGCGACGCTGGCTTGCCGCGCCAGCGGATGCGCGGGCGGCATCACCACATGCAGCGGCGTTGTGAACACTACTTGCGCGTGCAACTGATCGTTGGCCAGAGGCTCCGCCACCGAGACCACGCCGAAGTCCACTTCCCCCTGCTCGACGCTCGCGAGCACGCTGCTTTGCGATTGATCTCTGAGGGATACGACGAGTTCGGGAAACGCTGACGCGCAACGCGCCAGCCCCTGCGCCACCCAGCTCGACGACAACACGGGATTGCTCGCCAGCACGACCACGCCCGTGTGTCCGTCGTAAGCGGCCCGCTCCTCGCGCAGCGTCAATTCGATTTCATCGAGCAGGCGGCCGATTCTGCGCTCGAGACTCGCGCCGGCATGAGTCAGTTCTACTTGCCGCGTGGTGCGGTCGAACAGCTTCAATTCAACGGCGTCTTCAAGTTCGCGCACACAACGGCTCACCGCCGACTGCGTCAGATCGAACTCGCGCGCCGCGCGCGTAAAACTCCGTTCACGCGCGACGGCGACAAATACCTTGAGTTGCTGCAACGAAACATTCATAACGTTACTGCCGGGTGTAGATGGGTCACCCTATTCCCCCGATTGCTCAGGCCAATGGCTAAGCCGCGAGGCCTTACTGCCGGCAACGGCCAGCACGCCCTGGGGCTCATTGTGCGCTTCGATCCAGCGTGAACGCATGGGCGCAAGAATGAACTTCGCCGAGATGCCCGCGGCAATCGTGACGACGGCGGACACGATAAAGACGAGACTCCAGCCACCTGTCGCCGACAGCACCGAAGCAATCGGCACCAGCAGCGAGGCCGTGCCCTTCGCGGTGTACAGCGTGCCCGCATTGGCCGCCGCATATTTGCTGCCGAAGGTATCGGCGCAAATCGCGGGGAAGATCGAGAAAATTTCACCCCAGAACAGGAAGATCAACGCGGCGAACGTCATGAACGCATACGGGTTGGTGCCGTACTGCATGAGACCGAGCAATGCGAGACCCTCGCCGATGAAGATCACGAACATCGTGTTCTCACGGCCGAGTTTGTCGGAGATGAAACCACACAGCGGACGGGTAAAGCCGTTGCAGATATTGTCGATGGAAAGCGTGGCCGTGAGCAGCGGCAGGGTCATACCGAAGATCGTCATCGGAATGCGTGCGAGCCCCCAGTCTTTGGCGATCGGACCGATTTGCGCGGTCGCCATCAGGCCGCCCGCCGCCACCGCGACAAACGATACGTAGATCACCCAGAACACCGGCGTCTTGATCATCTGGCCCGGCGTGTAGTCGACCTTGGTGACCGCGAACTTCTTCTTCGGTGCGGCTTGCTGGCGCAAGTTCGGTTTCTTCAACAGCAGCGCAAGCAAAAGTATGCTGACGCCCTGCAGGATGCCGAAGAAAAAGAAGGTGTGCTCGTAGCCCGAGCGCGTGATCATGTTGGCGATCGGAATGACCGTGACGGCAGCACCCGCGCCAAAACCTGCAGCCGTCAAACCGGCCGCAAGACCCCGGCGATCCGGAAACCATTTCAACGCGTTGCCGACACAGGTACCGTACACGCCGCCTGCGCCGATCCCGGCAATGACCGCTGACACATACAGCATCGGCAAGGTCGTCGCATACGAATTCATCACCCACGCGATGCCGGCGCATACCGCGCCGCCTGCGACCACCGGGCGTGGTCCGAATTTGTCGACCAGCCAGCCCTCCACCGGCACGAGCCACGTTTCTGTGAGAATGAAAATAGCGAATGCGAGCTGAATGGATGCTTCACCCCAGTGATGCCGCGAATTCATCGGCGTGACGAACAACGTCCATGCGTATTGCAGATTGGCTACCAATGCCATGCACATCATGCCGATGACGAGCTGCCACCAGCGGTTCGCCCAGAATACGCGAGTCGTGGTCTGTCGAGTGATATCGTCCATGAGCCTTGTCTCCGCTATTTATTGAGTGCGGCCGGCCATCACGCCGCACTGTATGCGTCTCACCTTATGCTTATGACCCGGACAGCCTTGCCATTCGGGAATATTTAATATTTGCGTCTTTAATTCGAATTCTTTAAGGGCTGCTCCTGCCTGAATCACCGTTTTTCAGACGATTTCTTTATTCCGATCAATTAAGTATCGACACTGCATCGGCGCTTCGCCGCTTCCCTTGCTACGCCTCAAATACAAGCGTTAACCCGAGTACCGCATCAAGCACAACGCCGACAATTCCGCTTCTTATACAGCCCCATGCTAGGGTCATTGCTGAATAACTAATAATTAAAGTTTGTTATTATGTCGATTCATATTTGCTTATACATCGGCCATGACGATGCGCAATGCCACTCTGCGGCAATTGAAGGTCTTTGAAACGGTAGCGCGCCACCTCAGCTTCTCGCGCGCCGCGGAAGAATTGCATCTGACGCAGCCTGCCGTCTCCACTCAGGTGAGGCAACTTGAGGAGCACGCAGGGCTGCCGCTGTTCGAACAGCTCGGCAAAAAAATCTATCTGACGCCGGCCGGCACCGAGATGCTTCACTACAGCCGCGCGATCATTCAGCAGTTCCACGAAGTCGACGAGGCGATGAGTCAGCTGAAGGGTGTCTCCGGCGGCAAGCTGAATGTCGCGGTGATCAGCGCCGGCGACTACTTTTTCCCGCGCCTGCTCGCTGAATTCACGCGGCGTTACGCGGGCGTCGTGCTGAATCTCGCCGTGCACAATCGCGCAGAACTGCTGCATCAGCTCGCGACCAACCAGACCGATCTCGCCGTGATGGTGCGGCCGCCGCACGAGACCGACGCGACCAACGAACCGTTCGCGCCGCACCCTTACGTGATCGTGGCGGCGCCTACGCATCCGCTCGCGCACAAACGCAACATCAAGATGAGCCAGTTGGCGAGTGAGGCCTTCATCGTGCGCGAACGCGGCTCGGATACCTGGAATTCGATGGAAGAAGGCTTCGCCGGCCGTCTCGCCAACCTGAAGATCGCGATGGAGATCAAGAGCACCGAAACGATCAAGCAGGCGGTGATCGCCGGCATGGGCATCGCGTTCCTGTCCGCGCATACGATCAGTCTCGAGTTGCAGCTCGGCCATCTGGTCGTGCTCGATGTGGAAAGCTTTCCGGTCATGCTCAACTGGTACGTCGTGCATCGCAAGAACAAGCGCCTGCCGCCGGTTGCGGTCGCCTTCAAACGCTTCCTGATGGAGGAAGGCGCGGGTCTCATCGAGAAGATTACGCGCGTGAAGGAATTGAGCGTCTATAAGCAGTAGGCTATGGAAAGCCAATGAAACTTTAACTATTGCGGATTGATCAGTATCCCTATGCTGCAAGTGAGTTCCCTTACTTGTCAGCCTAGGAGGCCGATCATGAACCACGCTGCGGTTGAGTCTCACGCCAGCACACGTACTGCACGCGCCACCGCGAACAATCCGGACGACGCCCATCTGAGCGCGTTCAACGCGGCCTTCAGCGACCTTGGCCTGCGGTTCCGCTGGGACCAGGCCACACTCGATGTGCTGAAGGAATTCAACAGCGAAGCGGCGCGCGTCACCGCCTACATCGAGCGGTTTCACGCGCATCTTCACAGCGCATACGACGCCGATTTTCTTGCCCAGATGATTCTGAGCAAGAAAGCCAGGTACTACAGCGAATTCGCGGCTGCCGGCGAATAAGGGCTTCGGCGGGACGATTCCGCCGTTCGCCCTGCTCGCCGTCCGGCGCATCGGTGTATTCATCTTTGACGGCACATTGCACGGTGGGTGGCGCGTTGGCGGACAGACCCGCGCTTTTGTACGCCCACCGTCCCAGTGTTATGCCAGCCACGACGATGCCGGTATGCTGCCGCGCGCACCATGCCGGGCGTTATCTCGCGCAGCGCCCACACCTGCTCTTCGCCGCCGTGCCATTCGATGCGCGCCAACAACCCGCGCCGCTCCAGTGCAAATCCATCGCAACGTCCGGCAAACGCATGACAGTGTGAATCGCGAACGTTCGTCGAGTACTCGCGGCTGGTCATCAGATGCGTGCCTAGCGCAACGGCCAGCACGCTCATCGCAAGCAGCGCGGCGAGTCCGAATGGCTGCGCCTGTTCCGTGACGAAGCCGTAGCCGAGCCAGCCACACAGTAAAAGCGCCAGGACGTTGACAATGCCATGCCCCGGACGCGCGACTGTACTCAGGTCCAGCACGCCACGCAGTTTGCAGAATGCGATGGCGGAGGTGGCGAAAACCAGCGCACCGATAAAGACCGCGGCATAGAGCTCGATACGCTCGACATTCGCCTGCGCCGCCGCCGACAGGTAGCACGCAAACCCGCCCACCATAACGGCGAGCCCCGTGCCACTGCCGAGCAACGCAACGAGCCGCGGCCGTCGCGTCATAGCGCCAGCTCACACACAGTGGTCAAGGTATTGCTCAATGTGCCGATCCCTTCGATTGAGATCGTCACGGTTGCGCCGTCCTTGATCGAGCCGACGCCGACCGACGTGCCGCACGCAATCACATCACCCGGTTCGAGCGTCAGGTCCTGTGAAATCAGACTCACCTGCTCGGCAGGTGAAAACACCATATCGGCAAGCGGATAGTTCTGCCGCTCCACCCCGTCGAGCATCGTCACGAGGCGTGCCGCGTGCCAGTCGAAACCGGAGACGATCGAGGGTCCAATACAGCAGAACGTATCGAAGCCCTTCGCACGGCACCATTGCGGGAAGTGCGGATTCTCGTTCAGCAGATCGGCGGCGGTCACATCGTTGACCAGCGTGTAGCCGAAGATCGATTCCGCAGCCTCTTCGATATTCGCGTCGCGGCAGCGCCGCCCAATCACGATACCGAGTTCGCCTTCGTAGACGATCTTGCCAGCGTAACTGAGCGGCCGACGGATCGATTCACCTGAACCGATCACCGACCCCGCCGGCTTCAACAAAAATAGCGGGTGCGCCGGCACGGGCTTGTCGAGCTTCGCCGCGAGCGCGTGAAAGTTATTCCACAACGCGACGATCTTGCCGGGCGCACAAGGCGCGAGCGGCGTAAGCGCACGTGTCGACAACACCGCACCGGTCGGCACCGGTTGATCGAGACTTTCGTACTCGTGTAAATAACCGCCTTCCACCCGGCCGAACACGACACCACCGTCGCTCGACATGAAACGCATCCACGTATCCATACATCGCTCCTTGAACTCTCAAATCGCGCCGGCGGTCCGCAATGCGCTGATCTGCTCGGGCGAGTAGCCGAGTTCAGTCATCACCTCGTCGGTATGCTCGCCCAGCAGCGGCGAGCGCGTAACTTCGGTCGGACTGTCCGACAGTTTGATAGGATTACCAACCGTCAGATATTTACCGCGGGTCGGATGATCCACTTCGACAATCGTGCCGGTCTTGCGCAGCGACGGCTCTTCGGCGATTTCCTTCATCGAGAGAATCGGCCCGCAAGGAATGTCGTATTTGTTGAGGATCTGCATGGCCTCGAACTTGGTCTTGGTCATGGTCCAGCGCTCGATCTCGGCAAAGATATCCTTCAGATGCGGCAAGCGCGCGGCAGGCGTCGCGTAGTTCGGATCGGTGGCCCATTCTTCCTTGCCGATCACGTTGCAGATCTTCGCCCACACTGGCGCCTGCGTGATGAAGTAGATATACGCATTCGGATCCGTCTCCCAGCCCTTGCACTTCAGAATCCAGCCAGGCTGGCCGCCGCCCGAAGCATTCCCTGCGCGCGGCACCGCTTCACCGAACGTTCCGTTCGGATATTGCGGATACTCTTTCATCGTGCCGGTGCGTTCGAGCCGCTGCTGATCGCGCAGCTTCACGCGGCACAGGTTGAGCACGCCGTCCTGCATCGCGGCGAGCACCTTCTGGCCGCGCCCGGTTAGCGTGCGCTGATACAGCGCCGTGACAATGCCGAGCGCCAGATGCAAACCGGTGCCGCTGTCGCCGATCTGCGCGCCGCTCACCACCGGCGGGCCATCGTCGAAACCGGTGGTCGAGGCCGCGCCGCCCGCGCATTGCGCGACGTTCTCGTAGACCTTGCAGTCCTCGTAAGGACCCGGGCCAAAGCCCTTCACGGAGGCCACGATCATGCGCGGGTTCAACTCCTGAATCCGCTCCCACGTGAAGCCCATCCGGTCCAGTGCGCCCGGGGCGAAATTCTCCACCAGCACGTCGCACTTCTGGATCAGCGCCTCGAGCACCAGCTTGCCTTCCGGGTTCTTGGTATCGATCGTGACCGAGCGCTTGTTGTGATTGAGCATCGTGAAGTACAAGCTGTCCACGTCGGGAATGTCCCGCAGTTGTTCGCGCGTGATGTCGCCGGCGCCGGCCCGCTCCACCTTGATCACGTCCGCGCCGAACCACGCGAGCAACTGCGTGCAAGTCGGACCCGATTGCACATGCGTGAAATCGAGAATGCGCACGCCGTCGAGTGCTTTGCTCATGTCAAGTCTCCTGTCCTGATCAGTCTCAGTTGTGTGCAACGGTTATCGACCGACGCGCCTGCTTCGATAACGTCCGCTCCAGCGGATGTCCGGTTAGCCCCGGTACATACGGTATGTGATATATCACATTCAATCAAGCGCGGTCTCAAAATGCGGCTGCTGCGGGATTTCTGCTCTGAATGCTTGTCAGGCCTACGTTTCAACGAGATGAAGCCGCGCCGGTCTGCTCGATTCGAGGGAAAACACCGAGATGTCGCTTGCCTCGATCGCCTTTGATATATCACATACTACATTTCAGTCACCGTCAAGCCGGGCTTAACCCCACCCACTGCGAGGCGACGACTAGAGAGGAAAGAAATGGATCGAAAACGCAAAAAGGCCCGCGGTGACGTCGTCACCGCGGGCCTTTCTTTGTCATTCGTTGCGCCAAGCAGGTGCTCAGGTCACCATCAATCCAGAAAATCGCAATTCGCTTCGACGAACGCCGCCAGATCGAGCGAATGCTGGCGCGTAAGACGCTCAGCCAGTTCGGTATCGCGCTGCTCCAACGCCTCGATAATGCGCAGGTGGTCGACGATCGAACGCGACGCGCGGTCGCTTTGCGATATGGTCATGCGGCGAATCGCCCGCACGTGGATGAAGATGTTCTTGATCGTGTCGAGAATGATCTGCGACTTCGACAGCTCGACGATCGCCTGATGAAACGCGATGTTGGCGTCGGAGTACTCGGCAATGTGCTCGGCCGGCGTGGCGTCGCGGAAATTGTCGAACATGTGGCGCAGGCGGGCGATTTCCTCGTCCGTGGCGTGCAGCGTGGCAAGACGCGCCGCCATGCTTTCCAGCGCGGCCCACATCTGGATCATTTCGACGATTTCACGCTTGCTCTTGCGCACGATATAGATGCCGCGCCGCGGCACCATGCGCAGAAAACCTTCCTGTTCGAGCAGTGTCATCGCCTCGCGCACCGGCGTGCGGCTCACGCCCAGCGATTCGCTCAGCACGCGCTCGTCGAGGCGGATTTCTTCGTGAGTCCGATAGATATCCGCGTCGGCAATGGCCTGGCGCAGCATGGCATACGCCTGATCGCGCAAGCTCACGCTCGCGCCGATCGGCTGCAACGACAACGTCAGGGGTGGGGCCACTGCTTCAGTTTGAAGTTCTGACGACATTCATCGCCTCTTGTTGAACATGCGCACGGTAGGGCACCACTGCGGGCGCCACTGCGGCCATTCTGCCATCCTGCTCGCCCAGGCCGACGAACCGGCCATGTTGCGCTGCAAGTTGCGCAACCGGCTGCGGGATCCAGCGGGTCAGCAGAACGGTGGCGGCAGAGCCCAAAGCTACGAAACCAACGGCGAGCAGCGAGAGAGGAACAAATTCCATTTGTAACTCCGAATGATTGAGTGAATAGATGACTCAATCATATGCTGCAGCGCCGCAAAAATCAATATTCCGTATGTAGTATATCAGTCACTGTTGTTTTTAGGATTAGATGTTCAAGGTAGCACGGGCAACCCGCGGGCGGTTCTCCTGCTTGTCCCAACACACGACGCTCGGTGTAAACGCGCAAAACGCGCGCTATGCGCGCAGTCGCGTTCGATGATCGCGCAAATTCACCCGAATGCGGATTGTGGGAACCGCTACGCATCATTAACCTTCGGGGAATCCTGTGATGGGCCGCAGCGTCCCCTGCCCTGCATCTGCCGCGCGCTTCCAGACAGCATCCGAGAATTCGAAGGAGACACCGTCATATGAGTACCACTATCCCGAGCGCGCCGAAAACGTCCATCACCGACAACCGCGCGGCGCGCAGCCAGGCACGCAAGGCGGCGCTTGGCAGCTTTGTCGGCGCAGTAGTCGACTGGTATGACTTTCTGCTGTACGGCATCGTCGCCGCGCTCGTCTTCAACGCCGAGTTCTTCCCGAAGGTCAGCCCGGCGATGGGCACGCTCGCCGCATTCGCAACTTTCGGCGTCGGCTTTCTGTTCCGGCCGCTCGGCGGCTTCGTGTTCGGCCACTACGGCGACCGGCTTGGACGCAAGCGCATGCTGGTCCTCACAGTGATGATGATGGGCCTCTCCACCGCGGCAATCGGTCTGCTGCCGGCTTTCTCCAGCATCGGCTGGTGGGCGCCGGTGCTGCTCGTCACGTTGCGCGCGATCCAGGGCTTCGCGGTCGGCGGCGAATGGGGCGGCGCCGCCTTGATGGCGGTCGAAAGCGCGCCGGAGAAGAAGAAGGCGTTCTACAGCAGCGGCGTGCAGGTCGGCTATGGCGTGGGTCTGGTGCTCGCGACCGGATTGGTCGCGATCATCAGCCGCTCGATGGACAACGCGTCGTTCCTGAGCTGGGGCTGGCGCCTGCCCTTCCTGTTCAGTGTGGTGCTGGTGCTGGTCGCGCTGTGGATCCGCTCGAGCATGGAAGAATCGAAGGAGTTCGTCGAGAAGGTCGGCGAACGGGGCGAACGCAGCGTGCGGCTGCCGATCGTCGAGGCCTTGCTGAAGCACCCCAAGGCTTTCCTGCTGATCATCGCGCTGCGCCTTGCCGAGTTGTTCACGATGTATATCGTGACCGCGTTCGCACTGAACTACTCGACGGCGAATCTGCACATGCCGCGTGAGTTCTTCCTCTCGATCGGCCTGCTGGTCGGGGCGGTGAGCTGCGTGACGATTCCGTGCTTCGCGTGGCTTGCGGACCGTTTCGGCCGCCGGCGCGTGTATATCATCGGCGCGCTGGTCGGCATGTTCAGCGCGGTGCCGTTCTTCCTCGCGCTCGAAGCCCGCTCGACGGTGTGGATCGTGATCTTCGCGGTCATGCTCGCCAACGTCGCCCACGACATGGTCGTGAGCGTGCAGCAGCCGATGTTCACCGAACTGTTCGGCACCGAGTACCGCTATAGCGGCGCGGGCGTCGGTTATCAGGTGGCGAGCGTGGTCGGCGGCGGCTTCACGCCGTTTATCGCGGTGGCGCTGGTCAGCTTTGCCGGCGGCTCCTGGCATCCGGTGGCGGCGTATCTGGCGGTCGGCTGTCTGATCTCAGTATTGGTGGCAGCGAAGATGAAGACGGGGCGCACGGTCGCCTGATTCCTACCGATGAGGATTGCGGCGGGCCGGCGTGGCAGAGGTGCTACGACCGGCCCGTTGGCTTTTGAATGAATACTGGATTTCTCGCGAGTAGCGCTACTTCATGCCCCTCGCGCACCTCCCCCCAACACTCCGCTTTTTGCCGATTCCGGACACTGATTGCCCTGCATTCAGTAGCTCGTTCCCGGCCTTCGTGCCGCATCGCCGCATTTCCGCAGATTACGGTCGCATTTCACCAGGCTAATGCCTTATGCATTTACATCTCATATTGCAAACGCCAGGTTCGCGCCCTATCGTTCGACGGAACGAGTTTTGTCTGAATTTGACGACCGTCATATGAAATAAAAATACATATATGTAAGCCACATGAATCTGCAATTTTTACGCCGCGACCTAAAGCTTTGCGTATGAAGCGCCGATAACAAAGCATTCGTCACACCGGAGACCGACCATGAGCAGTATCACCGAGCCGAGCGGAAATTCAGGCTCTGCCCCATTCTTTTCCAAACAGGCCACCGTTGCGAAGCCCGGGTTTTCGCGCTGGATGGTTCCGCCTGCAGCGCTCGCCGTTCACCTTTGTATCGGTCAGGCGTACGCCTTCTCCGTATTCAACGGCCCGCTGACCAAAGTCATCGGCATTACGCAATCCACCGCTGACGACTGGTCGCTGACCTCGCTCGGCTGGATCTTTTCGCTGGCGATCGTGTTCCTGGGTTTGTCGGCGGCGTTTGCCGGCAAGTGGCTCGAACATGTCGGCCCGCGCCGCACGATGTTTACCGCTGCGTGCTGCTTCGGCGGCGGCTTCCTCGTCTCGGCGCTCGGCGTGCACCTGCATCAGATCGCGCTGCTTTATCTCGGCTACGGCGTGATCGGCGGGATTGGACTCGGCCTCGGTTATGTGTCGCCGGTGTCGACGTTGATCCGCTGGTTCCCGGATCGTCGCGGTATGGCGACCGGCATGGCGATCATGGGCTTCGGCGGCGGCGCGATGATTGCCGCGCCTTTGTCGGTAGCGTTGATGAACCACTTCCGCAGCGCGACCAGCATCGGCGTGGCCGAGACCTTCGTCGTGCTCGGCATTGCGTACTTCATCTCGATGTCGATCGGCGCACTCGCGATTCGCGTGCCGCCGGCTGACTGGAAGCCGGCCGGCTGGACGCCGCCCGAGACCACCCAGAAGAAGATGATCTCGCGTAACCACGTGCACATCGATCAGGCGTTGAAGACGCCGCAGTTCTACCTGATCTGGCTCGTGCTGTTCCTGAACGTGACGGCCGGCATCGGCATTCTCGGCCAGGCGTCGGTGATGATTCAGGAGAGCTTCAAGGACACCGTGACGGCTGCCGCGGCGGCTGGTTTCGTCGGCCTGCTCTCGCTGTTCAACATGGGCGGCCGTTTCGTGTGGGCCTCGGCTTCGGACTGGATCGGCCGCAAGAACACCTACTTCATCTTCTTCGCGCTCGGCGCCGTGCTGTACTACCTCGTGCCCGGCTTCGCGGCTTCCGGCCAGATCGCTCTGTTCGTGCTCGCGTACTGCGTGATCCTGTCGATGTACGGCGGTGGCTTCGCGACGGTGCCCGCGTATCTCGCGGACATGTTCGGCACGGCGTTCGTCGGCGGTATTCACGGCCGCTTGCTGACGGCCTGGGCCGCGGCGGGTGTCGCCGGTCCGGTGCTGGTGAATTACATCCGTGCCTATCAGGTGGCGCACGGCGTGGCCAAGGCGGACGCCTACACGATGACGATCCACATCATGGTGGTGCTGCTGGTGATCGGTTTCGTCTGCAACCTGCTGGTCAAGCGTGTCGACGACAAGCACCACATGACTGACGCACAACTCGCCAAAGGCGCCTAAGGAGACTCGCATGTCGACCGTTCAAGCCGTTCATCCGACCAACAAGGTCAAGCTCGCCGTCTTCTGGCTGTATGTGACGCTGCCGCTTGCATGGGGTGTGTTCAATACGCTCTCGCAAGCGATGAAGCTGTTCAAGTGAGTTAAGTGTTGCACGCGCCCCGCACGATCGAACGTGCGGGGCGCCAGCAAAGCGTCACAACGCGCGCGCGAGTTGCGCGCGGTCTCCTACCCTCCGCCTCCGGCTACTGCGGACACACCGCACTGCCGCCGCTTCAGATCTTCTCGAACAGTACTTCTTGCGCGCCTTCCCACAGCACCTTGGTGCCGAGTTCGCGCAGCTTTTCCTTGCCTTCGACGATGGTCAGGAAGTGATTGCCCGCGAGCTGGCCGAGCTTGCTTGCGAAGCAGCACGAGCCGTACGCAAGAATGATCTCCGTTTCGCTGTAGCCGCCCGGATAGAACAGGATGTCGCCCACCGACGGATGGCTCGTGTGATTTTCGAAGCCGACTGCCACGCCGTCGTTTTCGAGCTTGAAGTCGCCAAGCGGAACCCAGCAGCCCTCGCCGCTCCAGCGCACGTGAATGATCTTCTGACGATATGGCAGAAGCTTCAGAAAGGCGGCCACCGTTTGCGGCGCGTCGGGATGCGTTTCGGCGGTAAAGACGTGGCCGCAGGAGGTGATTCGGAGTCGGGTCATCGGTAAGGTATCCGGTGTGAAGGGTTGAGTGGAAGGGTCGGTCAGAGGCCGGCTGGGGCCAAGCCGACGGCACAACATTCTGTCGGCCGGTGCAAGGCTTCGACAGATACAGTTGCCGAGCAACTGGTCAGGCCAGTTAGCCCAATGGTCGCGGCGAACGCGCATTGCACAGGCCATCGCGCGTTCATAGCGCTCCACCGTGTGCTACCGCAAACCAACAAGCGCAAAGGATGCAAGCGGTTCTATCGTTCACCGCGCATGAAATCACAGGGCTTCAAAATTGGCCGGAACAGCACCGGGGCGCATCCATGCCAGCTTCATCCTCAATCGCGCCACGAAACTTCGTAGTTTGCAAGCCGCGCAATGCGCAGCAAACTGCGAAAAGTGCGTGATTGCCGTTTTCGGCGCTTCATCAAACCTTGCCCTCGACAACCCGCCGCGACCGGCCTCGATACACGGTGCCACGCGGCGATCAGGCGTTCCCGCTCTGCACAGCAGCATAGCGTGTCGCGACCGACGAATCCCGCGTGCCGTCAACTGTCGGCATGCAACTCGGGCATCGCATAGTGGCGAGCCGCCCACACGATCCAGCCGCGCAACCTGACGCTCAGCCGCGCAGCCGGTAGGCAAGCGGCGTTACGCCGTAGCCACGCTTGAACTGCACGGAGAAATGACTGGCATTCTCGAAACCAACCGCAAGCGCGATTTGCAGCACCGGCTGATCGGTGGCGCGCAGCAGCCTCGCGGCTTCCTCGAGACGCAAGCGCGTGACGAACTGATGGGGTGTTTCACCGGTCTCGCGGCGGAACACACGCGCAAAGTGGAAGCTGCTTAACCCGGCCTGCGCGGCCAGTTCGCTGATGGCCAGATCGGCGGCAAGATTGGCCCGAATGTAATCGGTTACACGGCGGATGCGGCGTGGCACCAAACGCTCGGGATGCGGCGGCAGGCCGGCCGGAGCGTGACGGCCACGCGAATAATGTTGCAACAAATGGGCAGCGAGCGCGTGGGTCAGCGCGTCGACATACAGCCGCGAGTCGGCGGGATCGCCCGCGGCGCGATGCAATGCGCGAAGCATCTCGGCGATCAGTGGATCGTGAAACTGCATTGCGTCGCCTAGCGTCAGCTCGCGTGAACCACCCAGCTCCATCTGGTCGGCGACGCTGTCGATCAGGCTGCGCTCCAGGTGCAAATGAACGGTCGACAGCGGCTCATCGCTGATCGAACGCCAGCGCCACGAGATCGGCACGGGCGGCACGAACCAGACGTCGCCCATACGCAGGTCGGCGCTCTCCCAGCGTCCGTCCAGGTTGCGCTCGAGGTGTTCGGCGCCGCTGCCGAGCGTCATCAGCGTGACGTCCTGCAGGCCGGGCGCCTCCAGCAGTTCCTGCTCGTCAGGTTCGAGATACGAGCGCAGCACCAGGTGCCGCCACGGGCGATCCACGCTCGACACCAGTTTCTGGCCCGCCATATAGCGGTCGTAGGCAAGCGTCGTTGTCAGCTTTGGAATTTTTGCCATCACATCTCTTTCAGGGAGGTCCTATATGCACATGAGCAAACCCTGCCGCACCCGCGTCGCCGGTTAGAGGTCAGCGCAAGATCTCAAAAATGATAGCAAGGAACCGGCTACCGTAATATTTGGAAATAGTTAATCATCCAGGTTGTCGTCTTTCACGCGTTTCGAACGCCGGAGCTACCGTTTCATGGAACACGAATGCGATACGTTGCCGCATTGGCTGACGGGCTCGCCGCAAGGCGAGGCCAGCCACGTGTCGGCGGCATACAACTCAGCGGTTACCGCACAACCGGCTTACCCGGCCGGCACGCGGCAACTCGAGAATTCAGCCCACGCGGCTGAAGCATCCAGGACATCAACCCGCATGGCGTCAGGCATATCGGCTGGCGGTTTCCTGACTCTTTTCACCGAAGAGGAGATCGGCACGCCCTCGCCTGCCGCACGACGTGCAGCGCCAGTCATCAGTCCGCTGGTGCGTTTTGGCAGTGCGCAGGACCGCATCGAATTCGTGCGGCGGCGCATCAAACAACTCGGCTTCGACTCGTTCAGCTATTCGGCCACGCGCACCACCGCGCATCACAAGTCGATGTTCGTGCTGACCAGCTACGAGTCGCAGACATGGCTCACGCGCTATTTCCGCGAGCGTTATTTCGAGCTCGATCCGCGCGTTGCGCTGGCGTCGCCGACCGGCATGCCGTTCCTCTGGAACACCGCCGACATGCGCGCCGACCTGCCGCGCGCGCAGATGCGCAGCGAGCGGCTCGGCGGGCTGATCGACATGCTGGAGGCCAACGGCCGCAAAAGCGGGATTCTCACGCAGATGCCGCTGCCTGAGCCGGAGCTGAGCGCGAGCTTGTGCTTCAACTCGGAGATCGGCAACCCTCGCTGGATGACGGAATCGATCGTGGCCGAAACGCTGATGTTCGCGCACACGATCCATGAATTCATCTGGATGCACGCGAAAAGCGTGATCGGGATCGCACCCGAGCAGCAGCAGCGCGTCTCGCTGAGCGAATTGCAGCATGCAGTGCTGAAGGCGGTTGTGCAGGGACAGCGCGACAAAGAAATCGCCTACTTCCTCGGGCTGTCGCCGCATAACGTCGACTACCACTTGCGGCGCTTGCGGCAGTTGTTCAACGTGCGCAATCGCGTGCAGTTGATCAATGTGGCGCAGGGGTATGTGACGTAGTAGATGGATGAAAGCGAGCCGCGGCCGGCGCATCTGCTGCCTGGCCGCGGCAGCTCGCTTGTTAAAGCCGGCCGGATCGGTACGCCTATCGGTGAGCGTGTTACGCGCCGGCCTCAGCGACATCGCGCGAGGCGCGGCGTCGAACCTCACACGCTGCGCATGGTGCGCAGGCAATCCGCCGCGAGTTGCTGGTAAAGCCGGGTGCCGGACGATTTCGCCACGATCTCCTCCTCGCTCAGGGTGCGCACCACCCGCCCCGGCACGCCGGCCACCAGCACGCCCGCCGGCACCCGCCAGTCCTTCTTGACGAACGCGCAAGCGGCCACGATGCTCGCCGCGCCAAGCACCACACCGTCCATGACAACGGCATGCATGCCGACCATCGTGTTCGGTTCCAATGTCGCGCCGTGAATGATCGCGCTGTGCCCGACATGACTGTCGACACCAAGCCGGCAAGCATTCGCCACGCCAGTGTGCAGCACACAACTATCCTGCACGTTGCTGCCACGCTCCACTACCACCGCGCCGAAGTCTCCGCGCAGGCTGGCATGCGGACCGATATAACAGCAGGCGGCCACCGTGACGTCGCCGATCAGCACGGCGCTCGGATGAACATAGGCTGACGGGTCGACGCGCGGCCGCTTACCGTTGAACTCGTAGAGCGCCATCGCGCCGCCGTCCCGGGTCAGCTCGCATCCGCGAGCACGTGATAGTCGTCGGTGCCCCAGTACGCACGCATGCGCAGAATCTTGCCGGCAGCGTCGAAGTCCATCACGTCGGTCACGTCGATATGCGCGGGCCGGCCGTCCTGCCCCGTGATATGCACACGAAAGCTGATCGACGCGCTATTGCCGTGCGAGCCGCGCGGCGGCGCCATCAGTTCGAGCCGCGCGCCCACCGAGGTCGCGTACGTATAGAACGTTTCGATCTCGCTCCTGCCCTCTTTCAAAGGCGTGCCGACCGGGTCTTCGACGCTCGCGTTATCGGCGAACAGCGCGACGATCCGTGCAGCGTCGGCCGCATTGAACGCCTCGATATACTCGACGAGACGGGCTTTCATGTTTTCACTGGTGTTCATGCGTCCTCCTAGCGCGCGGTGTAGCCGCCGTCGATCACCAACTCCGTGCCGGTCACGTAGCGGCCGGCCGGCGACACCAGATACAGAATGCCCGCCGCGATATCCTGCGGATCGCCGATCTTCGCAAGCGGCACCAGCGTTTTCATATGCTCGAAAATCTGCTCCGGGTCGCCGAGTTTTTCAAACGCCTCTTCCAGCAGCGGCGTGCGGATAAAGCCGGGATGCACGGAATTCGCGCGGATATTCTGCGTGGCGTAAAGCATGGCTTCGGTCTTTGCCATCAGCCGCACTGCGCCCTTCGATGCGTGATACGCGGGCACGTCCGGCCCGCCGACCAGCCCATACATCGACGACAGGTTCACGATCGAGCCGCCGCCCGCCGTCAGCATGTGCGGAATCGCGTACTTGGTGCAGAGGAACACGCCCGTCACGTTGACGTCGATGACTTTCTGCCATTGCTGCAGCGTCATTTCGTGCGTGGGCAGATTCGCGCCTTCGATACCGGCGTTGTTCACCAGCGCGTCGAGCCGTCCAAAGCGCGTGGCGATTTCGCCGAACACGCGTTGCACGTTGTCTTCCTGCGTGACGTCCATCTTCCAGAACGCAGCCTTGCCGCCCGCCTCGTTGATTTCGGCGACCAGTTGTTCACCCGGTTCCGTCAGCACGTCGAGCACCGCGATCGCCGAGCCGGCTGCCGCCAGCGTGCGTGCTGTCTGCGCACCAATGCCGCGCGCGCCGCCAGTGATGGCGGTCACTTTGCCGCTCATGTCGAACAGTTGATGGGGAAATGTCATACCGTCTCCGTCATGTTGTCGTTGGGGTTTCTGTGGTGCTTCGCGTTGGGGCCTGCACATTGGCCGCGTCAATCGGGCCCGTCACGCCGCATCCGAAGCATGCCTCAAGCGGCACGCCGTTCCGCGAGAAATTCCAGACATTCGCGATTGAAATACCGTCGATGCTCGACCATCACCCAGTGTCCGCAGCGATTCATCAGGACAAAGCGCGCGTCGGCGCAGTGCTCGAGAAAACGCATAGCGCCGCTGGCCGGATTGAAGCGATCATCGGTGCCCCAGAAACCCAGCACCGGGCATTTGAGTTCGCCCAGGCGCTCCGTCAGGTTGGGCACGCGCATCGTCGACAGTACTTCCGGCGGCTGCTGTTCACACACGGCGAGACGTTCTTCGACCAGCGCATCGGTGACGAGGCTGCGATCGAACACCAGCAGTTCGAGCAATTGCCGCATCGTCAGTCGATTCATCTGGCGGTTCGTGAAGAGTGACACCATCTTCTGGATGCCCTCCATTCTGAAGTAGGTCTCGCGCTCCTCGACGCCGCCCGGCGCCATCATGATCAGGCTGTCGACGTCGTCGGGATAGTCGAGCGCGTATTGCAACGCGATCGCGCCGCCGAGCGAATTACCGAGCAAGGTGGCCCGGCCGATGCCGTTCGCCGTGAGCTGCGCGCGCAATGCGTTGACGAAGAAATCGAGCGTGTAGTTCACGTCCGCAGGTTTCGACGACGCGCCATAGCCCGGCAGATCGACCACGATCGCGCGATGACCGGCTGCTGCGAACTGCGGGTAGTTGTGTTTGAAGTTGCTGAAGCCGCTGGCGCCTGGACCGCTGCCGTGGATGAACACAACGGGCGCGCCGCTGCCAGCTTCGAAGTGATGCAGTGTCAGGCCGCCGGGGACCTCCGTGAAAATCCCCTTGGCCGCCTGCGGGGTTGACGGTGCGCTACGTGACTTAGCTTGCGCGTCGGCGTGTTGGGACTCGATGGGCGTTGCATTCATGCGCGCTTGTCTCCTATGTCGGCCGGAGTTAGCGCTTTAGCGCTTACTCCGGCCCCATGCAAGTTGGTTGCTGCCTTGCGCCACGCTCGTCGGCGCGGCAGATTGTATGAGGGTCGCCAGCGAAAGCATCATCCCGTCGAATCCGCAGCCAGGCATCGTCTTTTCAGACTACGAGGCGGCGCCGCATTTCTCCTACCATCGGCCCCACATGAACAGCGGGAGACAGCGGCAATGAAGGGGTTTGATTTCAGTGGCAAGGTGGTGCTGGTGACGGGCGGCACCAAAGGGATCGGCGCAGCCATCGCACAGGCATTCAACGATGCGGGCGCTACGGTGTACGTGTGCGGACGCACACCGCCTGCAAGCGCGGCTGCGAGTTCACAGACGGCTTCGCAAACAGCTTTGCAAACGAGCTCCCACGAGGGCCTGCATGCGGGTTTTCCTGAGAACACCCCGCGCTTCATTGCCGCGGACGTGCGCGACATCGACACAATCGACGCGCTGCTCGCGCAGATCGAACGCGAAGCCGGCCGGCTCGACGTGCTCGTCAGCAACGCGGGCGGTGCGCCGTTCGCGCTCGCCGCGCAGGCCTCACCGCGCTTCACCGAAGCGGTCATCCGCCTGAACCTGGTGGCGCCGCTCCAGATCGCGCAACGTGCGAATGCACTCATGCAACAGCAAGCGGAAGGCGGGGTCCTGCTCTTCATCGGCAGCGTGAGCGGTTTGCGGGCGTCGCCGGGAACAGCGGCCTATGGCGCGGCGAAAGCCGGCCTGCTGAATGCGGTGCGCTCGCTCGCAGTGGAATGGGCCCCCAAGGTTCGCGTGTGCGCGGTAAGCCCGAGTCTCGTCGAAACCGAAGCCGCCACCAGTGGTCACACCGGATCGTCTCCAGCAGACAGCGCAGTCGCGCTCGACAAGATCACCGCGACGATTCCCGCAGGCCGGCTCGCCAAACCCGGCGATATTGCGTCCGCGTGCCTGTTCCTCGCGTCACCGCACGCCGCCTATGCATCCGGCAGCAACCTGATTCTCGAAGGCGGTGGCGAAGTGCCCGCCTTTCTCGCCGCCACCGATCTGCACAACGCATTCGCTACGAAGCCCTGAACGCATTCACACGCGCAATGCTCGCATCCCTGGGGCAAGCGACTAGTCCGTTTTGACGATTCTCGCGCCGCACGTGCCCCCTAACCTCTGATCACAACAAATTTCAGATGTGACCACAGAGGAGACAGGATGCAGATCAACGGAACACAAGAGCGCGCACCGGCGATGCGCGCGGTGTGCGCGGCATGCAGACTCGCCGTGCTCGCAGCGGTGTCGGCAGCGACGCTGACGACGTTCGCCACCCCGGCTTATGCGGGCGACACCATCAATCTCGGCGCGGACACCACGCTCGACTACACCTTCACGCTCGGCTATGGCCTCGGGATGCGCACACGCGCGCCGAGCGGCAATCTGCTGACGCCCGAGAACATCAACGGCGACGATGGCGACCGCAACTTCGCGAAGAACAAGCTGATCGAGAATCAGGTGAGCCTGCTCGGCGAAGTGAACCTCAAGCACGACGACTGGGGTCTCTTCGTGCGCGCCGACACGTTCTACGATCAGGCGTACCAGCATTCGAACTACAACGACGCACCCTTCACCGTGAATCACGGCGGCACCTACAACAACTTCACCGAACAGGCGAATTATTGGGCCGGCGGGCGCACCCAGTTGCTCGCGGCTTACGTCTACAACACGTTCAAGCTCGGTGGAACAAGCCTGAACGTGAAGGTCGGCGATCAGGTGGTGGCCTGGGGCGAGAGCGTGTTCTTCCCGAACATCGCCGGCGCGCAAGGCCCCGCAGACGCCACCAAATCGTTCGTCGCGGGCGCTGAAGTAAAAGACATCTTGTTGCCGGTACCGCAGATTTCGACGCAGTGGCAGATCGCGCCGAACTTCAGCCTGCTCGGCTACTACCAGTTTTCCTTCCAGCCGAATCAACTGAGCGCGCCGGGCAGCTATATGAGCTATTCGGACGTGGTCGGCCCCGGCGCCGAATACATCATCGGACCGGGCGGTATTCACATTCCGCGCGGCAACGACATTCGTCCTGGCAACAGCGGGCAATGGGGTCTCGGCGCACGTTGGCGCGTGTTCGGCGACACCGAAATCGGCGCGTACTACCTGCACTACAACGACATGAATCCGAGTGTCGTGACCACTTACTTCCCGACGTTGCAGTACCAGCAGAAGTACTTCGACAACATCAAACTCTCCGGCCTGAGTTTCTCCACCGACCTGAACGGCGTGAACGTGGCCGGCGAAACGTCGTATCGCCAGGGCGCCGCCGTGCTGGTGAACACCCCTGCCGGTGCGCAGTCGACACGTGGCGATGTGTGGCAGTCGAATCTGTCCGCGATCTATTCGATCGGGCCGACGTTCCTCGCCGCATCGCAAACCCTGGTTGGCGAAGTCTCGTATGTGCATGCCGGCAACATCACACCGCTGCTCGGTTCATCGACGCTCGCCAACACGCGTAACTCCGCTGCCTTCGAAGTGGCATGGACGCTCAGCTACAAGAACGTCTTCAACGGTTGGGACGTCGACGTGCCGCTCACCTATGCCGACGATTTCACCGGCAAGTCAGCGCTTGCCGGCGCGCTCGGTTCGATGACCGGCGTAGGCGACCACCGCGTGACGGTCGGCGTGAACTTCACGCGCCTGAGCAATCTGAAACTCGGGCTCGTCTACGCGAAATTCCTCGGCCGGCCGGACCCGACCAATCGTCCGCTCGCCGATCGCGACTACGTGCTCGCCACGGCGACTTACTCGTTCTGATATTGCGTTCCCTGTTGACTGAGCGTCTTGTGCTTCGGGCGCCTCACAGCATGCATCACCCTTTGAATCAGCCGTCTTTTTACTGCAAGAGGATTTGGTCATGAGTCGAATTTTCAATCCCGCATTGCGAGTCTGCGTGTTCGCGGCAGCCGCCGCGCTCGCCGCCGCACCCGGCGTCCCATCGTTTGCCAAAACCAGCCCTGAAGATCTCGCCAAGCTCGAAGGCCCGCTCACGCCGATGGGCGCCGAGCGCGCGGGCAATGCCGACGGTACGATCCCCGCGTGGAACGGCAAATGGTTCGGCACGCCGCCGGGCGTCGACTACAAGCCGGGCCAGCGCTTCCCCGATCCGTATGCGAGCGAGAAGCCGCTCTTCGTGATTACCGCGCAAAACATGCAGCAATACGAAGCGCGCCTCACCGACGGTGAGAAAGCGCTGCTCAAGAAGTATCCGGATACCTTCAAGATTCCGGTCTATCCGAGCCACCGCGATTTCAGCTATGGCGACGCCGTGTACAAGGACATCCGTCTGTACTCGCCCACCACCACGATGACGAAAGACCAGAACGGGCTGAAGGATTTCCCGCCGGTCACGCCATTCCCGGTTCCGAAGAACGGTGTCGAGGCAATGTGGAATCTGCGCTTCGCATCCGCGGTCGAAGGCGAAACCGCGACCTACGATCAGGCCGTGGTCTACCCCGACGGCAATATCGCGTGGGGCAAGGTGCAGTACGCGATCTACGGGCCGCGCAGCGCGGACCATTTCGAACCGAAGAACGCACTGAACGCGAAGAGCTTCTTCCGCCAGACCACCATGCTGCCGCTATCCGATCGCGGCACGATCATCACTGGCTACGAGATGTGGGACCAGGAAGGCTCCGACACCCGCCGCACGTGGTCATATAACCCGGGCACGCGACGCGTGCGCCAGGCGCCGGAGTTCGGCTTCGACCAGCCCGAAGGGCCAGGCGGTTTTCGCACCGTCGACGACGACCGCCTCTTTAACGGCTCCGGCGAGCGTTACGACTGGAAGATCGTCGGCAAGCGCGAAGTGTATGTGCCGTACGACAACTACAAGCTGATGGATCCGTCGATCAAATACACCGATCTGCTGACCAAGGGCCATGAGAACACGCAGTACATGCGGTTCGAACTGCATCGCGTGTGGGTGTTGCAAGCCACGCTCAAGTCCGGCTATCGCCATCAATACGCGAAACGGGTGCTCTATCTCGACGAGGACACCTGGAACGCAGTCGCCGCCGACAACTACGACGCCCGCGGCACCTTGTGGCGCACCAACCTCGCCCCGACGCTCTACGCGTTCGACGCCAAAGCGTTCTACTCGACTGCAGTGTTCTATCACGACCTGATCTCCGGCGCCTATTACGCGGACCGTCTCGCGAATCAGGAACCGATGCCGGTGCTCACGCGCGGCTCGCAACTGACCGAAGCGTACTTCTCGCCTGATGCGATTCGCGGCGCGGGCAATTGATTTCGTAGCGCCTCCATTGAAGCCACAGCCGGGGACGGGTTCAGATTCCGCCCCGGCGCTTTTCCCTTTCTCATTGCGGTCGCCATGACTTCGACACTTCACGCCACACTCGGCGACGAGCTTTACCACGCATGGCGCGAACGCACGCCGATTGCGCCATTCTCGGCGCGCGCCGGCGGTTTGTCGCTCGCCGATGCCTACCGCGTGCAGCAGCACTTCGTCGCACGCCGCATCGAAGCGGGTGAAACCGTCGTCGGCAAGAAGATCGGTGTGACGAGCCAGGCCGTGCAGGACATGCTCGACGTGCGCCAGCCGGATTTCGGCGTGCTGCTTTCCGGCATGCATTACGTGGCCGGCGAGGACATCCCGATCGCCAAACTGATCGCACCGCGCGCCGAAGGCGAAATTGCGTTCTATCTGAAGGACGATTTGCGCGGCCCGGGCATCACGCGAGATGCGGTGCTTGCCGCCACCGAAGCGGTCGGCGCGTGCTTCGAGATCGTCGATTCGCGCATCCGCGATTGGGCGATCCGCATTGGCGACACAGTGGCCGACAACGCGTCATGCGGTGTCTACGTGCTAGGCGATGAACGCGTCGCGCCTCACTCGCTCGATCTTGCCGCGTGCCGCATGACGCTCGACAAGAACGGTACGCGTGCCGCCGAAGGAATCGGCGCGGCTGCGCTGGGTCATCCCGCCGATGCGGTCGCATGGCTCGCGAACACGCTGGGCGAACTCGGCGTGCCGCTGCTCGCCGGCGAAGTCGTGCTGTCCGGTTCGCTCGCGGCCTTGATTCCCGTCGCTTGCGGTGATCAGTTGCACATGCAGATTGAAGGCATCGGCAGTTGTTCCGTGCGCTTCATCTGATCGTTTGACCGTCTTTTCCTTGAGGAAGCACTAATGAGCAAGATCAAATGCGCGTTGATCGGGCCCGGCAATATCGGCACCGATCTGCTGTACAAACTGCGCCGCAGCGCGGTGCTCGAACCCGTTTGGATGGTCGGCGTCGACCCGGACTCGGACGGCCTCGCGCGCGCCCGCGAGATGGGACTGAAGACGACCGCCGACGGCATTGACGGCCTGCTGCCCCATCTGGCCGCCGACGATATCCGCATCGCCTTCGACGCCACTTCCGCGTACGTGCACCGCGAGCATTCCGACAAGCTGACCGCGCGTGGGGTGCGCGTGATTGACTTGACGCCTGCCGCGATCGGCCCGTTCTGCGTGCCACCGGTCAACCTCGCCGCGCAGATCGACCAGCAGGCGATGAACGTCAACATGGTCACGTGCGGCGGCCAGGCCACCATTCCGATGGTGTACGCGGTGTCGCGCGTGCAACGCGTGGTGTATGGCGAGATCGTCGCAACCGTGTCGTCGCGCTCCGTCGGCCCCGGCACACGCAAGAACATCGACGAGTTCACCCGCACCACGGCGCAGGCGATCGAAAAGGTCGGCGGCGCGGCGGCGGGCAAGGCGATCATCGTGATCAATCCGGCCGAGCCGCCGCTGATCATGCGCGACACGATCCATTGCCTGACCGAAACCGATCCGGACGTGGAGGCGATTACGGCTTCCGTGCACGCCATGATCGACGAAGTACGTCAATACGTGCCTGGGTACACGTTAAAAAACGGCCCGGTGTTCGATGGCCGCCGCGTGTCCGTGTTCATGGAAGTGGAAGGCCTCGGTGACTATTTGCCGAAATACGCCGGCAATCTCGACATCATGACCGCGGCTGCCGCGCGCACCGCCGAACTGTTTGCCCAACAGATGCTTGCCGCATCGCCCGCCACCGCGTGAGGAGCCGACTATGTCTTTAGCAGGAACCCGCATTACCGTGCACGACATGACCTTGCGTGACGGCATGCATCCCAAGCGTCACCAGATTTCACTCGAGCAGATGTGTTCGATCGCGCGCGGACTCGACGCTGCCGGCGTGCCGTTGATCGAAGTGACCCACGGTGACGGCCTGGGCGGCGCATCAGTCAACTATGGTTTTCCGGCGCATACGGACGAAGCGTATCTGAGCGCCGTAATCTCGGAAGTGAAACAGGCCAAGGTATCGGCGCTGTTGCTGCCGGGCATCGGCACGGTTGACCACTTGCGGCTCGCGCACGAGCTTGGTGTGCATACGATTCGTATCGCGACGCATTGCACGGAAGCCGATGTGTCCGAGCAGCACATTGGCCTTGCCCGCAAGCTGGAGATGGACACCGTCGGCTTTCTGATGATGGCGCATATGTCGTCGCCCGAGCAGTTGGTCAAGCAGGCCGGGTTGATGGAATCGTATGGCGCCAACTGCATCTACATTACGGATTCGGCCGGCTACATGTTGCCGGATGATGTGACTGCACGGATTGGTCTTGTGCGTGCGGCGCTGAAGCCGGAAACGGAACTTGGATTTCACGGACATCACAATCTGGCGATGGGGGTGGCGAATTCGATTGCGGCGATCGCTGCGGGGGCTAACCGTATCGATGCCGCTGCTGCAGGTCTGGGGGCTGGCGCAGGCAATACGCCGATGGAAGTTTTTGTCGCGGTGTGCGAGCGGATGGGGATTCAGACTGGCGTGGATGTTTTTAAAATTTCGGACGTTGCCGAGGATCTTGTTGTGCCTATTATGGATGCGCCGATTCGGATTGATCGCGATGCGTTGACGCTTGGGTATGCGGGGGTTTATTCGTCGTTTTTGCTGTTTGCCAAGCGGGCTGAAGTGAAGTATCGGGTTTCGGCTCGGGATATTCTTGTTGAAATGGGGAGGCTGCGGCTTGTCGGTGGGCAGGAGGATATGATTGAGGATACGGCTATTACTCTTGCCAGAGGGCGGGGGTTAGCGGTTTAGTTTTTTTCTTGCGGGGCGCTTGTTTGGGCGTGTTCTTAGGGATTTGGGTTTTCCTTGTTCTGGCTTTGGTGCCTTTCCTTGCATTGTTAGTGGTCTATTAGCGTTCCCCCTGTGCGGGGGGCACCTACTTTTCTTTGCCGCCGCAAAGAAAAGTAGGCAAAAGAAAGCGGCTAGAAGCCCCTGCTACGCGGGTCCCGCAGCTCGCTCAGGGTAGTGGTGCATCTGGAATCTGTGTTCGTGCCCGTGCATGCGCTAGTGACAAGGGCGTCATACTTCCGGCGGCGCTGCGCGCGCCGAAGAGCCATTCATAAAACCGATCGCTACGTTTGGCATTCACGGACCTCAACCGAAGCCCCTGGTTTCCCATGCAAACCCGTCCGCGACGCACGCAGTGCGGAGTGGGAGCTGATGACTCCTTTGTCACTAGCGCGGAATGTGCGAGAGCACGGATTCCAGTCGCACCACTACCCCTAGCAGACCACGGTGCCCACTTAGCATTAGCGGTTTGAGCCGCTTTCTTTGCTTATCTTTCTTTGCGGCGGCAAAGAAAGTAAGTGCCGCCCCGCACAGGGGCAACGCTAATAGACCACTAACAAATCAAGGAAAGGCACAAAAGCCAGAACACAGACAAAAAGCGCCGCGCAGGCAAAAAACCTAAAATTCAAACCACAATCATGAAATCCAACCCATACAGACCCGCAGCATTCGGTGCCCTGCTTACAGCAATAACCATCACAACAACAGCGCAGCCCGCCCCAGCCGCAGGCACCCCCAACCCTTACATCCAGATGGAAAAAATCCAGAACACCCGCGCCCTGGCGGGCATAGCAACAAAAGAAGGCCGGCAAATCCAGCCCGGCCGCCTCTTCCGGAGCGGCAACCCAGCCTTCGCCACACCGGCCGACATCGCCAAACTCAAGGCGATGCACCTCGACGTCATCCTCGACTTCCGCGCTGAAAGCGAAAAAAAATCCACCGAACAACCCTTCGCCTCCCAATTCCCCTGGCAAGCCGACCCGGTCCTCGCCGGCAACCTCGCGCCGGAAACCATCATCCCCATGCTCAAGCGCTCGACGCCCACGCAAATGCATCAGTTCATGGTGTCGCTCTACCAGCAATTCCCAGGCACCTATCAAGCGCAATTCGCACGCTTCCTCAAGCTCGCCGAAGACAATAAAACCATGCTCTATCACTGCACCGCAGGTAAAGATCGCACAGGCTTCGCGACAGTCCTGCTGCTGTCGGCCATGGGTGTCGATCGAGCAACGGTGATTGCCGACTACCTGGCGTCGAATCGCTATAACGCCGCAGGCAACGCACAAGCAACCGCGCAGTTGCAGAAGATCGGCGTCGCGCCCGACGTCCTGGCGCCGCTGCTCGCGGTAGACCCGGATTACATCGGCGCAGCCATGGAGGTGATCGATCAGCAGTACGGCGGGATGCAGCATTACCTCGTGGATGTGCTGCACGTGAACGTGGAGAAGATCCAGCAGAACTATCTGGAACCGTCGACACACGCTGCGACGACGAACCCGTAAGCGCAACAGCCCTTGATTGCCTCAACACTCGCGCTTCACGCCGCGCCCCGTCTGACCTGAAAAACAGAACCCCACGCTCCGAAAAACGTGGGGTGCTCAGCAATCTGAAGGCGGTGCATGCACAGCCTTCTCAAACATCTTTATCCTTCGAACACGTGCCGCAGCGGCGGCGGCACCCCACCCTCACGCACCTTGATCTCCACCACCTTCCTCGCCGTACTCGACGGTCTCACATCCGCGGCATTGAGGTAAAACTGCGAATACCAGTCGCGCATCTGATACAGCGGCCCGTCGCCCTCGCACAACAGCGGATTGTCGATTCGCGTCTTGCTGTCCCAGATCGCCACGTCTTCATAGAACGCGGCCTGCGCCTGCTTCGAATACGCGCGCGCAATCTCCATGTTCTGTTCGTCCGACAAACCCGGCACCTTCTTCACCATCACGCCGTAACGCAGTTCGAAACTGTTCATGTCGATCGGTACATGGCAGTTCAGCAGTATCGAATGAATCGGATGCCCGCCGCTCTGCCCCGTCATCTCGGTGATGTGGTACGCGGGACCGAAGTAAGTGGACAGCGCAATCAACTCGTCGTCACCGAGGCGTTCGCTGCGGCCAACCAGCAGTTGCGTCGCCTTGTGTCCTTCAAACAGATTCGCGAAGTAATCGATCGGCGCGCCGTGCACGGTTGCGAAGTGCGCCATGTCGGAGATGTTGTCGACCAGTTCACGGCAGTTGGTGCCGATCGTCATCAGGTCGACCACCCAGTCCGACCATTCGTCCGAGAAACACGCATCGATGCGGGGAATCGTCACCTCTTCCGACGGCGGATTGCCTTCGGGATCGTGCCAGATGAACAGCAGTTGATTCTGCTCACACGTCTGCCATGTGCCGATCTTCGCTTTCGGCGGGATCCGCTTGCAATACGGAATCGACTGGCAATTGCCGTCGCCGTCCCATTGCCAACCGTGAAACGGGCACACTAGCGTGTCGCCATCCACGCGGCCGGTGCTCAGATCGCCGCCCATGTGCGGGCAAAAACCGTCGACGACGTTTACGCGCCCTTGTGAATCCATGAACGCAGCAAGGCGCTGGCCGAAAATGTTCAGCGTGTGCGGCTTGCCGTCCTTGTATTCGCTGGCAAGACCAAGACAGTGCCAGCCGCGTGCATAACGCTGTACCAGCGGCTGTGATTCGATTTTGTACGGACGTGCGGACATCTCTTATCTCCTCCAATGGAAAAGGCGGCGCTTCTGAATAGCCGCCGTCTTAAGTGTTCTTGAGACGCGCGCTGACCTTCGCGCTCACGCCCGACAATAAGCGCGACGCACTCCGCCTTCATCGTCCCGACGGACTAGGGACTTCATCTACCCTTAAGCGCCCTTTCACAGACCCTCAGCGCCCCGGATTGCCATGCTCGAGCGCAGCCGCCTCGACGTTGCCGGAAGCCGATGCAGCGCCGCGCACGGGCCCATCCGGTGCGTTCGGCACGTTCGCCGCTCCCGAGTTTGGCGCCACATCACGCGCGCCGGCACGCCGCTCCGCCCGCTCCACCCCGAGCCATGCCGCCAGCGCCGGCAACAGGAACACCGCACCGAACAGATTGACGAGGAACATGAAGGCAAGCAGCACGCCCATATCCACCTGGAACTTGAGTGCGGAAAACGCCCACGTCCCCACGCCGATGAACATCGTCACCGCGGTAAACAAGGCTGCGGTGCCGCGTTGGCGCATCGCCGCTGCGAACGCTTCGGGCAACGTGGCGCCGCCGCGCACCTCATGCTGCAAGCGTTCGTACAGGTAGATGCCATAGTCGACGCCCACCCCCACGCCCAGCGTAATCACCGGCAACGTAGCGACCTTCAGGCCGATGCCGAGCCATGCCATCACCGCGTTGCACAAAATCGATACCACTGTCAGCGGCACCACGATGCACAACACCGCGCGCCACGAACGGAACGTCACGAAGCACAGCAACGCGATCGCACCAAAAATCGACAACAGCATCGCCACTTCGGCCTCGCCGACCGCTTCGTTGGTCGCCGCCATCACGCCGACATTGCCGCCCGCAAGCCGGAACGCAATATTCGGCGTGTGATCTTCCGCGGCCAGCCGTTTGATTTCATCGACGATATGCGCGATCGTCTTGCCCTCGTGATCGGTGGTGTAGATCAACACCTGAATCGCCTGGCAGTTCTCGGTGTTCATGCCGTTGTCCGGATCGAACGCACTTGCGCCTTGCGTGAGACCGTCGCTCGAACGCGGCAACGCGCCCCAGCGCGGATTGCCTTCGTTAAAGGCGGCAATCGAAATCTTCGCGAGCGAAGGCACGCTCACCACCGACTGCACGCCCGCCACGCCGCGCATCTCCATCTCGAAGCGCTCGATCGCGCTCATCACCGGATAGTGCAGACAGGCATCGTCGAAACCGGTCGTCTCGACGATCACGGCGAGCGCATCCACGCCGATGTTGTACTGGCTCGTGATCCGCGCGTTGTCGAGGTTGTAGCGCGAGGTGCTGCGCAACTCGGGCGCGCCGGCGCCGATGTCGCCGATCTGCAGATTGCGCGACTCCTTCGCGCCGAACGCCAGCAACAGCAGTGCGATCACGAACACGCCAAGCGCCGGCGCTGGGCGCGCAAACATCGCAAAACGCGTCCACAGGCGGCTGCCGCCTTGCGCTGCACGGCTCTGTGCACGCGCCAGCGTGCCGGCCTCCAGCCGCGTGTACGACAACAGGATCGGCAGAAACACCTTGTTGGTGACGATCATCAGCAGCACGCCGAGGCACGCCGTGACACCCAGCTCACGCACGATCTCGATCTGGATGCGCATGATCACCATGAAGCCGAGCGCATTCGTCAACAACGCAACTGTGCCTGGCACGAACAGCTTGCGAAACGCGTCGCGTGCCGCATCGGTCGAGGACATGCCGGCGACCAGCGCCTGCTTCCACGCATTGGTCATCTGCACGGCATGCGAGACGCCGATCGAGAAAATCAGGAACGGAACGAGGATCGACATCGGATCGATGCCGAGGCCGAGAATCGGCAACGCGCCGAGCAGCCACACCACCGGCAGCAACGCCACGAACAGCGCGAGCACCGTGGTCTTTGCCGAACGCGTATAAGCAAACAGCAGCGCGGCGGTAATCAGAAACGCGAGCGCGAAGAAACCGATCACGCCGCTGATCCCCGCCTCCACATCCCCCACCAGTTTCGCAAAGCCGATGATGTCGACCTCGACATCCTGTTTCGAATAGCGCGCGCGGATCTGTTCGAGTTGGCGTGCAACCGCACCGTAATCCAGATGCTTGCCGGTGACGGGATCGGTCTCGCGCAACTCCGCGCGAATCAGCGCGGAATGCAGGTCATTGCCGACCAGCCTGCCGATCTGCCCGGAACGCGCGACATTGCGGCGCACTTTGGCAAGGTCGTCGGGATTGGCGCTGCTGAACTGGCCGGGGACAACCACGTCGCCACGAAAACCCGCTTCGGTGACCTCCGTATAACGCACGTTCGGCGTGAACAGCGAGAACACGCGCGAGCGATTCACGCCGGGAATGAAGAACACATCATCGGTCGCGTGACGCAGGTCGTCCATGAACGCCTGGTTGTAGATGTCGCCGTGGCCCTTCCAGCGCAGACTCACGAGAATCGTGTTCGCGCCCGGAAAGGCGCTCGCATAGTGGTTGAACACCTGCATATACGGGTGCTGCATCGGGATCATCTTGTTGAACCCGGGGTCGAGCCGCAAGCGCGTCGCGGAACAACCCAGTGCGACGGTCACCGCGAGGCACAGCGTCAGCAGGATGCGCCGCTGCCGCATGATGGCGTCGGCACAACGCTCGACAAAACGCGCAAGGCAGGACGAAGAAGGACGGGACGATACATTCATGATGCGTCTCACTGCAAGGCAACGGGGAGCGCGGCGGGCGTGGCTAACCGGTGGCCGGCGAGCGCGCTATGGAGTGTCGGCGAACCAAGCCGCGCGTTCAGGAAGGTGATGCGCCTGGCGTAACAGGCGGAGACGCAAGCGGCGTTCGGACTGCGGGCAATACCGGCAGCAACGCGATACCCGCTTCGCCACCCAACGCAAGCTCGCCATGCCCGGCGTCGACCACGGTCGCGAGGCTCTGCACGCCACCCACCTTGCGTACCGCGAAGCTCTGCCCGTTATCGCGCGAGGTGACGATCGCGCCGCCCTGGCCGACCAGCACGAGTTCGCCGTCGGCGAGTTGCGCCGCGCCGAAGTACGAGGTGCCGATGCGGCTATCGATGTGTGTCCACGTGTCGCCCTGATCGCTGCTGCGCAGCACATTGCCGCGCATGCCGTAGGCGAGCCAGTCACCGTCGGCCAGTTTCAGCACGCCGAATAGCGAACCCTGATAGGGCACGGGACGCTTCTCCCAGCTCGCGCCGTTGTCGGTCGAGCGCAGCAGCGTGCCGGTTTCGCCGGCAATCATCAGACGGCCGCTTGCATCGCCGGCAATCGCATTCAGGTGACGATCGTCGGCGGGCGTTTTTTGTTGGGCCCAGGTGGCGCCCGCGTCGTGCGAGACCAACAATTGGCCGAAGCTGCCGCTCGCGAACACCAGTCCGCTTGCGTTGCCCCACACGGACAGCAGCGGGTCCGAATGCTGGCGATCGAAGCGCACTTCGCTCCAGTGCGCGCCGCCATCGACGGTACGCACGATCCAGCCGTCATGTCCCACCGCGATGCCAATACGCGGCGAGATGAAGAACACCTGCGTGAGTGCCGACGCCTCGTCGGACGCCATCGCGGCGCGTCGCCATGAAGCGCCTGCATCGTCGCTCAGGAGGATCACGCCGCGCTCGCCCACCGCGACGAGCCGTGTGCCGGCTTTGGCCAGTCCGTTGATCTGCAGGCGATCGGCCTGAATGCTGGTCGCCGCGAAGGCCGGCACCGGGCGAGGCGAAAACGCAAACAGCGCCGCGCCCAGTACGGCCGCTGAGAGCAGCAGGCCAGGTAGTGTCGATTTCATTTTTTGTCTCCTGTCGACAAGAGTTGGCGCTTTAACGTGTCGACCAGAGTTCGCGCTTTAGCGCGTTACTCAGGTCCCATGCAGAGCACTTACTCTGGTCCCATGCAAAGCTCCGACCGCGGTCTACGCCGCTGTTTCGAAGAGTGCCGCGGCGCCCATTCCGCCGCCGACGCACATTGTCACGACGACATAGCGCACACCGCGCCGCCGCGCTTCGAGCAAACCGTGCATCGTCATGCGGGTGCCGGACATACCGAACGGATGGCCGACCGAAATAGCGCCGCCGTTCACGTTCAGACGATCGGCCGGAATATGCAGCTGATCGCGGCAGTAAATGACCTGACACGCGAACGCCTCATTCATCTCCCACAGGCCGATGTCGTTTACCGTCAGCCGATGACGCGCCAGCAGTTTCGGCACCGCGAGCGCCGGACCGATGCCCATTTCGTCGGCGTCGCAGCCCGCCACCGCCATGCCGCGATAGATACCGAGCGGTTTCAAACCACGCTGATTCGCCTCCGTTGCGCTCATCACGACCACCGCTGCTGCGCCGTCGGACAGTTGCGACGCATTGCCCGCAGTAATGAATTCTCCCAGCGCGACCGCCTCACCACCGCTCCAGACCGGTTTCAGCGCAGCCAGACTGGCCGCGCTGGTATCCGCGCGATTGCATTCGTCGCGCGTGGCCCGCACGCTTTCGTGGCCAAGCGGCTTGCCTTCCTTGTCGAACAGCGCGCGTTGCGCATCGAACGGCACGATCTCTTCCTCGAAGCGCCCCGCCGCTTGCGCTGCGGCCGTGCGCTGTTGGCTCGTCAGTGCGTATTCATCCTGCGCCGCACGCGAGATTCCATAACGACGCGAGACGATTTCCGCCGTTTCGATCATCGCCATGTACGCAGCCGGCTGATGCGCGAGCACCGCGTCCGAGCGTACCCGGTACGCATTCTTGTGCTTGTTCTGCGTCAGCGTGATCGACTCGACGCCGCCCGCCACCACGATCCGCGCGTCGCCGCACAGAATGTTCTGCGCGGCCGTCGCGATTGTCATCAAGCCCGATGAACACATCCGGTCCATCGCCATGCCCGGCACCGAAGCAGGCAAGCCCGCCGCAGCCGCCGAAAGCCGGCCGATGTTGTAGCCCTGGGTACCTTGCTGCGCGGCGCAGCCCATCAGCACGTCGTCGATATCAGTGGGATCGAGTTGCGCGCGTTCGACCGCGGCCCGCACCACATGGCCGCCGAGTGCGGGCGCGTCGGTGTCGTTGAACACGCCGCGATACGCTTTGCCGATCGGTGTGCGTGCAACCGAGACGATGACCGCTTCGTTCATGAACTATTCCTCTACGGGTTCTACAGCTTTCTTCGGATTTCTACAGGTAGTAGCGGCTGATGGTGTCGGCCACGCAACCGGGTTTGGTCTCACCATCGATTTCCACGGTCACGCGAATCCACGCCTGCACGCCGCCCTCGATCGCTTCAGCGCGCAGCAACTGACCGACGCCTCGAATGCGTGCACCGGCTCGCACGGGCGCGGGGAAGCGGATCTTGTCGCAGCCGTAATTGACGCCGAGCCGCGCGCCGTCGATACGTACAATCTGCGGCAGAAAGAAATTGACGAGCGAGAGGGTCAGGAAGCCGTGGGCGATACAGCCGCCGAACGGACCTTGTTGCGCGCGTTCGGCATCGACATGGACCCATTGATGATCGAGTGTGGCGTCCGCGAACAGCGCGATGCGCGCCTGCTCGACCTGCATCCACGCGCTTTCACCGAGCCGCTCGCCGACCGCGGCGACCAGCTCGTCCGGATGAGCGAACACGCGAACCGGCTGCGGGTTGCCGCGAACTTCAGCCCGCATTTCAGTCACGAGGCTATCCATCACGCGTGCTGACTGCTGACCGACAGCACTTCGCCGGTCATATACGACGCGTAGTCGCTTGCCAGAAAGACCATCACGTTCGCTACCTCCCACACTTCGGCGGCGCGTCCGAATGCTTCACGCGACGCCAGTTGATCGAGCAGATCGGCCGAAGCCGACTTCTTCAGAAAATCGTGCAGCGCAATACTCGGCGCCACCGCGTTGATGCGCACACCGTACGGCGCGGCTTCGAGCGCGGCGCAGCGCGTCAGCGCCATCACGCCGGCCTTCGCCGCCGCGTAATGCGCCTGTTCCGCCTGCGCCCGCCAGCCGAGCACCGATGCGTTATTCACGATCACGCCACGGCCACGCTGCTGCATGTGCGGCAACATCGCCCGCGTCATCCGGAAGGTGCCGGTGAGGCTAATGTCGATCACCCGCGACCATTCGGCATCGTCCATTTCGACGATGCGACGCGCGCCGCCGAGCCCGGCGTTGTTGATCAGTACGTCGACGCCTTGCATCCTGTCCTCGGCGTCCGCGACCAGCGCGCGTACGTCATCTTCCACTGAGACGTTGCACAGACGGCCGTAAACCTTTTGCAAACCCGTTTCCGCACGCAAGGTTTCGACTGCCTGCGCGAGGCGCCGCTCGTGGATGTCGGAGATGAAGAGCGCGCGGCAGCCTTCTTCCGCGCAGCGTTTGGCGGCGGCGAAACCGATACCTACACCGGCGGCCGCTGTAATCAGCACAGATTTGCCAGCCAGCAGTTGATGACCCGGCACGTAGGCAGGCGCGGTCCGCACCGTTTGGGATTCGTTCATTGCGTTCCTCGGGGTTCTCTCGGCATGCCGAGCCCGCGCTCGGCCATGATGTTCAGTTGGATTTCGTTGGTGCCCGCGTAGATCGTGTCGGCGCGCGAGAAGAGAAACACGCCCTGCAGGCGGGTGCGTTTTGCGTCGGCGCGGTCGATCACGTTAGCGTCGGGCCCAAGCACGTCCATCGCCAATTGGCCGAGCTCGCGATGCCAGTTCGACCAGTAGTATTTGTAGATCAGCGCTTCACGGCCCAACGCGCCGCCGCCTTCATCGGCATCGGCACCCGCCAGCATGCGCAGCGCGTTGTAGCGCATCACGCGCAAGCCGCTCCACGCTCGTGCGATTCGTTGGCGAATCAACGGGTCATTCGCGACGCCCGCTTCATGCGCCGCGTCGACCACCCATTCGAGTTCGCGGATGAACTGCATCTGCTGACCGAGCGTGGACATGCCGCGCTCGAAACCGAGCAACGTCATCGCAATGCGCCAGCCGTCGCCAGGCGTACCGACCAGATCTTCAGCAGCGGCGAGTGCGCCGTCGAAAAACACTTCGTTGAATTCGGCGCCGCCGTTCAATTGTTTGATCGGACGAATTTCGATGCCGGGTTGATCGAGTAGCATCAACAGAAACGACAATCCGCGATTGCCGCGCGATTCCGCATCCGTGCGTGCGATCACGAAGATCCAGTCGGAATCGTGTGCCAGCGAGGTCCAGACTTTCTGGCCATGCACGCGCCAGTTGCCGTTTTCGTCGCGGACTGCGCGAGTGCGGACGTTCGCGAGATCTGAACCCGCGCCCGGTTCCGAATAGCCCTGGCACCAGAACTGCGTGCCCTTCAGGATGCCGGGCAGAAAGCGCTTGCGTTGGTCTTCGGTGCCGCATGCGATCAGGGTTGGTCCGAGAAGACCTTCGCCGATATGGCCCATGCGCCCGGGACCACCAGCGCGGGCGTATTCCTCGTGGAAGATCACCTGGTCGGCGACGGACATTGCGCGGCCGCCTTGTTCTTTTGGCCAGCCGAGACCCGTCCAGCCGCCGCTTGCCAGTTCGCGCTCCCATTTCTTGCGTAATGCCGGATAGGCCTCTTCGTCGCCGGGACCGCCGCGGTATTGCAGGCAGGCGAACTCGCCGCTCAGATGCGCAGTCATCCAGTCGGCGACTTCCACGCGCAGGTGGTGTTGTTGCGTTTCGCTGTTCATTAAAGGACTCCGGCGAGGACGGCTTGTGCGTGGTCGTCGGTATGTGCAAGCGGCGACGGCACTGCTGCGCTAGAAGCCTCACTATGGTCGATCACCTGCTCCGCGATAAACGACAGCATCTGCGCGGTCGTGCCAAATAGCGCGCTGCACGCCTGTGCGCGTTTGAAATACAGTTGTGGGTCGTATTCCCATGTGAAACCGACGCCGCCGTGAAGCTGGATCGCTTCCTGAGCGCAGAACCGGAAAGCGTCGTTGGCGGTGGCTTTTGCTGTGGCGATGTCGGCAAGCACGTCCGGTGGTAACGAAGCGCACGGCTGATTGCGCATTTGGTCCGGCACCTGAGCCCGTATTTGATTCCGCGCCTGGTCCCACGTCTGCGCCGCGCCTAGCACGGCCGAACGCGCCGCCTCGATTTCAACCATCATCTGTGCGCAACGGTGTTTGACTGCCTGAAACGATGCAATCGCGCGGCCGAATTGCACGCGCTCCGCCGCGTAGGCAAGCGTGAGATCGAGACATTGCTGCGCGCCGCCGAGCTGTTCCGCCGCCAGCGCCAATGCTGCAAACCATGCAGTCTCAGACAGCGCGCGTTGCGCCTCACGGCCACAAACCAGCAGCGCCTCACGCGGCACATCGACGGCATTCAGCTCAACGCGCGCCAAGGGACGCGTCGCATCCAGCGTGACAAGTGGCGTGCGGGTGAGGCCGGCAAGATCAGCATCGTTCAATTCGAACAGCGCGATGGTTTGCGCTTCGTTCGCGATCAAGGCGGGCACCAGCAACAGATCGGCGCTTGCACCATCGACAACCTGCGCCAACGTACCCGACAAACGGTAGCCGTGAGCCGTCTCTTCCGCGTAAATCGAAACCATCCTCGCATCAAAGCCAGCCCCAGCCTGCAACGCCACCGTCGCGCTCACCTCGCCGCTCGCAATTTGCGAAAGCCACGCGCGCGTCGCCTCGGATTCACACTGCGCCAGCGCCGTCGTCGCCAGACACACCGTGCCGAAATAAGGCACACAGGCAAGGCGGCGCCCCATCTGTTCCATTAGCAACACCAGCTCCATCGCGCCCAGCCCAGCCCCGCCCGCCGCTTCCGGCACGGTCAGCGCGCACCAGCCGAGCTCGCCTGCAAGCGTGTGCCACAGCCCATCGTCGCGACCCGCGGTATGTTCAATCGCCTGCCGCACCGCCGCCGATGCGCTGCGCTCGGCCAGCACGTCGGCCGCCGAATCGCGAATCATGGTTTGTTCTTCGGAAAGAGCGAGGTTCATCGCATCAGCTTCCGTAGACTTGCTGCGCCGGCTCACGTTCTGCCACCAGCGCCGCCACCGCACCACCCAGTGCAGTGACTTGCCAGCGCGCGCCGATGTCGATGCGCGGCCCCGTGCGCCAACCTTCGGCCACGGCGATCATGCCGCCCGCCGCTTCGAACACCTGCCCGGTCACGTCACGCGATTCAGCACTGCCGAGCCAGACGACCAGCGGCGCGACATTCGCCGGATCGAAATAGTCGAAGCCATTGGCAGGCTTTTTCATCATCTCCGCAAACACACCTTCGGTCATCGACGTGCGCGCCGCCGGCGCCAGCGCGTTCACCCGCACGCCGTAGCGCTGCAGTTCCGCGGCCTGCATCAACGTCAAAGCCGCGATTGCCGCCTTGGCCGCGCCATAGTTCGCCTGGCCGATCGAGCCTTGCAAACCCGCTCCCGAACTCGTGTTGACGATGCGCGCGTCCACCTCGCGCCCCGCCTTCGATGCATCACGCCACGCCTTTGCCAGCAGATGCGCAAGGCAGAAATGCCCGCGCAGATGCACCCGCATCACGTCGTCCCAATCTGCTTCGGTCATGCTGGTGAACATCCGGTCGCGGCAAATGCCCGCGTTGTTCACCAGCACATGAATCTCGCCGAAGGCTTCGTGCGTGACATCGATGATGCGTTGCGCCGTGTAGATGCGCGTGATGTCGTCGGCATTGGCCAGTGCCCGCCCGCCGGCACGCACAATCTCGTCGCAGACGGCTTGCGCCGCTTCCTGACGAATATCGTTGACCACCACCGCAGCGCCTTCGGCGGCAAACGCCAGCGCGTACTCTCGACCCAACCCTCCCCCCGCGCCGGTGATGATCACGGTGCGTTCGTTGCAGATTCCCATGCTTGATCCTCGTAGACAGTGATGCTCAGATGCGCCGATCGACGCTTACAGACGCTCGATGATCGTGACGTTGGCGAGGCCACCGCCCTCGCACATCGTTTGCAAACCGTAGCGGCCTTGCGTGCGTTCGAGTTCGTGCAGCAGGCTCGTCATCAGCCGCGCGCCGGTTGCGCCGAGCGGATGACCAAGCGCGATCGCGCCGCCGTTCGGATTGGTCTTCTCGTGCGGATAGCGCGTCTCGGCGAGCCACGCCAGCGCCACCGAGGCAAACGCTTCGTTCAGCTCCACCACGTCGATGTCGTCCAGCACGAGGCCGGCCTTCTTCAAGGCGTGACGTGTGGCGGGAATCGGCGCGGTGAGCATCCACAGCGGATCGTCGCCGAGCACGCTCAAGTGATGAATACGGGCGCGCGGCGTGAGGCCGTAACGCTTGAGCGCGTCTTCGGAGACGATCAGCAGCGCCGCTGCCGCATCGCAGGTCTGGCTCGAGACGGCGGCCGTCAACGCGCCGCCGGGCATCAGCGGTTCGAGCGAAGCCATCTTCGCGAGCGTGGTGTCCTTGCGCGGCGTCTCGTCATGGACAACACCGGCGAACGGCACGATTTCGCGCGCAAAGTACCCGCCTTCGATTGCGGCCAATGCGCGCCGGTGGCTCTCCAGCGCGTACTGCTCCATCGTTTCGCGCGACAGATTCCAGTGATCCGCGATCCGCTGCGCCGCATGGAACTGGGAAACCGGCGCATCCCCAAAATGCGCACGCCAGCCGATGCTGCCCGAGAACGGGTCGGTGAAACCGAGCGGCTCGGCCGCCGTCATCGCGGACGAAATCGGAATCTGCGTCATGGTCTGCACGCCGCCCGCGACCACCACGTCCTGCGTGCCGCTCATCACGGCCTGCGCAGCAAAATGCACCGCCTGTTGCGACGAACCGCATTGCCGGTCCACCGTCACGCCGGGCACCGTCAACGGCAAACCCGCAGCGAGCCAGCAGGTGCGCGCAATATTGCCCGCCAGCGGGCCGATCGTATCCACGCAGCCGAACACCACGTCGTCGTATTCATCGGCGGGAATGCCGTTACGGCCAACCAGTTCCTTCAACACGAAGCCGCCGAGATCCGCGGCGTGCACCTGCGCGAGTCCGCCTTTGCGGCGGCCGGTCGGCGTGCGCAACGCATCGACGATATAAGCCTGTTTCATCACGATTCCAGTTCGAAAGTACGGGCCGGTCCGATCGGAGCACATGACTCGATCAGCGCGTCGGCCACGCGGGCCTTGTGAAACGTTATGTCGCCCCAGCTACCCGAAAGCGCCCAGATACGCTTCATGAAGATCTGCAAGTCGAGCTCCCACGTGTAGCCGATTGCGCCATGCACCTGCATCGCGTGGCGCGCGGCGAGCTGCGCCGCAGCGGTGGCGGCGAGCTTCGCGTGGGAGACGTACAGCGCGCGGTTCGGGTCGTTATCCGCGATCGCACAGGCGGCCCGATACACCACGGGCCGCGCGAACTCGTAGCGGATCGCGACGTCGGCGAGCAGGTGCTTGAGCGCCTGATACGAGCCGATCGGTTTGCCGAACTGCTTGCGCTGCGCGCTGTAGTCGATTGCAACGTCGAGCACGCGCTGCGTGAGACCGAGCAACTGCGCGGCGACGGCAAACGCGCCTTGATCCAGTGCGCGCGCCAGCAACGGTTGCGCCTCGGCGGCCGTCGCCACGCGTGTGCTCGCGCTCGCCTGCCAGTCGAGTTCGAATAGGCGACGTGACGGATCGACGCTCTCTACCCCATTCAACCGGCAAGCGTCGGGCGTGAGCCAATGCAATTCGCCCTCCCGCTCACATAGCAAAACCTTCGCGACGTGTGCATCGCTGACATACGGATTCACCGGATGCGCAATCGCCACCCGCGCCGCACCCGCCGCGATATCGCGCAACAATGCGTCGCGTTGCGCACTGGCCGGCAAACCTTCCAGCATGCCGACAGCCACGAGTGCCGTATCGAGCAACGGCTCGGGTCCTGCGAAGTAGCCATAGGTCTGTGCGAGCAGCGCCCACTCCACTTCACCGAGCCCCATCCCGTCGTGACGTTCCAGCACCGACACGGCCGTCAGCCCTTGCGAGGCGAACATGTCCCACATGCGTTCCGAGCGGCCCGTGGGCGTGTTCCACAACTCGCGGATCAGCTCCGGCGTCATCTCCGTCATCAGAAAGCGCTTAACGCTGCTCGCCAACGCTTCCTGATCTTCGTTGAATACGAAATCCATAGTTCCTCGCTCACTCCTTTAAGCGTCTGAATGCGGGCCTGAATGCCGATTGCCCCATCGGCGCCTGCATCACGAGCGCGGCATTCCCAGCATCCGTTCCGCGACGATGTTGCGCTGGATCTCGTTGGTCCCCGCATAGATCGGCCCGGCCTGCGCGAATAGAAAACCATCGAGCCAGGCGCCAAGCGCCGCGTGTTGCTCCTGTGTTTGCGGCACGACCTCCGCGTGCGCGCCGAGAATGTCGAGCGCGGTCTGGTGCATGCGCAGATCGAGTTCGGACCAGAACACTTTGTTGGTACTCGATTCCGCGCCGATGTGACCGCCCTTCTGCAAGCGGCTCGCGGTCGCGTAAGTGGAAAGCGCGTAAGCCTGCGCATCCATCCACGCGCTGATCACCCGATCACGCAAGGTCGGATCGCGGTCGGCTTGCGTGCGATGCGCCAGATAAAGCGCGCGCAATGCCTCGGCGGTACGCTGAAAACGTGCGGGCGAGCGCAGCATCAGGCCGCGTTCGAAACCTGCCGTTGCCATGGCGACCTGCCAGCCCACGCCTTCGCCGGCAAGACGGTTCTCGACCGGCACCCGCACATCGTCGAAGAAGATCTCAGCGAAACCGGTGTGGCCGTTCAATTGACGGATCGGCCGCACCGTGATGCCCGGCGTCGAGAGCTGCACCATCAAGAAGGTCAAGCCGTGGTGACGTGTGGATTGCGGATCGCTGCGAAACAGGCCGAACAGCCAGTCAGCCCACACCGCGCGAGTCGACCAGATCTTCTGACCGTTCAGGATGTATTCGCCGCCCGTACCTTCGTCGGTACGAATAGCACTCGCGCGGATCGCAGCCATGTCGGAGCCTGCGTTCGGCTCAGACCACCCTTGCGCCCAGACGTGTTCGCCGGCCGCCATAGCCGGCAGAAAGCGGGCCTTTTGCTCTTCCGTGCCGAAGTCCATCAAAGTCGGGCCGAGCAGGAAGATGCCGTTCTGATTCACGCGCATCGGTGCGTCGGCGCGCCAGTATTCTTCTTCGAAGATCAGCCACTCGGTCAGATCGCAACCGCGTCCGCCCAATTCGCGCGGCCACGTCACCATGCTCCAGCGGCCCGAATGCAGCGTGCGTTCCCACTCCCGATGCGCGGCAAAGCCGGCTTCAGTATCGAAGCTCGGCAGCGGCTCGCGCGGCACGTGGACCGCGAGCCAGCTGCGAATCTCGGCGCGAAACGCGCGTTGTGCCGGCGTGTAGTCGAGCTTCATGCGCGCACTCCGGTTTTGCGTTCGGCCTCGTTAGCACCATTGAACTGCGCGTCGCGCTTTTCGACGAAGGCCGAGCGTGCTTCCGCCGAGTCGTTCGTCATATACGCCTGCAAGGTGAAGCCCTGCTCCCAGCGGTATTTGTCTTCCAGGTCGCCATCTTCGACACCGTTCAGCGCTTCTTTCGCGAGTTGCAGCATCGCGGGGCTCTTCGCAGCGATCTTGCGGGCGATCTCGAACGCCGCGTCGCGCAACTGTTCGTGCGGCACCACGCGCTCGACTGCGCCGAGCCGGTAGGCTTCAGCGGCGTCGACCATGTCCCCCGTGAAATACATCGCCCGCACTTTCTGCACGCCGAACATGCGCTGCAGATGCGCGCCGCCGCCCATCGCGCCCCGGTCGATCTCAGGTACGCCAAAGCGCGCGCAATCGGACGCGATGATCACGTCCGCCGCGCCGCAAATGCCGATACCACCGCCCAGCACGAAACCATGCACCGCGACGATCACCGGCTTCGGATTGCGGTGCACCGCGCGAAAGGTCGCGTAATTGCCGGCGTTGACCGCAACGATTCGTTCGGGATGCGCAGCCAGTTCCTTGATATCGACGCCCGCGCAAAAGCCGCGCCCGGCACCCCGCAACACGATGACGTGCACGCTGTCGTCGCGGCCGAGCGCGTCGATCGCATCGGCGAGCGCTTGCCAGCCGCGTGCGTCAAGCGCATTGACCGGCGGCTGGTCGATCACCAGTTCGCCGATGCCGCCTTCGCGTTCGATGCTGAACGGCAGCGAGCGGACGCTATTGATGGGTTCTGTCATGTCTCCGTCCCTGGTGAATGTTTGTGGATTTGCTTTATGAGGTCGTGCGTGGCGTCATGTCTTGAGTCATGTCTTACCTCATGCATGAACCGGCGCGCCGCGCATGGCCGCCAGTGCATCGAGCCGCGCCACCGCTTCGTCGACGATGCGTGCGATCAAGGTCTCGCTCGGTTCGATCGCACCAATCACCGCGGCGACCTGGCCGCTCGGCAATACGCCCTCGTCCGGTTTGCCGTCGACGATCGCGCGTTGGATCAAAAACGGCGCGTTCGCCGCCATCAACGTCTGGCTCGCGGTGTAGCTGTGATCGCGCAGCGCCTTGAAGCCGAGTGCAGCCATCTCGCTCAGACTCATGCCGCTCTGACGGCGCCATGCTTCAGCCGTGCGCAACGCAAATAGCGTGCGGCGCAACGGGCCGAATGCTTCAAGGCGCAGCAGATAGGGGTTGTCGATCATTCGCTGCGGCAGGCCGTCCAACGCTGCCGATACACGGATTTGCGCGGGATCGCTGACCTCGACGTAGCGTGCGAGCGTCGAGTGCGGCACGGGCGATTCGGCGGCCATCAGAAAACGCGTGCCCATTGCAATACCTGCTGCGCCGTAGCCGAGCGCCGCCGCGAGGCCACGTCCGTCGAAGAAACCGCCTGCTGCGATCACCGGCACGTTCACTGCATCAAGCACGTTAGGCAGCAGCAGCGTAGTCGGCATCGAGCCGGTGTGCCCACCGCCTTCGGCACCTTGCACTGTGACCGCATCGGCACCGAGTTCGACCGCTTTAGCCGCGTGTTTCGGTGCGCCCACGGTGGGGATGCACATCACGCCCGCGTCCTTGAAGCGGCGGATCGTCTTCGCGTCCGGTCCGCGGCCGTAGCTGACCGCGCGCAGCCGGTGCTTGATCGCCAGATCGACCACCTGTGCCGCGTTCGGCTGGAACATATGGAAGTTGATGCCGAAGGGCTTGTCCGTCAGCTCTTTCACGCGCAGGATTTCCGCCTCCACGCGTTCGGCCTCGAGCGTCGCACCTGCGAGAAAACCAAAACCGCCCGCATTGCAGGTCGCGGCGACGAGCTTCGCATCGGCGACCCAACCCATGGCCGTCTGCACGATGGGATAGCGGCAACCGAGCAGATCGCACAAGGGCGTATGCAGGGTGGCGCTCATGCGGCCTCTCCTTTGGCCTTTGCATCGCTGACGGCCGCGGGACCCGGTCGCTGCGACTCGGCCATCCTGCGTGCGTCGTACCCACCCAGCTTGTCACCGCTCACCAGTTCGTTGTGTGCATGCGCGAAGTGGTGCCATGCGAACGCTGCATCCATCGCCGCACGCTTGCCTTGTAGCTCTTCAACGTGATTCACAGCCTGCTTGGTCAGCGTCAATCCAAGGCGCGGCATGCGTGCGATCTTCGCTGCGATTTCTGCCGTGGCGTCCTGCAACCGCTCGCGCGGCACAACCCGATTGACCATACCCATCTGATACGCACGCGCCGCATCCATCCGCTCGCCGAGAAACAGAAACTCCTTGGCGATGCGCGGATTCAATTCATACGCATGCGCAAAGTACTCGACGCCTGGAATGCCCATGCGTACCACTGGATCGGAAAAGAACGCGTCCTCCGAAGCCACGATCAGGTCGCACACCCACGCCAGCATCAGGCCGCCTGCCACACAGGCGCCCTGCACCATCGCGATGGTCGGCTTGGGCAGATCACGCCAGCGGCGGCACATGCCGAGATACACCTCCTGTTCGCGGGCGTACAGGAACTCGCCACCTTCCTTGCCGACATGGTCGTACCAGAGCGAGGCGCGCTCGAACGACTGATCGATATCTCGACCCGGCGTGCCGATATCGTGACCCGCCGAGAAATGCTTGCCCGCGCCTGCGAGAACAATGACCTTCACCGCATCGTCGTTCGACGCACGCTTGAACGCGGCGTCGAGCGCATACGTCATCTTCGAGTTCTGCGCGTTGTGATACTCGGGGCGATTCATCGTGATCGTGGCGATACCATCGCTCACGCTGTATTCGACGACGCTTTCGTGGGTGGCTTGCATGATGTCCCTCACACGCGACGCGGCGCGGGGTTGTTGCGCACGACACTCGCACGCAGGTTGTGCGGATCGAGTGCACGCACGATGCGCAAATCGTCCGCGCTTGGCGATGGCGTCACGTGCATGTCGGGATGCTTTTCAAGTTCGAAACCCGTCGCGTCCTGTACTTCGTCGAAGCTCACGCCAGGATGGAGCGAGCGCACCTGCACCGCATGATTCACACCACCGAAGTCCATTACGCACAGGTCAGTAATCACGCTGCGCAGATCGGTGAACGCACGCATGCCGGGAATCTCGCGTGCATGGTTGTAGCCCACGCTGCACACCATATCCACTTCGCCGGCAACGAACGTACGCTTGCCATGACCGGAGACGAAGAACGAGTTCGCATGATTGATACTGTTGCCCGGGAAACCGCGGGCGCCGAGCAATTGCGTTTTCGGACGAGCGTAGTCGTCGCCGAGCCAGGAGATGTTGGCCTGGCCGTAGCGGTCGATCTGCGTGGGCATTACCAACGCATGACGTTTTCCGTGCCACACACAATCGAACACGCGCTCATAAGTCATCAAACCGGACGCCTGCACGCGATAGCCCGCTTCACGCGGTCCGAGCGGCACCGGGCTTTCGACCAGATAGGCCTCGCCATCGGTGAGCATCAGGCCGGCGTTGTACGCAAGGCGCGCAAGACCAGCGGCCAGACGCGGGCCCGTGCCGATGCCGGTTGCCAGCACTTCGCCGTCATCACACCAGACGCGTGCCGCCGCGGCGATCATCAATTCGGCGAGGGAATAATCGAGAGAGTCGCTCATATGCGCTCCATTACAGAATCGGCAACGGCAACGCCGCTACATGGGACCGGCCGCCTGCGCGTTGCAGATAGCCCGGTTCGTCGGCGCCTACTACGTCGTTCAGGTAAGAGGCAGTTTGTTGCGGATCTTCCGCACTCGCGCAATACGTCTTCAGATGCGGCAAATCCCAGCCGTAAGCCGGCGCGCACGAAGTGGGATGCGCGCCGCACGGTGCGTGCACCACGCCGCTCACGAGCGATCGTTCGAAGGTGTTGCGGCGGGCGAGGTCGAGGTTCTCGCTCGCGAGCGTTTCGACCAGCGTCTCGCTGCTGACGAAGCACTTCTTCGCCGCGCGTGCGAACCATGCGTCGAAGAAAGGATCGGGACCGTCGATGCGTGTGTTACCCATGCGGTCCGCGGCGTTCACGTGCAACAGCGCGGCGTCGAGTTCAAGCGCCGGCATCGCGAGCAGCGTCTCGCCGCCATACGGCGATTGCACGGTGCGCAGATGCGGCGCGTGCTTCAGCAGATCGGTGCCGAGACCCACGCGCGTCGGCAGAAACGGCAGACGTGCCGCTGCTGCGCGCAGGCCGAGTTGCAGCAGACCCTCGTCGAGCTCCCACACGTCGAGCGCGCCCTGCTCGCGTGCCCTGCGAAAATGCGGCTCGAGCGGAATCACATCGAGCGACACGAAGCCGAACACCAGCTTGCGGACTTTGCCCGACGCGCACAGCAGCCCGACGTCCGGGCCGCCATACGCAACCACGGTGAGGTCCTTCAGATTCGAGCGGACGATCTCGCGCACGAGTGCCATCGGCTTGCGGCGCGGACCCCAGCCGCCGATGCCGATCGTCATCCCGTCGGCGAGTTGCGCGACGGCATCGCGTGCGCTGAGTGTTTTATCGAGTGGTTTCATGCGGTATTCCTACTGATTTTCTGCGTGTTTGCTGCGAGGTTTCCCGACCAGGGTCTAGCGGAATCCAACGCTGAAGTCGTGGCCCCACAGGCTCACGCGCGTCGCCTCGTAGACGTTATGCTGCGCCCAGTCGACCGTCAGGCCGCCATAGCCGTACTCCAGATCGAAGCCGCCCGGCGTTTTCATGTAGAACGAGATCATGTGGTCGTTGCAATGACGGCCGAGCGTCGCGGAGAGCTTCACGCCTTGCGTCGCGACCCGGTCGAGCGCGCGGCCCACTTCGTCCATCGAATCCACTTCGGCCATCACGTGGATGCAGCCGGACGTCACCGGTAAGTCCATGATCGCGAGGCTGTGATGACGCGCGTTTTTGCAATGCAGAAAATGGATGCGTTTCTCGGGCTCGGCCGGGTCGTCGGTGAAACGCACGCGGAAGATGTCGGAGAGTTCGAAACCGACCACGTCGCGCAGGAACGCATCGGTCGCGTCGAATTTCGGTGCGGGCAGCACGGCGTGCCCGAGGCCCATCGCGCCGGTAACGAAACCGGCCACGCCCAGCGGCGATACGAAGCGCCGGAAATCGGCGCGCACGCCCCAGAAGAACTCGTGCCGGTTGCCGGAGGGATCCGTGCACCACACCATCGCCTGCACGCGCCGCAGCACGGTTTCCTGTGCGCTGGCGCGAATCGGTTCAACGCCGGCCGCCTCGAGAGCGCGGATGGCATCGTCGAATGCGGCGGCATCGGCCAGTTCCCAACCTGATGCGAAATAGCGATCGGCGTCGCCGGGCACGATCAGGTAGCGGAAATCGCGCTCGTCCATCTTCACGTACAGCGCGCCGTCCGTTGCGTCCAGTGCCTGCATGCCCAGCACGTTTTCCGCATAGCCGCGCCACGTGTCGACATCCGCCGACTGCACGACGATGTAGCCTAAAGCCCGTACATCGATCATCTCCGACTCCTCCAGAAGCTGTTGTTGTCAGGCTTATTCTGGCGGCCCCGGGGGCGGCTAACATCGTCTGTTGGGACTAGCTTGCCGCGGTGTTTTCAGCGGTGTTTTCGCGGGTTTTTTCGTCGCTTTTGACTGTCTCGCGCAGGCGGTATTTGAGTACCTTGCCGGCCGCGCTGACCGGCAGTTGATCGACCAGCGTGAGATGCCGCGGCACCTTGTAGTTCGCCATGTTCTTGCGAGCCCAGTCGGTCAATTCTTCGGGGCTTGCGTGCTCGCCGGAACGCAGCACGACATACGCATGCCCCACTTCGCCGAGACGCTCGTCGGGCACGCCGACCAGCGCCACTTGCGCCACCGCCGGATGCGCGCTGAACAGCCGCTCGATCTCCGCCGGATAGCAATTGAAGCCGCCGACGATAAACATGTCCTTGATACGATCGGTGATGCGCAGATAGCCGCGCTCGTCGAGCGTGCCGAGGTCGCCGGTGTGCAGCCAGCCTTCATCGTCAACCGCTTCGGAACTGGCGCCCTGCTGGCCGAAATAGCCCTGCATCACGTTGTAGCCGCGAATCAGGATTTCCCCCGTTGCGCCAGTGGGCAACGCATCGCCATTGGTATCGGCAACACGGATCTCTACGCCGGGCATCGCGCGCCCCGATGTGGTCGCGATGGTCTCGGCGTCGTCGCCACTGCGGCACAGCGCGGCGAAACCGCACGATTCAGTGAGTCCGTAGCCCGTCAGCACCGTTTCGAAACCTAGTTGCGCGCGCATCCTTTCGATCAGACTCGGCGCGATCGCGGCAGCGCCGGTCACCGCGACTCTCAACGACGACAGATCGCGCGAGGCCAGATCCGGCATGTCGAGCAGCGCGTGATACAGCGTCGGCGGACCTGGCAATACGGACACGCGATCACGCACGATGCGCTCAAGCACCCGCTCAGGGTTGAACACAAGATGCGGCAGCACAGTCGCGCCGCTCGCGAACGCCGCGAGCCAGCCCGCCTTGTAGCCGAACGCATGAAAGAACGGATTGACGATCAGATAGCGGTCGCTCTCGCGCAGCGTTGCGATCTGTGCCCAATCGTGGACTGCGTGCAGGTTCTGGCCGTGCGTCGTCATCACGCCCTTCGGGCGGCCCGTCGTGCCGGACGTGAACATGATGTCCATCAGCGTGTCAGGGCGCACCGCCGCCTCGCGGGCGCGGAACGCTTCCATCGAGGTGCCCGCAGCGCGCATCAGGAACGCGTCCCACCTCTCGTCGCGGCCGTCGCGATAGTCGCTTGCATCCGCTGCGGGACCGTCAAACACCACGACCCGTTCGAGCCCGGCAGGACGGTGCGCGGCCAACATGGCCGGATACGAATCACCGAGGAAGGTGCCGCAGCAGCACAGCAGCCGCGCGCCACTGTCCTCGAGAATCGCCGCGGCTTCCAGACCCTTCATGCGCGTGTTGATCGGCACCAACGCCGCGCCCGCGCTGTGAATCGCGAGTGCTGCCACGATCCATTCAGCGACGTTCGGCGCCCAGATCGCGACCCGCTCGCCCGGCTCTATGCCGCAGCTCATCAGCGCGCGCGCCGCTTCGATCCGCGCCGCGTCCAGTTGCGCATAGCTCAGGTTGCCCTGGGCTGTTTCGATCGCGGTGCGCGTGCCGAAGCGCGCGGCGCCGCGCGCGATCAGCGCGGGCGTCGTCAGGATGTGATTGAGCGTCATGGTGAATTCGATGGATGGGGTTCGCCGCAAGCGCAACACGCGAGAACCGCGCGTGCGAACCGCGAACCTAGTCGGGAAAAACCACGCGCAGCGTCGCGCTGGCGGGCGTCGCACTACAGGCAAGCGTCCAGCCGTCGGTCAGATCGGCTGCGTCGAGTACGTGGTTGGCGTTCAGGTTCACGCTGCCGGCTTCGACCCGGCACATGCAGGCGCCACACAAACCGCCGCGGCACGAGTGGGGGGCCGGTACGTCGGCGCGCAGCATCGCGTCGAGCAAGGTTTCGCCGGTTTCGCAGGTGAACGTGAAGGTGTTGCCGTCGAGCACGGTTTCGATTGCGGCGTTGGCGAAGCAAGCGGTCGGAGACGATTCAGATGCGGGTGGTGCGTCGGGCACTTTGGACGCCGTGTGCGCTCTTGATACCGCGAGCACGTCACCAGCTTCAGGAAATGCTGACACGCCAGGCTCAGCCGGCAAATCAGGCAGCGAAGCAAACCGCTCCACATGCACCTTCGCTCGCGGCAAACCCAGCGCCAACATTGCCGCCAACGCGTTCTCCATAAACAGCGCCGGTCCGCAAATGAAACACTCCTGCATGCTCCACGGCCGTGCCAGTTCTTCGAGGTGACGCTGCTGCGGAATGCCCTGCACGCTATCGAGCCAATGAATCACCCGCAATCGTCCCGCGTGCCGCTGCCCGAGTTGCCGCAGTTCTTCACTGAAAATCACCGACTGTGCGTCCCGATTCGCGTAGATCAGGGTCAGCATGCCGCGCCCGTTTACCAACGCGGACTTGAGAATCGACAGCACCGGCGTAATGCCACTGCCGCCCGCGAACAGAAGCAGATCGCCGTCGAGAGAACGCGGCGTGAACACGCCCGCAGGCGCCATCACGTCGAGCTCGTCGCCGGGCTGAATGCTGTCGCACATCCAGTTCGACACCCGCCCATCGCGCACCCGCTTGACGGTGATCTTCGGCGCACGGTCGATGCCGGGCGCGCTCGAGAGCGAATAACAGCGCTGCACAATGGCATCCGCGCACGGCACCTTGAGCGTGAGAAACTGCCCCGGGCGATAGCTGAATGCATCGTGCAGCGCCTGCGGCAGATCGAACACGAAAGAGCGCGCGTCGGCGCTCTCCGCGATCACGTCCGCCACTTTGAGCCGGTGAAAACGCGAATCGGCCATGACGTGGGAACTCAGGCAATGCCCATGATCAGCTGCGCGTTATCGATCCGATACTCGCTGCCGTTGATAAAGCGCGATTCATCCGATGCAAGGAACAGCACCAGATTCGCGATATCTTCTGGCAGACACATGCGAGCGTGCGGATCGATCGACTGCGTGAGCGCGTCGCGCGTCTCGTCGGCGGCGCCGAAGAACGGCGCGGTCATCGGCGTGAGAATGCCGTCGGGATGAATCGTGTTGCAGCGGACCTTGTAGCCCTGCTGCTTGCAGTGCGAGGCGATCGCACGCGTCATGGCCGTCACCGCGCCCTTGCTGGCCGAGTAGGCGCAGAACATACCGAGCCCGCCCAACGCCGCCACCGACGACATGTTGACGATCGACCCGCCCTTCTCCTTCATCGCTTTGACGGCCGCGCGGCAACCGAGAAAGTAGCCTTCGGCATTGATGCGCAGCACGCGCTGCCATTGTTCGAGCGTGGTGTCTTCAATGCTGCCGAGCAACAGCACCGCGGCGTTGTTGACCAGCACATCCGGTGTGCCGAAAGTCGTTTGCGCCGCGCCGAACACATCGTTCCAGCCTGTCTCGGACGTAATGTCGTGACGCACGAACAGTGCGACATCGCCGATCTGCGCGGCCACTTCGCGGCCGGCTTCCTCGTTGACGTCGGTGAGCACGACACGCGCGCCTTCACGGGCGAACAGCAACGCGTCCTGTTTGCCGACGCCGCTCGCGGCGCCCGTCACGACGGCGATCTTGCCTTTGAGTCTGTCTCCCATCTTCGTTCTCTCTTTTCAGTGTCAGTCAGTTTCAGTCAGGGAATGGGCGGTGTTCGCGAGAACCACGCCCGCTGCGGCCCGGCCTGCCTGGCGGCCAGACCAGATACAGTCCGCGAGCGAGAGGCCGCTCACGTAATGATTCGATGCCAGGCCGCACGCAGCCCGGCCGGCGGCGAACAGGCCTTCGATCGGCGCGCCCTGCTCAGAGAGCACGGCATTCGTTGTTTCGTCGACCCGCAAACCACCCAACGTGATCGACGGACAGGGGAAAACGCGACTGTCCGATGAAATATCGATCGCGTAGTAAGGCCCGTATATGAGCGGCTGCAACATCGCGGCGGATTTGCCGAACGCACGGTCGATGCCGTCGAGCGCGCCCAGGTTGTAGGCGTTGATGGTTCGCTCGAGCACCGCCGGATCGCTGCCGATGCGAGCCGCAAGTTCTGCCACCGAGCGGGCGCGTTTGCGGCCTGCCAGCATCAACAGCATCGCGGGTACGCTTTGAAACGCCCACAGCTTGCCGCGCAAACATTCCTTGAGTGCGAGCTTCACGAGCTGCGCATCGAGAATCAGCCACGCGTGCCCGTCGCGGGTTTCGCACATCGCATGGCCGAGCGCGGCACCATAGACTTCCTCGTTGCAGAAGCGCTCGCCATTGCGATCCACGACGCAGCCTTGCGCCCACGCATACGGCGGATTGATGAAGCGCCAGGCGGACACGCGTTCGAGCCGCTGCGCCACGCCGCCGGCAGACAGACCGAGCCGGATGCCGGAGCCGTCGCAACCGGTTGTGCCAAGACGCCAGTTCGGCAGATAGCGCGGCGCGTAGTGCGTCACCATCGACCGGTTGAAGATAAAGCCGCCGGTGCTCAGCACCACCGCATCGGCCTTGATCGTGATGAGCCGGCCCTCGCGCTGCTCGAGGCGATGGAGCGCAACGCGTAGCCGGTCGGCCCATGCCGGCATGCCGTTATGCAGGCGTTCCGCCCAGCGTGCGAGCCGCCGGTGGGCGCGCTGGGCACGGCCCGGCGCCACTTGCCAGACTTGCGCGCCAATCACGCGCCCGCTGCGGTCGGTGATCAAGCGGCGCACGCTTGCGTGGCACAGCGTGTCGATGAACGGCTGCGCATCCACCGCGCGCCGCAACGTGTCGTACAGCACGCGCCCCGACATGCCATCGCCGACCACGCGATGCCCGCGCGGTGCCGGCGCATGTTCGCGCACGGCGTCACCTACAGCTTCATTGCCGGAGTAATACAGGTAACAGCGGTTCTGCGGATACGACGTCTTGCGCGGCGGCACCGATGCGGCAAAACGCACGCCGAGACGTTCGAGCCAGCGCAGCATATCGACGCTGCCTGCGCAGAAGCGTGTGAGCGTCGCCGCGGACACCGCGTCACCCACTTCCTGCTGCAGGTACACGAACATCGCCTCGGGCGTGTCGCTGTAGCCCGCTTCGGTTTGATAGCGCGTGCCGCCGCCTGCATAGACCACGCCGCCGCTTTTCGCGCTTGCGCCACCGCCCTCGAATCGCTCGACGATCCGAACTTTCGCGCCGGCCGTCGCTGCTTCCAGCGCGGCACATGCGCCCGCTGCACCAAAGCCCGCAACCAGCACGTCGCACACGTCGTCCCAGCGCACGCACGCAGGATCGTCGACGACGAACGGCGTTTCGACCGGCGCGGTCGATTCCTGCTGTGCGGACGAAGGGCTCTGCATCACGCCGCGCGCCCGCTTATGCCGCTGCGCAGCGCATGGGCGCCGCGGCAGTCGTATAGATGCCGTCCACATACACCAGCGGATCGACCTCGCCGCTAATCAACACCTGCTCGACACGGCCGATGAAGATCGCATGCGTGCCGTAGTCGAAGCGGCCGTCCTGGGTGCAGATCAGGCTCGCCTGCGCATCGTGCAGATACGGCACGCCATGATCCGAGGTCTGCCAGTTGCCGGTGGTGAAGCGTTCCTCGCCTTTGAGGCGCCCGCTGCAATCGATGGCAATGTGCTGATGCTGTGCCGAGAGCACGTTCACGCAAAACGCCGCGCCTTTGTCGAGCGGTGGAAAAATCGACGATGTGCGATTAATGCAGATCAGCAGCGACGGCGGTTCGGTCGAGAGCGAATCGACCGCGGTGGCCGACATCGAATAGCGCCTTTCGCCGTCATTGCAACTGATGACCGCGACCGAGCGCGCGAGCCGGCGCATCGCCAGCAGCATGTCGGCCCGCAACGGATGAGAGGTGGGTTCAGTCATGGCGTGACTCCGCGAAGTTCGCTGCTGGCAGCGCGTGCTGGTTCTGAAATACTGCTAACGCCGTCGCGTTCATCTTCGCTATCGGCAAGATGATTGGCAGCGATGTAACCAAAGGTCATGGCAGGGCCGAGCGTCGAGCCCGCGCCCGGGTAGCTCGCCCCCATCATTGACGCGCTGGTGTTGCCGATCGCATAGAGCCCGGCAATCGGCGTACCGTCGACGTGCAGCACACGAGCGCTGGCGTCGGTCAGGAGACCGCCTTTGGTGCCGATGTCGCCCGCGTCGATACGTACCCCGTAAAAGGGTCCGGTCTCGATCGGCGCGAGGCACGGATTGGGCTTGACGCCCGGGTCGCCGTAGTAGGTGTCGAAGGCGTTGCCGCCTTTGGCGAACTCTTCGTCGATACCGGTCGCGGCGTAGCGATTCATCTTCGCCACGGTGTCGCGTAAGCCTTGTGCGTCGACGCCGATCTGCGCGGCCAGCGCATCGAGTGAAACGGCCTTGTAGAGCAAGGAACGGAACGCCGCGGGGATGCGGTTGTCCGGCATCATCGCGCCGGGCATGATCGGCCCGCATGGATATTTGCGGCGGAACTGCGCGTCGAATACCATCCACGCCGGCACGCACGCACCGGTTTGCGCATGGTCGCGATACATCGCCGGCACGAACTCCGAATACGGCGCGGCCTCGTTGACGAAGCGCTTGCCGAGTCCGTTGACGACCACGCAACCCGGCAGATTGCGTTCGACGAACAACGCGCGCTGCTTCTCTTCCTGATCGACGTGAACGGTCGGCGCGCCCCAGACGTGTTCCATCAATGCGATCTGCGCGCCCAGTTTCAGGCCGACGGCAATCGCGTCACCTGTGTTGTTCGGCGGGGTCGCACTCCACTGCGCTTGCGTGGGACGCGGCAGATAGCGCTCACGCATCGCCTGATTGCGTTCGAAGCCGCCCGCCGCGAGAATCACGCCGCGCCTCGCGAGCACTCGCACGCTTTCTCCACCGCGTTCGACCGCGACGCCCGTTACGCGGCCGTCTGCTTCGAGCAACTCGCTCATCGGCGCGTTGAGCCACAGCGGAACGTCGCGATCGAGCAAGGCGCGGCGCAGGCCACCTGCCAACGCGTTGCCGAGCGTCAGGCGCCGATCGCGCCGCGAGCGGCTGCGTGCGCGCAGATCGAACCAGTAGCGGCCGAATTGCTTCAGCGCCAGCCCGATATAACCCGGTGCTTTCGACAGGAGCATGTGCGCCTCTTTCGAGGTCACCGCCACTCGTCCACCGATCAACGTTCCGGGTGAAGGCAGGCGTAGCCGCGCGAATTCTTCGCCGAGAGACGCGCCGTCCACCGGTAACGGATCGAGCGCGCGGTAACCAGGCATCGAACCTGGCAAGTCCTGAAAGTAGTCCGCGTACTTCGGCAACGCTTCATAACGCACCGGCGTATTCGCTTCGACATAGCGCAGCATTTGCGGTGCGGTGTCGAGATAGGCATCGATCCGGTCGGTTGCGGTCACGCCTTTCGTACAGGCGTCGATATAGGTTCGTGCGGCTTCGCGCGTGTCCGTGGCGCCCAGTTCGGCGATATGGTGGTTGCACGGAATCCAGATGCCGCCACCCGACACCGCCGAGGTTCCGCCGTATACGTCGCTTTTTTCAAGCACCACGACGGACAGGCCGCGGTCGGCCGCGCGACAGGCGGCCAGCATGCCGCCCGCGCCGGAGCCGACCACCACCACGTCGAACACGTAGGTCTGCGTTTGCTGTTCGCTCATGGCGGCATCCATCAAACGAAGAAATCGGTATTCGGACGTCCGAGCATCACGGCGCCGAGATTCTGGCCGAAGCGGTCAAGGTTGTTGGCGTAGTGCGCGCGCGCCGCATGCAGATCGAGAAAGCGCCGCACCAGCGGATTGCGGTTGTAAATGCCGTTGCCACCCGCGTAGCGCAGCAGCGCGTTGGCAGCCTGCGCGCAGCGTTCAGCCACTTGCGCGGATTGATAGCGGAAGTGCACGCGCCGTTCAATCGATACCGCCGGTCCGCCGTTGGCGGCCGCGAGCAGTTCGGCGAAATTGCGTTTGAGCAGCAGCTTCATTTCATCGAGCGCGACAGCCGCGTTGGCGCAGGCGGTTTGCGCGCCGGTATCGTCGGTGGTTTTCGCGCCGCTGTTGGCGCTCACGCGCGTCGCCGCGTAGGACGTGAAGTCGTCCAGCGCGCCTTGCAATGCGCCGATGCACGCGGTACACACCGCCCGTACGAAGATCTGCGCAAACGGCAGATGGAACAGAGGCGCATCGTTGACTGAGAGGCCGGGGCTCGTGCCCATCATGCCGTCGATGGCTTTGTGCGTGCGATAGTCCGGCACGAACGCATCGTTCACCACGATGTCGTGGCTGCCGGTCGCGCGCAAGCCCAGCACGTCCCAATCCTGCTCAATCGTGTAATCGCTTTTCGGCAGCAGGAAGGTGCGGTATTCCGGCGGTTCACCTTCTTTCGCCGGCGGCACCAGCGCGCCGAGAAAGATCCATTCGCACAGTTCGCTGCCGCTGGAAAACTTCCAGTGCCCGGACAACCGGAAGCCGTCTTCAACGGGCGTCACGCGGCCCACCGGCATATAGGTCGACGCGATCAGCGTGCTTTGATCCTTGCCCCACACATCCTGCTGCGCGCGTTCGTCGAACAGCGCCAGTTGCCAGTTATGCACGCCAACCACGCCGTACACCCACGCGGTCGACATACAGCCGCGCGCCACGGCCATCTGAATCTCGAAGAAGGTCTGCGGATCGAGCTCGTAGCCGCCGTAACGCTTCGGCTGAAGCACCTTGAAAAAGCCGGCCGCCTGAAAATCGGCCACGGTTTCTACGGGAATCCGGCCATTTGCCTCGGCCTGCGCGGCACGCCCGGCGAGTACCGGCGCGAGCGCTTCGGCGCGGGCGATCAGTTCGGCTGCAAGGGCTTTCGAATCGTTGTCGCGATGCACGGCTGTCTCCATGATGGCGCGCGAGATGGGTGTCGCGCCTGTTTTGTTGGGTTCATCTTCGAGCCGCGGCTGCGGCGTCGCATCGTCTGAAGGGACTAGCGACGCCCGCCTCGCGTGCTCTTATGCAACGGCCTTATGCGGCAACCTGCGCCTTCTGCTTCTCGGCCTTCAGGCGATTGAAATACGGAATCACGTGCTCGCCGATGTTGCGAATCGTTTCGAGCTGCGCTTCCTGGGACACCGTGCCCATCTGGCAGAGGAACAGCACTTCATCCACACCCGCTTCCATCAACCGGCCCACATAGCCGATGCAATCGTCGACGGTGCCGTAGGCGTGATTCGGGTTCATCATCGAAAGCGCCGGATCGCTGAAGTCGACCACCACCTCCTCCGACGCGAAGCGCGAACGGATCACCATTTCGCCGGTATTGCCCTTCACGAGGTCATCGCCCCAGCTATCCGGATTCGGGCGCTCGCCGCCGGTGTACCAGTACGCCAGCGACTCCATGAAGTAGCGCTGACCGCGAATACCGATCTTGCGGGCCTGCTGGCCATCGTTCAGCACCACGGTCGGGCACAGCGCTGCCAGATGCTGCGTCGGACGGAAACCGACCTGGTCTTCGGCTTTGCGGGTCGCCCATGCCTCGCGATACAGGGAATTTTTCTTCGCGACTTCATCAGGACCGCCGAAACCGAGCACCAACGCACCCAGACCGCGTTGTCCGGCGCGCAGCAAGCCGTCGTTGTTGGTGCACGCCATATACATCGGCGGATGCGGGTCCTGGAACGGCTTCGGGTGAATCGGCCGTTTAGGAATCTTGATGTATTTGCCGTCGTGCTCGATCTCGTCCTGCACGAACATCTTCGGCACCAGGTACATCGATTCGTCGATCATCGGTTGCAGCTCGGCGAGGTCGTAGCCGAATGCCCCAGCTTCCTGCTGGCTGCCGCCTTTGCCGACGCCGAAATGCACGCGGCCGCCCGACAGAATGTCGAGCATGGCCACACGTTCGGCCACCTTGATCGGGTGATTCATCGCGGGCGGCAGGCAGATCACGCCGTGGCCGAGGCCAATGCGGGTGGTGCGGCCGGCCAGATACGCGAGGAAGGTTTCCGGGGCGCTCATATGCGCGTAGTTCGTCAGCGACGTGTGTTCGACGCACCAGACGGTATCGAAACCCATCTGTTCGGCGAGCAAGGCCTGCTCGACGGTCTCCTTGAATACCCGGTGATCGCCTTCCCGCGAAGCGTCCGTGGTTTGGGCTTCGTAGATCAGAGAAAACTTCATTGCGTGCGTCTCCATGAATTTTGGACTGTGCTGAAACGGGCGGCCCGCTCCCGACCCACCGATTCCTACGATGATCGTGACGGTCCACGGAATGAAGTTTCAGTTCGCGCGTGCGGGCCAGCATCGTCTATTTGGATTAACGGTGTGCGCTTTGACTTAGATGCTTTGATCGAAGGCGCCTTTCGCCGCCGATTTGGCCGTGTTTTCGCACTTCGGCTAGTCCGATTGGACCTCGTGCGGCGCTCGCCCGCAGCGCTACGATCGAGCCGCCATACAACGCGGCTCAACTGATGGGAGTGCAATGCAATGAAGGCTTCGATGATGCTGTACCCGGTCGACACGATCGATGCGGCGCTGCCGCTCTTTGTCGACGGGCTAGGCTTGACGGTGAAGTTTCGTGACGGCGAACGCTATTGCGCGCTCGACGGTGGCGCGCTGAGCATCGCGCTGGTGGCGGGTGAAGAACGGATCGTCGAACGCGCGGCGCTGGTGTTTCGCGTCGATGAAAACGACGACCTGTATGCAGCAATGGCGCGCGTGGTGGCGGCAGGCGCGTCAGTGCGCGTGCCGGTGCAGCAAGGACCACACGAATTGCGTGCGGTGCTGGAAGACAAGAACGGTGCGTTACTGGTGTTGTCGCAAAAGCGCGCGGGCTAAGACGTCGGAGGGCGCCATGTGTACCGCGCCGGATGCAGGCGCGGCGCACATGACGCCCCCGTTCAATTGAGTTGAAGCAGGTTCAGCCGAGCGGCACCACACTGCCCAGCAGAATGCGCACGAGCGTCGCCTGACGCGTCACGCCCGTCTTCGAGAAGATTGCCCGCAGATGAGCCCGTGCAGTGTTCTTGCTGATGCCCAGTTCGTCGGCCGCCTCTTCCAGCGTCAAGCCATTGGTCAACAGCAACGCGAGCGAGGTCTCCGCAGGCGTGAGGTCGAACAGCTTGCGCACGATCTCCTGCGAGCCCTGCGATTTGCGATCGGGATCGCGCAGAAACAACACGGTTGCCGGGCGACGCTTGTTGTCCTCGGACCAGTCCGAGAGCGGGATCGTGCGCACCAGCACACCGAGTTTCGGCTTGTCGCAGCCGCGCGTGATCGGAATGGCTTCGACAATCGGCGCTGCCGTGCCGAAGTGCCCCATCAGCGCATGGCGCACCAGACGTTGCAGATTGCGATTCTCCTGCGCGTCCGTTGCCTCGACGTTGCCGTGCGCGATCCGCAGACCGTTGCTCTGCGCGAGAATCTCATCGGCCACGCTATTGGTGCGCATGATCGCGCCGCTCTCGTCGAGCGTCACCGTGCCCACCAGCATCCGGTCGATCGCGCTCGCATACAGCGTGCGCTCCGACTCCACGATATCGAGCCGCGAATGCAGTTCGACCGCGCGCCGCAAATGCGGCAGCAACAGCGCGCAAAACGCCTTGTCACGCGCGGAGAAGTGCTTCGAAGCGTGACTGCGGCACACGCGAAACCGGCATTCGACGCCAGACTCCGTGCGCAGATCGGCGCCCATGATGTAGCGAATGTCGGCCGGCTTCAGGAACTGCTTGTAGAGTTCGCTGGTGAGCCAACCCGTATCGCCGAATACCTCGTCCACCGTGACCACGCGATCCGCCGGCAAACCGACGAACGGGTCGAGCGAATAGTAGTAGTTGTTGTACGAGGCTTCGCCCGGCACGCCCGACCCCATTTCGGACGCGTGCACCATCAGACCGCGCCGGTCGCTCGAGGGCGAACGCAGAATCAGGGTGGCATAGCTCGCACCGAGCGAGGTGCGGATCAACTCGAGCGCGCTAGCCCACGGCGTGCTTTCCAGCGCCCCCTGATAGATGCGCGCGGTCAGTTCGCTGAACTGCGCGACGCTCACCTCGGCCACTTCACTCATGGCCTGGCCCTCTTCAGGGGTCCATTTTGTCTCCATCAACACTCTCCGTCCTCCATGCGACTTTGCATCGCGACGCCAAGCTTAAGGGCCGATCTGTTTGCTGGCATCGGGGGAAGTACTTAGCTGACGAAAGTTTCGCTGAGCGTGCGAACGAACTCTCGTCCAATCGGACGATGCCCCCTTAAAGCCGCCGCGTTTCAATGCATTCAGTGTTGCGGCGTGCGCGCTGAATGCCCTGATTTGCGGCCCGATTCGCGTCATGTACGGCCGCATCGCTTATACGCGGTATAGCCGCTTTCATGACAGCTTTCTCAGGAGACCCGATGGCGCTCGATCCAGAAGCGCAGGCCGTGCTCGCTGCTCTCGCCGGTATGCCCCCGCTCGATTTCGCGCAACTCAGCGCGCCCGCTTACCGCGCAATGATTGCCGCGGGCAGCGGTTTTGCGCCTGGCGACCCGGTCGCCTCGGAAGAAGATCTGATGATCCCGGCCGCGAGCGGCCCGATCGGCGCGCGCCTTTACCGGCCGATGATAGAAGGCGACGATGGCCTGCTTCCCCTGACCGTCTTCTTTCACGGCGGCGGCTTCGTTTCCTGCGGGCTCGACACCCATGCCAACCTGTGCCGTTGTCTGGCGCAACGCGCGCGAACGGTCGTGCTATCGGTCGATTACCGGCTCGCGCCGGAAGCACGTTTTCCGACCGCCGCACTCGATGCGTGCGACGCCGTGCGCTGGGCCGCATCCAACTCAGCCGATCTGCGCGTACGGCCCGGCGCGCTTGCCGTTGCCGGCGACAGCGCGGGCGGCAATCTCGCCGCGGTAGCCGCGCAGCAGGTGCGTCATAGCGGCGTGAATATCGCGCATCAACTGTTGTTCTACCCGGTGGTGGATTGCGCGACCGAATATCCCTCATACAAATCGATGGGCGACGGCTACTTGCTGACGGCGCAGATGATGCGCTGGTTCAAAGACCAGTATTTCGCCGCGGGCTCCAATCGCGCCGATCCACTCGCAAGTCCGCTCGCCGCCACCGATCTTACCGGCGTGGCCAGCGCCACCATCATCAGCGCGGAATACGACCCGCTGCGCGACGAGGCCGAGCATTACGCGGCACGTCTCGCGCAAGCCGGTGTGCTCACAACACATCTGCGCTGGCCGGGGCAAATGCACGGCTTCGCCAGTTTTCTCGGCGTACTCGATGCGGCCGACCACGCACTGACGATGGCGGCGCAAGCCTTACGCCATGCACTGCACACCCAGAACACCTGACTCCGCTGACCAGACAAGATATGACCGCATTGATCCGCCTCGCGGCCGAAGACGGCATCGCGACGCTCACGTTCGACCGCCCCGAGGCACTGAACGCTCTCAACGAAGCGATGGCAATCGAGCTGAACGCCAAGCTCGCACGCCTCGCTCACCACGACGAAATCCGCGCGATCGTGCTGACCGGCGCCGGCAACGCGTTCATGGCGGGTGGCGATCTGCAGACCATGCGCACCGCACTGGACGCAAAACCCCTGGTACGCGACCGCTCGATTGGCAAACTCGTGCGGCTCGCGCAAACCGTGGCCGAGACCGTCACGAGTTCGCGCAAGCCGGTGATTGCCAGCGTCAACGGCGCCGTGGCGGGCTTCGGCTTAAGCCTCGTCGCGGCCTGCGATCTGGCGATCACCGCAAAGAGCGCGACGTTCACTTCGGCGTATGGCCGCATCGGCACCTCGCCCGATGGCGGAGCGACCTACACGTTGCCGCGCGCGCTCGGCACCAAACAGGCTGCGCAATGGATGTATCTCGACGAACGGCATAGCGCCGACGAAGCGTTGCGAGCTGGCTTCGTCAACTGGGTCGTACCGGACGATGACCTCATCGCACAAACGCGCGCACTGCTAAAGCGGATGGGCGCGCTCTCGCCGGATGCGTTCGCGCAAACCAAGAATCTGATCCAGCATGCGCCCGAGCACAGCTTCGTCGAGCATCTGTACGCGGAGCAGCGCAGCTTTCTGCACTGTGCGGCAGGCGACGATTTCCGCGAGGGCATCGACGCCTTCTTCGACAGGCGCGCGCCTGTATTCGGTTCTGGCGCACGTTGAGCGCCTCTCTTTTCATGCAGCGCCAGTCACAGCAGTAGCACAGGGATAAACCCATGAAACTCGCCACCACCGACGAAATCGTCGCCGAGCTGAAAGCCGGCCGCATGATCATTCTGGTCGACGAGGAAGATCGCGAGAACGAAGGCGATCTGCTCATTGCCGCCGACCACGTCACGCCCGAAACGATCAACTTCATGGCGCGCTTTGGCCGCGGCCTCGTCTGTCTGACGCTGACAGCCGAACACTGCGCGCGCCTGAAACTTCCACCAATGGCGGAACAGAACGGCACGCAATACGGGACCGCGTTCACGGTCAGCATCGAGGCGGCAGAAGGTATCACCACCGGCATCTCCGCCGCCGACCGCGCGCATACGATCCGCACCGCGATTCACGCGGAGGTGCGCGCCGGGGATCTGGTGCAACCGGGTCACGTGTTCCCCATTGCCGCGCGGCCAGGCGGCGTGCTGGTGCGGGCCGGACATACCGAGGCCGGTTGCGACCTCACCGCGCTGGCAGGCTTGACGCCAGCCGCGGTGATCTGCGAAATCATGAACGACGACGGCACCATGTCGCGCCTGCCGCAACTGATCGAATTCGCGGAACTGCACGGCTTGAAGATCGGCACGATTGCCGATCTGATCCACTATCGCAGCACTCACGAGACGCTCGTCGAACGTGTCGGCGAGAGGCCATTGCACACGCCGTGGGGACCGTTTCGTGCCATTCAGTATCGCGACACGGTACGGCAATCCACGCATCTCGCGCTAGTGCGCGGCACGCCTCTACCCAACGTGCCGGTGCTCACGCGCGTGCACGAATGCTTTTCGCTGCTCGATCTGCTCGACGCAGAACCATCCGCACATTCGTGGCCGCTGCACGCGGCGCTGCAAAAAATCGATGCGACCGGATGCGGCGTAGCGGTGCTACTCGATTGCGACATGCGGGCCGATGCGATGAACAGCAGCAACGCTACGCCAACGCGCAAGGACGGCAGACTCTCCGGCATCGGCTCGCAGATCCTGCGCGAGCTCGGCGTGCATCGGCGGAATGTGTTGTCGAGTCCGTTCAGGCTGCCGGCGCTGTCGGGTCATGAACTCGAAATCATGGCGTTCATTCCGCTTGGCGAAGCGGATCTGGATAACCCGCACGCTTTCGAGCCCGCGCCTGCCGCGCCGAGGGTCAACGCGCCGCCGATGTCCGCGCCGGTTCGGTCCGCCGTGACGGTGTAGTTAAACGCTCAGCCCGCGTCATACGAACTCGAAGCCTCCTCATGGTCAATCCTCGATGAATCAACGTCAAAAACCCTACGTAGCCCTCGTCACCGGCGCTTCGCGTGGCGCAGGTAAAGGTATCGCACTCGCGCTCGCAGCAACGGGCGCGACCGTCTACGTGACCGGACGCACACAACGCGAAGGTGACGCACCATTGCCCGGCACGGTGCACGCGACGGCAATCGAGATCGACAAACTCGGCGGCAAGGGCATCGCCCTTACCTGCGATCACGCCGACGACCGGCAAGTAGCGGAAGTATTCGACTACATCCGCCACAACAGCGGGCGCCTCGACATCCTCGTCAACAATGCCACCGCGTTGCATGATGAACTGATCCGCCCGGCTCCGTTCTGGGAAAAGCCGCTTGATCTCGTGAATATTCTCGATGTCGGCCTGCGCTCGGCGTATGTCGCGAGCTGGCATGCTGCGAAGTTGATGGCCGAACAGGGCGACGGGCTGATCGCGTTCACGTCCTCGTTCGGCGCGAGCTGCTATATGCACGGCGCGGCGTACGGGGCGCAGAAAGTGGGCGTCGACAAGTTCGCCAAGGACATGGCCGTCGATCTGAAACCGCATGGCGTCGCCGCGGGTTCCATCTGGATGGGCATGCTGCAAACCGAGCGCACCGCGCGCGTGATCGCCGAGCATCCCGAACAGTATGCGGGCTTCAGCGAACTCGCGGAGACACCGCAATTCACGGGGCGCCTGATCGATGCACTGTATCGCGACCCGCAACGTCAGCAGAAATCCGGTTTCGTGCTGGTCGGCGCGGAGCTTGCGCACGAGTATGGTATCACCGAGCTCGACGGACGCCGGCCGCCTTCGCATCGCGAGGCGTTGGGCGGACCGGTGCAGGCGCATCCGGCGATCGTAGCCTGATACGCTGCGCGGCACACTAAAAGCCTGTCACCACCATCGCATACACCAGCGCTGCGCCGCCCACCGCGCCGAGGAATGTGAAGCACTGTTCGTCCGCGCCCGAGCGGCGCGCCCAGATTCTTCCAGCCAGCGCAGCCAGCCCGGTGATCCCCAGAAACAACGACAGCGATGACCCGGCCGTGCACACCATGCCGGGAAACTCGTCGTTCCAGGCGCATGCATAGAGCTGCCGCACGGATACACCGACCACGCCGATCGCCACCAGCAAACCGGCAATCAGTCCGTCCCGCTGAACTCTGGATTTCATTTGCATCCCTCCCGCATCGTTACCGCTCTCATCCCACTCGTCTCCATCCCTATACGCGGCCCCAACGGCTGCCACGTCGCTGTGTGCCGGGATGCGGTCGGCGAAAAACCATGCCGCACCGCTCCCGGTTCATACCGTCATTGACGGCGATTGGGCTTACGAGGTCATCGTCCGGATGGACTAAGGGGATAGCCTGAGGGGCTGCTGGGGGGAATTGCCGGGGGAATCGCGGGGAAACTGCGGCGGAATAACGGAAGGAATTTGCCCGGGAGGAAAGCAGCGGACGTGACGGCGAACACCGTCACGTCCATTCTGAGCGCTGTTAGCTCTTCAACCGGTACCCGGTCTTGAAGATCCAGGCAACGATCACGAGAAACACCGCCAGAAACAGCGCGGTCATCCCGAGGCTGACACCGACATCCACATCGGCGAGACCATAGAAGCTCCAGCGAAAACCGCTGACCAGGTAAACGATCGGATTAAACAGCGTCACGACCTTCCAGAACGGCGGCAGCATATTGACCGCATAGAAACTCCCGCCGAGGAAGGTAAGCGGCGTGATGATCAGGAGCGGCACGAGTTGCAGCTTCTCGAAGCTATCCGCCCAGATGCCGATAATGAAACCGAGCAGACTGAACGTGACCGCGGTGAGCACCAGAAACAGAATCATCCAGAACGGATGCTGCACCTGCAGCGGCACGAACAGGCCGGCAGTAGCCAGAATGATCAAGCCGAGCAGAATCGATTTGGTGGCGGCCGCGCCCACATAGCTCACCACGATCTCGAGATACGACACCGGCGCCGATAGCAACTCATAGATCGTGCCGGTAAAGCGCGGAAAGTAAATTCCGAACGAGGCGTTCGAAATGCTTTGCGACAGCAGCGAAAGCATGATCAGACCCGGCACGATGAACGCGCCGTAACTGATGCCGTCCACTTCCTTGATACGCGAACCGATGGCTGCGCCGAACACGACGAAATAAAGCGAAGTCGAAATCACCGGCGCGATGATGCTCTGCATCAGCGTGCGCCAGGTGCGCGCCATCTCGAACTTATAGATCGCGCGAATTGCGTAGATATTCATTGATTACCTCGGAGCAGACTGACGAAGATGTCTTCGAGCGAACTTTGCGTCGTATGCAGATCCTTGAAGCGGATGCCGGCATCGTCAAGCGCTTTGAGCAGCGCGATGATGTCGGTGCGCCCGCCGTCGCCCTCATACGTGTAGATCAACTCGTTGCCACCCTTGGCGACATCCAGTCCATATCCGGCCAGCGCCGGCGGCACTTCAGTGAGCGAACTCTCCAGTTGCAGCGTCAACTGCTTCTTGCCGAGTTTGCGCATCAACTCCGTCTTCTCTTCCACCAGCATGATCTCGCCCGCATTGATCACGCCGATGCGGTCGGCCATTTCCTCGGCTTCGTCGATGTAGTGCGTGGTGAGAATGATCGTCACGCCGCTTGCAGTAAGCGAGCGCACCAGCTTCCACATATCGCGGCGCAACTCGACGTCGACACCGGCCGTGGGTTCGTCGAGAAACAGCACGCGCGGTTCGTGCGAGAGCGCCTTCGCAATCAGCACGCGGCGCTTCATGCCGCCCGACAGCGTAATGATCTTGTTATCGCGCTTTTCCCACAGCGACAGATCACGCAAGACCTTCTCGATGTAAGCGGGGTTTTTCGGCTTGCCGAACAGCCCGCGGCTGAACGAGACGGTCGCCCAGACCGTTTCGAACGAGTCGGTGGTGAGCTCCTGCGGCACGAGGCCAATCAGCGAGCGTGCGCCGCGATAGTCCGTCGCGATGTCGCGGCCGTCCACCATCACGCTGCCAACGCTCGCATTGACAATGCCGCAAATGATGCTGATGAGGGTGGTTTTGCCCGCCCCGTTGGGCCCTAGCAGGGCGAAGATTTCTCCGCGATTGATCGCCAGATTGATGTTTTTGAGTGCATGAAAACCCGTGGCATAGGTTTTCGACAGATTCGTAACCGAAACGATAGGCTGCATGGATTCGACGATGGCAGACACCGGTATTGGATTAAAAGGGGGCGGGACGAATACGCCGCCGCACCCGCAATGTAATTGAAAGTGGGAAAGCGTGCAGCGTAACCGCGAGATTCCGGAGGAACGGATACCGCCGGTAAGCGTGTCAGCCTTTCAGGGCCGGCCGAGTTCTTGCCAGACAGGCCGGTGCCCGTCACGGTTCGGCGCACGTGAAACTGCTGGCGAGATTCACATTGCCCTTGCCGCTATAGCGGGGAAACAGCGGATAACGGCACAACGGGCGCGAGCGTCCGTTGGTCGCGGCCGCGATATCCGTAGCGGTCAGCGTTTCGGGCGATACGCCACGCGTCACCCAATTGTCGAGCGCGCCCAGCAGATCCACCGACGGAATGAACACGCCGCTGCCATGCTGGAAACCCGGCACCATGTAGAGCCGCATGAATGCATCGACCTGATCGATGCCGAACCGATCGATCAGCGCATCGTAGTAAGCGATCGTCTGGTTCGGGCTGATGACTTCGTCGGCGAGGCCTTGCAGTGTGATGAGCTTGCCGCCCTTCGCGATGTAGCGAGCCAGGTCGGGGTTCATCGCGCCGATTGTCTGTGAGAGCGCGATGAGCTGTCCGCGATATTTGCCGGGATGAAGCGGGTCGAACCTGAGCGAGTCGAACTCCGCATCGTGGGCCACGAAGTAGCGGACGTAGCCGTCGCCCTGCGCAAACAGATAGCCGTTGGCGAAGAAGGTCGGCACCGGCAGTCGCCCGGCTTGATGTCCGAGACCGAGCATGCCGGTCAGACGCGTGCCCTGAAAGATGTTGTAGCCGCTATAGCCGCTGACATTCCACGCCAGCTTGTAGGGCAACGACAGGCCGTCGCGCATCAGCAGCAAGGTGGAGAGCTGCGTGTCGGTGAGGCACTCGTCATGCGAGGGAGACCGTCCGGCGCAGCGCAACGAGGCGATGATTTCCGCTTCGTGTTCCTTGCACCCGTCGACGTCGCTGACCACGCCGTCCGCCGCGCCATCAAGCCGGTCGCAGACCGCGAGCGTGCGTTGATACACGTGCTCGAGCAGTACTGGTGAAACGAAACCGCCGGGCGTCGCGTATTCCGCCTGACCGAGCTTCACGCCCATCAAACGCACACCGGAGAAATTGAGCGCGGGCGAATTGGCGATCACGCCGTCGTAGTCATCGGGATAACGCTGCATCACCGTGTAGCCTTCGCGGCCGCCCGTCGAGCCGCCGGCGAAATACATCCGTTGCGGCGGCCGGCCGTAAGTGCGTGCAATCAATGCGAGCGCGGCGTCGTGCGTTTTCTTCAGATGCGCGTAGCCGAAATTCGTCACCGCTTCATCCACGAGGCCGAACACCGCGAGCGATGAATCGCCCACATGCCCCGAGTCGTCGCCGAAGGTCGCATAGCCTTGCGCGAGCGGTGCGCGATCCGGAGAGAACGGCATCACGCCCGTCCCGCTCACCACCACGCCGTTGTAACCCCCGCCGCCGATCTGCAACGCGCGGCCGTTCCAGCGGCGCGGCAGATTCAGGTCGAAGCGAATATCAGGCGTGGTGGCTTTGAGCGCCTTGATGCGCCCGGTGATACGGCAATATTCGCCGCCTTGCTGATTGCCGAGCGCGGTGGCCGCCACCATCGCCGCACTTTCGATTTGCACGCCAGCAGTCGGCAAAGCGATCAGTTCCGGGGGCAACACCGCGCCCGCGAATTCCGCGCAACGCATGGCGAGCGGCGCATCCTTGGGCGCGGCGAATGCCGGTGAGGCGTTCGTCAGCCATAGCACCGCGCCGGCCACCGTGACAGCCGTGCGTGAACGCCCCTTAGAAAGCCCACGGCGGACATGGCGCACCCGCGCCCTCATCCGTAACCCGCGCCGTTGACAGCCGCGCGCGAGCGCGGCCCTCTCCAGTCGTTCCAGCCGCGCGCGATCATCAGCACCGCGCCGATGGCGACCAGATCGCCGCCGAGTCCGATCAGCGTGCCGCGAAAGCCGTGGAACGTATGCGGCGTTGCCGTATCGACGATCAACGACACCAGCGTGCCGGCGACAAAACACACAAGCCCGGTACGACCGACCGTCACCACGGCCGGCAAGCGCTGCGCGAGCCACGCAATGCTGCCCGTGCGCACGAACTGCGCAGCGAGCCAGGCGATGACGAGAAAGTTGATCACGCGTTCCACGGAAAGGTTCTGTTTATTCAAGCCGGGCAGCGGCTGCGTCAATACAAAGAGTTTAACAATGGCGAACCCCAGCACCGCGATCACTGCGGCACGCGTGAACCAGTGCGCCGTGCGGGTGGCGTGAAAGCGCTCGCTGACGGGTTGCACCCGGCACAGAATACCGAGCACGAACATCAATTGCCATGCAAACGGATTAAAAGCCCAGTCGGCCACGTCGTCAATGCTGAATAGCGAGGCCAGCGGCCGGGCAAGCGCCCAGATCGTCACGCTCAGGCCCAGCGCCGCGAGCGACGACCGGCGCGCCAAAGGCACCATGAATGGCACGAATAGCGCAAAGATCACGTACATGGGCAGCACGCTCGACAAATACGGCTGGCGCCGCAGCACGGCAATATCGAATGCTTCGCGCAACGGTTGAACCGCGAACGGCTGCCAGCCGGTCAGGTCGACCATCGGCTGATTCAGATGCAATAGCGCGAGGACGGCGCCGGACAGCAGCGTCAATACGGCCGTCAATAGATAGGCGCGATAGATCTCCCAGCAGCGCCTCACGAAACGCATCTTCGCCGCACTCTCGCCACGGCCCGCGAGTACCGCTGTAAACGCTGCCGCCGACGCATAGCCGCCGAGGAACACGAACACTTCCGCCGAGTCGCACAGGGCATACGTGTGCAACATCAGATGCGACAGCGTGCTGCCGGGAATGTGGTCCAGCACGATGACGATCAACACGATGCCACGGAAGAAATCCACTTCGATCGAGCGTCCGCGGCGGGTGTCCATTCTGGTTCTCGCAAGATGGCGCGTGCGTGCAATGCGCCGTGAAAAGCGGTCATACACAGGGAGTTCCATGTAGGAACTCCATGAGAATAAAACGTTCCCAGCAAGACCGTGCGCCAACTCGACACGCGCTGACAACCGCCCTCTAAATGCATTCGGAGTGCCAGCAATCTGAAAATCAGATGTCGGCATGCAGTAATACTGAGTTGTCATGCCATGGTTAGCGGAAAGTCTTGCAGCAAGTTTTGCGGCTTTCAAACCATCCAGCACAAACACGATCGGTAAAGGTCACTGAAAAAAATCACCGATTGCGATGCGCGATTTTTTTCGCTTTTTTTCATCGTAGGATGGGTTAATGCACGCCCGTCGGATCTCGCGCATTTCCCGCGATACCACCCCTCGACGGCGGCCACTCATGTGGACCGGACACGCTGCCGGGCTGATCTTCGATCTCCTGGCTTGCTGAGCGTCATTGCGACGTTTTCCCTTCGCCGTTGTTGACTTTGCCGTCACCGGTACGTTCCGGTCCTTCCACTCTCGCCCTGAACGGCAGCGCTTTGCGCACCGCCTTCGCACTGGAAGATAACCACATGAACAACAGAATTGCAGGCTTCGACGGATTGCGCGCGATCGCAGTCCTTATGGTCTTTTTTCAGCACCGTTTATTCGGCGACATCGGCGAAATTGGTCATCTTGGTGTGTGGATATTCTTCGCGCTAAGCGGCTTTCTGATCATCGGTATTCTGTCCGCACAACGCGCACGCATCGAAACAAACGGCAGCCGGTTCGGTCTGGAATTGAAGCGTTTTCTGTTTCGCCGCACGTTGCGCATTTTTCCGATTTACTACCTGATGCTGGTGGTGATGTGCGTGCTGATGGCGCTCGGGATGGCGAGCCCAGAGCTCGCGAGCGGCATGCCGTTTCATTTCGCCTATCTGTCGAACTTCTGGATCGGCTCGGTGCTGCATTACTGGCCGGGGCGTTACTCGCATCTCTGGAGCCTCGCGATCGAGGAGCAGTTTTATCTCGTGTTTGCGCCGCTATTGCTGCTGGTTGCGGTGCGGCGGCATCGCGCCGTGTGCCTCGCGATCATCGCGGTGGGACTCGTTTCGCTGCTGGCAATGCGTGCGGCACAGTGGCAGGACATCACGATTTATACGCATCCGCTGACCAACTTCTGGCTGCTCGCCTTGGGCGGGATTGGCGGCTTGATGATCGCCGGGAACGAGAGCCGTTTGCGCATCGTGCTCGGGCATGGCATGACGCTGTTCGTATTGAGCGTTTGCCTGGTGGGCTTTTGTGCGACTGAGCCTATGTGGAGTCAACTGGACAGTTCGCTTGCCTTCACGACGGTCAGCGCCTTGTATGGCCTCTGTATCGCGGCACTAGTGTGTTCGATTGCGTGCTGCCGCAACGCCGCCGTGATCGGCCTGCTCGAAACCGGCTGGCTGATGAACTTCGGGCGCATCAGCTACGGCTTTTATCTCTATCACAATCTGATTCCGGACCTGACCCGCAACCACCACGCCACGGCGTTCTTCGGCGGTACCGTGCCGCTGTGGGCGCATGTCGCCGGAATTGTCGCGTCATTCGTGATTTCACTGACGATGGCCGTGTTGTCCTGGCGCCTGATCGAAGCACCCATTCTTCGCTTGAAAACACGGCGTGCGCCGTTGGACACCACGACACCAACTACTACGCAAACACCGGCCTCTTTTGCTGCCCGCAACGGGCATGCGTTGAGAGAAAAAAGCACCGCTTCAGATGCCGCCTGAAGGACTCACCCATTACGTTCTGCTTTCATGCGACATGAGTAAGGGCGCGGTATCATGCGGCCTCACCTGGCCGGCTGCTTCGACCCTTGCGCGACACGCAGGCACTGAACAGGCCGAACGATAAAAACAAGCCACTGCCCGCGCGAACTCCGGTCCATCTGGTCCGCGCGGTGGGCTCGCGGACTTCAACGATGTTTCATTTCAGTTTCGCCAACGGCGTGCTTGGCGCGAGCCTGCAGACGCTCAGCCTTTATGCGCTGGTCGGCATTGTTGCGGCGCTATTGCTGGGCGGAATGGTCAAGGGCGTGGTGAGTATCGGCGTGCCGCTGGTGGCGATGCCGATTCTCAGCCAGTTCATGCCGATCAAGGAGGCCGTTCTGTTGCTCTCGATGCCGATCATTCTCGGCAATATTCCACAGGCACTGGAAGGCGGCGACATGCTGCCGACGGTCCGGCGCATTGCCGCGCCCTTGATCGGTACGGTGATCGGCAACATCGTCGGCGTGAGCGTACTGATTTCGCTTGCGCCCCATCGCGCGCAGGCTGCTGCGGGAGTATTGCTGATCGTTGCGGCGCTGCTCCTGTTGCTTTCACCGCGGCTCACGCTGTCACCGAGATGGGCGAAACCGGCGGGCTTCGTATTGGGATTCGGGGCGGCGGTGATGGAGAGCATCGCTTCGGTGCCGGGGCCTTTGCTGGCGATGTATCTGATCGCCACGGGCGCGACGGGAAAAGTCTTTACCAAGCAGATCGCAATTATTCTGGTGGTGTCGATCATCACGCTGGTTGCCACGTTTAGCGGCGGTGCGCATGCCAGCTGGAGCGATCTGGTCATTTCGGTCTGCGCGAGTGTGCCGGTGATCGCGGGAATACTGTTGGTACGGCCGCTTAGAGACAGATTGCCGCCGGGAGCGTTTCGCGTTCTGGTTCTGGTGTTCGTTCTGGCAGCCGCTGCGCAAATGGTCTGGAAATCCGGGGTTTTATAAGGGTGTGGGCTGTGCGCACCAGCCGTGGAACGCGTATTGCTGCTCATTGCTCATAGCAATCCACCGGAGAGCCAGCATGGCAAACCTGCCCAATCCCCCGAACGAGCACGAAAACAAGCCGGATGAAGACCCCGGCAGCCCGCCTACCGAGGTTTCCAAGCCTATCGGCGACGCCATTCCTACCCCAGTCGAACCGGGTCTCGATCAGCCTCTGCCGCAAAAGGGCGACACGCCACCACCCAAGAAATGACGTTCCCGCTCTCGTGGCGGCAAAACGGAACAAACGCGGATCAAGCGGCAGCCGGCTCGTGGACGATCTTCAGCGCGCTCTTGTGCTCTTTGATCAGCCGGTAAACCGCTTCGCCCGGAACCGTCTCCCGCTCGAGCAGTTCGTCGGCAATGGCGCGCAGCACGGGCTCATAAGCATGCAGCAGCCCGTAGCACAACTCGTTCAACTCCTTGAGCAGCACGTTGGCGTGCTCGATGGCGCTCTTCATTTGCAGCCCCGCGTACTGCGACGGCAGCGCCGCGAGGCTGAACAGATCGCCATCGCGGTTGAAGCCGAACTTCGACACCATGTCGAGACTGATGCGCGACGCTTCCTGCAGATCCGACGCGGCGCCGCTTGACGCTTCGGAGAACGTGAGAATTTCGGCGTTGCGACCGCCGAGCAGGACCTGAATCTCGTTGCGGATCTCGGTTTCGCGGTATAGGTGCTTGTCTTGCGCCTTGGTGATGAGCGCCACACCCAATGCTCCGCCACGCGGCAAGATCGTGACTTCTTCCAGCACACCGGTGCCGAGCAGCGCGGCGACAAGACCGTGTCCCGCTTCGTGCACCGCGATACGCGTACGCTCGTCTTCGCTCAGTGCCCGCTCTGCCCCGCTCACGTCGCCGATGCGCGCAATCTTGATCGCTTCCATGAAATGCTTCGCGGCGATTTCCGTCTCACCGGCTTTGCGCGCGACCAGTCCCGCCTGATTCACGACCATCGCGACCGTTGCCGGAGACAGACCGGTAGTCAGGCGAGCGAGCTGGTCGTAGTCGATGTCGGCGGCCTTCGACTTCAGCTTCTCCGCGTAGAAGCGGAAAATTTTCGCGCGGTCTTCGCGATCGGGCAAACGGACCTGCACTGTGCGATCGAAACGGCCCGGTCGGCGCAACGCCTCGTCCAGATTGTCGGGATGGTTCGTGGCCGCGACGATGATGACGCCTTCATTCGAAGCGAAGCCATCCATTTCCGCCAGCAGCTGGTTGATGATGCGATTGCTCTCGGCTTCGACGGGACCGCCGCCGGTATCCGTACGCTTGGCGAGGCCATCGGCTTCGTCGATGAAGATGACCGTGGGGGCATTCTTGCGCGCGAGTTCGAACAGGTGTTTGACCTTCTGGATACCGACACCGTAGTACTTCGCACTGAAGTAGCTGCCGGTGATCGAAATGAAGTTCGCGCCGCATTCGCCGGCGAGCGCCTGGGCAAGCCGCGTCTTGCCAACGCCAGGGCCGCCGACCATCAGAATGCCGCATGGTGCGCGCACGCCCATCGAGGTGAACTGCTTCGGATCGGACAGGTAGCCGCGGATGTCTGCGAGCGCCGCCTTCGCTTCACCCGCGCCGATCACGTCGTCGAAACGCAGCGTAGGCGCCTTGCTGAGAAGCGACGCGCCGCCTCTCATCTCGCGGCGCATGAACCACACCATGCCGCCGATCAGCAATAGCGGCAACAGCAAACTGATCGCGTCGCGCACCTGATTGAACACCGGCACCCAGCGCGACGCGCCGGTGCGAATATCGGCGCCGGGCAGCCAGACGAGCTGGTAGGACGCGGCCTGGCCAGCTTTGGGTTCACCGAGCAGCAGTGCGTGCGAAAACGTCGCGTTATGGTCGGTGACGAAGTATTTCGCGCCATCGCGCTTCGACACGAGAATCGCGTTGGGGCTCACGCCGATCGCGGCCACGTTGGCGTCGTGAATATCGCGCAGCATTTGCGACGCGTCTTTCTCGTCATGTGTCCACGCCGAGGGATCGTGACGCATCTGATTCGCGATGCCGGTAAGCGCCGGAGTTGTCTGCACGTCGCGCTGCTGATAAATCCAAACGCTGAGTGCGAGCAATGCCGCGATTAATACCGCACCGACCCCAATGGCGATCTTGCGTGCGCGTCTTTTCCCAAGCGAGTTCTTTCCCGGCTTCATGAGTCACTTCCAAAAACGGGCCAAAGGGAGCCCTGATACTGGTCAAATACAGGTGGTAGCGGTGGGTAGTCCGGCGATTTAAATCGTCGAATTTGGGGGAGCGATCGGCGCCTTGAAAGCGATGACCTGTTGTTCCGGCGCACAGTTTATCAGCGCTATATTCACTGCGTATTCTGCATACCTGAAAGTAACCGCGCCCTATTTAAAAGCGGTCAATATTGCAGTAAAGCGCGGAATATTAGAGGCGCACTTCCAAACAGGCTGGCGGCTATATAGGCAGGTGTTGGTATGACGCAGGGATGAGCCGAGCGAGCGCCCGGCGAGGACGACACTTTCGTGGCGATCCCCAGCCGGTTGCTCGGCCAAGTCCGGAGGTGCGTGTTGCAACACCCCCAAACGTCCGATGGGCAAGACGCCCATCGGTTTCACAACTGAGCGGCGAACCTCTGTGAGCCCATCCGCATCATTACCGCACTCTCAGGTCCTTCTTTTTTATTGCCGGTACCTTGTGGCACCGATCTTCTCTCCTGCAACTACCCCCGATCCTCGCAACCTTTCCCTTCAGTAAATCTGAACTCAGGCAGCGGTACGCCGCCTCAGCTTCATCTGCGCATCACTTCCGAGCAGGTCGAGAAGCTTGATGACGCGTTTGCGCTGGCTGGCAAGCAACTCATGAGTCTCTTCCAGCACGCGAATGCGCTTTTCCCAGTACTCATGGTCTAGCGGCACCAGCATGCCAGCCGCGTCGCCACGTGCCACGTACTGAACCATGTTCTCAAGATGCTCCAGCTGGCTATCCACCAGACTGGACGGACGCCGCCCGCCGCGTTGGGCGGTCGGTTGCCTGTTCGTGCCGCTCATCTTTCGATTCCCCGTAAATTGGCCGCCGGAAAAGCCTGGGCCTCGCACCCATTGCGCCGAGAATGCCAATCGGCGCGCTTTCTGCGTGCTTTGCGTGTTCCAACGCGGAGCCTGTTATAAACGCATGGTGGCGCCGTCGATGAAACCGATCTGCATCTAATCATCCGACGATACCGCAGCTTTTTTGTTAGGCTTTACCATCCGTCTCAATATTGGACGACGGCGTGTTAAATATCTGGTTACCGCCGCTGCCCGCCGGAATCACACGCATTGTTCGCAGCAACCGATCCATGAACCAGCGCACCTTACCGCCGCACCTGGCTGCTGCCGCCGCAGCCGAATCGCGCTCCGCCATTTCCACGAGCCGCTTCAGCACGCACGCGCTCACAGCCGACGAACAATTTCTGGCCTGGCGCCAGCGCGTGGGGCATGTGGTCGACGTGCCACCGTCGAAGGAACAGGTCGCCGGCGGATTTCGCGGCGAAATCGATCTTTATGCGGTCGGCGGCATGGTGTTTACGGACTGCAGCACGGACGCGGTGCTGCTGGAACGATCGGTCGCGCGGGTTTCCACAGACTCGCGGCGCGATTACGCCTTTCAACTGTTCGTGGAAGGCGAAGTCGGCCACGTCACGGGCATGCGCAAGAAACGCAGCGAGCAGGGCTCGGTGCAGGGCATCGTCGCGTTCGACCTGAATCAACCGTTTCGGGCCGAGCGACCCGAATGCCGGCTTCTGAGCCTGTTCGTACCCGCTGCGATCGTGGATGAGGAACTGCGCGACGCCACAGCGATTCACGGCCGCGTCGTCCAGCAGGGTGCGCCGCTGACCAGTCTTGTGCTGGACCACATGACGGCAGTCGCCCGGGAAATCCCCAGGCTCGATCCAGCCAGCGCGGCAGAGGCACTACATGCCGGCGCCCAACTGCTGATCGCCGCCTTCCGCAAGGAAGCGCGACTGACCGGCGCGAGCCGGGCGGCGATGCAGGCCGCCGTGATGGGACAGGTACGGCGTTACGTCGAAGCCAATCTTCATCAGGGCGACCTCACACCGACCAGCGTGGTTCAGGCCTTACAGCTGAAACGCGCCACCATCTATCGCTGGTTCGAGCACGACGGCGGACTCGGCGCCTACATCCGCAATCGCCGCTTGCGGGAAGCGGCGGACGAACTGGTTCGTTTCCCGCATCTTCAGGTAACGGAAATCGCCTATGGACTCGGCTTTCAGAGCGCGTCCGATTTCACACGCGCGTTTCGCCGCGCCTTCGACATGAGCCCGCAAGACATGCGGGCGCGCGCCGTGGACCTGCAGCACCGCGGCACGAGGGAGCGCTGGGGGAGCGCGCTTAAGCCGATTTAAGCCGGTTTAAGCCGGCGGCTGCGAAGCACCGGCAAGGCTCGTATCCGGCGCCTCTGCCTCGGGAAAGGCCCTTAACGCCGCAAGCGTGAGCAGGGTCGCGGCCATCAGATACCACGCCGGAACCATCGGATCGCCCGTGCGGTTGATCAGCCACGTCACGAGGAACGGCGAAAATCCGCCGAACAGGACGACGCCGAAGCTGTAAATCATCGCAACTCCCGCCGCGCGCCGATGCACCGGAAACGCCTCCATCATCAGCACGGAACTCGGACCGGCATTGTTGACCGCAAGCGCGACGTACGCCGTGATGATGACGAGCGCGGCAACGTCGCTCACGCCGTGGGTCAGCGCCCTGAATGCCGGCCACGCGGCCACCAGCGACGCCACGAGTGCCGCGTACTGCAACGTCTTGCGGCTTACGAAACGGTCGGCCGCGCGCGCCACGAGCGGCGTCACCACCATGATCACGAGGCCCGACAGGCAGGCCGTCAGGAGACTGATTGCCGCCGGCCGATGCAGCGTACGAACCAGGTAGGCCGGCATATAGAAAACAGTGAGGTAGATGCCCACCGAAGGCGCCGCCATCATCAGGAGGCCGCAGACGAAGGGACGCGGGTACTCCGTGAACATGCGCCTCGGACTGAGCCGCGTACGCGGCAGCGGCGCGGCCACCGGCATGCGGCGACGCAGGTACCAGCCGACCGGTCCGATCAGCCCACCCAGCACGAATGGAACGCGCCATCCCCAGTCATGCACGGCGGCGGGCGACAGCAGCGCCGTCGTGCAGGCCCCAACCAGCGCGGCGGCGAAGGCCGCCGCGCCCTGGCTCGCGCCGCGCCAGCTCACCATGAAACAGCGGTGCCGGTAGGCGACCGACTCCATCAGCGAAGCCGACGCCGGCCCGATCTCACCGCCTGCGGCGAGCCCCTGCATCAGGCGCGCGAGCACCATCAACACCGTCGCGGCCGGACCGATCGACGCATAGCCTGGCAAGCACGCGATCAGCCACGTGCCAAGGGTCATCAGCGTGAGCGATACCGTGAGGCCGGCTTTGCGGCCACGGCTGTCGGCAATGTAGCCGATCATGATCGCGCCGAGCGGGCGCATCACGAAGCCCGCGCCGAAGGTGGCGAGCGAGAGCAAGAGCGACGACGCGGGATTGCTCGATGGAAAGAACAGATTGCCGATAATGACCGCTGAAAAGCTGTAGACGGTGAAGTCGTACGCCACGAAGCCGTTACCGATAACAATTGCCGTGACGATACGCCTGAGTTCGGCGCGGGACGGTCGGGCCGCTTTGCGGGCAGCTGTTTGCATGGATTGCGGTCGACGGGGGAAGCGTCGAGGTATTCAGGAGATGGGCAGAATTGCGGTGAAGCCTTTTTTAACGGCGCAAAAAGACGCAACTTTACACCGCGCGCGCGGATGTCGCCTCGCTTACCTCACCAACGGGTGGTGTCATTGTCGGATGCCGCGAAAGCATCTGAGCGCACTGCTACACTTGCGAACCGCTAACTTCCCGAAGAACCCTCGCTGCCGTTGTCCTGCACATTCTTCGGCTGACCCACTCCGCACGTCATGCTTCGATTCGAGAACCTCAGCAAACGCTATAGCGAACGCATCATCTTTCAGGGGCTGCATTACGACACGGCGGCAGGATGCGTGGCGCTCAACGATGAATCCGGCAGCGGCAAGTCGACGTTGCTGGGCATTCTCGCCGGCACGATCGAGCCAGACTCCGGCGAGGTGTGGCTCGGCGGCCATTCGCTGCGCACCGCGCCGCGCGAGGCGAAATCCGTGCTCACGTACGTGCCCGAAGACTGCATGACGTATCCGGAGCAGACCGGTCGTGACTATCTGGCGCGTGTGGCGTCGGAGAGAAAGACAGCAGTCGATAGCCACACGCTCGACCTTGCCCAGCGCTTCGGACTCGAGCCGCATCTCGACAAGCGCTTCGAGCAGATGTCGTTTGGCACGCGCAAGAAATTCTTCCTGACCGGGGGCGTACTCGGCGAGACCAAAGTCGTGATCGCGGATGAACCAGTCGGCGGACTCGACGCATCGGCGCGTGGCGTTCTGGTCGATCTGTTTAAAACGCTGGCCGAAACCCGCACGGTCTTTTTCTCGAGCTACGACACGGCTTTTACGCAAGCATGCGAAGCGAGAACCGTCAGTTTTGCGGACCTGGGTATGCGCGGCTAGAAAGATTCCGCACGTTATTGGCGAGCCAACGCGTCGTACGTCGTAGATTCAGGCATCACTGATAGCTCATCGTGAAGGTGGCGAGCCCCTTCACGATGCCCGGCCCTACCGTGCCAGTGGAAATGTACTGCGCGGTCAGCGGAATGCGAGTCGTGCTCGACGATGCACCGACCAGCCACTGGTTCCGATTGCCCGCTACCGCCGAATCCGGCCCGTAGCTGATTGCCGTTCCACCGCTATTGAGCACGCGTAACGCGACACCCGTCGCGGTCGATCCGCTCGCCAGCGTCAGATTGCTGGTCGTATTGCCGGGAGTGGTCGCATCGGTCAGCGTCACATAGACATTCGCGCCGGCCTGACACGATAGTCCGATGCTGAGGTTCGTGTTGCCGAGTGTCGTGCCGACGGGGCTCAATGCGCTGGCATTGACGGTAGGCAGCGTGACGCTCACCGACGGCGTAGTCACCGTGCACGTGGTCGCGACAATCGAGGTGTTGTTGACCGAGATCGTCACGAGAGCCGGCGACGTTATGTTGGCGGGAATATTGTGGCTAACCAGCGTGAGCAACTGCGGGATGTTCACCGCGCCACCCGTTGTCACCTGCGCGGCCGTTTTGACCAGTTGGTAGGTGAACGTGAAGCTGCCCTGGAACGCCGCCGTGTTCGTAATCGGTGCGCCGAAATCGCCCCACTTGCCGACTGCCAGTGAGGACAAAGTCGTATTGCCGTAGGTCACGTCCACGACCTTGATGCCGATGCCGGCAATACCGGTGTTCCACACGCCCGCTACCGGGCTGCTCGTCAGTTGCGGGTAGTACTGGATATACCAGCCGTTGTTGTATGGTGGCACCGTCCCGGGATTCGACGGGCAGTTAACAGAAACGGTCGACGATTGCACCGGCCCGATTGCCGCGCCGACTGGCGTATCACGTGGCACGGTGAGCGTGCCGAAGCTGATCGCCGCCGATCCGCTAATCGTGCATTGCAGCGCTGCGTGAGCGGGTACGCTGGCGATCAGACCGGTGGATGCAGCAGCGAATAGCATCAGGATACCGAAGCATCGGCGCAAGGCACCGTACGAGAGAGACATCTTCATTGCGCTTTTCCTCCAGCGGACGAGCCCGCCGCTGCCTGGTTCGTCATGCCGGCCGCCGCGCCGCACACGGCATCGATATGCGCGTACGCGCCGCGATCTTCGCCCTTCGGCGGCAAGTGATAACCGAAGGCACACTGTTCATCCGCTGCATCCCCCCACTTCACCGTGAGCGCCCCCTCATCGGCCACGCCGCGCACAAAGATGCGACTGTTCTGGCCGATCGCGCCGACACCTTGCCCCTTCGCGTCGTACACCGTCGCGCCGAAGGGTAACGGTGCGCCGTTCGGCAAGCGCGCGGAGATCACCGCTGCCCTGCCCGTCACCGTGCCGAAGTGAATCATCACCACCGAGTTGGCACGCGGCGCCACCTGCTGGCTGGTCGACTTGAATTCGACATCGAGCGGAATTCCCTTCGGATCGATTTCGACCGTGTTCAGGCTATACGGCGTCAGATACGGAATCACTGCATAACCGAAGTTGTCGACGCGCACACCGGACGAATTGGTGATGCGGGCGCCCTTCGCGTCTTTCGCCTCGACCACACCGATCGTGTCGCCCAGATCGTTCGCGAAGGTCACGCCGCCCGGATGCGCGACGATCGCGCCGGTCACGCCTGCCGACACTTGCGAGTAGCCGGAGCCGCCGCTTGCGCTCGCCGCCAGCGTCGCGTACGGACTGCGGTACTGGCCGTTCACGCCGCCCGCACTCGAGCCCGGCGCATGGTTTGCCGTCACGCCATAGGTGAATTCGTTGTCGACGCCGGCGGAGCCGTTCAGCATCGCCTGTTCGGACGAACCGCTCTGACTGTTGTGCGTGAAGCTGGTCGAGAGGGTCGGCGCATGCTGACCGTTGCCGAGCGGAATCGAGACGCTTGCGAAGATCTGATTGTTCATCTGCCCGGTCAGGCCGTCGCGCTGCCTCGACAGCGACACGTTGTAGCTGAAGTTGGTGCCGAGCGCGCGCAACACGTTGTTGTAGCCGATCTGGAATTGCGTGGTGGTGCCGCTGCGATTCCAGTAGTCAAGTGTCGAGCCGACCACATAGGCATTGCCCCAGCCATTGCCGAAGCTCTGGTTCATCGTCAGTTGGACCTGATTGCGCTGGCGATCCACCGAGGACGGGTCCTGCCCTGCGGCAACCGCGCTGCGCGCCAGCATGGCGTCGCGCAACGCCCAGAAACCGCTCGACGAATAGCGATAGGCGGCGACAGTGAAGTTCGTGTTGGTGGTCGGCACCAGCTTGCTGTAGCTGATTCGCACGCTCTGGCCGGTGGTGTTGGTCACGCCGCGAATGTTGGCGCGCGCCTCAGTTACGTCCAACGCAACCGCGCCCAATGGCGTGTTGACCGCTGCGCCGAGCAGCCCGGCGAGATAGCCGTCCGCAACAATCGTCCCCGCGTAGCCGGTGATGACGTTGTTGAAACCGTGCTGCACCGTCCCCTGAAGGAGGTTGTCGTGCTGATTGACCTGCGCATCGCGAAGCTGGCCCGCGGCGACATTGAAACGCGTGATGCCCGGACGCAGCAACTGCGCGACCGACGCATAGGGCACGGAGAAACTATGCTGACTGCCGTCGGCTTCAGTGACGGTGACGAGCAGGTTGCCGCCGTAGCCGGTGGCATACAGATCATTGATCTCGAATGCGCCCGGTGCGACGGTCGTTTCGTACAGTTTGTTGCCGTTCTGCGTGACACTCACGCGCGCATTGGTCATCGCCACACCGCGAATCAGCGGTGCATAGCCGCGCAGCGAGTCCGGCAACATGCGGTCGTCGCTCGCGAGTTCGACACCGCGAATGCCGATGCTGTCGAACACTGCGCCGTCGGTAAAGGCGTCGCCGAGCGTCAACTGGCTGCGAATCGACGGCAGATCGTGCTGCACGTACGTCGCGATGTTCTGATACGTGCGCGGTCCGTTCGATTGCCACGTCAGCGCGGAATTTTGCCGGAAGTGCCAGCTGCCTACATTGACGCCGCTATTCAGGCCGAGATAGGTCTGTGTATTGGACAACCCCGCGGAGCCCGAACCCGTCACGCGAAACGAATTCAGGTTGTAGCCCAAAGTGGCCGAGGTCACGCCTTCGTCCCAGAACTCGGGACTCACGTAGCCTTGCGGATTGCGCAGCAGCGCCGCCTGCGGGATGCTCAGATCGAGCCGCAGATCGGACAGATCGAAGGATTGCGACGCACCGTCGACGAGATTGGCAACGTTCGCGCACTCGCCCGCCTGGGCTTTCGCGAGTTCGCTGCGGCCCTTGTCCGACAGCGTCGAAAAGTCCAGACCGAGGCGCTCGATCAGCGCCTTGCTGAAACACGGCACGGCGTTCCCCGCGCCGTCCCGTGCCACGAAACGCAGCGTGTCGTGGCCGACCCAGTTTCCGTTGACGTAGAGGTCGACGGTGTACTCGCCGGGCTGCACCGGATTGCCGCGCTCGAAACGCGACACGTCGACGCTTTGGCCTTTCGGCTTCATCAGAAATTCGCTGTTGAACTGCACGTCGGCCAGCATCGTGGAGTCGGCGAACGCGGGCGTCGCGCCCCATGCGGCCAGCGCGCCGAGCATCACGGCATGGCTGCGCCTGAGCGCGAACCAGTTTCCGGCTCGCGGCCGCGAAGAATATTCCCGGGTGCGCATGATTACTTGCGGGTCCCGTCGCGCAGCGTTTTGCCGGTGACGCCGGCGCCGTAGTCGTTGATGAAGGTGTAGTCGACTTGCGCCGGCACGTCGGCGAGCGGTGCAACGTTGCCAATGTCGAAGTCCGCGCTCGCGCCCGGGTCGACCATGCCGCCCTTGTCGCTGGTCCAGCTCGTCGTGCTCTCGCTCGCGACGATCTTGCTGAACGTCACGTGATACGGCGTCGGATTGGTCGCCTCGAGCGCGTAGGCGCCGTTGTCCTTGCGCACGAATTTCCAGCTGACTTTCGCGGCCGCTTCGTCCGCATTGCCCGGCAGCCCCGCCGGACGGAAGAACAGCTTGATGCGTGAACGGAACGCCAGCTGCAGCGAATTTGGATCGTCCGCTGTGGTGCTCGCTGCCGCGCGCGGCGGCACTTCAAGCACGTTGAGCCAGAACAGGGACTCCTTGTCTTGCGGCAACGGTTCCTGCGTGTAGATCAGGCGCAGGCTCTGCCCTTTCTTCGGATCGAGGCGAAAAAGCGGCGGCGACAAGGTGAACGGCACCTTCGATTCGTCCGGCATCGCGTTCGGATTGCCGGTGTCGAGCCACACCTGAACCAGCGCTGGTGCGTCACCTTCGTTACTGAGCTTGACGGTTACTTCACGCTCTTTTGCCTGATAGATCACGCGCGTGCCGCTGATCACGACACCCGCATGCGCGCTGCTCACCAACCACGACAATGCGAAAACCGTCATCGCCCTTGATAAATTCTTTCGCATTGCCATTTCGTTATCCTGATTGCGTGGCGAACTCGTGGTTCGCTCTGTTCTCCTCGACAGCCGGCGCCTCTCGCGGGCGCCGGCTACCGCCCCGTAGCGTCCTGCTTTTACTGGTAGACGATCGAGTACATAACGGTCGTATTGACGGTACCTGCCGTCGATGCGCCATTGGTTGCCACGTATTGCGCAAAGTACTTGAGCGTGGCCGCACCGCTTGCCAGCGCGACTGCCTTCGAGTTCTGCGAGGCCTGCGCGGCACCCAGCGTGATCACGCTGCTGTCGCCGTTGAGCAGGCCGATTTCGACGTTGGTCGCCGTGCCCGAAGCGTTGATCAGTTGGCCCGTGGTCGTATCGACCGTGGCGCCCGGTTCGAAATAAGTCGACACGTTGCCCGAATTCGGCGTGCAGTTCGAAAGTGCGATGTTGAACGGCGTGCGGCCCGCGGTCGTGCCCGCAGTGGCGAGCGCCGAAGTCGAGACAGTCGGCAGCGTAACGGTGAAGTTCTTGCCGCCGCCGTTACCGCTAATCGTGCAGGTCTGGCTGGTGATCTGGCCGTTGAATGTGATGGTGCCGTCGGCTGCGTGCGAAACGGCCGGCATGACGGCTGCTGCAGCGATGGCCGTAGCGAGAACGCCTGAGCGCGTGAATTTCATGGTTATCCCCATTGATAAGTAATGCGTCGTATTGAAAGACCGTGTGTGTGGCGGGTTCAGCGATGGCGTTGCGCTCAAACCGACCGCGCCGGGGGCAATTATCGGGACGATGGCAAAAAGGGACAGTCAAGCACTGTCAAGCTGGACGGGAGAAGGTTGAAGCAGTGTCAAAACGAACGTTTTCTGGAAGTAAGAGCTACTTGCGTGGCTGCTTTTGTGGCCGAAAAGCGCGTCTATCTACCGGATTTATTCATACGAATAGGACTTAATCGAGAAAAATCTACGTTTAAAACGTGAGTGCAAGTCGATTTTGCCGGAAAGAGCTTTTTGTTGTCCGTTACCGGACTGTCAAATCGCCTTAACTGAAGCTCGTTGTCTTCGCTCCCCAGCAGTGATCACGCCTCGGAGTGCCTCGACGCATTCAATTGACGCGCGGGCATCTCCGACGACATCTATTCGCGGAGTCCGAAATGAAACGCGCGCTCATGATGCTTGCGCCGGTCGGCGGGATGCTGGTTGGCGCTGCCCACGCGCAAAGCTCGTTGACGATCAGCGGAACAACGTACACGTACTGTGCGGCCGAGGGTCAATTCTGTTCATTCACAGGCACGGCGAACGTCGTCTACGGCACCACGTCGCCTACGCTTCAATACGATATCAATGGGCCGTTCACGGGCGGGGTGCAGTGCTCGACGGGAGCGGTGTCGAGTACGGACCCAGCGTTCGGGTATGGGAAGAGTTGCTGGTACAAAAGCACTTCGGCACCCACGCCCACGCCCACGCCGACTCCTACTCCGACGCCAACCCCCACCCCTGCTCCGACGCCGAGTCCCTCTGGTGCGTGGACGCAGTGTGCCGTCGAGAACGCGCGCTGTTCGTTCAGCGGCAAGATGACCGTGCTTTATGGCGCGAGTACGACTGCCAATAACGTGAGCAAAGTTTTCACCAATGGCGTGACTTGCAGCAATACGGCTTTTGGTACCGACCCGGCGTACGGGGTTTCGAAGTTCTGCTGGATTCCGAAGACACCTGCACCGGCGCCTACACCTACACCTACACCTACACCTACACCTACACCTACACCGACACCGACACCGACACCGACACCAACACCAACACCGACACCGACACCCACACCGACGCCAACGCCGACGCCAACGCCGACGCCAACGCCGACACCCACACCGACGCCAACCCCAACGCCGACGCCGACTCCAACACCGACGCCTACGCCTACGCCTACGCCGGTATCCGCCATCGCCTGCGCAGCACCGACGTCAGCAGCCGGAGGCACCGCCAATGGCCTGATCGTCACCGACACGCCAAGCAGCAACGGCACACGCCTTTTCAATCAAGGCAGCAGCTTCCAGGTGTCGTTCGTCACCGCGGCGACATCGGCGGACACCGTCGTCTGGTCGATGCAGGATCAGCTAGGCAACATAAAAGGCAGCGGTTCGTTCGCCGTTGCGAGCGGGACGCGGACTAGCACGCTGTCGTGCCAGAGCAGCGCGGCGGGTTACTTCGCGATCACGGCGACGCTGTCGCACTCAGGCGGCACGCTGCCGCAATTCGGCACACGTCCAACCGGCATCGCCACGTTCGGCATCTTGCCGAACCTGTCCAGCACGATACCGGCAGTCAGCTACGCGCATCAGGAGCAGCACCGCTTCGGCATGCAGGGCTTCAACGACAATGGCGCGATGCTCACAGCGCTCGGCATCTCCCAAACGATCGACGACCGTGAACTGTCCGCCATGGAGCCCAATGCGGCGAATACGTGGACGCCTTCCTTATCGGATCTCGATCCGTTCTATACGAACGGCAAGATCATGCGGCTCATCAGGCTGGACGGCATTCCCGGGTGGGCGAGTCCGACTGGCGCGTTTCAGGACGACACCAACGCACCGTCAAACGAAACCTACTACCAGAACTACATGGCGCGCGTGGGCACCGACAGCGCTGCGATCCGTCAACAGTATTTTCCCAATCAGCAATACAACTATTATCAGGTGACGTGGGAGCCCCAATGGGTCGATTCGACCGCCAATTTCGTCGCGATGTACGCGGCGGCCTATAAAGGCTTGCATTCGACTGATCCGAACGCGGTCGTGATGGGCACGACCAACGTCTTTCCCGCAAACTGCTCGACGCAATGTACGCAGGGATATCTCGCCACCTACGCATCGCTAGGGCTCGGCAATTACATCGACGGTGTGACGACGCACGGCTATTACAACGCCGGCACGTTTGCGGGACACCCGCCCGAACAATACGATACCGATCCGAATCCCGCGAACGTCGCGAACGCCCTCGATCAGCAGATGAGGTCGTTGCGTTCGCAGATGCAGTTGGTCAAGCCGAACATGCGCTTGTGGATGACCGAGCTCGGCATCACCTACGACGCCGGCGCCGCTTATGGGCCGAGTTATCCGCCGGCGAACCAGCTATATGGGCAAGCTGCAGTTGCATTGCGCGCGCACCTCATCATTCTTGGCGAAGGTGCACAGGTCACTTACTTCTTCTACGGCTCGGACTATCCGGCTGACGTGGGCATCGGCACGTTCTTCGATCTCGCTGATCCGCAAGGGCAATATGGCGCGACGAATCTGAGTCCCAAACCAGAAGCGCTCGCGTTCGCCGCACTAACGCGCGTCCTCGACGGCACGCAAACGCTCGGGCGTCTCAACGGGCTTCCTTCGATGGTGTATGGCTATGCATTCCAGCAACTGAACTCAGGACCGGTGATCGCGGCGCTCTGGACGCACAACAATTCGAACTGGCCGACGTCATCGGGCACCTACAGTTCGACCTATAGCACCACCTATGCATTGACCGTGAACTCGACCGGCACGAACGGCACCGTAAGCGTCATCGACATGATGGGCAATGTAAGCTCGGTGAGCTACACGAACGGCGTCGCGAATCTCGCGCTGACCGAGTCGCCGATTTACGTGGTGCTCGCGAACGCCAATGCGATCCAGGGCAAGTACACAGCACCCGTGGGCTATACAGGACAATAATTACGCCTGGATAAAATCACGCCCATTTTCCTTTCGATATCCTGACTACACCTGTTCTCGGGTATAGTCCACTGGCACACCGCGCGAAACTGCCCTACATTTTCGTTGTCGATCGCCGATGACCGCAGCCGCGGTCGCTACTTGTCATTCTCCTTACGCCCGAACCATTCGGGCGTCGAACCATAGACAACAGCAGTCACACCGGCACGCCTGACCGGGCCTGGAGGGGACATGGCCGTCTTCGCTAACTTCTGGCGCCTGATAGTCGGCAAGCCGCTGGATCCGCTCGATCCCCGGACTCGTCACGCGATCGCTGTCACGCCGCTGCTAGCCTGGGTGGGTCTCGGTGCCGACGGGTTGTCGTCGTCATGCTATGGGCCTGAAGAAGCCTTCCTCGCGCTCGGCCAGCACACCTCGCTTGCCGTGTTTCTCGCACTGGCTACCGCAGCGACAGTTTTCATCATCGCGCTCGGCTATAACCAGGTCATCCAGTTGTTCCCCACCGGTGGCGGCGGCTATCGCGTTGCGACCGCATTACTGGGCCCGCATCCAGGGCTGGTGTCAGGCGCCGCGCTGCTGGTCGACTACGTCCTGACCGTCGCGACCTCGCTTGCAAGCGGCGTCGATGCCTTCTTCAGCTTGCTGCCGGTGAGCGCACAGGCGTTCAAGCTCGCCACCGAGCTCATCCTCATCGTCCTGATGACAGGCCTCAACTTTCGCGGCATGCGCGAGTCGATCATGGTGCTGCTGCCGATCTTCCTCGGCTTCGTGGTGCTGCATCTCGGCCTCATCGTGTACGGCATCGCGGTGCACGGCGATCATCTGGCCGCCGTCGTGCCGGGCGCGATCGGCGAGGCGCACAGCATGTCGCACGCGGTCGGCCCCCTCGTGGTGGTGGCCTTGCTCATGCGCGCGTTCTCGTTAGGCGGCGGCACGTATACGGGCCTCGAAGCCGTGTCGAACAACGTCAACATGCTGGCCGAACCGCGCGTGCCGAACGGAAGGACGACGATGTTCTACATGTCCACGTCGCTCGCATTCACGGCCGGCGGCATCATTCTGCTGTACATGTTGTGGCATGCTCAGGCGGTAGAAGGTCAAACGCTCAACGCGGTGGTATTCGGCAGTGTCATCGACCATCTCGGGCTCGGCTCCGCGTTCGCACGGCATGCGCTGCTTGCCGCGGTGCTGGCCTTCGAAGCCGGTCTGCTGCTGGTCGGCGCACAAACCGGCTTCCTGGATGGGCCGGCTGTGCTGTCGAACATGGCGTCGGATTCGTGGGTGCCGCGCCATTTCCGTGATCTGTCCGCGCGGCTGGTCAGACAGAACGGCATCGTCGTGATGGGGCTGGCGAGCCTCGCCATCCTGATCTGGACGCACGGTGACGTGTCGATCCTGGTGGTGCTGTACAGCATCAACGTGTTCCTGACTTTCAGCCTCTCCCTGCTGGGACTGTGCATTTACTGGTGGGGCCATCGCCATGAAGGCGAAAACTGGCTGACGCACTTCGCGCTATCCGCATTGGGGCTTTCGGTCACCAGCACCGTGCTGGTGATCACGCTGATCGAGAAGTTCACGGAGGGTGGCTGGCTGACGGTCCTGGTGACCGGCGCCGTGGTGGCGCTGTGTTTCGCCATCAAACGGCACTACAGCGAAACCCGCGCACTGATTGCGAAGGAAGATGCCCTCTTCACCGGCGCTCCGCCCGAGGTCAGCGAAGCGGCGGCGGCGCTCAAACCGGACCCATCCCTGCCGACTGCTATTCTGCTCGTCGGCAAACACCGCGGCGCCAGCATGCATGCCCTGCTATGGGTGAACCGGTTGTTCCCGGACCACTTCAGGAACGTGATATTTCTCGCAGTCGGCGAAGTGGACGCGCAAAGCTACGAAGGTGCGGAGCACCTTGAGCAGTTGCGGCAAACGATTTCAGCAGCGCTCGAATACTATGTGGCGCAGTGCCGCCGGCACGGAATGGCCGCCGAATACAGGATCGCTTTCGGCACCGATCCTGTGGAAGAATTCGTCGGACTGACCGGGACCGCCATGGAGGAGTTCCCGAACAGCGTGTGCTTCGCCAGCAAACTGATTTTCAAACGGGTGAATATCCTGACGCGGTGGCTTCACAATCACACACCGCTGGAAATCCAGACACGTCTGCACCAGCATGGCAAACAGATGGTGCTGCTGCCGATGAACGTGGGATGACTCAGTGGACCATCGTTACTGGAGTAACCGTGCGCCTTGACAGCGACGCCAACATGGCCAGTCTTCTAAAGAAGCCCATATGGCTCGCGTCGATCACCATGACGTCCGGCTGGGTCGTTGCCGCATAGTCGGCAATCGCTTTCGTGCGGTGGCCGAATACCCGCTTCCAGTGGTATGGCACGCCCGCTTCTTCGAGAATGGTGCGGGCATCGATCAGCGCCTTGAGCATGGCGTGTTTTTCCATCCGCACCAGCGAGCTTCGAGTATGGAAGGCTGCAGCGCGCCCCTGATCGACAGGCTCGAGCACTTCAAGCAGTTCGACTTCAGTTACGCCGCGCTCCAGAAACATGAACGCCGCATAGCGCGCGGCTTCTATCGCGCCGCCGTGGTCGAGAACAGGGATCAGCATTCGTATCATCGAGAACTCCTGGCGGGTACTTTGTACTTTGAGCTTAGCGAAAGCGGCATTAATGTCGTGTAAAAAAACTGCTGTTTTTGCAGCACGCACGCGCGCAAATTACACGGCGACGAAAGGCATCTTCACGATGCCTGTATCGCAGCCGGATTCAGCTCGATATGCAAGATCACCAGCCACCGCTTCGGACAATCCTCTGCAATCTGCAATTCCTGTTTCCTGTCACCGCCCGTCTTCACAAAACCTTTCGCCCGCGCGAAGCCGAACGCGCGCCGTGCATCGGATTGCAGCCACAGCGTCAGCAGCCCGCATGTCACGCAACTGAACAGCCAGATCGTTTCGTGAGGCAGCGTCGCATCGAGTTGCTGCGCGACGTACGTAAAAATCGTTGTGAGAACCTGATTGGTGACGAAGGCAATGGCGACGACCTTGCACATTCCCCTGAATATCATGGCGTGTCTTGAGGGCGTCATGGCAGGTCAAAACCCTGTGCGGAAAACACGCAAGCCTCCACGGTCACGTTGCCCTTTGTTTGTTTGACTGCCATACACCCCTCCAGCAAAACCCAGATTTTTCTTGCGGCGAAACGCCAGACTCGAACTATACGGACCTCGCCGTAAAGGCCGAGAATCGATTGCCGCCGGCGATATAAAAATCCTGTGAAAATCACCGCACGCCGACCAGCCGGTAGCCCACGCCGGCTTCGGTGACGATATGTTCGGGATGCGCCGGATCGCGCTCGAGCTTATGCCGCAGATGCCCCATGTAGATACGCAGGTAGTGGTGGTTGTCGGTCTGCAATGGGCCCCATACCTCGCCGAGCAGTTGCTCGTGCGTCAATACGCGGCCTGGATGGCGCACCAGCGCGGAGAGCAGTCGATATTCGGTGGGGCTGAGATGGACGATCCGGCTGCCGCGCACGACCCTGCGCTCGCCGAGATCGATTGTGACGAGGCCGAACTGAACCTGAGGCACGCCGACCCTGTCGCCGCTGGCCTGCCTGCGCAAATGCGCTCTGATCCGCGCGCTAAGTTCGGGTAAGCCGAACGGTTTGGTGAGGTAATCGTCGGCACCGGCATCGAGCGCGGCAACCTTGTCTTCTTCGCGGCTTCGCGCGGACAGAACGATCACCGGCATCGCGGACCAGCCGCGCAACTCGCGGATCACCTCGATGCCGTCCATGTCCGGCAAACTCAGATCGATGATGACAAGATCCGCCAGCCGCGTCGCCGCCTGCGCCAAACCTTGTGCGCCGGTCTGCGCGTCGAAGACACTCATGCCGGCTGCTTCGAGGCTAGTACGAATGAAGCGGCGGATAGCTTTGTCCGCGTCGATCACAACGACTGTTACGGTGGGATCGCTCATCCGCAGGCTCAATGCATCGGCTTGAGGTCATCCAAAGCCAGGTTGAGCTTCAGCACGTTCACGCGTGCCTCGCCGAAAATGCCGAACTGCCGCCCCGAAGTATTGCGCCCAACAAGATTGATCACCTGATCGACCGGCAGGCCGCGGGCCTGCGCCACGCGCGCCACCTGATAGGCGGCCGCGGCCGGACTGATCTCCGGGTCGAGGCCGCTGCCCGACGACGTCACGAGATCCACCGGCACCGGTTGCGACATGTCGTTGCCTGCTGCCTTCAACGCATCGAGACGGCCTTTGATTTCGTCAGCGAGCGCGGGATTGGTCGGGCCAAGGTTCGAACCACCCGAGTTCTGTGCGTTGTAGGGCTGCGGCGAGGTAGCCGACAGGCGTCCCCAGAAATAGTACGGCGCATCGAACTGCTGACCGATCAGCGCGGAGCCGGCCACTTTGCCGTCTTTCTCGAGCATGCTGCCGTTTGCTTGAGCCGCGAAGGCTGCGTGACCAATTGCGGTCACAACGATCGGATAGATCACCCCGGTGATCACCGTCATCAGGATGAACAGAACAAGTACCGGGCGAATCAGCGTTTTCATGATGTTCACTCTATTGGGTCAGACCCAGCCGAACACGTTCAGCACCATATCGATCAGCTTGATGAACGGGAATGGCAGCAGAATGCCGCCCAGCCCGTAGATCAGCAGATTGCGGCGCAGCAGCGACGCCGCGCCGAGCGGCCGGTACTTCACGCCCTTGAGTGCCAGCGGAATCAGCGCAACGATAATCAACGCATTGAAAATCACCGCCGAGAGAATGGCTGACGACGGCGAGCTCAGATGCATCACGTCGAGCACACGCAATTGCGGATAAGTCGTCGCGAACGCCGCCGGGATGATCGCGAAGTATTTGGCCACGTCGTTCGCAATCGAGAACGTGGTGAGCGAGCCGCGCGTCATCAGCATCTGTTTGCCAATTTCGACGATCTCGATCAGCTTGGTCGGATTCGAATCGAGGTCGACCATGTTGCCGGCTTCCTTCGCCGCCTGCGTGCCGGTGTTCATCGCCACCGCCACGTCCGCTTGCGCAAGCGCAGGGGCGTCGTTGGTACCGTCGCCGGTCATCGCCACCAGACGGCCTTCAGACTGGTGCGAGCGAATCGTGGCGAGCTTGGCCTCAGGCGTCACCTCGGCGAGGAAATCGTCCACGCCGGCCTCGGCGGCGATCGCTGCTGCGGTCAGGCGGTTGTCGCCCGTCACCATGATGGTCTTGATGCCCATCTTGCGCAGTTCGGCGAAGCGCTCCTTGATGCCACCCTTGACGATGTCCTTCAACTCGATCACGCCCATGCAGCGTGCGCCGCTCTCGCCGCGCACTTGCTGCGCGACGACCAAAGGCGTGCTGCCGCGCCGTGCGATTTCCGTCACCGCAGCCGTCAACTCAGCCGGAAAACGGCCGCCGTGCGCCTCGACATAGTGTTTGATCGCGTCGGACGCGCCCTTGCGAATCTCACGGTCGGGCAGATCGACACCGCTCATGCGCGACTGTGCGCTAAACGCGAGGAACGTCGCCTGCAATGCGTGCATATCGCGTTCGCGGATATTGAAGCGCTGCTTGGCCAGCACGACGATGCTGCGCCCTTCCGGTGTTTCGTCCGCGAGTGAAGACAACTGCGCCGCGTCGGCGAGCTGTTCCTCCGTGACGCCCGGCGCAGGTGTGAAAGCCGACGCCTGGCGATTGCCGAGCGTGATCGTGCCGGTCTTGTCGAGCAGCAATACATCGACGTCGCCTGCGGCTTCAACAGCACGGCCCGAGGTGGCGATCACGTTCGCCTGCATCATCCGGCTCATGCCCGCTACACCGATCGCCGAAAGCAGACCGCCGATGGTGGTCGGAATCAGACACACCAGCAGCGCGACCAGCGCGGTAATCGTGACTACATGCCCTGCTTTCGCGGCTTCGACCGAGAACATCGAGAACGGCAGCAGCGTCGCGGTTGCGAACAGCAGCACGAGCGTCAACGCGACCAGCAGGATCGTCAAGGCGATCTCATTCGGCGTTTTCTGACGTTTCGCCCCTTCCACCATCGCGATCATCCGGTCGAGGAAGGCCTCGCCCGGATTCACGCTGACGCGCACGACGATCCAGTCCGACAGCACGCGCGTGCCGCCCGTCACCGACGAAAAATCGCCGCCCGATTCGCGGATCACCGGCGCGGACTCGCCCGTGATCGCCGACTCGTCGACCGACGCGACGCCTTCGATCACTTCGCCGTCAGCCGGAATCACGTCGCCGGTTTCCACCAGCACGACGTCGCCCTTGCGCAGATCGGTGGCCGTCGTAATGCGGATCGGCGACTTGGGATGCGCCTCCTGCAGCTTCTTCGCCATCACGTCGCGCTTCGCGCCACGCAGCGAAGCCGCCTGCGCTTTCGAGCGCCCCTCAGCGAGCGCCTCCGCAAAGTTGGCGAACAGCACGGTAAACCACAGCCAGAGCGCGATCGCCAGAATGAAACCCGCAGGCGCCTCGGCCTGGCCGGCGAGCGCGGCGACCCACAGAATGGTCGTCAGAATGCTGCCGATGTATACGCAGAACATCACCGGGTTACGCAACTGATGGCGTGGTGCGAGCTTCCTGAACGAATCGACGAGCGCCGGCCGGGCAATCGACGGGTCGAACATCGAGCGCGCCGCGTTGCGCGCCTGACCGATGTTGCCCGGCTGATGAACCGGCGGTTGGAGTCCGTTAGTCATGCTGTCCTCTCAGTCAATGTCCCGCGACCATGATCAGATGTTCAACGACAGGGCCGAGCGCCAGTGCAGGCACGTACGTCAGCGCGCCGACCAGCACCACCGTGCCGAGCAGCAGCACGACGAACAGTGGGCCGTGCGTCGGCAGCGTGCCGGCGGTCGCGGAGATGCGTTTCTTTGCGGCGAGCGATCCGGCGATTGCCAGCACCGGCACAATCGAGCCGAAGCGGCCGAACCACATGGCGATGGCCAGCGTGCTGTTGTAGAACGGCGTATTGACCGAGAGGCCCGCGAAAGCGCTGCCGTTGTTATTGGCGGCCGAACTGTAGGCGTAGAGAATCTCGGAGAACCCGTGCGGCCCGGGATTGGAGACACCCGCCACGCCGGCCGCCGTCAGCACGCCGATTGACGCGCCGACCAGCACGAGCAGCGGCGTGAGCAACACGGCGATCGACACCATCTTCATCTCGTACGACTCGATCTTCTTGCCGATGTATTCCGGCGTTCGCCCTATCATCAGGCCGGCCACGAACACCGCGAGCAAGGCGAACACGAGCATGCCGTACAGGCCCGAGCCCACGCCGCCGAAGATCACCTCGCCGAGTTCGATCAGCAGGAGCGGAACGAAGCCGCCCATCGGCGTCAACGAATCGTGCGTGTTGAGAACGGCGCCACACGAGGCGGCAGTGGTCGCCACGGTAAAGATGCCGGACTGCGCGATGCCGAAGCGGGTTTCCTTGCCTTCCATGTTGCCGCCCGTTTGCGCGGCCGACGCCGTTTGATCGACATGCAGCGACGCATACAGCGGATTGCCGTTCTGCTCAGACGAAATCTCGCCCCAACAGGCAACTGCAAACGCAATCGTCATCGCGGCAAGCACCGCATAGCCCTGGCGCTTGTCGCCCACCATCCGGCCGAACACCAGGCACAACGCAGCAGGGATAACGAGCATCGCTATCATCTGAACGAAGTTGGCGAACGGCGTCGGGTTCTCGTACGGATGCGCGGAATTGGCGTTGAAGAAGCCGCCGCCGTTGGTGCCGAGCATCTTGATCGCTTCCTGTGACGCAACCGGCCCCATGGCGATGGTCTGCTTGTCGGCCTTGTTGTCCACCATCACCGGGTTGCCCTTGGCGTCCTTGACGGGATTGCCCTGGGCGTCGGTCTTCGGCGTCTGATACGTCGTCACCTGCAGCGTCGGCACGTCTTCGTATGACTTGAAGTTCTGAAGCACCCCTTGACTGATCAGGACGAGCGCAATGACCGTCGCGAGCGGTGCAAGGATATACAACGTGACACGCGTCAGATCGACCCAGAAATTACCGATCGTCGCGGCCGTATGGCGCGCGAAACCGCGAATCAGCGCGATCACGACAGCAATGCCGGTGGCGGCCGAAAGGAAGTTCTGCACCGTCAGCGCGGCCATTTGCGTCAGATAGCTGACGGTCGATTCCGGCGTGTAGTCCTGCCAGTTCGTGTTGGTCACGAAGCTGACCGCCGTGTTGAACGCGGCGTCGGGTGTCATCGGTCCGAAGCCCTGCGGGTTCGCGGGGAGCCATTGTTGCAAACGCAGAAATCCGTACACCGCGAGCACGCCGAGCGTGTTGAAGACCAGCACGGCCAGCGCGTAGTGCTTCCATGACATTTCGGCGCTGGGGTCGACCCCAGCGAGCTTGTAGAGCGCGGTTTCGATCGGACGCCCTATCCGGCGCACGACGACCGAAGAACCGTCCACCACGGCGGTCATGTAACGTCCGAGCGGGATGGCGAGCGCGATCAGCACGACAATGAACAGGCCGGGCTGAAACAGGTTGTTGAAGTTCATTCGAGAGCCTCCGCGCGTAGCAAGGCATACACGAGGTAAGCGAACAGAATCAGCGTCGAGGCCGCCGCGAGCCAGGTCATCCAGGTGGTCATGGACGGCCTCCGGGGGCGCGGTGAAGCTTGTCGCAGCCAATCACGAAGCCCGCGACGAGGCCGCTGAATGCAATGATGGCGATGAGGTAAAGCAGATCCATGGTCCGGTCTCCCACAGGGGACTCCTGCACCGTGAAATTTAGGAAAATCCGCGTAAACGCAGCGTTAATACTTCGCGCGGTTTCGTAAAAACGATGGACGTGGTGCGGGAGAGCGCTGGGTTAACGCAGCGGTATGGTCTTGCTGGGCGACTTTCGGGCTTTCGTACTGCCGTTTGAAAACGGCTGGCGCTTGAGCGGCTTAAGCGGCCTAAGAGACTTAAAGGGCTTAAGCCGCCTTGGCCGCCTTACTCGCTTGAACCGCCTGGGCCACCTGAGCAGCTTGAGCAGCTTCCCGCGCCGCCTGTTCGATCCAGAGCCGGCTATCGGGAAACCAGAACGCGTCCGGGCGCGGCGGCGAGACGAGCTTCACCGGCAGGGAGGGATTGAATATCTTCGACCATGCGGACAGATAGGACGGCGTCTTCACGAGGAAGCCGCAATTGGCCAGAAGCAGGCAAGACACCAGCGCCTCGCGGCCGATTTCGAGTCCCGGATAGCCGCTGAAGTGAACGGGCGTGCTGCCACGAGCGAGATGTTTTGCCGGTGCGACTCTGACCGGCTTGCTGAATGGCCAGGTGACAAAATAATCGATAAACGCCCGTTCATCGCTCGAGACAAAAATATTGGTCAAGTGCGGGTTTTCAGCAAGCGTGGCTTCCACCTGCCGGCAAAAGCTTCCCCACGAAACCGGGATGGCTTCCTGCGCCTTGTCGGTCCCTCTGAAATGCGCGCCAAGGGTCGACGGGCCGAGCCCGAGCTTCTGGCAGATCGCGTCGACTTCTTCGCAGATATGCGCGGCCGGACGATAGTGCGCGAAGAAAAGCTCGCTTGCACTCCTCAGTCGAAGCCGCGCTTCATAACGCTGACGAAAGCCGAGTTGAACCAGGTCGCGCACGGTCGACGTTCTGATCTTATGAGTGATCGTGACTCCGGAGATGGTGTGCACGGACTCGAAGAAGGCCGAGAACCAGTCCAGCTTCCCTTCGGCATCACCATACAGCCCGCCGCGTGCACTGATGCACGGGGTGAGGCATTTCTCGTCGCAATACATCAGAATAAACAGGACCATCTGCATCACGGAGAAGAAACCGGAGTTCTCCTGAATCTCGATGGAAAAAATGCCCCTATTCAAACGCTGTGTTGCATGGAGGGAAATCCGGCGCGGCATGGCCACGCTATGCTTGAATCCCTCGCTACGTCGGATCTGTTTCGCCCGATCGACTACCTTTCTCAACATGCCTGACTCCTAATTAATTAGGTATTTTTTAAAATGGCACGGACCTGTTTGCTGCGAAGGAAGGGACGGTTGAGCATAACATTTCAAAAGCACGACCACGTAAAGTTTGGCTCATCTTGGTGAGCTAGCGTACAAAGGATCGGTAAGGTTTTCCCTGGATGGCCGCGCCGCACTGCCGGCTCAACCCTCCGGCATCTCGCCGGTGTACTCATAGGCCACCGTCCCCTTGGGATGCCTGAACCACCCCGGATCGCGATAGTCGTTGCGCCCCAATCCCTCCCGCACTTTCACGACGGTGAACATGCCGCCCATCTCCAGCGCGCCGAACGGCCCCGTGCCGGTCATCATCGGCAGCGTGTTGTCGGGCAGCGGCATTTCCATTCCGCCCATCGAGCCGCCCGTGCTGCCCATCGCCATGTATTCGGGCACCAGCTTGTTGATGCGTTGCGCGAGGTCTTTCTGCGGTACACCGATCAGGTTCGGGACCTGATGACCCATCGCGTTCATGGTGTGATGGGACTTGTGGCAATGAAACGCCCAGTCGCCCGGACGGTTCGCCGTGAACTCGATGGCGCGCATCTGGCCGACGGCCACGTCCGCGGTCACCTCGGGCCAGCGGGCGGACGGTGGAATCCATCCACCGTCCGTGCCCACCACTTCGAAGTGATAGCCGTGCAGATGGATCGGATGATTGGTCATCGTCAGATTGCCGACGCGGATGCGCACGCGATCGCCGGCGCGTACCGGCAAAGAATCGATGCCTGGAAAGACGCGCGCATTCCACGTCCACATGTTGAAGTCGGTCATCTCGTTCACGCGCGGCGTGAAACTGCCCGGGTCGATATCGTATGCGGACATGATGAATACGAAGTCGCGATCCACCTGCATGACGCCCGGGTCTTTCGGATGAACAATGAATGTGCCCATCATGCCCATTGCCATCTGCACCATCTCGTCGGCATGCGGGTGATACATGAAGGTGCCGTGTTTCTCCAGTTGAAACTCGTAGACGAAGGTCTTGCCCGGCGGAATGTGCGGCTGCGTGAGACCGCCGACGCCATCCATGCCGCACGGCAGGAGCATGCCGTGCCAGTGAACCGTGGTGTGCTCCGGCAGCTTGTTGGTCACGAAGATGCGCACCTTGTCGCCTTCAACGGCCTCGATGGTCGGCCCTGGCGCCTGGCCGTTATAGCCCCACAGGTTCGCACTCATGCCCGGCGCCAGTTCGCGCACTACCGGCTCGGCAATCAGATGAAACTCCTTCCAGCCGTTCTTCATACGCCACGGCAGTGACCAGCCGTTCAACGTGGCGACGGGTGCATAGGGCCGGCCATTTGGAGGCGCAAGCGGCGCCTGCATCGCGGCCTTGGCCATCGTGGGCGCTTCAGGCAATGAGGCAGCGCCGGCCTTGCTGACGAGCGCCGCGCCCAACAACGCGGCTCCAGAGCCGCCCAGAAAATTTCGACGAGACACCATGTCATTGACCTTCGGAATCTGTGGATGACGCTTGCGGCGTCATGGATGTAAATGGCGCAGCGGCCATCGCGAGAGGCGGCAGACGGCCACCGAGTGCCTGTTGCAGATCGGTTTCCGCGAGCCAGTAGTCTTTGAGCGCGTCGATATAGCTGTTCACCGCGCCGATCTGGTCGCGCGAATCGGCGAGCAGTTCGAACACGCTCGCGAGCATGCCGTTATAGCGAAGCAGCAGTTCGTCCGAAATCGTTTTGCGGATGGGTACGACTTCGTCGCGATAGTGCTTCGCAACGTCGTAGTCGGTCACGTAGGCCGAATATGATTCTCGGACCTCTGAGCGCGCGTTGATCGCGGTCTCGGCGACGCGGTTCGCCGACTGCAGATAGATCGCTTCGGCGCGCGCTACTTTCGAGGCGCCCCAATCGAAAATCGGAATCTCGACGCTGATCTCGTAGCCCTGTTCGCGGCCGTCGGAGGTCGTGAAATTGTTCTGATACCCGACATCCAGCGCATTGATGAATCGCGTTGCCCTACTTAGGCCCAGTGAGCTTGCAACGCTCTGCGTCTGGAGTTTTGCTGCTTGTATGTCCAGGCGATTCTGCATCGCGAAGTGTTCGAGGTCCTGCAATTCGGGCCTCGTTGCAGGCAGGTCAGGCAGACGCTCGGGAAGGTCGTACTGCGCTTGCGAGCCCCATAGGCCCATCGTGCGAGTGAGTTTTTCTCGCGCGGCTATCGACTGCTGCCGCGCTTTCGCTAGTTGCGCCACAGCTTCTGCGTAGAAGGCCTGCTCACGCGCATAGTCGAGCTTGCTGAAGTTGCCGGCTTGCTGCATGCGCAACGCGAGTTCGGCGCCGGCTTCTGCCGAGTCCTTCACCTGCTCTGCGTAGACAGCGGACTGCTTCGCCGCGACGGCACCGATGTAGGCGCGTCGGGCATCGGCGGCGACCTTGAGCATGGCGTCCGCTGCGAGCAGCCGGGTCTGCTCGAAACGGCGACTCTCGATGCGTGTCGCCAACGGCAGCGTCAGCACGTTCAGCAAGCCGAGCGTAAATGTGCGGCTGATGCTCAGATCGTTGCCGCCGTGCGTGCGGCTGAATGTGAAGCCGGGATTCGGCAGTCGTCCCGCCTGCACCAGGTCCGCCTCGGCAATGCCGAGTTCGCTATACGAGGCCTGCAATCCGCGGTTATTCAACAGAGCGATCTGGATCGCGTCGTCCATGCCGAGTGGCCGGGATAGCGGTTCCTGTGTGCGTTTGGCGATAGCGTTTCGGTCTTCGTCTGTCTTGACTAGTACAGCGTCTTTGCCGAGCCGCTGCGATGCTGTGGTGGACACGGTGTCGAAGCCACCGTCCTTCGAAAAGGTCGTGCAGCCGGCGAGGAACGCCAATGCGGTAGTGGCGGCAATGACGCGGCCGGCGGGAAAGAGAGGCGGCTTCATTCTGCCGGGCCCTCGTGATGGGCACCGTGGCCGCTGTGGTTGGCGTGAGGGTTGGAGCCGTGGTCGGAGTTGTGGTTGGCACCAGCGTTGGCACTCGCTTTCGCATCGCCCGAATGCATTTGACCGTGGTCCATCTGCAGCTTGCCCGATGGACTCGCCACCGCGCGATTAAGCGCTTGCCAGCTTGGGGCCTTCTGTTCCCGATATGGCCGATAGTCCGCGAAGGCAGACGGCACATTGACCGCAGGAACCGATGCTGCTGCATCCACCGGATCAGGAGGGAGTGATATGGCGTGCACGAGCGCCGGCAATACTGCCGTCGCGCCGAGCAGCGCTGCAATAAACGTTCGCATTGATTTTCTCGTCGTATGCCACCCGGACGGCCGACGTGCAACGTGCGGCCATCAAGGCGAAATTGAACATCGCAGCATCACGCTGCGAAGGAACTAGACGAGAGAGATTCGGGGAGGTCGTTCGATGCCGTCAGTCAGAAATGACGCGACACGAACAGAGGGAGCAAGAGGTACAGCGAAATGGACTGCGTCAGCAGATATCGCCGCAACCGGAGCGGCCGGCAAGCCGCCACCGAAACAGCACGACGCGCAGGCCGAGCAGGCATGCGCATGATGCGCGCCGTCAGGATGACTGTGGTTTTGCGAGTGATCACCGGCGATGTCATTGGCGCTATCGGCCATCATCGCGGCATGGTTATGGTGGTGAGTCGCCACGCCAGCATTCTTATGGAGCGTGGACACCCCTTCTCCACCAACATGCGAGGACTCGCATTTCATGGAGACGGCCGCGAACGACTGAACCGGAAGGCTCAGCACGAGCAGCACGACGAGGAAGAGTTTGCGCCAGTAAGACATGGGTACGGAGTCTAGCACGCTGTTTAAGAGGAACGTAAGGCTGGAACCGCTACAGTCTGTGGCGGCTTTTTGCGTCGATAGGGCCACGCTTGGCGGCAGAATAAACAACATGGACGTATATGCTTGACCTTCCCTCAGTGGGAAGGTCCAAGCTTAAATTCTGATTTCTCATCGGAGGCAAGAAATGGAATTCCAGATCCCGGACATGTCATGCGGCGGATGCGCCAACGCCATTACTCGTGCAGTCACTCGCATCGATCCAGAGGCGAAGCTCGACGTCGATGTCGCCGTTAAAATCGTGAAGGTCGCATCGACCTTGCCGCCGGAACGCGTGATCGAGGTAATCGAAGCGGCGGGGTTTCACCCCTCGCTCAAGCGCTAAGCGGATCACATGAAGCATGTGTCTATCGATTAAGCTAAGCACCCTGTTCGCAGCATCACGGTCATCCGCTATCACTGTTTCCCCAACGGAAAACCCAATATGAAAAACCTTCGTGCATTCCGTGCCCTTTGCCTTTTCAGCAGCGTTGCGTTTGCTGTCGCCGCGGCGCCCGTCTACGCCCAGCAGGCTGCGTCGATGCCCGGCATGGACATGTCCGGCTCAGCGGACGCCGGGTCGAGCGCATCGACGCAGGCGTTCAAGGACGCCGACGAGAAAATGATGCAGGCCATGGACGCACCCGCCTACACCGGCGATGCCGACAAGGACTTCGTCGCCCACATGATTCCGCATCATCAAGGCGCGGTCGAAATGGCGCAGGTGGAACTGAAATACGGCAAAGATCCCGACTTGAAGCGCCTCGCCCGAAACATCATCAAGGCGCAACACGACGAGATCGCCTTCATGCAACGCTGGCAGGCGAAGCACGGCGTGAAGTGACAACGGGCAACCTGCCCGCTCTGACGCCTCTGACGCCTCTGACGCTTTAGCGTTTCAACACCGCGCCTGGCTTCGGGGCGGCGCCTGCGCCGCCCCGAACGCTGGAATTCAGCCGCGAATGACTGGTGTTTACCCGCCAAACCCACTCTGACACTTGCCACTTCGTCGGAATGTGGCTCAAAATGTAAGCGCTATCATTTTAAACACACAGCTTTAGCTAGCTGAAATGACCGCCTGATACGCGGTCAGCACGTCAATATGTAAGCGCTAACATAGCGCGAGTAATGGTAATTGGAGAACCCCGATCTCCCGGCAACCTGACACCGCATCAGCGCGCCCCGCCCCAAACAAAGACTTAAACCGGAGACAACCAGCATGAGCGCCACCCCGAACCTCGAGCAGGCCCCACCGAAAATCCGCCGCGCCCAGATCGTGGCGCTCACGCTGCTGATGGTGAGCGGCATCGTCAACTATCTGGACCGTGGAACGCTCGCAGTCGCCAATCCGTTGATCCGTCATGACCTGGGCCTCTCGCTCGGCCAGATGGGCCTGCTGCTGTCCGCGTTCTCCTGGAGCTACGCGTTGTTCCAGTTGCCGGTGGGCGGCCTCGTCGACCGGGTCGGACCGCGCAAGCTGCTCGGCATCGGCCTGATCGTCTGGTCAATCGCGCAGGCCTCCGGCGGATTCGTCTCGACTTTCGGCTGGTTCGTCCTTGCGCGAATCGTGCTGGGCATCGGCGAGGCGCCGCAGTTTCCGTCGGCAGCACGTGTCGTCAGCAACTGGTTTCCGCTGCGTGCGCGTGGCAAGCCGACCGGTATTTTCAACTCAGCGTCTCCGCTCGGCACGGCGCTCGCGCCGCTTTGCCTGTCGATCATCGTGGTTCAGTTTCACTGGCGCTGGGCCTTCATCGTGACGGGCGTGCTGGGTCTCGTCGTCGCTGTCGTATGGCTCGCGGTGTATCGCGATCCCGTCAAAGCCACGATGAGCGAAGCAGAGCGGCGCTATCTCGAAGGCGACGAAGCGGACCGCAAGCCGGCCCCCGCGGTCACGTTCGCCGACTGGCGTTCGCTGTTTTCTCACGGAACCACTTGGGGCATGCTGATCGGCTTCTTCGGCTCGGTCTACCTGAACTGGGTGTACCTCACGTGGCTGCCCGGCTATCTGACGATGGAACGGCACATGAGCCTGATGCACACGGGCATTGCTGCGTCGATACCGTTCTTCTGTGGCTTTCTGGGCTCGCTCACGGCCGGCTGGTTCTCCGATCTCATCACGAGCGGCAGCTCGAACCCGGTCACCAGCCGCCGCAATGCGGTGGTGATCGCGATGCTCGGCATGGTCGCGTTCACCATTCCGGCGGCGCTCGTCGAGAGCAACACGATCGCGATCGTATGCATCTCGGTGGTGATCTTTCTGGCGAATGCCGCCTCCGCCAGTTCATGGGCGCTTGCCACCGCCGCCGCGCCGCCGAACCGCGTCGGCTCGCTCGGCGCGATTCAGAACTTCGGCGGCTTTCTGGGCGGCGCCCTTGCACCGATCCTGACCGGCTATATCGCGCAGACCTGGTCGTTCGTCCCGGCTTTGCTGACGGCCGCCGGCATCGCGTTTGCCGGCGCCATGAGCTACCTCCTGCTGGTACGCAAACCGATCGACGACCAGCCCGTCTCCACTGAAACCCTGCGCGCGCCCGCCTGACGGCGGCCGCTGCGCCCTCTCATCGAATTCTTCTCCGGAGATCAACAACATGACTACCGCCAAGCAAGCCACGACCTCAGTTGAGGGCATCGTCCCCGTGATGCTGACGCCGTTCGACGATTCCGGCGCCATCGACTACGCCGGACTCGAACGCCTGATCGAGTGGTACATCGCGCACGGGTCCGACGCGCTGTTCGCCGTCGCCCAGTCGAGTGAAATGCAGTTTCTGACGCTCGCCGAGCGTGGCGCGCTGGGACGCTTCGTAGTCGAGAAGGTTGCCGGCCGCATTCCTGTCGTGGTCTCGGGCCACATCAGCGACGACGCCGATGCCCAAGCCGAAGAGCTGAACGTCGCCGCGTCCACCGGCGCGCAAGGCGTCGTGCTCGTGACGAACCGGCTCGATCCGAATCGCCAGGGAACGGAGGCCTTCGCGGCCAATCTCAAGCGGCTCCTCACGCGACTTCCGTCGGACATGCCGCTCGGTTTGTACGAATGCCCAGCGCCCTACCGCCGGCTGTTGTCCGACGATGAATTGAAGCTGTGCATCGATACCGGCCGCTTCATCATGCTGAAGGACGTGAGTTGCGATCTCGCGACCGTCAAGCGGCGCGTCGCGCTTGCACAGGGCTCGCCGCTGAAGGTTCTGAACGCCAACGCGGCCATCGCGTGGGACGCCATGAAGGCCGGCTCCGCAGGCTTCAACGGTGTATTCACGAACTTCCACCCGGATCTGTACAACTGGCTGCGCAATGACGCGGCACAGGACCCGGCTCTCGCTGAGGAACTCGCGACGTTTCTCGTGCTCGCCGCCGTATCCGAAGCGCTCGGTTACCCCGCGCTTGCAAAGATCTATCACCAGCGCATCGGCACGTTCGATTCGATTCGCTGCCGCGCGATCGACTATGACGTGCGCGAACGTTTCTGGGCGCTCGACGCGGTACTCGACAAGATCGTCGCCGGCACCGAGCATTTCCGCTCGCGCATCGCCGCACTCGGTCAACGCGGGTAGGCTCGTGGGCATCAGCCGTCAGAAACACCCAGTGACCGGAACGCGAGCACCCACTGCCATATCCGCCCGCGCTTCGCGCGCGCAGGCGGCGGTAAGATGTCGGGCGTTCTCCGATTCACTCTTCGTTTTCTGATCCAATGCCCGATTCCGCCGACTCCCCCGCGTCCTCGGCCACCGTCCGAACCCCGACGAACCGTGCCCGCCGCAACACGGGCCGTACCGTGCTGTCCGATGTCGCCAAGCTTGCGGGCGTATCGACGGCGACCGTATCGCGGGTCTACAACGAGCCGGACAAGGTCTCGGCAAACGTGCGCGAGCGTGTCGAACACGCCGCGCTCACGCTCAACTGGTTCCCCAACGCAGCGGGCCGCGCGCTTGCTTCGACGCGCAGTCACATTGCCGGCATCATCATTCCAACGCTGGACGACCAGGTGTTCGCTTCGCAAGTGAGCGCCATGCAGGCTGCGTTCGCGGCACGCGGCATCACACTCGTGCTCGGCTGCTCGAACTACGATCCGGCGCAGGCGCTCGTGCAGGTGCGCGCCATGCTCGCGCGCGGTGTCGAGGCGATGGCCGTGGTGGGTGAGGCTCATCCGCCCGAACTATTCGAGGCGTTGCGCAGTTATCGCGTGCCTTATGCGGTCACGTACGCGTATCGCAAGGACAGTCCACATATCTGCGTCGGCTTCGACAATCACGCGGCCTACACGGAGATCACCGAACATCTGATCGGCCTCGGGCATCGCTCGCTCGCAGTCTGCATCCAACCGACCCGCGACAACGATCGCGTGCAGGCGCGCGTGGCAGGCATCCGCTCGACACTCGAACGCCACGGCCTCGCGGTGCGGCCGGAGCACATGCTCGAAGGCAAATCAACGATCGAATTCGGCCGACGCTGCCTGCGCTCGATCTGGCAAGCGCCGTGCGAGCGCCCGACCGCGATCATCTGCGGCAACGATCACATCGCGCTTGGCGTCCTGCGCGAGGCGGAGGAACTGGGTATCGCGATTCCCGGCGAACTATCCGTGACGGGCTTCGACGATCTTGAGATCGCGAAAGAGCTACGCCCCGCACTGACGACGATGCGAGTCGACACGTACGAGATCGGGCGCCTTACCGCGCAATATTTGCTCGATGTGCTCGACGGCAAGCGTCCGCAGCACGGACACGAAGTGCGTGCCCTATTCCAGCTCAGGCAATCGACCGGGCCGAGCGCGCGATAGCTGCGCGGTGCTTTTCCTCTGGACAGGATTGCGTACGGTTCGTCACACCGAATCAATCGGATCGCTCACCGCGCCTTGCTGCACCACATGCCCCAACTGCTCGCCGAACTGCAAGGCGGCAAGCTGTGCATAGAGCGGTGAACTCAAAAGAAGCTCGGCATGACGGCCCTGTGCGACGATTCGGCCGTGTTCCAGTACAACGATGCGATCAGCCTGTTGCACGGTCGCAAGACGGTGCGCGATAACCAGTGTGGTGCGGTTCTGCGCGGCATTGTCCAGCGCCTTTTGCACCAGCCGTTCGCTGGCGGCGTCGAGCGCGCTGGTCGCTTCGTCCAGCAGCAGAATGGGCGGATTCTTCAAGATCGCGCGAGCAATCGCAATGCGCTGGCGCTGTCCGCCAGACAGTCGCACGCCACGCTCGCCGAGAAAGGTGTCGTAGCCTTGCGGCAGTTCGTCGATAAAGCCGGCCGCGGCGGCCATCTCGGCCGCCCGTTGCACTTGCTCGAGCGTGGCATCCGGTGCGCCGTAGCGAATGTTGTCGAGCACGCTGCCGGAAAAAATCACCGACTCCTGCAACACCACGCCGATTTCCTTGCGCAACTCGACGAGCGGCACATCGCGCGTCGGGACGCCGTTGATCAGAATGCTGCCGGACTGCGGATCGTAAAAGCGCAGCAGTAGTTGGAACAGCGTGGTCTTGCCCGCGCCGGACGGTCCGACCAAGGCGACATGTTCGCCCGGCCGGACATCGAGCGAAAGTGCGGAAAGCGCTGCAATGCCGGGGCGCGACGGATACGAGAAGCCGACGTTGTCGAAGCGGATGCCCTCGCCTCGCGCAGGCAGCGCGACCGTGGTCTCGGCCTGCACTACCGGCGAGCGCGCCGCCAGCAGTTGCAGCAGACGTTCGGTAGCGCCGGCCGCGCGCTGCAGATCGCCCCACACCTCGGCAACCGCGCCCACCGCGCCGGCCGTGAACACCGCGTAGAGAATGAACTGGGACAACTGGCCCGCTGTCATCCGCCCGGCCAGCACCGCCTGCGCGCCAAGCCACAGCACGAACACGATGGCGCTGAACACCAGCACGATCACCACGGCGGTCAACCAGGCGCGTGCCCGAATACGCGTGAGCGCCGTATCAAAGGCTGCTTCCACCGCGCCGGCAAAGCGCCGCACCTCGAAGGGTTCCTGCGTATACGACTGCACGGTCGGCATGGCATTGAGCACCTCGCCCGCCAGCGCGCTCGTGTTCGCGATCTTGTCCTGGCTCGCGCGCGAGAGCCGCCGCACGCGTCGGCCGAAGATCACGATAGGCGCGACCACCACGACCAGCGTCGCGATGATGTAGCCGGAGAGCACCGGACTCGTCACCGCCAGCATCGCCACGCCGCCGGTCAACAGGAAGAAGTTGCGCAGTCCCAGCGACAGGCTCGTGCCCACCACCGCCTGGATCAGGGTGGTGTCGGCGGTGAGTCGTGATAGCACTTCACCCGTTTGCGTGGTCTCGAAGAACTGCGGACTCATTCCCAGCACATGATCGTAGACGGCTCGCCGCAAGTCGGCCGTGACCCGCTCTCCCAGCCACGACACGAGGTAGAAGCGCAGCGCCGTGGCGGCGGCCAATACCAGCGAAACGATGAACAGCGCGAAGAAATAGCGATCGATGTGCGCCCGGTCGCCTCCCGCGAAGCCACGATCGATCAGGTATTTGAAAGCCACCGGCAACACCAGCGTGGCGCCTGCCGACGTCACCAGCGCGAGGAACGCGAGCGCCCAGCGGCCCGCATAGGGGCGCAGGAAGGGCAACAGGGCAAACAGAGGGCCGATACGTCGTGAAGCGGATGCAGGCGGCGAAGACGGAACAGCATCTGACATGAAGTTTCCCTGATGAATCGAAGGTCACCCCGATTGTGCCAGTCCTGCGGATTCGAAGGCGGTTCACGTAAAAGCCTCTTCTGCACGCTTGCCGCAACTGTCCATCTGTATCAAGATCAAGCCGACTCATCCGGACCAGGCTATTCCCATGAAAGACGACTCCGACTCCGATCCCGACAAACTGAAAGGCCCCGGTGGTTTGACGCTGCGCCAGATCCACAATCAGGTGCAAAAGAGCGTCGAGCGCGACCGCGAAGAGCTGGCATCGCGCAACGCTATCGCTCCGCAACGCAGCAGGTGGCAGCGTTGGGTACGTTACGTGTGGGGCCGCAGCGGGCGTCGCTAGGTGGCGAAGATGGCCGCGCAAAGCCAGTATCGACCGGTGGTTTTCTAATTAGAATTTATTGAGCGGTGGAAGGGGCTGCGTTTCCTGGTGCTGCAATCTTGTCTTTTTCTCAGCCCGTCGCAGTGCTGTTTCGGCGTTCTTCCAGTGAAGCTCGGGCGCAACACTTCCGGCATAGTGCGCGCCCACAGCGTCGATCAGCTGCGTAACGCCCGTATCGTCCGCGCGAACCGCGCTTTCCAGCCGCGCCGGATGTCCGAATTCGTGCGTTCTGTCCATCCAGCGATACAGCGCCGGAACGATCTGCCGCCAATCACCCTGGCGCGCAACGTCATTCAGCCTGCGCCACGCAACGGCCTCACCTTCGAGGTACCGCTTGCGTGCGTCGATTGCATGTTTCCAAGCGCGCCTCAAAAACGTGATCACACGCACGCGCGCCCAGACCACCAACATGATCGCCAGCAAAACAGCACAGCCGACAATCACCTGCCTGCTGTGAATCACGATGATTCTGTGCGGGAAGCCATTGCTCATCGCTTCGACGGGAATCTCGAACAGGGGCTTTTCACGCGCGGTAGAAGCCGAAAACGTCACACCCGGCAACTCGATCGTCTCTTTTTTTTGCGTCTTGGTGTTCCACCATTCGATCGTCACTGGCGGCAGTTTGAAGCGACCGTTGTGATCGGCCGTATAGGTCACGCTGTCGGTTCGCTCGCCCGCCACCAGCCCCACCCGGTCCTGCACGATGTTGCGAGTCGCGGGCGGTTTGGCGTAGCGCTTCAATCCGTCGACATCGCCCAGATTCACCGGCGGAATCAACATCGACTCGGTACCGGCGGCACTTTGCGTAATCGTGCGCGTCACGGAGTCGCCCACTCTGATGTGTTCCTTCACCGGCTCGATGGTTTGCGTGGCCGTGAGGCGCGTAGTCGGAAAAAAGGTGCTCATGCCTTCCGCGCCAGGCGGCAGCGTCGCGACGAGTTTGAGTGCGGGCGTCATCACCTGCACAGGCGCAGTCGTGCCGCCCGGATACACGGTGATGGCAAACGGCGCAATGTCGAATGTCTTTCCCGCTTGCGGCGCAATACGGTAAGCGCGACTCACACCGAACCAGCGCACACCGTCGATGTCCTCCGAGAGATTGTCCGCCTGTTCGTCAGGCAGGCTGACGATCGCATCGGGCACGGTGAAGAGCGGCCAGTTCGGCGCCTCGGTAAACCACGTGGTTGTCAGCAGATCGACGACAAGTTTGACCTCGCTGCCCGCAACGACCGGTCCCGTGGGCTCGAGATGCGCGCGGACCAGCGTGCGCGGCGCGGGGTCGGCAAAGGCCGGCGCTGAAGCGCAAGCCACGCCGAGCCACGCGATCAGTAGTAGAAGCCGCAGGAAAGCCGCGGTCATGGCGCGCTCGCTCCCTTTACTTCGGTTTCCTGCAAAAAACGCTGCTGCAGAAAAACCGCGGGCGAGGTATTCAGATTGCGCATCCAGACCTCTTCGCTCGGACGCGATGCGCCCTCGATAATGGTCGACGTACCCCGTCCTTTCTTTTTGTCGGTCTGCACCTGGTCAGGTGCGTCCTCCTCCGGATCCATTTCATCCTTCTGGTCTTTTGCGAGCAAACGCCGCAGGTATGCCCGATTGGCCGCTGCCTCGCGCAGCGCGGTCTGAATCTTGAGCGCGTTGTCATACGCCTTGATGGCGGCAGCGAAGTCGTCCAGATGCGCCAGCGTATTGCCCATGTAGAAATACGCTTGCGCCGTCTTCAGATGCGAAAAACTTTCGAGCGCGCCGGCATAGTCGCCCGCGAGATATTGCGCGCGGCCCTTCCACATCGGATCGTCGAAGCGTTGCGCGGCCGCCTTGTAATCGCCGTGCTCGAAATCCCAGCGGCCCTGCTGATCGTGCGTGGCGAACAGATCGACCCAGCGCCATTCGGCCGCTTGAACATGGCGCGGCACGGCGCTGAAAGCGAGCGAGATCAGCACCACGGGTAGCCACTTCACGCTCCAACCGCGCCGGAAACCCCATAGTGCGAGCAACAATACGGGAATGACGAGCCAGTAACCCGACTCTTTCCAACGCGGCACGATCTTCGATTCCTCCGCTTGCGCAAGGTAGGCCTGCGCCCGATGCTGGACCCACACCACGTCATCGTCGTCCACGCGCATGCTGGCCAGCGGAATGTTCGCTTCGTCCGCCACCTTACGAATCGCGTTGGCGTCGAACGTACCCATCAGCGGATGCCCTTCGGGGTCCATTGCGATCATGCCGTCGGGACCGCGGATCGGCCCACCGTTCTCCGTGCCGACCGCGAGCCACAGCAGTTGATGACGGATCGCCTTGGCTTTTTGCACGAACGCGTCCGCCTGATTCGTATCGAAGCCGTCGCTCATAAAGACGATCGTGCCCGCAGCGGGATCGTTCGCGAGCAGACGCTCGGCGACATCGAGACCGGCGGTCGCGTTCTTGCCGTCACGCGGCATCAGCGAGGGCGAGAGCGCCGGCACATACAGCTCCAGCATGGCAGGGTCCTCGGTGGGCGGCACGACGAGATGGCCGCTCGAAGCGAACACGACCAGTCCGGTACGCGCGCCCTTGCGGGCCCGGGCGATATCGAGCACCTTCTGTTTGGCGCGTTCGAGCCGCGTGGGCGCGACGTCGGTGGCGTCCATCGAATGCGCGAGTTCCAGTACGACGACGAGCGGCGCCTTATCCTGATTGAACGGCGGACGTTCCTGCTGCCAAGTGGGCCCCGCGGCAGCAAGCGCACCGATGCCGAGCAGCAGCCCCAGTGTATGCACCGGCTGAATCACGCGGCGCTTCGTATCGCCGACAATCAGATGTTCCAGCAACGCAGGATCGATGACATTGCGCCAACGCGCACGCACGTTGTTGCGGCGAAACCAGCAAAGCGGCAGGAGCGCGGCGGGAATCAGCAGAAGCAACCACAGCGGCCGCAGAAAATGGAAGGCGGTCAGATCAATTTCCATGACCCGCCTCCACGGTTGTCGCCCGCTCAGGCCGCGCCTCGCGACCTGGCGCGCGCAGCACGGCAATCAGCAACGCAAGCACATGGTAGAGCGCAAAAATCGCGACAGCCGCAGCGGCCGGCACCCAGTAAAAGTCGCGCTGCGGGCGATAGATTTCGCGCTTCACTTTCTCAGGCGTGAGTTTGTCTAGCGTGGCATAGACATCGGCGAGATCCTGCTGCCGGCCGAGCGCGCGAAACGACCGGCCACCCGTGATGCTCGAAATGCGCGCGAGCACATCGAGATCGACCTTGTCTTCGCCGGTGGTGTCCGGATCGCCGATGCCGATCGTGTGCACCACCAGTTTGTGGCTCTTCGCGATCTCCGCTGCGCGCTCGGGTGGAATCGCGCTGCTGGTGTCGTTGCCGTCGGTCAGCAGGATCAGCACTTTCTCCTGAGCCTGCGAGTTCGTCATCAGTTTGACGGTGAGTCCGATCGCATCGCCGATAGCCGTGCGTGGTCCGGCCATACCGATCTGCATCTGATCGAGCAGCACCTGTACGGCCTCATGATCGAGCGTGAGCGGCGCCTGCGGATAGGCGGCGTCACCGAACACGACGAGGCCGATGCGATCGCCTTTGCGTTTGGCAATGAAGTCGCTCACTACCCGTTTCACCGCGCTGAAACGGTCCATGCGCTCACCGGCGGCATTGACGAAATCGCGCGTGGCCATCGAACCGGAAAGATCGATCGCGAGCATCAGATCGCGAGCGGGTTCTTCGCGCACGATGGGCGCTTCGACATAGGCCGGCTTGGCCGCGGCGATCACGAGTAAGGCCCAGAGGAGCGGCATCAAGAGACGCTGTAGCCAGTTGCGGCGCAGCCGCACGCCGCCCGGCGCCGGCTTTTCGCCTGCCGCGTGCGCCATTTCGTGAAAGAACGGCACCCGCACTGCGGAGGCCGTCGTGCGATAGGCCGGCACCAGCCACCATACGAAGAGCGGCAGAGGCAGCAGCGCGAACATCCACGGGAAATCAAACTTCCACATGATGGTGTTCGATCCAGTCACGTGTGTGGCCGATGAGCGTCGCGGCTTCATCCCCGGAAATAGCGGCAACCTGGTCGGGCGGTGCATAACTCGCGAGCGCCAGCAGCGCCTCGCTTTTTGCGTCGAAGCGACCGCGCGTGCGTTGCAGGAACGCAAGCCATGCGTCGCCGGTGAGCGCGGCGACCTGCTCGCGTGGCGCGACCGCCAGCGATGTGCGCTTGAGGAGACGAGGAATCGCCGCCAGCGCGCTCGCGCGTTGTGCGTAATCCGTTTGCGTCGCGGCGAGGCTCGCCTCGATGCTCGCCAGTTCCACCAATGCCGCGCGCCGGTAGCGCTGCTTCTCTCGCCGTCGCCAGACCAGCCAGCTCGCCACCGCCAGCAGCATCAACAGTAAAAGTCCGACGAATACCCAGCCTATGGTTTGCGGCGCGTACGACACCGTCTGCGGTAGCGGTAGTTCCTGCAAGGGCTGAAGTTGCCCGGACGTGTCGGGCGGTACCAACGCCGAAACGGCCGGGGCGCTCATATGCCGCTCCCGGTAGGAGGCCGCGCACGCTCGCCGAACAACCGCCGCACCTGTTCGATCGTCGGCTCCGCGGTCGACAGGGCCATCAGCGGCACGCCGCTCGAACGCAACAATTCGGCTACTTCCGCGGTGCGGCCGCTGAACAGGGTCGACAACGGCGCCCTCACCCGCTCCTGCTCGATCCGCAATTCAACCTGCAGACGGCCTTCGCTGACCACCAGCGCTCGGTGTTCCGGCATGCTCTGCCACAAGGGATCGAAGATCATCGCCGCGACAACGTCGTTGTGCGCCGACAGTTGCCGCAACAGTTTGCGCGTGCGCTCGCTCGCCCCCGCAAAATCGCTGATGATGCAAATGAGGTAGTCGTGACCGGCCAGCTTGAGCACGCCTTCGAGCGCAGCGTCCAGTTGTCCGTAATCGGTGCGTGCTTCACTCTCGGCATGCAGCGCGCGGTTCATCGTGGCGAGCGCGCCGAACAGCATCTTGATCCGGCTGCGGCTGCGCAGCGGCTTGACCCGCACGACCTGGCTGTCGTTGAATAGCACGCCGCCGACACGGTCGCCGGCAGTGAAACCCATCCACACGGCAAGCGCCGCCACTTCGGCGGCCACCACCGACTTGAACGCGCGACGCGACCCAAAAAACATGCTCATGCGTTGATCGACTACGACGAGCAGCGGCCGGTCCCGCTCTTCCGTATAAGCGCGAACCTGGGGCTTGCCGAGACGCAGCGAGACCTTCCAGTCGATATGACGGACATCGTCGCCCGGCAGGTAAGCGCGGATTTCTTCGAAATTGAGCCCACGTCCGCGCAATCGCGATGCGTGACTGCCCGACAGCACGCTCGATACCGGCGCCGGCGCAACAAAGCTCAGCCCGTGGGCATGAAACTCGAGCTTCGCCAGATGCGCCGCGTCGATGTAGACGCGGCCATCTGCTGAAGTCGCAGCGCTTGCAGATTCGGACATCAAGACCACGGCGATCTCCCGCGTCGATGCGACGATACTTATGTTGCGCCAGGCGTCAGGCCGGCACCGCAACCTTTTCGATCAGCCGGTCGATAACGGCGTCGGCGCTGATGTTCTCGGCATTGGCGTCGTAAGAGAGGATCAACCGATGCCGCAGTACCGGATGAACGACTGCGCGCACGTCGTCGGGCGTGACGAATTTGCGGTTCTGCAACCAGGCCTGAACGCGGCTCGCCCGATCGAGGCCGATCGAACCGCGCGGACTCGCGCCGATTTCGATCCATTTGCCGAGGTCGGCGTCGAGCTCCCTACCATGCCGGGTCGCATTGACGAGCGACACAATGTAGTCGTCCATCGCCGGCGCCACTGCGATATGGCTGATTTCTTCGCGCACCGCGAAAATGACATCCTGGGCGAGAACAGCGGGCGTGTCGTTCGCCTCGTTGTTTTCGCGCCGCAGCAATCGCAACATGTCGACTTCGCTTTGTGGCGACGGATAGCTAATTAGCACTTTAAGAAGAAACCGGTCCATTTGCGCTTCAGGCAATGGATAGGTGCCTTCCTGCTCAATCGGATTCTGTGTTGCCATGACAAGAAACAGGTCCGGCATTCGATGCGTTTTACCTGCAACGGAAATCTGCCGCTCTTCCATGGCTTCCAATAATGCGGATTGAACCTTGGCTGGCGCGCGGTTAATTTCATCCGCGAGAATCAGATTGCCGAAGATAGGCCCAGGCTGAAAGCTGAGCGTGCGTTCCGTGCCGCTTTGCAGCAGCGTTTCGGCGCCGGTGATGTCGGATGGCAACAGATCGGGGGTGAACTGAATGCGGCTCATAGTGGCAGCAAGACGCGTGGCAATGGCTTTGACGGTACGCGTTTTGGCGAGTCCGGGCAGACTTTCGAGCAGTACGTGGCCGTCTGCGAGTAACGCAATCAATACCTGCCGGACAACCGCTTGCTGGCCCACTATCGCTTCGTTGACACTCGATTCGAAACGCAAGATCGTTTCGCGCATAGCTCTCGATTTCCCCAATCATTGGTTGGTGGAACAACCTGGATGCCAACGCTTGCCGCCAGACACGTTAATGCACACGCGCAATTCCGTCAAAGTTTCGCACCTACCCAAAAAAATGCGTGAAATGTGTTTGAAAAATTGTTAGCCTGCGTCTTACGTTTTGTTAAGCTGTATCCTGCGTATTTGTTACCGGCGTAAATCGTTATTCTGTATCGCTAAGTTTCGCTTGAGTGCAAAAGAGAGCTGCCCATGTTTGCTAAAGGGCCAGCAGCTTCACCTGCGTGAGAGAAGAGATGATGAGTTCAGGAAAACGTGGCACGGTAACGGCTGCCCGCTCTACAGGCACGCCTTCCGCAACTTCAGCACCCACCGCGCGCTATCGCAAGCTGCTCCTGTGGGGCGTGCTTCTCGTCATGCTTCCTGCATGTGTCGGCGCGGCGGTGAGTTGGGCTTTCGCCTCGCGCACTCAAGCTCATCCCCAAGTTGTCTACGGCGACGGAACGCACGGCCCGCTCGGCATGGCATGGGTTCCCGGCGGACAATTTCTGATGGGCAGCGACTCGAAGCAAGCGCAGCCCAACGAGCGTCCCGCCCACAAGGTGCGCGTGCATGGTTTCTGGATGGACCGTCATCACGTGACCAATGCGGAATTCCGTAAATTCGTAGAAGCCACCGGCTACGTCACCACCGCTGAGAAGAAACCCGACTGGGACACCCTGAAGGTGCAGTTGCCGCCTGACACGCTGCGTCCGCCTGACAGCGCGATGGTGGCCGGCGCGATGGTGTTCGTCGGCACCAATCACCCCGTGCCGCTGGAAGACTATTCGCAGTGGTGGCGCTACGTGCCCGGCGCGAACTGGCGCCACCCCACCGGGCCGGACAGCAACATCATCGGCAAAGACGATCACCCGGTTGTTCAGGTTTCCTACGAAGACGCACAGGCTTATGCGAAATGGGCCGGCAAACGACTGCCCACCGAAGCCGAATGGGAATTCGCCGCGCGTGGCGGTCTCGAGCAGGCCACTTACGCCTGGGGCAATCAATTCGCGCCGGATGGCAGGCAGATGGCCAACGTCTGGCAAGGCCAGGAGCCGCAGGCGTTCCCTGTGGTCAGCCCGAAGGCGGGTGGCGCACTCGGCACGAGTCCGGTCGGCACTTTTCCGGCGAATGGCTACGGACTTTCCGATATGACCGGCAACGCCTGGCAGTGGGTGGCCGACTGGTATCGCGCCGACCAATTCCGGCGTGAAGCGGTGAGCACCAGCACGATCGACAACCCGATCGGTCCGCGCGATTCCTGGGATCCGGCCGATCAGGGCGTCCCCGTCGACGCACCGAAGCGGGTGACGCGCGGCGGCTCGTTCCTTTGCAACGAAGCCTACTGCCTAAGCTACCGCCCTAGCGCACGGCGCGGCACCGACCCCTACAACAGCATGTCGCATCTCGGCTTTCGTCTCGTGATGGACGAAGACACCTGGAAGCAACCACTGGCACGTCAGGCGTCGGATCGCGCCGCAAACGCAGACGGAAGCTAGGGCGCGCTGCCCTTTCGAGCTGTACCCGTTTCTCTCGCGTGCTGTCGCTCGCGGGTCATGGAAGTGTGCGATCGGAATGGAGGTCGGATGCAGTCGATCTATCAATCGAGGTGGTCGAGACGTACTGCGAGTTCGATGCGCCCTGCGTTCAGGTCGGCGCTCGGCGTCGCCCTGGTCGCGCTCGGTGTCGCGCTATGCTCCGCCGGTTGCACGTCGGCTGGCGGCACGAACGGAGCAACGCCGACGGCAGTCAGCTCTGCTGCCGCACTGCCCTCATGGCGTGACGGACCAGCAAAACAGACGATCCAGAAATTCGTCGCCGATGTCACCCGCGAAGGTTCACCGAATTACGTGCCGCCTGCCCAGCGCATCGCCGTATTCGATAACGACGGCACGCTATGGAGCGAGCAGCCGCTGTACTTCCAGTTCGCCTTCATGCTCGACCAGGTGAAAGCAGCCGCACCGAAGCATCCCGAGTGGAAGAACAATCCGGCCTTCAAGGCATTGGTCGCCAAAGACTATGCCGCGTTGGCGAGTCAGGAGAAACAGCTGCTGCAACTGATCGCCGTCGCCAATAGCGGCATGACCGTGGACGACTACGATAAGACCATCCGTAACTGGCTGGCCAGCGCCCGGCATCCGAAATTCAGTCGCCCTTACACCGAACTCGTCTATCAACCGCAACTGGAGTTGCTTTCCTATCTGCGCGCCAACGGCTTCAAGACTTTCATCGTGTCGGGCGGCACCATCGAATTCATGCGGCCGTGGGCGGAAAAGGCGTACGGCATTCCGCCCGAGCAGGTGGTCGGCTCGAGCCAGGTGGTGCAATACCAGATGCGTAACGGCCAGCCTGTGCTGGTGCGCCAGCCGAAACTCGATTTCGTCGACGACGGTCCCGGCAAACCTGTCGGCATCTATCGAAACATCGGCCGCAAGCCCATTCTCGCATTCGGCAATTCGGACGGCGATCTGCAGATGCTGCAGTACACAGCATCAGGCAGCGGCCCGCACCTCGCCTTGCTGGTGCATCACGACGACGCCGTACGCGAATTCGCGTACGACCGCACCTCGAAGATCGGCAAGCTCGACAAGGCCTGGGACGAAGCGATCGCCGACGGCTGGACCGTGGTCAGCATGAAGGACGACTGGCAAACCATCTATCCCGCACCAAAGCAGTAGATGCACGCGTGAGAGCGCGAGCCGCGTGCAGGTTGCGGCCGCTACGAGGCAACCCGGCACGCAGGGAACGCGCGGCGGGTGAACCGCAAAGCAACTCCATTGGAGCAACACGATGAGAATGTTCCAGCGAAAGGGACGCTACGCGGCCGGGGCGACAGTAATCGTCCTCGCCGCGCTCAGTGCATTGATTCTTCCATCCATCAACGCGCCTGCGCAGACTCAGGCGCCGGCCAAACCAGCTGCGGCACCCGCGACCAGTGCACCACAACAACCCGCCGCCAAGACTTCGGCGAAGCCGAATATCCTTGTGATTTTCGGCGATGACATCGGGCAGACAAACATCAGCGCCTACTCGCGCGGCGTGGTGGGTTACAAGACGCCGAACATCGATCGGGTTGCCAACGAAGGGATGATCTTTACGGACTACTACGCCGAGAATAGCTGTACGGCGGGGCGTTCGTCCTTCATCACCGGACAGACGCCGTTGCGTACCGGACTCTCCAAGGTCGGCGCACCAGGTGCACCGGTCGGCCTGCAGAAGACCGACATGACGATCGCCCAGGCGCTCAAACCGCTCGGCTATGCGACCGGTCAGTTCGGCAAGAATCACCTTGGCGACAAGAACGAGTACCTGCCGACCAATCACGGTTTCGACGAGTTCTACGGCAACCTGTATCACCTGAACGCCGAGGAAGAACCCGAGCGTGAGTACTGGCCAAAGGACAAGAACGACCCGTACGTGAAGAACTTCTCGCCGCGCGGGGTGATTCATAGCACCTCGGACGGCAAGGTTCAGGACACGGGCCCGCTCACGGCCAAACGCATGGAAACCATCGACGACGAAACCGGCGCTCACGCGGAAGAATTCATCCGCAAGCAGGTCAAGACCGGCACGCCCTTCTTCGTGTGGATGAACTTCACGCGCATGCACGTCTTCACGCACGTGCGGCCTGAATTCAGAGGCAAGAGCGGCATGCCCGGCAACGAATACGGCGACGGCATGTGGGAGCACGATCAGGATGTCGGAAAACTGCTCAAACTGCTGGACGATCTGAATATCTCCAAGAACACCATCGTCATTTATACAACGGACAACGGACCGAATCAGTTCTCCTGGCCCGACGCGGCAACAACGCCGTTCCGTAGCGAAAAGGACTCCAACTGGGAAGGCGCGTTCCGTGTGCCGGCCATGGTGCGATGGCCGGGGCATATCAAACCGGGCACAACGTCCAACGAGATGTTCTCGGGGCTCGACTGGTTTCCGACACTGCTTGCGGCTGCTGGCGACGCTGGCGTCAAGGACCGTCTCCTGAAGGGGTGGGCGCCTAAAGCGGGCGGTGCGAGTTTCAAGAATCACCTCGACGGATATAACCAGCTACCGTTCCTGACAGGACAAACAACCAAGGACCCTCGCAGCGAGTTCTACTATTTCGACGACGATGGCGATCTGGTGGCCATGCGCTGGGATCAGGACGGCAATGCCTGGAAGGCGGTGTTCTGCGAGCAGCGCGCGAAAGGCAACCTGAATATCTGGCAGGACCCGCTTGTCTGCCTGCGTCTGCCGAAGCTGTTCAACCTGCGCATGGATCCTTATGAACGGGCGGACATCACGTCGGATCAGTACAACGACTGGGTCACGAAGAATGTTTACCTGAACGGCATCGCCACACTGAAAGCGTCGACGTTCCTGCAGACCTTCGTCGACTACCCGCCGAGCCAGCGGCCCGCGAGCTTCAGCGTGGACGGTGTACGTCGGCAGGTCGACAAGAAGATCGACGAGTCCTTCAAGAAGCGCGGACTCGAGTAAGACGTAGTGCGGTTGCGCCTGCCGGCTTCGGCCGGTGGGCGCAACTTTTCGGTTTCGCGCAAGACGCGTCGCGCCGATCCAGAGCATTTATATTCAGTTCAGTTCACACTATCCCAACGCACTTCATCCCATGACCCAAACGCTGGCCAACCGTGCCAAAAGCTCACGCCGTGAGCGCCGCGCACATGAACGCGCACAGCGTCGCGACGATGCACCCTTGCACGCTCCGCAGAAAGAAGCGGCCAGCCCCAGCTTGCCGATCGCCTGGCCGGTGCTGCTCCTGTTTATCTCGGGCGCGGCATCGCTGATTTACCAGGTCCTGTGGATCAAGCAACTCGCGCTTGTGGTCGGCGTGGAGGTGCAAGCCGTCACGACTGGTGTCAGCGCTTTTTTTGCGGGCCTTGCAGTGGGCGGCTGGGTCTTCGGCAGACTCGCGGACCGGCTCGCGCGGCCCTTACGTCTATATGCGCTGCTTGAAGCCGGTGTGCTGGTGCTAGCGCTCGCCAGCACGTGGATGCTGCCACATGCCGCCGCGCCGTTCGCTTCGTTGCAAGATCGGATCGGACCGCCTGCCTGGGCATTGCCCTTTGTCCTCGTTGGCTTGCCTGCCGTCCTGATGGGCGGCACGCTGCCGGTGCTGATGCGCGCGCTGTGCCCCGCCGCCGCTCAGATGGGGCGCTCCGGTGCCCGTCTCTATACGGCTAATACGGCCGGCGCGATTGCCGGCACGCTGGCCGCGAGTTTTGTCCTGATTCCATCGCTCGGCGTGCAGGGCTGTGCGTTTGTCGCTGCCGCGCTGAATGCTGGCGCGGCGCTTGTTGCCGCGCTGGTGGGACGCACGCAACGGGCTTTGGTGTCGGTTGTTGGGGTGTCTTCATCGGCCATCGCGCCGGGACAGTCTGCGGTGGACGTTACGCATGACGTGTTGTCCTCGGTTGCTGCCGACACTACCCGCAACGACGCACATGATTCTGCCGTGTCGACTCAACAACCCGCGCTCGCCTCAAAAGCTCGCCTCGCGCTCATGCTCTACTCGCTTGCCGGCGGCGTCGCGCTCGGTTACGAGGTGGTGTGGTCGCAGGTGATCGTGCAATTCATCAGCACCCGCAGTTTCGCCTTCGCCGTGGTGCTTGCAACCTATCTGCTGGGCCTCGCGCTCGGTAGCGCGCTGGTGTCGCGCTACGCCGATCGGGCGCGCGATCCGTGGGGCGCGTTTGCCGTGCTGATCGTGTCGGCCGGACTGGTCGCGCTGCTCGAGATCGCCGTGCTGAGCAACGGGCTGCTGCACTGGCAAAGCCTCGCGCGAGAAGCCGCACTCAGCGCCACCGGCAGTCTGCTAACGGCCATGTGCGCAGGGTTCGCCGTGGCGGCCGTGTGCGTCGTCTTCGTTCCTACCCTCCTGTTGGGTGCAGCGTTCCCTTTTGCGTTGCGTCTGAACGTGGACAACCGGCACACGGGGCGCGACGTCGGCGCCGTGGTGGCGCTCAATACCGCAGGCGGGATCGCCGGCACTCTGTTGACCGGTTTCGTGCTCGTGCCGCAGTTGGGCGTCGTTCATACACTCGCAGCGCTTGCCGTTCTCGCGGGCGCAGTGAGTCTGGCCGCCGTGCTGCGCGGCTCGGAGGTGCGGCCGTTCGCGCGCTGGAGCGTGCCTGTCCTCGTCGTGCTGACGCTCGTCACCGTGATCGCGACGCCATCCGACCGGCTCGCCACGCTGCTCGCCGAATCGCGCGGCGGCAATCTGACCTTCTACGAAGAGAGTGCGGGTGGCACGGTGGCGGTCGTCGAACAGAACGCCGGCCAGCGACAATTCCGGCGGCTCTATATCCAGGGCGTCTCCAACTCCGGCGACACGATGGCGTCGCTGCGATATATGCGCCTGCAAGCGCTGCTGCCTTTGATCATTCATCGCGAGACGCCGCGCACGGCGCTGGTGATCGGACTCGGCACCGGCATTACCGGCGGCGCGCTGCTGACCTGGCCTGGGCTTGAACACCGCGCGGTCGCCGAACTGTTGCCGGCCGTCGTGCGCGCCGCGCCGCAGTTCAAGGGCAACTACGGCATGAGCACCGATGCCCGCATGGACATCCGGATGCGCGACGGACGGCGCGAACTGCTGCGCAACGCCGAACGCTATGACCTTATCACGCTCGAACCGCCGCCGCCGTCGGCCGCGGGTGTGGTCAATCTGTACTCGTCGGATTTCTATCGTCTGGCGGCGTCGCGTCTGCAGCAAGGTGGCATCGTCGCGCAATGGCTGCCGTTGCCGACACAGAATGAAGAGGACACGCGCTCGCTGATCCAGAGCTTCATCCAGGTGTTTCCGCACGCCGCGCTGTGGACCACCGAGTTGCACGAGATGATGCTGGTGGGCTCAATGCAGCCGCTCGAACTGGACGTGCCGCGGATAGAGGCGCGCTTTGCACAACCGCAGGTCGCCGCGGCGTTGCGCGAAGTCGGCATTGCGTCGCCGGCGGCGCTGCTCGCTACCTGGATCACCGACCGCGCCGGCCTCGAGTACTACGCCGCGGACGCCCAGCCGGTCACGGACGACCAACCGCGCATCGAGTACGCCACGTGGGTTCGCCACGACGCATTTCCGACGACGCTGGCGCACCTGCTCGCGCTTCACACCGCGCCGCCATTGCAGGGCGCCGACGATGCGTTCCGCGCTGAGATGGAGCAGTCGCGCGGTGCATTGCAGAGTTTCTATTTGGCCGGGCTGGATGCCTATAAAGGCGATCGGGATGCGTGGGCACAGGACATCGGCAATGCTGTCCGCTCGGACCCGGACAATGCTTACTACCGATGGCTCATTGGAGACGGTAGATAGTCAGGCGCTGCCCGGAACAGATAAATGCGTGCGAGAGCGGAAAACATCGAAACGACACTGCAGCGCTGGTAAAGTGCCGGTAATTTGGTTGCTTCCGCCACGTATTCACTCACCTCGCGACGCCGCAATGCCGTTCAAACCAAATCAAAGAAGCGCCTGCGACCCGATCGTGCTCCGCACGCGGTATCTTTCGGCCGTCGCTGCCCTTAGCCTGTCCTTGCAGGGGTGCACGCTGCGCGGTGCGCCGTCGTATGAAATCTTCGGCGCCTACTTTCCGCTCTGGCTGTTGAGCGCGGTGGTCGGACTCATCGGCGCACTGGTCGCCCATCGGATCTTCGTGTCCACGGGGTGGGCGCAGATCGTTCCGCTTCAACTCTCCGTCTGCCTGGCGATCGGTTTGACGGTCGGCGTGCTCTGCTGGCTTTCGGGAACGGGACAACTTCTATGAAAATCGCCGGCAAGCGGAAGGCCTCCGTCAAGGGCCGCGTGATCGCGGGCGTCATCGTCGTAGTCGGCCTCGCGGCGGCCTGGTACGGCTATGACCGGACCACCCGGTTTCCGTCAACGGACGACGCGACGATCGATGCCGACGTCGTGCACGTCGCGTCGCCGGTCGGCGGCCGGATCATCAGGCTGCCGGTGGAAGAAAACCAGCGGGTTGCAAAGGGCGACGTGCTCTTCGAGATCGATCCTGTGCCTTATCGGCTCGCAGTCGCGCAAGCGCAGGCCGACCTCGAACTGGCCCGCGCGTCGCTCGACACGCGACGCCGGTCGATTGTCGGCGAGCGCGCCACGGCAGTTATCGCCGGCGACCAGACCGGCAAAGCGGCACACAACTACGAACTGGCAACCCGCACCGTCGAGCGGCTCACGCCGCTCGTGGCGAAGGGCTATGTCCCGGTTCAGCAATTGGATCAGGCGCAGGTCGCCCAGCGTGACGCGGCGTTGTCGCTGAAGCAGGCGCAGGAGCAGAAGCAGGCCACCGCGCAGACGATCGGCGACGAAGCGGGCGCCATCGCCTCGGTGCATGCACGCGAGGCCGCCCTCGCGCTTGCGCAGCGCGGCCTCGAGGACACCGTCGTGCGCGCGCCGCAGAATGGCTTCGTCACGGGGCTGTCGGTGCTGGCGGGCGAGACGATCGCGCCGCATCAATCGATCTTCACGCTCGTCCATGCGGACGAATGGTTCGCCGTCGCCAACTTCCGCGAAGGCGCGCTCGCTCGGATCGAGCCAGGCGACTGTGCGACCGTCTATTCGATGATCGACCGCAGCCAGGCGATCCACGGCAAAGTGATCGGCATCGGCGCGGGCGTGGCCGATTCCGACCGTATCAATCTGCCGCGCACCTTGCCGATCGTGCAGCAGTCCGTCAACTGGGTGCGAGTCGCCCAGCGCTTTCCCGTGCGTGTGCGGCTCGACGAGCCGGCCGCCCGGCTGGTGCGGATCGGTGCGAGCGCGATAGTCGAGGTCCGGCATGGCGCAGCCTGCCGGTGATCTTGCCCGACCGGGCCCCGCCGACATCCTGAAGCTGCTGGCGCCCTATCCCGGGCGCGCGGCGATGGCGACGCGCATCGCGCTGATCTGCGCGCTGACGGCGTTCGTGACGAGCGCATACGGCACGCCGGAAGCCGCGATCTCCGCCTATGTCGTGTTCTTCCTGAACCGGCCCGACCGGGTGCTGAGCGTGATGCTGAGCTCGGCGCTGCTGGTGCTGGTCACGCTGATGATCGGCCTGGTCACGGTGGTGGCCATGTTCGCGCTCGACGATCCCATGTGGCGAGTTGCGTGCATCACGGGGCTATCCTTCGGTCTGCTGTTCGTCACCTCGGCGAGCAAACTGCGGCCGGTGGGCGCGATCCTCGCGATGATCGTCGGCTTTGCACTCGACGAACTCGGCAGCGTACCGTTCGGTGAAGTGGCGACGCGCGCCCTGCTCTACGTCTGGCTGATGGTCGCGATTCCGGTTGGGATCTCGATTGGCGTCAACCTGTTGATCGCGCCGTCGCCACGGAAGCTGGCCGGGCGCGCACTGGCGAAACGTCTGCGACTCGCGGCGCAGAGCCTGGTGGAACCCGAGGCAACCGCCGACGAACTCAGCGCATGTCTGCGCGAGGGCGACGCGGAAATCGGCACCTGGCTCAAGCTCTCGGTCGTTGACGGGTCGTCGGTGCGTGATGATGTCGGGCCGCTGCGGCAAGCCGTGTCGTCGACGCTGGCGATTCTGGTCGCGGCCGATCTCGCCGTGCGCGACTCTTCGGGACGGCTGCCGGCATCGTTCGCCGCGCCTGTTGCCGAGACACTGGAGAACATGGCGCAGATGCTTGAGGCAGGTGGGTATCCAATCGACATCGAACTCAAGCTGCCCAGCGGGGCCGAACTGACGCCGCTCGCGCGGATCGTCGTCGAGGATCTGCACGATGCGATCACGCGCTTCGCCGTGGTCGAGGCGCAGGCAGATGTCGATGGCGCAGGCAAAACTGAAACCGATGCGCGAACCCAGGCGCAAACTGATGCCGAAGGCAAAGTCGCAACCGCCGCGCGAACCGAAGCCCAACCCCAAGCTCAAGCTCAAGCTCAAGCTCAAGTCAAAGCCGAACCCACGCCGCCCCCCGCCGCCAAGGGCGGCGGGTTCTTCCTGCCGGATGCATTCACCAATCCCGAACACGTCCGCTACGCGCTGAAAACCACCGTGGCGGCCATGTTCTGCTATCTGCTTTATTCGCAGATCAACTGGCCCGGTATTCACACCTGCTTCATCACGGTCTACATGGTGTCGCTTGGTACCACCGCTGAAACCGTCGAGAAGATGACACTGCGGATCGCCGGGTGTCTGGTGGGCGCGCTCCTGGGTATCGCGGCGATCGTGTTCGTCACGCCCGTGCTGACGTCCGTCGCCGGGTTGATGACGCTCGTACTGGTCGGTGCATGGCTGTCGGCGTGGATCGCGTTCGGTTCGCCACGGATGGCGTACGCCGGTTTCCAGATCGCCCTGGTGTTCTTCATGTGCGTGTTGCAGGGCGCGGCGCCTGGCTACGATCTGACGGTCGCTCGGGATCGCACGATCGGGATACTGATTGGCAACGTGGTCGTCTATCTGGTTTTCACGCGCGTGTGGCCGGTCACCGTGGCCGCGCGCATCGACACCGGGCTCGCCGCACTGCGGCAGCAATGGGAACGACTGGTGGCGCTGCCGGATGCCGTCACGCGCCGGGCGCAGGCCGCGAGCGCCATGGCTCAATGCGGCGCACTGGAACAGGACATCGCGTTGATGCATTACGAGCCGTCGTGGGTTCGCCCCGAAGCGCAGTGGATCGCCGAACGCCGCAGCGCGCTGGCTAAGCTCGATGCGCTGGAAGGGCCAATGTTCCTGCTTGCGGAACGTCGACCAGGCGATGCCGCGATTGAAGGCTGGATCAAGCGGGCCATGGACGGGCTTCCGATGCCGTCGGCTGAAACCGGCGCCAAGGTCACGCCTTTACCCGTCGCCCCAGATGCGGCTTTACCGGAAGCCGCAGCCAACGACGACACACGCACCGCTTTGCTACGCCTCGGCGATGCACGCCTCACTCAACTCGAACACGCTGCGTCGGACGACGCAGCGAAGGGACTCGCGACTCATGCGCCGGCTTAACCCTTCATTCGCACTGGCGATCCTGGCCGCAGCGGGTTTGGCAGGATGCGCCACGTCATCGCTGGACATGGCGCCGGATAGTCCCGATCGTCCGTGGCAACCGCAGACGGATGCGGCGGGCGCCATCGTGCCGGGACCGGCTTCGGCTTCGGCTTCGGCTTCGGCTTCGGCTGCTTCAGCTGCATCGGCTAGCTCAGCGCCCTCGACTACCGCTGCACACAGCTACCAGCTCCCCGCCAATCCCGCACTCGCTGCCGTGCCACCTCCGCCGGCACTCGAGCAGGCGCATGCATACGACCTACCCGAACTGATCGACCTTGCGGAGTCGGCGAATCCGCTAACGCGCATCGCCTGGAACGACGCCCGCAACGTCGCACTCGCGGCCGGCATCGCGAAGAGCGCGTACCTCCCGCAATTGTCGGTCGCGGCGATGGGACAATACGCCGGTTTTCATAATTCGGAGACGTCCGTGCTTGGCGATTCGTCGTCGACCGCAACAGGGCACGGCATGACTTCGGTGGTCGCGTTGCAATGGCTGCTGTTCGATTTCGGCGGACGCGCCGCGCGTGTCGAGGCCGCGTCGCAGGCCTCGGTGATGGCGAACATCGCCTTCACGGCCGTTCACCAACAGGTGATCTTCGACGTCAGCGTCGCGTTCTACACGTATCAAGCCGCGCGCGCCCGCATCGTCACGACACAACAAGGCCTCGACAACGCCGAAGCGATCCTCACTGCCGCACAGTCGCGCTACAAACATGGCGTCGGCACGGTCATCGAAGTCGCGCAGGCTAATCAGAATCGCGCGCAGGCCAGGCTCGCGCTCGTCCAGGCGCAGGGTGCCGAAAGCAACAGTTATCTCGCGCTGATCGCCGCGATGGGGATTTCTCCGCTGTCGAAACCCAGGATCGCCGAGATGCCGGCGCACACGCTCCCGGCGATCACGAACGACTCGATCGACCGGATCGTGTCGTCCGCCATCGCTCGACGCCCGGACGTGTTGAGCGCCTATGCAGCCGAGCGGGTCAATCTGGCGAAAGTGAAAGCGGCCGAGTCGGACTTCATGCCGAAGGTATTCCTCTCGGCGAATGGCGCGTACAACACCGGCAGTTCATCGATTTCGGCGGTGCCGGCCATCGGCCAGCAACTGCCGACGGTGAACCTGAGCGGCGGTCGTTACGGCGGCAGCGTGATCGTCGGCGTAACGATTCCGCTGTATGACGGCGGCCTGAGATCGGCCGTGCTCGCGCAAGCGCGCAACGATGCCGACAGCGCGTCGACCCGTCTCACCCGAAGCCGCGAGGAAGCGGTTCGGCAAATCGTCGCCGCGCAGAATACGCTGCAGACGAGTCTCGCCGCACAGGCTGCGTCGAAAGAGTTGCTTGCCGCCGCGCAAACGACGTATGACGCCGCGTTCGATGCCTATCGGCACGGCGTCGGCTCGGTCACCGACGCGCTGCTTGCGCAGAATCAATTGCTGGCAGCGAAGAACGCGGACGCCGATAGTTACAGCAGTTCGTTATCCGCAGCGGCGGCGCTTGCGCTGGCGACTGGCTCGGTTGACTCAATTCCGATGCGGGACAATTGGTGAGCGAGTGGCTGTGGACGCGACTGCGGATTAAACGCTCGGCATCACCCCTTCGTTTGCGCTTCACGGATCTCACGAACTAGCGTCTCAACCAGTTCCGCCGCCGGCATCGCACGTGAAAGCCGCACGGCTTGTCCTGCCCATTGAGCCGCATACTCAGCGCTTCCCTGCGCTTTCGCGGCCGCATGCAAGGCCTTGCCGGCGTCGTAAGTAATCGGATAGTCAGGCAGCGCGGGGCGCGCTGGATCATCGCCCAACTCACTGAAGCGGTTCTCGATGCCGCGCGCCGCCCGTCCAGAAATCGCGCTAATGAACGTCGTGCGGCTGTCGGGACTCAGCAGCGCGGCACGATACGCAGCATCCGCAGCCGATTCGGGCGATGCCACGAATGCAGTGCCGAGTTGCGCAGCCTGTGCGCCCAGCGCCAACGCAGCCGCGATGCCCGCGCCGTCCATGATGCCGCCGGCCGCAATCACAGGCAGCGGAATCTCGCGAACAATCAGCCGCACGAGCGCCATGGTGCCAAGCAATTCGTCCGGTACGGAGGGGTCGAAATTGCCCCGATGACCGCCCGCCTCGGCGCCCTGCGCAACGATGCCGTCCAGTCCGGCCGCATGGATCTGAGCGGCTTCGTCGAGGTTCGTGGCACTCGCCACCAGCACGATTCCGGCTTCGCGCAACGCCGCGATTTTCGCAGCCGACGGCAAGCCGAAGTGAAAGCTGACCATCGCCGGACGCTCGTCGAGGAGCATCTCGAACATCGCGTCATCTTCGACAAAACTCGTGTAGATCTCACGCAGCGCCGCGGGCGGTTTCGCGCCGAAGCGCGCGAAGTGCGGCGCCAGATACTCGAGCCAACGCGCCTCCCGAACGGGATCGGCAATGGCCGGCGCGTGGGTAAACACATTGACATTGAACGGCTTGCTGCTCAACGCACGAATTTCGTGGATCGCCGCCCGCGCGCTCTGCGCGTTCATCGCACCGACACCGAGCGAGCCCAGTGCGCCCGCATTCGATACCGCCGCCGCCAGCGCCGGCGTACCCACGCCCGCCATCGGCGCCTGGATGATCGGCAAGGCAACGCCCAACCGGGCGAGCAGATTCGGAGAGTCCTTCATGTCCTCAGCCCCTTGAAATCGCAACGCGCTCAGCGCTGCCGTGCTCGGATGTCTGTGATCGATTCACCGCCCCAGCCCCAATTGTCCGTATCGACTTCCTCGATCACGACAAAAGTGGCTGCAGGGTCCTTGTGCAACACGCGCACCATAAGATCGGTGGCGCCCTTGATCAACTCGTTCTTCTGTTCACGCGTGACACCTTCGCGCGTCACCTCGATCTTGATGTACGGCATGATGCACTCCTTTCAGTTGGCCCAAGTTCGACAGGGGATTGCCAGCGGCCGGCAGTCGGTCCGCCATCCACAGGCACCGCGGGGCGTCCCGATGTCTGTCCCGCTCCCACGTAACTCACTATACTTATGCCACTCGCGTCGATAAATACGTCCATGTCAAATTCATTTGATACGCCAAGTAATGAATAGCCCGCGGATCATCGAACGAACCAGTAAGCGTCAATTCGACGACTTGATGCTGGGCAGTATCGAGCTGTTCTGTCTCGCCGCGGAACTGGAGAGCTTTACGGACGCCGCCACCGCGGCCGGCGTCACGCCTGCGGCGGTGAGCCGCTCGGTATCGCGGCTCGAGGAGCGCCTGGAGGTGCGGCTCTTCGTCAGAACCACGCGCCGTATCCGGCTGACCGACGCGGGTAGAACATACTACGAGCGTTGCCGCGAGGCGCTCGGACAACTCCTCGACGCGGAGCGCGAAGCGACCGGCCAGCAGTCCGCCGCCGCCGGCGTGTTGCGCATCAGCATGCCGACACCCTACGCGCACTATCGCGTGCTGCCCATCCTGCCGGCGTTCCGCGAACAACATCCGCAGGTGCACGTCGACGTCCACATCAGCAATCGCAACATCGATTTCGCCGAAGAAGGCTTCGATCTGGCGATTCGCGGCAGCGCGCCGGGTGAATCAAATCTGATTGCCCGCAAGCTCGAGGACGCGGAACTGGTCGTGGTGGCCAGTCCCGCTTATCTGTCGCGAGCCGGAATGCCCAGGTCGGTCGACGACCTCACGCACCACGATTGCATCCAGTTCGACCTGCCGAGCAGTGGCCGCAAAATTCCCTGGCTGTTCAAAGACGGGGAGCACATGCAGGAGCATTTCACGGACGGCGGTTATTCGAGCGCGGGCGACGTACTCGGTGGCGTGACGTTGGCGCGCTGCGGCGCGGGACTGTTCCAGACGTATCGTTTCGTGGTTGAGCGGGACCTGACGGCGGGCGGTCTGGTGGAAGTCTTGCCGGCGTTCGGCGGCGCCTCGCGGCCGTTCGTGCTGCTGTATCCCCACAAGCGCCATGTGTCGTTGCGAGTACGGCGCTTCGTCGATTTTCTTGTCGAGACGCTCGGCTCCGCCCGGCACGACGACGCCACCTCGACCCTCCCCTGAAGGCTGACCGGCGATGGATCGAATCGATGCGATGAAGGTGTTCGTCTGCGCCCTCGACGAAGGCAGCCTTGCCGCGGCGGGCCGGCGCCTCGGCCGCTCGCCCGCCGCCGTGAGCCGGGCCATCGCGTTTCTCGAAGCGCACGTCGGCATGGCGCTACTGCATCGCACCACGCGCACGATCAAGCTGAGCGAAGCCGGCGAGCGTTACGCCGCCTCGTGCCGACGAATCCTCACCGACCTCGAAGAAGCCGATCTGATGATTGCCGGCGAACGCGCGGCGCCGCGCGGCACGCTGACGCTGACCGCGCCCGTGGCCGCCGGTCAGGACTTTCTGCGTCCGTTACTCGACGAGTTTGTGGACCAGTATCCGGAGGTCACCGCGCGCCTCTACCTGCTCGACCGCCCCGCCAACCTGATCGACGAAGGGATCGACGTCGCGCTGCGCATTGCCCACCTGGCCGATTCGACGCTGATCGCGATGCCGGTAGGCGAAGTACGCCGCGTGGTGGTTGCCGCCCCGCGCTATCTCGCCAAACACCCGCGCCTCAAGGAACCCGCCGATCTCGCCCAGCACCGGATTATTTCGATGACCCATTTCGGCGTCGATTCGTGGAGCTTTCCGTCGTCGAACAATTCCGCCGCGCCGCAAACGGTGCACTTCACGCCACGGCTGATCGTCAACAGCGTACAAGGCGCGGTGGCCTCCGCCGTCGACGGGCACGGCGTCACGCGGCTCTTTTCGTATCACGTCGCCGAACAGGTTCGCGACGCTTCGTTGAAGATCGTGCTGACCGGGCACGAGCAGGCGCCGCTTCCTGTTCATCTGCTCACGCCGCAAGGCCGTCTCGCGGTGCCGAAAGTCCGGGCTTTCGTCGACTTCGCGGTCCCGCGTCTGCGCGCCCATTTCAGCACGCTCAAAGCGATCACCGACGCGGATTGAACCGCCGCGCGGAAGAATAGCTGCCGCACGGCGGCGATTCTCTCGCTGCGTGTTTGTTCGTAAACTGCTCGCCATGGGTAACAGCTGCGGCCAAACCTGGCTGCAACGCCAAACGCATGGAGCAGACAATGGATTCAGAACAGAACGTGGTGCTCATCGCCAGTGCGCGGTTGCGCGCCGGATCACGGGGGGCGTTATGAATCAGCCAGCTAACGCCGCGGCCGGTGAGGTTGGGATCGGCTTTACAAACAACACCACCAGCTACGCCGCACGAAACACGCTCTACTGGCGCCGCAACCTGTTCATTTGCGTGTTCGGCTCATTTACCACGCTGGTTAGTTTGAGCATGCTGCTGCCGTTTCTGCCGCTCTACGTGCAGCAACTCGGCGTGACTTCGCAGGCTGCGATCGTGCAGTGGTCAGGCGTGGCGTTCGGTGCAACCTTTCTCGGCACGGCCGTCACGGCGCCGCTCTGGGGACGTCTGGCCGATCGTTACGGACGCAAGCCAATGCTCGTGAGGGCGGCGGTCGGCATGGCGATCGTGATGTCCTTGATCGGTATGGCGCACAACGTGACCGAACTGGTGATATTGCGGCTGCTGGCCGGATTGATCGGCGGCTATGCGTCGGCGTCGATTGTGATGATCGGCACCCAGGCGCCGCGCGAACGTGCGGGATGGGCGCTCGGCATCCTGTCGACCGGCTCGCTGGCGGGCAGTCTCGTGGGTCCGTTGGTGGGCGGTGTGCTGCCTTCGGTGATCAGCATTCGCAGTACGTTCTTTGCCGGCGGCGCGATGATCGCAGTTGCCGCTCTGCTGACGATCCTGTTCGTACGCGAAGATTTTCACCCGGACTCCGACGCCAAAGCGCGCGCCTCGACCCACGCCGCGGCGCCGAAGCTCGCCAACCGCACCGTGATGATCACGCTGCTGCTTACCGCGATGATGGTGCTGCTCGCCAATATGTCGATCGAGCCGATCATCACCGTCTATATCTCGCACCTCAACGTGCCGACCGACCATCTGGCCCGCACCGCCGGCATCGTGATGGCGTGCTCGGCGTTCGGCAGCATGCTGACCGCGGCGCGGCTTGGCGCACTGGCGGATCGGATCGGCAGCTGGAACGTGATTATTGGTTGCCTCGTGTTGACCGGGCTCGTGATGGTGCCGCAAGCATTCGTCACGCACTGGTGGCAACTGGCGGCCCTGCGCGGGTTGATGGGGATGACACTGGCCGGTCTGCTGCCGTCGATCGCGAAACTGGTTCGGCACACGGCCACGGAAAGTCAGTCAGGAACGATGCTCGGGTATCTGCAGTCGGCGCAATTCGCCGGTCAGGTTGTCGGACCGCTGATCGGTGGCGTGATTGGCGTCCATCTCGGTCTGCACGCTGTGTTCTTTGTCACGGGTTCGTTGTTGATTGCCTGCGCTGTGCTCGGTCAAGCTGTGCGAAATCGGCCGACGCACGCGTGACGGCTTCCTGCGTGTTGTTCCGCGTCGAAAGAAACAATGCCGGCAGCGGGACACGGGCGCCACCGGACTACAACGCGGGCTCAACCTCCCGCAACGGCGAGTGTCCGGGCGGCAAGCGGCGCAATGCCCACGCATCGCTCGCCGCCACAATCGCGCCCTGCAATGCAGCACCATGACCGAACGCTGCAATTGCCTTTCATAGCCCTTCCTTGAATGATTACTGGTTTGACGAATCATGTTGTTGTCGCAATGCATCTGGAGGCTTAGTCTTCCGACGAACGCATCGACACGTCGTCGACGACCACCCCTCTCAACCCCTCCCGCAACGCCGTAACATTGTCTACACCGTTCAGTTGCTCGAACTTCCGCTGCGCTTCCTGCCAGAGAGGGGCCGCCCTTTCGTGCAGGCGCCGTCCTTCTTCGGTGAGTTCGACAAGGCGGCTTCGGCCGTCCGTGGGCGAGGGCTTGATCGTGACGAAGCCGTCACGTTCCAGGAAGCCAACCATTTTCCCCATCGCCGTTCGTTCGATATCGAGCCGTTCGGCAAGGGCATTGACCGGGGTACTTCCCACCTCGTTTAGGGCGGCCAGGGTGAGGAATTGCGTGATGCGCAGACCCGCGGGCTCGAGATGGCTGTCGTAGAGTCGGGAGATCTGCCTGCTCGCTTTCCTCACGGCGAAGCAGTTGCATTGATCGATTCCAAGCGGCTGGTTGACCGGCAACATCTGTTTCACTCCTGATTTCGGTTAATTGGGCGAACGCTGCGCGCGCGTCGCGTGAAGGTACGGCGGTATGTTTCGATGAAAGCCGGGAGCGACAGCGCTGGCGTACGGCGAACTGCGCACCTCATGTCTCGCTGCTGAAACCGACCGGCGTCATCTCGGTGTTCAAAGCCCTGCAGGCGGTGTGATGTAGCCGGGTATCTCGGCCGCAAGCGTGCTCTTCAGCACCGCTGTCCCCTCGTCGGCCATAACCTCGCTCTTGCCGGCCGCGAGAGCGTCGTAGGTCTGCCGCACGACGTCCTCGGGACTGGCTTTCGGCACGTCAATGCCGTTGGTCAGATCCGTATCCACGAACCCGACGTGCAGGCCCAGAACCTGGATGCCACGCTCGTGCAGGTGAAAGCGAAGCTGGTTTGTGTAACTCCAGGCTGCGGCCTTCGACGCGGCATACGGTGTCAGATAGGGCCGCGGAAGCCACACGATGTCGGAAAGCACGTTGATGATGGCAGCATGCGGCTGGGCCGCCAACATCTGCTCGAAGGCCTGTGTGACGCGCACTACGCCGTAGTAGTTGGTATCGAACATGCGGGTGGATTGCGCTTCCACGTCGGCCGCCAAAGGCCCGTCGATCAGCGCGGCAATGCCAGCGTTGTTGATCAGCAGAGTCGTATCCGCCGCCAGTTTCGCGGCCTCGGCGATCGACGCCGTATCCGTGACATCGATCCTGACCGGCACAATGCCCGGCTCGTCGAAACCGCTCGTGTTGCGCATGCCTGCGTATACTTTCGCCGCGCCGCGCCGACGTGCCTCTCGTGCAAAAGCCAGGCCCAAGCCACGATTGGCACCGGTGATGAAGACGGTAGCGTTCCTGATATCCATGACAAGCTCCTCTTTCAAAAGCCGCATACGGGGGGAGAGTCAACTCCCGCCACTAGCCTGCGGGTGTTTGGTTCAAAGAAAGATGTTTTCCGGCAACTGCTTCGAAAGCGCCTCCCGCAGATGGGTGGCGAGAGTCAGTACAGCGCCAAGCGGGCTCATCCGCACACTGACACGCGGCACCGATCCGTCGGAGTTGCGATCGACGACAACGGCCGCGCTCAACTTCTCGCCGCTCGTCAGAACAGCCTCGTATTCAAGAAAAAGCCGCGAGCCGACGGTATGAAGAAACGTGGGCGTCTGTGAGACGTAGAAGGTTCCGACGGCGTCGACGGCGAGGCGGATGTCGTCGCGCCCGACTACGGGACTGCGCAACACTGAGCTGACCAGCTCCGCGTCAGCCGTCAGATCATCGAGAAACGGGTGACGCTCATCTTGGGTGAGTGACATTTTCAAACCTCGATTCGCTTTAAGGACGTGTTCACACGAATGCGGCCCGATTTTTGGCGACGAAATTCTGGACCGAAAGCGGCGGCTTTCCGGTGATCTTCTCGACGGCATCGTTGGTGCCTGAGAAGATGCCGTCGCGGTAGTTCTGCGCGACTTCGACCAGATGCTGCGTGAGGAACGGCGGAAACTTGTAAAGGGTTTCCATCTTGATTCGGAATTCCTCGATAGAAGTCGGCGCGTATTCGATCCGGGCACCGAGAACCTCGCTCATCGCGGCTGCGATCTCGACATGGTTCATCTCGACGGGGCCGTGGAGCGTGTAGGTCTTGCCCTCGTGGCCTTCGGGGTTGGCGAGGACATGGGCGATGACGCGTCCCTGATCATCGGTGGCGATGGGCGCGTGACGGCCGTTGCCAAAGGGAAATTCAATCTTCTTCGTGGCCCAGATCTCCCTTGCAAAATGCGGATAGACGAGCCAATCGGCAAAGAAGGTGGGGCGCAAGTGCGTAGTCGCGACACCTGACCAATCAAAGACCTGCTCGGAAACCCAGTGGTCCTGTGCTGCGTGGCTCGTCGACTCCCGGCGTGCGGAAATCTGCGACATGTTGACGATCGCTGTAACGCCCGCTTCCTTTGCTGCCTGCGCGAAATAGGCCGCGGCCCCGATGATTCCGGGCGCGATTGGATGAAGGAAATAGGCCGATCGGATTCCTTCCATCGCTGCCCGAATGTCGTTGATGTCGGTGAAGTCCCCGACCGCGATATCGACACCGCGCTGCCTCAGGGCGGCCGCTCGATCGTCATCTGTGCGCACATATGCCCGCACGCGTTTGTCCATCTTGAGCAGTTCGTCAATGGCAATACCTCCGGTCCGTCCGGTCGCACCGCTCACAAGAATCTCAGCCTCGTTCATCGCTTCGCTCCATTTGAAAGTAAGAGCATATGCTCTCTTGAAGCAAGAATAGGAGCATGTGCTCGCACTGTCAAGTTTTTCTGGTTCTTGCGCAGCCCGAGGGACACCACGCTCGATTCGGCTGGCGGCATTGCTAGCGACGCATCGACGGGCTGCTGCGTAGGTGCCCCGCAATGCGAAGCGCCTGAAGGTGTCGATATCGTCCCTGCTTATCTGAATGGCGAGATGTTCAATATCTACGACCGTTGGGATCGACGAAGCGATTCCCTATGGTGTGACGAGGGCGCTGAGATCAGTAAGGGCCTCGAGATTCCGAACTACCCGCAGATGCGTAGATCCGTACCAAAACCAAACCGCAAATTGTCGTTTGCGCAGGTCAGCGATAAAAATACAAAGGCCGAGATGCGACTGATCAGCTAGATGTGTGAGGGGCCGCTACTGTCTCTGGAGCCGACATTTGAGTGTCCATCCGCGGGCGCGAGCGAACGACTGAAAATGGCCGATCTGGAAGTTCGGCCAGCCCCCGTCAGTCATCAGATCGGCCTCGGCTCGAATTTCTCCTGTCGACCCGGAGCGGTCCTTCGGCTGCGTGATCTGAATGACCGGAGTTTGGTGCACCTGACGTCGGGTCACTGTCTGGCCTTCCGTCACAGTTCACCTGCCCTAAATTCATGACGGCAGGTCCAGTAATTGCGCGAAATTTGAACCTCGCATCCAGCATGCGTCGCCGGCTCTGGCGACATGTGCCGTCGCGTGTCTGTAAGTGTTATCTCGCGCCCATATTACTGGTAGAAGTTAGAAGGAGATTCCAAATGAAAACCATGACGTGCAAGGAGCTCGGCGGCCAATGTGATCAGGAGTTATCGGCTGAATCATGGGATGAAATGGTAAAAGTCATGACGAAACACGTCATGGAAAAGCATCCGGATGTCGCGAAGGAAATGGAAAAGATGCACAAACAAGATCCGCAGAAGTGGGGGAAAGAAATGAAACCAAAATGGAACGCGGCGCCCGACCTTTGAACGTTCGCCGAGTCTCGAGTGCCCGGTCTGTCTGCGACGGTCCCAACCGATTCCGCTTGTTGTTGCTGAACAGGCGGTTGAGGAACTTGAGCATCATTCGTCCTTTTTCCTGGCCAACTCCATACAGCAGACCGGCAAAACTGGGATGCCGGTTTTTTGTCCTTTTCCAGGCTCAGCGGTCAGCCGTTCGAACGTCTCCGCTCTCTCGATGATGAACGCCTGGAATTGGCCCGGCATCTGCCGATAAGGAACGACCGTTTTCAAACAATGAACGGGTGTAATCTGCGGTCGTATGCACGCCATTTCGCCGACGTCGGCGCTCATTGTTTGGAGAAGCGATGAACATCAGCGCAAACAAGCCTGACACTCCCACCTGTCAACTGGTGCACGCTGGCCCACAGTTCGAGGGGAAGCAAGGGCTGACCTATGCGGTAGGTATCTCAGCTGAAAGTGTGGGATCGAAGCATGTGCATCTTCAGCTGGCAACAATTCCGCCGGCTGCCCGGGCCAAAGCCCATCTCCATGCGGAGCATGAGACGGCCATCTATCAGCTGAGCGGCATCTCGGGATGCTGGTATGGCGAACGATTGGAGCGCCATGCGGTGGTTCGGGCCGGAGATTTCTTCTACATCCCGGCAGGGATGCCGCATGTTCCGTACAACGCGAGCGCGGATGAGCCTTGTGTCGCGGTAATCGCCCGAACCGATCCCAACGAACAGGAAAGCGTCACAATGCGGCCGGATCTTGATGCCTTGCCTGACTGGTCGAGCGTTCTGCCTTCATCGCTCTGATTGAGCTGAGTGACGATGCATCTTGCCGTAGATGCCCATATTTCCGTGCTGCCGGCGCGAGGTCGCCTTCGTTAGCCATGAAAAAATTCAGCCCCGTCGCCAGAGTCGTCGATTCACACCTTCACTTCTACGATCACAAACGAAACCGGCACACATTTCTGGATGAGGTCGACCCCAACTACGAGGCGTTTGTCGGCAATTACGATGCGCTGCCCAGGCGTTACCTGCTGGACGACTATCTTGCCGACAGCGATGGTTATAACGTCGAGGCCGTCGTGTGGCACGAGTTCCTTTCGTCCGACCCCTTCAAGGAGGCGGCTTGGGCGCAACAGGCGGCAGCCCGAAGCGCGATACGTCATGCGCTAGTCGCATTCGTTGACTTCCTCGATCCCGAGTTGGAACGCAAGCTGGAGCAATACAGTGCGCTTTCCAATCTCACATCGGTTCGGGAACATCTTGTTTGGGACGATGACAACCCTTTGAAGCGATTCGCCAAACGGCCAGATTTGCTGACGGATTCAACATGGAGCAAATCGCTGGCTTTATTGGGCAAGTACAACTTCAAGTGTGGGCTCGAAATATTCGCCCATCAAATGCCCGACTTGACTCGCACCATACAAAATCATCCGAATATCGGTTTCACCATCGCATTGATGGGGTGGCCGCTCGACCTGAGCAAAACCGGCTTTGACCGGTGGAAACGGGATCTTGTACAGCTTGCCGGTTGTGAAAACATTTGCGTCGACATCTCTGCGCTGGAATGTATCTTTGGCATGCAGTGGTCCGTTAGTGAGGCAGCCCCCTGGGTGTTGACCGCAATCGACATCTTCGGCGTATCGCGATGCATGTTCGGTAGCCACATGCCTGTTGCGAAGCTGTCAACGGGATTTGCTGAGCTTTACGATAGATTTGCGCAATTGGTCGCTGGCTTCTCAGCCAGCGAAACAGACGAGATATTCTTTGGTGTTGCTGACCGCTGGTTCAATCCAACGTGATCAACGCGATTCGCCCTAGTCGGCCGCGCGCTCCTCTGCAGTCCGTCGGACTGCTCCTATGCAAGTCTGCTAAACGCGACGCAGTGACCGATGGTTCAAGCGAACGGCCAATTTGCATTTGCCCTGGCCCAATCCATCGATCCCTTCGATCACGCGCACGAGACTACATCACCACGGGATCGTTTCGTTTTCCCACCGCGTGAACGTTCCTGTCGGGCTGTCCGGGCCCAGCAGTGCTACGCGCACCGCCTCACGAGCGCCCTCCTCGACAGTTTCCGTGCCCGCATATCCGTTGAGGTTCGTCCTTGTAAAGCCCGGCGAGACGGCATTGACCTTGATCCCCTCCGGCTCCAGCTCGATTGCCATGGCGACCGTCAAAGCGTTGAGCGCCGTTTTGGATGCAGGGTAGACGGGGCCGAAGATCGAGCGGTAGGGGAAGGCCGGGTTCGAGTTCGTCGCTAGCGACCCAACGCCGCTCGACACGTTGACGATGCGTGCGCCCGGCGTCTTGCGCAGAAGCGGCAGCATCGCCTGGTAGAAGGCAAGAACGCCGAACACGTTGGTGTCCCACACCGCACGCATTTCATCGATGGACACGTTGCTCGGGCGGGTCGTCTTCGCATATTCCTCGACGGACTGACCGGGAAGCTTTTTCGTATTCGAAATGGCTGCGTTCTGGATAAGCACGTCGAGGCGGCCAAACTCGTTGCCCACGCGCTCCGCTGCGGCAATGATCGAAGCCTGATCCGTCACGTCGAGCTGGAGCGCGTGGGCGTCCGGCCCAACCTCCCTGGCCGCTGCCTCGCCGCGTTCGAGATCGCGCGACCCGACCAGTAAAGTGAAGCCGTGTCCCGCGAGATCCTTTGCAATCTGAAGACCAATTCCTTGATTAGCCCCGGTGACCAGGGCGACGGGTTTGTCCTGCATGGCAATTTCCTTGTCGTAGTGCGCAGTAGCGCGCAGAAATTCAGAGCGGTGGCGCCAGTCGTTCAGCGAGCCTCGGCAGCCCATGCTTCAGCGTCAGCGCCGGCCGGGATGCGCATCGGGGATGACGGGTCGGTCGCCGCGCGCCATACAGCTTCGGCGACGTCCTGTGCCCGGGTGACCGGGGACGACGTGTCCGTCAACCTCGCAAGAACGCTCTTGACGAGATCGGCATAGGCTTCGTGGTCGAAGCCGTGCATGCGGGAACGCGCGTTGTCTCCGAAGCGGGTCTCGGGCGCCCGACCCGGCAGCACCAGGCGCACCCGCACGCCGAACTGCTCGAGCTCCAGCGCAATCGACTCGGTGAACGCGTTCACCGCCGCTTTGCTCGCGCGATACGCGGCGATCAGAGGGATTGCCTTCAGCGTCACGCTCGACGTAACGTTCACGACAACGCCCGCCTTGCGTTGCCGAAACTGCGGCAACACCGCTTGCGTCAATGCGATCGTGCCGATGGTGTTGGTCTCGAAAAGCTCGCGCACCGTCGCGAGTGGAACGAGTTCGCCCGGGGAAGCCGCACCGAAGCCCGCGTTGTTGACGAGAACATCGATCGGGCCTGCAGCCTCGACAGCCTCGCGAATGCTCTCTGGATTCGTGACGTCGAGCGCCAGCACGCGCAAGCGGTCTGAAGGCGGCAGCACGTCGGCACGCGGCGTGCGCATCGTGGCGATGACCTGCCAGTCGCGTGCCAGAAAGAAGCGGGCGATCTCGAGGCCGAATCCGGAAGAGCAGCCGGTGATCAGAACGGTTTTCATGGAAATTCCTGTGTGTTGGTCTGTGTGTGCCCATACGATAGATCGCCGATGTCGTACTTGCTACAATCAATAATCCGAATTTCATTTGCAGGAGTCCGGCGATGATCGATCCGTTAGCCGAGGTGGTGACGCTGCTGCAGCCGAATGCCCGGTTTTCCAAACTTGTTCACGGCGCCAGCCCGTGGCGCATCAGTCGCTCGGATGCTGGCCAGCCGTTCTATTGCGTGATCCTCGAGGGCGGGTGCCGCCTCGCGATCGACGGACACGAGCCAATCGAGCTGCTTCCGGGTGACTTCGTCCTGATTCCTGCGGCGTACGGCGTCGCGATGTCCAGTCTCGAGCTGCCACCGCCGGGCGTCGAAACGGCGGCGCCCATCGCGCTGGGCAACGGTGAATTCAGAATCGGCGCTCCGGGCAGCCCGATCGACTTACGAATGGTGGCGGGGCACTGCAGCTTCGGTTCACCGGATGCGACCCTACTAGTCTCGCTGCTGCCGCAACTCGTGCATGTTCGCGGCGAACAGCGGCTAGCCACGCTCGTACAACTTGTGCGAGAGGAAACGCGCGAGCAGCGGCCCGCGCGCGAGGTGGTGCTTTCGCGACTGCTGGAAGTACTGCTGATCGAGGCGCTGCGGTCCACAGCAGGAACGAGCGCGTCACCGGGCCTGGTGCGCGGACTCGCCGACGGCCGCCTCGCCGCCGCGATCCGAGAGATGCACGAACACCCAACGCACGCGTGGACCGTTGCAGAGCTCGCAAAGGAGGCCGCGCTCTCGCGCTCGACTTTTTCCGAGCGCTTCAGCCGCGCGGTCGGCGTCGCGCCGATGGAATACCTGCTCACGTGGCGCATGGCATTGGCGAAGAACCTGCTGCGCCGCAACGAAGGGCGTGTCGCCGAGATTGCGCAGCGCGTTGGCTACAGTTCCGCCAGTACCTTCAGCGTCGCCTTCACGCGGCACGTCGGCCGGCCACCTACCCAGTATGCGCGCGAGGAGCAGGCTGCCGCGAACGGCGCGTAAGACGACGGAAAGAGGTTCCTTCCGGATCTGGACACGCGTGTCCCTGGCTCAATCATGTCCCACGCGTACGTGCTGCGCCATCGCCAGATAGCTCGGTCGGCGGCGGGGTGTTCACTTGTCTCCTTCGCGTTTGACGAGTGGAACGGCGGCAACGGGTCGAAGGACTGAAACCGCTCGCGCGGTAATAGGACGCCGCATCGACTTTGCGGTCTGACAGCCAGAGGACTACGAATAAATCTCGCTCCGTTCTCTTTGGTTCGTGGAGCCACCACTTAACCCTCGGGCGACCGATGACCGCTCAGGCCAAGGAGCCGATGGCTCAAGGCGACTCGCGAATGACGGTTGTTTGAGTGAACGAGACATTCGAGTGACTGCATTGGGTCTTGAGTGAATGTGCACAGATAGCCGGTCCTTGCCAAATCGACGGCCGGCCGCACACGACGAACTGTACCCACCTGTCGAATGTTGGGTAAGTTGCCATGCAAATTGCCATAACACCATCAAATTCGCGGGATGTGCCACGGACCGCTAATGGCGGAAATTAGCCGGACGATGAGCAACTCAGCTCGACCCGTTTCCGACAATGATCGGAGGCCGCGTCAACGGCAGCTTCCAACGTGCAATGGTCATCCTTGCCTACATGCTGGCAGGCCGGAGAGGCCCTCGCAGTCATTCGCTATCGCGCAACGGTCCATCATTCACCCCCCGCGATTCTGAATGCGCCTGCCTTTTGTCCGATATTCATCTGGCGTCTGCGAAGATCGCGGATTACGCTACTTTTTGCTATGCGACTTTAAAGCGTGGCTGACTCACGAAGTCACAATTGCGCGGACTTTCGTGCACCCCATCTGCACGTGTCTGCCGACCCCGGGCGAAAAATGACTGCCTGGTGAAGCGTTTCGCCAATCATTACGTTGGCCCACGTATGGGCCCTCTCTCCTCACGCTCGCGAACAGGCCGTCACCCTGACGGCCTCCCGGTGTCTCATCGCTTGCTCCGCAGACGGCGTCAGCAGGGTAGCACAGCGGCCGCTTGTCATTTCATTTGTTTGAATTGGGCGCCTATCTCGCCAGGTAGTAGGCCCCTGCGCGCTCTGATGTTACGTGCCTGGTTCAGTGACAAGGAGATGATCGTGAAGATCAAGCATTTCAGCATTCTTTCAGCGATCGCCGTTGCACTTCTCTCGCTCAGTGGCGCCGCGCAGGCCGGCAGTTCCGGCGGGCTTTGCTCGAACGCAACACTAAAGGGACCGTATGGGTTTACCGGTCACGGAGAAATTCTTGGATTGATTGGTCCAGATGGTAGCGTGCACAAATACTCCTCGTCGTTGATCCTCGATGACATAGCCCTGGTGACGTTCGACGGCGCGGGCCATTTTTCACGCACCGACTTCGGGGTTATCGCCGGCCTGCCGAAAGGGGGGCAGACTACATTCAATCTGTACCAGAGCGGAACCTACACGGTGAACTCCGATTGCACCCGCACCATGCAGATCATTTATACCGCTGGCGGACCCACACCGGCCGGCGTCGAGGTTGACCTGGAAATCATCGTCGCTGACGATGGGACGCTCATCGAATCGATTGCCTCCAAAGGGATCACCGCTTCAGGCGCGACTCCGGACGGCATAACGTGTCCACCGTATTGCGAGCAAGCTGCGCAAGAAAGATTTGAGGGGAAAAAGGTCCTGGTCTTCGGCTTCCGCTAGTCGAGTCCCGGATGGGTTCACGTTTGCTCGCCCCAGGCGCACCAGGATGCCTGACGACTCAGGAATTGATGAACGCCAGGAGATCCGCGTTGATCGTATCGGCTTGCGTGGTGGGCATGCCGTGTGGGAAGCCTTTGTAGGTTTTCAAGGTGCCGTTCTGCAGCAATTTCGCGCTCAGCGGCCCAGAGTCGGCATAAGGTACGATTTGATCGTCGTCGCCGTGCATCACTAACGTCGGGACTTTGATCTTCTTCAGGTCTTCGGTGAAATCTGTCTGGGAAAAGGCCACGATTCCGTCATAGTGCGCTTTGGCTCCGCCCTCCATTCCCTGACGCCACCAGTTCAGGATCACGCCTTCGGACGGTTTGGCCCCTGGCCGGTTATAACCGTAGAACGGCCCGGCAGCAACATCACGGTAAAACTGCGAGCGGTTGTTGGCAACCTGCGCCTGAAATCCATCAAAAACATCCTTGGGAAGGCCTTCCGGGTTGTTAGCGGTCTTCACCATCAGCGGTGGCACAGCGCTGATCAGTACCGCCTTGGTTACGCGACTCTCGCCGTGACGCGCGAGATAGCGAACAACCTCACCGCCCCCGGTCGAGTGGCCCACGTGGACTGCATTTTTAAGGTCAAGATGTTCGGTAACGGCCGCGAGATCATCGGCGTAGTGATCCATATCATGACCGTCGGCCGTCTGCGTTGAACGCCCGTGACCGCGACGGTCATGCGCGATGACACGGAAGCCGGCGTTCAGGAAGAACATCATCTGGGCATCCCAATCGTCAGCGCTCAGTGGCCATCCGTGTGAGAAAACGATAGGCTGCCCGGTTCCCCAGTCCTTGTAGAAGATCTGAATACCGTCTTTCGTCGTGACTGTGTTCATTGTCATTCTCCTTACTTACCAAGGCGATCTTTCGATAAAAAGTGAGCCATCGGCGTGAACTCGTGCGTCATTCCATTGAGGCCACAACCTCGTCGGTAGTCACCACGCCGTGCGCGAGAAACGCGTAGTTGATCATCGCCGCCTTGTAGCCGTCGCCCCAAACGGGATGACGCGGTCCGGCAGTGGCATCGCTAACGACATGGACCTCGAATCCCTGTTCGAGCAGATCACGCAGATGTGACTCCACGCACATGTTGGCAAGCATGCCTCCCAGTACCACCTTCCTAACTCCTCGCTTACGCAGTTGAAGGACGAGATCGTTGGTTTGCGGTCCGAAGACCTTGTGCGGACTCACAACAACCGTCGCGCCGTCGTTGATGTAAGGCTTGAATTCGTCGAGCCAGTCTGCGCCGGAGCCTTCAAAACCTTCCAGATTCAACTGACCACTACGCGCAAACGTGCCGGTAGCGAATTCATCTGTCTCCAGCGGTCCATTGAATTTCCACACGCGATCGGTCGGGAAAAAGTAATGTGGCGAGATAAAGACCATAAACTTTGCGGACTTCGCCGCCTTGAAGATTCGCAGCATGTTTTCTACCGTCTTATTCTCTGTCACGCTTGCTCCCACTGCGCCCCAGTTCTTGCCGTTCTTGCTTAAGACATCGACTTGCGGGTCGATGAAAACCACAGCTGTCTCAGTTCGATCGAAAAACACTTCGGACCTCCAATAGAGTGCATGACGGTTCGCCGATTTTCATCGACCCGGGCCTCCCCGATCAGATTAGGAAACGGAGGACTGGAAAGCAACGAGGGTCGGATTGCGCATTGGGGGATTTGCACCCGGGCGCCGAATGACGGGGTGCTTGATGAGGCCGCATGTTGACTCCGCGTGCACGCTATTAACAAGCCAATGCTTAAGAAGTCAGCGCGATCGTTGGGATCTGGCATGCAAAAGGCTGTTTCCGCGACAGCCTGGCCGCGCTTCCGTTCGGACACGTATAAACAGTTAAGGTCCGTTGTCGGCGCCAAGCCGACGTCCGAATGACCGACCGATCGCGCGAACGATGGCGGGAGATTGCCGGCTACGGCCACTTCAGCCGATCAATCACTAACCTCCTCCCAGCCACGATCGAGTTGGCTCCCCGATACGCAGATCGCGAATCGAAACAACATGAAAGCTTCTTGACCCCAATCATTCATACGCGCGTGATTGAATGGTTGGCGCTTGTTGTCATGCAACCTCCGCGTGGCCCCCTGTTGTCAGATCGGATCAGCGTTGTGAAGCAGGTTAGATAAGCCGTCCCGGCACCGCGATTATCTTTGGGTAACACTACTGGGAGCCACACAATGCTTTGGCGTCGGATTACCGTTATCTCGCTCACGGCTGTCGCTCTTGCGACGACGGCTGCATGGAGCGCCAGCGAAGACCACGACGGGGACCAGCATGGCTCCCGGCGGGATGAAGTCCATACAGCCACACCCATCAAGCATCTGGTAGTGATCTACGGGGAGAACGTATCGTTCGATCACTACTTCGCGACCTACCCGCGTGCGGCAAATCCGTCTGGAGAACCTGCGTTTGCAGCGCAAGCCGGCACGCCAGAGGTGAACGGCTTATCGGGCACGTTGTTGACGGCCAACCCGAACTATACGAACGCCGCCAATGGCGCGGGCGCTGCCAACCCGTTCCGTCTCGATCGCACGCAGGCGGCCACAGCCGACCAGAACCATGCGTACACGGCTGAGCAGCAGGCATACGACAACGGCAAGGTCGACCTATTTCCGAAATACACGGGCACCGGCACCACAGGCGGCGCCGGTGCGTTCGGCACGGCCGGCCAGGTGATGGGTTACTACGACGGCAATACGGTCACGGCGCTCTGGAACTACGCGCAGAACTTCGCGATGAGCGATAACGCCTATACAGCGACATATGGTCCGTCGACGCCAGGTGCGCTCGAAGTCGTCTCGGGACAGACCAACGGCATGAAAGTCGTCTTGACCTCGAAGCAGCCCTCGACGGCCGGCTCGTATTACGTCAACGACGGCCAAGGCGGATTCACGATGATCAACGACGTCGATCCCGCCAACGACCTGTGCTCGAGTACCACCGATACCGCGCAGATGACTGGTAAGAACATCGGCGACCTGCTCAACGCGCGCAACATTTCGTGGGGCGGCTTCATGGGTGGCTTCAATCTGTCCACCACGAACAGCAACGGAACGACAGGATGCAAACGCAGCACGACGTCGCAAGTGGTCGGCGCCGCCACGGCCGACTACATTCCGCACCACAACTGGTTCCAGTACTACGCGTCGACGTCAAACCCTCAGCATTTGCGGCCCAGTTCGGTGTCGGCCATTGGGCATACCTACGGGGCACATCGCTCGAGCGTCGATCCCGCGAATCACCAGTACGATATCGACGATTTCTATCGTGCTGTTCAAGCTGGCAATTTCCCTGCGGTGAGCTTCCTGAAGGCGCCTGCCTATGAAGACGGTCACGCCGGGTACTCGGACCCGCTTGACGAGCAGGCGTTCGTTACGAAGGTCGTCAACTTCCTGCAACAGCAACCGGATTGGCGTGACACGGCCGTTATCCTGGCATGGGATGACTCCGACGGCTGGTACGACCACGCATACGCGCTGCCGACGAGCGCTTCGTTCGACTCGGTCGCGGATCAGTTGACCGGCCCAGGAATTTGCGGCTCAGGCACCGGACCCGACGGATTAAATGGCAAACCGGTTAACGGCCGGTGCGGTCCCGGTACTCGCATCCCGTTTGTTGTGATTTCGCCATGGGCGAAACAGAACTACGTCGACCATACGCCGATCGATCAGTCGTCAGTAGTGCGTTTCATCGAAGACAACTGGCTTGATGGCAACCGGATCGGAGGCGGCTCGTTCGACGCGAAGGCGGGCAGCATCACGGGTATGTTCGATTTCAACCGCCGCCACGATGAGCACCGGGAGAGCAAGCTCTACCTCGATCCGACCTCTGGCTTGCCCGTCAAGACGCCTCCATCCATCTGACACGTAACGCTTATCCTTCCGAGGATGAATGTCTTGCGCCGCAGCCCGCTATCGCGGGCTGCTTCATTTTCTTCCGCATGAATCGCCAATGAGTTGCCCTTTCAACAGCGCCTCGAGCCAGTCGGCGAACACCTGAACTCTGCGCGATAAATGCTGCCGGTGCGGATAGAGCAAGGTCATCGGCATCGGCGCAGCCCGGTATTCGGGCATCACCTCAATCAGTTCGCCGACACGTAGATGCTGCTGCACATCGTAGGCAGGAATCTGGATCAGACCGAGTCCCGCAAGGCAGCACGCGATATACGCCTCGGCGCTGTTGACGCTCACGCGGCCTTGCGTGGTCAACGTCTTCACGGTTTCGCCATCGAGCCATTCCCATGGCGCGATACGTCCACTCGATGGCGACGCATAGTGAACGGCCTGGTGGCTCGCCAGATCGCCGGGCGTACGAGGCGTACCGCGCTGAGACAAATAGAGTGGGCTCGCAACATTGATCAACGGCAGATTGCCGATGGGCCGCGCAATCGTGCCGGAATCTTGCAGCTTGCCAACGCGAAGCGCGCAATCGACGCGCTCTTCGACAAGGTCGATCGCCCGATCGGTCAGGCCGAGCTCGATATCGATGTTCGGAAACGCGACGAGAAATTCCGGCAGCGCGGGTGCAATGATCAGCCGGCCGATACGGCCCGGCACATCGACGCGCAACACGCCGCTCGGTCCTACCGATGTTTGCCGAAACAGGTTCTCGGTCTCCTCGACATCGGCGATCAGACGCAGGCAGCGCTCATAGAGCGCGGCGCCGTCCTGGGTCGGCGACACCTTGCGCGTTGTCCGATGCAGCAGCCGGGCGCCGATCCGCCCTTCCAGCTCCTGAATCGCCGCGGATACCGACGAGCGAGGCAGGCCGAGCGTGTCCGCCGCGCGCGTGAAATTCGCGCATTCGACAACGCGTGCAAACACGCGAAACAGGTCAATACGATCCACGGGCCCTTTTCCACTGTTCGACTTTTCTGACCAGTGATGTCAGAAACAGTAGGTTTAAATGATTTTCCTGGAATATATCATCCAGCAGGGTGAGAGGCTGCATCGGGCGGCTTCGGTACTGGGGATGGACCATGGCAAACCACAGCATCAAAGGCAAAACCGTCGTGATTGCGGGCGGGGCGAAGAATCTCGGTGGACTGATTGCGCGGGATCTCGCGGCACAGGGCGCCAAGGCAGTGGCGATCCACTACAACAGCGCGAGCTCGAAAGCTTCGGCAGACGAGACACTGGCCGCGATCGAAGCAGCGGGCGCGAAGGCGGTCGCATTCCAGGCCGACCTGACATCGGCCGGCGCGATTGAGAAGCTGTTCGCGGATGTCGTCGCTGCCGTCGGCCGCCCCGATATTGCGATCAATACGGTAGGCAAGGTGTTGAAGAAGCCATTCGTGGACATCACCGAGGCTGAGTACGATGAAATGACGGCGGTCAATTCCAAGTCTGCGTTCTTCTTCCTTAAAGAAGCCGGCAAGCACGTCAATGACAACGGCAAGATCGTGACGCTCGTCACGTCGCTGCTTGGCGCGTTCACGCCGTTTTACGCGGCCTATGCAGGCACCAAGGCGCCGGTCGAACATTTCACGCGCGCGGCGGCCAAGGAATTCGGCGCGCGGGGCATCTCGGTGACAGCCATCGGACCCGGCCCCATGGACACGCCGTTCTTCTATCCCGCCGAAGGCGCGGACGCGGTGGCTTATCACAAGACCGCCGCCGCACTTTCACCGTTCTCCACGACTGGGCTGACCGATCCTGGGGATGTGGTGCCCTTCGTCCGCCATCTGGTCAGCGATGGGTGGTGGATTACGGGGCAGACCATTCTGATCAACGGCGGTTATACGACCAAATAAGCAACCAGATAAGCGACCAGGTAAGGGACCAGGTTCATGACTTACGGAAAGACCAATAGCTCAGCGCCGCCTTAGGCCGGGAGCGCAGCAGCAGATAGAAGGCGGCAACGTGCGTAATCATCAGCAGAGGCACGTAGATGATCGGAATCGCGTACGTAGTGCCAAATTCTCCTGCACGCGCAGGAAGATCGGCCTGGATAGCGTGGAAGTAGTCGACGATGAGGTCGGTGGTTCCCACGAGATTGAAGGCCACGACGAATAACCAGAAGAGCGGCCGTCTTGCTGCTGCGAGTAGCGCCAGCATCGCCAGAACGCCCGTTGCGAAGTCACCGTATGCGGCGAACGCGGCGAAGCTGGCAGGCAGATCGGGACTGACGACGCCCGGCAGAATGAAGACCAGCCCGAAGAAACGGAAGCTATGCAAGGTGGCGATGGCGCGTTGCGCTTCGAATAGATCCATCGACTTGAGCCTGGGCCAGACGTATACGCGAAAGCAAAGCAGCCAGGCGACATAGCCCAGTACAAGCTGCGTTTGGAAGATAAGTTCCGGTGACATGTTGCCTCCAGTCAGGTGTTGTCGGGCGCGTTGAAGGATAGGAAGGAGATCAGCGGTTCTACAGGTGAATTCAGGGCTTCGTCGATGCGGTCTCGAACACCGCCGTGAGAATGCCGAGTCGGCCTTCCAGGAGATTTCGCGCCAGGTTGGTGAAAAGCTGCGCGAAGTCCGGCCCCATCACCACGCCGAGATTTGGCGAGGGCGGCGGGCCTGACGCGCCCTGTTGGGTGATCCAGGCCCTGGCGGCCTCGGTGTCGTTTTGACATGCCAGCGTGTGGAAACCTGCTTGTTCGATCGCTTCGCGCGTCGCATCGGCCGTCAGAAGAAAGCTTGTTGTCGGCGTTCGCGCCCAGGGAACGGGGTAGTACGGTTCGCTGCCGTTTGCGACGACGTCGAACGTCGCAAACCTGCCGCGTGGCTTCAGCACGCGTTCGATCTCGCGGTAAAGACGCGCGCGCTCGGAGATGTTCATCGCCACGTGCTGCAGCAATACGGCGTCGAAACGGCGGCCTTCGAAGGGAAGTTCCAGCGCGCTGGCGGTATGGAACGAAACCTGTTCGCTCTGCCCTGTGCGCCGGGTGAGATAGCGTGCGGCATCCACGAATGGTTCGCTGAGGTCGATGCCCGTCACCCGGCAGCCATAGGATGCAGCCAGAAAACGGGCCGGCCCGCCAATGCCCGAACCGACGTCTAGCACCGACATATCGGCGGTGATCCCGGCCAAGTTGGCAAGCTCGGTGGTGGCAGCAAGCCCACGTGTGTGAAACTGGTCGAGAGCGCCCAGTTGCTGCGGTGTGAGCCGCTGATCTTCCGGCCCAAAGACCGTGAGCGCCATCTTCAGCCGCTCGGTCAGGCCGGTCGCGCGATAGTGATCTCGCACGCCATCAAGTGCATCAGTCATTGCGGAGTTCCTCCACGGTCTTAGCGGATTGTTCAGGGCTTGCGAGTCGACATCGGCATGACCCCCCCATCTACAGGCGTAGGTGTACCATGGCCTCTCGCGAGCGACTATTCATCACAATGTTGACGGGCTATGAAGCAGAACTTCACAGTCAGGCAAGGCGCGCTCGATGGCGTAGAGGTGTTCCTGAGCGTCGCCCAGCATCGCAGTTTTCGCCGGGCAGCCGCGGAACTCGGAGTGACACCGTCCGCCGTCAGCCAGACGGTGCGTGTACTCGAGGCGCGCATTGGCGCAGCGCTCTTCATACGCACCACGCGTAGTGTCGGCCTGACCGAAGCGGGCGAACGGTTTCTTTCGCACGCAAAGCCTGCCTTCGACGAGCTTGTCGCTGCTAGCGAGGTTGCGCGCGGACTGGGTCAACGGCCCACCGGGTTGTTGCGTCTTTCGGTGCCGCGTGCCGTGGTGCCGATCCTGTTGGAACCACTTGTCGCATCCTTCTGCCAGGCTTATCCCGAAGTCGAAGTGGAGATCGCCACCAGCAAGGAGCTGATCGATCTTGCAGCGGAAGGCTTCGACGCCGGTATCCGGCTCGGTCAGTTCGTCGACGCCGACATGGTCGCCGTACCGCTGACGCCACCGTTTCGTCTCATCGTCGTGGGTAGCCCCGCTTACTTCGCAGCGCGCAGCCGCCCCAGGCACACGGACGATCTGCGCCAGCACGCATGCTTGCGGTGGCGACGATCCAGCGGCGCGCTCGCGCTATGGTCATTCAACGACAACGGCCACGCGATCGAGATCGCCGTGTCCGGCCCTCTCATCGCCAACGATTTTTCCACCATGCTTGGCGCGGCAGTCGAGGGTATGGGCCTTGCCCAGCTACCTGAGCCGATGGCCGCTGAAGGCTTGAGAACGGGAAAACTGGTACACGTGCTGGAGCCATTCGCGCCGGTGATGCCGGGGGTGTTTCTCTACTATCCAGGCCGCCGGCAGATGACACCGAAGCTGCGCGCCTTCATTGATCATGTGAAGAGCCGCCCGGCAGGCCAAAGCGAAGTCACATCAGATCCCGGTCTTCCCTCGTCGACGTAGCTACGGCGATGCATCCCTTCAACGCGTGACATCCGTTACGTCTTTGCGACGCGCTTGCCCTTAGCGGTCGATTCGTTGTTCGCAAACAGTTCGGTGAGCCAATCGATGAACACGCGAGCTTTCGCGCTCAGGTGTCGATTGGGCTGATAGGCAACAGAAACAGGAACGGGATCCGATACCCAGTCGCTCAGAACTGCTTCGAGTGCGCCGCTTTGAAGGTGTGCTGTGGCGGAAAACGTCAACGCATGGACGACACCGAGACCCGCGAGGCCAATGGTCAAACACGCCATGATGTCGTTGGCGGTCAGTCCGCGCCGATTCTGCACTTCCACACGTTCACGATCTTTCGTCACCACGATCGGAAAGGGGCGATTGGTTCGCGAGGCAATGGTTCGAATGACGACGTGACCATGCTCGAGGTCAGATGGATGCGAAGGCCGTCCGTGCCTGTCCCAGTACGCTGGCGTCGCGCACAGGATTTGTTTAACGGCGCCAATCTGCCGCGCGACGAGTGATTGATCGAAGATTTCCCCCGCGCGCACGACACAGTCGACATTCTCTGCAATGAGGTCGACCGGACGATCGCTGATCCCAAACTCGATCTCGATGTCCGGATAACGCTCGACGAACGCCGGTAACGCGGGAAGTATCACCGAAAGAGCTAATGGCACAGGTAGGTCGACACGCAAGCGTCCTCGCGGGTTGGTCTTCGCGCGCGACATCGTGCCCTCGAGCTCCGCGAGATCGCTCATCAACTGCAGCGCGCGCTCGTAGTACGCGGCGCCGTCCGCTGTTGTCGAGACCTTGCGCGTCGTGCGGTTGAGCAGCTTTGTGCCCAGTTCGACTTCGAGCGACGCAATCAGACGGCTGACGGCCGTCTTCGGTAAGTCGAGCACCTGCGCAGCCTTGGTGAAGGTGCCGCTTTCGACCACTCGAATGAACGCCTGCATGGCGTGAAACTTGTCCACGGTACGACTCCTCGCTGTCCTATCCCCGCCTGCCTGATTGTTTCACTGAAGAAACAATGTGGAATCGTAGCAGCGATTTATCCGCCTGCGCGTTCTCGGTATCGTTCACCCATCGCCACACGAACTTCAACGGCGCCTCGAACGGACCAGATCGTTCGACCTGCTTTCGCAGCTGCGCCGAAGTTCATCTTGAACAGGGAAATACTCATGTCTATCGCTAGAGAAACGCATGCCTCGGACCGCCCAAAGGCGGTGGTTATCGGAGTCGGGCCGGAGCAAGGGCTCGGCGCGGGCCTGTCTCGTCGATTCGCCACCGAGGGGCGTCATGTCGTCATCGCGGGACGCACCGAAGCGAAAATCGAACGGGTGCGCGAAAGCATTGTCGAGGCAGGCGGCTCGGCAAGCACGGTCGTCATGGACGTGACGAACGAAGCGGATGTGATCCGCTTGTTCGACGTCGCCATGCGAGCAGACGAGCGTGGCGGCAGTGCCGACCTCATTGCCTACAACGCAGGCAACAACCAGCCTCTGGATCTGCGGACGATGGAAGCGGACGTCTTCGAATCGTTCTGGCGGCTCAACTGTTTTGGCGGCTTTCTCGTGGGTCGCGAAGCCGCACGGCGCTTTGTACCCCTGGGCCGAGGGTCGATTCTTTTCAGCGGGGCGACGGGTGCACTTCGAGGCTTACCAAACTTCGCCCACTTCGCGTCAAGCAAGGCCGGCTTGCGCATGCTCGCTCAAAGCATGGCGCGCGAATTCGGCCCGCTCGGGCTGCACGTTGCCCATGTCGTGATCGACGGCGGCATCGACGGAGAACGGGTGCATACGCGCTTCACTGAGCATGTCCAGCAGAAAGGCCCCGATGGACTGCTCGATATCGACGCCATCGCCGATGCCTTCTGGTCGCTTCACCGCCAGCACCGTTCCGCGTGGACGCACGAGCTCGATCTGCGCCCCTTCAAAGAAGCGTTCTAAACAATCGCGAACCCCAACACAGTCCATTTCGAAGAGTCAATGATGAAACTTATCGGTCCATGGTTTTCCGGCTACACCCGCCGGGTCGGCATCACGCTGAAGCTGCTTGGCATACCGTTCGAGCATCTGCCCTATCACGCCTACGAGCAGCAGGATCTTATACGCCCTTACAGCCCGATGGTGAAGGTGCCGGCGCTTGCGCTCGATGACGGCGCGGTTCTCTACGACAGCACAGGCATCATCGAATATCTGCATGAAGAAGTTGGAGCAGAACGCGCATTGCTTGCACCCTCCGGCGTGAATCGGCGCGACGCCTTGCAGTTCATCGGTATCGCATCCGCGATCTACGGAAAGCTCAGCGATATGTATGACGAGTCGATCCGCCCGCCCGAGCATCAGATCGCCACAATCGTCGCATCGCTGCGCGAGCAGGCGTTGGCGGGATTTCAGATGCTCGAGTCGAGAGCCGGTAATGGCTGGCTGGTGGGCAATGCGCTGTCTCAAGCCGATGTGATGGTCGTGATTACCTGGCAAGCCGCATCATTGGCGTTTATGCCCGACGTCGTGCATCCGGCTGCTTTTCCCAAGCTTGCCCGATTGGCCGCGCGCGCGATGGAAATAGACGCGTTCTCCAGTACGCTGCCTTTCAAGGGATAGGGATAGGGATAGGGACAGCGCGCGCGGCCTCAGCCGCGCGTGCTATTTCTTTTGCTGCCCCCTGCTTTGCGGACAGGCGTTGTCGTGTCCGCAAACAGATCGATCACAACCCCGCGCAGCCAGCGATTGCCTTCGTCCTGCTGGACTCGCGTGTGCCAAAGCAGATGGATCGGTGCGGCGGGCAGCGTCATGGGCAGCGCGCGCAGGCTGAGCGAGAAAGGGGTTTCCAGTTGCAGGGCAAGCCGCTCCGGCACCGTGGCGATCAGATCGGTGCGTTGCAGGATGTAGCCCACGCTCATGAAGTGCGGCACCGTCAGCCGCACCTGGCGCCGTACGCCGCGCCGTTTCAGCCATTCGTCCACCTGCCCGTGGCCGGTGCCGGCCGCCACGACCACGAGATGCTCAGCTTCGCGCCATGCAGCGAGCGTGAGCGGTGCGTCCTCGAGCGGATGGCCGCGCCTGAACAGGCACACATAGCGCTGATCGAACAGGCGGCGCTGATAGAAGCCACCCTTGAGTTGCGGCAGCAAGCCAATCGCCAGATCGACCCGGCCGTCGGCCATCTCGTTGCTCAGATTGACGCTTGTATCGCGCACGGTATTGAGTGCGACGCCCGGCGCGACACGCGACAGTCGTTCGAGCAGCGCAGGCAGAAAAACGACTTCGCCTATATCGGTCATGCCGATCGTCATGGTGCGCATCGCGCGCAGCGGATCGAAACCCACCACCGGATTGAGTGCGGCGTGCAGCGTGGCGAGCGCCTGCGAGACCGGTTCCGCCAGACGCAGCGCGAACGGCGTGGGCACCACGCCGCCCGGCCCGCGCACGAACAAGGGATCGCCAAGCCGGCGGCGCAGCTTGGCGAGCGCGTTGCTGACGCCGGGCTGGCTCATGTTCATCTGCTCGGCGACGGTCGCCACGCGCCGCTCCTGCATCAGCCGCTGGAAGAGCAGCAGCAGATTGAGGTCGATTTCGCTCAGTTCCATAACTCACGCATGTCCATGTCTCATTCAATCCAGTGATGAAGCAGATTCATTTCATCTTATTGAGGAATGAAGGTCTAGTGCTGAAAATACTGACACGGCACCCGCATTCGACATGGCGTCCGGAAATGCCATGGCGGCCCACACCATAAATCTGGATATTGGAGACACAGTCATGAAGCAGATGGATCTGAAGATTGCGATCGTCGGCGCCGGCGTCGGCGGCCTTACGCTTGCGCTCGCGCTGCGCGAGCGCGGAATCGATGCGCAACTCTACGAGCAGACCGACGAGCTGCGCGAAGTGGGCGCGGCCGTCGCGCTCTCGGCCAACGCGACGCGCTTCTACGAACGCATGGGATTGCGTGCGGACTTCGAGAAGGTGTGCGCGGAGGTGCCGGGCCTCGTCTATCGCGACGGACGCAGCGGCGAGGTCATCGGCCATCATCGCGGCACGCCCAGCTCTCGCGAGCTGTTCGGCGGCTCGTACTGGGGCATTCATCGTGCTGATCTGCAGGCGGTGCTGTCGAGAGCTGTCGGCCTTGAACGCATCAAGCTCAGCCATCGGCTGGTCGATCTCGTGCAGCACCCGGATCGCGTGAGTCTAGCGTTCGATAACGGTCAGCGCATCGACGCCGACCTCGTGATCGGCGCCGACGGCGCGCGCTCGATCACGCGGCGCTGGATGCTTGGCTATGACGACGCCTTGTATTCAGGTTGCTCGGGCTTTCGCGGCGTGGTGCCGGCTGAACGCATGGACCTGCTGCCCGATCCCGAGACGATTCAGTTCTGGGTCGGGCCCGGCGGCCATCTGCTGCACTACCCCATCGGGGACAAAGGCGACCAGAATTTCCTGCTGGTCGAGCGTCATCCATCGCCGTGGCCGGTACGCGACTGGGTCATGCCCGCCAGCGAGGGCGAACAACTCCGCCTCTTCAAGGACTGGCATCCGGCCATCGTGCAGATGATTACGGCCGTGCCCATCAGTCAGCGCTGGGGATTGTTCCACCGTCCTCCGCTCGGCCGTTGGAGCAAAGGCCGCGTGACGCTGATCGGCGATGCCGCGCATGCGCTTGTGCCGCATCACGGCCAGGGCGCTAATCAGTCGATTGAAGATGCCGTGGTGCTGGCCGCTCAATTGGGCTCAGCGGGTCCAGGCAATTGGCGCGAGGCGCAGGAAGCCTACGAGCGCTTGCGCCGGGGCCGCACGCGCAAGGTGCAGTACGCGTCGATCACCACGGCGGATGTGCTGCATTTGCCCGACGGGCCGGCCGCGCAGGCCCGCAACGCCCGCCTCGGTGCGCGCGACAGTGTGCTGAACCACCTGGACTGGATTCACGATTTCGATGCGCTCACAGAAGAGCCGAGTGAACGGCAGGGTGGCACCTGGCTTTGAGCAAGCGCTGCTTAAGCGATTCCTGCGCGTGTGAAAGTCGCTACGCGGCGTAACCGCCGTGCGGAGTGGCGCGCTCCGCACTATCCGCCTCCTCATAGCTTGCGAACAACTGGCACACAGCCCGCGGCTCGAGACAGCCATGCAGCAGCTCGCGGAACCGGTGATCGCAAAAGCGCTGCGCGACATCGGCCAGCAGCCGCAGATGCGTGCTGTTCGCCCATTCCGGGACGAGCAGCACGACCACGTCGCTCACCGGCTTGCCGTCTGGAGCATCGAACGGAATCGGCTCCACGGGCCGAACGTAAAATGCCATGGCCTGGCGCAGCGTTCGTATTTGACCGTGCGGAACGGCAATGCCCTGACCGAGGCCAGTCGAGCCTAGCGCTTCACGTGCAGCGAGCCCCGCAGTCACGGACGTTGCCGGTAGTCCATAGTGCTGTTCGAAGAAACGGCCGAACTGGGCGAACAATGTTTCCCGATCAGCCGCATTCAGACCAAGCAGAACATGATGTGGCGAAAGCAGTTGCGCAAGGGTGTCACCTTTTTCGGCTGCTTCAGCGTCATCGGCGGGCGAGTCGGCGCGCGGCTGCGGGCCGCCATCCATCAAATCCCGCCAGGCCTCCGTGGGCGCATCGGGAATTTCAAGCAGTTGCCCCACCTCGGCGGCCGGCGCCAGATGCGCGAGGCGTTGCATTGCGCCGTTGACTGCCTCCTTGGGCAAGTAGAGCGATAGCCGCACGCGGCCCGTTCCGTGCAGCGGCGCAACGCGAATGGTCCATTGCTGATCGCCGCAATCGCGGATCAGCGCCTGGCGCAACGGCGTGGCGTGTTGGGCGTCCAGGGTGACGCGCATCATCACATTGCGGCCGGGTGCGGCCCGCGACCGGCCATGGGGCAGCGTTTTACTCAGTCCGAGAAGAGTCCGTAGACCAACCAGCGCGCGAGTCATAGCGGCTCCTATGCGTTATCTGCTATCAGGTTAGCCGGATCGCCATTAACTTGGCGTAAAAATCACTGGGTGAAATTAGTCGTCGAGATGAACCGAATACAAATCGACTAACCAGTCGATGAAAATGTCGACCCGTTTTGGCCTGGTTCGATTGGGCATATACACAATGGACACAGGGCGAGGATCTAACGGATAGCCTCTCAGAACCTTGCTCAATCGGCCGGCACGCACATGAGCGTCGAGTATAAAGGTGCTGCCCTGTATCAATCCGAGACCCGCAAGCCCGCATCAACACCCTCCAGTACGGAGGGCTTCCGCATTGACACGTCAGTCGACCGCTGCGTGTTTCAGGGCACCGCCAACCCGTGTTCCGGGCTTCACATAGCTGCCAAGCGACAGCAGCAGAACGCCGGAGGCAAGCAGCAGAAACGGCGCGGCTTGCAGCGGTAGTCCATAGTTGTGCCGCAAGTCGAAATACCGCCCGACTGCGATCGGTCCAAGCACGGCGCCAAATGCGTAGCCCGAAAACGCGATCCCGTAAAACAGGCCGAAGCGTTTCAGACCGATATACGAGCGAACCATATACGAGAGAAGGTCGCCCTCTGCGCCGACTGCAAGCCCGACGAGCACCGAGGCACACAGTGCGCTGGGGTAGCTGTCGAACTGCTTTAGCAGAACAAATCCGGTAGCGCCGGCTGCGAAGAAGAGGCACGCGACAATCGGTGCGTGCACACGATCCACCAGTATGCCGGACGCAAGCCGGCCGATGAGAATGCCGAATCCTACGAGCGAGGCACTGCGCGCCGCATCGTGAGCCGATATGCCGCGATCGATCAGAAGAGCAGGAAGATGAGGGCCAAGCGACAGTACCGCCGTCGAGGCAAGAAACGCCGAGAGAAAGATCACGGCAATGCGCAACAGCTTCGTACCGGCGTGGGGTGAGGCATCGTCGACATTCATGTCCCTGGCGTGCTCGCGTGATGTCGTGCTGCCCCCCTTCTTCTCCTTCGTCAGCGCGAACGCCATCAGTGCGCCCATGAGCGACATGCCCGCGAGCACCTGATACGCTCCACGCCAGCCAATGCCGGTGATGAGGAACTGCGACAGCGCAGGCATCACGATGGTCCCGATCCCTAGTCCGACCATTGCGAGACCAATGGCAAGGCCCAGCCGCCGATCAAACCACTGCGGCAATATCGCGAGATAGCCGAGAACGGAGGTCGCGGCGCCCGACATGCCGATCACGAGCGAGAGCACGATCCACCAGACCGGATGCCCATCCTGCAAGCCCATGCACGCAAGTGCCAGCGCGAAGACGAACGCTGATGCCAACACCACACGCCTCACGCCGAAGCGGTCCATCAGGGTGCCCACGAGAGGACTGACAATTGCAAGTCCGAGCATGGATGCCGCGTAAGACTCTGCTGCCTGGGCACGTCCCCAGTGAAAATCACGCACAACGGCTGGTATGAACACGCCGTTGGTCGAAATGAAGATGGCGGCAAAGCCGAACGCCATGCCGAGCGCGACGCCAATCACGGTCACGATATATATCTGCCGCCCGCCTGCTTCCGTTGCGTGCTGTGTCATTGTCTGTCTCCACGTAGTTCTTGTCTGGACGCGTGTCTTGCGCACGCGCCGCTCCGTGACGCATGAAAGCCCGCTGTCATCGCCGGGATAAACACCCGCGCCCGGCAATGCGATGGTTCATGTCTGCGCTTCTTTGAATTCGGGTGTGATTCGGGCGTGCCGGCTGAGAACGGCACGCAAAGAAGGGGGGATGTCCGTCGCCACGCGCACATCGGTGCGCACGCAAATGGGGGAAAAACGTGCGTCGAAAACCGGTTCGCCATTCAGCGTGCAAGCGTGACAGTGGATGTCGTACGAGCGCGTGCGGATCTCGCCGATCCAACATTCGATATCGATCTCGTCGCCCGGCCAAAGCGTCTTGATGAAATCGAGCGACATGCCCCGGCAAGGCGTGCCCACCCCGTGTGCCTGTCCAAGCGACTTGCCGGCACGACCCGCCATGTGGTCGCTGAACAGGCTGACGGCTGAGAGCACATACGTCGAGAACTGGCCGGTATAGACGACGCCCGCGGGATCGCAATCGCTCCAGCGTACGGTCCGCCGGATCACGAAGGGCTCATCGCTCAATACGTATTCGCTGCTGTGGATCATGGCAGGCGCTCCACCTCAACCGCGACGCCGGCGTTTTCCAACTCCTTGAACAGTTCGGGGTACTGGTCGCGAAGCCTCAATCCATCCACACGTCCCGTCCGTGTCATGAACTGATAGATGAATTCGTGCGGACAATAGCCGTCCATCCACTCGCGAATGCGTTCATACCACTCGAACGATGCCTTGGACGCCTCGATCAACGAGCGCTTGCGAGGTTCTCGCAGATCGACATAGGACGCCAGCGCTGCGGTGACATTGTCGGGATGGAGCGCAATTCCCTCGGCGAGTGCGATGGCGTCTTCCATGGCGATGCGCGTGCCCGAGCCTATTGAGAAATGGGCACTCGCGAGTGCGTCGCCGATCAGCACCCGGTTGCCCGCGTGCCAGTTCGCGTTGCGTATCACCGGAAACTGGCGCCAGTTGGAATTGTTCGAGATAAGCGGATCGCCTGATAGTTCGTTTGCAAATACTTCCTCGAACAGCTTTTTGCGGGCATCGTCGGTCATCGCCTGCATGCCGAGATCGATCCATGTGCGGTGATCGCACTCGGCGACGAACGTGCTCATCGAATCCGAATACGGGTAGTAGTGCGCGACGAAGTATCCGCCGGCATGTTTGCGGAATATCAGCGCCGGACACTCGAACGCACGACCCACGCCGTACCACGCAAAGTGATTCGCGAGCGAATAGCGGGAAGTCCCGAAACTTTCCTCAGCGACGCTTCGCACGCGTGAGTTCACACCATCGGCACCGACGATCAGATCACCGTCCAGTGCGTCGATATCATCGACTCGCGAGCAGTACTCGATCTCGATTCCGAGGTCCTCCACGTATCGCTGCAAGACCGACAGCAAGGCGATGCGAGGGATGGCGCCGCCGCCCTGCCCCGGACGTTGCACGGTGATCGGCGTCTTGCTCGATACGATTGTCTGGCGCGCGCTGAACGTCATCTCGGCGACCAGGTCGGCGCAGACATCCGGGGCCGCGTCGTTGAGCTTTGCCAGCCCTGCGTCGGCCAGTACCACACCGAAGCCGAAGGTCGCCTCACGCGGGTTCTGTTCGTAGATGCGCAACTGCGCGTCGGGCACTTTGCGCGCGACAAGAATGGCAAGGAACAGGCCCGCCGGGCCTCCGCCCACGATATCGATTTTCATGGCCGCTCCGACGGTTCGATGACCAGTAGGTCAGCATCGAAACGCTCGATGTGCCCGCGTAAGCCCCCGGTCAACGCGCCGTACCAGACGGCCGGCTTGAAACCGAGTTCCTTGCGCGAGAATTGCAAGGTGGGATTGCCATCGATGCGGATGTAATTGCCGTCGACTGCCGACGTCCGGTATCTCGCGTCTTTGGACGCGACATCGACAAGCGGGCGAAACTCAGGCACGTCGAGCACAAAAATCGACGCGACATCTGTCGCCGCGGCCGATGCGTCGAGCGCGCCGCCCTTCCGTTGCCATACTGCATCGATCGAAGGGAACGCTTCGCCTGTTGCAGCTGCACGCTCCTGATCGATCGCGGCTTCGATCGTACGGGTTGCGTCATTGGCGTCGGCCGAGTCGAACGGCCGGGTTTGGTACGTGATTTCGATCGGATAACCGTTGGGATCGTTGAAGTAGATCGATTCGATCACTTCATGACGCACCTGATACCGCAGCGGTATGCCGACGGCCTCGACCCGGTCGCGCCAAGCCTTCAATTCCCCATCATCCTTGACCTGCCATGCCGTGTGCGTCGCACGGCTCTGATAGTGCTCGGACGGTTCGAGATGTGCAGGTTGCTCAGTGCCGATGTAGTAGAAGAACGCAATCGTGCTGCCGTTACCGCTATCGAAAAAGAAGTGCAGAAAGTCGGCGTGATCCACCGGCCCCCAGCCTCGTGCCGAGATGGCATGCAACAACGGAAGGCCGAGCAGGTCGCGATAGAAATGCACGGTCTCTTCGAGCTTCCAGGTAGGACGAGCAGTGTGATGGACGCCGCGCAGCACCGGTTGCGCAAGACTATTCAAAGAACTTTGGGTCATGACATTTATCCGTTGGAAACGTTGCTGGCGGACTGTTCGGCCTGAAGCCGCTCAATCAGTCCGTTACGAAGCAGCACTTTGCTGAGCTTTCCGGATGCGGTGACCGGAAACTCAGAAACGTTCTCGATGCGCTCGGGCCACTTGAACTTTGCGACGCCTTCCTGTTCCAGGAAGGCTGTGAGCGCGGACAACCCGATCGTGGCGCCCGTCAGGCGCGGCACGACGAACGCACAGACGCGCTCGCCGTACACCGGGTCAGGCATGCCGACCACGGCCGAGGCCAGCACAGCAGGGTGCCGGTTGATCAGGTTCTCGAGTTCTTCGGCGTTGATCTTCTCGCCGCCGCGATCGACCACGTCCTTGGTGCGGCCGCGGAAGAAGAAGTAGCGCTGGCCGTCTATGACCTCGGCCTTCATCAGGTCACCCGAGCGATAGAACCCGTCGGCGGTAAATCGATGGACGTCCTGCTCTTCGGACCGGTAGTAGCCGCGAATCGTGTACGGGCCGCGAAACAACGCCTCGCCGACTTCGCCATCCGGGACTTCGTCTTCAGTGCCAGGCTCGACGATCTTCACTTCGTCCCATTCGCAAACCGGCCGGCCGACGGACTCATCGAGTACGTAGTGCGGATCGCCCTCACGAGCGAACATGATCACCCCCTCGGTCATGCCGAAGATGTGATAGCACGGCGAGCCCAAAGCCGTCGACAGACCCGAGGCATTCTTCGGCGCAGTCAGTTTGCGTTTGAGTTTCACGTCCGGCCTTGCGGCCACGAGCTCTTCGGCAATGCGCGAGTAAATCGGGCCGGCAAGACCATACCAGGTCGGATCATAGTCACGGATCGCTTGCCTCAACGTAGGCTCCGCGATGTCGGGACAAACGACCACGGCGCCTCCCGTGAGCAGGATGGGGCCGAAGAAGCACACCATATTCATGTTGTGCATCAGCGGTGTTGGCATGAAGAGGACATCGTCCTGGGTGTACCGATTCCACGCACCCACCAGTCGCATGTTCAGCAGATATTCGTTCTGAAAGCGGGGAATGATTTTTGGCACGCCCGTGGTGCCGCCGGACAACTGGAAAACAGCCGCCTGAAAGGGGTCGTGGTCGACGCCCCACAGATACGTACGAGCTTCATCGCGTGGCATACCGGCGATCATGGACCAGAGCGTCTGCGCGATGCCGCGCTGTTCGCCTCGTGCCTGAACGACGATGGAAAGACTGGGCGCTACCGACTGCATTTCCTCGGCGAAGGCGACGTCGTCGAATTTCGGATCATCGCCCTGGACCAGATGAATCCGTGCAGCGGCCAGATTGGCCAGATACGAGATCTCATGACGGCGGAACGCCTGTAGCGCGCATATCGGAATCAGATCCGCTTTCAGGCAGCCGAAAAATGCGATCAGCAACTCGTTGCAGTTGCCGCATTGCATGACGACGCGATCGAGTGGCCGCGCGCCCATCTTCAGCAGCGAAGCACCGAACCGGTCGGTCAGATCATCCAGCTCACGATAGCTGATGTTTCCCTCCGGGCTGAGCAGCGCCATCCGGTCAGCGTGCTTTTCAAATGCTTCGCGCAGCGCCGCGGCGAGACTTTGCTCGGGCAACACACCTTGGGTTACGTAGCGCTCGAGCGTCGCCGGGTCCTGGTAACGTACGCCTTCAAGCGCGGTGCGTGGCCGATACATTTTCCTTTGCATGACTTCCTCCATGTTTCCTCCGCGGCCTATGCGTTGTTTTGTGTTGGGTCGAAACGCTTCTTCAACCAGGCCGTGATAACGCGTCCGGCGACCACACGCCCCGATTCCTCGTCGGGCGCCAGCGCCATGCCGTGATGATTTCCTTTCACCCTGACGCGCTGCTTGTCGTCGTTGCCGAGCAATGCGTAAATCGCGTCGATGTCCGCGGGAAAGGTGCATTGATCGCCCGTATATTCAATCAGCAAAATCGGACGGTTGATGGAGGGCGCGCATTTCTCGAGCGACGCATTCGACGAGATGCCGGACCATGTCGAAAGCCATGATTCCGGCGTCACCGTGCGAGCGAAAGCCACGCTTCCCCAATTCGAAGTAAAGGGATCGCTACCCCAAAGCGAACCGGTCACGCGATCGGATGGATCCATGCTGATGTCCCACGACCGAAGATCCGCATCCGTTCGCCAGACCTGGAAAATCGGAGCATAGGCAGCAAGGCGCCTGTCGTTCATGGTTGCGGAGCCGGTTTTCACGCGCGCGCGTGCCTGCTGTTTCCGCTCGATCAGTGCGCGAGCGATGCCGTCGATACGCTCTACGCGCTGACGCTGCGCCGCCCGATAGCGACTCACGAACTGCGGGGAATATCGCGCCTGGCGGGTTCGCGGGTCATATCCGTTGGCTTCCGAGAACGGGTCCAGTGACTCGTCAATCGCCATCGGATCGCTTTCGTCGATAACGCTGGGATCGATACCGCTCATCAGAAGCGCGCCCTGGCCCGGATGGGGCGAAACGAATACGAATCCATCGGCACTTTGCATGGGGAGCTTGTCCAGGCCGGTCGGCCGGCCCCCCGGCGTTTTTGCGATCCGCTGCTCTGGGGGAAGCATCGCCTGCTGATGATAAAAGGCATAGAGCGCCGCACCGCCGGAATTGCCCAGCATGACGATTGACTCATACCCCGACTGACGAAGATGCGACATCCCGGCCGCGACATCGAACAGAGCAATCTCATGTTCCAGGCGCAGGTCGTTTCCGATCGAGCGCGGGCCTTGCACCCAGCATGCGCAACCCGCGTCGAGAATCGTCGGCACAAGGTAGTGCGTTACCGACATTTCCCGCGGATGCATGATCGAGACCACGCACGTCTCCTTGCCCGTTCTCGTGAAGAGAAAGCCGAGTGTCGCCTGACCGTCGGCGGTTTGAAGCGAATACGGGACCACTGTGTAGGGCCGGCGCATCAGCGCCGGATCCCAGTTTGCACCGCGTAGGCCCGCGGTGACCTGAGGAAGAACTGCCTGTTCCACGCCCATCTCCTTTAAATGACACCCCTATCAATTAGGTTAGGCTTTATTTGATATAGTGTCAATTAAATATTGCGTGTAAGCTTGCACGACACTGAATCTCCCGCGTGAACGCTCGCACAACAGCATGGAAAGAAAAGCAAAACCAGTCTTGCAAACGGAAGCAACGCCGCGTCGGCGAGGGCGCCCTCCACGTGTCGAATCTCCGATCGGCGCCGAGCCGATGCTCTCGCGCAACGTGTTGATCGACCGCGCCGCTGAAATGGCGAAGCGCATGTCACTCGACCAGATATCGATGGTCCAGCTCGCCAAGGAATTCGGCGTCGCCCCGGGCCTGATCCACTACTACCTGGGCAGCCGCGACGATCTCATCTCCGGGGTGCTGAACAAGTACTATCGGGAGCGCGTGGAAAGGCTCGCCCCACTGACGGGGGACTGGCGAGCTGACGTCGAGGGTATCTCCGACGTCACGTTTTCGCTCGCGACAGAATGGCCTGGTATCAGCCTGTACGTGGTGTCGCATAACCGCTTTCGCCTGTTTCAGGAGGTGCCCGCCGGCGAGACCGACTACGGCATGGTGTTGTTCGACCACATCGTTTCAGCATTCCTGCAGGGCGGATTCACGACCGATTCGGCAGCGCTCGCCTATCACCTGCTAGCCCAGTTCCTGCTCGCGAGCAGCGTCGCCGTGGCCGGCCGACAGGCACCAGCCGAACACAAGGGTTTCATTCTCGACAAGTTCGCCAGCGTTTCGCGAGAGCGCTACCCGGCGGCCACTGCGGTGGGTCCCGCGTTTGCATCGCTCGACTCCGACAAGGCGTTCCAGGAGGGCTTGCGGCTGTTGCTCGATGGTTTCGAGCAATGGGCGAATACGAATACCCTGAAGACCGCATCCGTGCGTCCAGCCAGCAAGAAAAAGGCAAGATAAGGCGGCAAGCCGCCTTATCCGCAAGCGCCTAGAACTTGTGCCGGATGCCAAGCCGCGCGCCGATCTGGCTGTTGGTGGCTGACGGCGTGAATCCACTGATACTCGCAACCGATGCCTGTCCCAGCGAGTCCACTCCCGTCGCGCGTTGCAGGACCGTCAGAGCATAAAGATCAGTGCGCTTCGAGAGACTGTAGATAGCGCCGAAATCGAGTTGCAGATATTTGGCGCCGCCGTCGCCGTTGACCGAATTGCGTTTGGTGTAATCGAACGCGGTGCCGACGAGCAAAGCCGGCGTGACGTAAGTGCGTACGCTAAGCTCCGCGTTCGTGAAGTTCGCGTTGCCGGTGTATTTAAGAGGATTCGGCCCGATAGTCGAGCCCAGATTCTCGAAGCGTGTATTGGTAACGACGATGCCGATTGTCGTGCTCGCCACGGTATAGGCGAGCGCCGCACCGGCGAATTGGGTCGTTTTGGCCGACGCATAACCGGCGTAGACGGGCATAGACTCTGCGCTCGTCGCGGAGCCAAACGAGCCAATATTGTTTACCGTCGCAACGCCCTTGTTCGGTGTATTGCCGTAAAGGGACACGTTCGGGTCGCGTGCGTTGAAGTAACCCGCTGCAATCGAAACAGGGCCATTTGAATAGCCGGCACCGAGTGACCAGATCTGGTTCTGCGTTGCATTCCCTGCAACACCGCCAAGGCTGTAAAGGCCGCCCGCACTGAAGCCGCCGTATTTCACTGTCGTGAATTTGATCGAGTTATTGGTGCGGTTCGTGTTGGTGAGATTGTCGAGATCGTCCGGGTGGGAGCCCATGTAGCCTGCGAAAGTCCCGGAGGCCGCAAGCGGTTGCAGGAATTCGATGTAGGGATCGTATTGTCGTCCGATGGTCACGGTGCCATACGGCGACGACAACCCAACCCAGCTCTGCCTGCCGAACTCGGCACCGCCTTGCGCCAGCGTTCCGTTGTTGGCGAAGAAACCGTTTTCAAGCACGAAAATCGCTTTTAGCCCGCCGCCCAGATCCTCCGTTCCGCGCAAGCCCCACCGGCTGCCGCTAAGACCTGTGGCGTGCGCATCCGTCAAGGCGAACTGACTCGCACCGACAGGGCCTCCGGCCACCTTCCGGGTCTGTGCGCTATTTGTATAGGTCAAACCTAGATCGATGATCCCATAGAGGGTCACGCTGCTTTGTCCGTGCGCAGCCAGACAGGTCAGCGCAAGCGGCAATGCCAGGCAACAACTCTTCATCTGCATCTCCAATTTTGTTAGTCATACTATTTATAATTGACGTGACCTTGGCGAATCCGGTTTCGTGATCCGCGGAGCGTGCGAGATCCCCTGCGTCCCACGTTAATTGATAGTCAATCAATTAACGCAAGGCTAGCATAATTGCCATCCCTGTCAATACTTTAGTTGGCTTTGGCAGATGCGGAGAAACCCTTGATTGGCGGGCTGGGCCACCCGCTCACCGACGTGAGAAGAATTCACGTGGGACCGACATCATCAATGATCAGGCCAGGTGCTTAACCATGAATACCCGCTTTAAACCTTTCTCCTCCGCCCGGTGCGTTTTGGCATAACCGATACGAGAGATATAAGGCGAGTAGGCCTGTCGAACGATTTCCTCGACAGCTTCAAGGTCGGCAAGAATGGCGAGGCGGGGATCGGGATGCATTGTCATGTTTCGCAAGTATTCGACTGAAGGCGCGGTGGTGAATATAGTAGCTCGTTCATGAGCCAAAACACCGATCCAGCGTTATGCAATTGATGGCACTCCGAACGGAGTCCGCGAAATCCAATCACCCTATCCCTTTCCATGTCCAGGCAGATTCGCGGGTCTCACCGCGGCACGGTGGAATTCTGCCGGATCGTGCGAACGAGAAATATCACTGACAAGATGGTCAACGCCGCGAGCGTCACCGGCCCGATCGTTTTCATGACGTCATGTGAAAACCATCCGACTAGAGCATCACAGGCTTGTATGGATCCCAACAGCAGCGCCAGAACGGTGACACCTGAGCGAGAGCGCATGGCAAACGCAATCAGCGCTGCAATAGCAAGAGGTACGCTACGGGCGACGCCGTACATTGCTGCAATGTGAACCGCCGGTTGCCCGATGACCATTGCCAGCGAGAACGCTGCGCTGACCAGCGCGTTGATACTGGTGATGGTTGCGCAAACATAGAACGCGAATTTTGTGCTCATAAAGAATCGTTCTCTATGTGAATTATATGGGCAATGTAATATGTACAGATGAAACCGTCAAGCCATCTGACCGATACTTCGGGATACATGTTAAGCAAGCTCGGACAGGCAGTGACCGAGCAGTTCGCCCAACGGTTGCGTTCGATAGGGATTCGTCCGAAGCATTGCGGCCTGCTCGCCGCAATCCGCAGCATGCCGATGACATCGCAACTGGCGCTCGGGCAGGCTTTGAACCTCGTGCCGAGCGCGATCGTCACAATGATCGACGATCTGGAAGCACTCGGCGCAATCAATCGGATCGCGGATGAAACGGACCGGCGTCGATACGCGATCGAACTTACAGAAAAAGGCGCGGCAATGCTGCAGCAAGCGACAGCAATCGCCCAACAGGTAGATGACGCAATACTCGATTCTCTTGGGAAAACCGAGCGGGATACGCTGCATCAACTCTTGAGAAAGCTGGCCACTCGCTCGTTGCAGCAGGGCTGACATCTTCGTCCACCGCAATCCGCTTTTTTGAGCATCTCGGCCATTCGAGTTGTCGCATGGAACCGCCAAGGAGTGTACGCTCCTCGCCGAACCCGGAAGTTCGATGCGCGGCACCAAATTCGGTGAACACCTATGTGGCCATACGCGCTCGTCAATGCGAACGTGGGGTATCCTGATTCCTGTTGCGAGTAACCACAACAAAGAGGCGACAGTGCTTGAACTATCAGTTCGTGACAAAGCGATGCTGAGCGGCGAATTGGGTGATGGTGCAGCGCTTGCGATGCGTATCGTCGTCGCCACGGCGCATGTGATGAACGCTCAAAGACTTGTCGACATTTCCTCCGCTCATATCGACGGGTGTCTGTACCACGGATCCGTGAGTCTCGATTTCGTCGAGCGCTTTGTCGCATCCGGAACGCGGGTCGCCGTTCCGACCACGCTCAATGTCGGATCGCTCGACCTCATACACCCGGAGTTGTATCGCGGCAAACCGGCAACTGCGAACGCAGCAAAGCGCCTTATGGAGGCACATCTGGAACTCGGATGCGAGGCGACCTTCACGTGCGCACCGTACCAGCTCAAGCACCGCCCACACCTGGGCGATCAGATCGCCTGGGCTGAATCGAATGCGATCGTTTTCGCCAACTCAGTTTTGGGCGCCCGGACGAGCCGCTACGGCGATTTTCTCGATCTCGCGGCAGCAATTACTGGCCGCGTCCCGTATGCCGGACTGCATGTCACCGAAAACCGGGCCGCCCATGTTGTGTTCGCAACGCCCAACCTCAGTGATTCACCGCGGCGCGACGCCTATTTCGCCGCTCTCGGCTTTCTTCTCGGCCTTAAAGCTGGAGCGACGGTAGCCGCGATCACCGGATTACCTGCGGACACGACAGAAGACGAATTGAAATCTCTTGGCGCCGCGGCTGCATCCAGCGGCTCAGTGGCGCTCTTTCACGCAGTAGGAATTACCCCAGAAGCTCCGACGCTTGACGCCGCGCTACAGGGCGGCGAGCCGGAGCAGACGATTATTGTAAGCGAGGCTGACCTTGCTGCGATCCATCGTAAGTGGAACGATGCTCGCTCCAGTGGGCCACTCGCCGCGATCAGCCTGGGAACACCACATTTTTCGGTCGACGAGTTCCACCGGCTCGCCAAACTGTTCGAATCACACACAGGGCCGCTCCGATGCGGCTTCTATGTCAATACGAGTCGTTATGTTCTCTGGCAGATCGAAGAGGAAGGACTCGCCCAACGACTGGCCTCGCGTGGCGTTCAGATTGTGGTGGACACATGTACCTACATCACTCCCGTGATGAAACAGATCAACGGACTGGTAATGACCAACTCAGGGAAGTGGGCTCACTATGCCCCTGCGAACATCGGCGTCACAGTCGCGTTCGGGAGCATGGCCGAATGTGTTCGCTCCGCCTTCGAAGGGAGAGTTTGCATTGATGAACTGGCCTGCTAAAGCTACAACCATGATCCCGCCCACTCTCGAGCTTGACGGCCAGGTCCTCGTGCCGGGGCGAGCAAGCGGCCTCGCAATCGCGCTGCCCCCGCTGAGCTTCTGGGGCGGCTACGACGCTGAAAACGGGATGATCATCGACAAGACACATGCGGGCTACGGACAAAGCCTGAAAGATCGGATACTTGTGATGCCGCGGGCGCGCGGGTCCAGCTCCAGCAGCAGCGTGCTGGCTGAAGCATTGCGCAACCGCACTGGCCCCAGCGGCATCGTACTGGCGGAACGCGACCTGATTCTTGCCATCGGCGTTATTGCCGCCAACGAACTCTATGCCCTGAACGTACCCGTCGTGAGTGTTGGCGAAGACGTGTTTGCGCAAATTGCGTCTGTCACCGCAACACTGGAGATTGACGCCGGCGATACGTCGCGCCCCGCGAGAATTTACGTCACCGACAGTGAACGTGATGGGAACCGCAAGCCATAGTGATTCCGGCATGCGGCTCGGTCGTATAAACGAAACTAGTTGTACCCGAGAAGCAAGAGAAAACTGTCGTCGCGAGCACCCTACCCCAGGCGCTTCTGGGTCACCGGCGAAAATCCTGTGCTCGCTTCAATCGCGCTGACGTTCTCAGGTCTCTCGAACGCATCAGGAGCGTCGTCGCCGGGACTACGCTGCCGTCCGATGGCCTTGAAAAAGGTCTCGAGACCTGATGGCAGGAAGAACCACGCCCAGTGCAAATCTTCGGTTCCTTCGTTTATCAACGTATGCGATTGCTGTGGACCCAGGAAAATTGTCATACCTGGCTCGATCAGGTAATCGCGCCCTTCCACAACCGCCTTGCCCTTGCCTCGGATGAAGTGAAGCACCTCTTCAGACTCGGCGTGCGCGTGCAGACGAACAAAGCCACCCGGCGGCACGGTCTGCGTGCCAGCCGAAAACGGGCGTTGCATCGATACAAGGTGGGGCGCAACGTGAACGGCTGCATAGCCATTTGCCGGCACCGGTTGCCAGTAGCTCTCCTCGTTGCGCGGATAGACGATCAGGAACTGCGGCTTGCTACCACTGTCGCCTGGACCTACCACGGAGTCTCCGTTGTCACGTGCTCCACCTGTCAGTTCTCCGTCAACCAGACGCCAAACGGCCAATGGATTGGCTTCTTTCACCGCAGCCGGCAGCAATGCATCCGGCAGATCCTGATAGCACACAGGTCGCAGGAACCGGTCGATCGCCGTCGCGCCCACCGACGTGAACATCGGATTCGATGTGGACGGAAAGGGGCCGCCATGAACCATCGCATTGCAGACTTCCACCCCCGTCGGGAAACCGTTGGCGAGGATACGGCCGGCCTTGCGCTCAAGAATCGGCAACAGGCGCTGCGCGTCTGCATAGTCCACAGCGTCGATCTGCAGAGTGACGGTAAGCTGCCCTTCCACGTGTTCCGCGACCGAAAGCAGTTCATCAAAGTCGCGTGCACGAATCACCACAGACGCCGGGCCAAACATCTCTGCTTCGAGCTCGGGCGTAGCCAGCAGGCGTTGAGCATCGGTCACATACAGGGCAGCCTGCGCGGCATTCGGAAATTCGCCCGCCGACACGCCCTGTGCCACCTTCGTCACGCCCTGAACCCCATCGACCTTCTGCGCTCCACTGCGGAAGGCATCGAAGATTCCGGGTGTCAACATCGTCTGTGCCGGTTTTGCCGCCAACGATTCACCTGCAGCCTTGATGAATCGATCAAGGTCCGGACCGTCAATCGCCAGAACCAGGCCTGGATTCGTGCAGAACTGCCCAGCACCCAGCGTCAACGAATCCGCGAAGGCCTTCCCGATCGCCTCGGCGCGGCTCGCTAGTGCACCGGGGAACAGAAACACCGGGTTGATACTGCTCATTTCGGCGTAGACAGGAATAGGTTCGGCTCTAGCGTTCGCGATTCGCACAAGCGCGAGGCCGCCCTGACGGGAACCCGTGAACCCAACTGCCTTGATGACCGGATGCGCGACCAACGCTTCCCCGAGTTTGCGGCCAGCGCCAAAAAGCAGCGAAAACACGCCCTCCGGCAATCCATGCCCCCTGACTGCTTTCTGGATTGCGCGCCCTACCAATTCTGACGTTCCAAGATGCGCGCCGTGTGCTTTCACGATTACCGGTGCGCCGGCTGCGAGTGCCGAAGCGGTGTCGCCTCCCGCAACTGAGAACGCAAGTGGAAAGTTACTCGCGCCAAACACCGCGACGGGACCAACCGGCACTTTCGCGAGGCGCAAGTCCGCACGAGGGAGCGGCTGCCGCTCAGGCTGTGCGTGATCGATCGTCGAACTGAGAAAATGCCCATCGCGGACGACCTTCGCAAAAAGGCGTAGCTGACCGACAGTCCGGCCGCGCTCACCCTGCAAACGCGTAATCGGGAGGCCGGTCTCCGCATGTGCCCGTTCGATCAGCTCATCTCCGATGCCGAGGATATTGTCGGCAATTGCGTCCAGAAATGCGGCACGTTTCGCTAGCGTGACGTTCCGGAAAACGTCGAAGGCCTGAGCCGCCAGAGAGGCTGCGCGCTCCACTTCCGCGGCACCACCCATACCGAAGGATGGCTCCGAAATCTCCGAGTTGCTTGCGGGATTGAACGCGCGCTGGCTGCCTTCGGTGCCACGCACCGCCGAAAAGCCGATAAGCATGTCGCCAGTAATGGTCATGTCGATATCCTCAAAAAAGGACCGAGGCCTTCCTTAATAACCGAGTGCCTTGAGGTCTTCCAGCGTCTTGCGCGTGATGGCGATGGTGGTCTCGCGCTCTTCGCCTACCAGATCGAGGCGCGGTGGTTTCACGGTTTCCGCCGAACCCGTGATGATGTGCTCAGCGAGCTTGATGTGCTGGACCAGTTTCACTACGGTGTCGAGGTGGAACAGAGGAGTCAGGGCGGCATACAGTTTGCGTGCTGACACGAAATCACCCTTGACTGCGAAATTCAGAAGGTTGACCGATTCCTTGGGCAGCGCGTTCGCCATCCCTGAGACCCATGCCGTTACGCCCAGTGCGGCACTTTCAAGAATCAGATCGTCAACACCGCAGACCACCGCAAGGCGGCCGTCGAACCGGCTGATCAGATCGGTCACACGCGTAGTTTCGTACGACTCTTCCTTGATTGCCACAATGGTGGGTTCCTCGAGCAGTTGCTCGACGACGCCAGGCGTCAGGTCCACCCCATAGCCACGCGGATTGTTGTACAGCAGGATATCAAGGCTGGATGCCTGCGCAACGGTCTTGTAAAAAGCCACCGTTTCACGAACATCCGACTTGTAGGTCAAGCCCGGGAAGACCATCAAGCCATCGATGCCGATCTTTTCGGCTTCCTTGGCATACGCCACGGCGTTCCCGGTGTTCGTTTCAGCCAGGCCCGAAATGATGGGCACGCGGCCCTTGATCACCTCTTTCGCCGTACGCAGGACCGTCAGTTTTTCTTCCGGTGTGAGTTGTGCGTTCTCGCCCACCATGCCCATCATCACCACACCGCTGACACCATTCGCGATCAGGCGTTCAAGTCCAGCGCGGATAGCCTCGATGTCGAGCGTGAAGTCGGATTTCAGTTTGGTGGTAACTGCGGGGAAGACGCCTTGCCAGTTGATAGCCATGATCCATTCCTTCTCTAAAGCCGAGGGTCCGTGACGCCTCGCGCATAATGTGTATATTGGATCCAAATAAGACACTCAAAAAAATGCTGCGACACCTGCAGCATTTAAGAGAAGTTATTTAGTATCCTGGATCCAATGTTCAGAATTAAAGCACGAAACAAAGCCGAGGATTCTAGAGGTTTACCCTGGACGATACACCGCGTTTACGACGCATGGACGTCAAAACGCAAGCCTGAACGGCGAGTCATTTTCAATATGGATAGCTAACCATAACTCGCACGAAAGAAGAGAGCGCGTTCTGTAATTTATGTGCGCTCTCAGCTTGTCAAAGGGTAGACGGGATGAAGAATGACAGACGATGGCTAGCGCAATCAGCGCGTTACCACCGCGTCAACAACCGACATGATCTGCTGTGCGGCCGTCTTGACGTGCTGCTCCAGCAGTTTGGCCCCAAGCTTCGCGTCGCGCTTCCTGCATGCCTGGACCAAGGCCATGTGCTCGTCGTGCGACTGTTCGCGGATCGGCACCTGCACGGCCTGAAAGCGGAAATACCGATCGCAGCGGTCATGCAAGACCCGCAACATCTGCAGCGTGATATCCCGCTGCGCAGGCAGATAAAGCGTTTCGTGCAAACGCCAGTTCAACTGCCCCCAGACACCCGAGTCCGCCTTGTCCATTTCCTTGACAAGCCGTTCCGCCTTGCCCATCTCGGCCTCGCTAATGCGCGGAATAGCTTCGGAAAAGATCCACGGTTCAAGACGTAGCCTGATGTCGAACGTCTCCTTCACTTCGTCTATCGACAGTTCGGAGACGTAGGCGCCCTTGTGGGGGACATTGGTCAGCAACCCCTCTGCCGTTAAACGGGTGATGGCCTCACGGATAGGAACGCGGCTGACGCCGAGTTCCTCGGCGAGCGCTTCCTGCCGCAATGGTTCACCCGGAGCCAGGTCGCCGCTCAGGATTCGCTGCCGAACCGCCGTTGTGACGAGTTCGACTGTAGTTGGGCGGACAATCTTGCGCGTGCTTTCGTCCGCGATAACTTCGCTCATCGTGGACGCTTCTTTGGTACGACGTTTGGCGGCTACCGGGGGCATGATCAGTTTCAGTAAAGGATTCAGGATACTGTGAGCATGCTACCACGGCATCGGCTTTCGGATACAAAATCCAATGGCCGGCGCTGCGTCACTGCAACGCTTTCCTTACCCACGCGCCGTTTTTCATCACACCAGCGATGCGCTCACCCTGCCCGGTAAGAACACTGATATCTCTTAGCGGATCACCGTCAACAACGAGCAGGTCAGCGAAGGCTCCCGGGGCGACGACTCCCAGACGGCCCTGCTGTCCAACGATTTCGGCACCCACCACCGTGGCCTGACAGATTGTCTCGAAAGCACCAAGAATTTCTGAACGGATCATCAGTTCATCGCTTTGATACTCGTGCATGTCGCCCAGCAGATCGGTACCGAGACCCATTTTTACCCCGTTACGTTTGAGTAGCTCGAGTGCTTTCAGGCCTTGAATCCGAACGTTCTCGTTTTTAGCAAGAGCACTTTCTGCCACGCCGGCCTTCGCACCGACCTTGTTCATCGCGTCGTAGGTAACGAGCGTCGGCACCGCAAACGCTCCAAACTCGGCCATGACAGCCGCCGCCTCGGCATCGATCAGGTTGCCGTGCTCAATCGTACGTACCCCGAGCTTCACGACGCGAGCGATCGCTTTGCCTGTGTAAGCATGCGCCATGACGTAAGTCTGGTGCGACGCTGCCTCTTCTACGATCGCCTTGACCTCGTCGACGGAAAACTGCAGGTTCCCAATCGGATCCGTTGGCGACGCAACGCCGCCTGACGCCATGATCTTGATGTGGTGTGCGCCGGCGCGCATCTCTTCGCGGACAGCCTTGCGTACGTCGTCCACACCATCGACGATTCGCCCGATTGCCCCGAGATTGCGGTGACAACCACAGGGGTCAGGATCGGAGTTGTCGAAGCGCTCGCGGAAGTCGCCATGACCGCCCGTCTGCGACAGCGCTTTACCGGCCACGAATAAGCGCGGTCCGGCGATCACGCCCTCCTCGATTGCACGCGAGAGCGCGTAGTCGGCGCCGCCGGCGTCCCGCACGGTTGTGAAGCCCCGGTTGAGCATACCGCTCAGGATCGGCACGGCCCGCAAGACGGCAAAGGTGTTCGGCAAACGCCCGTTGTTCCCAAGGTGCGCAACCGATGCAATAACGTGCGCATGGCAGTCGATCATGCCGGGCATGACCGTCTTGCCCCCAACGTCAATAACCTGCGCGCCATCTATCGACACCGGTTCGCGGGTGACGTCCTTGATGACCTCTCCGTCCACGACAATCGAATAGCGGGCCGTGTCGTTTTCGTGATTCACGTCCAGAACGCGTGCGTTTTTCAGGATCAACATTTCAATTCCCCAGCTGATTTTTGAGCGACCCACGGGCCGCGGCAGATCACTTCAGCAAAAAGCCTTTGGCAAGCGGATCGCGGTCATCGACAAAGATCGTGTTGTGTCCCGTCACCCGAGCCCAACCTTCAATGCTCGGAATAATCGCGTCGAATTCACCCACCCTGGTCGCTTCTTCAGGCACACCATTGAAGAGCGTTCCAATAATGCTTTCGTGAACAAAACGTTCACCGATCTTAAGTTTGCCCTTGCCGACCAGATGTGCCATTCGGGCGGACGTCCCAGTGCCGCAAGGCGACCGGTCGATGGCCTTGTCACCGTAGAACACAGCATTGCGTGCGCTTGCACCTTCGACTGTCGGTTCGCCTGTCCACATCACGTGGCTCAGACCACGGATTTCTGCCTTCTCGGGGTGAATGAACTGATATTTCTCGTTCGCTTTCTGGCGCAGAATCGGACTCAGACGCTGGATATCCGAAGGCTTGAGTGTGTGGAGGCCACCGAAGTTTTTCTGCGGCTCGACTATCGCATAGAAGTTTCCGCCGTATGCGACATCGAAGCGGATTTCGCCGAGCCCTTCGACGTCAACCGTCAGGTCCGTCGAATGAAGAAACGACGGAACATTGATGAGTTGCACGGAGTCGACGTTGTCCCCGTCCATCTTGTAGCGCGCAACCACGAGACCAGCTGGCGTGTCCAGACGCAGCACACCAGCTTCACGCGGGCGCACCAGACCGTGCTCGATGGCTGTTGTTACCGTCCCAATGGTGCCGTGGCCACACATCGGCAGACAACCGCTGACCTCAATAAACAGGATGGCAACGTCACAGTCGGAACGGGTCGGCGGATAGAGAATGCTGCCCGACATTACTTCATGGCCGCGAGGTTCGAACATGAGCGATGTCCGGATCCAGTCAAACTCGCGCTCAAAATGTGCGCGTCGCTCGATCATGTTCGCGCCTTCCAGCCGCGGCGCGCCTCCTGCGACGACCCGGACCGGATTGCCACACGTATGTCCGTCGATGCAAAAGAACGTCGATTTCATAACCCTGCTCCATCCAGAATTTCATGCAAAAAGGTCAGACCCATCCGCATTACTTCGACAGGGCACGCACGTTGGCGAGCGTCTTCTCTACGATTGCGACGACCTTCTGGCGCTCTTCGCCTTCGAGTTTCAGTCGCGGAGCTTTCACAGTTTCCGAATATCCGGCCGTGATGTTCTCGGCCAGCTTGATGTACTGAACGAGCTTCACGTGCGTATCCAGATGGAACAGGTCGATCAGTGCACGGTACAGCTTGCGGGCCCCTTCGTAGTCACCAGCAACGGCCAGATTCAGCAATTCAACCGATTCCTTCGGAACTGCGTTGGCCATGCCAGAGACCCAGCAAGTCACGCCAAGTGCAACCGACTCGAGCACCAGATCGTCGACACCGCACACGACTGCAAGACGGTCGCCGAAACGGCTGATCAGATCGGTGACGCGCGTTGTGTCATACGACTCTTCCTTGATGGCTTCAATAGTCGGCTCTTCCAGCAGTTGCGCCACCACATCCGGCGTCAGGTCCACGCCATATCCGCGCGGGTTGTTATAGAGCAGGATCGCGAGCGTGGACGCCTGAGCGACGGTCCTGTAGAAGGCAATCGTTTCCCGGGCGTCGGACTTGTACGTGAGACCAGGAAAAACCATCAGGCCCTGAACGCCGAGTGCTTCAGCGTCCTTCGCGTACTGGACTGCGTTTGCCGTCGTGGCTTCGGCGAGGCCCGCAATGACCGGCACGCGTCCGTTCACGGTTTCAACGGCAAGCTTGATTACCGTGCGCTTCTCTTCCGCCGTGAGCTGGGCGCTCTCACCGACCATACCCATCATGACGACGCCGCCGACACCGCTGTCGATGAGGCGGTTCAGACCTGCCTTGATCGCTTCGTGATCGAGAGAACCGTCGTCCTTCAGCTTCGTCGTGGCAGCGGGGAACACACCTTTCCAGTTGACTTGCATGGCTATACCTTCCTAAAAAATGATAATCAGAGGCGGGATGTCCCGCGGGTCGATCGAGGTCGCGGGGGCCCCGTTAATTGCGGAAGCGGCTGATCGAGTACGGCTCAAGTCCGATTCCGGGCGTTCGATTGGCAAGCAGGTCCGCGACAAGCGCACCCGTTGTTGCCGATTGCGTCAGACCAAGGTGACCGTGGCCGAACGCATAAATAACGGACGGCGCACGCGGCGATTGGCCAATGACCGGTAATGAATCCGGCGTGGCCGGACGGTGCCCCATCCACTTCACGGCACCCTTGTCGTTGATACCGGGCAGGAAGCGCTTTCCGAGCGCGAGCAGCGCATCACTGCGTTTGTAATTCGGTGGTGCCTTGAGACCGGCGAACTCGGCCGCGCCGCCAATGCGCACACCGATATCGAGTGGCGTGGCGACAAATTTGCGTTCAGCAAAAATCACTTCGCGCGACAGGCTGATGCCATGCGCGGGAAGCGTCGTGTTGTAACCCCGCTCGCTGTCCAGCAGAACGCGGTCGCCGATCGATCCGGCAAGCGCGGCGGACCATGCACCCGTGGCCACGACGAGGCGGCGCCCCTTGACCCGTTCGCCTGTCTCGGTGACCGCCGCCGGTGCAAGTGCATCCGCGAGATCGAGTGCCTTCACCGCGCCGACAACGAACGTGGCGCCGAGTTGTTTCACGCGCTCACGCAACTGCGTCACTAGACGCTTCGGGTCACCGATGTGCGACCAGTCGTCGAGAAACACGCCATGACGAAAAACCGGCGCGAGGGACGGTTCGCAATCGCGAACCTCGTCGGCCGACATGGCGTGCCAGCGCACGCCCAGATCCCGTTTGAATTCCCATTCATGCTGATCCGCGGCGAAGGCTTCGTCTGTCTCGTAGACCGTCAATGCGCCGCGCCGATAAAAACTGTCCATCGCGCCGATGTCCTCAAACATCGGGACGATGTCGTCGTAGACGCGGTTGTTCAACTGGGCCAAAGCGAGGGAAATTTCACGGAAGCGGTCCTTGTTGCCCGAGCGCTGAAATTCCATGAACCAGGGCAAAGCGGTCGGCACATGTTTCCAGTCAAGCGCCAGCGGCCCCAGAGGATCAAACAGCCACTTCAGCGCCTTCATGTACAACCCGTTCACTGAAATGGGGGTGCTCTCCGTCACGGCGATGCCACCCGCATTTCCGTGCGACGTACGGTCGCCCTCGAAATCGCGATCGATGATGGTGACGGTAGCGCCGTCGCGCAGTGCAGCCCACGCACAGGCGAGGCCGACGATTCCGCCACCGATAACCACAACGTCCGGGGTCGTCCGGGAGTTTTGAACTTGCTGAGTCATTTCCGTGAGTCGAGGTATTGCGTGGTGGACGGCCGATCTGCCGTCCACCGTGGCTTCAGTTACTTGGATCCGAGTACCGTAATCGGCTTCCACTGTCCGTTTTCACACTTGTAGACGGTGATGATGGCGTCGCGCAGATCACCGAACTGATCGTATGCGAAGTGGTCGCTCGTGACACCCTTCATGTCCGTCTTCGCGAGCACCGGCAGGTAGACGGACGGGTCTGACGAATTGGCCTTCTGCATCGCCTGCATCATGGCCATGGCGCCGTCGTATGTGTACGGTGCGTAGGTTGTCGGTTCATAGCCGAACTTGGCCTTGTAGCGCTGCGTAAAGCCCGCGCCGCCCGGCATCTTGTCGAGTGGCAGTCCCGCGAGCGAGACAATCGCGCCATCCGCCGCCGGCCCGGCGATCTTGATGAAGTCTTCCGTTTTCGACATTTCACCCGAGGCAAACGTCGCCTTCATCGCGAGCGTGCGCGCCTGCTTGACCATGGGTGCGGATTGCGCGTCGGCGCCTGCGTAATAGATGAAATCAGGATTCTTCGACTTGATGCCGGTCAGGATCGCCTTGAAGTCGACCGCTTTGTCGGACGTGAACTGATGGTCGATGAGGTTACCGCCGGCCGCCTTCACTGCCGTCTCGAACTGCTCCGCAAGACCCTGGCCGTATGCCGTGCGGTCGTCGATGATCGCAATGCGCTTCGCGTGGAGCGTCTCGACGACGTACTTGCCCATCACACTGCCCTGCTGCGTATCAGACGTCATCATCCGGAACGTGGTCTTGAAACCCTGGCGTGTATAGGCAGGTGCCGTTGCCGTCGAAATCTGCGGAATGCCTGCGCGCGAATAGATCGCCGAAGCGGGGATCGTCACCCCGGAGTTGAAGTGACCGAGCATGCCCTTGATGCCGTCATCAACCAGCTTCTGGGCGACGACGGTACCCGTCTTCGGGTCCGCCTGATCGTCGAGCGCTTCCAGCACGAACTTCGTTTCCTTGCCGTCGATCTTGGGCTTCGTGGCATTGAAGTCGTCAATGGCGAGCTGCACGCCCGACTCGAAATCCTTGCCATACTGAGCCTGCGCGCCCGTCATCGGAGCGGCCAGACCCAGCTTGACCGTTTGTGTTTCGGCGGCCTGTGCGGCTTCGAGGGACAGAAGCAGAAATCCCGAAGCAGCGGCTGCAAAAGCGATGGTGCGAACTTTCATATCAGTCTCCTTACTACCCATAAAAGCCGCGTTGAGAGCGCCGAGAACATTATGTTGGATCCAATATCCAACTGTTTTTCGTATAATGCGCGCCTTCTGCGGGTCTGTCAAATGCGTACGAAAAATTGGCGGAGCGCGGTTTTCTGCCGCCCCGCCCCAGGTCCTACACCTGTTCCATAAAATCAGGATCTTCAAGTCCACTCAGCTTTTGAACCTGGTCTTCGAGCGGCGAAACCGCCAACTGTGCGAAAACCAGTGCCAGGGCGATATCAGCCTGGTCATACAGCCCAGCTTCGCCAAGCAGATTCATGGTGCCTAGCGTGACACCGTTCTTGCGCACGGGGATGTTCAGCACACTCTCACACCCAATCGACCACAACACCTCGTATTCCGAGAACACCGACTTGATGTCCTCGCGCGTTGAGCCAACAAAGATCTCACCGCGGCGAAGAACCTGATCCGACCAGCGACTTTGCGTCACCCGTTTGAGTCCACCTACCGGATTGATATCCAGGCGATTGCTATGCAGACGTCCGAGCCGGCTCGACGCCTCGTCATACGCCAGCACCGTAAAGAGCCGCTGGCCGAATACCTCCGTGAGGGAGCGCTCGAACTCGGACCATACAAGGTCGGCCTTGCCGCCTTCCTGTTGCATCCGGGCTATCCGCTCGATCGCCCGAAGAATGAGTGCGTGGTTTGTGTTTGTCACGAAAACTCCTTATTTCGCGGTCCGAAGCTCGGCGCTTTGCGCGTCGGGACGCAGGGAGCCATACTCCGCCTCGGAAATTTCCTCTAGCGTCTTTCCGGTCGTGGACACACCCAGGAAAATCACGGCGAGCGCGCCGATCAGCAGGATGCCAGTGGTCATGCCAAACACGCCGGCGAAACCCCACAACGGGTAGATATAACCCACCAGCATTGGCGAACAGATTGCACCGATACGGCCGAACGCTGACGCCGTACCCATTCCTGTCGCGCGCAGATGCGTCGGGAACACTTCTGGCGTATAGGCGTATTCGCCCGCGTTGACACCGTTCATCGCAAAGGACATAAAGATTGACGCAAGGACGATCGTTGTATCGCTGCCCGCATTTGCCAGCCAGATACCGGCCAGGCAGGCCAATCCCATGTAAGTGACGATCGTCGTCTTGCGTCCCAGCTTCTCGCAAAAGTATGCCGACGAGTAGTAGCCCGGAATCTGCGCGAGGTAGATAAAGATTGAGACAGAAAAACTCTTCGTGATGGTCATGCCATGCTGCACGAGCAAGCCGGGGATCCAGACAAAGAATGCGTACGAGCAGAACGTCACCGACAGCCACAGACACCAGGTCATCAGCGTCGTCTTGGCGAGAGGCGGCTTCCACAGCAGCTTCAGGTTTCCGAAGAAGGAACCCGAGTGCTCATAGCTGACCGTTGTACCTGCCAAAGGCACGACCGGAGACAGCGTTACGCCTGTACGTTCGACCTGCCGCTCAATATCGGACACCACGGCTTCGGCTTCCGCATGGCGGCCGCGAATCTCCAGCCATCGCGGGGACTCATGCAGCGAACGCCGCCACCAGAGCAGCACAACGACCGGCAGGGAAACGATCACCAGCGCGATGCGCCAGCCTTCCGGGTTCAGCGGGATCACAAAGTAGCCGATCAACGCCGCCGCGACAAAACCAAACGAGAAGAAACCAGCCAGTGCGCCGGTAAAGGCTCCCCGATAGCGGTTACTGACGAACTCCACCAGGAACGGCGCAATGATCGCGCCCTCGGCGCCCATCCCGATACCTGCTATTGCGCGCAGTAGAGCGAACGTGTGCCAGTCGTTCACAAACGCGTTGGCAAACGTGAGCACGCAGAAGAAGGTCAGCGCCCACATCATGACGACACGGCGGCCAAAGCGATCGCCCAGCAGGCCGGCGAAAAGCGCGCCGACGAGAAAGCCAACGTAGGTGCTGCTGCCAAGCAGCCCTGTTTCGAAGCTGGTCAGATGCCATTTGGTACGAACGACAGGCAGGATAAACGCGATGATGGCTGCGTCGATGGCCTCGAACATGAAGCCCAGACCGCCCATGAGGAGCAGCTTGAAGTGAAAACGGCCGAACGGCAGGCGTTCGAGCCGGGCTGCAATCGGTGACATGTCATTGCTCCCAAAATGAGGGATCGACCGATCCAGAATGTTCCGGATCGAAGTGTGGTCACAATATCCTGTATCCAAAATCCAGAGTCAAGGCCGGGTAAACCTTTGCGTGCGCTTGTGTCCGCCCGGGACGCGGCAGCCGGAATCAGGACTCGGAAGTCTTAAAACGTATGGCGAATGCCCGCGCGGACGGCGACCTGGCTATTCGTGGACGACGGCGTCAGGAAGGACAGCGCTGCGACGGCAGACTTGCCCGTCGAATCGATGCCTGTCGCCCGCTCCCAGGAGGTCGTCGCGTAGAGCAATGTGCGCTTCGACAAGCTGAATTGGGTCCCCACGTTGAGCTGCAGATATTTCGCCGACTCAGCCTTCGTATAGTCGTACGAGGCACCCAGCAGAACTGCCGGCGTGACGTTGTACGTTGCCAGCGCTTCGTAGTTATTGAAGGTGGCCGTGCCCGAAAATGGCGTCGACGAAGTCCGCACCACGTCTTCGAAGCGCGTATTCGTGTAGGTAAAACCCAGCAGCGCCGCGCCGAGACGGTAGTTAATGCCAGCGCCTGCAACCTGCAGGGTCTGGGCTGACGTGTACCCGCTGTAAGTCGGATTGGTAATCGGGTTCACAAACGTGCCACCGGCCACAGGGTTTGCCGTCGCATCGTAGATGGACGTCGCGGGATTATTGATTCGCGAAAATACAGCGCTCGCGCTGAGCGCGTTGCTCGCGTAGCTGACGCTGATCGATTCCTTCTTGCCGTTGGAGAAGTCACCCGCCACGCCTCCCAGACTGAAAAGCCCCGACAGTTTGAACCCGGCGTACGTGGGCGAGATGTACTTGATGGAATTGCTCAGTGAGTAGTTGCCCCAAACGTTATCGACGTCTGCTGCGTGCGTGGCCAGAATTCCATTGAATCGGCCAGACGCTGAAAGACCAATCAGCGAATCGAGCACCAGGTCGTACTGGCGTCCCATCAGCACGGTCCCGAAGGGCGACCCGAGGCCAACGTAGGCTTGACGGCCGAACAGACGCCCGCCGTTATTCATCTTTCCGGTATTGATATCGACGCCGCTTTCCAGACGGGCCACCGTACTGTATCCGCCACCGAGATCCTCGTTGATCAGAAACCCCCATTTGGTGCTGCCTAATGCGCCATTGGAGGCCTGAACGTTGGAATGACCACCCTGATTGTTTGTGTAGGTGATCCCATCGTCCAGCGCACCGTACAACGTGACGGAACTCTGCGCATGACACACGACCGCGGTGGACATGATCGCCGCCGCCATTCCCGTCTTCTTCATCTTGATCTCCTTTTTAGTAAGTAATGCTACGAATAAAAAATGGGATCTCCTGTCGAATCTCCCGGTATCAGACATGTCTGCGCGGCCCATGAAAGTTTTCGTCACCGCCCTCAATCGTCGCCAATATCCTGGATCCAATATAATCGGTCAAGCAGTTCCCGCAGCGTTCCTGGTTATGTTGGGGGGCCCGGGCGGGCGCCTATGGCGGAAACTGCCAAAATATGCTGTATGCGCCCACAAGGGCGCGGTTAGTTTCGGATCAACGCCTTGACGTCCGCGTAAAGCTGGGCGCTGACCTCGACACCATTTGCTTCGCTTCGAACCCTTGCCTCGAATCGCCGTTGCGACGGCAGCCGCGCACCCTGCCCCGCGATCGCATCGAACATGGCTTCTGCGTACTGGTCGCCCTGCGCGCGCTTTCCAGCGGCGAATATGTCAGGATTGAAGGCGAGCACAAGTTCGCCATGGCAAGGCGTGGCGCCCACACCTTCGTCGAATTTCTGCGATTCGAGGCTGGTCAGATCCCCGAGCAGAGGGCCAGCAAGCAGTTCGACCATCGCCGACAGGGCAGACCCTTTATGGCCGCCGAATGTGAGCATTGCGCCTCGCATTGCAGCAGTTGGATCCGTGGTCGGCTGCCCCGCCTCGTCGACGGCCCAGCCAAGGGGAATTTCCTTTCCTGTTCTTCTGTGCAACTCGATATCGCCACGAGCGATCGCACTTGTCGCAAAATCGAAAACGAATGGAAACCTGCCCGGCCGCGGCCACGCAAAGGCAATCGGATTGGTCCCGAACACCGGTTTGGTGCCGCCCGCCGGCGCAACCCAGCTATGACTTGGGGTCATCGCTACAGCGGCGAGTCCCTCGCTCGCAATAGCCTCCACCTCGGGCCAGAGAGCCGAAAAGTGGAAGCAGTTGTTGATCGAGAGTGCCGCGATGCCAACGTGGCGAGCCTTTTCAACAAGAACTTTGCTGCCCAGTTCGAAGGCTAGCTGTGAGTATCCGAATCCGGCGTCGACCCGAACAATCGCGGGCGAGAGCTCACTGACCTGAGGCCTCGCGTCGCCCACGAGCTTGCCTTCCCGAAGAGACCTGACGCAAACAAGCAGACGATAAATTCCGTGCGAGTGGCACTCGTCCCGTTGACCTGCCGTAATCACCCGTGCGATCGCGCGAGCGTGATCTTCGGCCATGCCATTGGACGTGAGCACGCGCATGGACAACGCGTTCACTTCATCGAGAGACAAGCGGACTTTTTCCACACTCAAGCCTTTTTTGGATACAATATTCAGAGACTGAGGATAATCGTTGTGGCTATCGTCGTCAAACAAAGACACTTGGCGAGCATCCAGGGACCATCATATGAATACGGTATGGATCGTCGACGGAACCTATCTGGCGGCCGCCCTGAACGATGGCGCATCCATCGAGATGATCGCGAACATGGAGCGGAAACTGGTCGCGGCGCAAGGCGCCCCCATGAAACACTCGTTATATTTCGATCTGTCTCGCGACGTCGATCAGGATCTGGCGGGCCCATTGTTCAGTGGTCTGCGCTCGAACAGATTGCGAACCCCGTTTGATGTGCGTCTGGTTCCTCTGTCAGCAACGGCAAACGAAGCGGCCTGCTGCGACGCTCGCAGGCTGCTCGCAGTCGAAACGGCGGTCGAAGCCGTACGGTTCGCCGCAGAAAGTGATTGTGATCGTCTTGTCCTGACTGCTGCCGACGCGGCCCTGGAGCCGGCAATTTCAGCTGTCCGGCTCCGGTATTCGAAAGAACTCTGGCTCTACATTGCGCACAGCGAACGCGCAGCGGTACTGGAATCATTCGCGGACAGAGTGATATGGCTCGACAGTTGAAACCGCCACTACACCACCTTATGCGTACAGAAAGGCCCTCAGCTTTGAACAACAAGCCGCAGCGCGTCGACACCCATACCCACCCATCACCGATTAACTTTTACTTATACCCCCACGTTTTTGTCTGATTAGACGCGAACAATTCGGCTACCGACTATCGGATCAATGGCGCGGCCTGCCCTCCGGCTCGCAGCGCGTCATCCGATGGAGGTCAGAAATGGTAGCCGATGCCCTGGTCTCGGGCGATGCCGAGATTGCCCGTTTGCGTAGCACCCTCGCGGACGCCGCGTCCCGATCCAGTCATCAGATCGTCGATCTCGCACGCGCCCTGGTAGCCGTTCCCAGCGCCTATCCACCCGGCAATACTCACGCGGTCGCCGACCGGATCGAGGCGATGTTCAAAGGCTCCGGCGCGGACGTCGAGAGATTCGGTACGCTTCCGCATGTCATGAACCTGGCGGTACGCGTGCGTGGTTCGCGCCCCGGGCGTCGGCTGGTTTTCAACGGCCACCTGGACACCTTCCCGCTCGTGAATGCCCATCAATGGTCGGCCGATCCGAACGGTCAGGAACGCGACGGGAAGCTTTACGGATTGGGCGTGTCGGACATGAAAGGCGGGGTGGCCGCCATCGTGTTCGCCTTGCGTCAGCTCGCCGCCGTGCGCGATTCGTTCGCGGGCGAAGTCGTCGCCACCTTCGCCGGCGATGAAGAAAGCATGGGCACGGAAGGGACAGGCTATCTGTTGAATCATGTGCCGCACGCAACCGGCGACGCGATGATCAGCGCCGACACCGGCTCGCCCAACGTGCTGCGCTTTGGCGAGAAAGGCATGATCTGGCTGCGTCTCGATGCAAGCGGCAAGTCGGCACACGCGGCCCATGTGCACAAGGGCGATAGCGCAATCGAGAAAATTCTCGACGCCATCCACGAGCTCAAATCGGTGCGCGACTATCCCGTGAACGCGCCGGTCGAAGTCCTCGCCGCCATCGCCCGTTCGAGCGAAACATCCGAACTCATCTCCGGCGCAGGAGAGAGCGACGTTTTGCGTCAGGTCACCATCACGTTCGGTACGGTCAGCGGTGGACGTCTGTCGAATCTGATCGCGGACCACGCCACCGCTACCGCCGACATCCGCTTGCCCGTCGGCGTTTCAGTCGCCGAGATCGAAAACCGCATCAAGGAAATCGTTGCGCGCCATCCGGGCGTCTCGCTGGAAATCACGCGACGCTACGAACCGAGTTGGACCGCTCCCGATCACGAGATCATTCAAACACTCAGCCGTCATTGTGCTGCGAAGCTCGGCACACAACCGGTGGTCAACATGCGTGTCGGCGCCTCCGATGCACGGCTTTACCGGCAGCACGGCGTACCCACCGTGGTCTGCGGCTTGACGTCCTACAACATGGGCTCATCCGACGAGCACGTGTACGTAGACGAATTGCGCGCGCTCGGTGAAATCTTCGTGCTCACTGCTTTCGACTACCTGAGCGCACCAGCCGGCCTCTAAACCGGCCCGCGTCTGCCACGCACTCATTGCCCTCGTCGTCGGAACGCGCCGCGGATGCCGCGCTGCCCTACGCTCCTCGCATCGGAAAAGGAAATGTCATGTCCACCGATAAAGTTCTAAGTCCTGAGCAACGCAGCAAATTTCGCCGCATCCTGGCCTCCGCGCTGGTGGGCAACATGCTCGAGTTTTATGACCTGTTCGTCTACGGCTTCCTGGCTGTGGTTATCGCCAAGGCCTTCTTCCCGACGGGCGACGCCTACACATCGATGCTCGCCGCTGCCGCGACCTTCGGCGTCAGCTATTTCATCCGGCCGCTCGGCGCGATGGTAATCGGCGCATACAGCGACAGGCACGGCCGCAAGGCCGGCATGATGCTCACCATCTGGCTGATGGGCATCGGCACCCTCTTGATCGCCTGCGCGCCCACCTACGCGACATTCGGCGTCGTCGGTACGTTGATCCTCGTGCTCGGCAAAGTCCTGCAGGGCTTCTCCGCGGGTGGCGAGTTCGGCTCGACCGTCTCCTTCGTCACGGAGCACGCGCCCAAGGGAATGAAAGGGTACTTTGCGAGCTATCAGGTGGTCGGCATTGGCCTTGCCACAGGCCTCGCGAGTATCGTCGGGCTCGGTGCGAACAAGCTGATGACGCCGGACACGCTGGCGTCGTGGGGCTGGCGTGTGCCGTTTCTGATCGGCCTCGCGATCGTGCCGTTCGGCTACTGGATTCGTCGGCGCGTCGACGAAACGCCTGAATTCAAGGTATCCAGTCACGAACGCAATCCAATCCGCGATACGTTCGCGACGGCCAAAGCGCGGATCGCCGCGGCTATCGGCCTGTATTCACTCGCCGCTTCGACGAACTATCTGTTGGGCGTCTTCATTCCGCTGTACGCGCAGAAGGTGTTGGGAATGAGCCCTGTCGATTCGATGTGGGGTGCGATTGGCTATTCGGCCGCACAGATCGTATTGCCACCGGTCTTCGGCGCATTGTCGGATCGTATCGGCCGGCTTGCGCTCATCACGACAGGCACGCTGCTGACCGTCGTCCTGACGATTCCTGCGTTTCACCTGATGGTCGCGTCCCCCACGGTCGGCGTCTATGTCTTCTGCGTGACTGGACTGACAGCGTGCGTGATGGTGTTTCAGGGTGCGATGCCCGCGTTCGTCGCGGAGCTGTTTCCGCATAGCACGCGTACCACCAGCATCGCGGTTGTCCATAACCTGACTTTTGCCGTGTTCGGCGGCTTATCGCTGATGATCTGCACATGGATTGCAAACGAGACCGGCAGCAAGTTCGTGCCTGCTTATTACGTCATGGTCACTGCCGTCATCGCACTCGTCTGCATTCTCTACTTTCGCAAGCGGACCTCCCCTGTTTCTGCTCACGAGAACGTGCTGAAAAACGCCTGATCGCCAACGTTCTCCCCGTTCCATTTTTTGATTCACAGGATCGCTCGCCCGTCGCCCTTTAGAATCTGTTGAATCCGACGAAGGCCGACATCTGGCGGGCATCCAATGAGACTCAGGCACATCGAAGTAGTGAACGCGATCCGCGTGACCGGCACGCTCAAGGCCGCGGCCGCGCTCCTGTCGCTCACCCAGCCGGCGATCACGCAAACCCTGCAGAGCGCCGAGCGCCAGCTGGGCTATCCGCTGTTCGAACGCGTGCGTGGCAAGTTGATTCCGACCCGCGAGGCGCAAACGCTGTTCCCCGAGATCATGCGGCTCGATGAGCAGCTGCAGGCGGTTCAAAGGCTCGCGGAAAACCTGCGCGGCGGGACTGACGGATCGTCGATCCGCATTCTGGCCGCCCCCGCCATGGCGCAGACTGTCGTGGTGGACGCAGCACTCGCATTCAAGGCCTTGCATCCAGGCGTCAAGCTGTCCATTCGCGCGGATTACTCGGCAACCGCGGTCGCCAACATCGCGCTGATGGAAGCGGATATCGGCGTGCTGTATCACAGCGTGTCGCATCCGGCCATCAAGGAGATCGAACTGGCGTCGAGCCGGCTCGTTTGCGTGGGTCACCCGGACATCCTCGACAGCGCGCCTTTCATGGAGATCAGTGCGCTCGAAGGCCGCGAGATCATTGGACCCGATCCCGCCGACCCACTCGGGCGGCTTTTGGCGAAACGGCTCGAAGAACTCTCGGTCACGGTCCGCTCGAGCGTCACCGCGCAGTCGTATCACTCCCTCGTGGCGCTCGCCGCGCGCTCGAAAGTCGTGACCATCGTCGACGAGATCGCGGCGCTCTCCGCACGCGCTCAAGGGCTGAATGTCGTGCCGCTTGCACCAGAAATCGCGATTCCGGTAGTTGCGAGCGTGGCCATTAACGGCGAGCGGTCAGCGTTGGTCGAACAGTTTATGCAAGTTTGCAGGAATACGTTTCGCACACTCGGATGAACTGGCTAACGCCAAGCCAAGCTTGACTCATTTCGTTGTCCGACTTTCCGCCTGGGCGACCAGCACCGACAAGACTTCTGGGAAATCGGAAGAAGTCGGCGCATCTTGCCGGATCAGTTCCCGGCGCTTCAGCTCGGCCCAGAACGCCGGTGGAATGTCAGCGCGGAAGGTTTGCAGGTTGTCGTCCAGCTGCGCAACCGTACGCACGCCGGGGATGTTGGTCGGGATCGCAGGGTGGGCGAGAACGAATTGCAGCGCCGCCGCTTTGAGCGGCACCGAGTATTCCTGACATACCTGCTCGATCTTGCGCACGCGCTCAAGAATGGCTTCCGGCGCGGGGGCGTAGTTGTATTTCGCGCCTGACACCGCACCCGTCGCGAGAATGCCGCTGTTGTAGCCGCCACCGAGAATGACCGACACCTGCTGCTCTTCGCACAGCGGCAGGAAACCGTCCAGCGCCTCCTGCTCGAGCAAGGTGTAGCGTCCAGCCAGCAACAGGCAGTCGAAATCCTGCCGGCGAATCGCTTCGTGCGCGATCTGCCACTCGTTGACACCGAGCCCCACCGCCTTCACAACTCCTTCGTCACGGAGTTTCAGCAGTGCTTTCGACGCGCCAGCCATCGCCGCCTCGAACATCTCGGACTGACGCTCGCCATGTGTAAATACGTCGATGTCGTGAATCAGCGCAATATCGATGTGCTCCAGCGCCAGACGCTGCAGACTGTCTTCGATCGAACGCATCGTGCCGTCATAGCTATAGTCGAAAACGGTTTCGAAAGGTAACCCGTCAACCCACGGGTCAAAGTTGATCTCGGCGCGTTTGCGCGGCTTCAGCAGGCGACCAACCTTGGTGGACAGCACAAACTGGTCGCGCGGATACCAGCGCAGCCCCTGACCACAGCGCACTTCGCTCAACCCGTGTCCGTACATCGGCGCGGTGTCGAAGTAGCGCACGCCGGCGTCCCACGCTGCCTTGATCAATGCAGCCGAATCCTCTTCACTAATCGGCCTGAATATGTTGCCGATCGGCGCGGCGCCGAAACCCATCACACTTGTCTCGAGCCCTGAACGCGGCCATTTACGCTTTGCTACCGGATCCATCTTTATCTCCTTTGTCGAGCGGAGTAAGTGCTTTAGCACTTACTCCGCTGCCATGAGCGAAGCCATTGGTTCCAAACCGACCGCCACGCAACGCCCGTCTACTTAATCTTCGCGGCAGCGGCAAGCTTGCGCACGCCCTCTTTCGGGTCCTCGTTCGAGTTCATGAAATTCGTTACGACGTCGGTAATCGCGCCAGCGGTAACCGGAGACTGAAGGTTGCCGAAGGCCAACGAAGGCAGGAACGCACCGGATTTAATCGTGGCCTGCTCGTCAGCGAATGACTTCCGGGCGCAGCTATCGAACTTGTCCATGGGAACGTCCAGCCGAACAGGAATTGAACCCTTGTAGAGACTGAACTGCTGCTGGAAATCTACGGACATGATCGTCTTTGCAAGCGCAAGCTGCCCAGGCGACGCCTGCTTCTTACCGTTCTGCTGAAAGAACGCGAACGAATCCACGGTGTACGTGTAGGCATTCGATGTGCCCGGCGCGGCCGCGCAAATATAGTCAGTGTCTGGCTTCTTGTTCGCATTGGCGAATTCGCCCTTCGCCCAGTCGCCCATGAACTGCATGCCGCCCGAGCCGGAGATGACCATTGCCGTTGCGAGATTCCAGTCACGGCCGTGGTAGCCCTTATCGAAGTAGCCGCGGATCTTCTGGACGATCTCGAACACCTGCACCATCTGCGGCGAAGTCAGCGTTTTCTGGTCAAGATCAACGAGGGCTTTCCGATAGAAATCCGCCCCCTGGGAGAGCACGACCGTCTCCCAGATGGTCATGTCTTGCCATGGCTGGCCACCATGTGCGACTGGTGTGATACCCGCTGCGCGAAATTTGTCGGCGAGCGCGAAAAATTCCGGCCATGTCGCGGGCGTCGTGCCCCCAACTTTTTCAAGGTCGGCCTTGTTGATCCACAACCAATTGATTCGGTGTACCGAGAAGGGTGCAGCCACATAGTGACCGCCTGCCTTCATGGAGCTATCTATCTGCGATGGCGAATGCGCTTTCCAATCGGTAGCGGACTGATCGACACTGACCAACATGTCCTGATCGGCCCAATCCTGAATCAGAGGACCCTTGATCTGCGCGGCCGATGGTGCGTTACCCGAAATGACCTGCGTCTTCAGCGCCGTCATGGCCGCCGCGCCCGCTCCTCCCGCTATGGCGAAGTCCTTCCACTCATAGCCCTGTTTGGTCATATCGTCCTTCAACACCCGGATCGCTTTCGATTCACCGCCAGAGGTCCACCAGTGCAGTACCGAAAGCTGTTCAGCGGCCAAACCAGCATGTGTTCCAGCCACGAGCAGCGTAATACCCGTCGCAAGCGACGTGAGTGATCGTTTCATTGCAGTCTCCGAAGTCTTCGTTATTTGATCGAGCGGCGCATTCGAAGCTAAATCGAACGCGCATGCGTGCCCGTTTTAATGCGTGTCAAACGTCCTTGCCGATCTACAGATCAAACCCAAGTTGCGACTTGCCGAGCGGTGTCAGGTCGTCAGCCGTGGCGCGTCCGTTGAAATCCACTTCGAAATGGTCGGCAGGAAAGTCGGGCGGGCTTTCACCCTTGAGGAAACCCGGTAACTGACGCTTCAGATAAGCGTCGTTTTTGGCGCACGCGGGCGCCGAGGCGATGTACATCACGTTGCTGTAACCCGCTCCCCTGTGCTCGTCTTCGACTGCATGGATGACATCGCTGTGCCAGAACACGGTGTCACCCGCTTCCATTTTTGGAATCGACGACAATGCCTCGAACAAAGGCGCATGAAATTCCGGCTTGATCGACAGCGCCCGTCCGGGCATGGCGCCGCACAGGTCGTCCTCGGCGACATCGTCCTGAAGCGCGCGCAGCAGGATGTACACCATCGAATTGGCGATGGGCACGAGTTGCAGCGTGCCGTCGCCCGGGCCTTGCGGCGTCAAGGCAGTCCAGCCCTGGAACGTACGGAACATCGAGCATACGGCCGGCGACGCGATCTCCTGCACGTCGGGTCGGAAAGCCGCATCGAAGGCGTCGTAGTCGCGCCAGTTGCCGGCAAACACGTGGCGATACACCTTCCGGAAATTGCTTTCGATCCAGCGCTCGACTGACCCGCCGTCGCAATGCGCCGACAGGCCAAGCGACGCGGAGCCTGGCGGCCGGCGGCGCAGACGATCGGCATAGACCGGCACGCGCTCCGGATCGAAGTGCACCTGACCGCCGCTCTCATTGCGCCATAGCCGGTTCAGGAATACACGTGCTTCGGTTAGTGACGCCGACTGACGGGCCAGCACTTGCGGCTTCGACCAGTACACCCCATAGATTTGCGGTTTGCTGGACGCCAACTGGCCGAAGTATTTGTCTTCAGCGCGGTTTTCCAGGTGCTTGTCGAGATTATTGCGCTCGACATAGTCGGCAATATCCTCGTCCCAACCCTGCACCAGCGCACGGGGAAAAACATTACGGATCACGCATGCACCGCGCGCCTTGACGAGCGCGATCTGGTCCGCGGTGACGCGTTGTTCGGCGATGTCGGAAAACTGAATCTCGGGGATGACGTCTTCTCCACGATCCCGCTGCGTAGCGATTCGCTTCGCCTCGGTGCTGATCGCTTCTTCGACTTCGGCAAAGACCTGCCGGTAGTCCGGCAACGCCGCGCGCAGCTCCTTTTTCGCTTGCCGGATTGCGCCCGGCAAATCGTCGATTTTCAACGCCATGACTGTCTCCGTAGGGATTTGATATGCCCCGAGGATATGACGTGCATGCGTGGCTTGGTGATACTATTCAGGCAATCTTTTTGCGTATTCGGCCATGAAACCAGCCTATGAGCATGTCGACTTCGGTGGGGACTGTTCGGTGCGGGTTTACCACCGGCGGCTGCCGCGTATTCCGTTCGAGTGGCATCACCATCCGGAGTACGAGCTAACGCTGACGATGAACAGCCATGGCAAGCGCTACATCGGCGACTCTGTCAACGAATACGAGGCTGAAGATCTGGTCCTCGTGCCGCCGGATCTTCCGCACACCTGGGCGTCGAATCGTTCAATCGATCCATCCTCGCCGCAGGTCGCCATCGTCATCTGGTTCGACGGCGATTGGGCGCGGCGTATGGCGGACTGTTGCCCAGAATATGAACCGCTGCGCAAGCTGTTACGCAGGGCCGCGTGTGGGCTGGCCTTCGAGCCACCCGCCGGCAAATGGATGCGCGAGCGCCTGGAACAATTGCTGTCGAGCGTGGCGCGCGACCGCCTTGGCGCTGCCCTCGACGTTATGTGTACGCTCGCCGACGCGCCGGGCCAGCCACTCGCCTCGCCGAGTGCTTTCAACGAGGCAACCACCGGTCCATCCGGCCACGAGCCCGAACGGATCAACCGGGTCCTTTCGATGATTGACGCGCGCTTTGCCGAACCGTTGCGACTGTCAGAGCTCTGCGCGGCCGCCAGCCTGTCGGAACGCACGCTCACGCGTTACTTTGTTCAACATATCGGTGAGAGCGTCGGCCGCTATATCACGCGGGTTCGGATTGGTCACGCGTGCCGGATGCTGGTTGACACCGCCATGCCGGTTGCCGTCATCGCTGCTCGTTCGGGCTTCGCGAACGTCGCCAATTTCAATCGACAGTTCAAGGCCGCAAAGCAGGCGACGCCGGCCGAATATCGACGGCAGTTCGCCGCCGCGGGTTCTCCGGATAAGGACGCAGCGGCGCGCTTGACTGAACGGTCTCCGTCACTGCAAAAGAAGCGGAAACTAGCCAGTGAGCGAAACGTGGAAGAGATGGCTGGCCAGTCCCGCGCCTGATCCCGCAGATAGCAATCTGCGCCCCCGTTTCCGACCTTCGATGGCCTTCGGCGAGCAACATCGCGAACGTTAGCCCGCATCGGGCATAGTGTTAACTTTTATCAAATAACACACGGCCTGAGAAAACCTCGTCAACGACATCGCAGCATTTCCCGTTTACGGAGGATCGGCGAATTACATGCCGTGCACCGTCACTGCGGCGACAGGCCAAGTGCATTCATAGAATTCTATTTTGGAGTACGGCATGAAATATCCTCTCTTGGCAACGTTGGTCGCGAGCTTGGGAATTGGCCTATCCGGCGTGGCCAATGCAGTTAACGTAGACGTCAATATCGGCACGCCTGCCCCCGTAGTGGTCGCCCAGGCACCAGTTGTCATTGGCTGGCATGGGGACAGATACTACGACGGTCATCGCTACTGGGAACGCCAGGAATGGGAGGAACATCACCACCACCATGGTGATCATGGCCACTGCCCTCCCGGACACGCTAAAAAGGGCGAGTGCTAACAGCATCGCATAGCAACCGAACTGTTGTTACGGGCCGCGGCCCGTTTTTTTTGCGAAAACAGAAGGCAGCAGCAGATTGCCATCAGAAACGTGAGCGGTCGATTCAGGCCGCAATCTCCCGTTCAAAGCAATATCACGAAAGCCGGTCTATCCCGGGCGAATATTGCCAACGCCAGCCTGGCACGTAGAATGTGCATTGCCGTGTCCGTCGCCTGACCGCGATCCTTGCACGGCGCGCAACCGCGCGTCCCGACGGCAATCAAGTGAATGGTCTTATGAATCGTAGGCAAGCGTTGCTCACCTGCGCGTATGCCGGCCTGACCGGTGTGTCCGGCCGCGTTTTCGCCACGACGCGCGCGCCGCGTGTGGTGTTCCTCAACCCCGGCGAGGCTGTGCGACGCGGTACGGGACAGCATTGGCAACTGGTCTCCCGATTCATGACAATGGCGGCGCGCACCTTCGATATGCAACTGGAGGTGCTGTACGCGGAACGTGACCACCTACTGATGCAGCGCCAGGCAGAAGAAGTTGCGCGACGCGCCGACGCGCCGGACTACGTCGTCATCGTCAACGAAAAGATGGCCGCACAGCAGATGCTCAAAACACTGGCGCGCTCGCCGGCCAAGGTGCTGCTCATCCACAACGACCTGACGTCTGAGCAGCGCCACGCGGTCGGCAATGAACGGGAACTGATCCCGAACTGGATCGGCACGGTGACGGCAAACGCCGAGCGCGCTGGGTACCGGCTGATGCAATTTCTGTATCAACAACTGGGCCAGCACGGGGCGCAGGTGATCGGTATTACGGGAGACCCCAGCACGCCGGTCTCGCTGGAGCGCGCCGCCGGTGTCGACGACTTCCTGTTTCACGCCTCGAATGCGCACACCTGCCAACTGGTCTTCAGCGACTGGAGCTATGCCGACAGCGATCAGAAGGCACGCGTGCTTCTCGCCCGGTATCCGGATGCCAATGTGATCTGGGCCGCCAACGACGCGATGACGCTTGGGGCGCTGGACGCCGTCAAAGCGCGCAATGCGCGCGTTCTGGTAGGCGGCATAGGTGCGTTGCAGGAGGCACTGGCCAAGGTGGCTGACGGCAGCCTCGCTGCCATGATGGCTGGCGACTACTTCCTCGGTGCCTGGGCGATGGTTCTGTTGCACGATCACAATCAGGGCAACGACTTTGCCACGAACGGAGGTCTGCGCCAGAAGCTCGACTTTCTGACCGTGATCCATCGCGAGAACGCCCCCCGCTATGCCGACCTTGTTTTCCGGAGCGGAGCGATACTCGACTTTGGCCAGTACTCGAAAACCCGGTCCCCGCGTCCGGGCCCCTACGATTTCAATCTCCAATATCTTCTGGACACGGCGTCCAGGGCTTCATGATGCGTCTGTCCCCACGGCTCGCGCTGCCCTCGCCCAGTTTGCACACCAAGCTGATGCTGGCGCTCGTCATACTTGTCGCGATCGTGGCCGGCACGTCGGCGTATGCGCTGGTCGCGCACGAACGGCAGCGCCGGCTCACTGCGCTGGAGGAGCGTGCCACCCGGATTGCCGACCTGTTCAGCCAATCGCTCGCGCAACCTTTGTGGAACATCGATCTGGGCGCGATCAACGGCCAGCTTGCCGCGCTCGCGCCGAATCCCGAAGTGGCCCAATTCACCGTCACCGCGGTGGGCTACGGTACAGTGTCCACCGCGGGGAAAGCCGTTCAGCCGAAACCTGCCGACAGCGTGGTGCGTGTCAGGGCGATTGAATACACCCCACCCGGCAATGCGCCAAGGGAAAAGATCGGCGAGGTTCGTGTCGTCCTGACGAAGGCGGTGGCAGAACAGGCGATCAGCGACGCCCGCCGGGCGATTCTCGCCATGATCACGGCCGTCGTTGCCGTGCTCTACGCCGCGACCTTCCTGCTCCTCAAGCGCATGGTGCGCAGCCCGATCAACCGTCTTGAGGAAATGGTCGACCGTATCGCGAGCGGCGACCTTCGTGCGCGCTGCACAGTTGAGTCGGGCGATGAGTTAGGCCGGCTCGCCTTGCGCGTCAATGTCATGGCTGACCGCCTTCAGGAATCGACGGTAAGTCTGCGCGCCAGTGAACGGAAATACCGCAGCATCGTTGAGAATGCCCTCGAGGGTATCTTCCTGCTCGATCGGAACGGGCAACTGGATGAAGCCAATCCGGCAATGGCACAACTGCTCGGCTATCGTGACGTGCCCGACCTGATCGAGGCCGCCGCGAGCGCCGCCCACAAACAGCCGTTCTCGCCGGAGCAGATTGCAACCCTGTTCGAAATTCTGCGCACGCAGGGTGAGATCGTGGGGCTCGAACTGCAGTTACAGCGTCTCGACGGCACGCCCATCTGGGTTCAGCTAAACGCACGAGGCGCGACAGGCGACGACGGTAGCCTGAGGGGACTTGAAGGCCTGCTGACCGACATGACGGCCCGCAAGCATGCAGTGGAAAGCCTGCGACGCCATCGCGACCAGCTCGAACTCGAAGTCGTGGTGCGCAAGCGGACCGAGCTGGAACTGCTGGCGTCGCGCGAACAGCTGCAGCAGTTGTCCGCGCATCTGGAAGCCATTCGCGAGGAGGAAAGGAAGCACATCGCGATGGAAGTTCACGACGAACTCGGCCAGTTGCTGACCGCGTTGAAAATGGACCTGTCGTTGCTGAGGATGCAACTGACGACAGGTTCCGCCGCCATGCAAAAAGCCGAACAGATGCGCGATCTGGTTGAACAAACCATCAAGATCGTGCGCAATGTGGCCAGTCACCTTCGGCCAGTCGCACTGAATTTCGGCCTCGCCTCCGCGCTGGAATGGCTCGCGGAGGATTTCACCCGCCATACTCACATTCCCTGTCACTTCAACGTCACGGGTTCCGAACCGACTTTCTCGGATTTCCGCGCCACAGCGCTATTCCGTATCGTGCAGGAGTCGCTGACCAACGTGGCCCGTCATGCCGGTGCGTCGCGTGTCGATGTGACCCTGGTCAACAGCGAAGCGGGTGTCGAGGTGACCATCTGCGATGACGGCCGAGGCTTCGATATGGTTACCGCACGGGCCGGCTACTCGTACGGACTGCAGGGCATGGCCGAGCGCGCCAGGCTGATCGACGCGAAGCTGTTCATCGAGAGCACGCCCGATTCCGGTTCTGTCGTGCGGCTATTCGTTCGGGATGATGCCGTGATTGTCACGTAATCCGGACCAGCACACCTGTGGCGTGAAATGTCACGGGCAGCCGGGCTCGCCGCAGGCTGCTATCGCAGAGTTTTCGCTTCCCCTATTAAAACATCGCATGCGATTAAATCTTTTGCGATTGACATCCTCAAACCTTTCCCTCATCATGCGACGCATGCGATTACATCGCATGCGATTTAAATCAGCTTGACACCCTTATTCTCAAAGGAATCCATCATGACCAAGATCGACCAAGTCCTCCACTCAGGCAACAGCCACGCCACGATCAATCGCGACCCCAATGTCCAACGCGGCGAGCTCGGCGTCCTCGACCTCAAGCTGTCAGCGCCTGACGGTGAAAGCCGCGAGTTCATCGCCACCGAGCTGCACCCGCGAGCCGAACAGTTGTTTTCGGGCGCGTGGTCGGCCTGTTATATCAGCGCGTTCGAGATTGCGGCCTCGCTGAAGAAAGTCACGCTGCCGTCCGACTACTCCGTGGACATCCAGGTCAGCATCGGGTCGGTCGGCGCCGGTCATTGCCTCGGCGCCCAGTTCACTATCCGCGCGCCGGGTTTGGCGACGGAAGCCGTCGAGGCAGTCGCGCACCTGGCGCATCAGATCTGTCCGTACTCGAAGGCCGTGCACGGCAACATCGAGGTCGGCCTGAATGTCATCACGGCGTGACCGGACAAGGCACACGAACCCCACCAGTTCCCGCCTCATATTGATCGTATGCGATTATATCGCATACATATTAAATACGCTTAACACCCATATTCACCAAGGAATCCATCATGGAAAAGATCGAAAAAGTCCTCGCCTCAGGCAACAGCCACGCCACGGTCAATCGCGACCCCAATCTCCAGCGCGGCGAGTTTGGCGTGTTCGACCTCAAGCTGACGGCGCCCGGCCTTGAAAACCTCGAGTTCATCGCCACCGAGCCGCACCCGAGAGCCGAGCAGTTGTTTGCGGGCGCGTGGTCGGCCTGTTACACCACCGTGTTCGGCATTGCGGCCCAGTTGAAGAAGGTCACGCTGCCGTCCGACTATTCCGTGGACATCCAGGTAAACGTTGGGCAGACCGGTCCCGCATGGTTCCTCGGCGCCGAGTTCACAATCCGCGTGCCGGGTCTGGACAAGGAAGTCGTCGAGTCAGTCGCGCGCCTCGCCCATCAGATCTGCCCGTATTCGAAGTCTGTGCACGGCAACATCGAAATCGTGACAAACATCGTCACCGCGTAATCCACCAAGGCACGTGCAATTCGCTCACGCACGTGCCTTCACTGAACATCTTGTTAGGGAATTCTCATCATGAAGACCAAGCTCATCGTTGCACTGCTCGTCGCCGTTTCGGCATTCGCCACCGCACCCGCGTTCGCCAGCGGCTATGGACCGGCCCCGTTCTACAAGCCCTCGGTCGGCGCACCGGCGTCGCAAAGCGGTCAGACCGCGCGAACCGTCGCTACCGAACGCGACGACGTAACTGGCTCGCAAGAGGCATATGGCGGCATAGTCGCCGGACTCTCGCAGGCGGGCAGCCATGTCGCCGTGACGCCGCGCGACAGCCTGTACGCGCATCGCTAGATCGCGTGCCCTCTCGCCGCAGGGCCGTCGCGCATTTCCGTTGCTCATGCGCGGCGACCACAGCGCCAGGGAGGGCGCCGCCGCAAGACCTCTACGATGCGAAATAGCGGGCCGGTGAAATTGACCACCAGTTGCACGCTATAAGGCAGCAGTCCGACTTTCACCACATTGCGATATAATCGCATACGATACATATCGCTTCGTACGTCTTGTGAAACATCAGGCTCCAGCCAAAGAGGATACAGATGAAATCCATCGACCAACCTGAACCCGCAAATCGAATGCTCTCCGACTATCTGTGCTTTGCGATCTACTCCGCGAACCTGGCGTTCGGCAAGGCGTACAAGCCGATACTCGAGGAACTCGGGCTCACTTACACGCAATACATCACGATCATTGCGCTGTGGGAGACAGACCATCAGACCGTCGGCGGACTGGGCGAGAAACTGTTTCTCGAATCCAACACGCTTACGCCGATCCTGAAGAAGCTTGAGGTAATGGGTTATCTGGAAAGGCTGCGCGATCCAGAAGACGAACGTCAGGTGCGTGTCAGTCTGACGAAAAGCGGACGACGCTTGCGCGAAAAGGCCCTGAAAATGGACCTCGTCGAAGCAACGGGCCTCGCGCCCGACGAGTTCGAGAAGATGCAGAAGGCGATCGTTACCTTACGAAACAATCTGATCAAGTCAGTCCAGGACGACGAATGAGCGCTCGTGCGTGACTAGTTTGCGTGGGTCGTGGGATCTTCGAACGCGGAGACGATGCCGTCAATCATGGCTGCGATGCGCGCGGTATGCCGAAGGTCTTGATGCGTAACGAGCCAGGTTTCATAGACCGCCCCACGTGTGGGTTCCGGCCATAGCTGCACGAGGCCGTCCCGTTCAGCCAGATGGATCGGAAGCTCACCGATACCGATGCCGGCCCTTACCGCGGTACGCAGCATAAGACTGGAATTGAAGGTCGATACGATGCGCCCAGCGTGTACCGGTTCGCCGGCAAGAGTTGGCGATCGATTACCGGTCCAGCTTCCCTGATAGACGACAAGATCGTGGCCCTCGAATGCGGAGCCTGGAACGGGCCTGCCGTGCTGCTCGAAATACGCGTTCGATGCAAAGAGCGCCATAGGCCAGCGCGCCAGGCGCCGCGCGACAAGATCGGGATTGTCCGGCCTGACTGACCGGACCGCGATATCCGCTTCACGCTTTGCCAGATTCAGCATGCGTGTCGACGTGTCCAGCAGGACCCGCACTTCGGGATGCGCAGCATGCAGGCGTTCGATGGCGGGCAGCAGAAAATCGAGCGCGATCGAGTCCGTGCTGGTGACTCTTACATCCCCCGCGAGCCGTGTATCCGTGCCCTGAGTTCGTCTGACGAATTCGTGCGCGGAGTGCTCCATTTTTTCCGCCGATCTCAGCGCGGCCTCCCCTGCCGCAGTCAACGCGTAACCCTCAGAAGTACGCAGGAAGAGCGTTGCCCGCAGGGCGTGCTCCAGCGCCGCAATCCGCCTGCCGACCGTCGCCTGATCGAGATTGAGCGTTCTCGCCGCTCCACGGAGCGTTTTTTCGCGCTCCACCGCGAGAAACACTCGCGCGTCGTCCCAGTTCATCGTGCCACCCTCCTGATGCAAATTTGCATCTCACCACATGAATAATGCTGCGTTTATTCATCAATGTCGATGCCTATACTGAACGCAAGAGTTCCTCGCAAAGTGATCCGACCGGATCAATCGAGCCTCATCAATCGAAGGAGTGGTATCCATGTCTGCTTCAACTTATCGTGTGCCGTCGACCATGACGGCGATTGAAATCAAACAGCCCGGCGGTCCTGAGGTCCTGGTGCCGACCACGCGCCCGGTGCCGGTGCCGGACGCCGATCAGGTTCTGATTCGCATCCACGCTGCTGCCGTGAATGGCCCAGACGTTTTCCAGCGCAAAGGGTTGTATGATCCGCCCCCCGGCGCGTCGGACATTCCGGGGCTGGAAGTGGCAGGTCAAGTGGTCGCCGTCGGCGCCGACGCGTCCCAATTCCAGATCGGCGACCTGGTGTGCGCATTGATTCCCGGCGGCGGCTACGCGGAATATGCCGTCGCGCACGCCTGCAACACGATGCATATCCCCAAAGGCCTGACGTTGGTGGAAGCGGGCGCCATGCCCGAAACGTTCATGACGGTATGGCTGAACCTGTTCCAGCGCGGCAAGCTGGTTGCCGGCGAATCGGTGTTGATCCACGGCGGCGCGTCAGGCATCGGTACCACGGCGACCATGCTGGCGAAGGCATTCGGTGCGGCGAAAATCATCACGACCGTGGGCTCGCAGGCACATCGGGAGGCCAGTCTGGCGCTCGGCGCAGACCTCGCGATCGAATACCGCGAGGAAGATTTCGTCGCCGAAACAAAGCGGTTTACCGATGAAAGAGGGGTCGACGTGATCCTCGACATCATTGCCGGCGACTACGTGGCGAGAAACTATGAGGCCGCAGCCATGGACGGACGGATCCTCCAGGTGGGCGTGATCAAGGGACCGGCGAAGGATCTTAGCCTCGTGCCGATGCTGACGAAACGTCTGACGCATATGGGCTCGACATTGCGATCGCGCACCTCCGCGGACAAGGCGGCTATCGTCAATGAACTCGAGCAGCATGTCTGGCCGCACTTCGAGAGTGGCAAGATCAAACCGGTTGTCTACAAGACCTTCGCACTGGCCGACGCTCGCGGCGCTCACGAGCTGATCGACTCCGGCACCCACTTTGGAAAGATTGTCTTGACGACAGGTGCCGATCTTATTGGCTGAAGATTGCGTGGTGCAGTAAATGCCGGGCGCTTCCACGCACTGACAGGTAACTTTAAGCGCTCGGCAAAGCACAACCCGCAAATCCGCTCATTGCTCCACAACGCCGAGCAGCGCCTGCTTGCCTCCGACGTATTTGTAGAGCGAAATCACACCGTGCTTCAGATCGCCCTTCGCATCGAACTGCGTTTCTCCGAGCACGCCCTGATGATCGGTCGCCGGCATGGCAGCAAGGATTTTTGCCGGCTCGGTTGATTGCGCGCGCTTCATCGCATCGATGATGACACCCACCGCGTCGTACGCGAACGGTGAGTTCAGAACCGGCGCGTAACCGAAGCGCTTCTTGTAGCGCTCGACGAACGCCGGCCCACCGCTCATCTTCAACAGCGGCGCGCCGGCGATCGAGCAAATTACGTTGTCGGCCGCATCGCCCGCAAGTTTCGCGAGATCGTCGGCGCACAAGCCGTCGCCGGCCAGCACTTTCATCGTCATGCCCAACTGCTTCGCCTGTTTCGCGAACGGACCGCCCGTGCCGTCGAGGCCGCCATACATGATCGCGTCCGGCTTTTCGCCCTTGATCTTGGTGAGAATCGCACGGAAATCGACGGCCTTGTCAGTGCTCGCGTCGTGCGACAGCACCGTGATGCCGTTGGCTTTCGCCTGCTTTTCGAATTCCACGGCAAGACCCTGGCCGTATGCGGTCGAGTCGTCGACGATGGCGACCGTTTTGACTTTCAGCGTTTTCGCCGCATAGTCGGCGAGCGTTGGCCCTTGCTGGGCATCGGTCGCGACCACGCGATACGCCGTCCTGAAGCCCTGCTGCGTATAGGCGGGATTCGTCGCGGACGGCGACACCTGCGCGATGCCTGCATCGCTATAGATCTTCGACGCCGGAATCGTCGAGCCGGACTGCATGTGGCCGACCACCGCGACGACCTTGTCGTCCACCAGCTTCTGTGCGACCTGGGTGGCCTGACGCGGGTCGCCCGCATCGTCCTGCGCATCGAACACCAGCGTCACCTTCTTTCCACCGATCACGAGGCCCGTCTGGTTGATCTCCTCGATCGCGAGCCGGGCGCCGTTCTCGGTGTCCTTGCCGAGATACGAGGCCGGCCCCGTCACGGGTGCGGCCTCGCCGATCTTCACCATCTCATCGGCACGGGCGACGCCCACTGCAGCGGCCGCCGATACTCCCAGAATGCAGACGGTCGCCATACCGCGACCCAAGACTGTGCTTGTGCTCATGCTTCACCCGAAAAGAAGTTGTAATGGTCGGAACGGACGCTAACGGCCGCCCGCCGATCGGAAACACGCGGCCGTTTGTGCCAGCAATGCGGACGGTGTGCCTGCCTTCGCCGGATCGTTCGCACCCCACAGTGCGGCGTCGTTCGTTAGCGGGTTTGAATTTATGCAGCCACAATGCGCCCGGATTGCATTGATCTGCCGGAAAATAGAAGAATTGCGGCAAGGCCGCCTCGGACTGATTCGCCGGGCGTCGCCGTATAATCTGGGCGATCCGCCCTCGAGTTCGCGCATGACCACTGCCGACAATTCCAGTCAGGTAACCCAGACTGCTCACCAACTGGTCGAACAACTGGACGCGCTACCGCGCACGCTTCAGGCGCGCCCGAGCCGTTCAGGCGCGGAACTGAGCGTCGGCATCCTGTTGTGGCCACGCTTTCCAATGCTTTCGCTGGGCGGCCTGTGTGACGCGCTACGTCACGCAGCGGACCGCGGCGACCAGAGCCGTCAGCTACGCTGCCTGTGGACTATCGTCGGCGCACAGGGCGAATCGGTCGAAGCGAGCTGCGGCATTCCAGTGCAGGCGCAGTCCACGTTTCCAGATGTCGCGCAATTCGACTATCTCGTCGTGATCGGCGGCCTGCTTCCCCACCTCGATCAAGTCGACCGGCGCTACTGGGACTATCTGAAACAGGCTGCCGAGGCGGGCGTTCCGCTCATCGGCATGTGCACGGGCAGCTTCGTTCTGGCGCGTGCCGGCCTGATGGAAGACCATGTTGCCTGCGTGCACAGCTTTCACCTCGACGATTACCGGCACATGTTCCCGGCGCTGCGCGTCGTGACCCACGCCGATTACCTGATCGACGGCACGCGCATTACCTGCGCGGGCGGCATTTCCGTGGTCGAGATGGCCGCGCGCCTGATCAGCCTGCACTGCGGGCCTGACCGTGCGTCAAAAGTGATCCATCAGATGACGGTTAGCCGCCAGGGCGGCCCCTCGTTCGTCGAGCGGCGCGCGGCGCTCGGCTACCTGTCGGTGGAAGATGCAACCGTGCGTCACGCGGTGCTGCTGATGGAAGAGAACCTCGAAGCACCGTTGAACATCGTGGTCATTGCGAAGATGATCGGCACCAGTGTGCGCAATCTCGAGCGCGCGTTTGCGACCGAGATGAACACATCGCCAAACGAGTTTTACCGGCGGATGCGACTGCGTTACGCGCGCTGGATGCTGGTCAATACGGCGCGCAAGATCACCGATATCGCCTACGAATGCGGCTTCGCGGACTCTGCGCATTTCATCCGCGTGTTTCGCGAGGCGTACGGCGTGACGCCTGGCAAGCTGCGCGCATCGCGTGGCGCGGCCGCCGCCTGATCCATTCCGCCGCCCTGCTATCCGCAAGCCTGTCGCGATTCTTCTACTTTCCGGCAGATCAATGCAATTCGGCGCATCGGTGGCGCCGTACAGTCCGGTCAAAGGGCTGACGACGCACCCGCGGCACATGGCCTCCCTGCAAACACACGAAAAAGCGAGTGCAGCTGTATGCGGATATTGATCCTCGGTGCGGGCGTCATTGGCTTGTCGAGTGCGTATTACCTGAGCCGCGCCGGCCACGACGTAACGGTCGCGGACCGGCATCCGCACGTAGCGAGCGAGACCAGTTCTGGCAACGGCGGCCAGTTGTCGTATAGCTATGTCGCGCCGCTCGCCGGCCCCGGTGTGGTCTCGAAGCTGCCGCGCTGGCTCACGCGCGGGGATTCACCGGTGCGTTTCCGCCCGAAGCTGAGCACCGAACAGTGGCGCTGGTGCTTCGAATTCCTGTCGGCATGCACGCGTGAACAAAGCGAATTCACGACACGCAAACTGCTGTCGCTGTCGTTCCTGAGCCGGATCCTGATCCACGAACTGATCGCCGCCGAACCGGCGCTCGACTTCGACTTCGTCCGTTCGGGCAAGCTCGTGCTGCATCGTGATGCGAGCGAGATGCAGAGCGCGGTCAAGCTGCTTGAATTCCAGCACACGCTCGGCTGCGAACAAAAGGCGCTGAACGCCGACGCGTGCGTCGAACTCGAACCGACGCTCGCGCATCTGCGTCCATTTCTCGCGGGCGGCATCCATACGCCGAGCGAAGACACGGCTGATTGCGAACGCTTCTGCAAGAGCCTCGAAGCATTGCTGCGTGCTCGCGGCGTGCACTTCCTGATGAACACATCGATCGATTGCCTGAGGCTTACAGCAAGCGGTAGCGTTGAAGCCTGGAGCAACGGTGCGCCGCTCGCGGCCGACCATGTCGTCGTCGCATTAGGCTCGGCTGCGGCACGGCTACTGAAGCCGATCGGCATCCGTGTGCCGATCTATCCGCTCAAAGGCTACAGCCTGACGTTCGACCTGCAAGCACAGACGGCCGCGCCCCATGTGAGCATCACCGACTTTAGCCGCAAGGTTGTTTATGCCCGGCTCGGCGAGCGGTTGCGCGTTGCGGGCATTGCCGATATCGACGGCTATTCGCTCGAACCTGATCGCTCACGTCTTGCAACGCTGCGAGCGGAGGCGGCTGCCATGTACCCCGACGTCGCCAGATCTTCCATGGGTAGCGAATGGATCGGCTTACGCCCCGCGACGCCACGCGGCACGCCGATCGTCGGACCGACGCGCTATCGCAATCTGTGGCTCAACGTCGGCCATGGTGCGCTCGGTTTCACACTTGCGACGGGTTCGGCGGCGCTGCTGGCGCAGTGGCTGGCAGGCAGCAACGGCCAGGAACTGCGCAGCGCATTTGCCCTTTCGCATTGATGCCGCTCCCCCTTCAAAACATCATCGACTTCGCATGACAGAAAAGGCCAACATCGTCGTTATCGGTACAGGTGGCACCATTGCCGGCCAGGGCAAAGCCGCCATCAACACATCGGCCTACCTATGCTCAGTACTCGGCATCGATGAGATTCTCCGCACGATTCCGCATGCATCCGAGCTGGCGAATTTGCGAGCGGAGCAGTTGCTGCAAACCGGCTCCGAGAATTTCAACAACGAGCATCTGCTTGCAATCGGCAGGCGCGTTTCCAGATTGCTCGCGCAGGACGACGTTGATGGCGTGGTGATCACGCACGGTACCGATACGATCGAGGAAACGGCGTACTTTCTGCATCTCACGCTCAAGAGTGCGAAGCCCGTCGTCGTGGTCGGCTCGATGCGGCCGCCGTCGGCAATGAGTTCCGACGCGGCGTTGAATCTCTACGATGCGATAGCGGTAGCTGCGCATCCATCCTCGCGCGGCATCGGCACACTGGTCGTCGCCAATGACGAGATCCACACTGCCCGGGACGTCGTAAAGAGCAACAGCATCAAGCTCGAGGCGTTTCGTTCACCTTACGGCGCGCTTGGCCATGTGATCGAAGGCCGGCCGCGCTACTATCGTCGCCCATGGCGTGCCCATACGCTCGACACGCCGTGGTCGATCGATACGCTTGGGGCATTGCCCAAAGTAGACATCGTCTATGCGTACGGCGCGCTCGCCCCCGACGCAGTGGAGGCAATCGCCGCGCACGCGCGAGGGCTGATCTATGTGGGCACCGGCAACGGCAACGTCGCGGAGCATCTCATCGAGCCGCTGCGCAACGCTGCCCGACACGGGGTTCACGTGGTGCGCGCATCGCGTACCGGCAATGGAATCGTGCTACGCAATGGCGCACGACCCGACGACGAATACGGCTGGCTCACCGTCGAAGATCAGATCCCTCCAAAAGCCCGCATCCTTCTGACGCTCGCACTCACCCAAACGGACGACATGCAAGCGTTGCAAGTCGCCTTCGAGCGCTACTGAAGCGCATCCTCCTGCTCTCCACTGCCTTCAGGCGAATGAGGGAATAACTGGCACACGCGTGCAGTCTTGCAAGGTGAGCACGCTCAAAGCGCGCGAGCTTCGAGCGCAGCGGAACGCATCTGCCACGGACAACACGGCTCAGTGAACGTCCGTCATTCTTTCGCCCGCAAGGCACAAGGAGTACCAACATGAAATCGGATTCGTCGAATCGGCGTACTGCCTCGCCATTACTCAGCTTCGTGATGGCAGGAGCCGTGCTGATGGCAAGTTCAGCGAGCGTCTTTGCGCAAGCCATGCCGGAGCCCGCACCCCATCAAGTCACGCGTGCGGAAGTTATGCATGAACTCGAAGAGCTGGAGGCCGCGGGTTACGACCCATCCCAGGGTGACGACGGTTCGTACCCTGCCGATATACAGGCTGCGCAAGAGAAGGTTGCCGCCAAACACCGGGCGGAAAGAGACGCGATGATGAACGCAGGCCAAAATGGGCAGGCAAAGCCCACGCCGTAAGGTGCGGGTGCTGTCTGCATATTTTCAAATTGACGTCAACGAAGTAGCACGTTGAAAGGACGACTATTTCCGAGCGAAAACTTTCCGCGCCTTACCGATAGCCGAGATGGCGGGTGAATCCACCCCTTACCAGGCATTTGGAAGTGTTGTCATCGCTTACTCTAAATGCTCAACTCGTAAGGAGGTCAAACATCATGAGCATACAAAGTGTAAGTGGTTCACAAACCGGCACGAGCCTGCTTTCTGTCGGCGCCACTCGTCGCTCGGCCGGCGGCGGCGGCTGCGAAACGGGGTCGTCCTCCTCGTCTTCATCGACCAGTTCGACGGACTCGAATCCGCTGTTGTCGGCACTCGAGGCGGCGTTGTCGGCGCTTGGCATTGGCAGCACGGGCAGCACGTCGTCGACCACGGCTACTTCGGGCACGTCGAGTACGACGGCTTCTTCGAACTCGTCCACCACCGCAGCCTCTTCCACCTCCTCGGCGAGCGATTCGTCGTCAACGAGCACAATTTCCGGCGCGCTGCAGGCCTTTCTCGGTGCGTTGTTTCAGGCACTAGGATCGCTTCAGCAAACGGGCAACGGTGATAGCTCCACGTCTGATAGCACGAGCGGCTCGACGAGTTCGATCGCGAGTTCTTCCTATGGGGATATTGGCGGCGCGCTGAATGCGCTCGCCCAGGAGCTCGGGTCCAGCAGTACGACGAGCTCAGGTACCGCGTCCAGTACTTCGGATGCAAGCAGCGATTCTTCTTCGTCTTCTTCGCAGGCGTCGACGCTACAGACGGATTTTCAGTCTCTGTTGAGCTCACTCGGCGATAGCAACTCGGGCACGTCGTTGCAGTCGTTTGTGCAGACGCTCGCGGATAACCTCAAGGGACATTCGCATATGCAAACGGTTGGGAGCCTGGTGTCGACTACGGCTTAGGGTAACGAAATGACGGGTGGTCTTTCGGGTCCGCCCAAGTCGAGACCCTTTGCGCATTAGAGGAACGGCGAAATGTTCTCCATCGCGCGCGTCACGTAGACCTCCTTCTCCCCCACCGGCGCCACATAGTGAATCGCGCTACGTGCAGCCTCGACACCTTCCAGACGCGCGATGAACCAGGCTGCCAGATACTGTGACGACAGACACCCGCCGGCTGTCGCGACGTTTCCCTTCGCCACGAACGGCTGATTGAGCACGGCCACACCCGCCTCCTCGACCCAAGGTTTGGTGGTCAGGTCCGTGCAGGCCGGAACGTCGTCCAGCAGGCCCAGCCTGGCAAGTATCAGCGTTCCCGAGCATTGCGCGCCCAGCAACTGGCGCGTCGGGTCGAACTTCAGTTGCGACATCAACGCGCCATCAGCGACGACATCCCGGGTCAGCCTCCCACTCCCCACCAGCACTGCGTCCGCGTCGCATGCGTCCTTCAGCGATGCTTGTGCCTCGATCATCACACCGTTCATCGAACGAACCTTGTCCGTCGGACTGGCGATCGAAACGCGCCAGCCCGGCCGCTTGACCCGGTTGAGAATGCCGAGCGCGATCAGCGAGTCGAGTTCGTTGAAACCTTCAAAGGTCAGGATAGCGATGTGCATGGGGGCCTCGTGCGAGTGGAGACGTTGTATTGCGCCATCGTAGAACCGATAATCAATACATTCAAATAATTGTCATGGATACGCTCAGGCATGCCTCAGCCCCGTTACAAGCAACTGGTTGACCGTCTCGCGGCCGATATCCGCGCGGGGCGGCTGCGTCCCGGCACGCGGCTGCCAACGCACCGCGATCTCGCGGCTCGAGAAGGACTGGCGCTGGTCACGGCCACGCGCGTCTACGCCGAGCTGCAAGCGATGGGCCTGGTAAGCGGCGAAACCGGTCGCGGCACGTTCGTCAAGGAGGCGCTCCCGCGCGGTCAAGGTATTGATCTGCAAGCCTGGAGCGCTGACACAGTGGATCTGAGTTTCAACAATCCCTCGTTGCCGGATCAGGGAGACCTTCTGCGCGCGGCGTTGCGCCAGCTCGCCGCTGCAGGCGACCTGGAGACGCTGCTTCGATACCAGCCTCATGGCGGGCGAGAGCACGAGCGGGCGACCGTGGCGCGCCACCTGACCAGTCGGGGACTGGCGGTACCGGCTGAAACCGTATTGCTCGTGAGCGGCGCACAGCACGGGCTGACAACAATCGCCATGGCCCTGCTCGAGCCCGGCGACGTGGTGGCCGTAGATGCCTTGACGTACCCGGGATTCAAGCTCGCCGCCGAGGTCAACCGGCTGGAACTCGCCCCCATTCCTACCGCCGGGAACGGCCCGGATCTGGATGCATTGGCGGCACTATGCAAGCGGCGGCGAGTACGCGCCGTGTACGCGATGCCGACGCTCCATAACCCGCTCGGCTGGGTGATGAGCGCAACGCGGCGTCGCGAGCTGGTCGCCATCGCCCGGCAGCATGGACTGATGCTCATCGAGGACGCCGCCTACGCGTTCCTGGCGGAAGGCGCCCCGCCGCCTTTGGCAGCGCTTGCTCCAGAGACGACAGTCTATGTATCGAGCTTGTCGAAGAGTGTCGCGACCGGGCTGCGCGTCGGCTTCGTCTGTGCCCCGCGCGAATGGGTTCCAAGGCTCGAACGGGCCATCCGAGCGACGACCTGGAACACCCCCGCGACCATGACGGCTATCGCCTGCGGCTGGATCGAGGACGGCACCGTAGCCAGGCTTGAGGCCGACAAACGGCGGGATGCCGCACAGCGCCAAAGCATTGCCGCTGAAGTCCTGCGCGGGCTGAAACGGATCAGCCATCCCGCGTCGTACTTCGTCTGGCTTCCTCTGTCGCAGGAGGTTCGGGCAGACGCGATCGCAATGGCGTTGATGCGCGAACACATCTCCGTGTCGACGGCCCATCCGTTCGCGACGTCAGCGCATGTGCCTCATGCCATCCGGTTGGCGCTCGGCTCCGTCAGCCTGTCCACGTTAAAGCAGTCACTGGAGACGGTGGCTCGTGTCGTTGCCGACCAGACCTACTGATGCACGGATGCGGCGGTGCAATCCGACAGACAGGAGTCGCTGGTCAAAGAGCTTAACGATCGATATAAAGGAGAACGTGTAAATGGAGGCAGTAGCATTGAGAACGGCTAATAGGCGGCGTCAATCATGAATCCAGAAATCGTGCCGGCGCAAACCGCGCTTGTCGTCATGCATTATCAGACTGACATTCTCGGGCTCTTTCCATCGGTCGCGCCGGTCTTGCTCGCTAATACGCGCAAGCTATGCGATGCGGCGCGGGCCAAAGGCGTCAGCGTCTATTTCGCCAACCTCCGGTTCAGTCCGGGTTATCCGGAAGTCAGCCCATTGAACAAGAATGGGCAGGGAATCAAGCAACTCGGCTTATTCGTCGACGACCGGCCTTCGCCAGAGTTAGGCCAGCAGGCCAGTGAACCCGTCATCATCACGCATCGCGCCAGCGTGTTCTTCGGCACCGGTCTGCAGGCACGACTTCTCGCACAAGGTGTCGATACGCTGATTATGGTCGGCATTGCATCGACCGGTGTCGTGCTGTCGTCGGTGGCATATGCGAGCGACGCGGACTTCCGCCTGTACACGGTCAAGGATTGCTGTTACGACCCGGATCAGGTGGTACATGAACACCTGTTCTCTACCGCATTCGATTCGCGCACCACGGTGCTGTCGCTTGCGGATGCGTTACTGCTGCTCGCCTAGACGTTCGACGTCCGCGCCGGCTTCAACCGTGCTCGATGCCAAGCAGCCGCGCGTCCAGCCGACGCGCTAACGCCGCCCCGCCTTCGCGCATCACTGCATCGTGATTCCATTGGAAAACCGGTCGCAACAACGGTGCCAATGCGTTCATCCATGCGCGGGTGGTACGCACGCGCCAGTCATATCGGACCACGGTCAGGTTGCGTCCGTCGGTTGAAAAGCTCCACCGGCCGGCGCCTTCGACGTCGCCGCTGGCCTCCCCCTCCAGCGCGACCAACGGGTCGACGCGCGTTACTCGCATGTCGAACACGAGGCGATAGGGCAGCCGGCCTTTCCACGTATAGCGTTGTACGACGCCCACGCCCTGATCTGAACCGGCCTCCAGCTGATCCACGCGCTCAACGTTGTTCCACCACTCGGGCCAGCGCGCCGAATCCTGGATTGCCGCCCAAACTTCCTGCACTGGCGCATCGATGCGCCAAATGGTGGAAAAGCGGTATTCGGCCGTCCGCAAGTTATTGAAGACGCGGCAGGCGCACCGCGAACGCGGTTTCTGCCTCGTCGGAGCGTGCCTCGATCTCGCCGCCATGGGCCTTGGCAATCTCGCGCGCGATATACAGTCCGAGCCCCAGGTTGCCGTCGGCGTTATATGAGTCTTCATGATGCAGGCCGCGCTGGAGCGGGTCGAAGATCCGATGCAGCGTCGTTTCATCGATGACAGGTCCCCGGTTCCTCACCTCGAAACGTACGTTCCGCTCTTCGCCGATCACGACCACTCGCACGGGCGCGTCCGGCGCGCCGTATTTGATTGCATTCAACACAAGGTTGCCGAGCAACTGCTGCAGACGGCGGCCGTCCCAAACACCCCGGCAGTCCCCTTCCACTTCCAGATCGATCTGACGGTCCGGGTGCGCTGCCCGCAACGTGTCGAGTTCGTCGGCAAGCAGTTTCTCCAGGTCGGCATCAGTCGGCGCGATATTGATCCCTAAACCCAGCCTGGTTCGATTGAAATCAAGCATATCGTTCAGAAGCGCCTGCATGCGGGCGCCGCTTCTGATCAAACGGGATGCCGCTACGGATACCTGCTCCCCGGCGTTCAATGCCGCCAGATATTGGGCCGTCATCAGGATGGTCTGAAGTGGGCTGCGCATGTCGTGCCCGAGCATGCCAAGCAAAAGATTGCGAGCCTGATCGACTTGGGCGCTGAAATACCCGACCGATTCGGCAAGCGCCTGATCGATGGCCTCGTTGAACCGGATCACATCATCCGGATGTGGCGCTTCGGGCTGGCATTCGTCCATCCAGAGACGCAGGACGCTCGCGCGCAAGGCGCGATACTCAGCAGCCAACTGGTTAATGTCGAACCCGCCTCGCGCCCGCAGAAGGGCGTGCGTCTGCGCACCTGTCTCTGGCGCCCCGATCAGTATGGGGGCCCGCCCCATCGACTTTTCGGCTTGCGCTTCCCGGGTCTGGGCCGTCGACAGATCCTTCGCGACGGCTTGCAGAATCTGTTGCGCGTGGTCTCGCAGGGCGAGCGATTTCATGTCCACGGCTGCCGGCAACAGCGTGGCGGCGAACGTCTCCCACTGCACCAGAATCGTTTCCATGTCGCGCAGGATGAAGTCAGCCAATCGCATGTTTGCCCTCAAAGAAGCCGAAAGAGACAGTATGGCGCATCCGCTGAACTTATATTACGCACAAATAGCTGCTTTGACTCTATCAGGCCCCTAAACGCCCTGCAGACGGACGAGGAAGCCCTCAAGCGCCCGATTGAACGCGCCATTGTCCTCGATATGAGGTATATGCCCAATTCCCGGCAACACGTTCATGCGTGCGTCGGGCAACAGTCGTGACAGGCGCAATCCTTCGCTAACGGGCGTTACACCATCGGTCCTCCCCCAGATCACCTCGACCGGCATGCTCAGTGACGCGTAGTCCGGCGAGCGACTGCTTCTACTGAGCCCTGGATCATTGACGAATGCATCCAGCCAGTAGCCATACGCCTGCGTTGTCCCCGCCACAGAAAGCGGTCGCTGATAGACGGCAATCCGGTCAGCCGTCAGCGCGTCATGACGTGAGGTGAATTTCCGCAGAAACCACCCGGTGAGCCACGGATTGGTCGCCGTCGCGGCAATCACGGGCCGCGCCACGGCCGGTACCTCAATCAGGCTGCCGAGCAAGCCACGTTCGGCTGGCGGCGGATCGATAGCGAGCGCAACGTCCACCAATACCGCCGCTTTAAATCGCTTGGGTTCGGCCATCAATGCTTCGACCGTAGCCCGTCCTCCGAAAGAATGACCCACGAGAATTACCCGCGAAAGCTTCAGCGTGTCGAGCATCCCGAGAATACGCAAGGCCTGGTGGCCTGTGTCGTATGTGTTGTCCGCGGGCCGGCTGGTGTACCCAAACGGCGGCAGATCCAACGCGATGCAGTGATAGCCGGCTTGAGCGAGATAATCCATGGTCGGAAGCCATGTCGAGCTCCAGGCGCCCATGCCTGAAATGAAAACGATCGGCGGGCCACTAGCGGGACCACGCTCCTGTATCAGCATGTCCACGTCCGCGGCACGCACGAAGCGCGATCCGGCCGGCGCCGCGCTCCGCGCGATGTCCCGCTCGCGGCTATGGGCGATCAGATCCGCGCCGCCTAATACGGCAACCAGCGCGATGATCGGCACAACAACCAGTGCGACCGCGACTTTATAAAGTTTCATGGCGTTCAACGTATTCTTTTTATGCTTGATGGGTTCGGCGGCACACTTATTCTGGCCGATGGTTATGTACAGTTATGCTCAGCCAATTTTCTCAAGATTGAGATCGACCGATAATATCAAGTCCGCTTAAACTTGCGTTCCGAATGAAACGTTTTGATGGCTTCAGGAATCACCAATTGACTTCCGGGAATAGGCAAAAATAAAAAATGCTATTAACCACCCTCACCCCCGCTTTCTTTTTGAGCCGCGGTCGTATTACCCGCAGCGAATGGCTGACCCGAATCATCATTGCCGCATTCGTATGCGCCGCCTTCGGCAGTCTTGCCGGTTCCTGGTTTGGCGAGATCGGTGGGGCCGTCTTCGCGATCGTTTTTCTCTGGAGCGCGGTTGCGCTCTCCACCCAGCGCCTGCACGACACCGGACGGTGCGGATGGTCGTTGCTGACCGCCATCGTCCCGGTGTTCGGGCCGATCTGGGTACTGATCCACGTGCTGCGCCGCGGCGTCGATCACGAGAACCGCTTTGGCCCCGATCCGGCAACTCGCGCGGATTACCTCAAAGTCAACATCGGGGAGTGATGCAGATATGGCAACGGTCAACGACGTCACTCAGCTGAACCGGATTCCTGTATTTTCAATCGCTACGCCCACCTCCACGCAGGAAGTCGTCGAGGCGCTCACCCAGACCAATCTGCCGGTGTCGGTAGGCGGCGGCCACTTCAGCATGGGCGGACACACCGCGAGTCCGGGCACTCTGCATCTGGACATGCGCAAGATGAACCGTGTACTCCGGTTCGAGCCGCACACGTCGGTGATTCGTGTGCAAGCCGGTATCCGCTGGTGCGATATCCAGCGGTTTATCGATCCGCACGGTCTGTCGGTCAAAATCATGCAGACCTATGCGAACTTCACGGTGGGCGGCGCGCTGTCGGTGAACGCCCACGGACGATACATGGGATTGGGGCCGGTCCTGCTTTCGGTACGGGCGATTACGCTCGTGCTCGCCAACGGTGAAGTAGTCAACGCCACCCCCACTGAGAACAGCGTGTTGTTCAACGCGGCGATCGGCGGATATGGCGGCGTAGGCATCATCACGGAAGCGGAGCTCGACCTTGTGCCCAATACGCGGGTCAAGCGCAGCGACCGCAAGATGCGCACTGCCGACTACAAGGCATGGTTCGATACCACCGTGCGCAGCCATCAAGATGTGATCTTCCACAATTTCGATCTTTATCCGCCGCGCTACACACGCGGCAGGGCGATCAGCTGGACCGTCACCGATGAGCCGGCCACGTCAGCGCGATTGCAGCCGCTCAGCCGCGGCTTTCTTGCCGCGAAATACTTTCTATGGGCAATCACTGAAACGCCGCTCGGCAAGTTTCGTCGCGAGTATCTTTACGACCCGCTGCTGCATTTCGGCAAGAAGGTGCACTGGCGCAATTACGAAGCCGGTTACGACGTCGCGGAACTCGAGCCAGTCGGGCGACGCCAGCGCACGTATGTGCTGCAGGAGTACTTCGTGCCTGTAGACGCCGTCACGCGATTCGCCGAGGCGCTATCGGTGATTCTCTCGCGGCATCGGGTGAACGCGGTCAACATCTCGATCCGCCATGCGCTCGCCGACAACCGCACCGTCATGGCATGGGCGCGCGGCGAGACGTTTGCCTTCGTGCTCTACTACAAGCAGCGCACTCGTGAAAATGCCAAAGAACGCGTTGCGGTATGGACGCGCGAACTGATCGACGCCGTGCTCGCCGTGGGTGGCACCTACTATCTGCCCTACCAGTTGCACGCAACGCGCGAGCAGTTCCATCGTGCCTATCCGCGAGCGCGCGAGATGTTTGCGCTCAAGCGGGAGCTCGATCCGCAATACCGTCTGCGTGGCGCGCTGTGGGATAGATACTATGCGCCTGAGCGAAGCGCGCTCGACGCGACGCCTTCGTCGGCTGCTGCATTGCCAGACGCTTTACCTCCCGTTACGGCGGCACAAGAAGACAGCAACAGCAACGGCACTCTGTTCGCCACGATCTATCGTAACGAGCGCGAAGCCGATCGTTTCTATGCATTCCTGCAGAACATTTTCAACGTGCTGCCCGAAGACCGTTTGCATACATTGATCAAGACTTCGACAACCGAACACACGGGCGACGAACGTATCTACCGCGCGATCCAGGCGGGCATCAAACCGATCACGCCGCGCCTGGCGATGCTCACGCACGCGCTGCCGTCCCTGTCGATGCAGAAGGCTGAAATGGGCCGTCAAGCCGCCATGCTGCTGGGCGAGTCACCGTTGCAGGACTATGTCGAGATTGGCACGACAGGGCGCTACGTTCGGGCCATGAAGAAGTATCTGCGGCTCAAAGGCAAGGTGACCCTGGTTCATGACGTGCGACCGGGAATGAGCCCGGTCGATATTGTGGAGCGTGGGCAGATCGGCTCGATCGGCGAGTTCCAGCCGCTGAACGACTACGCGCCCATCGCGCTGCCTGCCGCTAGTGCGGACCTGGTGAGTTGCTTTGTCGGCTTGCACCACATGGCGCCCGCGAAGCTCGCGCCGTTTCTCGACTCGATTGCGAGAATCGTCCGCCCCGGTGGCTATTTCGTGGTCCGCGATCACGATGTCACGACGCCGACAATGGATGCATTCGTTTCACTTGCCCATACGGTGTTCAACGCGGGCCTCGGCGAAACGTGGGAGACCAACCGGTCGGAGTTGCGTCATTTCGCCAGCGTGGACGACTGGATCGCGCGCGTCGAAGCGGCAGGTTTTCGCCATACCGGCATGCGCCTGACCCAACAAGGCGATCCGTCGGACAACATCCTGATGGCGTTTGTGCGCCATGGAGAGGCGGCATGATGTGGCCGTTGCGCAAGGCGCTTCTTACCGTCACCACCACCATCGCCATCGGCGTCGCGCTCACATTCGCGATGCCGGTTGCGCATGCTGCAGCGTCCTCCGCGACGCCTGAGACACCAGGAGCCTCATACCAAAGCCCTGTGCCGACAGCGGATCGCCGCGGCACTGAGCAGACGCTGCTGACTTTTCCGGAGTGGTATCTCGTGCACAGCCCGGCGGAATACGCGCGAATCGTGCAACACGAACCGTCGCACGATTTTCCGTTTCTGGATCAGATCGGCCAACTCTGGTCGAGTTATGCGACCGTCACGCGTGAGCAGATGCATGACAACTATCCGCTCAATCCCGGTTACCACGTGATGATCTGGGTGATCGCATCGAGTACGACCGTGGAGTATGCGCTGCGCTCCCTCTACGAAAATACGGTGGGTCGTGCGAGCTGGCTGCTCGGCGGGAAAAAGCTGACCGATGAAGACCGCTATGGCGCCCAAGCGGCTCAGGAGTACGTGGACTTCATCCGTCAGGAGCCCTGGTACCTGTTCGATTTCGGCGCCCGCCTTCGCCATCTCTGGAGCGATGTCCCGATGTGGGGACCGGATCTCATACGCAAATGGGAACGCCGCTACGCGCTGACCACCGAATACGCGATCAAGGCCGTGTACGGAAAACTGATCGAGAAGGCGACGCGGGCCACCTACACACCGGCCCTGATGACGACTGACGTGGTCGTCGACCGCCTGCCCGACGGGTGGTCAGCGCCGGCTCACGTCAGCGTGCTTGCCCGTCTGCCGGACGGTCGGGCGTTGCTTGCGTTGCCGCGCTATTTCGACTTCAGGCTTGCGGCGACAGCGCTTGCGCAACAGGGCATTCATCTCACCGACATCGCCGGCAACATGTCAGTCATTCTGGTCACGGTGTGGGCGAAAGACGACGCCCCGTTGCCCGCCGGTAGCGGCCGCATATTGTTCGAACAGCCGCTGGCAATGCCGGCCCATACCCGACGCGTCGCGTTGTTGATGCCGGTTCGGGACCTATCCGATTTTCTGGCGGCAGCCGAAAAAAATGGCCTGGTAACGGAGCACGTGTACGACTATTGAATCGGCAGAGTGTGCGGAGCGTCTGCTGGAAGCGGGCAAGCCTGACCGACGCTCTATAGCGCACACGATGCAAAGCACCTTCTGTTAATCCGCCGTCCCTTGATAAGCGGCCTTCAGCGCTGCAGCGTCGAACTTCACCATTTTCATCATGGCCTGAGCGACACGCCCTGCCTTTACCGGATCGGGGTCAGCCATCATCCTGATGAGATCGCCTGGAACGATCTGCCATGAGACGCCAAAGCGGTCTTTCAGCCACCCGCACGCCTCAGGCGAACCGCCACCCTCAAGAAACGCATTCCAGTAGCGGTCGACTTCTGCCTGATCGGCACAGTCGACCATGAGGGATATCGCGTGGTTGAACGGATCGCCCCCGCTAGAGGTCATGGCAATGAAGGGCTGCCCAAAGAGAACAAATTCGACCATCTTCGTGGAACCGGCGGCCGGTACCGGTGTAACCCGATTGATGCGCGAGTCCGGAAAAATACTCGCATAGAAAGCAGCCGCCTCCTCAGCCTGATCGGAATACCAAAGAAATGGCGTGATCTTTTGAATCGTCATGGCAAATCTCCTGTCAGTGGTGGCTGAATGCGGAGTTAAGCCGCATGCTGCCATTGAGACGACGAAGGAAGACTATCAAAATCGACATGCCGGGAAGAAAAATATCACTTCTTACCCGCTGCGATTACAGCAACGGCAACGTCAGCCTGATGTGCTCCGCGAATACCGTAATCAGATGGGCAGGACGCTCCCGCTCGAACTTCAGCGTAATGCCAACGGTCGGCAGGGATGGAAGCGCCGGATCCCCATTGAGTATGCAGAGATCCGGGGGCACTGCCGTCTGTGTGATAACGGCAACGGCCTGCCCCGAGCGGACCAGGGCCGTCAGACCGGCAAGACTGCTGCTCGCATAGGCGATGCGGTAAGCCCTGCCCGCGCGTTGCAGCGCTTCACAGGCTGCAACATGGTCGAGCGTGTCAGGATCGGAAACCGCCAGCGGCAAGGGGTCGAAGTGCGCGGAATCCAGTCCCGGATAACCAACCCAGACCAGTGGTTCGCGGCGAATGATGTCGTCATTCGCCGCGTCGTCCGGCAGCGAGATCATCGCAAGGTCCAGCGCATGCATCTCCAGTTGTTCGAGCAATCGGGGGGTCGGGGCGCACATGACTTCCACCAGGGCATGCGGGTGCTGGCTCGAGAACTGGCGCAGCAAATGCGGCAGGAAAACCGCAGCGTAGTCATCCGGGCAGCCGAAGCGGATCGTCCCCGACAGCCCTTTACCGGACAGATCAGCCATCGCCTCGTCATGCAGCCGCAGGATGCGTTGGGCATGGATCAGCAGGCGTTCGCCGGGATTGGTCAGCACCACCCCTCGCCCCGTGCGCTGGAACAGCGGCTGATCGACGATTTCTTCGAGGCGCTTCATCTGCTGACTCAGCGCAGACTGGGTTCGGCCGATCCGGTTGGCCGCACGGCTAAGCGCCCGGACTTCGGCGATGACAGTGAACGAACGCAGCAGATCAATTTCCAGGGAAAGACTCAAGGTATAAGCCCCGCTTCTATCTTCGATAAGAACTATTCGATTCTATGAAAGCAGAGAGCCATCTAGACTGCAAGTTATTCTCGCCACCGACCCAGGAGAAGCAAGGTGTCCCTGAACAACGATGCAAATTTCTGGCGCAACGCCAGGCAGCACCTCATCCGCTACGGCGGCACCTTCGAGCCGATGATCATCGAGCGCGCCCAGGGCAGCTTCGTCTATGACGCGGACGGCCGCGCGATTCTGGATTTCACCTCGGGGCAGATGAGCGCGGTGCTTGGGCACAGCCATCCGGAAATCGTATCGGTCATCAACGAATACGCCGGCAAGCTCGACCATCTTTTCAGCGGGATGCTGTCTCGGCCGGTGGTCGATCTGGCGACCCGCCTGGCCGAGATCACGCCTGACGGGCTCGACCGGGCGCTGTTACTCAGTACGGGCGCGGAGTCGAACGAGGCTGCCATTCGCATGGCGAAGCTCGTCACCGGTAAATATGAAATCGTCGGTTTCGCGCAGTCGTGGCACGGCATGACAGGGAACGCGGCGTCCGCAACTTACAGCGCCGGTCGCAAGGGTGTCGGTCCGGCAGCCGTCGGCTCCTACGCGATCCCCGCCCCGTTCCCGTACCGGCCGCGTTTCGAGCGCAATGGCGAATATGATTACCTGGCGGAACTGGACTACGCTTTCGATCTCATCGATCGTCAGTCCAGTGGCAATCTCGCCGCCTTCATCGCGGAACCGATCCTCAGTTCCGGCGGCATCATCGAACTGCCGGTCGGCTACATGGCGGCACTGAAGCGCAAATGCGAGGAGCGCGGCATGCTGCTGATCCTCGATGAAGCGCAAACGGGTGTCGGGCGTACAGGCACGATGTTCGCCTGTCAGCGCGATGGCGTCACGCCCGACATTCTCACCTTGTCGAAGACGCTAGGCGCAGGTCTGCCGCTCGCGGCCGTTGTGACCTCCGCACAGATCGAGGAGCGGGCTCACGAGTTGGGTTACCTGTTCTATACGACCCATGTGTCCGATCCGCTTCCGGCCGCCGTCGGTCTGCGTGTGCTGGATGTGGTCGAGCGCGAGGGGCTGGTTGCGCGTGCGAACCTGATGGGCGAGCGACTCAAGCGCGGCCTGCTCGATCTGATGGAACGCTTCGAGTGCATCGGCGATATTCGCGGACGCGGGCTGCTTCTGGGGATGGAGATCGTCAAGGACCGCCGCACGAAGGAACCGGCGGATGGACTCGGCGCGAAGATCACCCGCGAGTGTATGAACCTGGGCCTCAGCATGAACATCGTGCAGTTGCCAGGCATGGGTGGTGTCTTCCGGATCGCGCCTCCGTTGACCGTCTTGGAGAGTGAGATCGATCTGGGTTTGGATCTGCTTGGGCAGGCGATTGAGCGCTCGCTGTAGTCACATGTGTTGACACGCGTTCCAATTGCAAAGAAACTTGACCCCATGCTGACGCTAAACCTCTTCTCCTTCGCGTTTCAATGCCACATGGCAGTCCGTTCGGGCATGCCATCGGAGGCCAACGCGCGTTAGATAAGCAGGAACGCAGCTCAAAGGCCTCGCCGACAATACGGTTGAGGCCTTTTTTGTTTGTGGCGTCTCCGTGATCGGCATCACCAGCGGAGATGAACATGGACGAAAGAAGCCCAAAGTTGGCCCCATCCGGCTTGCCTGCAATCGACGATTGCAGCAAAGACCGCGTGGCAAGTACTGCGATCTACCCAACCCGGGGCCCTATGTCGGCAACGCGTTGGGAAACGACCGGCGAATGGCACGATAGCGGATGCGATGCACGTATTCGCTTCGCCCGGATGTTGTACCCATACGAGTACTGGAATCTTCCGATGCAGGAAGGCCACTTCGGCCGGCCGGTCATTTCGATGATTTCAGAGGATGACCCGCCGACAACGACAGGGCCACCGTTCCTCGACATTCTTGCGACTGTGGGCCGTTTGTGGCGGCTGGCGACTCGCAGGGCACACGCCATCGGGAGAGCCACCTCTGCGCTCTTCGGCAAGCAGTCGCAGGATTGACTAACGTGTTGACGTTCCGCGCGACAGTGCTGCGCTGTCGCGCGGAACCTCATCCGCAAAGCTCAGTTGCCGTTTGATCCCTCGAACTCAACGATCTCGATCCAGTTCGCGCCCTTACCCACAGGGTACTGTCCAATCAAAGCCAGCGCGCCGGAGTCGCGATCAATGCGGTAAGCGCTCATGTTTGACGACAGCTGTCCGACTGCAAGCAGATACTTGCCCGACGGATCGATATTGAATCCGCGCGGCTGCTTTTCTGTCTGGTACGTGCCGATGCGCGTCAATTCACCTGATTTCGCGCTCACCCGATAAACAGCTAGCGTGTTGGACGTCCGTTCAGAGGCGTACAGGAAACGCCCGTCTGGTGTGACGTGCACATCCGCACCCCAAGGCTTGTCGCCGGAAAAATTGGGCGGCAGGATGGAAATGGTCTGAATGGGTTTGACTTTGTCATGCGTGCCATCGAAGGCGAGCACATGCAGTTTGCCATCGAGCTCATCGATCAGATAGACAAAACGATGATCCGGCGAGAACACAAAGTGACGCGGCCCCGACTTCGGAGGCAACGAATAGGCGGGCGCGGCGTCTTCGGTCAACTGACCGTTCGACGCATCGAATTTCAGACGCAACCAAGCATCCGAGCCGAGTACCGATGCGAAGACATAACGATTGTCGGGCGCATTGCGGATGGCGTGAGCCATTGGGCCGGTTTTGACGGTTTGCTGGACATCACCCGCCACGCCATCTGCGGCGATACGGTTCACCGCCAGAAGGTTGCCGCCATACGACGCGGAAAAGAGGTAGCGGCCGCTCGCATCCGTCGAAACGTAGGCCATGCTCTCCGCAAGCGGCGCCCTGCCCAGTTCGATCAACCGGCCGTCGAGCGGATTGACCGCGAAGCTCACCACGCTATACGGCTTGGAGCGTAACCCGGCATAGAGCCGGAGATGGTCCGGCGAAAGCGCCATCGGCATGACGGTGCCACCAACCGGTACTGTCTCGACTGCGGCGAGTGAGCCGCTCGATTTGTCGAGGCTGAAGACAGAGATGTCCTGGCTGTCCGCATTCGATACGTAGGCATACGTAGCAGCCTGCGATACGCCCGATCCCAAAGCACCCGCAAACAGAACTGCTGCGACCAGGGTGGCCCTAACGCTCATCGTGACACTCCGTTGAAATGGTTGAATATGAACATCCAGCATCGGCCGCCTCAGTCTTTTCGAAAAAATTTCGGCGGCCGATGGCAACGCATTGCCGCCCCGGCACATGCGCGACCAATGCTTTTACTGGATATGGATGCGGGTCAAGCCCGATTGAGGCGGAATGCGGAAACAGCATCCGTCATCGCTTGCGCCTGCTGCTCAAGTGCGCTCGCGGCGGCGGCGGCCTCCTCGACTAGCGCGGCGTTCTGCTGCGTTACCCGGTCCATCTGGCTGACGGCCTGCCCGACCTGCTCGATGCCGGAGCTCTGCTCAACTGTCGCTGAGGTAATCTCGGCCATGATGGTGGCAACGCCTTGCACCGCGCCAACAATCTCACCCATGGTCTGCCCGGCCTGAACAACGAGTTCATTGCCATCGCGGATATCGTTGACGGACGCGGCGATCAGCGTTTTGATCTCCTGTGCCGCGGCAGCGCTGCGCTGCGCGAGCGTGCGCACCTCGCCGGCGACAACCGCAAAACCGCGGCCCTGCTCCCCTGCTCGCGCGGATTCGACCGCCGCGTTCAAGGCCAGAATGTTGGTTTGAAATGCGATGCTGTTGATCATCCCCGTGATCTCGGCAATCTTGTTCGAACTGGCCGTGATTGCCGTCATCGTTTGCACAGCCTGCTGCACGACGTTGCCACCGCGCTGCGCAACGTCCGCCGCGTTGGCGGCGAGCTTGCTCGCCTGGCGGGCATGGTCGGCGTTCTGTTTGACAGTCGAGGTCAGCTCTTCCATGCTGGCCGCCGTTTCTTCGAGCGATGCAGACTGCTGCTCGGTTCTACTCGACAAATCGAGGTTACCAGCAGCGATCTCACGCGCACCACCGTGGATGGCTTCACAGTTCACGCGCACATTCGACACTGTCTTCGCGAGGCCCGTCTGCATCTGCGACATCGCTGTAAACAGCTGCCCCAGCTCGCTCCTGCCGCCTTCCGGAATCGATACGGTCAGGTCGCTTCCTGCGATACGGTTGAGCAACTCAGAGGCAACCTGCAGCGGACGGACCACGATCTTGCGCAAAGCGAAATGCGCGGCGACGATCAATGCAAGGGCCAGCGCCACGCCCGCCGCCACCATCGTGACGACCCATGTGTATTCACGATCACCTTGCGCGGCGGAATCCTGGGCAAGTGCTTCAGCGAGCTTCTGGAACTTCTCGACATTGGCCGAATAGGCGATGCCGGCCTGCGTGATGTCTTTGTCGTTGATCGATACGTATGCATTTGTATCGCCCCGCTGCAAGGCGTCGAACGCAGCATGCAGAATCGTGGCCAACGTATTGGAGGAATCGAAAAGTTTTTGCTTCAGCTCGTCGTCCTGGCCCGCAAATTTATCGGCATCACGAAACATCTTGGTTTCGCGGTCCGCACGCTCCAACGTCGTGGCGGCACTTTTGAGCGCCGAGTCGCGGGTCGCTTCGTCATTGCGCTCTTTCAATGCGGAATACGCACGCGTCAGCGCGGCGCGGGTGCGTGTGGAGTCTTTATAGGCATCGTTGACCAGCACTTCCTGACTGGCGATATCGTGCAGACGCCGAGCGTTGTCGTTAGAACGGCCAAGCGCCAGCACCCCCACTACGCCGCCGATCAGAATCATGCCCGCGAAAAGCACGAGAACGGCAAGGAGACTGTTTCTTATTGTGAGATTACGCATGCCTACCGATCCAGTTAACCATTGTTCGTTTGTTTACGACATAAACAACGCAAAACCTGAGCCGTCGATCTCGCAAGATTGCCGTACAGACCGCTGCGCCGCGTGACGTCGTGCGGATCCATTTCGAGATACGTCATCATACAAGATGAATTGACCCTTTGTAGAAATTCTTTAATGCGTATTCACCCAAATTTTCCCCTTTCGCTAAATTTCAATTCCTTTCAGCGCGATAGCAGCCGAGATCCAATTTATAAGACGTCATATATCTGTCAGGCCTCCCGCGATCACCGATATCGCAAACGAAGCGACGCGCCCACGCACTCATTATCTTTACAGCCAAGACGCCGAAGCTGGTTGCACTGCTCAGCGCAGTCTGACGAACATTGACCGTCATCGACATTGCGTCGCCCAGCAAACTGCGTCGAAATGTTATATGATGATCATCATGAAAACGCCATCAATCAATCGCAAGGCTGCCAGCCGCAAAGAAATCACGCACGAGCGCATCGTCGAAGTTGCCGCGCGCGCGATCCGGCGCAGCGGGTACGACGGCACAGGCGTGGCCGACATCATGAAGGAGGCTGGCCTTACTCATGGTGGCTTCTACGCCCACTTCCCATCGCGCGAGGTGCTGCTTGCCGAAGCGGCTGACCGCGCCGGTGCTGAAGCCGTTGCCCTGTCGGAACATATCGCCGCCTCGGTCCCGCCAGAGGATGCATTGCCGTCGATGGTGCGCGCCTATCTGTCGAAGGAGCATTGCGAAGACATAGAGAATGGCTGCCCGGTCTCCGCCCTTGGTTCCGAGATGCCGCGCCAGGCGCCGGTCGTGCGGCGCGCAGCCACCCGCCGCATCAAGGAGATGATCGATGTCATTGCGCGCCAGTTGCCCGATTGGGGTCAGCCGGGCGCGCACGAGCAGGCGCTTGTCACGGCGGCCACCATGGTTGGCACCATGGTGCTGGCGCGCGCCGTCGACGACCCGAAGCTGTCGGAAGATTTTCTTGAAGCCGCATTGAAAAAACTCACGCCGACTGACGCGTAAATCCACCGGCCCGGTGTCGGTTTTTGTTGGATCGAAAATATGATTAACATCATATTTTAGCAAGATGAACACTCACGCAAGCACCTGAAGACATCCCTCAATATCGGAAGGACATCATGGAAACTGGAATAGCGCTCGTGACTGGCGCCTCGTCAGGAATCGGCGAAGCCACCGCCAAGCGGCTCGCGAAGGCTGGATACAAGGTCTACGGCACCAGCCGGCGCGGCGCACAGGCCGGCCAGCGGACGTTCGGGATGCTGCCACTGGACGTGACTAGCGATGAGTCCGTCGACGCTGCCGTCAAGGAAGTACTGCGTCTGCACGGCCGCATCGACCTGCTGGTGAACAACGCTGGTTTCGGCGTGGCCCCTGCCGCTGCGGAAGAGAGTTCGCTTGACCAGGCTCGTGCGATCTTCGATACGAACTTCTTCGGGATCGTCCGCATGACGCGCGCCGTGCTGCCCCATATGCGGCAACAAGGCAGCGGCCGCATCATCAATATTGGTTCGGTGCTGGGCTTCTTGCCGATGCCCTATATGGCGCTGTATTCCGCCACCAAGCATGCGGTCGCGGGCTATTCGGAATCGCTCGATCATGAGTTGCGCACGATGGGCATCCGGGTCTCCGTCATTGAGCCCGCCTACATCAAGACGCCTTTCGACGCGAACTTCATGGAGCCGGACGTTCCCCTCGACGACTACCTTGAGATACGCACGGCCATCGCGAGGCGTGTGAAGGAGGTTGTCGAGAGCGCTGACGGTCCGGAGGTCGTGGCCGAGACCGTACTGCAGGCCGCCATCGCGGCTCGCCCGAAACTTCGCTATACAGCCGGTGGACTCGCCGCTCGTCTGCGATTGCTGCGCAGGTTTGCGCCCGCCGGCCTTGTGGATGCAGGTATTCGCAAAGACCTGCGACTTCAAACTTGAACGGCATGACTGCGTTGCGATCGATCTGGAACGCTGCATCCCTTACTCCCCGCGAAGCACTCTGACTCAACGAGAAACGTACAAGGAAACATGATGAAAGCTTTTGTTGTCGATCGATACGGACGCAAGAATGACTTGCGAGCCGGCGAAATGCCGGTCCCGGAGCTGCGCGAGGACGACGTATTGATCCGGATTCACGCCGCGGGCGTGAATCCGCTCGATGCCAAAATCCGGGACGGCGAGTTCAAGCTTATTCTGCCTTATCGTTTGCCGCTGATTCTGGGTAACGATCTGTCCGGGGTGGTCGTCCGCGTTGGACCGCGCGTTCGGCAACTCAAACCAGGCGATGAGGTCTATGCGCGACCGCGCAAAGATCGCATTGGCACCTTCGCGGAATTCATTGCCGTCAAAGAAGACGGCGTGGCGTTGAAGCCAGAATCACTCTCCATGGAAGAAGCAGCGTCGATCCCGCTGGTAGGCTTGACCGCGTGGCAGGCGCTAATCGAAAAAGGACAACTCAAGAAAGGGCAGAAAGTGCTGATCCATGCAGGCTCCGGCGGCGTCGGCACATTTGCCATTCAACTGGCGAAACATGTCGGCGCAACTGTCGCAACGACAACGAGCGCGCGCAATGCTGAACTGGTGAAGCAACTCGGTGCGGATATCGTCATCGATTACAAAAAAGACGATTTTGCCGACATCCTGAAAGGCTACGATCTCGTGCTCGACACGCAGGGCGGCGATACGCTCAAGAAGTCACTGCGCGTGCTCAAACCAGGTGGCAAACTCATCGGAATCGCGGGACCGCCCGATCCCGACTTTGCCAAAGACATGGGCGCTTCGTGGTTCCTGAAAACGGTGATGCGTCTTTTGAGCTATCGCATCCGGAAAACTGCAAAACGTCATGACGTCAGCTATTCATTTGTGTTCATGCGCGCCAGCGGAGACCAACTGGGCCGGATCGCTGCACTGATCGATGCAGGGTCCATACGGCCGGTGATCGATCGGATCTTCCCGTTTGCGGCCACCAATGAGGCCTTGGCTTACGTCGAAACCGGGCGTGTAAAGGGTAAGGTTGTCATCAAGATCCAATAGAAGGCTTGGACCGGCCGCGGGCCATTGCCCGCGAGATGCTGGATAGACTGTTTTAAGAAGCGACAAGAAAAAAAACGGCCCCGGAATCCCGAAACATCCTCCACATGCCATCCAGTGGCATGATAGTGGCCTCGCTTCTCAATCCACCAGCTCTCTCCCGAACATGTCGAACCTGATCGTACATGGCGGCCTCCCGTTACGCGGCGAGATCGTGCCATCCGCCAACAAGAACGCTGTCCTGCCCATCCTTTGTGCCACGCTGCTGACCGACCAGCCACTGCGTCTCATCGGCGTACCCGAAATTACCGACGTCAAGAAGATCCTCGAGATCTTTCGCACGCTCGGCAGCAACGTGTCGATGGACTTTGCCACCGGCATTCTCGATTTGCATCACCACGCCACGTCCTTCGATCCTGTCGCGCACAGGCTGCCGGAGGAGATGCGTTCTTCGATCATGCTGGTGCCGCCGTTGCTGGCGCGTTTCGGCGTCGCACGTCTCGAGAACGATGTGAAGGGCTGCACGCTGGGTGTGCGCGAGATCGATCCGCACGTTGAGGTGTTCGAGCGCTTCGGCGCGGGCATTGAGCGCACTACCGACTCGCTGATCGTGCGCGCGACCACTCAAATGGCGGCCAATCATCATTGGCTGGACTACGCGTCGGTCACCACCACCGAGAATTTCGCGCTGTGCGCGGCGTCGGCCAACGGCACGTCGACCTTGGTCAATGCAGCATCGGAACCGCATGTGCAGGAGTTTTGCCGTTTTCTGGCGATGCTTGGTGTGCCAATCGACGGCATCGGCACATCGCGCCTGAGCGTGGAAGGCGGCCATAAACTCGGCGGCGGCGAGTTCCGGTTCAGCGAGGATTTCCACGAAATCGCGACCTTTCTCGCGCTTGGCGCAATCACCGGTGGCGACATCAAGGTCAAAAACAGCGCGCCCGATCAGTTCCCGCTGATCGACCGAACCTTCGCGAAGTTCGGCGTGCAGGTGGAGCATCGCGATGGCTGGTCGCATGCCGTTCGGGAGGGTCCGTTACGAGTGCGCCGGCCTTTCACGCAGAACATCCTCACCAAGGTGGAAGCGGCGCCCTGGCCGTATCTGCCCGTCGATCTGCTCCCTATCTTCATCGCGCTTGGCGTGAAGGCGGAAGGCAGCGCGATGTTCTGGAACAAGGTCTACGACGGCGCGATGGGTTGGTCCGTTGAACTCTCCAAGTTCGGTGCGCACGTGTTTCTGTCGGACCCTCATCGTTTGATCACTTTCGGCGGACTTCAGTTAAGTCCCGCGAAGGTCGAGAGTCCGTACATCATTCGCGTGGCCATTGCGCTGCTCATGGTCGCCGCAAGTATCGAGGGGCGCTCGGAAATCACCAACGCGCTGCCAATCCGCCGTGCACACCCCAATTTTGTGGAAAACCTGCGCTCGGTGGGCGCGCGCGTGGAATGGACCAGCAGCGAATGATCGTCTAAGGCGATCCGCCAGAACCCGAACATCATGGAGCAAACCTTGCACGAACTTCGCCTCGAGACACTGCAGGTCGGTGCACTGCGCATGCGTGTGGCCAGCCAGGGCAGCGGCCCGCTGGTGCTGCTATGTCATGGATTTCCGGAATCCTGGTACGCCTGGCGGCACCAGTTGGCGGCGCTGTCAGCCGCCGGGTTCCGCGCCGTCGCACCTGACATGCGTGGCTATGGCGGCACCGATGCGCCGCCGGACGCGGAGTCATACACGATGCTGCATCTCGTCGGCGACATGGTCGAGCTCGTCAATGTTCTCGGCGAGAGTGAGGCGGTGATCGTCGGCCACGACTGGGGCGCGCCGGTGGCCTGGAACGCGGCGATGTTACGGCCCGATCTGTTCCGTGCCGTCGTTGGCATGAGCGTGCCGTTCCATCCGCCTGCGCGGGAGGACTTGCTCAGTGCGCTGGAGCGGCAAGGTGTGCAAACGTTCTACATGCAGTATTTCCAGACACCCGGCGTAGCTGAGCGCGAATTCGAGGCTGATCCCGAAGCCACAATTCGACGCGTCACGTTCAGCATGTCGGGCGATGGGCCCGACCACGTGGTGGCGGGCATACTCGCGCCCGGCACAAGTTTTCTCGACAACACAGTGGACCCCGAGACGCTGCCAGCCTGGCTAAGCAGTGAAGAAATCGCTTACGTGGCAGGCGAATTCGCGCGCACCGGTTTCCGAGGTGGGCTGAACTGGTACCGCAGCATTCGGCGCTCATCGGAACTCATGGCCGCTTGGCGAGGCTGCGTGATCCGGCAGCCATCGCTATTCGTGGCCGGCGCGGAAGATGACGTCCTTAAGTTTCCGGGCGCCCAGGCCCGTATCGCGAATCTGGCACGCGTACTGCCCGGACTGCGCGGATGCCATATTCTCGACGGCGCGGGTCATTGGATTCAGCGCGAGCGTTCGGCGGAAGTGAGCGAGTTGCTGGTTGCGTTCCTGAAGGGGCTGTAGGCAGCGCGCATCCCCTGCTCGATCGCGTGCAGCCTACAGCGATCAGAACCTCGCGAGGAATTCCGAAACCTTCGCCAGCCCCGTTTCAAGTACGTTCCGGTTGTTCGCATACCCGATACGCGATGATTCGTGACGCAGTGATTTATGGATGAAGCGGGTCCACCACGCCCTCTATCGGAATCGCTCGGGACGGAACGGATGGGGATCGGTAAAAGGCTCGCCCCCCGTCATCATTTCCGCCAGCAAACGCCCTGTCACCGGACCGAGCGTCAATCCGTGATGGTTATGCCCGAACGAGAACCACAGCCCTCGATGGCGAGGCGCGCGCCCAATGACAGGCCGCATGTCAGGCGTACACGGCCGCAACCCGAGCCATGGCGCGTCGTCGACGCGGCGGCCCAGTCCGAATATCGGCCGGGCCACGGCTTCCGCGCGGTCCAGTTGAACGCCCGTCGGCGGCGCATCGCGCCGGGCGATTTCCACGCCGGTAGTCAGCCGCAGGCGGCCTTGCATGGGCGCGACCACATACCCTTTTTCCGTGTCGACCAGCGGTATCGAGAGCATCGATTTCGTCGCCTCGTAGTGCATGTGGTAGCCGCGTTTTGCCCGTAGCGGTATCCGATATCCGAGCGGTTCAAAAACCTTGTCGGACCAAGGGCCGAGCGCTACAACCACCTCTTTGGCGCTGATCCTGCCTTGCGATGTCTGCACAGTCCATGCATCGGCTTCCTGACGCACCGTGACCACTTCGCCAGTGAGCAGCGCGCCGCCGCCCTCGTCGAACAGCCGCGCATAGCCCTTCGTCAGCGCACCCGGATTGGAGATGCTCTTCGGGTCCTGCCAATGCAATGCGCCGCTAAAACCCGACGCGATACCCGGTTCGCGCGCCATCAGTGCATCGGCGTCGCACGGCACCACGCGCAGTCCGTATGTCCTCGCCGTGACTTCGGCGGCCGATGCCTGCCGTTCATATTCCGAGCGTGTGCGAAATGCCTCGATCCAGCCACCGTCGTGCGCGAGGCTTTGAAGGCCGGCACGCGCGATCAGCACATCGTGCTCGGCAACGCTGCGCCGGATCAACGGCAACATGTCGTGCGCGGCAGCCTTGAGCCGCTCAGGAGACGACTCCCACCAGAATCGCGCGAGCCACGTCGCAAAAGACGGCAGCGCCTTGTAGTCCCAGTAAAGATCGGTCGACTGATTGCGCAGGTAGCGCAGCAGCGTACCGAGATCGCGCGGAAAGCCGTAGGGAACCACCGACGAGCTTTCGATCAGTCCGGCATTGCCGAAACTGGTCTCTTCGCCGGGGCCGCGCCGATCGACGAGCCCCACGCGGCGACCGCGATCCTGCAGATGCAGCGCGGACGACACGCCGACAATCCCGGCTCCCAACACGATCACATCGAAATCCATAAGCTCGCTCGAATGTTCATTTCGGATCCCGATGCGATTCGGCTCGCATCGGGTCATGAACCGGTTACTTCGCGATGATGTCGCGCTTGAAATACTTCTGCGACAGGTTGCTGAGCGTGCCGTCTTTCTTTAGCGCGGCGAGCGCGGCATCGATCTTTCCGGCCAACGCCTTGTCGCCCTTGCGCAAGCCAAAGCCCGTGCCTTCGCCAAGCGTTGCCGGATCGCTGAGCGGCTGGCCGACAATCGCATAGTCATGGCCTGACGGCTTGTTCAGGAAACCGTCCTCAACAGTCTGCGCTTCCTGGACGGCGGCATCCAGGCGTCCGGCAACGAGGTCGGCGTACACCTGATCCTGGTCCTGATACGAAACGATCGATACACCGGCATTCGCCCAGTGGCGCTTAAGGAAATCTTCCTGCGACGATCCCTGCAGGACGCCGACGCGTTTGCCCTGCAGGCTCTTCACATCCGGCAGCAAGGACGAACCACGCTTCGCCACCATCACGATCGGCACCACGTAGATCGGCGGCGTGAAATCGATGGACTGTTTGCGCTTGTCCGTAATATTCATCGCGGAATTGATGACGTCGAATTTGCGCGCCTGTAGTGCCGGAATCAATCCGTCGAACGAATTCTCCACCCACTCGCATTTCACGCCCATCTTCGCGCAGACCGCGTTGCCGACGTCGACGTCGAATCCCTGCAATTGCCCCGTCGGCGACTTGCTTTCGAACGGCGGATACGCGGCCTCGATGCCGAAGCGCAAGGTGCTTTGAGTCTCGGCGCTGACAGTGCCAACCGAACCGATTAAAGCGGCAGCGACGAAAAGTGAGAGTGAAAGCTTCAGACGCATGGTGGTTCCCTATGAAATTGGGGTTCACAAAATTAGGGCACGGGGTGGTAACTGACGGCGCGACCTCGAGAAGATGCATGAGGTGCCAGAAACGCCTGTTCTCACACTCGTTCTGGAATGACAGTCTATTCTGGACACTAACAAATGCAAGCGATTTTCAAAATAAAAGTCCAGACTGGACTTTTTGACTTTAGAATTGCGCTGACGCCGATAGCCGGCAACGATGTGGAGAGCAGGCCCATGAGCAGCACAGACAAAGAATTCCCGTTGATCGTCCAGCAGGACGCGGTGCGTAAAGCACTGCCCCACCTCGACGTGCGCGGCGCATTGACACACATGTTTCTCTCGCTTGCCAACGACTCCGCGGTGCAGCCGCCCCAGACCTTCACCCCGTTTCCACAAGGGGCTGGCGATTTCATTACGTACTTAGGGGTCCTGGCGGACGCCAAGGTATTCGGAGCAAAGATGTCGCCGTACATCGTGACCGAAGCGAAACCGGTCATTACGGCATGGACCGCACTGATGTCCATGGAAACGGGGCAACCTTTGATGTGGTGCGATGCGGGTCTGCTCACCAACGAACGCACAGCCGGCGCAACGGCACTTGCGGTGGAACACCTTGCGGCGCCCGACGCACGCCGGCTCGCCATCGTCGGCGCGGGTGCCGTGGGGCAGGCGCATTTGCGCCACCTTGCACCGCTGCGAGCGTGGGCCTCGATCAATGTGTTTTCACCCGAGCTTGCGAGCAACGAGGCAAAGCGCGCGGAGGTCGCCGCCCTTGATGAACGCGTGCGGATTTGCACCCACCTCGATGAGTGTGTGCGCGATGCCGACGTGATCGCGTTGTGCACATCCTCAGGCACGCCTGTACTGTCGGACAACCTGCTGACCAAGCCGGCACTCATCACGTCGATCAGCACGAATGTCGCCAATGCGCATGAAATTCCACCGGCGTGGATTCAAGACATGGACGTCTATTGCGACTACCGGCGAACCACGCCCGCCAACGCAGGTGAAATGAAACTGGCGGCGCAACTGCATGACTGGTCGCCAGAAAGCGTTCTGGGCGATTTGCCCGAACTCGTATCCGGCAGAGCCAGGAAACCCTCCTGGCGGCGGCACGTTTTCTTTCGCTCAATCGGACTCGGACTGGAAGATGTAGCGATCGCCTACGCGTTGTTCAGGCACGTGAGCGGGCAACCGATCAGTTGAACCAGACCGATGCGGCGGTGCGTGGGTTGCCGCAAACAGAGGTGAATATTGCCCGTGGCAAAATAGTGCATCGCACGAATATGCGTTGCACATTGACGCACACGCCGGCAGACCCGGCCAAACCGAAAAATCTCATGCTTCCCTATGCGAAAGACTAAGACCACACCCGCGCGCCGGCTTTTGCTGGATCGCTACGGCCGTGTCGCCGACGGTATTGCGCTGCTCTTCTTTCCGTACGTCGAGATCGTCATTCATGACCTGCATAGCCAGACGATCGCGTACATTGCCAACAACCTGTCAAAGCGTGAGCTGGGCGACGAATCGGCGCTGGAAGAGATTGATCATTCAGCGCAGTCAGGCACGATCGGTCCGTACGAAAAGATCAATTGGGATGGCAGACGAATGCGCTGTGTCAGCACGGTGCTCTTTGACGACGCAGGCGCGGCTGTCGGCGTAATGTGCGTCAATTACAACATCGCCGTCTTTGAGGACATGAAACATGTCATCGACCGCGTGGTGTCGGGTGCGGGTCTGGTGAAGCAGCCTGAGGAGCTGTTCAAGGACGACTGGCAGGAACGCATCAACACGTTTCTCCACGCATGGCTTCAGGAACGCCAGCTGGCACTCAACTCCCTGACCCGGGAACACCGTCGCGAACTTGTCGAGGCGCTGTGGGAAGAAGGAGCCTTCAAAGGAAAGAGCGCGGCTAACTATGTTGCCAACGTTCTGGGCATGGGCCGTGCGACTGTCTATCAGCATATAAGGGATTTACGCGGCGCCGCAGCCTAGGCTGAATCGGATTCAATGGCTGGCAACCGTCGACTGCGGCCTCTGATATTTTCAGAAGACAACGGCACGATATATCAGGCGCTAATTGCACGACCGATATACCACCGATTCAAATCGCAGTCCGCTATACTTTCAATTGCCTTAAGGTAGTCCGCTACGCGGTATGTTTGGCCAAGCATAACCGCATGGTGTCGTGTCCGAGTCGGCTGATCCAAGCGTCAATCGCTCGGCAATACGAAAAACCACCGTAGTATTGCCGGAGACGGGCACATGAGCACGACAATTTCAATCGAAGAGCCGCCTCGCCTCATCGGGATCGTGACCAAGGTCTACTCAGGTTTGCTGATCATTGGTTTTGCGCTCCTTCCCGCCTACCTGATTGCCTATCTGGCTTTCTTTCAAGACCCAAGCCTGAAGTTCGAAAACCACGGATTCCACGAAGTCGCGATTGCTGCGGCAACGCTCGAGGGGCTGTTTGTCACCTATGTGACCTGGCGTTGTTATCTGTCGTCGGGCGAACCGCTGTTGCGGTGGCTGACTCTAGGTTTTCTGGGCTTTGTGCTGGTCTATGCGCTGCACGGCGCGTTCACCGGCATGGCGCACCACAATATCTGGCTATTCCTGCTCTACGGACCCGCATCGCGCCTGGTGATGTCGGTGCTGCTGCTGATCGGGCTTCTCTCGTATCACCGCGCGCCGGACGCGCTCAAGCAGCGCTCGAATCCGCGCCCGTGGCTCATATGGATCGCTGTGTTCGTCGTGATCGACCTGGTTGTCGGAGTCATTGCGAACTCGCCCATTGCGGGCAACCTCGCCGTGCGGCTATCCATGGAAGGCGGCGCGCTTGTCTTCTCGACACTGAACGTCACGGTGCTGATGCTGCGCCGCATTCGCTCGCCGCTCATGGTGATCTACGGCATTTCGATCACTTTCTTCGCGCTGGCGTCGCTCGCGTTCATTCTCGGCAAGCCCTGGAATCATATGTGGTGGCTGGCACACGCGATCTTCGCCGCCGGCTTTTTCCTGCTGAGCTACGGCGTCGTTCAAGCGTTTCGCACAACGCGCTCCTTTTCAACGATCTACAGCCAGGAAGAACTGATGGCTCGCCTCGCCGAAGCGATGGCACGCACGGAAAGCGCGCTGCAGGAACTCCAACGCACCAATCACAAGCTCGAGCACCTCGCCGCGACCGATCCGCTGACGGGTGCCGCGAACCGGCGCGAGTTTATCCAGCGAGTGGAGGCCGAAATCGCACGCGCGAGGCGAGGTGGCGCACCGTTCTCGTTGCTGGCGCTGGATCTCGACCACTTCAAATTGATCAACGACAACTACGGTCATCAGGTCGGTGACGAGGTATTGCAGCGATTCGTGCAGAAATGCCTTGATGCCATTCGGCCCTATGACGGCGTGGCGCGAGTGGGTGGCGAAGAGTTTATGGTGTTGCTGCCCAGAGCCGCGCTGGACGTGGCACGTTCGATCGCTGAGCGCGTTCGGGGCGCCGTAGCGACCGAGGAGTTCTATACCGGAACCGGGCGGACCGTCGCCGTTACTGTCAGTGTCGGCGTCTCCGAGTTTGGCCGCGACGGCGACACGATCGACACCCTCTTACGCGTCGCCGATGAACGTCTTTACCAGGCCAAGCACGATGGCCGCAACCGTGTGGTGGCGGGATAGAAGCGATAACAGGTGATGCTCTTTGCCACCTACGGGTTTTTCCTGGTCTTACCCTATGTCGATACCGGCGTCGCCGGATCGTCGTAGGGGTATGTTCAACTTCTCCAGTGAAGGACCAGCACACCATGACTACCGGAACAATCCGTCTCCATCGCGTCTTGAACGCTACTCCCGAACGCATCTATCGGGCCTTCCTCGAACCCGATGCGATCGCTAAGTGGCTTCCTCCCTATGGGTTCACCTGTCAGGTCCACCACATGGATGCACGCGTGGGTGGCACTCACAAGATGTCCTTCCGTAACTTCGGCACCGGCAATGGTCACTCGTTCGGCGGCGAATACATCGAACTGGTGCCGTTCGAGAAGATCCGCTACTCGGACCGTTTCGACAACCCCAACCTGCCCGGCCAGATGGACGTCACTATTTCCTTGCGGGCAGTGTCCTGCGGAACCGAGCTCACGATTGTGCAGGAGGGTGTGCCCGAGGTCATTCCAGTGGAGATGTGCTACCTCGGCTGGCAGGAGTCGCTGGTTCAGTTGGCGAAGCTGGTCGAGCCGGTGATCCCTGACTAGCGTGTGAGGCTCAAGGCTTTGGTCCCTTGCCAAGGCCGAGCTTTTCCATTGCCTCATGGGCATCGATCACCAATGTGGCGATCTCGCTCACCGTGACCCGGAGACTTGTCGCTCTCGAGCGCATGTGCTCGTATGCGTTGCTCTCGCTGAGCTGGTGCGCCTCCATGAGGATGCGGATGGCCTTCTCGATGTGGCGTCGCGCCTTGATCGCCTCCTCGAGCTTGGAGACCTTGCTGTGCAAGCGCTGCTGGTAGCCTGAAGACGCACGCGCGAGCACCAGGGTACTAAGAATGCCCGTAGACCGGTAGGGCTTGGTGATGACGCCATGCGCCTGCGTATCCACCAGCATTTTTAGCGCCGTCGGATTCTCGTAGTCGGATAACGCGATCAGCGTGGCTTCGGTATCGGCTGCGCACCAATTGCCCGCGCTGCGAGTTTCGGGGCCGACGAGAAAGAAAATCGCGTCGACATCGGCGGGCAGTTGCGAGGGAAACGGCCAGAGCACGCGCACCTGGCAGCCGATGCGGCGCAACTGCTCTTCCAGAACAATGCGATCCTCGCCCGGCGGATGAATCACGAGGACGCGCAGCGTGCGTAGATCGTCGAACAGACGACGGGCCCCCGTGCTCATGCCGATTCTCCGTCGAGCCAGAATTCCGCGAATCCGTATGTCGTCAGATAGGGATCGGGTTTGACCGGACCTCGGCCCTCCCAGACGATATCGAACGAGCCGTCCGGCCTGCACACGGCAATGCGCGGCGTCAGTATCGCGTGATTGTTCTCCGGATCGATTTTCAGCACTCCCTCTGGCGAATCGAATTCGACTTCGTGTACCGCCTCCACCAGTCTGGCCGTATCGAGACTTCCGGTACGGGCCAGCGCCAGCGCGAACAGATGCACCTGGTTATACGCCATCTCCGACCACATGCTGGCCGGTTGATCTCCGAATCGCGCATGCCATGATTTCAGAAAGCGCTGGTTACTCGCGAGGTTCAGCGTGTTGACGTAACTCGCCGAGACGATGTGGCTGCCACACAGTTCGGAGCCGATCATCCGCGTTTCGCCCTCGGTCATTGTCAAGCTTGCGATCGGAATCTGTGCGGGGTCGATACCGTGCTCGCGATACAGCCGATAAAAGTCGCGCGCACCTCGCCCGATCAGCGTGGAGAACACCACATCGGGCGCGATGTCCTTGATCTGCCGCACCACTTCTTCCAGCGCCGCTGGATCCGCATCGCTCGGCAGATAGAGTTCTTCCACGATTTCGCCGCCATGCTGCTCGACCATGTCGCGCATGATCCGATTCGATTCTCGCGGATAGATGTAGTCGGCGCCAACCAGAAAAAAACGGCGGCCGTGATTGCGCAGCAGATAAGCGGCCAGTTGCATGCTGTTCTGGTTCGGTACCCCGCCGGTGTAGATCACGTTCGGCGAATACTCAAACCCTTCATAGATCGAGCAGTACCAGAGCAATGCGTTGGTGCGTTCGATCACCGGCAAAACCGCCTTTCGGCTCGACGAAGTCGAACAGCCGAAAATCACGGTCACGTCGTCTTCCTGCAGCATCCGCGTGGCGAGCCGGCGATATTCGTCAGGATCGCTCTTCGGATCGTAAACAACGGGGTCGAGCAGGCGCCCGCCCACGCCGCCGGCCGCGTTGACTTCCTCGATCGCGAGCACGGTGCCGAAAAAATGCTCCGACCCGGTCGCTGAGGTCACGCCCGTGCGCGAGTACAACACGCCGATACGCCAACCATCGTCCGCGGGCGCCGGATTGGCCGGCTGTCGCGAGCTCGCCTCCATTTCGTCTCCTCCTTGCATCGCTTCCTCGTTGCTCAGGTCGCGGGAAAACGTTCCACTGCTGCCGCGATCGCCTGCTCGGCAAATGCGGCAGCGTCGAGGCATCGGGCATCGTCCCAAGGGCGGCAGATCACCTGCACGCCGATCGGGGCGCCTCGCGCGCCCCTCAATCCCGGCACGTTCACACACGGGCAACCGAGCAAGGTCCAATTGCGATTGAACGCGGGGTCGCCCGTTGACGCGTGGCCCTCGGGCGCTTCGTCGGGCGCACTCGGTGTCAGCAAGCCGGTGATGCCGTCGAATAGTTCAGCAAGCCTCGCCTTCGCCTGTTCCGCGAGCACACATGCCTCGATGTAGGTTGCGGTATCGACCCTCGCTGCACGATCAAGAAAACCGGCGAGCATCGGCGATAGATCGGTACGATGATGATCGTACTCGAAGCCCAACGACTGATACGCCTCATAGCTCTGGATCGTGTTGTGCGCGGCGACCAGGTCGGCCATCCATGGCGCGAAACGCACACGCCGCACGCGCCCTCCCGCCTGCTCGATGGCGCGCACCGCTCTGTCGAGTACGTCACTCGCATTCGCTGACGGCGCGGTCCATGGGTAGCTGTCCGGCACGCCGAACACCGGGCCAGCCGTCACGCCGCTCAAGGCAAGTGACCGGCCCGACAGGGCCTGCGCGAAGTAAGCCACGTCACGCACACCGGCGCCGAACAAGCCGACCGTATCGAACGACCACGAGAAGCACTTCATGCCGACGGTCGGCAACATGCCGAGTGTGGGCTTGTAGCCGGCGATGCCGCAGAACGAAGCGGGCCGAATGGTCGAGCCGCCAGTCTGAGTGCCGATCGCGAAAGGCACGATGCCGGCTGCCACCGCGGCAGCCGACCCGGATGACGATCCGCCAGGGGTACGCGTCAGGTCGCACGGATTGCGCGTCACAGGCGGCGTCATGTAGGCGAATTCACTGGTGACGGTCTTGCCGATGACAATGCCGCCGTTACGCCGCACCAACGTCACAATCGCGGCATCCGATTTCGGCTGATGGCCTTCGTAAATTGGCGAGCCGTAGCCGGTGACCAGGTCGCTCGTGTCGAAGATATCTTTCACCGCGATCGGTATGCCAGCCAACGGACCTGTTGCACCGGCGGCCGAGGTCAACGCCGTTTCCCGCTGCGCGACGGCCGTCATCGCCCTCACCTCGGGCTCGACTTCCTCGATGCGCGCAAACGACTCGAGAACGGCGCGTTCGCGCTCGCGCGGGTCGCCGGCGGTTTGCTCGAACAGGTCCAGTCCTGAGCGGGGTCGATAAAAAGAGTTTGCGTTCGTCATATGCCGCCTATCGTCATGGTCGTCCTGAATGTTACTTACACGCGCAGGTGTTCGAAGATCGATCCTACCGCTGCTTCATCTTTCGCGTTGCCATGCTCGAGGATCTCGCCTTGCTTGAGTACCGCGTAGCGATCGGCAACCTTCAGCGCAAAGGGAACATTCTGCTCTACCAGCAGCAGCGTCGTGCCGTGCTGGCTGCGTTCCCATAGCAGTGCGTCGGCGAGACGGTCGATCACGGACGGTTGCAACCCTTCCGTAATCTCGTCGAGCAAAATGAGCGAAGGACGCATCATGAGCGCGCGCGCCACCAGCAGCATCTTCTGTTCGCCGCCGGAAAGCGTGCCGGCCAACTGCTTCAGGCGACTTGCGAATACCGGGAACACGGGCTCGATCGCGGCAAAGCGTTCGTCGAACGCCGACGCCTTCTGGAGCCCAAGACGCAGATTGTCGCGAATGGTGAGATCCTGAAACAATGCATGTTCCTGCGGCGCGTAAGCAATGCCCTCGCGCGCGATCTGATGAGGCGCCATGCGCGTGATATCTTGCCCGCGCGCACGGATGGCGCCGGCTTTCTTCGGCAGATAGCCCATGATCGTCTTGAGCACCGTCGTCTTGCCCATGCCGTTCTTGCCGAGCAGCGCGACGGCCTCGCCGTCGGCAACGGTCATCGAGAGCTTGCGCAGCACGACCGAAGCCTTGTACCCGCTCGTCACGTCCTGCAACTCCAGCGCAATCTGGCTCATGACGCCTCCTGATGTCCGACGTTTTCGCCTGCCGCAGCGCTTTGCGCAGTCCCGGCATAAATCGTTCTGACCAGCTCCGAGTTGACGACTTCGTCGAAGTTGCCTTGCATCACGATGCGCCCCTGATGCAGGACCACGATACGCGTGGCAATTTCGGCCACGAAGTCGAGGTCGTGCTCCACCAGCAGACAACAAAGCCGATATTGATGAGCCAATGCAGCGAGCACATTGCCGATTTGCGTGCGCTCCGTTTTGGTCAAGCCTGCCGTGGGCTCGTCGAGCAGTACGATACGCGGCTCCAGTGCGAGCACCATCGCCAGTTCCAACGCCTGCTGTTGGCCATGCGAAAGATCCTTCGCGACAGCGCCCAGCCTCTGATCGAGATGGGTGGTACGCAGCACCTCCAGCGCATAGGGCGGCAGTGCAAGCGTCGCGGAGCGTCGCAGGAGCGATGGCCGCTCGATGATGGTGCCGGCGATTCTCAGGCACTCCGCAACGGTAAGCGTCTCGAAGATATTTGCGTTCTGGAACTTGCGCCCCAAGCCGAAATGCACGCAGCGATCCGGCGGCAATTGCCGGACATCGTTGCCACACAGCGTGACCGTGCCGGCAGAACGTTCCGCGCCGTCGCTCATGCAGCGCATAAGCGTCGTTTTACCGGCGCCGTTCGGGCCGATGAGACCAACCAGTTCACCGCCATCGGCGTTCAGATCGATGCCTTGCAACACTTTCAGGCTGCCGTAATGTTTGGCGACGCCGTTCATCTGCAGCGCTGGCACTGATAGCGCCCGTTCATGAGCTGCGCCGACGTCGCGCTCAACCAGCTTCGGTTCGGCGCCGTGACCCGCAAGATGACGTAATGGCTTGAGCAACAGCGGCACCAAGCCTTGCGGCAACAGCACAATCACAGCCACGAATGCAGCACCCAGAATCAGTTGCCACGCGAACGGCATGCTGCCGCTGAGATAGGCGGTCCCGACATTGATCAGAAGCGCGCCGATCACCGGCCCCCACAACGTTCCCCGACCGCCGAGCGCGACCCAGATAATCAGTTGGGTGCCAAGGACAAACCCAGCCAACTCAGGCGCGACCACGCCGCTGAACGATCCGTAGCCAAATCCGGCAACGCCGGCGATGGCCGCGGTTGCAACCAGCAAGACGATCTTGACGAGCGACGTATTGATGCCGAGATATGCGCAGCGTGATTCGTTGTCGCGGATAGCAGCCAGCACGCGGCCGCCGTCGCTACGAACAAATAGCCACGCAATCGATGCAACAGCCAGCAGCGCAGCGCCGGCGAGCCAGTACCAGGCCTGCAGCGAAAGATCGAAGGTCTCATAGCCGGTGAGTCCCGAACTCGAGCCCGTCCACGCGCCGCCGGAGAGCAGCAACTGGCTGAGAACGATCGGCAATACGAGCGACATCACCGTCGCGAAGAACGGCGACGCACCGCGATAGAACGACAGCCAGCCGAGCAATGCGGCCACGGCCGCGGTCACCGCGATCGCCGCTCCCACGGCAAGCACCACATAACCCGCCGAAAAGCCGCCGTGTGTAAACACAAGACCCGCGGCATAGGCGCCTAGACCGAAGAACGCCGATTGCCCGAACGTCAGATACCCGGTGTAGCCCCACAGGATATCCACGGTCACGGCCACGATCGAGAAAAAGAAGGCCTGAATGAGGACGTTGAGCAGATACGAGCCGAAGACAAGCGGACCCGCGGCCAGCAGCACGACAACCAGGCCACCGGCCACGAGCAGACCGCGTCCGTGAATCGTTCGTCCGTTGCTTACCCGCTCATCGTTTTGTACAGCTTGATCTCCGGCTCCATGTGGCGATGCGTCGACTTTAGCCATGAGAGAACCCCTTGGGACGAATGCGCAGCGTGAGCGCTGCCAGCACCGCGATAGTCAATCCGCCCAGCACCGGACTAACGAACGTGCTGACCAGCACCTGGCAAGCGCCGAATACGAGGCACGTCACCAGCAGACTGAGCATCGAATGTCCTGAAACCATGACCAGCATGAACGCGCTCACCAGCCACGGCAGTCCCATATCAGGGTCGACGCTCGACAGCGGCGTAATGAGCGTGCCGGCGAGCGAACCGAGCGCAGCGCCCAGACTGAAGGTGATAAAACGGATGCGGCCGGAATGAATGCCGAGCCCTCGCGCCAGATCCTCATTCATGATCACCGCACGCGTCTTGATGCCGAAGCGCGTTCCCGTGAGCAGCGCGGTCATGAGAATGCACAGACCGAGTGCGATCGGGATCAGCAGCAAACGATAGGCCGAGTAATCGGTCCCACCGATGGTGACGGCTCCTTTGAGCGGCGTCTCCACGAACTGCGCCTCGCGGCCGAAGGTCATCACGATGAGCTGCCCAATCACGATGCCGAGACCCCAGGTAGCAAGGATCGCGTCGAGTGGGCGTTTGTAGAGCGGGCGCACGATCACCTGCTCGACGAGCATGCCCACGACGGTACCCACCACGATCGCGAGCGGCAGTCCGAGCCATGGACTCAGCTTGAGTTGCGTCACGACGAAGCTCGCGTATGCGCCTATTGTTAGTAGCGCACCGTGGGCGAAATTGACGATTTTCATCACGCCGAAAATCACCATCAACCCTGCGGTCACGATGAACAGCACCGCCGCGGTTGTGAAAATGTCGAGTGCCAGAACCATTGTCTTCTCCGGTCGCATCCGCCTGCGAATGTGCATCAGGCGGATGCTGTATTTCCAGTTGCGTCTACTTGATATTCGGGCACTGCGCGCCCGGATCCACGCTCGGGAAGGTCTGCAAGATCTTGATCGAGCCATCTGCCTGTATCTGGCCAAGGCGCATGGCGAGAGGCGTGTGGCGGCTCCTGTTCATGGCCACTGGTCCGCGTGGCCCGTCGAACGACACCTGGCCCAGCGCCTTGATCACCTTGTCGGCGTCGGTAGAGCCCGCCTTTTCGACCGCGGCCTTGTACAGGAAAAAGGCCTCGTACTGCGGCTCGGACAACTCGTTCGGCGTCTTCAGATCCTTGCCGAATTTCTTGTCCATGGCCGCGAGAAATTTCTTGTTGCCCGGCGTATCGATGCCCGTCAGGTAGGAGCCCGACATATACATGCCCGTGGCGACGTCGCCCATGCTCTTCGCCGTGCCTTCGTCGATCGCCAGGTTGCCATAAGGCAGCGTCATGCCGGAGCCCTTCAACTGTTTGGCGAGCGACACGTTAGGCGCGCCGCCGGCCGTCGCGCTGATCAACGCATCGGGATGAGCCGCGCGGATCTTGGAGAGAATCGGTGTCCAGTCGGTGCCGTCGATCGGCAAGTACTCCTCGCCGACTACCTTGCCGCCATGCTCCTCGATATATTTTCTGGTGAATCCAAGCATACCGCGGCCAAAAACGTAGTCGTTGCCGACCAGATAGAAGGTCTTGGCGCCCTTGCTCTTCGCGAAGTAATCGACCACCGGCGCGACCTGCTGCTCAGGCACCCAGCCGTTGACATACATCCACGGGCTGCACGAACGGCCCTCGTAAAACGACGTATATACGAACGGCTTCTTGCCGCGCGCCACGATCGGCAGCGCGGCGTTACGCGCGGCGCTCGTTTCCATGGAAATGATCGCATCGACGTTCTTCTGGAACACGAGCGTGTCGTACGCTTTCTGCGCGCCGACTGCACCGGACGCGTCGTCGGTGATGTCGAGCTGCAACTGGCGGCCCATGATCCCACCTGCTGCGTTGATTTCGTCGACAGCGAGTTGCGACGACTGCACGACGGCCGGCGCGACCACGCTATTTGCGCCAGAGAGCCCCACCGCTACGCCGATCCTGATCGGATCGGCAGCGAGCGCACTCATGCAGGTGCAGGCCGCGACGAGCGCCGCGGCGGCGCCAAGGATTTGTCTATTGAACGGAGTCATGGATTTTTCCTCACAGTGGTCGAATGAAATTCTTGTGTTTCATACGGGCGTGCCATCGGATGCCTCATGCGCGTGAGGTCGGCCAACCGGTGCCCAGCATCGGGTCGTACACGTCCGCGCGCCGATCGCTCAGCACGTGATTGAAGGCGTTCAGCGTGCGTTCCGAACGGGTGCGCGTCAGATCGATTGCGGCGTACAGGATTTCTTCGCGATCGACACTGGCCGGGCCCGCGACCGGCCACCCGTTGCCGCCCACAATCAGGCTCTGGCCGACGAACGGTTGACCACGCTCCGTGCCGATGCGATTTGCGCATGCGATCACCACGCCGTTGCTGTGCGCGGCCGCCATGGTGAGCGTCGTGGCCATGGCGGGTCGATCGTCCGGTTGCGCCGGCATCGGCACCCAGTTGGTGGGCACGCAGACGATGTCGGCACCTTGCATCGCGGCAAGCCGGTATGTTTCGGGAAACCAGCCGTCGTAGCAGATGGCGATGGCGATTCGTCCCAGCGGCGTGTCGAACACCGGCACGCCACGATCGCCCGGTTCGAAGAAGCGATGTTCGTTGTTCCAGAGATGCAGTTTGCGATAGACGCCGATGTGACCCGCCGGGCCAGTCAGGATCGCTGAGTTGTAGAGTTGCTTGCCCGCCCGCTCGGCAATACCCATCACGACATGGATGCCAAGGCGCTGCGTCGTTTCCGCAAGCAATTGCGCGGTTTCCCCTTCCGGCAGCGTTTCGGCCAGCGCGAACGCCTCATCGCGATCGTTGAACACGTAGCCGCTATTGGCCAGCTCCGGCAACACCACCAGAGACGCGCCGTGATGCGCCGCGGCTTCGAGGTGGCGGATGCATTGCGCCACGTTGTCGCGCTTACTGCCGACATGAGGTTCCATCTGAACGCACGCGACCACCATATCTGCGACACCACGTTCCGCGGGGTTGTACTGCAACGTCATCATTTCTTCTCCCAAAAGCAAAAAGCCCCCGAACCAGCGTTGGACGCAAGTTCGGGGGCTGCATAGCCATTCATATGTAGCACGGCATCGTTGCCGTGGAGCCGCCGGAAACAATGACGGCTCAGTCGAAGCGAATTTATGAAGCCAAATTCAGGATGTCAAGCGGTTTGACTGCGGCCAGGGTAATTCCTTGGGGACATGTTTCTGGTCAGTTCAAAATCTAGAATCCATAGCGAACCCCTTGATATGAGTCCCTTGCTGAACGATGAACGGAAAGTACCCGGCGACGCGGGATCTGCACACGTCACCGGGTGTGCCCGCGTTAGCTCGCCTGCGAAACGAGGCCTCGCAGAACGGTTTCCAGTTCCACCTCGCCCTTGACGATATCGGCTTCATCGCCTTCGAAGGCGATGAAGCCTTCATTGAAGCCGTCGAGCATGCGCATGCGCGGCAACGGGTCCGTCGTGCCCTGGGAGCGGAACAGCTCGCCCCATGTTTCGCGCAGCACCACCTCCGCACGAACCGGACGACCGAGCACCTGGGCAAATGCCGCGGCCAGATCGTTCGGGCTCACACGTTGCGGTCCCTCCAGCTCGACGACACGCACGCCAAGCCAGGTTTGCTGAAGCAGTTGCGCGGCAACGCGACCCACGTCCGAGGTAGCGACCATCGGCACCGCCTTGTCGAGCGGCTGCAGAAAGCTGGGGATCACCCCTGTGTCGCGGGCCGGCGCCACGTCCCACGCGGCGTTTTCCATGAACCAGCCGGGACGCAGGAATGTCACCGGCATCGGCAAATCCTGAAGCGCCTGCTCCATCAGCGTACGTTGCGTGAGCAGATTGATCTCGGTGGCTTGCGCGCCGATCGTCGACAGGCAGACCACCTTGCCAGGCGCCGCGGACTGCAGCGCCCCACGCACAGCGTCAATGACTGCACGTGCTTCGGGAAAGCCCGGCGACGGATCGAACTCGGACGGCGGCAGGATGAAGACGCCTTGCGCGCCCTCGAAAGCGGCGGTTAGCGATGCCTCGTCGTCCATGTCGGCCGTCACCACTTCACAGCCGCGCTCAGCCCACGAACGTGCTCGAGCGGCATCGCGTACCACCGCGCGAACTGGCTGACCCGCTGCGAGCAACGTGCGCGCCACCGCGCCGCCGACCTTTCCTGTTATCCCTGTGATTGCATACATTGCAGTTTCTCCATGCGTAAATAGATGTGTCCCGAGTGCCGATCACTGACCAGTGCTCAGGCGTGTTGCAAGCCGTGATACAGACCCTGCTCGAACTGTCCATACAGATCCACCACGCGAGGGTCGTAGAACGGCAGGATCTGCGTGAACAGCGTGCCGGTCACCTTCCTGACAGGATCAACCCAGAAATAGCTATTCAGCAGTCCCGCCCAGCTAACGCTGCCCGCGCTGCGGCCATGCGGACCCGGCTGCGTGTTGATGTCGAAGGAAAGCCCCCACTTGTGCGGCATCCCAGGGAATTGATCGAAGCTGTTCGACCACGCCGGCTGTGCTGTCTTCATTTCGGTTACCTGAAGATCTCCAATGTGATTCTGGAACATCGTCGCAACGGTGTCGGCGCGCAGGACCCGCTCGCCGCGGTACGTCCCGCCGTTCACGAGCATCTGCAGGAGCGCCATGTAATCGCGCGGCGTGCTGAATGCCCCGCCGCCGCCCATAAAGAATTCGGGGCGCTGGTTGATCTCGAACGGAGCGGGCTTGAGCGATCCATCGGGTTGCCGGTTGTGCATGGTCGCCACGCGTTGCTTCTGCGCGCCACTGATCAGAAATCCCGAATTGCTCATGCCGAGCGGTGCGAAGATGTGCTCGCGAAAATAAACCTCCAGCGATTGATCGGTCACCGCCTCAACCAGCTTGCCCACCCAGTCCATTCCGATGCCGTACTGCCAGCGCTCGCCAGGCTCGAACTCCAGCGGCGCCTTGAACGCGCCGTTCATCGAGTAGCCAATATCCGGCATGCCGGTCACCTTTTCGTACCGGCTCATGTTTTCGCTCCAGATGCTGTACGTGAAGCCGGACGTGTGAGTCAGCAGATGACGCACGGTAATCGTGTTACGCGCAGGGCGCAGTTTCGGCTGTCCGGATGCATCGAAGCCGTCCAGCACTTGCGGCGACTTCAGTTCCGGGAGAATGTCGCCCGCGGGTTGATCGAGTGAGAGCCTGCCCTGCTCGATGAGTTGCATACAGGCGGTCGCAGTGATCGCCTTGGTCATCGATAGCAACCAGAACACCGTGTCGGGCGTCATCGCCGTACCCGTCTGGGGATTGGCATGGCCCGATGCGCCCTCGTAGACAAGCCCGCGCTGCGTGGCACCCATCGCCACCACACCGGCTACGGCGCCGTTGTCGACGGCCTGCCGCAGGGAGAGATCAATCGCGGCAAAGGCAGGGTTGCGGACCAGAACACGATGACGCTCCTGATGACCCTCCGCGGCCTCTGTTCCGATGCTGGTCAATCCGCCCACGGCGGCGACCGCCAGGAGGCCGGACGCCCGCTTTAACAGGTCGCGGCGGGTGAGTTGAACGGTCATCTCCTACTCCTTGGAAATTGGAATGAACAATGATTGGTGTGACGCGCCGATCAACGATGTGCGTAAAGCGAGTTGAACGGTGCATTCGCGAGGGCCGCCCCGGCAACGCGATTGCCCGAATCGGACGAACCGCTGCGCACACCGCCCACGCCGCTGGCGACGTTCGACTCGGCGCCCTTCCGCGCGGCCACTGCTGCTTCGGCTGCCTGAATGTCGGTGGGGTAATGCGGATCATTGGCGCGGCCGGGCTGGTAGCCCACGCTTTCCAGCTGGACGAGTTCCGCGCGCACCTGGGCACGCGTGACGGTCGAGGATTCCTGGGCGTAGCCAGCGACAGGGAAGGCGATGGCCGCGGCAATAGCAACTGCGAAATAACGGGTATTCATGGCAATGCTCCTTTGGATCGTTGCGGTCGAAACGGACCGTTGGGATGCATTGTGGGTAAACTCGATGAGAAACTAAATGATACGAATGACACTTGTGAAGTGACAGGTAGTCACTAATGAGCCATAGTGCGGTTTTTGAAGCACTGTGCGGGGAGCGTCAATGAGATCGTCCAGCGAGAATCTCTCTAGCGGTATCAGCGTATTTGCGGCCGTCGTCGATGCGGGGACGTTCGCAGCCGCGTCCGAAGTGATGGGTATGTCGCCCCCCGGAGTTAGCCGGGCAATCGCCCGGCTCGAAAAGCGGCTGAAAATACGGCTCTTCAATCGCACGACCCGCGCCGTTTCCCTCACGGAAGAGGGCAAACGGTTCTACGAGCAGGTCATGCCGCACTTAAGGGGAATGGAGGAAGCGGCGGCCGCCGCTTCAGGCGGCACCGCGACAGTACGCGGGAAGCTGCGAATCAATCTTGATCCCGCTTTTTTTCGAATCGTTCTGGGCCCGAAGCTCGACGAATTCATGGATGCGCATCCTGAACTTGAACTCGAGTTCATTGCGAGAGATCAGCTCGGCGACCTCATCGTGGACGGCTTCGATCTGGCCTTGCGATTTGGCGAACCTCGCTCGTCCAGTCTGATTGCGCGAAAGCTTCTGGACACGGCAGTTGTCACCGTCGCAGCACCCTCGTACCTCGCGCGCCGGGGGCGGCCAGCGGAGCCTCAAGATCTGGGCGGCGGGGCGCACCGGTGCCTCGAATTCCGGAACCCGGAAACCGGCAAGCCGTATCCGTGGGAGTTTCATCGCAAGCGCAAAAAGCTGGTTGTCGAAACGAATGGACGGCTTACGGTGAACGATCCGAGCGCACTCTTCAACGCGTGCCTGGCCGGCTCCGGCATCGCGCAGATGCTTCTGCTCGGAGCGGAACCCCTGATTCGGGAGGGACGGCTCGTCAACCTGTTCCCAGACTGGCCGGATGAACGCTTCCCGCTCTATGCGTACCATCCATCGCGACACCATACGCCGGCCAAGACAAGGGTGTTTCTTGACTTTATCGTCGCCTTGGCGAGTACGAGTTAGCCAATAGCCGCAGAGGAGCCCGCGCGTGCCGCTTCAAACCCGCCAGGCGGGCCCCTCGGGAAAGTCATACTCATCGAGCGACGCCGCATGCATTTCGATGCTGTAGCCGGCTCGTTGCGGCGGCATATAACGGCCGTTTCGAATCACGACAGGATCGACAAAATGCTCATGCAAATGATCCACGTATTCGAGCACCCGGTTGTCCAGCGACGCCGACACGCAGATATAGTCGAACAGTGAAATGTGCTGGACGTACTCGCACAAACCGACCCCGCCCGCATGCGGACACACGGGAACACCGAATTTCGCCGCCATCAACAGGACGATGATCACCTCGTTCAGACCGCCCAGGCGGCAGCTATCGACCTGACAGAAGTCGATGGCTTGCGCCTGCAGCAACTGCTTGAACATCACCCGGTTATGGCAGTGCTCGCCCGTCGCGACACCGATAGGCCGAATCCGCTCGCGGATAGCGGCGTGGCCGAGAATGTCGTCGGGACTCGTGGGTTCCTCAATCCACCAGGGATCGAATTCCGCCAGGCGCCGCATGTTCGCGACCGCTTCGTCGACATCCCACACCTGGTTCGCGTCCATCATCAGCTTCAGGTTTTCGCCGATTTCTTCGCGCAAGATGCGGGCGCGGCGCATATCTTCTTCAAGATTGCCGCCCACCTTCTGCTTGAAGTGCGTCCAGCCCTGCGCGACGCCTTCACGTGCGAGCCGGCGAATCTTGTCGTCGTCGTAGCCGAGCCAGCCGGCCGACGTCGTGTAGGCCGGATAGCCATGCGCCAGCATTTCCGTTTCGCGCTCGCCTCTTGTCTTTGCATGACGGTGCAGCATGGCGATGGCTTCCTGCGGCGTGATCGCATCGGTCACATAGCGGAAGTCGAGGCATCGCACGAGTTCCTCGGGGCTCATGTCGACGAGCAGTTTCCACACCGGCTTGCCTTCCGCTTTGGCCCACAGGTCCCAGGCCGCATTCACCACAGCCGCGGTCGCCAGATGAATCGCGCCCTTGTCCGGACCGATCCAGCGCAACTGGCTGTCCGACGTCAGCGTGCGCCAGAAGGCGCCCATGTTCGCAGCGATATCCTCGAGCTTTGTGCCGATGACCAGCGGGGCAAGCGCCTTTACCGCACTCACGCAGATCTCGTTGCCGCGGCCGATGGTGAAGGTAAGGCCATGGCCTGTGAGACCCGTCGGCGAATCGGTTTCGAGCGTCACATAGGTGGCGGAGTAATCCGGTGCGGCGTTCATCGCATCGGAGCCGTCGAGTGAACGGGAGGTCGGGAACCGAATGTCCCGGACGGACAGCTTGGTGATCGTGGGCATCTGAACCCCTCCTCTGCGACAGCTATCGTCTTCTGCTTATAAGCAAAGAGGCCGTACGTGCACGCCCCACCTCTTTGCAGCCACCTTCGTTCCAAGCGGACACTTGGCAGCACGAGAAAAGAAAAGGGAGCGCCGTGCCCCCTCCTCTCTCTTCGCGTCAGGTAGTGCCGGTCAATCGTAGAGCACAGCCGCGATCTTCGGATCGCTCATATTGCTCTTGTCGTACCAGTAGAAGCCCGTGTCGACTTTCTTGGGCAGCTTCTCGCCCTTCAACGCCTTCACCGCTGAGTCGACGACGCATTTGCCGATGCCGACCGGGTTCTGCGTAATGGCGCCGGCCATCAAGCCCGAATTGATGTCGTCCTTCTGCTCCTTGCCGGAGTCATAGCCGATCAGCACGAGCTTCTTGCCTGATTCCTTGATCCCGATCGCCGCACCTTCCGCCGACCCTTCATTCGCCCCGAAAATACCCTTGAGATTGGGGTTGGCCTGGATCATCGTCTTGGCGATTTCCGCCGACTTCAGGTGGTCGCCGCCGCCATACTGGACTGAGACGATCTTGATGTTCGGGTGCTTCGTTTTCATCTCATTCAGGAAGCCGTCGCGGCGATCGATGCCGGTGCGGCTGGTCTGGTCATGCACCACCAGACCCACCTCCCCGGCATTGCCGATCGCCTCGGCCATCTTGTCGGCGGCAAGTGCGGCCGCGGCAACATTGTCGGTCGCGCACGTGGTCAACGGAATGTCGCTGTCGACGCCCGAGTCGAAGGCGATCACAGGTATTTTGGCGGCCTGCGCCCGCTTCAACAGGGGAATGGCTGCCTTGCTATCGAGCGCGGCGATGCCGAGCGCCTGGGGCTTCTTGGCGAGCGCGGCAGAGAGCATGTCGATCTGCTTATCGACCATGGCCTCGGTTTCCGGACCCTCGAAGGTGATCCTGACGTTGTGCTCCTTGGCCGACTGTTCCGCGCCGGCTTTGACCGCCTGCCAGAACTGGTGCTGGAAGCCCTTCGAGATCAGCGGGATGTAGGTGTCTTGCGCGAACGTCACACTCGTTCCGCCAATGAGCGCGCCAACGCCGACCACGACACCGACTAGTTTTCTTTTCAACATGGGGTTCTCCTCCTAAGTTGGCCATCAACCTTCAGCCGTGCGGGGAGCCTTGGGCGCTCCCTTTTCTTGATCCTGATTCTTGATCCTGATTCTTGATCCTGTTTCGCGTAGCGTCCACCTTCGTCAGCTTTTCTTGCGCCGCAAAATGTCGGCGTAAACGGCGAGAATGATGATGAGGCCGGTCACCACGATCTGCCATTCCTGTGCGACGGACATGATGCGCAGGCCGTTGGTCAGCACGCTCATGATGAACGCGCCGATGATCGTGCCCAGAATCGTGCCCGAACCACCGCTGAGCGACGTCCCGCCGATGACCACGGCGGCGATCGCTTCGAGTTCGTAACCTTGGCCTAGCGCCGGCTGCGCCGAATTCAGCCGCGAGGCGATCAGCAGCCCAGCGATGCCGCAAATGGCCCCAGCGAGGCCGTAAATGGCGATCTTCCACCGGTCGACATTCACGCCCGAAAGACGCACCGCTTCTTCATTGCTGCCGAGCGCAAACGTGTAGCGGCCAAGCGCCGTGCGATTGAGCGTGATCGAACTCACCACCGCAAGGAAAAACAGGATCAGGACCGCATTCGGAACCGGCAGGCTCGGCAGGAACGAGCCGATCAGCGAATCCTGGGAAATCATGTAGAAGTTTTCGGTGTCGGTGAAATAGATCGGCTTGTCTGCCGAGACGACGAGCGAAAGGCCTTTCAGCAGCAGCATCATGCCCAAGGTGGCAATGAACGGCGGTATTTTCATCTTCGCCGTGAGGGTGCCCGAAATAGTCCCGCAGATTGCGCCCGTCCCGATCGCAGCCAGGACGCCGGTCCACATCGGCAAATGCCAATAGGTCAGAAACACGCCGCAAATCACGGCCGTGAAGGTCATCAAGGTGCCGACGGACAAATCGATGCCGCCGGTGATGATGACGAACGTGCAGGCAATCGCCAGCACGCCGTTGACGGCGGTCGCCTGCAGAATCCCGAGCATGTTGTCCATCTGCATGAACGCAGGGGACGCGAAGCTGAAAAAGACCAGCAACAGGATCAGGCTCCCGAAGGCGAGCAGCTTTTGCAGAGCAGTCGGCGTGAAGACGCGGGCTCTGAGGCCGGACAACCGTCCCTCGTTAGCGAGCGTCGAAGTATCCGATGGCTGTGTCATAAACTGGATCTCTCCTCTTCGGGCTCACGCCGCTTTTAAGGTTTCGCGCTGCGTCGCCAGTTGCATGATGCGCTCCTGCGTCGCCTCCGTGGCTGAAAGTTCGCCGGTAATGCGGCCCTCGCACATCACGACGATGCGGTCGCTCATGCGCAAAATCTCCGGCAGTTCCGACGAGATCATTACGATCGCCTTGCCTTCTCCGGCGAGCGAGCGCAGGAGTTTGTAAATTTCGCTCTTGGCGCCGACGTCGATGCCGCGCGTCGGCTCGTCGAAGAACAGCACGTCGCAGTCGCGTTCCAGCCATTTCGCAACGACGATTTTCTGCTGATTGCCGCCTGAGAGAAGCCGCACCTCCTGCGTCGCGGAGGGCGTACGAATAGCGAGCAGATTGATGAAATGGGTGGCTGTCCGGCGGATTTCAGTGCGGCGCAAGAAAAAGTTGAACGACAGGAATTTGCGCAGGTTGGACATGACGATGTTCGATTCGACGTTCATGCCGGTCGCGAGACCGAAGCGCTTGCGGTCTTCCGAGAGATAACCGATGCCACGCGCCACCGCATCGCTCGGATTCCTGATCGTCGCCTTCACACCTTTCACGATGATTTCACCTGATTCGATCGGGTCGGCGCCGAACACAGCTCGGGCGACCTCGGTGCGGCCAGCGCCCATCAAGCCAGCAAAACCCAATATCTCGCCTTTGCGCAGTGTGAAGCTGACGTCTCTGACAAGCGGGCCGGCGTTCAGATTGTGGACTTCGAGCGCGACCTCGCCTGTGCCTGTCACGTTCACAGAAGGCGCGACGTCGGTCAAGGTGCGACCGACCATCATGCCGATGATCGCGTCGACGCTGGTGTCTTTCGCGGTGACGGTGGCCACATATTCCCCGTCACGCAACACGGTGACGCGGTCGGCGATCTGCTTCAGCTCGTCCATCTTATGGGAGATATAGACGATGCCCACACCCCGGCTCTTCAACTCGCGAATGATGCGAAATAGCTCGGCGATCTCGGCGTCGTTGAGCGCCGAAGTCGGCTCATCCATGATCAGCACGCGTGAGTCGAAGGACAAGGCCTTGGCGATTTCGACCATCTGCTGCTTCGCGACGGTGAGCGTGCTGACCACGGCGCGCGGGTCAATATTCACATGCATGCGGGCGAGAATGTCGTGCGCCTGCGCATTGAGCTTGTCTTCGTCGAGGAACAGACCGAGGCGCCCACGCGGCTCGCGGCCGATGAACATATTCTGGGCGACGGTCAGGTGATTCATCAGCTGGAGTTCCTGATGAATGATGCCGATGCCGAGAGCCTGCGCCTCGCGCGGACTCGAGAACTCGACCGGCTGACCGTCATAGAGGATGTCGCCCGTATCCCGGGTGTAGACGCCGGCGAGGATTTTCATCAACGTCGACTTGCCGGCGCCGTTCTCGCCCATCAGCGCGTGGACTTCGCCCGCCATGAGTTCGAACTGGACTTCGTGAAGCGCCCGCACGCCGGGAAAGCGCTTGTTGAGCCTTGTAACGGAAATGAGCGGGATCATGGCGCGGATTGGACGGCAATTCCGCGACCGCCGCTGGCCTCAATGCGGGGAGCGGGTCGAGAAAGCGCGGGAAGCCGCTGCGCCGGGCATTGCCGGGTATCGCGGCTGAAATCGTAACGAGAAGCCAGACACATTGCTGGGCCACCCAAACTGATGTGCCACGATTTTACGACGCTGAATGGCAACGGCTCAAGCGTAGGCATTCCCTAGTGTCGTGCGCACAGGTATCTCACGCCCGGTTCCCACTATGTGGTTTGCCGCTCGTTTCAGGCCGGTTCGGCGGTCTCCACGCCACGCAGACTCTGCTGCACGGGCGGCTGCTCATGGCTTACATGCCGCGCTGTTTCGAACAGTTCCGCGAGCCAGTTGACGAAGGTAAGTACGCGAGGCGGAGCGCGGCGATGACGCAGATACGCGACCGATACCGGCAGCGCCGCGGGTCTGTGATGCGGCAGCACTTCACGCAGCCGCCCGGAGTCAAGATAGGGCTGGGCCAACGCCCGTGGCGGCTGGATCAGTCCAAGTCCGCGCAGGCCGCATTCGAGGTACGCGTGCTCGTCACTCACCTGCACAAAGCCCCCAAGCGGCACGCTGACCGTGTCGCCTTCGACTTGAAAATCGAATTCCGCCGCACGCCCCGTTTGCGCGCTCACGTGGTTCACCGCGGCGTGACCGCTTAGCTCCTCGAACCGTTGCGGTGTGCCGTATCGCGCGAGATACAGCGGGCTCGCGCAGGTCACACGCTCGAGCGCGCCCAGTCGGCGAGCGGCGAGGCCTGCATCCGGTGGCTTTCCAGTCAGAATGCAGCAATCGATCGCTTCGCCGGCCAGTTCGACCTGGCGGTTGCTGACGCCGAAGGTGAGCAGGATGTGCTCGAAGCGCGCGTGAAAATCGTCGAGCGCCGGAAACACGATCGTGTTCGCGACGACCGCGGGCATCTCAACGCGCAGCCGTCCACGCGGCCGGTCGTCGGGATGCCGAAGGCTCGCCTCGATGTCGTCGATGTCGGCGAGAATCTGCACGCAACGCTCGTAATACGCGGCCCCCTCGGCAGTCAGACTGAGCCGGCGCGTGGTGCGCACGAGCAACTGGATGCCGAGCATAGCCTCGAGACTCTGCACGAGTGTTGTCGCGCTTGCGCGCGGAATCCCGAGCGACTGCGCGGCGCGGGTAAAACTGTTGGCGTCGACGATGCGTACGAAGGTCTGCATCGCCATGATGCGATCCATCACGAGCGTCTCTCCTATGGATGTCGAGGCGCTATGGAACACATCACCAGCCTCGTCCTTGTAGAGCACACTACTGCCGCGCATCGAACGGTGTGAGTGACAAGTGTGGCGGGATTCAGTGTGTGGGCAATGAACCCGGTGACGACCCGTTGCGCGCAACGGGTCGCCGGCGCGATTGCCGATTGCCGATTTGCAGCCCTACGCTTCGGCGAGAATCTGCTGGATGACTTGCTCGAAGGTTTCCACGGGTTGTCCGCCGCTGACCAGATAGCGACCGTTGAAGATGATCGCCGGCACGGACTGGATGCCCTTCGCCTGGTATTCCCGTTCTTCCGCGCGGACGTCGTCGGCATAGATTCCGCTGCGCAGCACCTCAGCTGCTTGCGCGGCGTCGAGCCCCACGGACTGGGCTGCTTCAACCAGGACTTCGTGATTGCTCGGGTCTTTACCCTCGGCGTGATAGGCCCGCAGCAGCGCCAGTTTGAGCGGCAACTGCTTGCCTTCGATACCGGCCCAATGCAGCAGGCGGTGCGCGTCGAAGGTGTTATAGACGTGCTCACGCGGGCCGAAAGTAAAACCAACGCTCGCCCCGCGCTCGCGGATCATGGCCTGGGTTTCCGCGATCTGCTCCGGGGTGCGTCCGTATTTCTTGCCGAGATAATCGACAATGGCCTCGCCGTCCGGCCCCATGTCCGGATTCAACTCGAAGGGATGGACGGTGACTTGAGCGTCGACCGTATCGCTCAAACGCGATAGTGCAAGCTCGAGTGACGACAGGCCGATGGCGCACCACGGGCATGCGATATCGGAGACAAAATCGATTGTTAGCTGTTGTTTCATTGCTTTCCTGACTGAAATAACCTGTGGCGCGGCCGCTTCGGTGCGACGCAAAAACGGCCCACAGGGTAGCCTAGCCTGAATCGCTGATTTCTGCAGGACCGCACTCCGGACGTACGCCGAAGCGCTCATCCACGGCGTGACCCTCAGTCCGGCATCCCGTTGTGGTCGCCGATCGTTCTGGTGGGCCAGTCCACCCAGCGGTCCGCGCGGGTCCGTTCGTACGCTTCGTTGACCGGATAACGAATGCGGTTGTCGTCGCGTGGACGTTCACCGATCACCATCAGCCTGACTTCGTCCTTCGTATTGTTGATGAAGGTGTGGCAGATGCCCGTGCCTGACGGAAACGCGACGGAATCGCCTTCAGCAATGGGGTGAAGCACACCGTCGATCCAGACATCGGGCTTGCCTTCGAGCACGTACACAAACTCCTGCTCGGTACTTTCGGCGTGCGGATATGACGTGCGCCGGCCGGGCAGAAGCCTCACGTGATGAATGCCAATGCGCGTGATGCCGAGTGCGGCGGAAAGCGGCGCGTCGAGCGCCATTTTCTCGGTATCGCCGCGATAGGAATGCGCATCCGGTTCTTCCAGCTCAGTCCAGTGCTTGATGAAATCGGGTCGGCTCATCGGGTGTTCTCCTTTGGGGGCTACGGTCGATAATAGCGCCTTACACACTCATTGTTCGTCGTTGGCCAGCGACGTGAGAATCCGGTATGCGGCGGTCACCCGTTCATCAATGGGGAAGTTCTTGTTCGCGAGAATGACGATCGCCAACCGCTTTTGCGGAATGAATGCGACGTACGCGCCGAAGCCGTTAGTCGAGCCGGTTTTGTTGATCCAGACGTCTTCACGAGGCGGCTGCGGCGGCACGATTTCAGTGACCGGTGTTGCGTTGAAAATCATCGCCGACGAGTTTCCGTCCAGAAGCGTCTGCAATTTGGCGGGATACGGATATTGTTCCCATATCAGATCCTGGGTCATGCCCTCTGCCTTGAAGTATCCGGTGTGCGTGTCCGTGATCGCGCGCTGGAGCTTCGGGTCCAACTGGATCAGGTTCATGTTGGCTTCGACGAAACGAACCATGTCGGCAGCCGTAGTTTTCACACCGTAGGCCTCAGCGGACAACACTCCAGGCGCTACTCTGATCGGCGCGCCGTCTTTCGTGTAGCCCTGAGCGTAGTCGCTCAACTTCTCCGCGGGAACGTTGATGTAGCTGCGCCTCATATCGAGTGCGGGAAACAGACGATTTTCCATCAGCGCGCTGAAATCCTGCCCCATGCTCTTCGCCGTTATCAGACCGAGCGCGCCGATGCCGGGATTGGCATAAGTCCGATGGGTTCCCGGCGCATAGGTGGGCTGCCACTGCTTGAAATACTGCATCAGTTGATCGTCGTTGCGAATGCTGTCCGGCACCTGCAGCGGGAGTCCTCCGGGCGTGTGCGTGCCCAGATTGAGAAGACTGACCTTGCCGAATTCGCTATTGCGCAGGGACGGGAGGTACTTGCTCGACTGATCCGACAGAGACAGATAGCCGCTCACCTGCGCATAGGACGCGAGCGTCGCCGTCAATGTCTTGCTGACGGAACCCAGTTCGAACAAAGTGTCGGAGGTAACCGGCGTTCTGGTTTTCGTCGACGCCAGGCCGTAGTTGAAGACGTAATGCCGGTCACCGTCGATGATGCCAATCGCCATGCCGGGAATACCATCGTTCGCCATAACTGGTTGTATGGCGTGGTCGACCGTACGTTTGATTCTGTTTTGCTGATCGTCGGCCGCATGGCCGACGGTTGTGACAGCGCACGCGAAGAAGGTTGCTGCGATGAGGCTTATGGTTCTCAGATTCATGTCCCTGATCGATCGGTTTTGCGTAGGTGGGTGACGGGCGTTGAAACGGGTCTGCCGGGGAAGGAGTATGCGTGCTCGCAGACTCATCGACTATCGACGATATCTTGTCCGTAGCGAAAGAAAATCTTTCGCGTGGCACGCGATATCCCTCCACGGCTTACCCGTCATTCATCGCTTACGCATCAAACCGAACGATCGAACAAAGGCATGCGGGCCGGACGGCAAGTGCAGATGAAACGACCGCCCTGCCCGTGCGCCGACGATCAGTACGCGCCCATATAGTCGCGCTTGCCGATTTCAACGCCGTTGTGGCGCAGAATCGCGTAGGCCGTTGTGACGTGGAAGAAAAACTGGGGCAGACCGTAGTTCTGCAAATAGGCGCTGCCGACCAGCTTCTTCTCTTTCGGCGTACCCGGGCGCAGGACGATTTCCTTGTTCTCGCTACCCTCGAACTGGGCGGCGTCGAGCGTGCCGAGGTGGGCCAACGCTTTGGCGATCAGCGCTTGCAGGTCGGCAAACGTCACTTCAGTGTCGGGCCACGACGGCACCTCCACGCCGGCCAGGCGCGAGCTGACGCCCTTGCTGAAATCCGCGGCGATCTGCACCTGACGCATCAAGGGAAACATGTCCGGGAACAGGCGCGCCTGCAGCAACGCGTTCGGCTCGATGTTCTTTTCGGTAGCATGCGCTTCGGCTTTCTTCAGCACCTCGGACAATGCCGTCAGCATTTGCTTGAAGACGGGAACGGATGCGCTGTAGATGGAACTGGTCATGATCACTCTTTCGGTCGATGTTGGATGCCGGCGCGGAAGATGCCGCGCCGGCCGGTTGAATAGGCGGGGGAAGGTTACCACCGTCCAGCCGGAAGTGCGGGTCCACGCGCCTTCGGGGCTGAACAGCAATAACTGTCTCGCGTTGGCCGAGCTCGGCCCGATGCCCGGTGTGCGTTTCCCTTAGGTTGATCGATGAAAAGAACGTCGGCATTTTGACGCGCGCTTGCGCCCGTGAAAAATGAATGGTATTTTTTCATGAAATTTACCGCATAATTTTTCACGAGAGCCAACATGTTCGACCAGTCAGCCCAGCACGTCGCGAGCTACTACGCACGCACCTATCCTGCCCCGATCCCTCTGCGGCCGGTGCTGGAAGAGCGTCTCGACACGGAAGTGCTGATCGTCGGCGCAGGGTTCAGCGGCCTGCATACGGCGCTGCGTCTGGCTCTCGCGGGCAAGCGTGTCACGGTGCTCGAAGCCAGCCGGGTAGCCTGGGCGGCGTCCGGGCGCAACGGCGGCCAGGCCCTGCTCGGCTGGTCCTGCGACATGCCTCCGCTAGAGGCAGCGTTGGGTCTGGAACGTGCCCGCCAGCTGTGGGACAGCATGCGTTGGGCCGCCGGCGAGATACGTGAACTGCCGGCGCGGCATGGCTTCGATGCGGACTACCGTGCGGGAAGTCTGTGGGCGGCGGTGCTGCCGCGCCGCACCGCCCTCCTCGAGCAGGCCCAACAGGAAGCCGAGGAAAAGTGGGGCTACGACAAGATGCGCTTCATCCCTCGCGAGGAAATGCCTCAATGGATAGCAAGCGAACGCTACCAGGCGGCGCTCTACGATCCCGAGGCAGGCCATCTGAATCCGCTGAAACTGGCCCAAGGCCTGGCCGCGGCGATCGAACAGGCCGGTGGACGCATCTTCGAGCAAAGCCAGGTGTTGGACTACCGCGAGACGCCTGGCGGTTTTGTCGCGCGCACCGATAAAGGCGAGGTGCGCGCGGATGTCCTGGTACTCGCCTGCAATGCCTATATCGACCGGCTCGACCGCAAACTTTCCAGGCGCATGCTGCCCGTTGGCACCTATCAGGTGGCCACGTCGCCGCTGCGGCCGGAGGTGGCCTGTTCACTACTGCCACGCAACAGCTGCGTGATCGACAACCAGTTCGTTCCCGACTACTTCCGCTTAAGTCCTGACAACCGCCTGCTGTTCGGCGGCGGCTGCACCTACGCGGGCGGCATTCCAAAGGATATTGCGGCGGCAACCCGGCCTTACCTGGAGCGCGCATTCCCGCAGCTGCGCGGAGTGGAACTCGAGTTTGCGTGGGGCGGGCATATCGACATCAGCATGAAGCGCACGCCGGATATCGGTCGACAAGGTGAGCGCTACTGGTTGCAAGGCTATTCGGGGCACGGCGTGCTGCCTACGCTCGCCGCCGGCCGGGCGGTCGCAGACGCCATCCTCGGCGACGACGAATTGCTCGACCTATATCAGGCCATCGACAATCCGCCTTTTCCCGGCGGTGCGCTACTGGCCGCGCCGCTGGAGGTCATTGGCAAGACCTGGTATCGTCTGCGCGACAGAGTCTGAGCGAAGGGGCAGAAGATGAACAAGCAGGAAGAAATCGAAGGTCTCGCAATACTGATTCGGGACCTGCGCAAGCATAAGAAGGTGACGTTGGGCGCGTTGGCGGAAAAGATCGGCCGCTCGGTGGGTTTCCTTTCCCAGATCGAGCGCGGCCTCTCACGTCCGACCGTGGGCGATCTGACCGCCATCGGCGAGGCGCTCGGCGTACCCACCACCTATTTTTATAGCCTGAGCAAGCCGCGTGCGTTGCCTTGGGTGACCCGGCCGGATGAACGCCGCACGCTGTATTACGCCGAGGGCGTGACTGACGTGCTCGTGTCGCCGAACATGTCAGCGGGTTTTTCGATGCTGGAAAGCCACCTGGCGCCGGGCGCCAGCAGCGGCGACAAACCGTTGAATGACAGCGACGAGCAAGGTGGCTTCGTGCTCGAAGGCGAGTTAACCATCTGGCTGGACGACGAAGAGCACCCGGCGACCCTCGGCCCTAACGACGGCTTCCAGGTGCCGGCGCACACGCGGTTTCGCTACGCCAATCTCTCCGACGAACCCACGCGGGTACTTTGGGTGTTCACCTAGGATTCAGGCAGTACATGACGTAGCAGCGAACGCTGCGCTGAATGTCAATTCGGATGACTAATGGACGGCGCCGTGACTACCGCGTTCGTTTCTGCTATGTGGTCGACTTGCCTGTTTTTTTTCCACGGTAGCTTTTAACTGAAGCTCAATCATCGCGTCTTTTTGCGTGAGAAGGACAACAACATGACTTCCCCCAGCGTCGACCTGCTCAGCGAAGTACGCGCCTTTCGCGCGGCGTATCCCGAGGTGCGTTACGTCGACCTCATTTGCCTGGATATCCCCGGGCACTTCTACGGCAAGCGATATCCCGTGGACATGCTGGAGAAAGTCGCTGCCGGCAGTCTCCTGAAACTGCCGCAGAACTGCATTTTGCTCGGCGCACAAGGTGGCGTGTTCCGAATCGGCGACTACTGCTTCAACGACGGCGATCCGGATGCGCAGCGCCGACTGATCGCCGGCACTCTCAAGCCCGTGCAATGGGAAAGCCAGCCATTGGGACAGATGCTGATCAGCTCGGACGGCACCGAGACGCCCATCGAGTTCGAGCCGCGCGAGGTATTGGCACGCGTGCTGAAACGCTTCGAGCGGCGCGGCATCCGCCCGGTTGTCGCCTTTGAACTGGAGTTTTATCTGTTCGACGCCAGGCTGGCGGACGGTCTTCCGCAATTCCCGCGCGACCCGTTCTGCGAAGATCCGGACGACCAGTCCAACATGCACATCGAGCGATTGTCGCGCTTCTCCAGTGTGCTCAACGAGATTGTCGACGCTACGCGTGAGCAGGGCGTGGACGCTACCGTGATCACCGCCGAGCTCGGGCCCGGGCAGTTCGAGATCAACTTTGGCCACAACGACGACAGTCTGCGCGCCGCCGACTGGGCCGCCCTGTTCTGCCGCAGCACGCGCGGCGTGGCGCTGAAACACGGCTACCGCGCGAGCTTCATGAGCAAGCCATACCTGCACGCGCCAGGCAGCGGCATGCACGTGCATGTGAGTCTCTACGACGAAGCGGGCAACAATCTGCTCGCCGTTGACGGCCAGCGCCCGCTGCGCCATGCGGTGGCCGGATGCCTCGCCTTGCTGCCGCATTGCATGCCTGTCTTCGCCGCCAACCACAACGCGTTTCGCCGCTATGGCTGGAAGACGAATGCGGCCAGTCGTGCCAGCTGGGGTTTCGAAGACCGCGACGCCTGCATTCGCATTCCAGAATCGGACGACCGCAACCTGCGCATCGAACACCGCCTGGCGGGCGCCGATGCGAACCCTTACCTTGTACTCGCCGCTATTCTCACCGGCATGGAACACGGGCTGGATGCAGGCCGCGAACCCATCGCGCCGCTCAACGAAGACCGCCAAAGCGGTGTCGACTTTCCGCAAGACATGCTCTCAGCCGTCGTCGCGATGCAGGACCATCCGGTCGTAGGCAAAGGCTTGGGCGAAGAGTTCGTGATGGTCTACTGCGAGAACAAACGCCAGGACCATCTGGATTTCATGAACGAAGTGAATGCGCGGGAATACCGCTGGTTCCTTTGAGCGAGCGGCTAGGTATTGGCCACCAGCAGCTCCTCAGCATTCTTTGGCGGCCGCAGACCATCGGTCCTGCCCGTGAAGTAGCGCTCGGTAAGATCGGCCGCCGAGACGTGCCGTGCTTCTCCGAAGCCCGCTTCATGAGCCAGCGCCAGAATCTCCGGCGGCGTGAAGAAACTGATGAACGGTGTCCCGCTTGATCGTGCGCCCTTCTCTGCCATCTCAAGCCCGGGGCGCACCTCAGGGTCCGCCATCTCAAGCGGAAGCAGGAACGTCATAGCGAGCGTCGATCCTGGAGCAAGGGACGCGACTTCGCGCAGCGTGGCCGCGTTCGCATCCTTCGTGAGATACATGCTGACGCCCGTGGAGACCACGATTGCGGGCTTGCTCTCATCGAAGCCGGCGGTCACGAGCCCGTCTCGCCAGCTTCCCCCCGCCTCGAAATCGACCGGCACGAAACGCAGCCAGTCCGGAACGCCGAAGCCCAGCTCGATCAGACGCTGACGCTTCCATGCCTGAGGACCCGGCTGGTCGACCTCGAACACCTTAAGATGAGATGCGATCTCCGGCCGCCGCTGAGCGAAGCTATCGAGGCCGGCGCCGAGGATGACGTACTGATCAAGACCGCGGCCGGCCTGCTCCACAACCAGGTCTTCAACGAAGCGGGCACGCGCCACGATCGAAGCGCGAAAGGGTCGCGTGAATTGAGGGTCCATGTCGCCGCGGCTGCGCCAACCCGCATCCGGGGCCAGCAGCTTAAGGCCGATTACGTCTTCCAGCACATGCGGCGGCGGGTCGGACCAGACGTGGAGCGCGCGCCACAAGGCGACTCGCGCTGCTGTGCTGTCTGGCGCTGCATCTTGCTTATCGGTCATGACTTTCGATCCTCCTGTGGGCGAATATTGTTGACGTTAGCCCATTTCATGCCTACGAGGGTAAGACGACTTTTTTCATCGACGGTGCGGGATGGACCGCGTAGTTCTGTCGCTCATAGAAGGGAACGGCATCCGGCCGGGCATCTAGAAACACCGCAGTCATATTGCGAGCACGCGCGTCGGCTTCCGCATATTCCGTCAAGGCGCGACCCGCACCGCTGCCCCGTGTCGCCTCATCGACGACGAGATCGTCGATATGCAAGTGCGCCCCGCGCGCCAACGTGTGGACCGGCCTCATCCCCATCACGCCAACAAGTTTGCCGCCTTGAAAAGCGCCGACAAGCTCGTAGCCAGAATGCGATTGCAGCCTGGCTCTTCTGAGAAATTCGTCTTGATCAAGTGCACGCAATTGCGCGATAACCGGAAAGGCTTGTGCCCATTCTGTCGGGGAAAGCCTTCGGATATCCAGGCTGTTGTTGTGATTGTCGGCCATAGCGGCATTCTGTCCTCGTTGGGAGAATGCCGATTCTGGCACAGCTACAGCGACATGCCGCCCGAGACTTCGATGCGCTGGCCATTGACCCAGCGATTGTCCTCGGACAGCAGCGACGCGATCATCGGGCCGATGTCGTCGGGCACGCCCGCACGGCCGAGTGCCGTGCCGTCCGCCACCAGCTTGTTGATCTCGGGATTGTCGCGCACCATGCCGCCGCTGAAGTCCGTGGCGACGGCGCCTGGCGCGACGGTATTGACGGCGATTCGACGCGGACCGAGTTCCTTCGCGAGATAGCGAGTCAGAACCTCGACCGCGCCTTTCATGGATGCATAGGACCCACTGCCTGGGAAGGTGAAACGGGTCAGTCCCGAGGAGATATTCACGATGCGGCCCCCGTCCTTGATCAACGGCAGGAGCTTTTGCGTCAAGAAAAACACGCCCTTGAAATGGACATGGTAAAGACTGTCCAGCTCCTCCTCGGTTGTCTTTTCGAACGGCGTGTGATTCGAAGTGCCGGCGTTGTTGACAAGGTAGTCGAAACGCTCGGCGCCCAACTGCGCAAGCGACGCCCGAACCTGCTCCACGAACGCGTCGAATGTGCTCACCTTTCCGGTATCGAGTGGCAGCGCAATGGCTCTTTGCCCCTCCTCCGCCACGAGGCCGACAACCTTGTCGGCTTCCGCCTGATTGGCGCGATAGGTGAATACGGAACTGACGCCGCGCTTCGCAAGGCTCACGACCGTATTGCGCCCCAAGCCGCGACTCCCGCCTGTCACGATGGCGATCTTCGAAATGGCGTCTGCCGATTGTCCTGCTGTCATTTTTGCGCTCCACGTTAGAGGTGTAGACGCAGCTTATTCCGGCCGGTAGCGAGGCTGAATGCCCTAACTGTCCTTCTTCTTGCCTAATCCTGCTCAGGCTCTGCAGCTCGACACGGGAGGCAGTAACATGCGGAAATGCAGGCGCGGAGGAAGTTCATATGTCAAATGCCTTGGTCGAAGGTGTCAAACGCTACACCGACAATCAAGCCGGGAGCGAAGGCCCGTTCCTGACCGCCATCGAGGGCTTGATCATCATCCGGTCGGATCATGAAAAACACCCTTCTCATCTGATCATGAAGCCGGCTCTCTGTGTCGTCGTTCAAGGCGCCAAGTGGACGACGTTCGGTGACAGACGGTACGACTATAGGGCAGGACAAGCCCTGATCGTCAACGTTGAGATGCCGGCGTTCAGCAGGATTGTGAAGGCCAGTCCAACAGAGCCTTACCTCGCTATTGCCATGGAGTTCGACCTTGCCATCATGCGCGATGTCATGGCATGTCTCGATACGCCACCTGCGCCGGAAGACGAGCTCGGCCACGGCGTGTTTGTCACCGAGATTGACGGGCCGCTCGCCGACTGCATGCTGCGAATGGTGCGTCTCCTCGATACGCCTCACGCTATTCCCATTCTCGCGCCGATGATCAAGCGAGAAATTTGCTACTGGTTGCTAACGGGGCGTCACGGCAACGAGGTCGCACGGGTCGTGCTGGCAACCAGCCATGTGCATAAAGTCGTGACTGCCATCCACGCGTTAAGAGGCCAATTCACCGAGACCATACGCATCGAAGACCTGGCCGCCGTTGCACAAATGAGTCCGTCGGCATTCCACCGGCAGTTCAAGGCGCTGACATCGATGACGCCACTGCAATACCAGAAGCAGCTTCGCCTGCTTGAAGCACGCAACCTGATGGTGGCAGGTATTGCCAATGCCGAAGCTGCGGCCTATCAGGTGGGCTACGAAAGCGCGTCGCAATTCAGCCGCGAATACTCGCGCATGTTTGGAGCGCCACCCCGCCGTGACATAGAGGCGTTGAAAACGGCAACGACCTAGCGGTTCATGCCGCCGTATCAATTCGCATCGCGCACCCAGTTGCCTCCGTGCGCCGCGGCCTGCGCAGCGGGCGAGGTGGCAAGATAGGCGAGCGCCTGCTCGGTCGAGCCTTCGTGATGCGGCGTATAGCGCGGATTGAAATAGCGTAGCGCTGCCGCGATCATTTTCCAGAACGACGGCAGGCAACCGCGCCGCGCTCCGGCGCGCCAGGCGAGGATAAAACCCCGGTACGTACCGGCGTCGGGATCGCGCTGGTGCATGAAGCGCGCGCCGTGCGTGAGAAAGTACAGTAGGAGCAACACCGTCGACAGCATGTGGAAGCAGCGTTCGAAGTAGGTCCCACCCATATGCCGGAAGATGTCGAAGGCTACCGTGCGATGCTCCACTTCCTCGGCGCCGTGCCAGCGCAGCAGATCGAGCATGGTTGGATCCGCATGAGCAGCATCGAGGCCGTCGGCATTGAGCACCCAATTGCCGAGATAGCCAAAAAAATGTTCCAGCGCGGCGATGACACCCAACTGTTGACGCAGCCAGAAGCGCGTTTTGCCGATCTTCAGTCCAAGCGGCTGCTCGCCGAGCAGCTTGCCAAACAGCCAGTCGAGTTTCTTTGTGAAAGGCTGCGTGTCGATGCCGTGCGCCTTGTAGTAGTGCGTGAGCACACCGCCGTGCGAGCGCGAATGCACCGCTTCCTGCCTGAGAAACCCCTCTGCGTCGTCGCGCAGCGCCGGGTCGGTGATCAGCGGCAACGCCTTGTTGTAGACGCGGCAAAACCATAGTTCGCCGGCGGGGAACAGCAGGTTCAGCACATTGATGATGTGCGTACTCGACGGGTCGCCAGGAATCCACTGGATCGGCGTTTGACTCCAGTCGAACTTCACATGGCGCGCCCTGATCTTGTATTGAGTGTGCTCTTGGGTCATGACGGTCTCCGGCATCCGGTGAGTGAGATCAACGCGGCACCATGCCGATGCGGGCGATCACGCGGCTTAGTCCAGGCATGTAGCGCGAGATGAAACGCATTGAATGCGCCTCGAAGCCGATGGCGACCACAGGCTTGTTGCGCAATACCGCACGGAGCGCGGCTCTCGCGACCGTCTCGGGTTGCAGGCCGCGCAACTGGTAAAGCTTCGCGGCCTTCTGGCGCATGCGCTCCTGGTCCTGAGCGCTGGCGCCGACATACTGGGTCGAGGCCATGATTCCTGTCTCGGCGAACCCAGGGCAAATTGCGCTCACGCCGATACCGTGCGCTGCGAGTTCTCCGCGCATGCACTCGCTAAGCATCAGTACGGCGGCCTTGGTGGTCGCATAGGCCGGCAGGTCGCGCGAAGGAGCGAAGGCCGCGGCTGACGCGGTGTTGATGATGTGACCGCCGTTCCCGCGCTTCACCATCTGTCGGGCGAACAGGCGCGAGCCGTGAATCACGCCCCACAGGTTGACGTGAAGAATGCGTTCCCAGTCTTGTGCCGAGGTGTCGAGCACGCCGCCCGCCATGCCAATGCCGGCGTTGTTGACCACGATGTCGGCGCCGCCAAGGTCCGTTCCTACCCAATTCGCCAGCGCTTCCATCTGTTCGGCGCTGCCAACATCGGCCTTGCGTGCGTACGCCTTGCAGCCTGACAACCTGGTCAGCGTAGCCGTGCGTTCCGCGCTTGCACTGTCGATATCGACCGCGACCACTGCGGCGCCCTGCTTCGCGAATTCCAGTGCAATGCATCGCCCGATGCCGCTGCCTGCGCCAGTCACAACCGCGAGCTTGCCGCTGAGCGGTTTGCGTGCGGCGTCCATGCGGGCGCGTTGCAGCGTGTCCGGTTCGACGCCGCCTTCAGTGTGATCGACGAGTTCACGCACCATCCGGGCCATCTGTTCAGGGTGCGTGACCGGCAACCAGTGCCGCGCGGTCAGCTCACGGCGCCAGTACTTAGGCACCCACCGCGAAAGATCTTCGGACAAGGCCGGGCTAACGTATTTGTCCAGCGTCGGCACGATCACCTGGACCGGCGCGTGTGCGTAACGCTTGCGCGGCGTGAACAGGCAGCGGATGAAGTTGGCGCGGTACAGCGAGACGCCGCGCACGCCGTCCTGCGTTTGCGTCGGGCGCGGCGCGATCTGTGTCTTTTCCACGCGACGCAATACACGCGGCCACGCGCGGCCGAGCCACACTCGCCAGGTCAAACCTGGCAGCACCGGCAAATGGAACAGCAGCACATACCAGGAGCGCACCAGTTGGCCCAATAGCTTGCCGATCGAACGCGGCGTGGGATGCAACAAGCGTGCTCGGATCCAGTAAGCGACGTGGTCAAGGCAAGGGCCCGAGCACGACGTGTACGACGCAATGCGTCCGCGCAAGCGCTCTTCGGTGACGAACTCCCAGCCCTGGATCGAGCCCCAGTCGTGCGCGACCAGATGGACGGCGCGATTCGGGCTCACGGCGTCGATGACGGCGATGAAGTCGTCGGTGAGTTTTCCCAGACGGTAAGCAGCCGTCCCTTTGGGCGCGGTGGATTGCCCCGCACCGCGGACATCGTAGGCAATCACATGGAAATCGTGTGCCAGCAACGCGGCCACTGCGTCCCAGACTTCGCTGTTGTCGGGGTAGCCATGCACTAACACCACAGTAGGCCGGGCGGGGTCGCCCCATGCTCTGGCGGCAAGCGTCACGTCGCCCGAGTTCACTGTGAATTCGGTGCGGCGCGTGACGGGTGGCGCCTCGTGCAGCGTGGGCGATATCGGTTCGGTTAGAAGTTGCATGTGCGCCTCCGTCATGCTGCGGCCAACGCCCGCCCGCGCTGCGCCCAGCGGCGTACATGCGGCAGGTCGTCGTCGAGCCAGTAGGCGTCGTCATCGGTGATGACCAGCAACTCTTCGAATTTGGCGCCTACACCCTGAAAGCCGAGATGCGGCTCGACGGCCCAGAGGCCAGGCGTCGGTGCATGATCGGAGCGGCGATCGATCGACCATAACGGCGACCAGCCCTCCTTCCTGCCCGCGCTAACCTGATCGAGGACGAGGTTGCGCGTCGCGTTCAGGCCGAAACGCGCCACGAAACGCGGCTTGGCCGGCTGGTTCAGCTTCGCGACACGATGCGCGAGCACCTTGAACGGATAGGCCTTGTGGCGCGGCTCGACGCCCTGTTTTCTGCACAACAGGTCGACCGCACGCGCTACGTCGGCAAGCGTGTGCCGTTGCTTCACCATGGTGACGATCAACTCGCGGTGCTCGGCCAGGTCGTCTTTCAGTTGTTCGAGAGTGGGATTCGTGCCGACACAGGTGGCGTAGCCGACATCGGCGATCACGCCGTTCAGCACCGGCGCCACGTCGAGAATGACCGGCATGTTTTCTTCCAGCCGACGCGAACTCGGAAAGAATGCCAGGTTAAAGCCGGCCATGTGCGACAGCCCGGAAAAACCTTCAAAGGCGGTACGGTCGCCAAACCAGGCGAAGGGTTTGTGCAGCCAGTCGCGCACGCCGTTATCCTGCAGCCATTCGGTCAGCAGCCGGGCGGCGTCCTTCTCCGTCATGCCCGGTTGGAGCATTTCGCCGACGCTCTCGACGCAGCGATAGGCCAGTTGCTGGACTTCGCGGAACTGCGCCAGTTCTTCCACGTCGACGTGTGGAATGGACTTGTCACCCATACATGCCTCCCGAATATGCTGTCGATGGGGGTGTGGCTGCCCATCACGATGACATTTTTTATTGTTACATTGTTCAATGTAACGATTGAATCGTACACCACCCTGGGTGATCGTCCACTCGTTGTTTTCCCTGGGGGCTTATTGGGGATGCTGGATGCAGCGCGGAGGCCGTCCGGTTGGCCGAAGGTACGGATGCCCGGACGCAGTCAGGCACCGACTTCGGCATCAGCCGTGTGACGTGGGGATGTGGTGGATTACGTGCCGGAGCGTTGCCTGCACCGGCAAACCGCGTATCCGCTCCGGCTGTTGAGCGGCTACTGAGCGGCCTATGACTGGCCGATGGCTTAAGGAACCGGCGGGAAGTGCCGCTTGCCGGCGTGGATTGGCAAGCGCCGGAAGCGTTCTTTCTTGTGCTCTTCGTCGAAGTGGGCAAGAGACGGCTTGACCAGATCGCTGCGCGACACAATGCCGACCAATTGCAACGTTTCGGAGTCCGTGACTACCGGCAAGCGTTCGAGACCTTGCACCGCAAGCCGCGTTGCGACGAGCCGGCAGGTTTCGCTCGGCAATGCAAATGCGGGAGAACGGTGGCGCAACACGTCAACGAGGCGCGAATCGAGCGCATCCGCTGCCTCGTCATCGCGCATTTTTTCCAGTAGCGCGCGATCGACCACACCCTCCAGCATGCCTTGACGCACGACCGGATAGGCGCGATGTCTCTGCGTCGCGCCGAAGTACGTTGCTAGCGCTTCACTCACGGACATATCGCCATCGATTGTCTCGACCGTACGCGACATCACCTCATCGACGTGGTGGCGCTCAAGCGGATCGACGCCGTATTCCCGGTAGATGTGATAACCACGCCGGGCGATTTTCTCGGTCATGATGGAGCGCTTCATGACGACCGTCGCAAACCCGTGTGCGATCAGCGTCGCGGCGAGCAGCGGCAGCAATGCGTTGCTGTCGTGCGTAAGGCCGAAAGCGAACACGATTGCGGTCAACGGCGCGCCCAAGGTAGCGCCAAGCGTGGCCGCCATGCAGACGAGCGGCCACTGGGCAGGTTCGCCGCCCGGCAGCACGTGGCCGAGCACGACGCCGAGCCCTGCGCCCAACATGAGCAACGGCGCGAGCACGCCACCTGAAGTGCCCGAGCCCAACGCCACGACCCAGATGATCGCCTTCACGATCAGAATCGCCAGCGCGATCTGGATTGCAATGTGCTGATGCAACAGGTCACCGATCACGTCGTAGCCAACGCCCAGCGCGCGAGGTTCGAGAAAGCCGCCGATACCGACAACGAGGCCGCCGAGCGCGGGCCACCACATCCAGTGAATGGGCAGCTTGCCGAACAGGTCTTCGGTCTTGTACAACGCGGCCGACAGGCCCGATGCAAGCGCGCCGGACAACAAGCCCGCAATGACGCAGGACACCAGCGACAGCGCGCCGGGAGGCGCAGTCTCAAGCGGAAACAGCGGCCCCGTGCCGAAGAATGCCGCACGCGCAAAACCCGCAACTGCGCACGCAAGTGCGACCGGCAGAAAACTGCGCGGACGCCATTCGAACAGCAACAGCTCGACTGCCAGCAACACGGCCGCCACCGGCGTGCCGAAGACCGCTGTCATGCCCGCCGCGGCGCCGGCAACCAGCAGCGTCTTACGTTCCGCGGACGTGACCTTCACGCACTGCGCGATCAGCGACCCCAGCGCGCCGCCTGTCATGATGATCGGGCCTTCCGCGCCGAACGGCCCGCCGCTGCCGATCACAATGCCGGACGACAGTGGTTTGAGAATCGCCACTTTCGGCGACATGCGGCTCTTGCCGAACAGGATGGCTTCGATCGCTTCGGGAATGCCATGTCCACGGATCTTTTCCGAACCGTAACGGGCCATGAATCCGACGATGAGACCGCCGATCACCGGGATGATCACCACCCAGATACCCAACGTGTTGAGGGCCGGCGAGCGCTCCGCAAACGAAAATTGCTGGAAGAAAAACAGATTGGTGAACAGATGAATCAGGCTCAGCAGCACGAACGCCGCAAGCGTGCTGAGCGCACCAATTGCCGCGGCGAGTGCGGAAATACCGGGAAGCCGCGCGTTGGTGGAAAAGTCGCGCTTATGGGTATCGAGACTCATGGCGACTCAAACATCGATCTGGGGAACACTGAACGTGCCCTTGAGCGACTTCAGTTCGGCACGGTGCATCTCGGCGAGGCGGGCCAGCAGTTGCTCGCCTGCTTTCAACAAATGAACCTCGACCTGGCGACGGTCCGTCTCACTGACCTTTCTGCGGACCAGTTCGAGCGCCTCGCAGCGGGACACGAGCGCGACCACGCCGTGATGCTGCGCCTGAAGCCGTTCCGCAAGCTCGCCGACGGTCGCCCAGTCACGCTCCGGATAACCCTTGATATGCAGGAGCAACAGATACTGCAACGGTGTGATGCCTTCACCCTGCGCGGCCTGCTCAGAAAAACGCTCGAAGCGACGCATCTGGTAGCGAAACTCGGACAGTTGCTCGAAGTTCGCCTTGGTCAAGCCGCGCGTGAGTGTTTTCATCAGAGTGCCGTGGAGAAATAGGTGATGCGAAATTCTATCACGTCGTGATATTTATGCATGTACTCACGCGCAAGTACCTACGATAGTGCGATTGCTTTTGCTATGCCGCGTGTCGCTGCCTGGCGTAAGCCTGGCGATAGAGTCCCGCGATGAGGTCGGCCTGCGTGATCATTCCTGCAAGCCTCTGATTCGAGTCCAGAACCGGGATGTGATGATGCCCGTAGTTCGCGAACACCGGCACCAGCTCGACGATCGGTGTCGCCGCGTCGACCGTGTGAACGTCGACGTTCATCAACGCACCGACGAGCGGTGCCGGCGTGATGCTGCGCCGGAACCAGCGTTGCACGGGGGACGACAAACCGGCCCCTTTGCTATACGCCCGTTTGTCGACAAGGTCGGCGCGAGTCACGATGCCGATTACGTGCTGTCTCTCGTCAGTGACCGGGAGCGCCTTGATATGGCGCTGTTTCAGCAGACTCCATGCTGCCGACGCTCTCGTGTTCGCCGATACGGCGACCAGCGAGCGCGACATGATGTCCGCGCACGTCAGTTCATTGAACGTGCGGGCGTAGGCCTGCAACTGAACGTCGCGCAGCAGGGACTCCAGATCGTCCGTGTCGATATCGAGCAATTCCCCGCGCCGGTTCAGCACCGCCTCGAGGTCCGCGCGCGTGAAACCTTCGTTCGAGGCCGCAGACGATGCGGCCGCGCCTTTGCCCGAACTCTGCGCGACGTGCGGATATCGATGCCCGGTCGCAGCGTGGTAGACGATAGCCGCGCACAGCAGCATCACGGACTGGATCGCAATAGGTTCGGCAACAAAGCGGTAGCCCAGTGCATGCACGGCCGGACCGCCCAGGACCGCGGTCAGGGCGACCGCGCCCGATGGGGGGTGAACGCACCGCAGCGCGAACATCGCACAGATCGCCAGCGAGACGGCCAAAGCAGCGGCGCCTAACGGATCGGCGATCCAGCTTGCACAGGCAACGCCAACCGTCGCGGAGACGATATTGCCGCCGATGATGGACCACGGTTGCGCAAGTGGACTGGCGGGCACCGCGAACAGCAGCACAGCCGACGCGCCCATTGGCGCGACCAGGAGCGGAATGTTTGCCGCTGGTCCGAGAAGAACGTGCATTGTCCCGCCGGTGAACGCAATCCCTAGCAATGCACCGAGACACGATCTCAGGCGTTCCGGCCACCGCACAGCGATGGGATGAGGAGCGAAGCTGGAAAGCCAACGGATGAGGGCGTAGCGGGACAAGGTTTAGATGGGAAAGTTGGCGGGTATCACGTGGGATTGGACTGCACCTTAAGGTGCAAATCCTCACGAAATGAAAGTGCGTCTCGCTAGCATTATATCTCGTTGTGATATAAAAGTCCGTTCCGCGCCGCCACGCCCTGATAGCACTGGCCTTGCCACGCGGATGCCGCGCCCCGCTCCGACGCGCTCGATCCGGATTTACCGCGCGGTCCATCCCCCGTCGATGACCAGATTTGCGCCAGACATGTAGGCCGAGTCGTCGCTCGCCAGAAAGACTGCGGCGCCGGCTACTTCGTCAGGAGAACCAATTCGGCCCAGCACCGTCGCAGCTTCGAAAGAGCGTCGCAGACCGGCCGGATCGGCGCTGCTGGAAAACACGTCCTCCAGCAATTGCGTCGTGACGGGTCCGGGACAAAGGCAGTTCACCCGAATACCTTGACGACCGTGGTCGATCGCCATCGCCTTTGTCAACATCACCACCCCGCCCTTCGAGGCACAGTAGGCCGCCACATTGGCCTCGCCTACGAGTCCCAGTTCGGATGCAATGTTAATGATGACGCCCCGACCGCGCCGTTGCATCGCCGGGATGATGGCTTTCGAACATAGGAAAACGCCCTTCAGGTTAACGGCCATCAGCTGGTCCCATTCCGCAACGCTCGTATCGAGAACAGTTTTCGCGAATTCGATGCCGGCGTTGTTAACCAGTATGTCCACGTTTCCGAATCGTGCTTCAGCGAGGCGGACCATTTCGCTCACATCGGGTTCCAGCGACACATCCGCACGAACGTAGCAGGCTTCGCCGCCCGAGGCGCACAGCGCGTCTGCCTCGGCGGTCGCGTCTGTTACGTCGGCAAGCACCACCTTTGCTCCTTCGGCCACGAACCTTTCCGCAATTGCATATCCAATGCCTCGTTGAGCACCCGTAATCAGGGCAACGCGGTCTTTCAGTCTCATGTCGTTCTCTCGCATAAACGGGGTGAGCGTCATGGTATCAGCCGAGATCGCCTTGATTCTCTGAGGCAGTTGGGGCCGTCATACACGTACGCCGAAGCACCCTTCTCGCGCGATGCCGATGTGAAACCCTTCCGAATTCGATTGATTGCGAGCGACGTACGAGGCAGAATCATCCTGTTAAATTGATGACACTATCCGGGTATACGTCTTAACAGGTTAAGCATGGCCCAAGTGAGCGACGACGAAAGCAGCAACCGGCTCGGCAACTATCTGAAGAACCGGCGGACCAAGCTCGATCCCGCGTCCTTCGGCATTTCCGGTGGCCGGCGGCGCACGGCCGGACTACGCCGCGAAGAGGTGGCGCAGCGCGCCAATATCAGCGCGGCCTGGTACACGTGGCTGGAGCAGGGGCGCGGCGGCAATCCGTCAGCGGACGTGCTGGACCGCATTGCGAAGGCACTCATGCTGACCGAAGTCGAGCGCGAACACGTGTTCCTGCTCGGCCTCGGCCATCCGCCCGAAGTCCGTTATCGCGGAGGTGACGCAATCACGCCGCGACTGCAGCGCCTGCTCGACGCACTGCCCTACAGTCCGGCAATCGTCAGGACTGCGACGTGGGATGTGGTTGCGTGGAACCGCGCGGCCGCGACCGTGCTCACCGACTACGGCTCCCTGCCACCCGAACAACGCAACGTCCTGCGCATGATCTTCTGCGATCCGCGCGTCCGTGCCGCGCAGTTCGATTGGACAAGCGTGGCCCGCTTCGTGGTGGGCGCCTTCCGGATCGATGCCGCGCGCGCAGGCGCCGACGCCGAGGTGGCGCCGCTCGTCGACGAACTGTGCCGCTCAAGTCCCGAGTTCGCCGCCATGTGGCGGGACAATGAAGTACAGACCTACGGCGAGGGGGTCAAGCGACTGCGCCACCCCGTTCTGGGGCCGATCTCGCTGGAATACTCATCCTTCGCAGTCGACGGGCGGCCAGATCTTCAGATGATCGTCTACAACCCGGCGACACCGATCGATCAGGAGCGGATCAGATCCCTGATCGAAGACAAGCAGGCACTTGCAACGAAGTGAGCCGGTGCATCCTCGAATCGCGAGCGTTAGAAGTCATTGAGCCAGCACAGATCTAAACGTGCGTTTCCAACACGTGCCTCAATAGATCGGATTCCGAATGATGGCAACGCCGCCTTTTGTCTGAACTAATTGCGCAACACGACGTGTAACGGCGAGGTTACGTTCGACGTGACGGGAACACGTAACACCTTGGACGTAACACGCCCCACGCAATGCCGCCACTGCGTTCTCCCTCTCGCCCGATCTACCCTGTCCAGCAAGACCCTCATCGCCGCACACCACTCAATTTCTGCACTGCGCGTGCGCGGAACATGCCGCGCTCCGTAACCGGCGCATTGGCTCGGAACTTGCAGCGACCAATTGCCCGAGCAAGCCACATCCGAGCATGGCGCTACCGCGCCAGCTCCAAAATTAATCGAAGGCGACGCGCACAAACGCGGTCTCGGGCTAGAAAAGCAAACGTTTCTGCAAGACCGATCAGCGGTTTTCCGGGGGCACTGATTACACCTTCCAATCAGGACGCGATTTCATCGCGAAAGGACTAATCATGGCTCCCTTCAAACACACTCTTGTTGCATCGGCGAGCGCACTCCTATGGTGGTCGCTAGCCACTTCTTGTCAGGCCGGAGACGTCACGACCACACCGCCGCCCTCGTTTACGCAAGGCGGCGGATGGACGACAACCGGACAACCAGGATCGGGATACGCGTGGACAGGAGGCGGTACCACATCCGGCGCATGGGCCGGCAGCGGTGCGGGTAACGGCTCGGTTTGGGCCGGCGGCTCGGCATGGGGCGGCGGTTTTGGAGACGGCGGTTATGGCGGCGGCTCGGGTGGCTCCACGGGCTCGGGCGGTTCGGGTGGTGGATACGGAGGTGGATCGGGTGGATCCGGCGGTTCAGGAGGCTCGGGAGGTTCAGGCGGTGGGAACGGTGGCGGCTCTGGAGACGGCGGCCACGGCGGCTCAGGTGGCGGGTACGGCGGCGGCTCTGGAGGTTCGGGTGGCTCTGGAGGTTCTGGGGGCTCGGGCGGCTCTGGAGGTTCAGGCGGTGGGAACGGCGGCGGCTCGGGAGACGGTGGCCACGGTGGCTCAGGTGGCGGGTACGGCGGCGGCTCTGGAGGTTCCGGTGGCTCGGGCGGGTCCGGCGGTTCCGGTGGCTCAGGCGGTTCGGGTGGTGGGAACGGCGGCGGCTCCGGAGACGGTGGCCACGGCGGCTCAGGTGGCGGGTACGGCGGCGGCTCTGGAGGTTCGGGTGGCTCCGGTGGCTCCGGTGGCTCGGGCGGGTCCGGCGGTTCGGGTGGTGGGAACGGCGGCGGCTCTGGAGGCTCGGGCGGCTCAGGCGGTGGCAACGGTGGTCACGGCGGCACCAGCGGCTCCGGCGGCTCCAACACTGGCGTTGGCTCCAGCAGCGGCAGTCAGACCACCGGCGGCCTGCTTGATCCGATCGTAAACCTGGTCGTCAGCGTCGGCGCGATCAGCGTGCCTATCGTGCCGATCACCGTGGGCAACAACAGTGGTAGCGGCAATGGCAACGGTGTGGCCAACGGCACAACCGGTGGTTCACACGGCGTCACAGGCGGATCGAGCGGACATAGCACCGGTGGCCTGCTGGCACCTGTGACCGCGTTGCTCGGCGGGCTGTCGGTGGCCTCGGTGAACGGCGGCTCGCAAGGCAGCAGCAGCCCTCTCGCACCAGTTACCACCCTGCTCGGTGGACTGACCGGCGCGTTGGGAGGCGGCACAGCGCAAGGCAGCGGCCCTCTCGCACCGGTTACCACCTTGCTCGGCGGACTAACCGGAGGCCTGGGCGGCGGCACCTCTCATGGATCGTCGACGAACACCGCGTCCAATCCGGTTGCACCACTGACCAACCTTGTCGGCACACTGACCGGTGCACTCGGCGGTGCAAGCGGCGGCTCGTCTCCGCTCGCCCCGTTGACGAACCTACTCGGCGGACTTACAGGCGGACTCGGCGGCGGCAGCACGCCGTCCACACCCAAGCATTAATCCGCAATGCGAGGTGCCCCGGGGGGCACCTCCAGCGCGACCTCGTGGGTGCAACAGAAAGACGGCCGGACCTGACTGGCATCACAGCCTTACAACGTCAGGCCCGGCGCATTCATACGAGTCAACCCGCACGATACGTCACACGCTGCATCTGCTGGCCGCTGACTACGCGAGACAATCTCCACGAAGTCGGGCGCGGTCAACCCGGCACAGCTTCGCGAGCGCCACGGCGCATGACCGGCTCGCGCCGAAGCGGGCCCGCGGGATCGTTACAATGCCCGGATGAATCCCCCCTCAACTGAATCGAATGCGCCACATGCTGACCTCCTATTACTGGAGTGACGACGCTATTCGCAGCCGAAGCGTGAGCGACATCGTGCTATCAGGCACCGTCGACGTCCCTATGCCCCCTGTTCGTCTGCTTGCGGATTGGGAGCGAGAGATCTCGTCGCATCTGGTCCTGGAACCCGGGGACGTCGAGCCGATGCCGTTGCCGCGAGCGCGGGCGCGCTGGCCGGACTACACGCGCTGCGTGCAGGCCGTGTCCGATTGGACGCACGCGCTTGGACTGCCTGAGGTGCTTGCCGCCAGTGACGTCGCCCTCATGGCCTGCCGCGGCGCGCGGTATCACCATGACGGTGCGCAATATGGCGACGCGGCCTTCTGCAATCTCTTCATGAGCGAGGACCGAGGTCTGGACTTGCACTTTCCCGCTCTGGGCCGGCGGATTCCTCTGACCCGGGGAACGGTTGTGATATTCGATACTGGCCAGCCTCATGGCGTCATCCAGCGCGGCAGCAGTGGTTTTAACGCGGCCGACTTCCCGCCGGACCAGGATTGGATCCAGATATTCCTGACCTGGGAGCTTCTCATCGAAAATGCTCATGTGGGGCACGCACTGAAGGTGGCCTTCGACGTTGCCCCTTCGACCTCGCCGCAACCGGATACCGAGCAAGTCCAGCTGAACGGCGAACAGGTGATTGTGTGTCCGGACTCGGGTCGTTGGTCCCGGGCTGGCTAGTCGTCAGGATCACGTCGCAGCGTTGCCCTGACACGCACGTGGGTTAGCGGCTGACGCCGTCGGCCGCCTGTATGATGGCGAACTTGCGTCCGACGAAAGCCCGCGCCGGCGGTCCGCGCAGATCGCGCACCGCCCGCTGCCGCCTCGCGGCGCGAATGCATCCATTCACGATGACCCAAAGGAAGACCGCCATGACGGCCACAACGCAATTCGATCAGGTTTCCGTTATCAAACGCGCCAACGTCTACTTCGACGGCAAGTGTGTCTCGCACACTGTTCTCTTCGCCGACGGCACGCGCAAGACGCTCGGCGTGATCCTGCCCGGCACGCTCAACTTCGGCACCGACGCACCGGAACTCATGGAGGTGCAGGCCGGCCAATGCCGCATCCGCCTCGAAGGCAGCGACGAGTGGAAGACGTATGGCGCGGGCGAGTCGTTCTCGGTGCCCGGCAAGAGCCGCTTCGATATCGACGTGATCGAAACGCTCGACTACGTCTGCAGCTATCTGTAAAGACGGACGGGTGCCGGGTCATTCACCCGGCACCGTCACCCACTTTGCTGACCTTTCCTTTGTGTTTTCCGTGACGCCCTTCCCTTAAGAGCAACTGTCTCCGGAAACCACCACACGGTTCACGCTTACGTTCCAGCGCTAGTCACGATTGCAAGGCTTGGGCAATAGTGTGTTGCGCTCAAGTACGGCGCTTGCTGTGAACGAGCTCCAGCAGCATTAGATGTGGGCGGATCGATAAAAACTGATGCATTGTTCGATCCCGCGGGAGCGGTGAGGGTCATCGTCACTTTCCACCAGTTACCCGATTTCACTGCGCTCAGCGAAGTTGCCTGTCCGGCGCCCCATGTTCCGCGCACTACAGCGCCCGTATTCGTGTTGAGGACCCAGCCAAATTCAGTGCCGCTCGGGTCATCGGTCTGGATTGATCCCCCAGGAAAGACCGCCGCGTTCGTAGTGGCGAGAACGTAGTCAGTGAAGCTATAAGATTGGCCGCCCTGAACCCTGATGATTTCGCGGACATTCGAGACTGACGAGCCGTTCGTGCTGGTAACCATTGCAGCGCCCTTGTTCACTCCGGAGACATCAGTTGCAGGCACAGCGGTGCCTCCATTCTGTTGCGACCATGCATCCGGTGTGGCGAGATTCAGCGGCGAGTTGATCAGATTGTTTGCATAGCAGGCAGCCACGGCCTTGTCAGCAGGCGGTCCGTAAAACTTTGCAATGCTCGCCTGGATCGCGTTATCGGTCGTGTCGGATGTCGCCTTGGTGATGATCGCTCCTTCGAAGAACTGGATGGGAGCACCGCTACCGTCGCCGCCTTCGCCAAGCGAAAGACCGCCCTGCCATTGCCCATTAAATGCATGACCCGCGTCGTTGCCAAAGTTCAAGGCTTCTGGGGGCGCCTGGTCATAGAGTGCCGTGAGTACGCTCTGCGAGGCAGAGCCGCCTTTGACCACGAAGATATTTGACGCGGTTACCGGTGAGTATTTAGAAAGCACCGTGACGAACTTTTCTTTTGGAGGCTGCTGCGGACCATAGAGATAAACGCCTGCCTCCGCGTCGACGCCCGGCCAGTTAATATCAAGTGCGTTGCACACGGGGTCTTTTACGTTCGGTGCCTGGTTCGAGTCGCCGTCACAATAGCCGAACACAGCTGCGTTGCCGTTCGAGAACGCCAGCGCGAACATTTCCCCTTCTACTTCTCCATGCGCATAGGTGCTCGGGTTAGCACTGCTTTCCATATTTCCATAGGTCCCGCAGCACGTGGAGGACTGGCTATAGTGCGCTCCTGCCACCATGTATTCAGCGATATCGCTATCACCAATCGACTGGTTCACCGTGCCGAACCTGTTGCGATAGGCTTGTCCCGCCAAAGTACCGAGAGCTGGAATCTGAACGCCTTGCAACGGCACGAAGCCTAACTTGGCTGGCGTACCGGGGAGCGCCGGCAAATCGTTTCCGATCGATAATTGAAGGGTCGGTGACTGGGTGGTCAGCGCGGTGGGGGGCTGGAGCAGTTGAACGGTCAGTGCTCCACTGGTTCCTGGAAGCGTGATTGTCGCAAAGCCGTTGAGGACCGGAACAGTCGTCGCTTTTTGCTTCCCTGAGCCGCTATTCGGCAGGGTCAGCGACTCTGTTCCGTCCGCGTTGAGTGTGAGGGTGGCCGGCACGTTGCCAAATGCTCCTCCCTTGAGCGGCGCAACCAGGTCGATCTGATCGTAAATGTAGGTGACGGAGCAGCTTGTATTGTTGCAGAACGCGTTTGCGCTCTTAACGTTGGCCGAGCCGATCAGCGTGCGGTCGGCGCCGTTCGGCAAGCTACCCGACGTATAGGGGTAGACGTCCTGCGTTGCACTATCGGACGCACGTCGAACCTGGAATAACGGGCCTCTGTAATTCTTCGTCAGCAGGCGTGTCACGCTATGAGCCGCGGAACACGGCGTGTTGGCAGTTGCTGCAGCGTCGCAAGGTAGCGGGCTCGCGGTCGCTTGTTCCGCTTGTGTACTGTCATTTGACTGGGCTGCGTCATTCGTCGGCGACGGCGACGTACTTGAGTTCGACACCCCTGTCGCTTGAGATGCGGACGTGCCACTACTATCTCCGTTACATGCGGCAAGCCCGACGGTCATCGCTAACAAAACAGCAATTAATCCGGTTCCTCTGGACATCATGACCTCCTCCTATGAAGCCATAGCTTCTGATTGGATTCACTCAACTTAGTTATGCAAAGTGATTTATCAAAAATCATCACGGTTCAGCCGGGTTCAGAACTGCCACTCATTGCTGCCAGTTAGAAAATGTGCTACCGAGCGATGCAACGCGCCGTCCCAGCCATACGGTGCACGGAAATGAGGTTGATTGTCTGGTAGACCGCGAAGATGCCGGTATGCGCAGCGGCCTGGCAGTCGAAATGCGTTGGCTGGCCGTCACGCAGGATCTCGCCGGCCACGGACGGCGGCATTGTATTCATCGCGTTCGTGAGCGCGGGCGACTAGTACGCGAGGTCAGCGGCCAACATAGCCACCATCCATTGCGGTACACAGCGGCTCGCCATGCTCGTCTCCACTATCGTTGTATCGATCGGCTGCCCTGCGGGACAGCATCTGACGACGCGAGACGGTAGGGTCGCCGCGTTAGGTAATAATATTAGTCAATAATATCGACTTATCGCCTCAGTACAATCCCGTATATTCAGACTAAGGAATCGAACGTGACGCCCATATAGTGGGGAAAGTGGAGCTTGCCTACCCGAATTTCGCCAATATTATCGCTAATACAATTTGTAATAAATCAGCGAGCCGCTAGTCGGGTGTTTGTTCCTCAAGACGATTGAGTACGCGTGGCAACTGAGGCATGCCTAGCGAACATGTGGAGGCCGACCTTGTCGTACGGCACACTGAAAGCGCTCGTTTTTGCGGTCAGCGCCGTTTGTGTAGCCACTTCTCGGGAGTCATATCTGCCACGACCGGCGTATGCGTTCACGAATGTCATGCAAGCGCGAAACGGCTTCGTTGGAGAAAACGAAACGCAGATAGCGGTCCGCGCCGGGTCCCCAATTCGTCATCGGCGTAGCCGCGATCTTGCCGCGTTCGAGCAGCAGCTTCGACGCCTCGGGTGGCTCCAGACCCAGCGCACGGGTATCGATGAGCATCGACCAGCCGCCATGCGGACGGATCACCGGCAGATCAGCAAGCGCGCTCATCAGGAAGTCGCGACGGCGCTCCCATTCCGCGACTGCGGCTGCCACGCCGTCGTCGGTTGCAGTGAGCGCGGCAGTGGCGCCGGGCATCGCGATACCAACCTGACACACCACGTTCGACAAACTCACGAGACGTACGTCGTTCATGATCGATGCGGGCCCGACGATCCAGCCGACGCGCCAGCCGATCATCCGATACTCCTTCGACACCGCGCCGATGGTGATGGTGCGCTCGCGCATGCCCGGCAAACCGGCGGGATGAATGACCTCGCGCCCGTCGAACACGATGCGCTCCATCGCCGCGTCATAGACCAGCCAGATGCCATTGCGCTTGCAATGTTCCGCAATCACAAGCCATTCGTCCCGCGACGCGACGTAGCCGCTCGGCATCGAAGGCGACATGATCAGCAGCGCTTTCGTTCGTGGCCCGATCGCAGCGGCAAGACTGTCGAGATCGAGCCGCCAGCCGTCGACACCCGGCTGCAGCCGCGCGAACTTCGGCACGCCTGCGGCCAGATGCACCCGGTTGATCAGGCCGGCGTAGGTCGGATCCGTCAGCACGACCTCGTCGCCCGGCTCAAGAATCGAGAGCAGTACGTTAAAAATCCCCGCCAGGCCGCCGGCCGAGACGATGCATTCACTCGCTGCGTCGTATGCGACGCCTACGGCGCGGCCGACCCGCTCGGCGGCCGCCTCGCGTAATGCACGCTGGCCGGTGAAGGGCAGATAGCTGTTTGCCGCGTCGTCGTCGATGGCCTCGTGCGTGTGAGCCAGCGCCTGCGCCGGCGGCCGCAGGTCGGTATCGAGATTTTCAAGCCTTAGAATGTCCGCGTCGCGCAGAGAATCCGCGGCGTCGCCGATTCGGTCGACTCCAATGCCAGGAATATTTATTAAGCGAGATACTGTCACACGGGCCTCCGTTATCGTTTTAATATATTAAAGTGAAAAAATCTCCAGATAGCAAGCCCTCTTCGACTTCGCTTGCCGAACTCCTGCGCGAGCGCATCGCGAACGGCACCTTGGTGCCCGGGACGCAGCTGCGGCAGGATCTGATTGCGAAGGAATTCGGCACCAGTCACATTCCGGTGCGTGAGGCGTTCGTGCAGTTGCAGGCGAGCGGGTTCGTTACGATCGTGCCGAACCGGGGCGCATTCGTCTCCGCGATGACGCGGCTCGAAGCGTCAGAATTAACGGAGATGCGGATCGCGCTCGAACTGCTGGCGCTCGACTCCGCTATCGATGCGTTCGGCTCAGACGACGAGACCGCGGTCCGCGCAATTCTTAAGCACGACGAGAACGCGCACGAGGTCGAGAACTGGTCGATCGACAACTGGGCATTTCATCGAGCGATCTATCGGCCGAGCGACAAGCGGCATCTGCTGGAGACGCTGGAAGCAATCTGGCGCAAGACTGACCGCTATCTGCGGCTCGTCTGGCAGCTAGAGCGCTACCAGGGCATCTCGCTGGCAGAGCATCATGCGATCCTCGATGCAGTCCTCGCACGAGATCGGCGCGCCGCCAAGCGCTTGACGAAAGCACATATCGAGGCGGCTGGCGTTGTGATGCAGGACGCGCTGCGCGAAGCACGGCAATGACGAAGCCGGTAGTCAACCGGCCGAAGCTGTCGCCAGGAACTGCGCCAGGCGCGCCCACATTTCGACGGGATTCGAATACATCGGAAAGTGCCCGCTATGGGATATTTCCGCCAGCTCTATTCCGTGCGCCCGAAGAGACGGCAGATACGACAGAGAAGCGTTCTGCTCGCCATACATGAACATCCGCGGGAACGGCGGTGAAAGGAATTTCGTCATCAGGTCACCATGGTCGGACAGTTCGACCATGGATCTGAAGATGCCCGGCACCGCCTCAGCGCGCACCTTGTGACCCAAGCTCGCTGCATAGAGCGGACACGAATAAAACGGCGAACGCCAAGCCCGTTCAATGAAGTCATCGAAGAATGCTTGCGCGTTCTCCGCCGGATAATCGATCACCTGTCGGCTCAGGAAACAGTCCTCGGGCGCCACGTTACCCTCGATATCGGTGAAGCTCAGCACGCGCTGAGGTTCTTCATGCGCCAGCATGAGCGCGGTGAGGCCGCCCATTGAGTGGCCGACGAGATGGAACCTGTGAATGCCGAAGTGCTCAAGCACGGCCTTCGCAGTCGCGACCAGAAACGGAATCGAAATCTTCGACAGATCGCTGCAGTGTGTTGCGCCGCAGCCGGGTGCGTCGTATGCCACAACCGCACGTCCCGCGAACGCCGGATAGCGAACGATGTCGGCGAAATCCTCTTTGGTCGAACCGAAGCCGTGCAGGTACAAGATCGGCGCCCGTTCACCTGCCCTACGCATTGCGGCGATCTGGAGGTCAACACCTTGTACGCTCAGCGTCAGCGTTTCTCTTGCAAGCTCACCCGGCGACGGCATGATTTTCCTGACTAAGTAATTGGCAAAAACTCGTGATCGCACGGCACGCTTCAATTAGTGCGTCGTCATCGAGCGCGTAGGCGATCCGGATGTAGGGGCCGAGCCCAAAAGCGCTGCCTTGAACCACGGCGACGCCGGCTTCGTCCAGTATGGCTGCTGCTACGTCCTCGTCGGTGTTGAGTTTTGCGCCGGCCGGCGTCGTGCGTCCGATCAGCCCCTCGCACGAGGCAAACGCGTAAAAGGCGCCGCTGGGTAAGGCACATGTCAGACCGGGGGCCTGATTGAGCAGCTTCACCATCAGGTCGCGTCGCTGCTCGAAGACGGATCGAGATTCGGCGATGAAGTTCTGAGGGCCGGTGAGCGCTGCCAATGCTGCATGCTGCGAGATAGCACTGGCGCCCGAGGTCTGTTGCCCCTGAAGCTTTTCCATTGCATCCAGCAACCAGCGCGGACCGGTGCCGAAACCGATGCGCCAGCCCGTCATCGCATAAGCTTTGGACACGCCGTTCATCGTCAGCGTGCGTGAGATCAGCCGCGGCTCGACCTCAGCGATCGTATGGAAGCTCGCACCATCGAAGATCAGGTGTTCGTAGATATCATCCGACAGGATCAGCACATGGGGATTGGCCAATAGCACTGCGGCAAGCGCAGCCAGCTCTTCACACGTGTAGACCGCGCCGGTCGGATTGGAAGGCGAGTTCAGGATCAGCCAGCGCGTGCGTGGTCCGATTGCGTCGGCCAGCGCCTGGGGCGTCAGCTTGAAACCGTCTTCGCTGCCGCAGGTGACGACGACCGGGGTCGCGCCGCACAGCTGAACCATCTCAGGGTAACTCACCCAGTAAGGTGCGGGCACGATGACCTCGTCGCCTTCGTTGAGGGTTGCGGCCAGCGCGTTGTAGATGACCTGTTTGCCACCGCTGCAGACGATCGTGTCCTGCCAACTGACATCAAGGCCGTTCTCGCGCCGGAATTTGGCGGCCACTGCCTCGCGCAGCGAGCGCATGCCGGCGACCTGCGTATAGCGCGTGTGTCCGGCACGAATCGCGTCGACTGCCGCGTCGCAGATGTGCACGGGCGTGTCGAAGTCCGGCTCGCCCGCGCTGAGCGAGAGGACCCTGGCACCGGCGGCACGGCGCACCGCAACGCGGTCCATCATGCGGTAGGTCGCCGAAGCTTGGGCCTTGGCAAGGTGAACGTTCAGGTGCTGCAGATCTTCCTGATTCATTACCTGCACCCTTCCTTGATGGCGTCGAATTCCTTGTCGTGCATGACATCAGCGACCGATCGTCCGGCACGCACCGCCTGCACCATCCCGTCCTGGCGCCGCGCGATGCGTTCACCCAGTTCAATGACTTCTTCGATGCGCGCAGCCGACACGAACACCGTGCCGCAACGGTCCGCGATGACGTAGTCGTCTTCATTGACGAGCACCCCGGCGGCGCGGACGGGCTCGCCTGAGGAAACCTGAACGACCCGATTGCGTGCGCTGGTCATCGTGACGCCACGCCCAAAGACCGGGTATCCGATCGATTCGCTGCCGTCGATATCACGGCTCATGCCATCGATTACCGAACCGCGAATGCGCTTGAATTGGGCAGCATTGGCAAGGATGTCGCCCCAGCACGAAATCCCATCGATGCCGCCGGCAATAACCAGAATCCGGTCGCCTGACTGGATCTGGGCGATGACCGGCGAAATCAGGTGGACGGTTGGTCCCGCGTCCGCCTTCGGTCCCAGTTGAATGGTGCTGGCGCGCCCGACGATCTTCGGACAATCCCACAAGGGGCGCAGGCCGAACGTAGCGCCAGGAATGCCAAGGAAGTCCAGTGCGTCCGATACCGTGTTGGTGTCGAGCGCGGCAAAGCGATCAAGCAGTGAGGTCGAGGTCATGAAAGCGCCGCGAGATGGTTGCGATGCCCTACTTTCACGCCTACAGTTCGATATGTAAATTCCGAATCTTGGAAGATTTCGATACGATAAACCTATCAGTCAATCATGATCAACTTCCGGCTTATCCGTCATTTATGGCTCTTCCTGGCCGTTGCAGAGGAACAGCACTTCGGGCGTGCGGCACGGCGCCTGGATATGTCCCAGCCGCCGCTGACTGAGCAGATTCAGGCGCTCGAGCAGGCGTTGAAGGTGAAGCTGTTCGAGCGCTCCCGGCGTGGGACGCAACTTACGCCGATTGGCGCTGCGATCCTGCCTGCGGTGCGTAAGTTCGCGGAACAGCTTGAGCGACTTGAGTTATCGGTGCGCGAGGCGGTCGCCGGACGAAGTGGCGTCCTGACAATTGGGGCGATTTCGTCTGCGATGCTGGATGTTCTGCCGCCGCTGGTCGAGCGGCTAAAGTCCGAGTACCCGCAACTTACAATATCGGTCAAAGAGATCGACAGTGTCGAGGCCGTTCCAGCGCTCGAGGCGGGCGACATTGACCTGGCTTTCGCCAGACTGGAGGGCGAGCTTGGCGGGACGATTCAGTCATTGCCGCTGGCCCAGGATCGGCTGGCGGTGGCCATGCATCGTGACCATGCGATGGCTGGATCTTCACGCATCAGGCTGGCGTCGCTCGCGGATCAGGATTTCGTCATGTTTTCGCGGCAGGTAAGCCCGGTGTACTTCGATAGTCTGGTGGCGTCTTGCCGGTCTAATGGGTTCTCTCCGCGAATACTGCATGAGGTCCGTTCGGTGGCTTCCCAGGTTGCTTTCGTGGGCTGCGGGCAAGGCATTGCCCTGGTGCCGGCTTCGCTGAAGAAGCTGGCTCCTGAGAATGTTGTGTTTCGCCCGCTCAAGGAAAATGTAAGTGTGGTGACTACGGCTGTGGCCTGGAGTACTGGTCGGGATAATCCGCTTATTGACGCCGTGGTGGCCGTATTAGCAAGTACCGGAGGCGGGCCGAAGATGCGTAAGGTGTCGCGTTAAGCCATTTGACCGTATGGCACGCCTGGCCTGAAGCTGCCTAGATCTCTGGCGCACCATCTGAAATGGCCCAGCTTATTTGTCCGTGTCCAGCAATGTCTCAGCAGTCGTGACGGTGCAGTATTCCGGGTCGAGATTGGCAAGCGACATCGCGTGCACGTCTTCCGCGCTTCTCAGGTTTCCGTTCCAGTCCGTTCGATCAAACGTGAAACAGCAGTCGGATAGGAGATAGGTTGTGAAGCCCAGGTTGCCGGCCATGCGAACCGTCGCCTCGACAGAATTATTGGTGATGACGCCGACGACCACTAGCGTGTCATAGCCTTGCGCGCGGAGTTGCGCTTCCAGATTCGTATCAATGAAGGCATTATTGGTTCGCTTCGGGATCACAGGCTCGCCGGCGACAGGGGTGGCCTCAGGCTTGAAGTCATGTCCGCTTTGGCCCGGTCGATAGTGCGAGCCAGGTTCGGTGGAGTCGTGCCGAATGTGCCATACCGGCCAGCTGTTACTCCGCCAGTGGTCGAGCAAACGTGCAATTTGAATTTCCGCAAGCGGGTTGTTTCTGCGTCCCCAGCTTGGGTGGTCTATTGCTTTCTGAAGATCCACCAGCAAAAGGAGCGCTCCGGCCGGACGTAGCGAGGCAGTCATTTTTGGTTCTGCGTGAGGGAATGTTGTGGCGAAGCGATTCGATTCAGGACTTTACCGCAAGTCTGCTGCGAGCCTCGAATCTCGTTGTCTGATCGGCTTGGTACGGCCAACATGGGGTGAGCGGCAGACCTGTGGCGAGTAAGATTGATTGGACCACTCACGCCTTGATTTCCGTGCGTGTATCGATACGACTTACATAGACCGGATCCCTTCTCCTGACAGATACGCTATGCAAATTCGCTTGACTAAAGCCTGTATTAACTTCATTGCCGTGCTGATCTCTTGCCTCCTCGCAGGTCAATCTGGCTGAGATGTACCTTCATGGATACGGCGTCCAACGTCACGAGGTAACGGCCACGTACTGGCTCCGCAAAGCGGCCAATCAAGGCGACGAGAGTGCTCAAACAAAGTTGGGCTTGATGCTAAAAAATGGCGCCGGCGTTCCGCAAAATCTGATCGCGGCATATGTCTGGCTAAAGATTGCTGAAACTACGCATCCTGGATCGGTACTATCGTCCAAAACTGTCCTGCGACTCACTGTCGACTGCCGAGGAAATCGCACGGAACTGGAAAGTCGGAACGTTGGTGCTGGTGGACGTGGTGCCAACAAGGCCGTCGTTGACGCCTTCCAACATCGCTTTTTTAAGTTCGGCAAAGTTGCTCATTTGAAGGTCTGTTATGCGGGAAACTGAATGACCCAAACGGGTCGAGGCTGTGTGAAAACGCATTGATCGCCTAAACTGAATCAACGCGTTTGGGTCGGGGGATTCATGAAGCGATTCGTTGAGGGCGAAGA
>NZ_FPBH01000084.1 GCF_900116445.1 Paraburkholderia aspalathi
GTCGGTCGGCTTGCCGGCGAACTCGCAGAGGAAGATATCGTCGATGCGTTCCGTCTTGGGCAGCATGACGGCGGCGACGGATGGCGCACGGCATAGGGCGATGTCGTCGCGAAACCATTCGCTGTTCACATCATTTACACGGACCGCCACCGGCGTGCTGTTTGTTGCCAGCCACTCGGCGAGGGCTGCCCGCGCGATCTTCTTCTCGGTGGCGGGCACTGCATCTTCCAGATCGATAACGATCACATCGACGCCCGACGCAGCCGCCTTGGCAAACCTGTCCGGCCGGTTGCCGGGAACGAAGAGATAGGAGCGGGGTGCAAGGTCAGCCATGTTGGGCCTCCAGTTTCGATTCAGGGAGCAGTCTGGGTACGACGTTTACATTGGTAATCACCCATACCGATGCTATGGAGCGTTTGAGTTCGTCTTCGGTGGCCGCATTGCCATACAAACCCAGTGTGATCGTTTTGTGCTCGAGTTCGGCGCGCGTGAGCGTGTTGCCCGGATCGCCCTTGGGATCATCCACGCGGCCCTCGAAGGTGCGGCCGTCCTTCGTCTGAACGACGACCTTCCCGATCCAGCGTGACGGATAAGCCGTATCGACTTCATGGTCGAGCACCATCGAGACCTTCTTGCAGAAGTGCGCGATCCTGCTTTCCTTGTAATGGCCGTCGAACTCACGCACACCCGCGTGGCCGAATTCCGCGACCAGAGCGAGTACGGTGCCCATAGAGAACTTCGCCTGATGAACAGTCTTTGGATCGGTTACCGGTCCGAGGACATCGATCGCGGCCTGGTGAACATGAGTGACCACCGTCTCGATGTCGTCAGGCACGAGCTTCTCGCGCTGGATAACCTGCAGCAGAGCATCGGCCGCCGGATGGGTGTGCCGGCACGAAGCGTGATACTTGAAGGACGTTTCGATCAGCGCCCAGCGCTCGCCGAGCGCTTCGGCGAGTTTGTCCGGATGCGTTTGCGTGGACATGCCGGCTCCCATGCCTTTCGCGCCCTCGAAGATGTCTTTCGCACCGGTGAAGCCGTCGGCTGCCAGGTAGGCAGCGAGAAGACCGTTCGCCGCAGCCTTGGCCGTATGCAGTTGCTTGGAGTCCGCGGCGTCTTTCAGGAATTCCCAGAGTCCGGCTGCCTGGGTGCCGGCTGAGCCAAACGCATTCAACATCTGTTCATCGCTCAATCGCAAAAGATTACCGACTGCCACTGCAGCCGCGATCGTCCCGACCGTGCCGGTAGTATGAAAAATCTTGTAGTGCGACCGGCCGAGGAATTCGCCGACACGGATGCCCACTTCATAGCCTGCAACAGATGCAGCGATAAACTCTTTGCCACTTCTGCCAAGCGCCTGCGCGGCGGCCCACGCTGCGGGGAAGACGACGGTTGCCGGATGCAGGACCGAACTATTGTGAAGATCATCCTGTTCGGCGAAATGCGATGCGGCGGCGTTGATCATTGCCGCGAAGAGCGCGCTGGTGGTTCGGCGGGAGATCAGTACTTCGCAGGGGCCAGACTGTGGTCCGAATTCGAATGCGTACTTCTGGATCGTCTCGACGGGGCGCGCTTCGCGGCCAGCCAGCGCTGATCCGAACCAGTCAAGGAAGAGGTCTTCCGTGCGTGTCACCACGTCTTTGGGGATCTGTTCAAACTTGAGACTGGCCGCAAACGAAGCAAGAATCTGGGTGTTACTCATAACAGGCTTACCTTAACTGGGGAGTTAGATTACGGCCGCTTCACGAAGCTCGCGGATGGCGTCGGTCGAAAACCCCAATTCGTTCAAAAGGGCTTCGGTGTGCTGGCCTAACGCGGGCACGGCGTCCAGTCGAACATCGGATGCTGTACTGACGCCTGGCGGCAGCAAGGCGGGAATGACGCCTGCAGGGGAGTCGATGCTCACCCAGCGATTGCGTTCCTTAAGCTGCGGATGCGACCACACGTCCGGCATATCATTCATTCGTGCGTTGGCGATCTGCGCGCTATCCAGCCGACTGATGACTTCTTCCGAAGTCAGTTTGCTGAATGCGGCGACGATGATTTCGCGCAGTTCCTCGCGTGCTGCAGCCCGCTTCGAGTTGGAACTGAAACGAGGATCGACGGCGAGCTCGGGCTTCAGCAGAACCTGTGAGCAGAAGACACCCCATTCACGCTCGTTCTGCAAACCCAGCATGACCGTCTTTGCATCGCCGGCGGGGAAGGGGCCATAGGGGTAGATGGTCGCGTGAGCGGCGCCGGCGCGAGGTGGCGGGGATGCACCGTCGAACGCGTAGTAAAGGGGATATGACATCCACTCCACCATGCTCTCGAGCATCGAGACGTCGATTTCCCGTCCCAAGCCGGTCTTCGATCGTTGCAGAAGCGCGGCGAGGATGTTCGTATAGGCGTACATCCCTGCAGCGATGTCAGCAATGGAGCAGCCGGCCTTGGCTGGTGAGTCCGGACCGCCGGTAATTGACAGGAACCCGGACTCACTCTGAATCATCAGGTCGTATGCCTTCTTGTCGCGATAGGGACCATCGGATCCGTAACCGGAGATGTTGCAGACAATCAGGCGGGGATACCTGTCGTGCAAAGCTTCATACGACAGACCCAGTCGCGCTGCGGCGCCTGGTGCCAGGTTCTGCACGAGCACGTCGGTGTCCTCTAGCAGGCGCTCGAAAATATGCTGCGCTTGCGGGGCCTTGACGTCGAGCGTGAGGCTCTCCTTCGAGCGGTTGCACCATACAAAGTGCGAGGCCATGCCGTGCACGCGCTCATCGTAGGCACG
>NZ_FPBH01000075.1:0-2139 GCF_900116445.1 Paraburkholderia aspalathi
CATAATCTCGTTTCTCTGCTGCTGATGCAGCGACGCAGAACGAAGCGGTGCCGGGTGGTTGAAGTGGGCGGCGCTTCGGTAGTGAATGCGGACTCGATCTTTAAAAATTAACAGCCGATAAGTGTGGGCGCTTGATGCGCGACGCGAGCTGGGCTCTTCGGGGTCTGGCATAAGCGAAAGTATCAAGTCTCACACTAGTATTAAGGAAGGTTTTCCCGTCTTCGGACGGGATGATCATTCGTCAGTACGTTGAGTGAGCGACCGGTTCGTAACAGAACCGAAAAACAGTAACAGGTTTGAACTGAAGAGTTTGATCCTGGCTCAGATTGAACGCTGGCGGCATGCCTTACACATGCAAGTCGAACGGCAGCACGGGGGCAACCCTGGTGGCGAGTGGCGAACGGGTGAGTAATACATCGGAACGTGTCCTGTAGTGGGGGATAGCCCGGCGAAAGCCGGATTAATACCGCATACGCTCTACGGAGGAAAGGGGGGGATCTCAGGACCTCCCGCTACAGGGGCGGCCGATGGCAGATTAGCTAGTTGGTGGGGTAAAGGCCTACCAAGGCGACGATCTGTAGCTGGTCTGAGAGGACGACCAGCCACACTGGGACTGAGACACGGCCCAGACTCCTACGGGAGGCAGCAGTGGGGAATTTTGGACAATGGGCGAAAGCCTGATCCAGCAATGCCGCGTGTGTGAAGAAGGCCTTCGGGTTGTAAAGCACTTTTGTCCGGAAAGAAAACCTCCGCCCTAATATGGTGGGGGGATGACGGTACCGGAAGAATAAGCACCGGCTAACTACGTGCCAGCAGCCGCGGTAATACGTAGGGTGCAAGCGTTAATCGGAATTACTGGGCGTAAAGCGTGCGCAGGCGGTCCGCTAAGACAGATGTGAAATCCCCGGGCTTAACCTGGGAACTGCATTTGTGACTGGCGGGCTAGAGTATGGCAGAGGGGGGTAGAATTCCACGTGTAGCAGTGAAATGCGTAGAGATGTGGAGGAATACCGATGGCGAAGGCAGCCCCCTGGGCCAATACTGACGCTCATGCACGAAAGCGTGGGGAGCAAACAGGATTAGATACCCTGGTAGTCCACGCCCTAAACGATGTCAACTAGTTGTTGGGGATTCATTTCCTTAGTAACGTAGCTAACGCGTGAAGTTGACCGCCTGGGGAGTACGGTCGCAAGATTAAAACTCAAAGGAATTGACGGGGACCCGCACAAGCGGTGGATGATGTGGATTAATTCGATGCAACGCGAAAAACCTTACCTACCCTTGACATGTATGGAATCCTGCTGAGAGGTGGGAGTGCCCGAAAGGGAGCCATAACACAGGTGCTGCATGGCTGTCGTCAGCTCGTGTCGTGAGATGTTGGGTTAAGTCCCGCAACGAGCGCAACCCTTGTCCCTAGTTGCTACGCAAGAGCACTCTAGGGAGACTGCCGGTGACAAACCGGAGGAAGGTGGGGATGACGTCAAGTCCTCATGGCCCTTATGGGTAGGGCTTCACACGTCATACAATGGTCGGAACAGAGGGTCGCCAACCCGCGAGGGGGAGCCAATCCCAGAAAACCGATCGTAGTCCGGATCGCACTCTGCAACTCGAGTGCGTGAAGCTGGAATCGCTAGTAATCGCGGATCAGCATGCCGCGGTGAATACGTTCCCGGGTCTTGTACACACCGCCCGTCACACCATGGGAGTGGGTTTTACCAGAAGTGGCTAGTCTAACCGCAAGGAGGACGGTCACCACGGTAGGATTCATGACTGGGGTGAAGTCGTAACAAGGTAGCCGTATCGGAAGGTGCGGCTGGATCACCTCCTTTCTCGAGCTAACGTGTCGAACGTTGAGCGCTCACGCTTATCGGCTGTGAAATTAGACAGTAAGTCAGACAGACTGAGGGGTCTGTAGCTCAGTCGGTTAGAGCACCGTCTTGATAAGGCGGGGGTCGATGGTTCGAATCCATCCAGACCCACCATTGTCTTGTCTGCGATGGCTGCGCTAGTCGATGAACCCCGAAGTGTGATGATGATCTGTGCATGACTGGGGGATTAGCTCAGCTGGGAGAGCACCTGCTTTGCAAGCAGGGGGTCGTCGGTTCGATCCCGTCATCCTCCACCAATCTTCAATGCCGG
>NZ_FPBH01000075.1:2278-5761 GCF_900116445.1 Paraburkholderia aspalathi
TTCGCATTGGCGATTGAGCCAGTCAGAGTGATATGAAGCAGAGCTTTATATCGGCTGTCGTTCTTTAACAATCAGGAAGAAGTAGTAAAGAGATTCACGAAAGATCACTTAGAGATGGGTGGTCGAGTAGGTGAATCAGGGTTGTGATTGTATCAATGTATGAAAAGGTGATCGAAAGATCGCCTTGGAATACGGCGCAACACGAATACTCAACCTGTAGCGCGTGTGGCGAACGTGCCATTCCCAGTGAATGGCGCATGAGACACACCCGTTATAGGGTCAAGCGAACAAGTGCATGTGGTGGATGCCTTGGCGATCACAGGCGATGAAGGACGCGGTAGCCTGCGAAAAGCGGGGGGGAGCTGGCAAACGAGCTTTGATCCCCCGATATCCGAATGGGGAAACCCACTCCTTATGGAGTATCCGTAACTGAATACATAGGTTACGTGAAGCGAACGCGGTGAACTGAAACATCTAAGTAACCGCAGGAAAAGAAATCAACCGAGATTCCCAGAGTAGTGGCGAGCGAAATGGGACCAGCCTGTACTCTTTATCTTCATTGTTAGTCGAAGGCTCTGGAAAGTGCCGCCATAGCAGGTGATAGCCCTGTAGACGAAAACAGCGAGGAAGAACTGGGTGTACGACAAGTAGGGCGGGACACGTGAAATCCTGTCTGAAGATGGGGGGACCATCCTCCAAGGCTAAATACTCGTGATCGACCGATAGTGAACCAGTACCGTGAGGGAAAGGCGAAAAGAACCCCGGGAGGGGAGTGAAATAGATCCTGAAACCGCATGCATACAAACAGTCGGAGCCTCGCAAGGGGTGACGGCGTACCTTTTGTATAATGGGTCAGCGACTTACATTCAGTGGCAAGCTTAACCGATTAGGGCAGGCGTAGCGAAAGCGAGTCCGAACAGGGCGTTCAGTCGCTGGGTGTAGACCCGAAACCAGGTGATCTATCCATGGCCAGGATGAAGGTGCGGTAACACGTACTGGAGGTCCGAACCCACTAACGTTGAAAAGTTAGGGGATGAGCTGTGGATAGGGGTGAAAGGCTAAACAAACCTGGAAATAGCTGGTTCTCTCCGAAAACTATTTAGGTAGTGCCTCGTGTATCACCTTCGGGGGTAGAGCACTGTCATGGTTGTGGGGTCCATTGCGGATTACTACGCCATAGCAAACTCCGAATACCGAAGAGTGCAATCACGGGAGACAGACATCGGGTGCTAACGTCCGGTGTCAAGAGGGAAACAACCCAGACCGCCAGCTAAGGTCCCCAAATATTGCTAAGTGGGAAACGAAGTGGGAAGGCTAAAACAGTCAGGAGGTTGGCTTAGAAGCAGCCATCCTTTAAAGAAAGCGTAATAGCTCACTGATCGAGTCGTCCTGCGCGGAAGATGTAACGGGGCTAAGCAATATACCGAAGCTGCGGATGCATATTTATATGCATGGTAGGAGAGCGTTCCGTAAGCCTGCGAAGGTGCATTGAAAAGTGCGCTGGAGGTATCGGAAGTGCGAATGCTGACATGAGTAGCGATAAAGGGGGTGAAAGGCCCCCTCGCCGTAAGCCCAAGGTTTCCTACGCAACGTTCATCGGCGTAGGGTGAGTCGGCCCCTAAGGCGAGGCAGAAATGCGTAGCTGATGGGAAGCAGGTTAATATTCCTGCACCATTGTTAAATGCGATGGGGGGACGGATCGCGGAAGGTTGTCCGGGTGTTGGAAGTCCCGGTCCTTGCATTGGAGAAGGCGCTTAGGCAAATCCGGGCGCGGAATTCAAGGGTGCGAGGCCATTCACTTCGGTGAAGAAGCAACTGGAAGTGGTTCCAAGAAAAGCCTCTAAGCTTCAGTTTAACAAGACCGTACCGCAAACCGACACAGGTGGGCGAGATGAGTATTCTAAGGCGCTTGAGAGAACTCGGGAGAAGGAACTCGGCAAATTGGTACCGTAACTTCGGGATAAGGTACGCCCCTGTAGCTTGACTGGCCTGCGCCAGGAGGGTGAAGGGGTTGCAATAAACTGGTGGCTGCGACTGTTTAATAAAAACACAGCACTCTGCAAACACGAAAGTGGACGTATAGGGTGTGACGCCTGCCCGGTGCCGGAAGATTAAATGATGGGGTGCAAGCTCTTGATTGAAGTCCCGGTAAACGGCGGCCGTAACTATAACGGTCCTAAGGTAGCGAAATTCCTTGTCGGGTAAGTTCCGACCTGCACGAATGGCGTAACGATGGCCACACTGTCTCCTCCCGAGACTCAGCGAAGTTGAAGTGTTTGTGATGATGCAATCTCCCCGCGGCTAGACGGAAAGACCCCATGAACCTTTACTGTAGCTTTGCATTGGACTTTGAACCGATCTGTGTAGGATAGGTGGGAGGCTATGAAGCGTGGACGCCAGTCTGCGTGGAGCCGTCCTTGAAATACCACCCTGGTTTGTTTGAGGTTCTAACCTTGGTCCGTTATCCGGACTGGGGACAGTGCATGGTAGGCAGTTTGACTGGGGCGGTCTCCTCCCAAAGTGTAACGGAGGAGTACGAAGGTACGCTAGGTACGGTCGGAAATCGTGCTGATAGTGCAATGGCATAAGCGTGCTTAACTGCGAGACCGACAAGTCGAGCAGGTGCGAAAGCAGGTCATAGTGATCCGGTGGTTCTGTATGGAAGGGCCATCGCTCAACGGATAAAAGGTACTCTGGGGATAACAGGCTGATACCGCCCAAGAGTTCATATCGACGGCGGTGTTTGGCACCTCGATGTCGGCTCATCTCATCCTGGGGCTGTAGCCGGTCCCAAGGGTATGGCTGTTCGCCATTTAAAGAGGTACGTGAGCTGGGTTTAAAACGTCGTGAGACAGTTTGGTCCCTATCTGCCGTGGGCGCTGGATATTTGAAGGGGGCTGCTCCTAGTACGAGAGGACCGGAGTGGACGAACCTCTGGTGTACCGGTTGTCACGCCAGTGGCATCGCCGGGTAGCTATGTTCGGAAGAGATAACCGCTGAAAGCATCTAAGCGGGAAACTCGCCTTAAGATGAGATATCCCCGGGGCTTCGAGCCCCTTGAAGGGTCGTTCAAGACCAGGACGTTGATAGGTCAGGTGTGGAAGCGCAGTAATGCGTTAAGCTAACTGATACTAATTGCCCGTAAGGCTTGATCCTATAACAGGTGTGTTTTGTGTCGATCAGTGTTAGCGCTTCAGCGCTTACAGTGATCCCACCCCCGAAGGGGGCAGGACACCACGCACGGTTGAGTGATCAGTGTTGTGCCAGAAACAACACAACCCCCCTCTGGTGAGCATCACCAGAAACTACTTCTTCCAGATTGGTTGTGCTGTCCCCAAAGACATCACGACAACAAGTCATGCCTGATGACCATAGCGAGTCGGTCCCACCCCTTCCCATCCCGAACAGGACCGTGAAACGACTCCACGCCGATGATAGTGCGGATTCCCGTGTGAAAGTAGGTAATCGTCAGGCTCCCCAGCA
>NZ_FPBH01000094.1 GCF_900116445.1 Paraburkholderia aspalathi
GGCCGAGGCCGTGTAAAAACGCGTGAGCCGGCGGTCTGTCGAGCGACTGGTGAGGCCGCGCCTTCGCAGCTTCCTGTCTTCCTGTTGTCTACGACTGAACTGATTGCGCCACGCCAACAAGCAAAGGCAGGCGTGAGATTACGCGCCTGCGAGCTTCATCGCTCGCAGTGTCTTTGCAAATCCGAGGATCTTCATGACGCGTTTGAGGTTGTACGCCAGCACATGCAAGCTCATTTCAGTCGAAACGTTCCCAAGCCTGCGCATCTGGAAGTGGGTTGAGCCCATCCAGTGCTTCAGCGTGCCAAACACGTGTTCGACCGTTCGTCGCCGTATTGTCATCGCGTCAAGCTGACGATCCAGTCTGCGTTGCATTCTGTCGAGTACCGCTTCGTGTTCCCATCGGCGAATGCGCCGATACGGCGCCGGCGTGCACTGCTTTCTGAGCGGACAGTGTGGGCAGGCAGTGCTCCAGTAGGTCCGCAGTTTCAGCAGATTGGCACTCTCCAACGAGGTGTAGCGGTATATCGCGCGTTGCCCTGCCGGACACAGATACTGGTCGTCTCTGGCGATGTAAATGAAGTCGGCCCGGTCGAAGCGACCGTCAGCCTTTGCACCGGAGGTTTGTGATTTGGGCACCAATGCCGTAATGCCCGCGTCGTCGCATGCCTTGATCTCTGGTGCGCTGAAGTATCCACGGTCTGCCAGTGCCTTGATTTTCTTCTTGCCCATCGCGTCGCGCGCCGCTTTGGCCATTGGGCTCAACTGCGTCCGGTCGTTGCCGACATTCGTGACTTCGTGGGTAACGATGAGATGGTGCCGGGCGTCGACGGCGACCTGAACGTTATAGCCAACCACGCCCGTACCCTTGGCTTGAGAGACCATTGAGCGTGAGTCGGGATCGGTCAGCGAGACCTGCTTTTCCGGCAGGTCGTTTAGAAGCTCCGCTGCGCGATCCAGATCGCGCATCTGTTCACGCAGCGTCTCAATCTTCTCCCGTAGGCGTTCAGTCTTCGCTTCTACCTCGGCTGGTTGAGTGCGATCGGCGGTCTCCAGTGCGTCCAGATAACGCTGGATGCTTTGCTCGATCTGCTCCTGACGTCGTGCAATCTTGTTGGGCGTGAAGTTGTTGTCGCGGCTGTTGACCGCCTTGAACTTGCTACCGTCGATGGCTACGACCGCTTGTGTAAACAGCTTCAGCTCCCGGCATATCATCACGAAGCGACGGCACACGTTGCGAATGCCCTCACCATTGTTCCGCCTGAACTCGGCAATCGTCTTGAAGTCTGGCGCAAGCCGGCCGGTCAGCCACATCAATTCGACATTGCGCTGGCACTCCCGCTCCAGGCGTCGGCTAGACTGCACGCGATTGAGATAGCCGTAGATATAGATCTTGAGCAGCACGGCCGGGTGGTAAGAAGGTCGCCCGGTGCTTGCCGGCGTGGTGCCTTCGAATCCGAGGGATGCCAGTTCGAGTTCTTCGACGAAGGCGTCGACAATCCGCACAGGATTATCTTCAGCGATAAAGTCATCGAGACACTCCGGCAGGAGTGTCGTCTGACTGCGTTCCGCACCTTCGACAAATCGCCCCATCTGCGCCTCTTGTTTCAGCGGGTTGATTTAGTCTAGGTGATCACGCGCGTTTTTACACGGCCTCGGCC